>JAGAVJ010000039.1 GCA_017942005.1 Clostridia bacterium | reverse complement strand
ATTATTACACAAACAATATATTCCTTCTTTAGTTAAGAAGACAAGCATTCGACAAAATATGTTTAATTGCCTTTTGAATGATTCACTTTTGATTAAGGTTCTTTCTACGTGCTCGGCTTTTAATTTATGAAACGAACGTGGGAAAAAAGCAAAGAAAAACGGTACAAAACAGAAAAACGGTCCGAGGGGGAGTGTTTTCCCGATACGGCAAAAAAGTCCGAGACGAAATTTTTTGTCTGTGGGTTGTCTCTCTTTTCATAACTTTGCAAATGGAAGGAAAAAATTCATGAAATCCACTTTACAAAGCGGCTGCAATGTGTTACAATAGGAACAAACAACATAAAATAATATAGACAATTGTAAAACGGAGTTTTACAATTGTCTATGTCAAATGGATACCAAAGGAGGTATTTAAATATGGTGAAGTTTCCAACACCGTGTAGCACGCCCCGTCCGGTGCGGTGTACAGAGCGTACACGGCAGTTTGCAAAGGATGCGCTGAGTGGCATCTTTGGCCGTGAAGCATTGGAGCATCGATACGTTACGCTTCCCGATGAAAAGAAATCGGAGGATGCATACAAAAACTATGATCTTGCGATTATGACAATTGCAAGGGAGGCGCCGCTGCGTATCTGCCGCGATGCAGACGGAACGCTTCTTGAGATGCTGTCCGGTTCTGCAACGCTTGGAGCGGCAATTTCGCACGTGGTTCCCGCAACCTTCAACGGCACAGACCCCGTCTGCCCGTCGGTCAGCCATCTGACATGCAATTTTGACCGTGTAGTCAGAGAAGGAATGGACTCCTATCGTCAGCGCATTCTTGCACGCATGGAGGACGAAGGATTGACACCGGCGCAGAAGACCACGCTTGCATCGCAATTAAATGCATGGGAGGCGATGAAGGTATGGCATACGCGCTATCTGGAATGTTTGCAGACTTCCATGGAACAAACAGAGAATCCGGCGGAAAAAGAACAGTACAAAGCCTTGTATGATACCCTGACCGTTGTGCCGTTTTCTCCTGCGAAGACGTTTCGTCAGGGAGTACAGAGCATCTGGTTTACCTTTGCGTTCATTCGTCTGTGCGGCAACTGGCCCGGTATCGGACGTATGGATTTGATGTTAGAGGACCTCTATCAGGCAGACCTTGCCGCCGGCCGCATCACAGAGGCGGAAGCCCGTGAGCTGCTTGCGCATTTCTTTATCAAAGGCTGTGAATGGATTACGCTCATCGGACGCGGTTCCGGAGATGCGCAGCACTATCAGAATCTTGTACTCGGCGGCGTCGATTGTGAAGGGGTTGACCGTACCGGAGACGTCACACGTCTGATTCTGGAAATTGTAGAGGAATTCCCGATTGCAGACTTCCCGATTGCGGTGCGTGTCGGTGCAAAATCCCCTGCATGGATTACACGAAAAATGGCAGAGGTCATCCGTCACGGCAGCGGTGTTGTCGCCATGTACAATGAGGATTTGATCATTGATTCACTTGTCGGCTTCGGGTACGATATCAAGGAAGCGCGCAAGTTTGCAAACGACGGCTGCTGGGAAGTACAGATCCCCGGCAGAACCCGTTTCATCTACAGTCCGATGGACCTTTACGGCATGTTTGAACGTGAGGTTTTGCATTTGTGCGATGATCAGCGCGTTTCTTACGACAGCTTTGACGCGCTGTATGCCGCCTTCCGTGCAGGTATGGACAGAATGCTGGATGCGTTCCATGCGGCGGCGGATCACTTTTTTGGCGACAGCACGACCGGTGTCATTGATTTGTTTGAGGATGGATGCATCGAAAAGGCGCTTTCCTACAGCAATGGCGGCCCGGTTTACAACGTATTTTCCCCGCATTTCGGCGGCATTCCGGACGTTGCCAATGCCCTGTATGCGATTCAAAAGCTGGTGTATGAAGAAAAACGCCTGTCGTTTGCGGATTTCATGACCGTTTTGAAGCATGACTGGGAGGATCAGGAAGCCCTGCGTCTCTATGTTCGCAACCACTATACCTATTACGGCAATGACAACGATGCGGTGGATGCGATTGCTGCAAAAATCATAGAAGATTATGTGACAGACTGCCGTATTGTCGAAAAACGCAATGACGTACTGCGCCCGCCGGGAATCAGCACCTTCGGACGGCAGATTGAATGGAAGGATGCACGCACTGCCGCACCGCACGGCTTTAAAAAGGGTTCTGTGCTTGCAGGCAACATCAGTCCTACGCCGTCCACAGACCATAAAGGCGCAACTGCCATCATCAAATCCGCATGCAAAGCAGATTATTCCCGCCTGACCTGCGGCACGGTGCTGGATATCCGTCTTGATCCCAAGGCGGTTTCCGGAGAGGGCGGTATCACTGCGATTGAGGGACTTTTGCGTGCGTTTAATGCACTGGGCGGATTCTTTTTACAGGTTGACGTCGTGGACAACAGTACTCTGCTTGCGGCACAACAGCATCCCGAGGACTACGAGAGCCTTGCCGTGCGTGTATCCGGGTGGTCGGCACGGTTTGTGACGCTTGACAAAAATTGGCAGGATATGATTATTGCACGAAGCATGCAGGAGATGTGATCCCGCAGGACGTTTTACAAACGAACATGATATCAGTATGAGAAAGGAAGCTGCCGCATGTAGGAAAACCACAGTACATGCGGCAGCTGTTGTACATATGAAGATACAGCAAATTCAAAAAGCAATTCTTGACGGGAATACCGCAATGGGTATGGAATTCGGCTCAACGCGTGTCAAGGCAGTGCTCATTGACGATGATCACAACGTTATTGCCATGGGGTCGACCACATGGGAAAACCGGTTTGAAAACGGCATCTGGACATATGATCTTGCCGATGCTGTGACCAATATGCAGAAGTGCTTTGCAGCCCTTGCCGCGGATGTCAGAGAAAAATATGGTGTCCCGCTGACGACAATCGGCAGCATCGGCATTTCCGGTATGATGCATGGATTGCTTGCACTGGACCGGGAGGGGGTTCTTGTAACGCCGTTCCGTACCTGGCGCAATACCATGACCGCCCCCGAGGCGGAGGCTCTGACCGCACTGTTTGACTACACCATCCCGCAGCGGTGGTCGGCTGCACATTTGTATCAGCTGATGAAGACAGAGCCGGAGAAGGCAAAACGCATGGATCACATGACGACGCTTGCCGGTTATATGCATATGCTTTTGACCGGGGCGCGGGTACTCGGCTGCTGTGAGGCAGCGGGCATGTTCCCTGTGGATGGAAGTATTGACGGCGATCCGGTATACGTACCCTCAATGGTGGAAAAGATGGACACACTTGCACACTGTGCCGGTATGCCGTGGAAGACCCTTGATCTGCTTCCGCGCGTCCTGCGTGCAGGGGAAAACGCGGGATATCTGACAGAGGAGGGCGCACGTCTTCTCGACCCAAGCGGAACGCTGTCCCCGGGCATTCCCTTCTGTCCGCCGGAAGGAGACGGCGGCACGGGAATGGTGTGTACCGGCGGGTTGACGCCCGGCTGTGCAACCGTTTCTGCCGGAACCTCTACATTTGCGCTGTTTGTTCTTGACAAACCTCTTGCCCATGCCAATCCTGAGGTGGAGACGACCGTGACGCCGTGCGGTCTTCCGGTCGCGGAGATACAGTCCAACAACGGTACCTCCGAGCTTGACGCATGGGTCGGCATCATCATGGCGGGAATGGAAGCCGCCGGATTCTCCGCCGGAGAATCCGATGCCGACAGCACGGGAAAAGAAGCGGTCTATACCGCGCTTCTGTCTGCCGCCATGCAGGGAGAAGCCGGATGCGGCGGTCTGCTTGCATACAATTACCTGTCGGGTGAGCATCTGACAGGCTTTACAAGCGGGCGTCCGCTGTTCGTGCGGACAAGCGACAGCCATCTTACCTTGCAGAATTTCATGCGGGCGCAGCTGTTTTCCATTTTTGCACCGCTTGCATACGGATACCGGCTGTTGCAGGCAGAGGGCGCCGCGGTTCACCGCATCCATGCACACGGCGGACTGTTCCGGACGCGCGGTGCGGCACAGCCGGTGCTCGCGGCTGCCATGCATGCACCGGTTATGGTATCGGAAACTGCCGGAGAGGGCGGACCGTATGGTTCGGCGCTGCTTGCGGCATATGCAAAGAACCGTACAGCGGGGGAGACGCTATCGGATTATCTGTCAAACCGCGTCTTTGCGGGAAAACCGCATCTCACCGAAAAACCGGATGCGGCATTGGAGCAGGAATTCGATGCCTATCTGGAAACCTATCTTCACGGACTGCCGATTGAGCGTGCAGCGACGGAGTTTCTGCGTGCGGTAAGGGAGTTCCAACATATCGGAACAGAGGCACTGTAAAAAATTACGGGGCATTCCTTTTTGAATCTGTTGATTTATCCAAAAAGAGAAACCCAATTGCAAATAATCTGTGAAAACCCTTGCATCTTTGATCAAATTGTGGTATACTGAAACCCGTTATGAGGAACCATAAGCCTTAGAACCGAGGTCGGATCACTTTATGATCCCTATAGTCATAACGATGAAAATCACTTTGGTCTGTTCCGGCATGAAAACAGACCGTGAAACCAGTATATCCGAAAACCGATCAGAGAGGATCTGTCATATGCAATTCAGAAAATCAACCGAAGAAGATATTCCGCGTATCGTAGAAATTTTTGAAGGTGCGCGTGAGACCATGCATGCCCGCGGCATCGACCAGTGGACGGACGGCTATCCGGCAGAATGTGATATCCGGCGTGATATCGAAGCCGGCATCTCCTATGTGCTGTGTACAGAGGAAGGGGTTCCGCTTGCGACCTGTGCGGTGCTTTTATCCGGTGAACCGAACTATTCGGTCATTGAAAACGGTGCATGGCTGACAGAATCTGCCGACGATGAAACGGCATCCTATGTTGCAGTACACCGCATTGCGACCGACAAAACGATGCGCGGACGCGGTCTTGCATCCAGACTGATCTCAGAGGCTGCCATTCTTGGTCAAAATGCAGAAAAAAGCTCCATACGCATTGATACGCACCGTGACAACAAACCGATGCAGGGGATGCTTGCACGAAACGCCTTTGCAGAATGCGGTGTGATTCATCTGGAAAACGGTGAAGCACGGAATGCGTATGAAAAGAGAATTTGATTTTTTCAAATTTGGATAAGCAGGGGATATATTCAGATTTCTTAAAAAATAAGACAAAAATCTGCATAGGGGCCTGCGTTGCATGTTCTGCATGTACAATCGTTGCCATATAGGTACGGGCAGGGCGCTCCTCCTATGCCGGACATAAAAAGGAGTACGGGTATGAACAAGCTTTCTAAACTTGCTGAAATTCTTTCCGCACAGAATATCGATATCTCGCATCTGGTCGCTTTGAATGCGTATTTGGAAGATGACAGCGTGATGGCCATGCTGGAAAATGCATCCTTTGATGCGCTGGACCCGGAATTGCTTGACCGTTTGATGCCGCTGCTTGACCGACAGTCTAAATACACGATTCTGCAAAAGGTACTGGATGGGGAGATGGACGCAGGGGCGATCCGCACTCTGCTTCCGTATGCGGACGACCAGATGATTGCCCAGATTGAATCCGGCGTTATGGAGGGCGCATTCCCGGAGGAAGTGCTGACCATGATTCGGGAGTTCCAGGAGCAGCAGCTTCAAAAGGAACAGGGGTCAATAGACCGATAAATCGATAAATAACGTGAGTTCGATGAGGAGATGCTTTTTGAAAAAAGCACCTCCTCAAACTCCTCCGCAAAAACTTTTGAACAATAAAAAATTAGGGCTGCTGCAAGTTGAAAACTTGCAGCAGCTCGTTTTTGCCTTTGTCCGGATGGCAGCGAAACCGGTCAGGTTTTCCCCTCATCCATGACAGTACAGTTTTGGATGCCGTAGTATCGGAACATCGCCGCAGCTTCTTCGTCAAGCATTTCCCCGCAGACGGCAATCGGAACCGCAGGCGGACAGCTGACGCCGGGAGAAGCAAGCACACGTCCGATGCATGCATCAAGCGGCAGTGTGACCGATGGCGCAAGCATTGCCTCTCTGGGTGTGCAGACCGTTTTCAGGCGGCGCGGCATCGGCGGCTGTTCTGCAATCGGCGGTTTCTTTGGCAATGCACAGAGAATTTCTGCGGTACGGTCAAGCGCGGCGCGGGGAATGGCAGGCGCATTCATCAATACCAGATAATCAGGGTCATAAAACTCCGGTATGATATGATGCGCCGACAGCGCTGCGGCAAGAGAGACTCCTGTATAGCCTCTGCTTTTCGGCGCAAGTGTCAGCTTTTGCGGCTCGTCGCCGATAACGGTATAGCCGGAATTCTGTAATTTTTGGCGAATGGCGGCAAGGGCAGAAACGGATTCCAACAGCTGTGCTGGATATTCGGCACAAAGGCAGGCATTGAGAGCATCCAGAGACTGTAAAATCAAATAGGATGGGCTGGTAGAAGCAAACAGGGACAGTACACGTTCCGCTTCTTTTGCAAAATACACACGTGCAGACGCATTTTTGGAAATGTGCAGATAAGCGGCGCCTGTCAATGCGGGCAGGGTTTTGTGGGCGGAATCGCAGCACAGGTCTGCACCGAGATCCATTGGGTGCAGAGATTCCGGAAGAAAGTGGGTGTAGGCACCGTGTGCGTTGTCACAGAGGAGCGGCGCGCCAAAGGCATGACAGACCTCGGCAAGTGCGCGGATGTCACACAGATTTCCAAGATAGTCGGGACTTGTCAGATAAACGGCGGCGGGTGGTGTGTCCATCTCTCTAAGCGCACAGCGGAGCATGTCCGGTGTTACACGGCAGGAAAGAATGCTGCTGTTTCTGTCATTGTCCGGCGGATACAGCCATACAATGGGAAAGTCGAGCAGTGCGGCGGTACAGAGAAACCCCTTGTGCGCATTGCGTGCAGCCAGAACAACTTGGGAGCGTCCGTAGCGCTTTGCATCAAGCAGCGCCAATTGCAGCATGGCGCGAATGCACAGAGAGGAGCCTTCACAGGAATAGAAGGTACGGTATGTACCGAATAAAGCGGCAGCATTTTCTTCACTTTCGCGGATGATGCCGTCTGCATGATACAGTACATCCGCACCGTCAATTTCCGTGATGTCATATGCCTGCGATCCTGTGAGCGGTTCTCCCTTATGTCCCGGCATATGGAGCCGTATCGGGGCGGATGCAGCATAGGAAGCTGCAAAATCAAGAATGGGAGTTGTCATATTAATAACCATAGCTTTCGTTTGTGAAAGCTTCCTCTCTTTGGAAATTTTCATATTGTGACATTTGACCGCATACAAATAGGGAGGTTTTTTGAAACGGGTTTGACGCGCCGTATCACTCTATTGCAGTGAAGACCGATTCGTGTTTTTTATGCGGTAGGACGGACGGTCACAGTTGTTGGCAGGATGGGGGAGTTGCATGGCTGTCACCGTAGGATGCAATCTTGTTTTCGAGGGTTATTATATCATAAAATATGATTTTTGTCATGTCATTTTTTGGAGAAAAAATGGGTTCGTCAAAAATACCAAAAACAAACAGTGAAAAACAAAAAAATTAAAAAAATCATACGAAGTTAAAAAAAACTCTTGCAATCTGTGAAATAATATGATATGTTTATAGGGAAACGGATGTAAATGTCAATAAGAAATCAGTTTTTCTTCAATATATTATAATACATGAACACGCCGTTTGATAATTCATGAAACCCGGAAAATAACAAAGATCATGACTTCATGTACTCCGGGAGAAAGGATGAATGCGATGCTTCCACTTGACAGGCTGACAAATGAAGCGGAGCAGGGGTTTGCCGCACACGGGATTCCCGCGCAGTCCATCATACTGGCACTTCAGCTGGATATGGATACCGAGGGACGGTTTGGTGAGACATGGCTCTGTGTGGATACGGACAAGAAACTGCATATTATGTCCGCAACCGGCGAGGAGAACCCCAATGCAGTCCGCGTCACATCCACGCTTGTGGATGAAAATCTGAAAAGGAAACGCAAAAAAACCGAAGCTGCATCGGCAATTTCTGCAGACACATTTAAACAAAGCGAGGTAACAACCTACGCGCTTGAGGAACTGGTCACCCCTTATATTGATAACTTTGTGACCTCAGAGAGGCTGCTTGCCGTCATCAATGGCGTTACCACCGTGCTTGCACAGTCCACCAACGCAAGAAAACAGAAAATGTTCGCGTTTGTGGATTTGGTTGAACGGATGAAGGAAGGCCGTGAGATTGATGAGGATGACCCGCTGTTCGAGCAATTCAATGCAAAATGTCCGAAATGCGGCAGAGTGTATGCAGATCAGAACCGTAAAATCTGTACATACTGCATCAACAAATCCGGTGTGATGGTGCGTCTCCTGAAATATCTGGCGCCGTATAAGGGTTCTGTTGCCATTGTGTTAATCTGTATGTTCGCAAGCTCTGGTATTTCCCTTATCAGTCCGCTGGTTTCCAGTCTTTTCCTTTATGATAACATCATTGCGGAAACGGGACGCTTCCATAATATGGGTGTCCAAATGGTATGGCTTGCTGTCGGATTGATTTTTGCACTTGCGTTCGGCAATACGCTGATCGGCATCTGGAAGAGCAGAACCAACGCTTATGTGTCCACACATATGGCACTGGAAATGAAAAAGGATATTTTCACCGCCATGCAGCACTTGTCTCTTTCCTATTTTAACAGAAACCAGACAGGACGTCTGATTACCCGTGTCAACTATGACGCCGATGTGATTCGCGGCTTCTTTATTGACCAGGTTCCGGCGCTGATCATCCATCTTGTCAACTATATCGGTCTGACCGTGA
Organism: Clostridia bacterium; assembly: GCA_017942005.1. Classification (GTDB taxonomy): domain Bacteria; phylum Bacillota; class Clostridia; order Oscillospirales; family CAG-272; genus RGIG3925. The sequence goes on along the minus strand of JAGAVJ010000039.1, from coordinate 179,920 downwards.
TTTGTATGATTTTGAACTGGAAGCTGACTTTGATTATCTTCATTCCTGTTCCGATCATCGTGTTGATTTTCAAGTTTATGATACCAAAGCTGAACCGCATGTACACCAAGCGCTGGAGACGTTCCTCCTCCCTGAATGCCATGCTGTCCGACTCCTTAACCGGTATCCGTGTCGTCAAGGCGTTTGCTAAGGAAGCGGAGGAAACCAACCGTTTCTATTCTGTGTCGCACAATCTGTTTGATGCAAACCTGCAGCTGAATATGCTTTCCCTGACGATTTTCCCGGTCATCGGTTTGTTAATCGGTATTTCCTGTAACGCCATCTGGGGTGTCGGCGGTCTGGAAGTGCTGAACCATAATATGACCTATGGTGAATTCGGTGCGTTCTGGGGTTATATCGGTATGATTTTTGCGCCGCTGAACTTCTTTACACAGTTCATCGACCAGTATACCAATGCGGCAAACTCTGCCCAGCGTATGTTTGAAACCATTGACGCCATTCCGGAAATCAACGATGCACAGGATCCCGTTGACATGGATCAGACCATGAAGGGTGACATCACCTTTGATAAGGCATGCTTCCACTATACGGCAAACCGTCCGATTTTGAAGGACGTTTCGCTTGAAATCCATGCAGGCGATAATATCGGTCTTGTCGGACATACCGGTTCCGGCAAATCGACGATTGCAAACCTGATCATGCGTCTTTACGACGTTACAAGCGGTAAGATCATGATTGACGGCGTGAACATCAAGCAGATCAAGCAAACCTCCCTGCGCAAAAACATCGCCATTGTCTCTCAGGAAATCTTTTTGTTCAAGGGCACCATCGCCGACAATATCCGGTATGCAAAGCCGGACGCAACCATGGACGAGATCATCGCTGCCGCAAAGGTTGCAAATGCGCATGACTTTATCCTTTCTTTGCCGGACGGCTATGAAACCGTCGTCGGTACCGGTTCCCGTTCTCTGTCCGGCGGCGAAAAACAGCGTGTCTCAATTGCACGTGCGGTGCTGCTTTCACCCCGCATCCTGATTCTTGATGAGGCGACAGCGGCAATGGATACCGAAACCGAGCGTCTGATTCAGGACGCCCTTGGAGAGCTGACGCGCGGCAGAACCACCATTACCATTGCACACCGTCTCTCTACTTTGAAAGACTGCAACTATCTGTTTGCAATTGAAAATGGTGAAATCGCCGAGCGTGGTACCCATACCGAGCTGCTTGACAAGAAAGGTATTTACTACAAGCTTTATACCATTCAGACCGAAGCAATGCAGAAAGTGCTTGCCGGCATGTAAATGACAGCAGAATTGTTGTATTCATGAATTCGCATAACAGCGTCAATTCCATAGTAAGAAAGGAGATACCTTTTGTTTGTTCGGTAAGTGCGGAACAATAAAAAGGTATAGTCATAATCATGTCTGAGAATGAAAAGAAAACAACGGCGCCGGCAGAGAATGCAGATACAGAAAAGACCGGAAAAGCCGAAACAAAGGAAAATAAAACAGAAAAGAAACCCGAAAAACTGGATGACAAGGGACTGACTGCAAAGGGCAAGGAAAATGAAGCCATTGAAGCGGCCATGGAGAAGGAAGCAGAGGAAGAAGACGACGGCGACCTGATTTTGGAGGATAACCGTGTTTCCATTGACATGACCCCCGAAAATTCAGTCTTCAAAAGAAGCCCGTCAGGACTGGTTTCCTTAACGCTGACAAATCCTGACGGCAAAGTCGAAGAGTTTGAGCGTGTGGTTGCAGTGCGCTGCTTCCCTGTAACAAACCCGGACGAATTTGTTTCCATCCGTGAGCCTGACTCCAAAAAGAAGGGGCGCGGCAAGGAAATCGGTATGATCCGCTATATGTCTTCTATGCCCAAGGAAACCCAGGAGCTTCTGAACGAGGAGCTTTCCCGCCGCTATTTCACGCCGGAAATCATGAAGATTACCAGCATGAAGGAAAAGTTCGGCTACTCCTACTGGGATGTAGAAACCACAGCCGGCAAGGTAACGTTTGTGCTGAATAACCCGTTCCACAACATCCGTGTGCTGGAGGACGAGTCCGTGTTTATCAATGATATCGACGGTAACTGTTTCAAGATTCCGGATATCAACAAGCTGGACGCACAGAGTGTCCGCAAAATCGAAATTTACTTATAATATCTTCTGTTCTGCCATGGCGGGACTCCCTGTACTTGAAACGGGTATATTCTCTTTCAACAGGATTTGTCTCCCATGCAGCTCCATTTGAGAAAGGATTGTCAAACATATGAAACTGATGTATGACATGCCGCAGACCGACAAACAGGCGTATGACGCGGCGGTATCCTCTGACGAGAAGCTGATGTACTGCATCCCCTTCAACATCATTGAGGACCGGTTTGTTTCCGGCTGGATGGCTTTTACGACACAGAAGATCTATAAAATCCTTGACGGCCGTGTGCTTGCTGTCTGGGAAATCAAGAAAATGTCCGCCTTCAAGACAGAGGTCATGTATGGCAGCTGCGGCTTTTATGCGGTCATCGACGGATTTACCACGCTTCTGTGCCAGTTTATCTCCGGCAGAAACCTCCCGCGCTATGCAGTCATCTGCAAGGCATGTGAGATTATTGCCGAAACCGATAACAAAACTCCGATTACCAACTCCACACCCGAGCGGTTCTGCCCGAAGTGCAACCGCCCGTATGTAACCCATACCACCATCTGTCCGTACTGTCTTGACAAGATGGAAATTTACAAGAAACTGTTTGCCATGACCAAGGGTCTGCGTCTGATGATGTGCGTCCCGCTGATTGTCGCAGTCTTCTCGGTTATCTTCTCGATTATCAACCCGATTATCCAGAAGCATGCCGTGGATGACTACATGCTCAATCCAAACGGCAAGGACAATATGTCCGGCTTCTTCCTTATCGTGTGCTCGATTGTCTTAATCGACTTCTGCTCCCGTGCGCTCGGCGTCTTTCAGTCGAGAATGTCGGCGATTGCCGGCAACCGCTTCACACTGGTGATGCGTACCCTGCTGTATGAAAAAATTTCGTCCCTGTCGCTGTCCTCCTTACAGAGAAAGCCGACCGGCGACCTCATGCAGCGTATTAACTCCGACACCGATGTGGTGCAGTCGTTTTTGATCAACCAGGTACCGTCGCTGTTTATTAACATCGTCACCTTTATCATTTCGTTCTTTATCATTCTGGCGATGAATCCGATCATTGCGCTGTTTATCCTGGTTCCGATTCCGTTGGTGGTGTACCTGATTGCAAAATTCTGGAAGGTTGTCGACCGCCGCAATGTCAAGTCCTGGATGCTTGGTACCAGAACCTCTTACCTTTTGCAGGATATTTTAAACGGTATCCGTGTGGTTAAAAGCTACGGTCAGGAAGAATCCTCCATTGAAAAATTCAATGAGTCTTCTACCAAGCAGGCAAAGCAGAACGAGTCGAACACCAAGCTGTTTGATACGGTGTTCCCGCTTCTGTCCACGCTGATTCATATCGGCAACTACTTTATTCTGTTCTACGGCTATACCCTGCTTTATCAGCAGAACAATATGACAATGGGTGAATTGTCACAGATTTCCTCCTATGCCAACATGATGTATGCGCCGCTGATGTCCATTACATCCCTGCCGCGTATCATTTCCGACTTCCTTACCAGAACCTCGAAGATTTTTGAAATTCTGGAAGAGAACCCTGAGGTCGCAGATATCGATCTGCCGATTGATATCCGTATCGAAGGCGATATCCATGTGAAAAACGTCACGTTCGGCTATGAGTCCTACAATCCTGTATTGGAAAATGTCTCTGTCGATATCAAGGCAGGCGAGATGATCGGTATTGTCGGTCATTCCGGCTCCGGCAAGACCACACTGATCAACCTGATTATGCGTCTTTACGATGTCAACGAAGGGGAAATTCAGATTGACGGCGTCAACATCCGCGATATTTCGCAGAATGCACTCCGTTCTCAGATGGGTGTCGTTTTACAGGAAACCTTCCTGTTCTCCGGTACCATCCGTGATAATATCCGGTACGCAATGCCGCATGCCACGGACGATGAAGTCATTGCAGCGGCAAAGGTCGCAAACGCACACGACTTTATTCTGAATCTTCCGGAAGGCTACAACACCATCGTCGGTGAAAAGGGTTACTCCCTGTCCGGCGGTGAACGCCAGAGAATCGCTATTGCCCGTGCGGTGATTCACAATCCGCGCATTCTGATTCTCGATGAAGCAACGGCTGCACTGGATACCGAAACCGAAAAGCTCATTCAGGACGCACTGAACCGTGTCTGCGCCGGCAGAACCACACTTGCCATTGCGCACCGTCTGTCTACGCTCCGTAATGCGGATAAGCTTCTGGTGCTTGATAAGGGTAAGGTTGCAGAATACGGTACCCATGCAGAGCTGCTTGCCCAGAAGGGTATCTATTACAAGCTGGTTATGGCACAGCGTAAGATGGCAAAGGGTCTGAACCAGCAGAAGGAAGCTGAGGTCAAGGCAGAGCGCGAGCGCAAGGCAAAGGAAATGGCTGCCGCAAACACGTGATGCAGAGCACGTCTGACTGAAACAGTCTGACTGAAGCAGTTTCACAAAAGCAATAGAAATTGAATAGTCCAAATTAAGGGGAGACGATCGGGCTGACGCATTTACATGCGTCAGCCTTTAAAATTCGTCTTTTCGCTTTTTGGGGGCGAAATTTCACAATGGATTTTTATCAAAATCCACTGTGAAAACGCCGAATTCGGATCACTTCGTGATCCCGGGCTGTTGCAAGCTGAAAACTTGCAACAGCCCCAAGCTCCCTTTAAAACTTTTTTGGGGTGAAATTATTTGTTTTCATGAGGTTTTCTATTGACAGAGCAGCGATGATATGTTATAATAGAATGCGTAATATAGAACGTTCGATATAGAACGTTCGATATAGAACGAGCAAAATAGAACGGAGAAATTTATAATAACGTGAATTCGATGAATTTCATGGGGAAAACTTTTCCCCAAAAAGATTTTCCCAACCCCCCATTCAAAAAACGTTAAACTGGGTAAACAGACAACGATTGCGTTTTTTTTGTACAATATAAAAGTTTTTGCGGTGGAGTTTGAGGAGGTGCTTTTTTCAAAAAGCATCTCCTCATCGAACTCACATTATAATAGGAGGAAATGATCAATGCCGCCGAAAGCAAAGTTTACGAAGCAGCAAATTGCAGAGGCAGGACTTGCGATTGTACGCAGAGATGGCATGGAGGGCGTCACTGCGCGGGCAATCAGCGTACAGCTTGGCAGTTCTGCCTGCCCGATTTTTACAGTATTTGAAAACATGGAGGAGGTACATGCGGAAATCCTACGGGCGGCGAGGGCTGTCTATGCGGAATACATCCGAAGGGGACTTGCGGAGCCGCTTGCCTTTCGCGGTGTCGGTATGCAGTATATTCTGTTTGCGATACAGGAGCCAAAGCTGTTTCATTTGCTTTTTATGACCCATCCGATGTTTGTGCCGGAAAATCTGCCGCAGCAGCCGGATATCCGGTCGGTTTTGCCCATCATCGACGACAGCTATGATGCCATTCTGCGTTCTGTACAAGAAGAATATCAGCTGCCTTTGGACAAAGCTGAGCAGCTGTACCGCCACCTGTGGATTTATACGCACGGAATTGCAGTGCTGTGCGCAACGAATCTGTGCAGCTTTACACAAGCGGAAATCACGGCCATGATGGGAGAAGTATTTTGCGGTATCCTGCGGGAAATCAAGGAGGGAATGCAATGAGCGATACAGATATGGAAAATGCGGAAACAGCGCTGGAAGCAAAAGAACCGAAGACATATATCATTCGGGCATCCGGTGTGAAGAAATCCTTTGGCAGCGGCGACGGCAAAAGCGAGGTATTGAAAGGGATTGATCTTGAAATTGCAGAAGGGGATTTTACAGTGATTTTAGGTGCGTCCGGTTCCGGAAAATCCACATTTTTGAATTGTCTGTCCGGTTTGGAACGCCCGGATTCCGGCAGCATTTTCTATCGGGATGCGGGCGATATTACCGCACTTTCCGATGCAGCACTCACGCGCTTCCGCCGGGATTATATCGGTTTTATCTTTCAGCAGTATTATCTGCTCCCCGATATGAACGTGGAAAATAATGTCCGTATGGGTGCAGATCTTGCAGGAAATACAGAGTATCTGGCGATGATTGAGGCGGTCGGACTTGGCAGCAAGCGGAAGAAGTATCCGGGAGAGCTGTCCGGCGGAGAACAGCAGCGGGTATCTGTGGCGAGAGCGTTGGCAAAGACTCCTCGGGTTCTGTTCCTTGACGAGCCGACCGGTGCGCTGGATGAAGAGACGGGGCGGCAGGTGCTTGATTATATCAGTCGGCTGCACAGAAACGGTAAGGAAATGCCAGGGACAAAACCGTTTACCATGATCATGGTGACACATAACCAGAATATTGCGCAGATGGCAAACACAGTGATACGAATGAACAGCGGCAGAATTGCAGAAATTACAAAAAATGAAGTGCAGAAAAGCGCTTATGAGATTGGATGGTAATGTTATGATAATTACGTTCAAGGATTGTGCAAAGCTGTGCGGTATTTCTATTGTCGCGTGCTGTGCGGTGTTTGTCTGTACGCTGTTTTTAAATTACAATATCGACCTTGCCGGGATGGAAGGTGAAATTGCATCGGAAGCCGGATTTGTGATGTACCGTGCGCAGGTTTCCATGGGCAAGGTTACCGTGGCAGTGACCGGCGGATGCCTTGCGGTGACTTCCGCTGTGATGCTCCTTTTTTACATCAAAAATTATATTGATACTCACGCAAAGGTGCTTGGTGTTTTAAAGGCGCTTGGGTATTCCTCTTTTGCGGTAGCAAAGCATTTCTGGGTATTTGGCTTGTCTGTCCTTTTGGGGTGTGCAGGCGGTTATCTTGCCGCATCTCTCTATCTGCCGACATTTTATGCATTGCAGAATGCAGACGGCCTTTTTCCTGCGATACAGGTGCAGTTTCATCCATTGCTGTTTTTGGGTCTTGTGGGAATGCCGTGTATTGTTTTTTCTGGGCTTTCGATTCTGTTTGCCTGTCTGCGTCTTGCGCATCCGGTGCTTGCGCTGTTAAGCGGAACAGACGGCATCACCCGTTCACACAGAGCAGGACGGGATGCACAAACAGAAGAAAATGCCCGGCGGTCGGCGTCATTTCTGCATCTGGTTTCCCGCACGACACGCAGAAGCAAAAAGATGCTGGTGTTTTTTGTGGCATTCTCCGCGTTCTGCTTTTCCGCCATGGTTCAGATGGCAATGTCGATGCACCGCATTGCAAGCGCGTCATTTGCATGGATGATATTGTCAATTGGTCTGATTCTTGCCTTTGTGACGTTGATTTTGTCGCTTTCCAGCGTTGTCCGGGGAAACGCACAAACCATTGCGATGATGCGTGCCTTCGGGTATGAGGACCGGTTGTGCTGTCACGCGGTGCTCGGTGCATATCGATATGTGTCCTATATCGGTTTTCTCATCGGCACAGTATATCAGTGGGGACTGTTAAAGCTTGTCATGACATATGTTTTTTCGGACGTGGAGAATATGCCGGAATACCGTTTCGATATAAAAGCACTCCTCCTCACGCTTATGATATTTGTCATTGTCTATGAGCTTGTGATGCAGCTGTATGCGCTGCGCGTCCGACGAATTTCGGTCAAGGAGATCATGCTTATGACATAAAGGGAACGGATATTGGGGATGGGTACACGAAAACTATTACCCTTACTGGGTAGTATCTGCCGCGTATACGAAGTTCTTTGCCAGGCTTTCTTTCAAGAAAGCCGCGTTTTCCTTTGATTTCCAAATAAAGAATTTTTGTTAAAATTTTTGCAATTTTTTTCAAAAGACTTGCAAAAGTTCCGGATTTCGTATATAATATATACTGTGGAAAATTTGGGTTATCTATATCAAATTTCCATCTATTTGAAATTGCAAATTTTCAAAATAAAGGAGATATACAATCATGACAAACAACAAGCATGTACTGTCTTGGATTGATGAAATGGCAAAGCTCGTCAACCCGACTGAAATCGTCTGGATCGACGGTTCTGAGGAACAGGCTGAGGCGCTCCGTGCAGAAGCATGTTCTACCGGCGAGATGATCAAGCTCAACCAGGATCTGCTTCCCGGCTGCTATTTGCACAGAACTGCTGTAAATGACGTCGCACGTGTGGAAGGCAGAACCTTTATCTGTACCCGCAAGAAGGAAGACGCCGGCAACATCAACAACTGGATGGATCCCAAGGAATGCTACGAAACGCTTTCCAAATACTATAAGAACGCGTATGCAGGCAAGAAGATGTACGTCATCCCGTATTCCATGGGTGTCGTTGGCTCTGACTTTGCAAAGATCGGTATTGAGCTGACAGACTCTATCTATGTCGTTCTGAACATGCTCATCATGACCCGTGTCGGCAAGAATGTCATTGATGCACTCGGTGATTCTGCTGATTTTGTCAAGGGTCTGCATGCTGTTGCCGACTGTGACGAAAGCAAGCGTTATATCTGCCACTTCCCGGAAGACAATACCATCTGGTCTGTCAACTCCGGCTACGGCGGAAACGTTCTGCTCGGCAAAAAGTGCTTTGCACTCCGTATTGCGTCCTACCTCGGCAAGAAGGAAGGCTGGATGGCTGAGCATATGCTGATCCTGGGCGTTGAATATCCGAACGGTGAGATCAAGTATGTTTCCGCTGCGTTCCCGTCTGCATGCGGCAAGACCAACCTTGCAATGCTCATTCCGCCGGAAGTTTTCAAGAAGCAGGGCTACAAGGTCTGGACCGTTGGTGACGATATCGCATGGATTCGTGTCGGTGAAGACGGCAGACTGTACGCCATCAACCCCGAAAACGGCTTCTTCGGCGTTGCTCCCGGTACCAACGATCACTCCAACCCCAATGCCCTTGCAACCACCAAGGAAGGCTGTATCTTCACAAATGTCTGCCATGATCTCGACAACAACACCGTATGGTGGGAAGGTCTGGATAACAATCCTCCCAAGAATGCACTCAACTGGAGAGGCGAAAAGTGGGATTACACCAAGTACGACAAGGCAGATAAGGTCGGAACCTCCGGCGCACATCCGAACTCCCGCTTTACTGCAAAGGCTGTCAACTGCCCGTGCCTGTCCTCTGAGTTTAACAGCTTAAAGGGTGTTCCGCTGTCTGCAATCATCTTTGGCGGCCGCCGTGCAAAGACTGCTCCGCTGGTTTATGAATCCCGCAGCTGGCAGCACGGTACGTTTGTCGGTTCCATCATGGCATCTGAAACCACAGCTGCTGCATCCGGCGCTGTCGGTGTCGTCCGCCGTGACCCAATGGCAATGCGTCCGTTTGTCGGTTACGATATGGGTGACTACTTCCGTCACTGGCTCGATATGGGCAAGAAGATTCCGCATGCACCGAAGATTTTCCACGTCAACTGGTTCCGTACCGATGACGAAGGTCACTTCATCTGGCCGGGCTTCGGCGATAACATGAGAGTCCTGCTTTGGATTCTGGATCGCTGCGAAAATAAGGTTGATGCGGTTGAAACGCCAATCGGCTTTATTCCGAAGGCTGAGGATATCAATATTGAAGGCCTTTCTGACGTCACCATCGACACCATCAAGGATCTGCTTACCATTGATAAGGCGTCCTGGCTTGAAGATGTTGAAAACATCAAGGCGTTCTACGCAGAGATCGGCGACCGTGTCCCCTCTGAGCTGTATGATGAGCTTGCAATTCTTGAAGCAAACCTCAAGAAATAATTTGTTATTGCAGAATCAAGCGGCAGTCACATAAGATTGCTTTTTGGGAGCTGCCTGTTACAAGGTGGCTCCCATTTTGTTCTGTACTGTAAAATATCTGTATCAATTAAAAAACGTGGGTTCGACGAATTTTAATGGCTGGCACATGTTAATGAGACAGCCTGCATTTCCCTTTTCTTCCTTTTCAAAAAATTTTAAACGGAACCAAATAAACAAAATGTATTCATGTTCGATGAAAAGTTTTTAAGGGATGCCCAAGCGGCGGGGAATTTTTTCAAAAATTCCCTAAGAGCGATCTTATCGAACTCACATTAAAAAAGAAAGAAGGTATCTGTTATGCAGACTCCGATGCTGTCGCCGTCCATGATGTGTGCACCGCTGGAATCCCTGCCGCAGCTATTGCAGACCTTTTCCGATGAAAAAATTGAAATGCTCCATATTGATGTTATGGACGGTGTGTTTGTGGACAATCTCTGCCTCGGCACGGATTACTGCCGTTCTCTGCGGCGTCTGACATCGATTCCGCTGGATTTGCACCTGATGATTACAGAACCGGAGCATAAGCTTGCGTGGTTTGACATCCAGCCGGGGGAATTTGTATCGGTGCATGTGGAATCCAGCGTACATTTACAGCGCACGTTTGCGATGATTCGCGCACTTGGCGCGCATCCGGCTGCGGCGCTCAATCCCGCAACGCCGCTTTCTGTTCTGGATTATTGCCTGGATGAGATTGACGGGATACTGCTTATGACAGTCAATCCCGGATTTGCCGGACAGAAAATGATTCCGTCGATGATTGATAAAATTTCTGATTGCAGACGCTATCTTGTGCAGCATGGCTATCCGGAGATGCCCATTGAGGTAGACGGGAATGTCAGCTTTGAAAACGGAGTGCGGATGCGGGAAGCCGGTGCGGATATCTTTGTCGCCGGAACTTCTTCTGTATTTGCTCCGGGTCGGACAGAGGACAATATCCGACGCTTCCGTTCCGCCTTGTACAGTGCTTCACGGAGGTAGTACCACATGGGTAGGCGGTAATCGCACTGACATGCAGCGATGATACCGATAAACGGTAGTATCCCCAAAAAACGGCAGTAGCCAAAAGAAAGGATTTCATGCTTATGGAATATACAATCAAGAATTTACTTGCGCACGACGGCTTTGTCTGTACCTGCGGCAAAACGCATTACGGACTGCTTTCCGACTGTATCATCGGAGAAGGCGCACTGCACGCGCTGCCGTCAGTCTTGCAATCGGAAAAATACGCGGTCAAGTCTCCCTTTATTCTCTGTGACAGAGAGACCTATGCGGCGGCAGGAGAGGCTGTCTGCAAAAGCTTACAGGACGCCGACATTGCGTATACGCTTCATGTCATCAAACGCACCCATCCGGCGCCCGATGAGAAAATCGTCGGAGAAGCCATGATGTTTTGTCCGTATACTGCCGATGCGGTCATTGCTGTCGGCGGCGGCGTCATCAATGATACCGGAAAAATCCTGGCTGCTGCAAAGGGTGTGAAGGATATCTATGTGTCGACAGCACCGTCAATGGACGGCTTTGCATCCGCATCCTCTTCGATGGAGCGCGAGGGACTGAAGGTTTCACTTGCGTCCAAATGTCCGGATGCGGTGATCGGCGATGCGGAGATTCTTGCGGCAGCACCGGTACATATGATTCGTTCCGGCATTGGTGATATGGCTGCAAAGTATGTGTCAATTGTAGAATGGAAGATTGCACACCTGCTGGTCGGCGATTTTTATTGCCCTGTGGTTGCGGATATGGTGTGCAATAGCCTGGATGCTGTGCGTGCATGTGCAAAGGATGCTGTGCAGGGGGATAAGACTGCTGTCTGCCGCCTGACGGAAGCGCTGGTCATCTCCGGTCTTGCGATGAATTATGCGGGAATTTCCCGTCCGGCGTCGGGAATGGAGCATTACATTTCGCATATTCTCGATATGCGAGCGCTGGAGTTTGGAACTCCTGCCGATCTGCACGGAATTCAGTGCGGTATCGGAACGCTTGTCACACTGTCTGCTTATGAAACGCTGCGCGGTTTCCACCCGGACAAAGAAAAAGCGCTTGCCTACGCCGCACATTTTGATGAAACGGCATGGGAAGCGCAGCTGCGCACGCTGCTTGGGCATGGGGCGGAAGCGATGATTGCCGGAGAGCAGAAGGAACATAAATATGACCGGACAAAGCATGCACAGCGTTTGGAGATCATTCTCGATCGCTGGGATGAAATACAGGCGCTGATTCAGTCGCTGCCGACTGCGGCAGAACTGAGAGAATTCCTTGTGTCCATCGGTCATCCGACGACGCCGGAAGAACTGGGACTGACAAACGCCGATTTGAAAAATGCCTTTTTATTGGCAAAGGATATCCGCGACAAATATGTACTTGGAAGACTTCTGTGGGACCTTGGCATTCTTGAGGAAACAGCAGAGCGGATTTTTGGATAAAAGTCAAAAAGCAGATGGTCAATTACCACCTGCTTTTTATTATGAAGAATTGTTTCTACCAGGCTCTTTCCATTAGTCTTAGTTCATATGTTTCACCCGGAATAAGATCATATATTATGATAGAATCATCTTTAAATTTATCGCCTTCACGGAGCGAATCTAAAAAGACACTACCAGAATTAATGATGTAACCTTCGCTGTCACAAAGCTTATATTCAATAATATCATATGCTGAGTAGCTGCCGCTTTTGTCATATGTCTTTTCACCGAATACAGTGATTTTAAGTTTGGGAGTATATTCTTTCTCAAACTCATATGTGATATCTGTAATTTGAAGAATGGCATCCGTTTCACCACGATAGTCAGTCACCTTGATTTCTTGAGGGAAAGCCTCATGAATCAATTGAATATCGCTTATTGGCAGGTTGTATCTGGCATAACAGTTTACTTCGTCAAAAGCATAAATATTTTCGTGATAAACGGTGAGATAAACTTTTCCACTGGAAGATTTTCCGTCGGTAATCTCAGAAGCTGGGATGCGTACATTGGCAAGGAATTGTTCACCAGAAATTTCATTTGAGTAGTAGCCAAAATCGTCTTTGGAAAAATTCTTTGAAGACATATAGACTTCTTCATCCATTTCATTGACAATTCGTATATCTACAGTGCCGTCAACAGAAAGATATTTTCCATTTTTATCGAGAAAACCAAAGAAAAGGCTATAATCATTAGTACCCTCGTTAAACTGGAAAGTCCAGCTTATCAAAGTTTCGACATCCATTTCAGCAGATTCTTTTAAATAATCGTCGGTACCCTCGTTAAATTGGAAAGTTTGGCTTATCAAAGTTTCAACATCCATTCTAACAGGTTCTTTTGAACAACTGCATAGCGGTATCAATAAGGCAAGTATAAGAGATAAATTCTTAATTTTTCTCATGATATTTTTCCTCGGTATCATGATTTGTTGTGAGAACTCTTTTTATATCTTTTTTCAACTGTCGCATATCTTTCGGATTACGTATACAGAATTCTCTATTACACTGCGCATTGTAAAAGCAAGTGTCACACAGCATTATAGAGATGGCTTGGCTTATTAAATCATCATCGGTAGGGAGTTCATAGGATTCTATCTTTTTAATCCCTTCAGGATTTCTCAGTCCGAAATCTATTATCTTCCCGTTACCGGTTTTTACATAACGATACACCTCTGCCCAGAAAGAAACACAGTCACCAATGCATAAGTTCTCAAAACCATTTACTGCCATCCAAACGTGGTCTTCCTTGCCTTCAAACATTTCTCCATCGGGATACATTCCCTCAAAATAAATTGCTTTAAAGCAAATTCGGTTATTCTTGGTGATTCGTTCAATGCGCCCTTTGAATCCCATTGCAGTATTATAAAAACAATTCGCAAAACCACTTTTGATCTTACCAAAAGACCTAATCTGTACATCCAGATATTCGTCATAGGTCATTCGCTCAGCCCCCACAACTTTTTTAAAGCTTTTTGGGCTATAGTCGATAAATCCGTCTTCGCCTATACTGCAAACCTCTTTTCCATAGTTCGCATCCTCAATTTCTTTGTTGTAGTCCATGTTTTTATACCTCCGTTAAGTAAGTGTAAGTAAGTGCTACTCATTGGTAGCCTAACATACTCACAGATTTGTAATAAAATGGTTATATATCATGAACAAAAGAATTATTCAATAAATTGTGACATATACACGGTATAAGGAAGAAAGATTCAATAACACCAAAGGAGTACATCGTATTTTGCTAAAAATACTTTTTATACATCTCCTTCTTTTATATAGTATCTCATAAATTCAACGTCCCCGATTGTTTTTGACTAGACCGGCGATTAAAAGAATCACTGCTAAGATACAAGAGATGGCAAGAATGCCGTATGCGATAATTTGTGGGGTGATTTCAATGCCGGCGATAAAGGAGCTGCCCGGTGTTTTCTCAGAGGGAGACACCGTTTCCGGCGCATCCGTATCCTTGGGCTCGGTTTCCTTCGGGGTATTTGTTTCTATGGTATCGTCGGTATCTGCGGTGGTTTCATCGGGTACGGGAACGGGGGTGGGGGCAGGTGCATTGGTTGCAATGAATGCGTTTAAAAGCTCCTGCTCTGCGAATGCCTGAGGCCAGACCTCATGTCCGACATCCGGATAAATCGCATACCGAATGGGGCAATGATAGGTGGTGATCAGTGTATCGGCGAGGGCGCGCACGGTGTCAGAGGGGGTAACGGTATCGTTGTCGGAAAAGAATGCGTAGATTGCGGTTTCAAGATACGGTGCAGCGTCCGCCTCAGTTTCCACGGTATCGTTTGATGTTCCTGCAACCAGGTAAGCTGCAGCAATAGGCAGTGCGTTTTCTGTGCTCTGATTTGCAATCAGGTGATATCCTGCTGTAGCACCCATGGAAATGCCTGCAACAAAGATACGGCTTGCGTCGATGCGGAGATAGGACAGGTGATTTTGAATCAGGTCGCAGAGCAGCGTGAGCAGCACGCCTTGATTGTCTGTCCAGGTTGTTCCGGCAGGACACTGCGGCGCTAAAATGATGGTATCGCCTGCACGCGCGGCATCGGAAAGTACAGCGTCCAGCAGTCCGTTTTTCGTTTCGTCGGAGAGCTGCGCAACATTGTCATTGCCGCGGCAGTCCTCGTCATGCAGCCAGATCAGAAGACCGTATGCGGTATCTCCCGGAACGGGTTCTGTGGGAGCAGCAGGAGTGGTTGGCGCGTCCGCTTCATCTGTTTCGGCGGAATTTGCATCGGCGTCCGATTTGGTATCTGCGGCGGAGGCGTTGTCAGCATCCGACGGAAAATACGGTGTGAGTGCATCCGGCAGATAAATACGATAGGGAAGGACGGTGTTTTCTGCAATCGCATTGTTTGCATAGGCATGTGCATCCATGATGCTGAGCAGGTTCACAGCAGCGGAAGCAGGAAGGGATAGAACGGACACCAGTACCGTTGTTATCACAAGCAGTGCAAGCAGAACGGATGCAGCAGATTTCCGGAATTGTTTGATCATAATGGGTACCATACGTCCCTTTGGTGTACGATGATCCTGCACACAGGGAACGTTTCCTTTCTTTGTGAAATTGCGGCGCAGGGATGCAAGCCGTATAAACCGCAGGATTCATAATCCTTTGGAATGTCATAAAATTTACATGCTGTTGGAAGCTGTAAATCTGATTTTTGCGGCGTTGACCGCAAAAATACGGTTTTACGAAAATGGGGAACTGCACAAAGGATAGAGTTCTGTTTTAAACTTCCTTCTTCTGAAACGTTTTGTTTTTGGAACGCTCCTGTTTGCTGTCGTTTTTGAAGAATTGATAATACCCGCACTTGATCATGCCGTTGTATAGTCGGCGTACCTTGTCCGCGCGTCTGCCATAATCCCGCTCAAACGTTTCGCATGAAGTTAGAATATAAATCTGCCAGCGGTCAAGCGTCGCAAAGTGGCGGCCCATATCGCGGTACAGGGTATGTACGGTTTCCTCTGTCATCAGACGTTCTCCGTATGGCGGATTGCAGACAATGGTGCCGCGTCTGCCGCCTGTCGATATACGGAGTGCGTCGTGCTGGAAGGTCTTCACAAACTTCTGCATCCCTGCGCGTACCGTGTTGTCCTGTGCGGTACGTACCATGGCGCGGTCGATATCAGACGCATACGCTTCAAATGCAGTGTTCAGGTTTTGTAAATCGTGTGCTTCCTCACGCGCCTGCTTCCATACCGATTCCGGGATATCATAGAATTCCTCGGCGGCAAAGTGCCTGTGCAGACCCGGTGCGGTTTTCGTCATATAAAGTGCCGCTTCCAGTGGGATGGTGCCGGAGCCGCAGAACGGATCCCAGAACAAAACGTCCTCGCGCGGACGTGCGATACGCACCATAGCGGCGGCAAGTGTTTCCCGCAAGGGGGCTGTGCCGGCAGCCGGTCGGTACCCTCGTTTGTGCAGCGCCATACCGGAGGTATCGATCATCATTGTAACGCGGTTGTCAAGCAAAAAGAATTCCACTGCATATTTCACGCAGTCTTCCTTGAACCATGCAATGCCGTATTCCGCCGAAAGCCGCTGTACAATCGCCTTTTTGATGATGGATTGGCAGTCCGGGATGGAGTGCAGCTGTGAGCGAACCGCATGCCCTGTGACGGGAAATGCATCGTCCCGTCCGATCCAGTTTTCCCACGGCAATCCTTTGACGCCGTCAAACAGCTCTGTAAAAGTATAAGCGTCGAACTGTCCCATGACAAGATATACACGTTCTGCTGTAGAAAGCCATAGATTGCAGCGCGCAATGGCGCTGATGTCGCCTTCAAACAGCACACGGCCGTCAATGGTCGCAATGCGTTTGTATCCGAGTGCATCAATTTCTTCCCCGACAAATTTTTCGAGTCCAAACAAACAGGTCGCTGCAAAAGTATAAGTTTCAGCCATATAAGTATGAATGATCCTAACGTTTACACGTTCAGCAACAGCTGAACAGGTAAACGGTTATCTCCTTTCTATTTTGGGAACGCTTTCAGGCGATGAAAGTACAAAATCACGGTATCAAATTCTGATTTTCAGACGTTTCTCTGTAACAGATAGTATTATTGTATCACAAAATCACTGTTTTTTCAATGGGATTTCTGAAAATGTGCGAAAACATTTTGTAAATGAGAAAATGGAATGCACGTTTTTGAGAGGAAAGGGGACACAAAAAAGCATGTCTTTTGTGTGAGAGGGAACACAAAATGCTCATCCTTTGCATAAGATGGAAATAGAAACACGCATATAAAACAGAATCGATACAGAAAGGAAGCTTCGCTTTTAGCAAAGCAATACGTACTATGTACAGTGATTATTTTCGTTTTTCGTTTTTTTCCGGACTTGGACGCCGAAAGCCAGCTGCATGGGCATACATCCAGGGGAGCAATGCATATCCTTCCATTCGCGGGACGGTAAAGTTTTATGAGACGCCGGGCGGTGTTCTGGTTTGTACAGATGTCGAGGGACTGCCGACATCGGATGCGCACTGTGAGTCTCCTATCTTTGCCTTTCACATTCACAATGGCACAAGCTGCGAACAAAAGCCAAAGGAAGACAGTGCGGCGCCTACAGAGGGGGAGGGGGAAAGCGGGACGGCAACAGCCGAGGATGCGTTTCCCAAGTCCGGCACTCATGATAACCCATATGGCTGCCTGCATCCCTACCATGCAGGCGATTTAGCGCCGCTGTTTGGCGTAAACGGGAATGCGTTTTCCATCTTTTTAACCGGACGCTTTGCCGTGCGGGATATTATCGGTAAGACGGTGATTATCCACGAAAAGCCGGACGATTTCCATACGCAGCCGTCGGGGAATTCAGGCGCAAAAATTGCATGCGGTGTGATCGTCCATTAAAATTCTGTGGCGGTGTATATCGGGCTGGCGCATGTAAATGCGCCAGCCCGATGGTCGTAACGATGAGGGGGACTTTTGAAAAAGCTCCCCCTCATTCTCCCCTCAAAACTTTTCATATCGTGAAGATTGCTCAAAGGACTCTATTCCTTATAAGCTTTTGAGGGGCTTTGGGGAACTTTTCTCGAAAAGTTCCCCAAACAGTACCAATTGCGAGGTTCCAGGTAAAACACGGATTTCGGCGGATATTCGGAATTTCTCTTGACATTCGTGCGCAAAGTGTGATATAATCATTTAAAAGATTATCACATGGAAAGGAAACTACATATGAGTACATTCACATACAAGGGGAAAGATTTCCTCTTGGACGGAGAACCTTTTACCGTCATTTCAGGCGCTATGCACTATTTTCGCATTGTGCCGCAGTATTGGGAAGATCGCCTGAAAAAGCTCAGAGCATGCGGCTTCAATACGGTGGAAACCTACGTGCCGTGGAATCTGCATGAGCGCAAAGAAGGGACATTTGATTTTTCCGGGAACCTTGACATCGTTTCGTATATCGAGTGTGCGGCGAAGCTCGGACTCAAGGTCATTGTGCGTCCCGGTCCGTATATCTGCGCAGAGCATGACTTCGGCGGACTGCCTTCCTGGCTCTTATCCTATCCGGATATGGCGCTGCGCTGCAATGATCCGAAGTATCTGGAGAAGGTGCGCCCGTATTACAGAGAGCTTTTGACACGCATCCGCCCATATCTCTGCACAAACGGCGGTCCGATTATCATGGTACAGATTGAAAACGAGTACGGCTCCTACGGCAATGATAAAGTCTACCTACATGCTGTTGCCGATATTTATAAGGAATATGGCATGGACTGCCTGCTTTATACCTCCGATGGTCCCTGCTACTGGATGCTTGGCGGCGGAACGCTGCCGGAGTACCCCTGTGTTGCCAATTTTGGCTCCAATCCGGAGGGGGCATTCCAGTTATTGAACGACTTCCGCCCGAATCAGCCGACCATGTGCGGGGAATTCTGGTGCGGATGGTTTGACCATTGGGGAGAAAAGCACCATGTCCGCGAGGGAAATGAACTTGCAAAGACGCTGGAACCGATGCTGCAATGCGGTGCTTCCTTCAACTTCTACATGTTCCACGGCGGAACCAACTTTGGCTTTACCAACGGTGCAAACCATACCGGTACCTATCAGCCGACGATTACCAGCTACGATTATTCCGCACCAGTATCGGAGGCGGGTGACTTGACGCCTGCCTACTTTGCCGTCCGTGATATGATTGCAAAATATACAGGTACTGTTCCTGCATTGGATGTGGAAAACAGCAAAAAGGCCGCATACGGCAAGGTCACATTGACAGAACGTGCGCCGCTGTTTGCAAATCTTGACAAGATCGGTACGGTTACCCATGCCGCAGCGCCTAAATCTATGGAAGAAGTCGGACAGGATTTCGGCTACATTCTGTATTCCTCCACATTATTCGGTCCGATGGAAGAGCTGCCGCTGATCCTCGGACATGTCCATGACCGTGCGCACATCTTCCTTGACGGCAAGCTGGTCGGTATTCGCGAGCGTTCCGGCAGAATGGACGAGGTGAAGATCAAGCTTGGAAAGAACGAAACGGTGAAGCTTGATATTCTTGTGGAAAACTGCGGACGTGTCAATTACGGTCCGAAGCTGTTTGACAGAAAGGGAATCTATGACGGCATTCGTCTCGGTCAGATGTTCCATTTCGGCTGGGATATGACCTCGATGACCATGGACGATCTCTCCGCCCTTACTTATACAAATGATACCGAAAACGATAACATGCCGGCATTTCTGCGCGGGACTCTGCACATTGACGGGGAAGCAGCAGATACCTTTGTGCGTCTCGACGGCTTCCACAAGGGCTTTGTCACGGTCAACGGCTTCAATCTCGGCAGATACTGGAATGACCGCGGTCCGCAGAAGACACTGTATGTACCTGCACCGCTGCTCCACTCCGGCGACAATGAAATCGTTGTATTTGAGTCCGACGGCTACGCAGCACCGGTTGTGGAATTCCTTGCAGAGCCGGATCTCGGAGAATCGGAATAAGCGCTTTCCTGCTTGAAATACAAGGAGAAACCATCATGCGTATTGATGAAATTGACAAGAACTTAAAAGTAGAAACAACGCTTGGATTGACCGATGTGGTCTTTACCGACGTCAGGCGTGATCCGTTTTGTGTATACGGTCTGTATGACTACAAAAATCAGCCGGTCTTCCGCAGAATGCCGGAGGATGTCGCACGGGCGGTCAATGACGGTGTTTACGGTCTGCACATACATACCGCCGGCGGACGGGTGCGTTTTTCCACAGATTCTCCCTACGTTGCCATTCGATGCAAAATGCAGGGAGTGACACAGTTTCCGCATATGACGTTATGCGGTACCTCCGGATTTGATTTGTATGAACATCAAAATGGTGTGGATATCTATCGCGGCACGTTTATGCCGCCGGTTGGCATGAAGGACGGCTATGCATCGGTACAGTATCCAAATTCGGAAGCAGACGGGAGGATGCATGACTATACCATCCATTTTCCGCTGTACAACGATGTGATGTCGCTTGAAATCGGTGTGCGCTGTGATGCGCAGATTGGCTGCGGCGCAAAGTATCTCCCGCTTGCGCCGATTGTCTATTACGGCTCGTCGATTACACAGGGCGGCTGCGCATCCCGACCAGGCAATGCGTATCAGAACATCATATCTGCCAAGCGCAACATCGACCATATCAATCTGGGCTTCTCCGGTTCAGCACGCGGAGAAGACGCCATTGCGGACTATATCGCATCTTTGGAGATGTCGGTATTTGTGTGTGATTATGATCACAATGCGCCCACCCCGGAGCATCTGGAAGCAACGCACGAAAAATTGTACCGTACCGTCCGTGCGGCACACCCAGATCTGCCGATTCTCTTTGTGACAAAGCCGGACGCTCTGTATCGTCCAGACGATGTCCGCCGCCGCGATATTGTGTTTGCGACTTATAGAAAGGCATACGACGAAAACCCGAAAACAGCAGGCTTTATCGATGGTCATACGCTGTTCGGCGCGGAATATCACGATGCCTGTACGGTGGACACCTGTCATCCCAACGACGCAGGCTTTGTCCGCATGGCAAGTGTGATCGGCGCGGAAATTGACCGGCTTTTGAGAGGATAAACGCGGTGAAAACCAAGGTATCGGTTTTCTTATCATTTCTGATTTTCTTGCAGCGGAGAAGGCAGGGCAGCGCTTCGGTGTATTTCTCATACTGTATGGCAACATGAAATGTGATGTACCCCAAAAGCTTTGTCTGGCTTTTGGGGTACGTTTAAAATTGGGGGGTGAATTATTTGTGTCAGTACCTGTTTAATCCGGAAATTCACAGAATGCTGATAAATTTTTATAATATCTGCGGTGTCCGTGTCGGCATTCATGCGCCGGATATGACCATATTAACAGAATATCCGAAGCTGTCAAAGCTGTATGAGGAGATGCGCTTCTGTGACCGCGTGCGGTATTACAGTCCATGGTTTACAGAACGCTGCGCCGCCTGTGACCTTGCAGCGTCACGCATGATTCATTCAACCAAAAAATCGTATATTTATCATTGCCATATGGGATTTATGGAAGCCTTGATTCCGATTAAGGCGGATGGGAAGATTATCTGCGCTTTGATGATTGGACAGGTACGGTCAGGCAATACGCTGTCTTATGCGCAGGTGTCGGCCTATTTGGAATCCGGCGGGATTTCTCATGAGGTGATCGAAGCGTTGATTCCTTCGTGGAAATTCATGCCGATTATGGACGCCACAAGGTTTGAAGCGTTGGTATATTTTTTGGAAATCTGCGCCCAAAGCATTTATGACAATCATTGGATTCGGGTAGGAGAAAAATCTTTGATTGACAATTTCAAGGATTATATTCATGAAAACCTGTATGAGGAGCTGTATATTTCCAAAACCGCGTCGGCATTGAATGTTTCCGCATCCCATTTATCTCGTGTAATTGCACAAAATCTCGGAACGACCTTCACGCAATATTTGAATACCCAGCGCATGGAAACCGCAAAGCAGCTGTTGCGCACCACCCAAATGACTGTAAACGAAATCAGCGAATGCCTCTGCTATAACAATGCAACCTATTTTATGCGCATTTTCAAGCAGTACACAGGCATGACCTGTATGGAATACCGCAACGCGCAAAGCCATTTTCCGCCGCTTACCTCTGTCGATATAGAAACGCAGCCTTTTTAAAAATTCCGAATTCTGCCGTCATAACAGAACAAAATAATAGAATTGTTCAGTCGTATGATAAAATTATTCATTGTTTTTTATGATATTTATTGGTATAATGATATCAGCAAATAGCAGAAACAATCAAAAATTTTATGATTGATTTAGGAGGATAAAAAACAATGAAAAAAAGACTGCTTGTTTTAGCGCTCTGTGCGGCAGCATCTATGACCGTTTCTGTCGCAGCAGAAGCAAGTGCAACCGCGCCAAAGGCAAACGTAAAACCCAAGATTGACGGTGTAATCGACGAGGTTTGGTCCAATGCAGACCGTATGTACGGTGAAGTATACGGTGGAGATCTTTTAAACGATAAAATTGTTGCTTCTTATGCATCCCTTATGTGGGACGAGGAAGGTCTGTATCTCCTCGGTGTCATGTATGATACCACCATTCCCAAAGCAGATGCTGACGCACGAAATTCCATTGATTTCTGGGTATCGGAAACCTATTCGGAGGATGTGGAATATGCAGAAGACGGCGACTGGCATTACTGTAAGGCATCCACTGGTGAAGAAGTCTATTATACCGGAAATGAGACGGTTTACGAGGAAGCGACGACTGCTGTTGCCGTGTACGACGGTTACTATGTCGTTGAAATCTTTGTTCCGTGGCAGACAGCGGGCTTTGCTCCTGCCATTGGAACGGAAATCGGCTTTAATGTCTCTTTTAACGACGATGCCGACTGCGATGGTACACGTGATATGTATTCGTATTGGCAGGTAACGGACGTCTCAGAAGCATACTGGGAACAAACAAGGGCGCTCCCGCGGATTGCGTTTGTCGCAGGTCCGGAGATCCCGGCAGAGACTCCGGCACAAGATGTAGATGTTACTGTTACAGATACGCCGGTCGTTGAACCGGAAGCTGCTGCTCCGGTGACAACCCCTGTCACCGCAGACGCAGGTATCGTTGCAGCAGCGGCTGTTATGGCTGCGGCAGCCGGGATCGTTCTTTCCAAAAAACATTAAACAAAACGTGAGTTCGATGAGGAGATGCTTTTTGAAAAAAGCACCTCCTCAAACTCCACCGCATAAACTTTTAAACAGAGAAACCAATAAAATATGGATAAATCAAGCAAAAAACGTACCGTTTTGATTTGATTTATACATATAAAGTTTTTTGAAAAAAAGTTTTCCTCAAGAATTCTATCGAACTTACGTTAAACAAATCATTTTATCGGCTTTTCTTGCGGGCTGTTTGCATTATCGTGCGACAGCCCCTCTTTTTTGTGGGAATTTTTCTTCATCCCATTGACAAACCGTATTTTTTCCCCTATAATGTTGTATGAAAACATCATTGATTTCGGTCGTAAAAAGACCTTGCAGGAGACTCATTACTATGACATATCATGAAACACTTTCCTTTCTTCATTCAATGCCGCGCGTTCATACTGCGCCGACGCTTGCCCGTATGGAGCGGCTGCTTGCAATGCTTGGCAATCCCGAAAAAAAGCTTGCCGGTCGGTTTCTGCATGTGACCGGAACCAACGGCAAGGGGTCGGTTTGTGCGTTTCTGACCTCTGCGCTGCGGCGGCAGGGGTATCATGTCGGACGCTTCATTTCGCCGTTTATCATGGAATTTAGAGAACGTATGGAGATTGACGGCGAAGTGATTTCCGAAGCGGAAACAGCGGAGATTGGAGAACAGATCAAGTCTTGTGTGGAACGTTACACACAAGAGACAGGAGAGACACCGCTGGAGTTTGAGCTTGTGACGCTGATGGGGCTTTTGTGGTTTTCAGCGCACGCCTGCGACCTTGTTGTGATGGAAGTCGGCATCGGCGGCACCTTTGATGCGACAAATGTCATCACACCGCTTCTCTCTGTCATTGTGCGTGTGGACTATGATCATACGGAGCTGCTTGGCAATACGCTTGCAGAAATTGCAGCGCAGAAAAGCGGCATCATCAAAGCTGGCGCACCGTGTGTATGCTATGCCGATAATCCGGCGGAAGTACAGGAAGTGATTGCCGCACGGTGTCGGGAGACCGGATCGCAGCTTGTCATACCGAAACGTGCGGACATTGTGCAGGGAAAGGCGGAGCCGGGGCGACTGTCGTTTACCTACGCGGGACAAGCATATACCCTTGCACTTTCCGGATTGTATCAGGTGCAGAACGCGGTGACGGCAATCGAAGCCTTGCGTCTTCTGCCGTCGCTTGGTTATCCGATGACGGAACAGGCGGTGAAAGACGGATTGTCTTCCACAACGTTTCCTGCACGGTTCGAGGTGCTGTCACGCGATCCGATGATCATTCTGGATGGCGCGCACAATACGTCTGGCATGCAGGCCATGGCGGACAATATTGCGTATTATTTTCAGGAACAGCCGCTATTGTATCTGTGTGGTATGCTGCGGGACAAGAATCCGGAAGAAGCGCTGTCGGCAGTATTGGCTGTAAACACTGTCCAGTTCGCCGCCTGCATTACGCCGCCGACACCACGCGCGATGGCAGGGGCGCAGCTTGCGGAAATATTTACTTCTCATGGCATAAGAGCAGAAGCATTTCCGAGTATTGGTGCGGCGCTGGAAGCATTGAAGGAAAAACAAAAGGCGCTGTGTACTTCATCCGACCGAAACATACCGATTTTGTGTTTTGGTTCACTGTATATGGCGGGAGATGTCCGCAGAGAATGCGGACGTGCAAATGAAAATGTATAACGATACACAAACCGAAAGAAAAACAATGAAGATACTGCTTGCATTTGATAAATTCAAGCATTCCATGACCTCAGAGGAAGCCGCAGAGGCTGCAAGAGCAGGGGTTCTGGATGCCTTTCATGACCGCGGTATCGATATGGAACCCATCATTACGGTACTGCCGGCAGCGGACGGCGGGGAAGGAACGGTTCAGGCGTTTTTGTCTGCGATGCACGGGGAAACTGTTTTGTGCAACGTTACACCACCGCATCTGTTACCGGATACAGAGGAAAAAATCGCAGCGGTCTATGCGGTATTTGAAACGGACACCATACTACATCCGCATGGTTTTGCAGGAGACACAATAAAATGCGAAAAAATGGCAGTGATGGAAATGTCGGCGGCATCCGGGCTTGGACTGGTACCGGATGCAGAACGAAATCCGATGCAGACCTCCACATATGGAACAGGCGAGATGATCCGGCATGCCCTGGACCGCGGTATCCGGCGTTTCCTTTTGGGACTTGGCGGGTCTGCAACCAATGATCTTGGCTGCGGCATGGCGTCGGCACTCGGTGCGCGGTTTTACGACGCGGACGGGAATCGGATCATGGCGCCCACAGGAGGCGATTTGCTCCGGATACACGATATCGACCTGTCTGCACTGGATGCAAGGCTTGCAGAATGTACGTTTACCGCTTGCTGTGATGTAGACAATCCTCTTTGCGGGGAGAGGGGCGCTGCGGAGGTGTACGGTCCGCAGAAAGGCGCCAAACCGGAGGATATTGCCGTTCTTGACCGGGGGCTTGCACATATTGCGGCGCTGTTAAACACAAAATACGGCGTCGATATTTCAGACATTCCGGGTTCGGGTGCTGCCGGCGGCATGGGCGGCGGTGTCATCGCATTTCTGTCCGGAGCGCTCACACGCGGCATTGATGCCGTGCTGGATGCAGTAAATCTGACAGCACATCTTGCCTGTACCGATCTGCTTTTGACAGGAGAAGGAAAGCTCGATGCGCAGACCGTCTGCGGCAAGACGGTCTGCGGGATTCTGCGGCGGGCAAAGGATGCAGCGGTTCCCGTTATGGTCTTTGGCGGGTGTATTGAAGAAGAAGCCTATGCGCTCTATTCCATGGGGGCAGCCGGGATTTTTGCGCTCTGCGACCGTCCGATGACGGCGGCGGAATCCATAGAACAAGCCGGTGTTCTTCTGCGGCGGCGGGTTCGAGGTGCGGTGGGTTGTTTCCTTGCAGGAAACAAAGCCGATATGTAACTGCACAGTGCTTCAGACAGAATCGTAAACATTCAATGTAAAACGATACACAATACCGGGGACAGATAAAAATTCTTAAGTCTGAAATTAAATTTTTCAGAATGGGCTGTTGCATGCGACAGCCCATTGTACCGTGATTTTGTGACTTCATCACAATTCCATAATGAGAGGATAAATATGATAAAAGCAATTATTTTTGACGCAGATGGAACCATATACGATGAGACAAATGCGAAGGCAAAATCCGAATTGATGACCGCTGCATATATCAGTCAAAAAACAGGAATTGCCGTAGATGATATATACCATACATTCAGAAGTATGAAAAAAAGGATTACATCGACCTATGGTTCTGCCCCGGAGAGAAATGACAGATGCACATGGTATCGGGAGACCTTAAACAATCTTCATGTGAAAACGGTTACGGATAGGGAAGCGAGCGAATATTATTGGAACGTATTTTATGATAGTATCGAGCTGTTTTTTGATTTAAAATTTATTTTGCCTCGGCTGTATGAAACGTATCGCCTGTATATTCTGACAGATGAGTTATTGACCATTCAGCAAAAGAAAATACACATATTGGGTGTAGAGAGGTATTTTCAGAACATCATTTCTTCTGAACAAGCGGGGTATACAAAGCCAAGTAAAGTATTGTTTGATTATGCGCTGAACGTCATTGGTGAATCTCCGGAAACTGTAATTATGGTGGGGGATAATCCTGCTGCGGATATCAAAGGCGGAAAGCTTGCCGGATTGCATACGGCTTGGTTTCAGAGAGGAAAATACCATTATTATCCCTGTGATGATTCCATGACAGCAGATATTGTTTTTCAGAACTATGTACAATTGCCTGGAAAATAGAGGAAATCGGGTAGATTCTATTTAAAAAGTGTCATCACACTCTCAAAAGAAAGGGGCTGTTGCAAGTTGAACACTTGCAACAGCCTGCCTGTCATTTCAATTTAAGATGATTATTTTTGACCAAGCAGCTGTTTGAACGCCGGCGTTTTTGTCAGAAGAACCGCGGCGATCACCGTGAAAATCAGCTCCGGCAGCATATAAGAACCGTTGTAGGCAAGCGAGTATACAAACGGATTGCTCCAGCCTTCCGGCATCCAGATGTCAAAAATCAGCGTTCCGGATACCATATGAGAACAGAAACGCAGAAACAGTGCAAGCGCAATGCCGACAATCATGCCGCTGCGGCCTTTTTTGCGAAAGATACCTGCAAGACCGATGACGGTGAATGCAATCAGGTAATCAAAAAGAATACATCCAATCAGCGCCAGCGGCGTCAGACCCCATGAGACAACCTCACCGATGTCAAGCATCAGCTGGAGAAATGCATAGACGAATCCGCCTGCAAGCCCCCATTTCAGTCCGTGGCGAATGGACAGCATGCAGATAGGCAGCATGGAAAGCAGTGTCACTGATCCGCCAAGCGGCAGCTTGTAGACCCGGACAAAGCTCAGCACTGTGGCGAGCGCCACCATCAGTGCACACTCAATGAGGATGTACAGTTTGTTTGATTTTTGGTTTGCCATAAGAAGCACCTCTTAAAAAGTAAAAATTCCGCACCTATGAAACCGTGCGGAAATGAGGTCCTCTGCTCTTTTGGCATAGAACGCTTGAAAATACTCCCTCCGTCGGCATTATCCGAATCAGGTAAAGGGTTCGGCATGGTCATGATGATCACATATATAAAACGTGATTTCGTTTCCTTTTTTGCCGTCTCAGCCTGTTTTAGCACCCCTGATGTTCATTTATGCGGTTGATTGCGCTATTACGTGAAACACCAGTTTCACCGTGAAACTGTTTTCACATCATGACGCTGTTTTTAATTATAACGGATGTTAGCGGTTTTGTCAAGTAGCAAACGGCGAAAACACCGTTTTTTTCTGAATTTTTTTTGGAAAATTTTAAATTTCTCTTGCTATTTCCCAGAATCTGTGTTATGATGTACATGGAAAAACAGCATCACAAAATCTATGATATTCGGAAGGGAGCTTTTGCATGAACAAAAGCTGCGGTGACAGTGCAATGAATACGGAATATCCGATTCCTCCCCGTGCAGTATTAAAAGAACAGAAGGAACGCATTCTTGCACGGATTTATGATCATCACCTGCGAAAATGGGCAGGCTCGGCAGGTAATGTGTTTTTTATTTCCGATGCCTATCCGGGCGTCTGGTTGGAGCATCTTTACGACGGTGTTTCATGGGCGGATTATATGCCGACGGAACATGTCGTTTCCAAGAATCATATCGAAATTTTCCTTGATCGGCAGACCGAGGAAGGTCAATTGCCTTGCTATATCTGGGAAAACGAAACCGGTTATGGATGGACGCAGGAATGCGTATCGGTCGGCAGCGTATGCCTGGAAGCGATCCAACAAAATCCGGAGGATGAAGCATTTCTGCCAAAGTGCTATCGCTCTGTGTCCGCCTGGGTCAATTGGCTTTCCAAGACGCATATGACACGCGGAACAGGACTGATTGAGATGTTCTGCGGTTTTGATACCGGTCACGACAACAGCGCCCGTTTGGACGGTCTAAAGTATAAAGGGGAAAATCAAAAGAACGGAAAACGTGTGCCGGGTGGAATTGCACCGGACGACTGTGACGTTCTGCCGATGCTGGCGCCTGATATGAACGCCTGCTTTTTCGGCAACCTGATGTCACTTTCCAAAATGGCAGAGTTGCTTGGAAAACCAGAGGAAGCCGCTGAATGGAAAGACCGCGCTCTGGATGTGCGGAAAAAGATGTTTGAATACCTTTGGGATGCGGAAGACCAATACTTCTATGACGTCGACAAACACGGCGAAAAACGGAAGATTCGGTCGATTTTCCTTACCAATGTCATCTCAGAAGGCGTTATGGAGCCGGCACTTGTCGAGGAGACGGCAAAGCGGTATCTGTTCAATGAAAATGAATTCTGGACGCCGTATCCTATGCCTGCTGTATCCTCATCGGATCCGAAATGGGTACAAAATCTGCCGGGCAACTCATGGGGCTTTTATTCCCAGGGGCTGACCGGACTGCGTTCCATGCACTGGATGCCCCGGTACGGCTATACCGATCAAATGCAAGAGATGATGCGCCGTTGGGTATCGGCATGGTCGCAAAGTACCACCACCCAGTTCGGACAGGAGCTGCACCCCATTACCGGTGTTCCGTCGGAATGCTCGCAGTGGTATTCCTCCTGTATGCTGTATTATCTGCATGCACTCCGAATTCTGTTTGATATTTAATTTGAAAATTTCAGAAAGGAAATCGCTTTTGCAAACGGAACGGTCTTTCATTTGACGGTTTCTTATACAGAAGTTTTGGTAATTTACATGAGCATCACGAAAAACAAATACGAATTTTTAACGCCTGCACAGGTACTTCCTTCGGGCTGGCTGTACAATCAGCTGAAGACAGAAGCGGACGGTCTTGCGGGAAACCTGGATAAAATATGGCCTGACGTCCGGGACAGCCGCTGGATCGGCGGCAGCTGTGAAGGCTGGGAGCGTGTACCGTACTGGCTGGACGGCTTTGTGCCGCTTGCCTATCTGCTCCGGGACGAGGATATGATTGCACGCGCAAAGAAGTATATCCATGCGATTCTTGCAGGACAGTGCGCGGACGGTTGGATTTGCCCATGCAGTGAGGATGAGCGGGCAGGCTACGACATGTGGGCGCTTCTGCTGATTTCCAAAGTGCTGTGTGTCTATGCGGACTGCTGTCCGGAGGATGCACCGCTTGTGGAAAACGCGCTCTCCAGGGCAATGAAGCAGGCAACAGAACACCTTGCGGCACATCCGCTGTTCGGGTGGGGACAGTACCGTTGGTTTGAGGGGCTGATTGCGGCATATTGGCTGTATGAGCGTACCGGAGAAGACTGGATTCTTGCATACTGTGATCTTTTGCATGTACAGGGCAAAGACTACACCAAGCTGATTGATGAGGAATTTGATGCTTACAAGATACCGGAACGCAAATGGCAGTGGGACACCCATGTCGTCAATCTTGCAATGGCATTGAAATCCGACACCCTGTGGCAGAAGCGCTCTGGGGGAACTGTGAAAGCCGATGCATCACGCAGGATGTATGAAACGCTGATGCAGTATCACGGTATGGCGACCGGACACTTTACCGGTGATGAATGCTTGTCCGGCAGGAGTCCGATTCAAGGCACAGAGCTGTGCGGTGTGGTGGAAGCCATGTATTCTGATGAATGGCTGCTTGCCATGACGGGGGACGTTTATTTTGGAGATTTGTTGGAGCGGCTGACCTTCAATGCGCTTCCGGCAACAACCTCCTCCGACATGTGGACACACCAGTATGACCAGCAGATCAACCAGATTGCCTGTGCGCCGGAGGGCAACGGTGCAACAATCTTTGGCACAAACGGTCCGGAAGCCAATCTCTTTGGTCTGGAACCGAACTATGGCTGCTGTACTGCCAATATGCCGCAGGGCTGGCCCAAATTTGCTCTTGCCGCATTTATGAAAAACGACGACGCCGTTTTCTCGGCATCTCCTGTTCCGGCGACTGCGTTGCTGGTTCTACACGGCATAAACGTCAGAGTGGCATGCGAGAGCGGTTATCCGTTCCGTGATGCGGTGCAGTACCGTGTCACCGTGGAAAAACCGGTCGAATTCGCACTGGATATCCGCATTCCGGGATTTGCAAAATCCGCCTGTGTCAATGGGGAAGAGGTAAAACCGGGGAAGGTGGTTTCCATTCGCCGCGTATGGGAAGGGGAAACGGTCATCCGCGTATCGTTTGCGTTTGACATCAAGCTGGACGGTGCTGGCTATGAAGACCTGCGCTGCGTCAATCGCGGCGCGCTGCTCTATTCCATTCCGATCAAAGCAAAACGGCAGAAAAAAGAATATATCCGCGATGGCGTCGAGCGGTGTGAGCCATACTGTGATTGGATGCTGTTCCCGGATGCGGAGTGGGAATACGCATTTTCCGATACCGCATTTACCTATCGTGAACTGGGCCCGCTGCCCGCCATCGGCTCCGTATTCAACGAAGTGCAGCCGCCTGTTGCGATTCAGGCAGCCTTTGTACCGATTCCATGGGGAACAGAACCCGGCTTTGCATTTGCAGCAGCAAGTATGCCCAAGGACCGTACACCTAAGGGGGAAGAAACGCTGATCGAGATGATTCCGTATGGATGCACCGATCTGCGCATGACAGCAATGCCGCTGATTCAATAAACCGGACGCGGAATATACGGTTTTACCTTAGAACGATATTGACAGGAGGAAACTTTGCTTGTGTGAAGTTATGGGAATCAATATGAAATGTTGTGAAAAATTCAGTATCTGGTCAAGCTACGATATCGAGCTTTCACCGGAGGATATGGTACTTGCAATGGAGCGGCGCGGACTTTCTGTCTGCGAGCTGTCTGACGAGCATGCGGCGGTGCTTCTTGCACGCGGTACAGACCCTGCGGAAATCGGACGCGCGTTCAAAGCGTTTGCAGATGCACACGGTGTTTCGTTCCCACAAGGGCATTTGTGGCTGAAGGTCCGTCTGTGCTCTGGAGAAGTGGATGCCGTTGCCATTTTAAAGCAGTGGATCACCCTGTTTTCTGCCATTGGAATTCGGAACGCGGTTCTGCACTGTGACGGTCATTCCTTTGCAGAAGGGACATCCAAAGAAGAAATCTTTCATGCAAATGCCGAAAAGCTTGCAGCATTGATGCCTCATGCAAAGGAATGCGGTGTGCGCATTTGTCTTGAAAACCTGCGCGGATACTTCTGTACGGCGGAAGATTTGCTGTCTGTAATCTGTCTTGTCGGCGCACCAGAGGAGGTGCTTGGCATTTGTCTGGATACCGGACATCTGAACATCAGCGACTCCGGTATGACGCAGGAACAGTTTATTAACACGGCGGGAGGACGTCTCCATGCACTGCACATCGCAGACAATGAAGGGAAAACCGACCAGCACATGATGCCGTTTGGACGCGGCAATGTGGATTGGCGTTCTGTCATGCGCGGTCTTGCGGCGGTTGGATATAACGATTTATTCAACTACGAGATTCCCGGTGAACGTATGGCGCCGCTTGCAGTACGTGACGCAAAAGCGGAATACTTAAAGGCTGTGACGGCATGCCTTGATTCGCTGGTTGGAGAATGAGATGCGGATATTCGCTGTTGTTAACAGAGGATATCCCGGTATCGTGATTTGCAGCAAAGAAAGGAAAAATCGGTTTGCGCGTACTGAATTTTGAGAACGCGCAAACCGTTATCATACCAAAATGGCAATGAACATTCAGATTTTCGGAACGAATAAGTGCTTTGATACCAAAAAGGCACAGCGTTACTTTAAGGAGCGCGGTATCCGCTTTCAGATGATCGATTTGAAGGAAAAAGGATTCTCCGCAGGAGAGCTTCGCGCGGTGCTGGCGGCAGTCGGTGGACTGGAAGGCTTGCTTGACCAGGATAACAAGCGGTACTGCGACGTTAAATATCTGCTGCCTGACGCGGTTGTGGAAAAAATTTTAGAAGACCCTTCCTATATCAAGACGCCTGTGGTCAGAAACGGCAGGAATGCGACGGTTGGTTACCAGCCCGAGATTTGGAAGGCATGGGAAAATACTGATAAAAACAAAACTGGAGGTGTATCATGATGCAGGAAAATGAAGAATTCCTGCCTGTATTTCCATCCATGCGGCGAAACTTGCAGCAGCTGCCGCAAAAGGAGGCAAAAGAAATTTTACATCGGAACACCTCCGGTGTGCTTGCGCTTTCGGGAACTTTGGCATGTCCGTATCTGTATGCAGTGCCCCTGTCGTATGCATATGACGGAGAGCAGACAATCGTGTTTCACTGTGCCAAAACCGGAGATAAAATGGAGCGGTTATATGCAGATGCACACGCTTCCTTTTGTGTCATTGATGCGGACGACGTTGTACCGGACGCTTTTTCTACCCGCTATCGTTCGGTGATTGTGTTTGGCACGATCAAAAAGGCGGAAGACCCCGCAGAAATTTTAGCGGGACTACAGCTGCTTGCCGATAAATATGCACCCTTGCAGTTGGTACCAAAGGCACTGCGTGACAAGGAAATTGCCGGCGGAATATCACGGCTAAACCTGCTTGTGTTCCATATAGATCATATGACTGGCAAGGAAAGCAGGGCACTTGCGGCAGAACGCAGCCAAAATGCCACATAATAGAAAAAACAGAGAGGAGATGCTTTTTCGTATCTCCTCTCTGCTCTTTTTGTCTGCAAGCAGAAACCCTTATCTCAAAATTGTTTCAATATCTGCATTTGCTCAATTTGCGAATGTTCTGTTGCCGAATGTGTCGTCCATTTTGGCTTCAACACATTCATAGATAACGATATCCGGCATGTGTCCCTCAATGTCATCGTTCGGGAATGCTGTTGTCCAATGAGAAGTGACATGGGAGAATGTATCGCGGAAGAAGTTTGCCATCGGCATGTAGAAGGAGTCGCGGATAAAATATACGGACGGCTGATCCTTTGCATACACATTTTCAGATTCCGCATAGAAGCACGACTCAGTGAAGCCGGTTTCAGGATCAACATAACCGTGGGCAAACTGACCGAATTCACCGGACCAGTCATGGTCTGTG
Organism: Clostridia bacterium; assembly: GCA_017942005.1. Lineage (GTDB taxonomy): Bacteria > Bacillota > Clostridia > Oscillospirales > CAG-272 > RGIG3925. The sequence goes on along the minus strand of JAGAVJ010000039.1, from coordinate 146,452 downwards.
ATTACACCGGTTTTGCCGTCCAGCTTGGTATATACGGGACCAGTGCTTTCCAGGGTATCATAAAAACCGAGGTAATACGCGCAGTCTTTGAAGTGGGAATCGAAAATATCCACCTGATAATCGTCCGCGGTCATACGGGTCAGGTCTGGAAAATCCTTCTCGATGACATCCATGATTGCCTGATAGGCATAAAATCCGCCGCGTGAATTCCAGTGGGTATCAAGCTTATAGTATAAATCTTCCTCTGGATGTGCTTTTTTTGCGGCAAACAGAGAATCACGCACATCGATGCATTTGACTGTGGTGTGTTCTGCCAGATAGTCATATACCTGATCAATGCGCTTGTTTTCCCCTTCCTGCATGGAGCTCATCATCTTTTCGGGATAGATGGTGTTTTTATTCGGCGCAATCATAAAGTAAAATTGGATGCCGCGTTCCTCACACCAGTCCGCGCGCTGCTGTGCCTGGTTGGCAATGCGCTTCAGCTTGGCTTTGGAATAGGAGTTATTCGCCAGATAATCTCCAATCGAATCTACATAAAACATCCAGTCGTCCTTACCCACATATACATCATGGGAAACCAGACCTTCCTTGAGCCGTTTTGCAGAGACTTTCGGCGTGTTGTAATCGGCATCCCAGTCAACCCAGTCGTCGAGACGGCGAAGCGGAATTGGTGTGACTTTGGTTTTGGAAGGGACAGAAAGTGTGCCGGCACTTTCCTCTTCAAACAGGGTATCTGAATTGAAACCGGATTCTACTGTATCTGTTTTTGCGGCGATATCAGTCGCGGAGGTTTCCTCTGTCTGTGTTATGACAGCGGTATCTGTGTCTGTTGTCGTCGGAGATGTAGTGATCTGGTTGTCGTTCTGACCGGAACAGCCGGCCAGAAGTGCGAGTGCTAAAATCATAGCGGCACCGGGTATCACCGTGTGGGGATGCCCTGTTGTATACCGAAAATAAGATGGCTGCATAAAACCGTGTTCCTCCTTCATGATTATGACCATCTAGGCAATTGTAAAAGTCGTCATTATATATTGCCTGCAAGGCAATATATCGATAAATGCGTCGTTATGACATAAGACGTTCAACGTCTTATGTCGTGCGGGTATTCCCGCCAAAAAAGACACCTCCAAAGCGACCAAAGGGAGCCATCGGACTGCGTCAGTCCGATGAAACCAATTGTAAAACGGAGTTTTACAATTGCCTAGATTATGACTATAACTTTTTCGCGTTCAGCGAATGATGAAATGTACAGCATTTGCTGAACTGATAAAAGGTTATTTCCTTTTTTTATTAGAAACGCAAACGTTCCTTTTGGGGCAAGCTTTTGCGGACCTTAAGCATTTAAGTCATACCAATGCTCAGGGTCGTCAAGGGCAAGACGTCCCTTTTCCAGAATGCCCATAATGGCAATGGTTTCCGCATGCGAAACCTTGACGTCGCCTGTTCTAAAGAAATCTACCAAATCGACGATGAAGTTTGCAAAATAATCCGAGCAATCGGGAATGCCGGCAATATGACCGTCTGCATACTTTATCTGGAAGTTGAACGGTCCGGCGCCATAGCAGTTCATGGTGGCACGGCGTCCGTCTGTATAGTCGATCAGCAGACCGGGTGCCTTTTGTGTTCCGATGCTCATGACACGGCGGACGTCGCTGCCCATCAGGGTAACAATTGGTTCTACCTGATGAATGGCGTAATTGGAAAATTCACCAGGACCGCGTGCACCGATAAAGTCAATCCCTTGCTTGTCTGCTGTCTTGATTTCATTGGAGAAACGCAATGCGGAGGAGGAGAAGCATGGGGTATTATGTGCTTCTGCAACGGCAAAAATTTCTTCTGCTGCCTTTTTAGACGTTGCAAAGGTTTTGTCGACATAGGTACGTTTGCCGGAAGCCAGAGGAAGTGCGCAGAGTGCGGGATGCTGTTCCGGGGTGTCTGGAGACAAGACGACGAGACAGTCATTTTCCGCGATGACCTCTTCAATGGTTTCTGCCATTTTAATGCCGTTCTTTTCACACCACTGCGCACTTGTCATGCCAGTGATCGGAGACGGAATTTGTCCGTAGGCACTGCCAACGATAATTTCACCGTTGGATGCATCAGCAAAAAATTTTGGGTAGTTATTGGCATGCCATTCGTCGAGGTAATAATCGATAAATCCGATTTTCATTTGATAGGATCCTCCCATTTTCATTGATAATGTTATTATATCAGATATTCTGCAAATTTGCAAATCCTTTTTTTAAATTTTCTTGTTTTTTTGAAATATTGGAATAGTTTATAAATAAAATAGAAATGGGATTCTATATTCAAGCAGATTTTTTGTATTGGGACGACCGATTCGATACTTTCCGATATTTTTTCGTTCCTTTGGAATGCTTGCCTGTATCAAACGGTTTGGTGAAACGGTATTTTGAAAGATGCTTGCAATTTTTTGCTTTTTGTAGTATACTATTCAAAGAATCCGTGGAACAATAGAGGAGATACTGCAATGAATCACCAACAAATTGATGCGTCAGAAATTGAAGCACGGCTGACAGAAGCCGCGCGGGTCTTTTATCATGTGACGGTAGAGGACGAGTTGACCTCAACAAACACCACTTTAAAGCAAATGGCGGCAGAGGATGCTGCATCTGACGGAAGTGCACCTAATGGTACGGTACTGATTGCACGCAGACAGACCGGGGGACGCGGCAGACTGGGCAGAACCTTTCATTCGCCGAGCGGCTCCGGTTTGTATATGAGTGTGCTTGTTCGACCGAATGACACAGCATCCCTGCACCCTTTGGATGAAGCAGATTGTCATACCAAACCACAGAGCAAACCGTTGATAATCCCCTCCCTGCATGCATCGGATGCACTGTATTTGACAACCGGTACGGCTGCCGCAGTTGCCAAAGCGATTGACACGGTACGAATTGTCCACGCACATGATGCTGCCAGAGAAGCTGCGGTGTCCGACACATCGGCTTCTCCGGCAAAAATCAAGTGGGTCAATGATATTTATCTTTCGCACAGTGATGGAATTCCCAAAAAGGTCTGTGGAATTCTCTGTGAAGCCGCATTGAGGCCGGGAACCACGGCGTTATCGTATGCAGTTATTGGCATCGGCGTCAATTTGCTTCCTCCGCCGGATGGATTTCCGCCGGACATTGCAAAGACTGCCACGTCTGTATTCACGGCAGAGGAGGAAGCTCTGTGTGACGGAAATGATTTGGCCGTTGCAATTTTAAACCTTTTGTATCCTCTATTTACAGACCCCAAAAATCCGGACTATCAGGCGGAATATCGCAGCCGTTCGCTGCTTGATGGAAAGCGGATTTTCGTGCGTCCGTCTTCTTCCCTCGGCGGTGCGGAAATTCCGGCGACAGCACTTGGTTTGGATGAGGAAATGGGACTGTTGGTACGCTATGATAATGGAGAAGAAGCGGTTCTGCGTTCCGGTGAGGTGATTATGCAGGATGACAGTGTCGTTTTGGGCGGGGATTCCGTGCATCTTCTCAGGTAAAAGACAGGTGCGCTGTTCCTTTCCTTTGGCGGTATTTCCATCGTTACACATGCAAAAGAAAAAAGAGGATTTTTCATAGGCATTTTGTAAAACGAAATACATGAAATCGAAAAAAATTGTGTTACGATACACGTTTTTTGCAAAAAGCACTTGAAATTATGACGAATTTGTGGTATCATAATATACAGATGCAATTTGCATACAGAGTCCGCACCTGCTTTATCCACATCCCTGTGCAAAAGGGTGATACTTGGATTTCTAATTTGCGGACGATATTCGGAAAGGAAGCTCTCAATTGTTTTGAGAGTTTGGGTCAACGGAATGGCAACCATCGGCGACGTCGCTCGTCATGCAGGCGTATCTACGACACTGGTCTCCCGCTATTTAAACGGTGTCAAGGGCGTGAGCCCGGCGTCAAAAGAGAAAATTGAAAACGCGATCCGGACGCTGAACTACGTTCCGGATGAATCGGCGCGGATGCTTGTCAGACGGCGCGGCGGCGGTACGGCTGCATCAGCTGCTCCGGTACCGGCACAGAACCCGCGGGACATGCTTCCGGCAGCAGTTGCACTGCTTTGCGAGGATGTGGATTTTCAGCTGGTGTCCGCATGTTATCTCGGTGCAAAACATGCCATTTGGTCGAGTACGGAGTATCGGGACGTGCATATTTTGCTGTTTTGTATTCCGACAGGGGAAGAACGCGGCGCAGATGAGGACGAAACACTCGCATACATTGCAAAGATCGCGCGCGGCGTATGTGTGATCGGTGCCGATGATTCACTTTATGAAAAGTTGTTTGCCCTGTCCGGAGAAATACCGGTGATTTCCGTCCGTGCCCCTAAGGATGCAAAGACCTTGTACCGTGCGGCACCGAATTTCAGGGAAATCTGTTCTGAATTGGAAAAAGACAGTGGAGAGCGAATCCTGCGTCTGTGCGGGTATATCGGTCAAAGTGACAGTGCTTTGTTTGACGAAGTGCTTCCTGTTTCTTATACACTGCATGTATCGGACGAACCGTATCAGGAACACAATCCCCTCGGACGGCGGTTACAGTCGCACCTTTTATAAATCAATTCATTCATAAAAAATCTCCGCATGCCGGGAAACCGGCAGTGCGGAGATTTTTGTATGGATACAGCTTGTTTATTTGGTTCCGTTTAAAGTTTTTTGAAAGGTGTTTGGGGAAAATCTTTTTTTTAAAAAGTTTCCCTCATAAATTCATCGAACTCATGTTATTTTAAAAGACCGGAATTGTTTGTGCGAACCAGAAGCGCGGCAATTTCTGCTCTTGTGATGGTTGCGTTGGGACGGATGGTGTTGTCCTCAAAGCCGCTTACGATACCAGCACCGACACATCGATCAATATTTATTTTCGCCCATGCGGGGATGGATGCACTGTCCGCAAATGTGATGGGAGATACCGTGGTGTTCTCGTTCGTCGTACCGTCCGGCAAAAGCGTACCGAGTACCTGAAGCACTTCTGCGCGCGTCATCGTGTCCGAAGCAGCAAACCGCAGAATGGCATTTCCCTGTGCGTCCTGTGCTCCTGTGCTCTTGCCGCGCATCAGACCGGCCTCTGTGACCGCTTTGATATAGGGAAGCGCCCATGCGGGAATGTCTGCAAGATCGGTAAACGGCAGATAGGGAGTCGCAGCAGTATCAGGCGTTTTTTCAGAATCCGTATTACCGTCAGAAGTTACACTGCCAGGGTCAGTTACAGCAGGTTTTCCGTCCTGTGTTCCAGCAGTGTCAGACGCTTGTGTATTTTGTGTGTCTGCGGTGTCTGCTGCATCCGTATTTGCCCGTGCATCTGCAGCTGCAGATGCAGTTGGATCGGGAGGTGTTTGAGAAGCAGGAGCGGTCGGCGGGAACAGTTCTTCTTCTGTCGGCGCTTCGGGAACGGTCAATCCTGCAAAGACACAGATCATCTTGGCAAATTCCGCACGTGTCAGAAGACCTGTGGGACGGAAGGCATAGGTACCGTCTGCCATGGGAATGCCGCCGACCACCTGCATCCGTGCGACAGAAAGGATGCTGTCCTTTGCCCAGGAGTCTGCAATGTCACAGAAAACAGGAAGCGCATCGCCGAAATCGTAGACCAGATTGTCAATGGTCAGCGAGAATTTTTCCGGTTCGATCGTGGATGTGGAGTCTGCTGCCTGTGTGGTCAACAGGGTATTGATTGTAAAATCACGGATGCCGTTTGGAGCAATCGCGGTAAGGTCAAGGGAAATCCGTTTCCAGCCGTCCAGCCGTGTAAAGTCGTCTGTGACGGTCCATGGCAGTGTATAGGCGGTGCCATGGTAGGAAATGACTGCCTGCAGAACGTTTGGAAGGGTCCCCTTGACGTACAGATCCATACGCTTCACGGGGGTTTGTGACGGGGGTGTTTTGGTCAGTGAAACGGACGGCGCCGCAACGGCGACCGCTGCCGAGTCACCCCTTCCGCCGACCGCCAGCCGTGACACAGTATCCGTGGCTGATGGCACGGAGAAGCGGTTCTGCACGTCCTTTTCCTCCATATCCATGACAATCTGCGGCGCAGCGCCGAAGGTCACAGGGATCGATGTGGTATGCGTTGTACTGGAATCTGTGAGAGAGAAGGTCAGCGTTGACTGCGGGAAACCGGATTTTGCAAGAAGCGTGTTGATGGCAGGGTCTGCGGCGCTTGCAGTATTGTGAACCGAAAGTGTGCTGTCGATGCTGCCATATGCGCAGGTATGCAAGTCCGCCTTGTTTTGTGTGCTGTCATCCGGTGCAAAGGCGACGGTGAGATAGGAAGGATGAATATGTACCTTCTCCTTCCGTCCCTTCCATACGCCTGTGACCGAAATGGGATCGGAGATGCCGCCAAAGGGAACCTCCAGTGCAGAAACTGCGGTCTGGATGCTGTCAAGCTTGTCAACCTGATAAACCTTTGTGGAAACCGTCACGATTTTTTCAGTTACCGCTTCATTTGGTGCGGTATTGTTTTTTTGTTCAGTCATTGGAATATGTACCTGCGCAGAAACTGTAATGACACCCGGATTCGGAGAAGACGGGGTCAATACGCCGTCTTTGATGATGCCGCCGTCAGAGACCCATGTGACGTTTGCCTCCGGACAGGAAACCTGTGCATAGCTTTTGTCATAAAACGCGATAGAAAGCGGAATTGCAGTATCCCGATAGACAATCGGTGCATCGGGTGTGATTTCTGCAAAGCATGGAACTCCATCCGGTTCTGCGGTATTTACAAAAAGCAGTGCATTGGAGATGGTGCGTTCGTACCCGTCGGTCGGATTGTTGGCGACAAGGAACGCGCCGTCGCGTTCCCGTACCAGCACTGTGGTTGAGCCGCCGCCGTCAAGATTTAATGCACTGATACAGCCAAAGTCCCGCATGGTCCGGGCAAGCTCTGCAAGCGTCATTCCCTCAGACGCACCGGTGCGCCCGTCCACAGCGAATACCAGCATGTTTCCGTCAGCGGTATAGCCGACGGCCGTGCGCGGATGCCGCTTGTCCGCGTGCTCTGCTGAAAATCCCTCTGTTTTTGCGGCGCCGTTATCGACCAGAATGTCGCCGCCGCCGACGGCAAACACAACGTCTTCCCATCCATTGGCAGCGGTACAGGTGAACGTGACCGTTTCACCGACAGAGAAGTCCCGGAACTTGTTTGCATTGGCGGCGCTGTTGTGTATCACAATAACAAAGCCGTCGTCCGGAATGGCGCCGTTGATGGCATCGGTCCGGATTTCTGTTACCGTTGCCTTGATCGGTTTGGTTTCCGTGGATACAGAGGAGCCGGTCGATGACCCTGTATTGCCATTGGCAGCAGGATTCTGTGTGCTTTTGTCAATGACAAAACTGCCCTCATCCAGACGGAATACGATCTCCGTTCCCTTTTCTGTCGAATGGGTGGTTTTGTCAAAGTCTGGCGTACAGAGGTATGCGCCCCATATGGAGGGATATTTATTGATGTGATTGACTGGAATATCAACCGTTTTTTCGGTGGGATCACCTGTTATGATGCCAGGGGATAGGGGCTTGTCCGCATCATCGGTTTTCTGTGTCTTGTGCAGGGTGATATTGATTTTGGGACAGCCGATGATCATGCTGCCATCCTGTTTCATACCAATGGCATTTTCACCGGCATCGGAGGAGAGGATGACGCCGTCCATCATCATGACGCCCATGGGAATCCCGGTCTTCATCGAAAAGAAGTCTGCATTGACTCCGCCGAGAACCGCGTATCCGTCCTTGACCAGTGCATTTGTCATGGTTGTTGCGGTTTCGCGTCCCCAGACACCCTTTCCTGCGGTTACAATGGGCAGAGCGGCTTTTCCGGGGGTAAAGGTAAAGAGATATCCTTCCTCGGCGGCATTGTCTTTCTCTGCGTGCAGCGTCTCCAAAATCATCCCATCGGTCAGCGTTTCCTTTGTGCGGTAGGAAATATGTTCATCTGCAATCGCAAATGCAGAGATACCGACGGAAAAGAGCGGAATCGTTGTGATAAGTGCAAGGCATGCCGCTGTGATGCGGTGCCATCGCACGGCGTTTTTCCGTTTTATGTTCATTTGCATATGTAAAACCATGGCATTTCGCGATATTTTGATATACACATAGTTCAAAATACCTGTGAAACGCTTCCTTTCCTGTAAAATTGCAGCATTTCCTGCAAAATCTCGTTTCAAAAATGATGAAACTCTCACAATACCTATTGTATCATATTTCACACATGGATGCAAGGCACAGAAACCAAAGCAAATGTAACGTTTTTGAGAATAAAAAACGGGACAGCCGCAATGATCTTTCTGCGGCTGTCCGAATACTGGAAATGCTGGATACAGAAGGGGTTTTTGGTATTATATACCAGAACCATCGAATTTTACAGGCTTTCGTGTACGACAGCCGTATGGAGTCATGTGAATGCGGCAGCCCGTCGTGCGGCGATCAATCGTTGTTTTCGCGGTATGCGGTAATAGCAGCCTCGATGGCAGCTTCCACCTTCGATTCAGATTTGGTTAAGAAGGAAGCAAAATCCGTCTTACCTGTAAAGATACGCATGTAGAGGTTTGTTAAGGTGTACGACTGCGCGACTGGATGACAGAAGGTCAGTGTATCAAAGATGATATCGAGCATTTCTTCTGAGTCGGTATCACGGGAAACGATACCCTGCAGCATGCCGTCATACGCGGAGGGAACAACGGTATCAAGAGATGCATATGCAAGCGCTTCCATTAAAATACCGGTGCGCTCAAGGTCCGGATTGGTTGAGGGAACCAGCATGAAGTAAGATTCGATGACGTCGTTATGGTAGCCTTCCTGGCTTTCATCATACTTTGGCGCAGGCAGAATGCCAAAGTCCAGCGTCATCTGACGCAGCTTCTGCGCATTGCCCAGCGTTTCATTGTAGAATAAAACATTGCCGGCTAAAAAGTATTCATAACCGCCGTGGTTGCCGGAATTTGCCTTGGTATGGTAGAAGCCGTCCTTCTGGGAAATGACATTGGCAGCAAGCGTCATGCGGTCGATGTAGTAGTCGGATAGCATATCGAAATATAACAAATCGTTATCATCCTTGGAGAGGGACAGCGGTGCGTTCATACCTGCCATTAAAAACCGTGTGATGAGAATTTCATGGGAGGTCATACCGAAACGATCGTTTTCATCCCATTTTCCATCACCGTTGATATCGGATGCAACCGTGCGTGCCATTTCGTCCATTTTGGCAACGGTCCATTTACCGCTTTTGACCAGCTCATAGGGGTTTTCCAAATCAAAGGAATCAATCAGCGATTTATTGAAATACAGTGCGGAGGTACCGTCATAGTGGGTGGTATCAAAGGTGGATGTACCGAAGAATACGCGGTGATCAAACGACAGATTTTCAAGCGTGGATTGCAGCCACCATTCTCTATTGAGATTCAGATATGGAATATTGGCAAAATCGACAGCGCCGTTTTGCAAAACAATGTTGAAAGCGGGATCCTCACGCAAAAGATAGATGGAATGTGTCGTATCACCGGAGGAAATAAAGTTAATGGCGGTCTTTAAAATATTGTCACCGTTCTGATATTCTGAAAACGTGACGTTGTATTGTTCAGCGACCTTTAAATTGCGCCGATACACTGCGTCGTTTAAGGTGTCGCCGGTTTCCTCATCGGCGGTAACACGGTTGATTGCCATCCAGTCACAAATACAGCTGTTGTAAAACGAGAAGGTTTCACCGTTGAAATTCGCCTCAGGCAGGATGGGACCCTGATATGCTTCCGTGACTGCTTCTGTTTCTGTAGAGTTGACTGTTTCGGGAGCGTCCTTTTTGGTGTCATCGGATTTTGTATCACTGCACGCGGTTACGATAGACGCGCTCAGAAGAAGCAATGCCAATGGGAGGAGAGATTTACACTTCATATATTCGACCATAGCGTTCGCAAATGCGAAAGCTTCCTTTCTGTTTCATTCTATCTTGAATCAATTTTCCACTGCTTCAATTTTGGAAACGGTCTTATCGATCATTTTTTCGAGCGTAGATACTTTCTTTTCAATCGTAGAAGCGATTGCGCCGCCGTTGTAAATGGCGTTTGCAACGGTGGACTCAATAGATGCCCATGAGAAAATATTTGCGTTGTCCATAACCTGAGAATTCAAAATCAGGTCCAGCATACGGACAGACTGTTCGTCACGTGCATATTTATCGGTCAGAACCACATTGAAATAGGCAGGCGTCAGATTGTTTTTAGAGTCCGCTGCCATTGCTTCGAGAATAAAGCCGGCATCGGCGGAATTGACATTGGTGGAAGGAATGGAGTATACATTGACGCACCAACCGTCTGCAAAGCAATAGTATGCATCCTGTGAAGCCTCATATTTCGGCGGAGGGAGAATGCCGATGTCGACGGTGCAGTTGCGCATGGTTGCAATATGTGTCAAAACTTCCGGTGCGAACAGGGCGCGACCGTCCATAAAGTAAACAATATTGTCAGGATAATCGTTCTTAAACGTATTATCGTCGCTGAGCGATATGGATTTCAAGCCGGAGATTTTATCGGAAATGCCGGTCATAACGCTGATTGCTTTTTCTGTGCTGCAAAGCGCATAGGGAATGTCGTTTTGATCCTTTCCGGTCAAAAGATTTCCGGAGGCGAAATACAAAACAGAGCCAAACTGCTTCTGTGCCATAACGCCAAACTGATCCGTCTGACGGTCATAGGTGCCGTCGCCGTTTACATCGTACAGTGCAGCCTCAGACAGTTCGATAAATTTTTCGATGGTCCATTGATTGTTGTCGACCAGATCATAGGGGTTTTCAAGATCAAGAGAACGGATGATATCCTTGTTAAAGAACAGGACACGTGTAGAGCGGTTGTCAACGATGCTGATATCACCGGTCACGTAAAACTGCTTATTTGCAATGGAAAGGGATGCATTGGTCTGCTGTGCCCACCAATCCGCAGAAAGATCAAGATTTTCTACGTGGTTCAAATCAAGCAGCATACCCTCAACGGAGAGTGCGCCTGCGTCATATACGTCGCAGCAGATTGCCTGGAATGAGGTGTCGCCTGCAGTAAGAAGTGTTTTTAATTTAGAGGTAACGGTGACCTCACCGCTTTCAATGGCGTCAAGCTTGACGTTGTAAGTTTCTTCAATGTACGTGGTACGGTTATACAGCGCATCGTTGATCAGCTCGCCGTCTTCCGTATGGGAAAAGATATCGTTTGCGGTCCATTCTCCCTCATAAATGCGGCCGTAGAAGGTGAAGGTTTCTCCGCCGAAGTCTTTGTCCGGAAGGTTTGCCTTGATACGTTCTGGTGCAGGCGCTTCTGTCGTGGCGTCTGTGGCCGGATGATTTTCTGTGTTCGGTGTTTTATCGTCCTTTTTATCGGAGGGGGAACCGCAGGATGAGAATACGGATGCGGCGCATAACAGCGCAAGCAGCGCCAAAATTCCTTGTTTTTGTGTATGTTTCATAATCATGATCATCACATTGACAAAATGTAAAAGTGATTTCCTTTCTATGTGAAATTGTAGCGAGAGCTACACAACAAAGACAGAAAAATAGGTTTGGAGACAAAATATCTCCGATTTTTCTTATGGTTTTTCGTATTCTTCAAAGAATTCAATGGCTTTGGCAATTTTCTTGTCATAGGAGGCGTGATTTTTCTGGTAATAGGAAGCGATATCGGCAGACTTCTTTTCCATTAAATACTGTACCCAGAATGCCGCGCCGAATTCACCGTACACATAACCGAAGTCAAAAATACGGTTTGCAAAAATCATATCGAGCATCGCGACCGACTGTTCATCGCGTGAGCCTTTGGTTTTCAGAACGATGTCATAGAATACAGGGACGGTGCGCTTGTAGCTTTCCGCATTGAGCGCTTCTGTAATGGTGCCGACAAATTCAACATCTTTAACGGAAACCGGAACAGCAAGCCCTTCATGTCCGCCGTCGACCATGGTATAATAGCCGTCCTGTGCTTCATCCCACTTTGGATAGGGAAGAATGCCGTAGTCGGTTTCAAAATCACGCAGAGCAGTTGCAGCGGAATTGAAGGTGTTGGGCATGAACAGTACCTGATTGTTGCGGAACATGGTCATGGCGACATTGTCCTCGTTGATACCCGTAACGCTTGCAATATCCATATAAACGCCCGGTGTGTTCCAGCTGAAATCATTTAACTTCTGGTAAATATCGACAACCTTATCGTTGAAATAGTCGAGTGCAATTGTGCCGTCCTTTTGTTTTTTGCCGAGTTTTTCGCCAAACGCCCAAAGATAGGTGTTGATTGGAGAACGTGCCCAGATGGCATACCCGTACAGGTCGTCTGCGTCCGCATTTCCGTCACCGTCCAGATCACGATAGACGGATTTTGAAATTTCCGCCAGACGATCGATGGTCCATTTGCCGGAATTGACCGTTTCATACAAATCAGGGAGGTCGTAGTCCTGTGCAATCTGCTTGTTGTAGTAGAAGCAGTAGGTAGAGTCGATGGTGGACAGTGCAAAGTCACCCATGACAATAAACGCTTTTCCGTCGTAGGTCAAATCCTCCACATTGGACTGCGGCCACCACGGTTTGGAAAAATCAATGTGCGGAATATCGTACCAGTTGTAGTAGATACTGTCACAGACGGCGTTTCCGGCATGAATAATATGTCCTGCGAACAGCTGATATTCGTCATCATTTGCCATGACGGAATTTTTCAGTTTTTTGGTCAATTGATCTTCCGGGAATACGGCGGCTTCGATCTGCACATTGAAACGATCCGATATTGCGCTGTTGCGTGCATATACGGCGTCGTCCAGCGCGTCTCCGGTTTCCTCTTTCTGTGTGTAATAGTCTTCACATGCATCGTCGCCGAGAATACGGAACACGCGTCCTCCAAAATCTGCTGCTTCCAGATTGTCACTGACATTCATACGGGCAGTCAGTGCGTCAACTTCTTCTGTCTGGGAAGCGGAGGTATTGTCCGTTTTCTGGGACTGGGTTTCCTCTGGTTTTGTATCCCCGTCTCCGGTTCCGCCGCATGCACTGGCAGCAATCAGCGTGCAGAGCAGCATGGCGAAAAGCGGCAGCTTCTTATGTTTCATATAAACGAAATCATCTCTCTTTCAATTTCTATTTCTGCTGTTTTATTAAAATAAATAATATCATAAATCACACAAAAAGTCAATATGTTTCCCCGGATATCGTATGAAAATTTTTAAATCTATTGACAATTTTCGCTTTTTCCGCTATAATAAAAAAACATGTAGGGCGACATTGTCAAATGACCATACCTCTCATTTTGTAAAACGACGCAAGCACCTATCAGAAAGAGAATTCCTCTCAAATTTTTGTCTCAGACTTCTGTGCCTACTCAAGGTGCGGCAGGAGTAAGGTTTCAACATAAAAGGAATGATTGTATCAAATGAAAGTCAATATATTCAATATTCAACGTTTCTCCGTAGACGACGGTCCCGGAATCCGTACCACCGTGTTTTTTAAAGGCTGTCCTCTGCGCTGCAAATGGTGCCACAATCCGGAATCCAACCGGGCTGTACCGGAGCTTTTATATGTCAAACAAAAATGCATTTCCTGCGGCGCCTGTGCCGCGGTTTGTCCAAACGCGGTTCATACGCTGTCGCAGGGAGCGGAAGGCGCGCCAGAACATCTGCTGCACAGAGAACACTGTACCGCGTGCGGCGCCTGTGCATCGGTATGCCCGACCAAAGCGCTGGAGCTGTGCGGCAGCATGACAACGATTGATGAAATCATGCAGGTGGTTCTGTCCGACCGCATTTTTTATGAAACCAGCGGCGGCGGAATCACGCTTTCCGGCGGAGAGCCGCTGTATCAGCCAGAAGCCGCGCTGGCGCTGTGTCAGGCTGCAAAGGAAGCGGGACTGCATGTCGCAATGGAGACGTGCGGTTTTGCATCCCGTGCAGTTCTTTTGTCCGTTATCCCATATGTCGATTTGTTTTTGTTTGATTATAAGGCGGAAGCGGATACGCATGAGGCGCTGACCGGTGTACCGCAGGCGCCGATTTTAACATCGCTTGCACTGCTTGAAGAATACGGTGCATCCGTGATTCTGCGCTGCCCGATCATCCCGTCGTGTAACGATACACAAACGCATTTTGATCAAATTGCAGCACTTGCCAAACAGTACACCCAGATCAAAGAGGTCCATTTAGAACCGTATCATCCGCTTGGAATTTCCAAATGTGAACAGCTTGGACGAGAGATCGAGTACGACAACCGCGAATTTGCCGACAAGAAGGCACTCGAACGACGCGCCGCAGAAATTCACAACAGATGTCAAAAGCCGGTAAAGGTCAATTGAATGCGAAACGGATACGATTGCGTCAAGGTCGAAGTACCGTTTCATGATCCTCTAAAATTCTACTAAAAAAAACAGGAATCACGTTTCCCCGCGTTTATGGGACGTGATTCCTGTTTTTTTGCCTTAACGAAACACATTCATGCGCATCCACTCAGATGCGGGAATCGGTGTTTCGGTCAGCATCCCCCAAACCTCATCCATGTGTGTGTAACGTTCCACATGACATTGTGCCGCCGCGGATAATTTTTTTGTCATTGCGGGACGGCAGAGAATCGGGGGGCAATGGGGAAATGCGGCAGGGGAACCTGATTCTGATGGGAGCGACCTTTTTGCGGCACTGCGCAAAAATATGGATGCTGCTTCTGTATTGGCGCGGGCAAGCAGATTGAGATAGTGAGGGGGCGTATGCTCCATTTCTTCTGTGATGCCGAAGAATCCGCGCAGCGCCGTTCTGCGCACGGCAGCGTCGGTGAGATGCTTTGCGGATACGTGTGCATATAGATCGTGAAGCGTTACACATTCCCGTGCCGCACGACATAAACGGCGGATGACCGCAAGCTGCGGTTCTGAAATGTGCGATTCCACATCCTGCATCTTAGAAAATATCTTTGGCGCAGTGTTCCTGTAAAAATCCAAAAGCAGTGTACCGAGCAGCGGCTCATATGCTTTGACAATATATCCGTTTTGTTCATCCGCCTGCAATAACGGTTTCCATTCTGCCGGAAGATACTTCCATGCAGACGCGGGGTTATCTCCTGTAAGAAGTGCTCTGACGGCGGACGCGGAGGCAAATTCCTCCGACCGCTGATCTCCATCGGGAATCGGTGCGTCATGTGCGGCGCCAATGCGCGGAATGGCAATCGGGGTCATGGGGGGCATGCCGCACGCTGTACATTCTCTGATGGCGCGGAGATATTCGATGGCGAGAATGTTGTTCGGCGTCAGAAGATGAGATACCGTATCGTCTTTGTAGAGCGTGGTATAGACTTTCTGTACAAGGGCAGGATACCCAAGCGGTGCGTTTTCAGCCGTTTTCTGTTCCTGTTCCAATACCTGTATGAACGCGGGACTGTCCAGTCTCTCGGCAATGACGATTAAAGCTTCCGTGACGGCGGTACTGTCTGCAAAAACGTCTGAACTTGCGGTATCATTGTTTGGGCACGCAGATGTTTCCACACCAAAGCACAGTGCGTCTGCGCCGAGTGCAGACAGAATGCAGACGCCGCCGCGGGCAAAAGACGCCGCTGAGGACAACGCATACGCAGGAGGCAGTTCTAACACCACATCTGCACCGCATACCGCAGCTGCCTTTGCACGGGTATATTTAGAAAGGAGGGCAGGCGTTCCGCGTTGGGTAAAGCTGCCGGACATGAGACAGATGATGCAGCAGCCGGGATATTTTTTTCGCAGTACGGAAATTTGATGAGCATGTCCGTTATGAAACGGATTGTATTCACAAAGAATGCCGATGCGGTACGGCGTTTTGGAGATGTCGGTTTGATGTGCAGCTTGTTCCATGTCGTTTCTTTCCTTTATGCTGCATGACCTGCAGCTTCGATTTCGTGATATCCTATTTTAACGCGAGGGCGGTTTATGGGGAAAACTTTTTTAAAAAAAAGCTTTTCCCCAAACCCCTTTCAAAAAACTTTAAACTGAAAAATGTATCGTATTTATACTATTTTTTGTCAATTTATTTTTCTAAGATTTTGATGGATGCCTTGGCTGGTAAAACTTTCTCATTGAACTCACATTATTTTATCATATTCGTATGAACAAAGCAAGTGCAGCCGTGCGGCAGATAAAAATTTTTTGGAGATTCTGTATTCTGCCCTTGCTTTTTTTCCTGGAATGCGGTATAATGATACTATAATACATATGGTTTAGAATCAGCGGAAGTTTTTTCGGTACCCTGTCAGGACAGTTTGATGTACGAGGGGTACAGGGAAATTTCCGCCGGTTCTGTTGTTTTTACAGAATGGAGAATCTACGGATATGGCAGATATATTTGACTTGTTTAAAAAAATCGAGAACACACCAAAGGCGGGCATGGGGAATGTCTCATGGCTGATTGCGGGGCTTGGCAACCCGGGTACGGAGTATGTACGTACCCGCCACAACGTCGGATTTATGGCAGCGGATGCCCTTGCGTCTGCTTGTCATATTGCAATAGACCGCGCAAAGTTTCATGCACTGATTGGAGAAGGGAATGTGGGAGAGACACGTGTACTATTGATGAAGCCGCAGACGTATATGAACGCCTCCGGAAAAGCGGTGGCAGAAGCGGCAAGCTTTTATAAAATTGCACCGGAGCATGTGATTGTGTATTCGGACGATATCTCCCTTGCCCCCGGCCGTCTGCGTATACGCATGAACGGTTCAGCCGGCGGACACAACGGATTAAAGAGCATCATTGAATGTCTTGGTTCTGAGAACTTCCCGCGTATCAAAATTGGTGTCGGGCAGAAGCCGACACCGGAATACGACCTTGCCGAATGGGTTCTTGGAAAACTGCCGCCCAAAGAGTATGACGCCGTTTTGGCACGGATGGAAAACCTTGTCGACGGTACACGCGCCTTGCTTGCAGGAGATCACGATCTTGCAGCAAGGCTGTGCAATGGAAGCGGGAGCTGAAAAGGATGCTTATTTGGGGGACTTTTTGAAAAAAGTCCCCCAAGCCCCCCAAAAACTTTTATATTGGGGAAATGTATATAAACCTATATACCGATAAGAAGCTTTTGAGGGTTTCAAGGGAACTTTTCTCGAAAAGTTCCCTTGATAGAGTTTGAGGCAACGCCTCAAAAGATTAGAAAAGGAGTACGCATGTCAAAGCAATTTACCATACTATATGACCAGATGCGCACGGAGAAAGAGTTCGGGGCGATTCTTGAAACCTATCGGATGCAGCGGCTGGAACGCAATCCGCATCCGATGCTTGTGACAGGATTGTCTGAGGGCGCGAAAGATGTTTTCTATGCGGCGATGACAGCAGAGCTGCGAAAGCTATCGCCGGACCGCCCAGTGCTGTGCATTCCGTCTGATGAAAAAGAGCTTTTGAAATTACAGAATGATTTGCAGGAAGCAGGACTTTCTACAGTGGTTTATCCGTTGCGCGATTTCATTTTTCATAATATTACGGCATCCCATGAATTTGAGCATGAACGCATTGCAGCGCTTTGTGCGATTCTTTCCAATACCTGTGACGCGGTTCTGGCGGTTCCCGACGCGGCGCTCCAGTACACCATTCCAAAAGAAACGCTTTTGCACCATACATTGACGATTTCTGCATCTGGGGAATATACGCTGAATTCTCTGCTCGATGCTTTGACCTCCGCCGGATATGTCCGGTGCGAGCTTGTGGACGGCGTCGGAGAATTTGCGGTGCGCGGCGGAATATTAGATGTTTTCCCGGCACAGAATGAAAATCCGGTGCGCATCGAATTTTTCGGTGATGAGATTGATCAAATGGGGATTTTTGACGCGCTGACCCAGCGGAAAATTGAGCAAACCGACGTCTGCTTTTTGCCGCCTGCAAAGGAAGTGCTTCTTTCGCCGGAAAAGAAAAAAAGTCTCCGCACGTTGATTGCAAAGCAGTGTTCTGTGTGCAAGACCGAGGATGGGGTGAGGGCGCTCGAAGCAGAACTGGAAGTCCTTGACGGCGGCGTCGAGCCGAGTTTCCTTGACAAATATATCACCTATCTTTATCCGGAAAAACAGTGTTTGCTGGATTATTTCATGGATGACGAAACGCACCGCATCACCTCTCCAGTTCTGGTATTGGACACCGCGAAAATTGCAGAGCGGCTTTCTTCCTCCGAGTGGCATATCCGGCAAGCGATTACCACCCTCCTTGAAGCAAACACCATTGCAGCAAAGTATGCGGAATATACAAAGTGGCAGTCGGACTTTGACTATGCCATAAAGCAGGCGCCGACGCTGCTCTGCGATTCCTTTGCATCCTCGTCGGTCGGAAAGCTTTCCGGAATTTTTACGTTCCGCTCAAAGCAGCTTATCTCCTATGCGGAAAGCTATGAGACGCTGTGCGAAGATGTCCGCGGTTATATCGCCGGGGGATACCGTCTGCTTTTGCTGTCCGAAAATCCGTTTTCCGCTAAAAATTTGCGCGACAGCCTGTTTGACGACGGCATTACGACGTCACTGTCGGAGGCACATGACTTTCCGCTTACCGATCTGGTCCCCGGTGTACCGGTCATTGTCTGCGGAATGGATGCGGTCGGCTATGAGCTGCCGGAAAGCCGTTTCGCGGTACTGTCCACGTTTCCGACCCATACAGCATACGCAAAAGCGATTGCCGGACGCGCAAAAAAGAACAAAAAGAAAAAATCGGCAGCGGAACGGATCCTTTCTTATGCGGATTTGACGGTCGGAGACTACGTAGTGCATGTCAACCACGGAATTGGACAGTATCGCGGCATCCAGACCATCACAGGAATTGACGGCACCAGCCACGATTATGTGAAAATCCAGTATGCGGGTGAGGATGCACTGTTTCTGCCGTGTGAACAGCTTGATATGATCTCCAAATACATTGGTGCGCGCGGCGAGGACGGCATTGTCAAGCTGTCGAAAATGGGCGGTACGGAATGGACAAAGACAAAAGCCCGTGTCAAGGCTGCCGCCAAGAACATGGCAAAGGAGCTGATTGCACTCTATGCGGCGCGTCTCAGAAAACCCGGTTATGCGTTTGCTGCGGACGACGACATGCAGCGTACCTTTGAATCCTTATTTCCCTATGAGGAGACGGACAGTCAGGAAAATGCCATTGCGGAAATCAAAGCGGATATGCAGCGGGCAGTGCCGATGGACAGACTGCTGTGCGGCGATGTCGGTTACGGAAAAACGGAGGTTGCATTGCGTGCGGCGATGAAGGCGATAGAGTGCGGCAAGCAGGTTGCCATTCTTGTGCCGACAACCATTCTTGCCATGCAGCATTATCAGACCATTCTGTCCCGTTTTCGCGGACTTCCGGTGCATGCGGAAATTCTTTCCCGTTTCCGCACGCCAAAGCAGCAGGAGGAGATCATCCGGCGGCTCCGGCGCGGAGAAATTGATATCATTGTCGGAACGCATCGCCTTGTGTCCAAGGATGTGGCGTTTCGTGATCTCGGTCTTGTCATTATTGACGAGGAACAGCGCTTTGGCGTTGCTGCAAAGGAAAAATTGAAGGCGCTGACGGAAAATGTCGACTGTCTGATGCTGTCTGCAACGCCAATTCCGCGCACGCTGAATATGGCGATGTCCGGCATTCGCGATATGAGTGTATTGGACGAAGCGCCGGGCGACCGTGTGCCGGTACAGTCCTATGTCCTTGAGTACGATGAGCAGATTCTCGGAGAAGCGTTGAAAAAGGAACTGCGGCGCGGCGGTCAGATTTTCTGGCTTCACAACCGGGTGGAAGATATCGACGCTTGTGCCGCACGGGTCTCGGGTATTGCACCGGACGCCAGCGTTGCCATTGCACATGGGAAGATGGATAAGGAAGAAATCTCTGCGATCTGGCAGCAGTTATTAAACGGAGACGTTGATATTTTAGTCAGCACAACCATTATCGAAACCGGTATCGATATCCCGAATGCCAATACCTTAGTGATTGAACATGCAGACCGCATGGGACTTTCTCAGCTGCACCAGATTCGCGGACGCATCGGACGCTCTTCCCGCCGTGCCTATGCGTATTTTACCTATCCAAAGGGAAAAACACTGACGGAAATTGCGTCAAAACGGCTTCAGGCAATCCGAGAATATACGGAATTCGGCTCCGGCTTTAAAATTGCCATGCGTGATTTGGAGATTCGCGGCGCCGGTAATTTACTGGGGTCGGAACAGCACGGGCATATGGAAAGCGTCGGATATGATTTATATATCAAGCTGTTGAATGAAGCGATTTTAGAGGAGCGCGGAGAACATATCACGCCGAAGACAGAGTCTGTCATTGATATCTCCCTTGACGCCTATCTGCCCGAGAAGTATGTGAAATCTGCCGCACAGCGCATTGATCTTTATAAAAAGATTGCGGCAGTGGAGACAGAAGAAGACAAGCGGGATATTCTCGACGAGCTGACCGACCGATTCGGTACACCGCCAAAGGCGGCACAGAATCTGGTTGCAATTTCGTATCTGCGTGCAATGGCATCGGCACAGCACATTGCCCGTATTGAAGCACGGCAGCAGAGTATTTTATTGTTTCCTGTTGTATTTGACGGCGCCGCATGGGCAGCCTGTGCGGAAATGCTGACAGCAGATGCGCTGCCAAAGGAGACTGTACAAGGCAATACCGCACGCAGTACACAAACGACGCATACCGCACAATCCCCAAATAGGCGGGTACCGACTGCCGCAGCTCAAACCGCCCAGCCGCAGAAGTATGCAACGCCCATGGCACGTGCTGCTGCAATGGCAAAGGCAGGGAATGCTGCTGCCAATGCGGCGGCAGGAGGCAAAGGCACTATCGGAAACGGTAAATCATCTGCTGTGGGAGGTCCTGCGATGCTGCCGATCCGGCTGACGCTTTCCGCAGGACAAAAGCCGTGTATACAGGCAAGGCTTCCGCGCGGGATGAGTCTGCTTTCGGGAATCGAGCAAATTCTCTGTACCTATGAAGCTGCAAGCGCAGGAAAAGAATAAAATTTACAATACTTACCTCATATTTTTTGCACAGGTCTGCATGTTTGCGGACTTGTGCATTTTTCATTTCCTCTCATTGTGGAGTTGTGACGCGCCCGCACGCGGTTATACCGCAGGCGGACATCGTTGCTTTTCAAGCAACGAAAGTCACAAAATCACAGCCCGGGGATCACGAAGTGATCCGAATTCGGCGTTTTCGCTATGGATTTTGTTAAAAATACATAGCGAAAAGGCGAATTTTATAGGATGGAGCATGTTAATGCGACAGCCCTTTGAAAAATTTTTTCAGACTTTTATGCACTCCCATATTCCGCCTTTTTTTGCAGGTGGGATGTGGTATACTGTTAGTGTAGAAAACTTGCAGGAAAGGAAGATATCATCATGCCCAAGGTACAGAATTGTGACGATACGCTGCGCTCCCCCGGTGTTGCGTCGGAATATGAAGGGGGAGTTCTGACGCTGTCTTTGACAGGGGACATCGATCATCACTGTGCGGCAGCGCTGAGACAAAGCGTCGACCGTGAAATTTATTTTTATCATCCGAAAACCGTGCGGATCGTTCTTTGCGGTGTGGAATTTATGGATTCAGCGGGACTTGGCTTTTTTATGGGACGGTATCAGCTGTGCAGAACGCTGGGGGCTGCATTTCGTCTTGTAGATCCACCAGCACGTGTGATGCGGATTTTAGAGCTTTCCGGTATGGATAAGAAGCTGTCGATAGAAAAAATTTACCATGCACCGAAAAAGGAGGGGAATTGAGGGATGGCGATCAAGGAAAATGGAAGCAAACGTAAAAAAAAGCATATCCTCAATCAGATGAAAACAGAATTTTATGCGGTGTCAGAAAATGAACGTCTGTCCCGCGCTATGATCTGCGCTATGGCAGCACAGCTTGATATCACGGTCGATGATCTTGCCGATGTGCGCTGTGCGGTATCGGAAGCGGTGACAAATGTTGTCGTGCATGCCTACAAGGGCGATACCCAGGCGAAAGATGACAGGCAGCGCACCGTTTACATACTGACGACGCTGTACGATGACAGAAGCATCAAAATTATCATCCGTGATCGCGGCTGCGGCATCGGTGATATTCCGCAGGCAATGGAGCCGTTGTATACCACAGATATGAGCGGTGAAAGAAGCGGTATGGGATTTGCTATCATGCAGAATTTCATGGATGCGGTACGTGTCAAAAGTGCGCCCGGCCGCGGGACAACCGTAGAGATGCGCAAGAAGTTTGCACCTCCCGTACACCCTTTGGCGGAAGAGAAAACGGAGGACGAAGGAACGATAGAAGTACCGGGGGCGCAGCAGAATGTGCAAAACGACCCCTCCGGTCATGGACAGGAGGGTATTGCGTGAGCGAAATCGGGGTACGTTCCCGCCGCCCACACACTTCTTCTGTACCGGAGAGGGCAGCAGTGTCAAAGACAACAGTGTCAAAGACCGCAGTGTCAAAGGCAGTGACGTCAACAGCAATTCCGCACGTGAAACAAGTTTCGTATGCGAATCAAGCTTCGCACGCGAAACAAGTTTCGCATACGCAACCGTCTGCGGAAACGGCGCCCGGAAACGAAACCCGTCAGAATACGGACAATACGCACAGAAATGAAGAAAATCTGCGCCTTTTGCACAGATATCACGATGCGGCGGACGAAGCAGGGCGCGCGGCGGCACTGTCGGCTTTAACAGAGCAAAACGCGGGTCTTGTCCATGCCATTGCAGCACGGTATCGGGACAGGCTTGCGTCTCATGCCGGTATCGAATATGAGGACCTTGTGCAGATTGGAACCATTGGCATGATTCGTGCGGTGCGCAGCTTTGATTTTTCGTTTGAAACGACGTTTTCGACGTATGCGGTTCCGCTGATTGTCGGTGAAATCCGCCGCTGTCTTAGAGATGACGGAATGGTAAAGGTTTCAAGAGACACAAAACGGCGCGGATATCATGTTTTGCAGGAAAAGGAAAAGTTTCTGCGAGAAAAAGGGCGGGAACCAACGGTGGCGGAGCTTTCCGAGATATCGGGAGAAACGCCGGAATCTCTGGTCTTTTTGCTGGATGCGGCAGCGCCGGTTGCATCGCTGTCCGAGCCGATGGCCGGCGGGGATGGGGGAGAGGATGAAGTCTTTACACTGGAACATGTATTGTGCGAAGAGGAAAACGACATTGATCGCCTGACAGAACGGCTTTCTCTCTATGACGCGGTGGCAAAGCTGCCGCAGCTGGAGCAGATGATTTTGCGGCTGCGTTATGAAAAACAGCTTTCGCAGCAGCAGACCGCGGCTCTGCTGGGGCTGTCGCAGGTGAAGGTTTCCCGGACGGAGAAAAAAATTTTTGCATTTCTGCGAGGGGAAATGGGACAGTAGCGTTTTCAGCTGCCGTGCAGCGAAAACGAGGGCACAGCGGCGTTCCATGCGAAAAATTTTATGCGAAATTTGCCGGAATCTCTTGCATTTTAGACGGAGATGCTGTATAATAATAAAGTATGTTACAGTCTATGAATTTCGTGGAAACCTGAAAATACATGTTCAGGCTGGAAGAAAAATCACGTTTGCTTCCATCCAAGTTATAGACATCATTATAGTTTCGGAGGACTTTACAAATGAAGATTCTGGTTGTGAATGCCGGCAGCTCCTCACTGAAGTATCAGCTGTTCGATATGGAAAAAGGCGATATTCTTGCAAAGGGTATCTGTGAGAGAATTGGCATTGACGGCAAAATTACACACAAGCTGCCGGACGGCAGAAAAATTGAAAAAACAATTGACATGCCCAATCACGCAGTTGCTACAAAGATTCTGGTAGATACGCTGATCAATGAAGAGTATGGCTGCATCAAGGATATGAGCGAAATTGAAGCGGTTGGCCACCGTGTCGTACACGGCGGCTCCTACTTCTATGAATCCTGCCTTGTGACACCGGATGTCATGGACAAGCTGCGTCTGTGTGTCGATTTTGCACCGCTGCATACCCCGGCGCATCTGATGGGAATTGACGGCTGTACCGCCGTTATGCCGAACGTACCGCAGGTACTGGTATTCGATACCGCATTCCACACCACCATGCCGAAGAAGGCATATACCTACGCAATTAACGGTGAAGATGCAGAAAAGTATCAGATCCGCCGCTACGGCGCACACGGTACGTCACACCGTTTTGTTTCCGCAGAAATGGCAAAGCTGCTTGATAAACCGCTGGAAGAAACCAAGATCATCACCTGCCACATCGGCAACGGTTCTTCCATTACTGCGGTCAAGGGCGGCAAGTGCATGGACACCTCTATGGGCTTTACACCTCTTGACGGTGTGGAAATGGGCACCCGCTGCGGCGCTATTGACCCGGCAATTGTCCCGTATCTGATGAAGAAGAAGAACTGCACGCCCGATGAAATTTCCGCATACATGAACAAGGAATGCGGTCTCCTCGGTGTTTCCGGTATCTCCTCCGACAGCCGTGACATTGAAGCTGCCATTCTGAAGGGCGACGAGAAGTCCTGGCTTGCAGCCAATGTTCTTGCATACCAGATTCAGAAATTCATCGGCGCATATGCAGCTGCGATGAACGGTCTGGATGCAATCGTCTTTACTGCCGGCATGGGTGAAAACAATCCGGAAATGCGGGAACGTGTCTGCACCGACATGGAATATTTCGGCATTGAAATCGACAACGAGCTGAACGCAAAGACCCACCACCAGAACAATATGGTCAAGCTGTCTACAGAGCGCTCCAAGGTTGCGGTTTATGTGATTCCGACCAATGAAGAGCTGATGATCGCACGCGATACCGAAGCGATTGTGAAAGCACTGTAATTCCTATCCAAATAAAAGAGGGGCTGCTGCAAGTTGAAAACTTGCGGCAGCCCTGTTTTCATGATATTCTGACGCGTTGCTTTTTTTGCAGAATTTATTTTTCTGCCTTCCAGCCTGTGATGAATTTTTCAAGAGCGGTATCGATTTTCGATTCAATTTTGGTGAGAGACGATGCAAGCTCTCCTTTTCCGTTGATGACGTTGCAGAGCACCGATGCGGTTCCGCCAAAGTCATAGATACAGTTGAAGTCCACATACACGGTATTGAAGATGACATCAAGCATTTCTGCACTGTCCTCATCGCGCGTCGTCTTCTGCTTATACATGATTTCATAGGTCTGCGGACGGACGTTTTTATAGGAATAGTAGCCGAGCGCTTCCGTAATGAACCCGGTGAATTCAGGATCGCTTGTAATCGGAATTGCGACAAATGCATCTGCCCATGCGTTGGCGAAGGAACGGTAGCTTTCCTGTGCTTCATCATACTTTGGCAGCGGCAGAATCAGATAGTCGCTCTTCATATCGCGCAGATAGTTGGAAGCGCTTTCCACATAGTGGTGCAAAAACAGGGCGCGGTCCTCTTCAAAGGTTTTGGTGATGATATCATTGAATTCTCTAATTTTGATATTGGGTGTGACCAGCTCCTTGAATTTATCAATGGCATTGCTTGTGTGTTCGTTGAGCAGATCAACTTTGATCTGACTGCCGTCCTCGGAAATGGTGGAAAGATCAATTCCGGCGCTGACAACATATGCATTTGTGACAAGGCTGCTCATCTCGTTGTGTACAAAGCCGAAGAAGTCGTCCCAGGTGTCCATTTTGTTGTCTCCGTTGACATCGACCGTCAAATTTTTGCAGGCGGAAATCATTTCGTCCCATGTCCATTTTCCGTCACGCACCAGCTGAGGGAAATCTGCCTGAATATCGTAGTTTTCTGCAAGGGATTTGTTTAAGTAAAGGCAAGACGGCATCTGGTACATGGTGGGAGAGATATCGCCTGTGGTGTAATACATTTTGTTGTCAAAGCGAAGGCTTTCATACATCAGGCTGCTCCACCAGTTCTGATCAAGTGACAGGTACGGTACCTCAAGCAGATTGGCAAGTACGCCTTCCAGGGCAATGGTGCCGAGCGTTCCGCCAAGCAGAGTGGAAATACAGATGGAATAGGTACTGTCATCGGTCAGGGCTGCATTTTTCAGCTTGGTTGTACCGGTGCTTGCACCTTCTATTTGGATATATTGCAGATCAATGTTGTAACGTTCTTCAATGGCAGCATCACGCTGGTACAGCGCATCGTTGATGATGTCGCCGTTTTCTTCTGTCCCCGGCATGTTGACATGCATATCGGGGTGGTCGTTTGCATCAAGAATGGTGAACACTCTGCCTTCAAAATCCTTTTCACCCAATTCATCTAAATGATCCGGAATCGGTGCTTCTGTTGCGGCAGGCTCCGTATCTGTGTTGGTACCGGTTTGCGCGGTGTCCGTTGTATCGCTTTTTGCAGCTTCTCCGCAGGAAGCGCACATCAGCAATACTGTCAGTAAAATGCAGGAAAAACGTTTCATCTTTACCACCATAACTTCGCGTAAGCGAAGTTTTCCTTTCTAATGTGGAATTGTGACGTAAGTCACAAAACACGGTTTGAAAGATTTATCTTTCAAACTTGAATTCCTTTCTATCGTATTCCATGGTTGTTTCATATATTTTAGATTATATCATACTTTTCTGTGAATTACAATGGCATATATTTGTTTTTACATGGCGTGGTTTTTTGTTTTTTTGCATAGATTGCTTGACAGCGGCAAGGATGTATGATATAATTTGAATCAATCAAGCTGGAGGGAGACCGTGAAACGGGCTGTTGCATGTTTTCAACTTGCAACAGTCCTGGTACGCATAATTATGATTGAAACGTATGATACATCCGGTGCGCGGATGTCAGTTGTACGGGCGGAACGCTATTATTTTGATATTGCAAACCATACAGCCCCTGCCTGGTTCCGGTATATTCTTCAAAACGGGATGATGACATGCACGCATCTGCATCATCACTCGGATGCGGAATTTTTATATCTGTACAGGGGACATCTGCATGTGGAAATCAACTGTACTGCGTATCAGATGGATGCAGGAGACCTTTTGATCATACATCCGTATGAACTGCACGCGGCGAAGTTCGATCCCGCAGACATTGTCGACTACTGCTTTGCTGCATTTCACTTTACCAGCTTTACAGGACTTTCGAGTACGGCAATAAAACAGATGGAAGATTTGCAGCGCGGCAGTCTGCGTTTTCCAACGCTCATCCGATCCGGCAGCACTGCGATGGCGCTTGGTAAGATTTTGACTGATATCTGTGAAAATAAACAGCACAAGGAGTCTCTTGATTCCGCCGCAGAATTCAAGCAGATGTCGCTTTTGTGTGTATTGATGTCAGAGCTCTTGTGCTGTGTTGGCTTTTTGGATACCAATGCGGAGAAGCAATATCCGTCGCGGGATTATGCCTTCATGATCAAGGTCGCGCGGTTTTTGGATGAAAACTATATGCGTCCGCTGTCCACAGCCGAAATCAGTGCGCAGTTCGGCTATAACAAGAGCTATTTCTGTACCCTGTTCAAGCATTGCTTTGGCGTGAGCTTTTCCAACTATCTAACAAGCTACCGTATCAGCCGTTCAACGATCCAGTATTTTGACGGAACGCTCAATATGTCTGAAATTGCAGAACGCGTCGGTTTTTCGGATTACAGCCGGTTTTCGCGTTCGTTTCGTAAGTTGGTCGGCGTTTCGCCGTCGGAATACTTTAAGTCGGCAGCGGACAGCAAAGGCGATATTTATTTGTAACATAACCGCCTTTATCAGTAACGGAAGGCATGTCCTTTCTGTTGAATGACGGAGCAGTGCTGCCCATTACCGAAAAAAACAGGAAGAACACGTATGAAAACGGTTCCTTCCTGTTTTTTTCGGTAACTGTAATAAGGATACGCCGTACAGCCAGAAACCCCATTCAAATAACTTTATATGAAAGTTTTTGCGGAGGAGTTTGAGGAGGTGCTTTTTTCAAAAAGCATCTCCTCATAAAACTACAATAACGGCGAGAAGGTGCGGAGGATAGACAGCCACATCCGTTTTGGCAGGGTCAGGCGGCCGAGCAGCTCCTCTGTGACAAGCTGACTTTTTTCCTGCGTTGCAAGAAAATCGTTGCGGATGTCGGTAATGACTTCCGTATTGTACATCCATACGGCATTCTCAAGGTGTAAATACAGAGAACGGTAGTCGAGGTTGATAGAACCGACTACGGCAAAGCGGTCGTCGGACACCATGGACTTTGCATGGATAAATCCGGGGGTGAATTCGTAAATTTTCACACCTGCGTCCATCAGCGGTTTATAGTAGGAACGCGTTAAGAAAAATACCATTTTTTTATCGGGAATGTGCGGGGTGATAATGCGGACATCCACACCGCTTTTTGCGGCGATTTGCAGCGCGGTCTGCATTTCATAGTCGATGATCAAATAGGGGGTCGTGATGTAAATATACTTTTCCGCACGTGTGACCATCTGGAAATACACCGATTCCCCGACCTGCTCACTGTCCATTGGAATATCGGTATATGGCTGTACGATGCTAAGAGTGGACTGGGCGGGTTCTTCTTTATCGGATGGGCGCGGCGTATACTTTGTAAAATCCGTTTTTTCATGGGTATCCGCATCCCATACGCACAAAAACTGTATGGTACAGCCAAAAGCAGCATCACCGGTCATTTGCAGGGCGGTGTCCTTCCAATATCCATACTTTTCAAAGGTATTGATGTATTCGTCCGCTAAATTGATACCGCCGACAAAAGCTGTTTTTCCGTCGATGACTGTAATTTTTCTGTGGTCACGGTTATTGGGGCGGGGATGCAGTACGGTATTAAACGGATTGAATACATGGGACTTGATGCCGCGTTCCCGCAGCATTTTATCATAATTGAGGGGAAGCGTCAGCATAGACCCGAAGTCGTCGTACATGACACGCACTTCCACGCCTTCTTTTACCTTTTCTGTGAGGATATCGAGGATCGATTCCCAGAAAAGTCCTTCTTCAATGATAAAATATTCGATGAAAATATACTGTTTTGCCTGTTTCAGCGCTTCATACATGACCGGAAACAGTTCTTCCCCGGACGGAAAATATTTGGTCTGCGTGCTGCCGTAGGGAAGACAGCCGGATGCCTTTGAAATGTAGGAGGACTGCAAAGCAACATTGCGCGGGGCTTCTTCTGCGATCTTTTTTTCAATGGAGGGGACAACGCAAGGAGAAAATTCCGCATATTTTTCCTGAATATCGTTTGTGATCGTGGTCAGACGTTTATTGACACGCTTGGAGCCGAACATCAAATACAATAGCCCCCCAAAGATTGGCGCGACCAAAATGGGAATCAGCCATGCGATTTTATAGGCGGGGTTGTTGTTTTTATTTAAAATATGCATGGCTTGAATCAAGGAAATGAGCATGCAGAATGTCCAGAAATACGGCGTCAGGTTTCCGAGATAGGTAAAACTTACCACGAGCAGAGCAATTTGTATGGTTGCAAACAGGAGAATATACACTGTGCGTTTGAAAAGATTGCTCATGTGCCGGTTGACATATTTCCGCATCCTTGAGTGGATCGGATCGTCATTCTTTTTCTTGTTTGTCATATTTTTTATAGTTATGACCATAACTTTCACGAAAGTGAAAGTTATCTCCTTTCATTGTGGAGTTGTGACCGCCCGCAGGCGGTTAAGTCACAAAATCACGGTACGAGAAATCATTAAAATGGTTTCTCCTGAAAAATTTATTTTTCAGACTTATTGTCCTGCAAATTGGGCGGCAGAAAAATGGAGTCCTTTCTGCGGAATGGTACCGCTGAATTTTAGATAATATCTTATTATACAGGATAAATATAAAGAAAAGATGAATGAATTTTGAAAAGTTTATTAGATTTCAAAATATACGGTTCTATCGATATCGGTATGGAACGTCAATGCCTGAATATTCACGAAAACCTCTTTCTTTTCACGGAATCCACTTGACAAACAGACATAAATATGTTATTATATAGGCATAAACGGGAATAACCGTGAAAATACGGTACATCATATGTACTGTGAAGAAAGGATGATACCATCAATGCTGCTTGAAGAACGCCACGAAAAAATTCTGCAATTATTAGAGGAGAGGGGGAGTATCAGCACATCACTGATACAATTAAAATTCAAAGTTGGGTATGACACTGCCAAACGGGATCTTCGCATGCTGGAGGAGCAGAAAAAGTTGAAGCGCACACATGGCGGTGCACTTCCGCTGAGATATGTTGCTGCCGGGAAGCCGGCGGGCGTCACGTGCCGGGATTTTGGAGAGATCAAGCCAAACTATCTTGCAGTTGCAGAACAGGCGCTGTCGATGCTGCACGACGGCGAGGTGATTTTTATCACGGCTGCGACCGTCGGATATTTTATGGCGCAGCGAATTCCCGATCATCTGCATTTGCGTGTTGTGACCAATTCCATTGTCATGGCGGA
The DNA here is from genome assembly GCA_017942005.1 of Clostridia bacterium. Lineage (GTDB taxonomy): Bacteria > Bacillota > Clostridia > Oscillospirales > CAG-272 > RGIG3925. The sequence goes on along the minus strand of JAGAVJ010000039.1, from coordinate 116,141 downwards.
GGAACTGCGTTCCAAACCGAATGTGTCGGTGATCCTGATTGGCGGGGAAATGGACGGCAAAGGGAACTGCTATGACGCCTTTGCCGTAGAAATGATCGGAAAACTGCGCTTTGACACCTGTTTTTTGACCTCTGCCGCTATCTCTCCTGATTTTGGTTTGTCGATTCAGAAAAGCGGCGCGATTCCGTTCTGGAATGCGGTACTAAACGCATCGCGAAAAGCGGTCGGATTGTATCCGACGGAGAAGATCGGGTTTGATTCCATTGTAAAGATTTGTCCGGCAAACCGTCTGCATGTCCTGATTACAGACGACAATATCGCAGAGGCAGACTTATCCGCTTTCATAGAGCAGGGAATTGAAGTGATTGTGACAACGCCGGAGAAAAATGGGACGGATGATACCTCGATGGATGATAATGTGAATGAAACTGATTCATCCGCAGATGGTTCAGATATGAATGAATCCAAAATATGAGAAGATTCAAAAGGGGCTGCTGCAAGTTGAAAACTTGCAGCAGCCCGAAACGCCTCCTCAAAAACGTTTCACCAACAAAAACACACGAATTTTTTGTCAGTTTACCCGGTTTAAAGTTTTTTGAAAGAGGTTTGGGGAAAACTTTTTTTCAAAAAAGTTTTCCCCATACATAAATCTGTCGAACTTACATTTTTTTGTTTTTTTCCAGCGCTTTCATTCCACGGTCGAGAATGAGGGTTGCAAGGATGATGACACCGATGACGATAAAAATGGACAGCATTCCGACACCCATATAATACAGATTATCGACAAACGCGCCCGGATTGATGCGCATGAACATATGAATCTCCTCCTATCGTTATGCCATAAAGAAGTTCAAAATCAAACCGCCCGCGATGACAGATGCAATCTGTCCGGACACGTTGACACCGATGGAATGCATGAGCAGGAAGTTTTGCGGATCTTCCTTCAGTCCCATTTTGTGTACGATTCTGCCCGACATCGGGAATGCGGAAATGCCTGCCGCGCCAATCATTGGATTGACCTTTTTCTTTAAGAACAGATTGAGGAACTTTGCAAACAGCACGCCGCCTGCCGTATCAAAGATGAATGCGAACAGACCAAGACCGAGAATCAGAAGCGTGTCGGTATTGAGGAACTTGTCCACCGTCATCTGGGAAGCAATGGTGATGCCAAGAAAAATGGTGACGAGATTTGCAAGTACCTTCTGTGCAGTGTCGGATAGGGAGTTGAGCACACCGCATTCGCGAATGAGGTTACCAAACATAAGGAAGCCAATAAGAGAAACAGAGGATGGGGCAACGATGCCTGCCACGATGGTAATGATGATGGGGAACAGAATTTTTGTCGCTTTGGAGACTTCTTTGCCCTCATATTCCATGCGGATCATGCGCTCTTTTTTGGTGGTGAGCAGCTTGATGACCGGCGGCTGAATAATCGGTACCAGCGCCATATAGGAATACGCCGCTACCATGATCGGACCTAAATAGTTTGAGTTGAGCATATTGGCGACGACAATGGAGGTCGGACCGTCTGCTGCACCGATGATGGCGATAGAAGCTGCATCGTTGATATCAAAAAACATGGACGCAAGACACAGCGTGAAAAAGATACCGAATTGTGCGGCTGCGCCGAAGATCATCAGCTTGGGATTGGAGAGCAGCGGGCCGAAGTCTATCATTGCGCCGATGCCGATGAATAAAATCAGCGGGAACAGCTCGTTTGCAATCCCTGCGTCAAACAGGGTTGTCAGTGCGCCGGGTTCTGTCGCCTGCGGCTGTGTGATGGCACCGGAATTGGGAATATTGACAAGAATGGTTCCGAATCCGATGGGCAGCAGTAATGTTGGTTCCATGTCCTTTTTGATGGCGAGGTAAATCAGCAGTCCGCCGATTGCCCACATGACGAGATAACGCCAATCCATTTGGAGCAGGTTTTCGTACAGGATTTCCATGATTTTAAGGGTCCTTTCATGAGTGGAATTGCAGCACCATATTCAAACGTCTGCGTGATACAGTCACTTGAATATGAAAACGCATGCAAAAAGCGCATCAGCGCACGGTGTTCTTTTATTACGTGCATAAATGCGCTTATATTTATATTCATTATACCACAAATTGCAGAAAATACAAGTATATATACAATTTGTTTACAAATTGTTTCTATTTGTTCGCGGCATATCGAATGAAATTTTAAGTATTCTTGACATGCACATCCATCTGCGGGAAAGGAATCTCAATGCTTTCCGCAAGCATTGCTGCATGAATCTGTTCAAGCAGTTCAAAGTTGACTGTCCAATAGTCACCGCTTCTGCACCATACGCGGAGCACAAAGTTTAAGGCGCTGTCTCCATGACTTTGGAACATTGCAGCGGGAGCAGGGTCTTTCAGTACAAGCGTATGGTCGTCTGCTGCCTTGAGCAGAAGTTCCTTCATCTTTTGAATATCCGTACCGTATGCGACGCTGAAGGTCAAATCGACACGACGGTTGTCATTGGTAGAATAGTCTACGATGACGTTGCTGGAAACAGAACCGTTTGGCAGTGTGATGCGCTTGTTGTCCGGGGTGTTCAGGATGGTGTAAAAAATGTTGATTTCTTCCACAACACCGGAAAAGCCTGCGGTTTCAATAAAGTCACCGACCTTGAAGGGCTTAAAAAGCAGAATCATAATGCTGCCGGCGAGATTGGAGAGAGAACCCTGCAGTGCAAGACCGACCGCCAAACCGGCAGAACCGAGAATGGTGATGAAGGATGTGGCAGGAACACCGAGCACCATAGCAAAGGAAATAAAGACAATCACATACAGGGAAATGCGGATTGCGCTGCTTAAAAATTTTGCAACACTCGCCTCCAGGTGCTGATACAGTCTGCATGTTTGGAACTTTTTGCAGATAAATTTGGTCAGCTTCAGACCGACGATGAGAAGGATGACCGCATAAACCAGCTTCATACCGACAGACATCGCAAGCTCACCCAAGGATACTAAAACAGAAGATAGAAAATCAAGCATAGATATAACTCCTTTTATGTGGTTGGTTTAAATATTTCCTTTTTTGTATGCCGCATGCACCGCTTCTAACAGCGCTACATGTGTGGACGGTGTTCCGGCAATGACGCCAACGGGACAGGCGTGTTTGAAATCCAGGGGATTTCCGTCTGTATCTGTAATCACGCCGCCTGCTTCTGTGACAAGCAGTGCACCGGCGGCAAAGTCCCACGGGGAAATGCGCAGCTCCACATAACCGTCGGCAACTCCAGACGCAACGGCACACAGGTCCAGAGCTGCAGAGCCAAGCCGGCGAATGTCCGCACCGAGATCGAACAATCGGCGCATCACTGCAAATGTGTTATCCCCCAATATGGATCGATAATAGGGAGCGGTTCCGACGGCAAATACACCCTTATGGGGCGGACGGCTGCTGACATGCATCTTTTTTCCATTGCAGAATGCCCCGATGCCGCGCCGTGCTTCGTACATCTTTTCCCGATAGGGATTGTACACGGCGCCGAAGACCGGAATTCCGTTATGCAAAAGTCCTACCGAAATTGCGGAAATGCCATAATTATGGATAAAATTGGTGGTTCCGTCGATGGGATCAATGATGAAGGTATCCCCGGTAGACAGCATGGCAGGATCATTTTCTTTTTCCTCGGCAAAAAACTGTGCGTGCGGAAGAATGTTTTGCAGCGCTTTCATCAGCATTTCCTGTACACGGACGTCGTAGACGGTGACAAAATTGGCGTCTCCCGTTTTTTCTGTGATGGAACCCGTTTCCTGTTCCACATCATGAGCAGTGCGCATGAAAGCACCGGCATTCCGGATGGCGGAAAGGATATCCTCCAGTGCGGCAGCACAGGGAAGACCGGCTGCAGCATCTGCTTCCAGAATTTCCAGGTTGCGCACAATGGTCGATTTTTTGCGCCATGCATAAGCACGTTCCGCAAATACTGCATCCGGCATGGTTTGTACCTGTTCGGCAGTCAGATGCGGCGTCAGCGCTTCCAAAAAGAACGGAATGGGCGTGATGCGTGCTTCCTTGTTGTAGGGGCAGAAGGTCTGACAGCGGTCACAGCCCCAGGCGGAGCCGTAATAGCGGATGAGATCAATACAGTCCCGGGCGGAGAAAGCAGCCGACCCTGCTGCCAGTGTTTCAAGGTTCTTTGTCTGTGTAACCTCGGAAAGACAGCGATTGACGCCGAAGGGATTATCATACATCGGGCAGTGCTTTTTGCATGCGCCGCAGTGCATACAGACGGCATGCTGCGGCTCAAACGGAGTGGTGCAATGGTCGTAATACTGCTCCCACGGCATATCGGAAAAAATTTCGCCGATAAAGACGTAGGTACCGTAGATTTCGTTGATTAAAAGTCCACTGTCGCCGTACATGCCAAGTCCGGCGGTTACCGCCGCATGCCGTTCATCAATCGGTGCGTTGTCGGCAGAACCCGAAAAGCGGTATTCCGGAAACGTTTCATGCAGCTTTGCGCAGACCCGCTCAAAAAATCCTTTGAAATAGACATGATAATCCCGCGCCGCAGCGTAATTGGAGATGTTTGGGCGGTGGGCACTGTCCGAACCGTTCATAGAAGCGGCGCCTGCATAATAGGGAACCAGAAACACAAGTACGCTTTGAGATTCTGCTACCCCGCGCTGTGCAAGCTTTTCGGGATTGGTGACACGGCAGGCGGAAAAGGGGATCGCTGCTGCCATTTCAATCCGCTCTGCATCGAAAATGGCACGGACACTGTTGATAAAAGTAGACGGCATAGGAATCGAACTCCTTTTGTCGAAAAAAAGCTTTTGAAGATTTTCAAGGAACTTTTCTCGAAAAGTTCCTTGAATTGGGGTTTTGGGAGAATCCCCAAATATTCAAATTAAAGATTGATGTTGCCGGCAGGTGTGACTGCAAGACCTTCTGCTGCGTAGATACCGGTATCCAGCGGTTTGATTTCATAGGAAGCATATCCGTTTCCGGTTGGCTTCAGACCAAGCACATATGCAAAATACAGATAGGCAGGAATTGCAGACCAGCCATGGCAGAGAGAACCTGCACTGCCAAAGGCACGGGAACCTTCCTCGGTTTCATAGAAGGTGGTTGCATTATTGTACAGCATTTTGCCCCAGACGTCAGCAATCTCGTCAAAGACCCAATGCGCATACTTGGCAGGATTGCGGAGCAGCACTTCGTATTTATAGATCGAGTGGCTGAGTGTGACCGGCAGCAGTGTTTTGGAAACCAGCGCTTCCATAACGGCGTCCTGCTTGTTTTCAGGGCATGCATCCGCATAGACAATCAGCGAATTGGTCAGCTCTGCATAGTGGTAACGCTCACCGCGTTTGACATAGGTCGCATAGGCCTGATGTTCACGATCCCAGAACAGACGGTCCATGTTTTCGTCAAGCGCTTTCTTCTGCGCAAGATAGTCTGCTGCGGCGTCTGTCTGGCCTACAGCTTCTTCCAGCTTTGCAATGGCGCGCAGTGCCATGGAGAAGAACGCGTTCATCGGCGCATCGTAGGTGCGTTCCTCCTCAGGCATTGAAGAGCCGATGGCGCCGTCCAGACCGGACTGCCACTCATAGAAGTTCCAGTAGATGCCCTCTGCACGGCATTTTAACAGTTTTTCTTCATTGTTCAGCTGTGCAGTGAATGCCTTTACGATGGCACGTGCGGTTGGCATCATTTCTTCGATAAAGGAAAGATCGCCGGAATACCGCAGGTATTCTTCCAATTGTGTGACAAAAATCGCGGTAAACGATGGAATGGTGATGGAAACCACAGCCGGGGAGCAAAGCTCCAGCATACCGTCCTCACGCAGGGAAAGCGCCATTAAGCGGAGAGACGCCTTTGCAAATTCCGTTTCACCGAAGGTATAATAGCCGCACAGCATCTGGTTGCGGCTGTCCATGGAATACAGAGACTGTTCTCTCCAGGGGCAGTCTTCATAATGCTCATGCATGCATTTTTCAAGGGTTCTGACACAGACTTCATAAATCTTATTGTGCAGATGGTCTGCGCACTGGAAGTATGGTGTATGGTCAAGCGGATAATCGGTCGGTTTGATGCCGGCATAATAGACAGTGGCACGTTCTGCGTAAATATGCACCTGCATATACCGCAGACCGAGACGCAGAAACGGTCCCACAAAGGTATTGCGTCCTGCCTTTGCCTTGTAGCGCAGTGCAAAGCAGCGGCCGACCCATGCGCGGGGACGCAGATCATCGAGATGTTCCCCCCAGCCGATGAGAATTTCGGTTTCCTTTGGAACGTCAATGTCAATCGAGAATACGCCGGCAGATTCCACGCCAAGATCAAGGGTGAGATACATACCGTCTGCACTGTTGTCGCAGTGGTCGCAATGGAAGGTGATACCGGTATCCCCTGTGAAATTCAGATTTTCACCGTGACCGCAAAGCAGAGACTGTTCTCTTGCGGAAAGGAATGCATACTGCAATTTCTGCGCGATGTTCAGGTTTGCTGTGCGGCAGTCGGTAAAGAGTCCCTGCGCAAAGAGGAGCGCAGGCTGATTCTCTCCGACGACGAGCTTTTTGATGGGACGCGGATATGCAGGCTTTGGCTTTTCCACAACCTGTGCATTTTTAAAGGCGGCATCGTTTGCGCCTTCCTTTGTGGCGTCATAGTGATAAGAAAAGCCAAGCTGGCCTGTCACGATTTCCACAGCGCCGTTTTTGTAGCACGGATTGAGCGCCATTTTGGTTTCAGTCGAAGAAAGCACAAAAAGATTGTCATCGGCATAAAGCTCATAAATCACACCCGGCTGACCGATGCGGTATGTGGAGAAATTATGTCCGCGGCCGTGCACCGTCACACGGATGTCATTTTCTCCTTCCTTGATGGCATCCGTCAAATTTAGGGTATCATACACCTTGTAGGTTTCATAATCGGCATACTGACCGAATGAAATCAGATTGCCGTTGACATATACTGCGTAGTTTGCATCTGCGCTGATATACATCGTATAGGCTTTTGCTTTGGATTTTACGGTAAAGTGCTCATCAAAATCCATGTAAACGTTTTCCGCTTTGCTGTATGCTGGATCCCAGAGCCAGCGTGCGTGATCAAACAGTGCCATAAGTATGGTACCTCCGATAAAATAATGATATTAAATGATAGTATAGGAATATTTAGAGAATGATAGGGCAATGCCAAACAGCAGAAACTGCACTCAGCTCTGTACGCGCTTGGGGTCTTTGTGGAGATCTCCGGATAAAAACCGTATCGCGCGTTCTACCGCATCTTTGGAATCGTACCACGGTTCATCGCTGTATCGGTAGTCAAATTTTTTGCAGAACCAGGAAACATCGCCGCCGATTTTTTCAAGATATGCGTTTTCAATGCCGGAAATCTGTTCATAAAAGGCGGAGAAGGTCTTTTTATTGATGGAAGTCCGCGCTTCTGCAATCAGACGGCGGTAATGCGGCAGGCAGAAAAACGGCTGCGCTTCACATTTTGTGCGGAAATCTTTGTCGTTTTCCCAAAGATACAGCACTGTCGCAATCATCTTTTTATAGGACTGTTCGATACGGGAGCAGATATAACAGCTGTGTTCCAATTTTTCGAGCTTTTCTTCCTGCTCCACACCCGCACCCTTTAAGGTAAATTGTTTATTTTTCTGCCCCTTTGCCACTTCAGACAGATGGCTTTCCAGCATCAGTCCGAGTCCCAGTCTGTTTTTGCGCACGAACATCATTTTAAAGTGGGTATCGCAGAAGCCCTGTGCGTTTGTTTCAATACGGACGTCCGGTTCCATTAACGCCGCGCCGAGAATTCGGTCAAGCTCATTTTCTTCAAGCTTATTGTATAGTGAACACAACGGGCAGCCGCAGACAGGATCATCGCGGGAGGATTCAAATGCCTCATTGACGGGTATGGTATATATTTTTTCAAGCATTTCAGATACGCTCCCTTATGAATTTGATTCGTTTTCCAGAGAATTTTCGTTTTTGTCAGATACTTCATCGTCGGAAAAGTCCGCACGCATACCGCTTAAAGTCAGACTGTCTGTTTCTAAAAATGCTTGTGTCGCCATAGAACCGTTGCAGCGGATGGCATGCCGCGCGCCGCATCGGTTACAGGTAACATAAATGGAGGCGCGGTCACAAACCACATCGTACTCGCCGGTTTCTCCGTGCTCCGTGCAGCGGCAGTAAATGCGGTTATCTGCAATCAGCTCGCGCACAACAAACAGCACCATATCGTAGATGTGATTGTCTGTAAAATTAACATCATCCAAGATATCATCGCTGTCGTCTTCGTCGTCGGCCTGCTCTGGCATGTCGGACAGCAGCGTTTCCAGTGATGCGTTGGGGTCACATCCTGCCTGCCGCAATAATGCCAATATCTGCTTTTCGGAGTCTTCCAACCCTTTCAATACATCGTCCTTACGACCGATGAAGCAGATGTCGATCCCAGTCATCGCACAGGGAATGGTATAAATGGATTCGTCAAAAAACGCACTGCGCGGAAATACATACTGGTGCGGTTTGGGACAAAACATGCATGGGACAGTCAGGCGCAGCTTGCCGTCTTTTGTTTTTTGAATGATCAGCTCAGACTTTCCGCAGTCACATTTCAGCTTGATCATATCTCCCGAGAGGGAGAAAACACCGATTAAAGAGAGAATTCCGGAGCCGCAGTGCGGACAGCGGTATGCAATGGTGGCTTCCGTATTTTTGATTACCATAGGATTCTGACGATACTTTTTTCGATTCCGGAATGAAAAAACCTGTATACAAAACGAAAAAAGATCGTTCCTTTCTTTTCTGAGATTGCGGGGCAAGCCGCTATAACAACACTTATAGTCCTTGGAACAGTCTGCGGTCTCCGATGACAGAGATTCCATGCAGCACCGCTGTCTGAATGGCGGTTTCAAACCGTCTAAGCGGCATAAAGAAATAGGTTTCGCCGCTGTCTGAATCTGCAAATGCATAACGGGTTTCCGTCAAAGACGAAAAATATTTGGTCTGCGGCCAAAGCTCCATCGGTTCAAAGAGATATTCCCGCATCAGCGCTTCTGCTGCACGTGCACAGCAGCCGCATGCCGCGGCATCGACCAAAAGCTGTTCTGCTTCGTCTGCAAACCGTTTCTGTGCTGCGCCGGGTTTGGGTTGATAGGAGTCTATAAACGGATGGGCGCAGATGTTTTTATAATAGGTACGCCACATGGCGGCGAGCTGTTCTCCATACCGTGTGATGATGCAGATTCTGCGCGGAATCGAGGTGGTGACGACGCCGTTTTTGGTACGCTTTTTATGTTCCTTGATATAGCCGAGACATTTTTTCTGTCTGAGAGACTTGTCTACTGCCAAACGGAAGGCATCGGTTTCTCTATGAGCGGCAGAAGGAGAACGGTTGACGAACTCTGCAAATGCAGACAGCTGTACAGAGGATGCAGGTCCTCCCGCACGGCGCAGAAGGTGCAGAAACTGCATTTCATGCGGCGCAAGGGCTTTTTTGCCGTTGATCTGCCCGATGACGATACGGATACCGTCAGAGGGAAGAAAATCCGCGCCTTCTCCTTCCGACATATGCATGGAAAGGATGCCGCGGCGGTTTAAATCTAACAGCGTTGCTGTGAAATCGGCGACAGGAAGACGGTCTTTGGGGACAGCGCCGGTCAGCTCCATCAGTCGAAAGACCTCTGCCGGCGTCAGATTTGCCGCTGCGTTTGGAGATGTGGGACGCAGTGTGATGCCATCCGGTACGGGACGCGGGCGAAACCGGCGTTCCACACGGCGGCGGCGCGCTTTGTAATACAGGCTCAGCCGTTTTGCCGGATGAAGAAAAATCACTGCTGCAAGGAGCACTACAATCAGAACCAATGCGACTCCAAGCGGTGCAAAAAATGCAAGCGGCAGGCAGATTGCCAGAAGTAGGATCAGCTCAGCCAGAAGAAACAGCAAATACAGCAAAAAACATACTCCTTTCGCAATCGGTGAATTTTGCGGATATTCATACAGGGGAAGCGAATGCTTCTATGTCGACTTTTTATGAAATGATAAGAATATTATATACAATAAATATGAATTTGTCAAGAGCGGATATGGATTCTCCGGCAGCGAAAAGAAAAATTCCCATGAAAAAAACGTTGGAAAAAATAGTTGACAAGCCATTTTGCATGTGGTATACTGTTGCTGTAGCGTTTCTTCCCTTGACATGTTCGATGGTATCATTATAAAAAGAGAGGAGATCACTTTTACTTTGGTAATCGTGATATTTATTATTATGAAAGCTGATAAAAAAGTTTTTTTGGCGCTTAGCCTGATTGCTTTGATGGGGACGTTTGCGTCCTGTCAAACAATCAAGGATACAAAGACCGCAAAAGATACCGATACTGCGGTACAGAACACGGAACCGACAGAAACAGCCGCAGAACCTAAAATGACCGATGGCATTAAGGAAAAGGATTATCAGGGCTATACATTTACCTATCTTGCCCACGGAAACGGACTCGGCATTGCATCGCGTTTTGCAGATGAGATGTGGGTTCCGGAGGAGACAGGGGATGTCATCAATGACGCAGTGGTACAGCGCAATCGACTGCTTGCGGATAAGCTGAATATCAGCATTGCGGTGGAAGCAGTGGAGGATCCGCAGAAAACCCTGCGCAGCACAGTTCTTGCCAACGACAACGCATATGATATGGCAGGCGATTATAAGGTATCGTCTGTAACGATGGCAGCAGAGGGACTGGTGCGCGATTGGAATACACTTCCTATTGACTATACACAGCCGTGGTGGTCACAGGGGGCGCGCAGCGGACTTTCCGTATTGGATCGACAGTATCTGATGAGCGGCAGCATTTTAATTTCAGAAATCGACGATACACTTGCGATGATCTACAATAAGACCATAGCGGAAACACATGACATTGAGGATATCTACAGTCTTGTGGAGGATGGGCAATGGACCCTTGACCGATTCATTTCCATTTGCTCAGAAATTTCCGGAGATTTGAACGGCGACGGTAAGATGCAGGCAGGGGATGACTTGTTTGGATATATCCAGGACCCGAATTCCATGACCTATAACTGGTTCTTTGCCTGTGATCTTCTGCACGGCGCCATTGACGATGACGGTACGTATCAGTTTCATTTTGATGCAGAACGCACCCAAAACATGTTTGATATGTTATCTCCATTTTTAAAGAGCAGCAATGTCGTCTCAGACCTGGATTTGTATGAGGGACTTACTTATTTTAAGGAAAATAAAATTTTCTGCTATGCGATCATACTGCGCAATCTGGAAATGCTGCGCGATATGGATTTGAACTTCGGTGTCATACCGTACCCGAAAATGGATGCGGCACAGGCGCAGTATATCACACATGTCGGCGGTGCTTCCCCCATTCTGACCATTCCGAAAACCAATATAGAGGATGATGAACGCCTGTCGTCCATTCTTGATGCCATGGCGATTGCATCTTATGAAATCATGATTCCTGCCTACTATGAAACTGCGTTAAAGGATAAGGTGGTTCGAGATCCGCAGTCGACAGAGATGCTGGATATCATCCTTGCGTCACGCTCGTATGACCTTTCCTACTATTGCGGCGTGGGCGTGATTCAGGCGTGCAGCGCCCCTTTGCGTACCGGCTCAAACAATGTGGCGTCTACCTGGGCAAAGCATGAAAAAGGGTATATAAAGCAAATTCAAAAGACCATTGATAAGCTGCTTTCAGGTGACACCTGACAGGGGATGGGGAATTTGTGCAAAAGATTTCATGCATTTCTTGACAATACCCTTTGGTCCGTGTTATAATTATATCACTTATAATTTACGATCAATTTATGATTGACAAAGGAAAGGAACGTTTTAACATGAACAGATTCTCTATTGGTATCATGGCAGATTCCCTGCTCGGTACCTTCCGTGAAAATATCGAAAAAGCACGTGTGCTCGGTGCACAGGGTGTACAGATTTATGCCGTTGACGGTGAAATGGCGCCTTGGAACCTGACAAAGGAACAGATTGCTGAGAAGAAGTCCATTCTGGATGCAAACGGTTTGCAGGTTTCCGCACTGTGCGGCGATCTTGGCGGCCATGGCTTCCAGATTGCAGAGGACAATAAAATCAAGGTGGAAAAATCCAAGCAGATTGTGGATTTGGCGCTGGAGCTTGGTACAAAAGTAGTGACCACACATATCGGTGTGGTTCCGGATGAAAAGAACGATACCTACCATATTATGCAGAGCGCATGCAATCAGCTGGCAGAATACGCAGATTCGGTCGGTGCCTCCTTTGCGGTGGAAACCGGTCCTGAAAAGGCAGACATGCTCAAGGAGTTTTTGGATGGTCTGTCTGCGCGCGGCGTCAAGGTCAATTTAGACCCTGCAAACCTTGTCATGGTCACACAGGACGATCCGGTCAAAGCCGTTTACACCCTGCGCGACTACATCGTACACACGCATGCAAAGGATGGGGTCAACCACCGTCCCTGCGACCGCCACAAAATTTATGGCTTCTTTGCAGACGGCGGCGACGGCGGTGATCTGCGCGATATGCCGATTTGGGAGTATTTCCAGGAAGTGCCGCTTGGACAAGGAAACGTTGACTTTGACCGTTATCTTGCTGCCTTGGACGATATTGGCTATAAGGGATATCTGACCATTGAGCGTGAGGTTGGTGAAGACCCGGCGGCAGATATCGGTATGGCTGTCAGCTTCCTGAAAGAAAAGATTGCAAAATACGAAAAGTAACGGGCTGTCGCATTAACATGCGCCATCCTATAAAATTCGCCTTTTCGCTTTTCCAAGCGAAATTTCACAGCGGATTTTTGTCAAAATCCACTGTGAAAACGCCGAATTCGGATCACTTCGTGATCCCGGGCTGTTGCAAGTTGAAAACTTGCAACACCCCCGTGTTTTGTGACTTACGTCACAATTCCACATTAGATAGGAAAACTTCGCTTGCGCGAAGTCATGGTCATAAAAGGTCCGCGGCATACGGTATGTATCGGGAATGATTGCCTTTGTGTATCGTTAAACACATATAATATAGCAAAGTGTTTGAAAAAAACAGTAAAAATCCTGGAAATTTCTTTATGAAAATTTGCATATCCCATTGACAAAACAGAGATTTTCGGGTATAATGTTATAATGAATGATGCTTGGGAAAGGAGCGTTTTACCATGCTGCTCGATATGTCGCAGATTTTAAGCGGCGCGGTGGATATGCTGCCGTTTTCCTATACCATGTCCGCACAGCGCATACCGTACTCTGAGGAAATGAAGGAGACTCTTCCGGGTGAGGATTCTCCCGCTTCGGGTGAGGATTCTCCCGCTTTGATCGAATCGGGTGCTTCGCTGTTAAAAGAACCTGACATGATCGGCGACTGTATGCCGCTGATTTTTGATGATGTCACCGTTACGGCGCCTGTTGTGGTGCGGGGGACGGTTGTCAATCGCGCAGGTTATATGGTGCTGACAGAAACAGCAGACATTTCGTACCGTACCCGCTGTGCAAGATGCTTAGCGGATGTGACGGAGCACAGAACATTCCGTGTGGAAAAGACCGTTGCCGATGAAAAGGGATTATTTCACATAGAAGATCGGGAAAATGATGACTACGTACAAATCCGCGATGGAAAGCTGGACCTTGACGCACCGATCTGCGACGAGATTCTCCTCAGCTTTCCGATGCGTATTCTCTGCCGGGCGGACTGCAAGGGTCTGTGTGCCGGCTGCGGAGCAAACCTCAATGAAGAGGACTGCCGCTGTACGAAGAAGGAAATTGATCCCCGTTTTGCAGCGCTTGCGGCGCTTCTTGAGACAATGCCGGACGATGACGGAAGTGTCGGAACCGACGTAAACGTCGAAACCGACAAAAGTGTCGAAACCGACGAAAACGTCGATACCGACGGTGGAAACGCATAACGGAATGCTTGTGCATATGTATGGTCATAACTTTTATGATTCAATATAAAAGTTATGTCTTTTCACAATCTGAAAATAAATTTTCAGATTTTACATTAAAAAATACCAAGGGGATATAAAGGGAGGATTACAACCATGGCAGTACCGAAGAAAAAAGTATCGAAGGCAAGAAGAGATAAGAGACGTTCCAATGTTTGGAAGCTGGAGCTTCCCGGCATGGTGAAGTGCCCCAAGTGCGGCGAATACAACCTCGCACACCGCGTTTGCAAGAACTGCGGATGCTATGACGGCAAGGTTGTTGTTGAAAAGAACGCATAAGCGTTTTTTGGAAGACGATTCCAAAACAATTATCTGCTTTTTGAACGAAGAAAACGCGGGACTGTGCCACAGCTCTTTTGTGAAACGTGGCTGCGGTCCCGATTTTTCATAGGACGATGTATTTTTAAGAGAAGACGGAATCGCTGCGTGTGCAATCTTTCAAAGCGATATGGGAGATTTTTATGGTCACTGTTGCAGCTGTGAGAAGCGGTACGCCTGCCGCAAAAAAGGGAATCAGGGAAGGCGATATTCTCTTATCTATTAACGATCATGCGATTCATGATGTGCTTGACTATCGGTTTTATATGACGGAATCTGCTCTGACGCTGCAGCTGCACCGCGGTGCGGAGCTTATTACGGTCAAAATGCGCAAAAAGGAATATGAGGACATCGGTCTGGAATTTGAGACCTTTCTGATGGACAAGCAGCATACCTGCAAAAACAAGTGCATCTTTTGCTTTATTGACCAGAATCCGCATGGGATGCGCGATTCGATTTATTTTAAGGATGACGACTCCCGGATGTCATTTTTAATGGGAAACTATATCACGCTGACCAATTTGACGGATGCCGACGTTGACCGTATTATCGAAATGCATATGTCGCCGATGCATATTTCTGTCCATACAACAGATCCCGAACTTCGCGTTCAAATGATGAAAAATAAGCATGCAGGCGAGGTACTATCCTATCTGAGGCGTTTTGCGGATGCCAATATCCAGATGGAATGCCAGATTGTACTGTGCAAAAATGTCAATGACGGCGCACATCTGGAGCGTACCATGCGTGATCTTTGCAGCTATCTGCCGATGCTGTCGACCTGCTCAATCGTACCGTGCGGACTGACATGCCACAGAGAGGGATTGTACCCCTTGGAGCTTTTTGACCGCAGTGACTGTGCAGCGGTGCTGGATCAAACCGCTGTTATGCAGAAGGAATGCATGGAAAACGTGGGACGTCCGGTCTTTTACTGCTCCGATGAATTTTATTTGAAGGCGGAGCGACCTTTTCCGAGCGGAGATTTTTACGGAGACTATGCGCAGATTGAAAATGGGGTTGGGATGATTCCGTCTATGCGCGATGAATTTAACGCACGTATGGAATTCTTAACGGAGGAAGAACGGGCGGTACAGGCGGAAGTTTCCGTTGCTACGGGCTATGCGGCATACCCGTTTTTGGAACGCTTGTGCCGACAGCTAAAAGCAGAAATTCCGGGACTTTGCGTCCATATATACCGTATACGCAACGATTTCTTTGGCGAAAACATTACCGTGGCGGGTCTGGTAACGGGAGGCGATTTGATAGCGCAGCTTCGCGGGATGCCGCTTGGAGGCGCTTTGTGTATTCCCTCTGTGATGCTGCGGCATGAAAGAGATAAATTTCTCGACGATGTGACAGTGGAAGCAGTAGAAAACGCGCTTGGCGTTCCTCTGCGGATTGTGGACACCGCGTATGGCGGGGATGCATTTGTGGATGCGCTTCTCGGTTTTTGTTAAGGCTTATTTGAAAACCGTGTCAGCATACCTGATAACAGAATTTTTCTCTGGCTGCTGCATGCGGGAGCCATATGGTGCCATGTTCATGCGATGACCCGATTGCCGCAAGCGGTATTGCCGATACCGCATTTGCTTTTTACTATATTTATGATCAAAAATCACAAAAAATTGCTGCAATGAAACGGGTTGCTGTCATTGTTTCGTCAACATTCACAAAAGCAGCGGAAGTAAGTGAAAATAACTTTTCTGATAGTCAAATTAAATTCATATTTCATTCAATTGTGAGACAAAATAATTTGTTATAATATGTTAATGAAATATCCTGTGAAAGGAAAATTCAAACACCATGTCAAAACCAGTGGCAGCCATTGTCGGACGTCCAAACGTCGGCAAAAGCACCTTGTTCAATAAACTTGCCGGGACGCGTGTTTCTATCGTCGAGGATGTCCCCGGCGTCACGCGCGACCGCATTCTATATGAAATCGAGTGGAACGGACGAGCTGTGACACTGATTGATACCGGCGGTATCGAACCGAAATCCGATGATATCCTGCTTTCCCAGATGAAGACACAGGCGCAGATTGCCATTGATATGGCAGATGTGATTCTGTTTATGGTCGACGGCAAGCGCGGACTTGCACCGGAAGACCGCGATATTGCGATGATGCTCAAGCGGTCCGGCAAGCCGATCATTCCCATTGTCAACAAAATTGACTCCATCGGCGCGCTTCCGATGGAATTCTATGAATTCTATGAGCTTGGCTTTGAAGAGGACTTGATTCCTCTGTCATCGCTGCACGGCACGGGCTCGGGAGATCTTCTTGACCGCGTGCTTGCGCTCTCTCCGTCCGATGAAGAAGTAGAGAGTGACGACGATTATATCAAGGTTGCCGTCATCGGCAAACCGAACGTCGGAAAATCTTCAATGGTCAACCGTCTGACGGGAGAAGAACGCTGTATTGTCGCCGACATGGCGGGGACGACGCGCGATGCCATCGACACCCGATTTGAAAACAGCTTTGGCAAATTCATATTGATCGATACCGCCGGAATCCGCCGTCAGTCAAAGGTGGAAGACCGTCTGGAAAAGTTCTCTGTACTGCGTGCAAAAATGGCAGTGGAGAGAGCAGACGTCTGCTTGATCCTCATTGATGCAGAAGAAGGCATTACAGAGCAGGACGAAAAGATTGCAGGTCTTGCCCATGAAGCAGGCAAGGCGTCCATCATCGTTGTCAATAAGTGGGATGCCATTGAAAAGGACAACGATACGACCAATACCTACACAAAGGAAATATGCAGTGCGCTTGCCTATATGCAGTATGCACCGCTGTGCTTTGTCTCTGCAAAAACAGGTCTGCGCACGGAAAAGCTATTTGAACAGATTGTCTATGTATACAACCAGTCGGTTACAAGAATTTCAACCGGTATGTTAAACGACGTGCTCGCCGATGCGACCGCACGTGTCCAGCCGCCGTCAGATAAGGGACGGAGACTGAAGATTTACTACTGGACGCAGCAGGCGATCAAACCGCCTACCTTTGTCATTTTCTGTAATGACGCGGAATTGTTCCACTTTTCGTATCAGCGGTATCTTGAAAATCAGTTGCGTGCGGTTTTTGGCTTCCGTGGAACGCCGATTAAATTTATCATTCGCCAAAAAGGCGATGACGCAGGCACATAACAGGAAAGGATTGCACGAATTTTGTCTGATATTTTTGTAAAAGGAATCCTCGGAAAGCTGTTCTTGGATAATCTTGAGGCTTCTTCCCCCTCTGTCATAGCGCTGTATGTCGCGCTTGCATGTATCTTGCCTGCGGTGGTGGGCTATCTGCTTGGCAGTGTCAATTCTGCTGTCATTATATCCCGTCTTTTTTACCACGACGATATTCACAAATACGGTTCCGGCAATCCGGGAACCACCAATATGATGCGGACCTACGGGAAAACCGCGGCGGCGCTGACGCTGGTTGGCGATATGAGCAAAACGGCGTTGTCCGTATTTGTCGGCGCACTGCTTTTAGCGGAGTCCGGAATGTATGTCGCCGGGCTGTTTTCTGTCATCGGTCACATGTTCCCTGTGTTTTTCGGCTTTAAAGGCGGAAAAGGCGTTGCTTCAACAGCCGCGCTGGTTTTATGTACAGAACCGCTTGTATTTTTGGTACTGCTCCTCATTTTCGTCTGTATTGTTGCCGCAACAAAATTTCTGTCGCTGGGAAGTATCATGTGCGTGATGCTGTATCCGCTTGTGTTAAACCGCATGTATATGCTGTTCCGGCATTCTGCCGGCGTTCCGTTTATTCCCACGCTTGTTTCCTTTTTGATTATGGTTTTGGTGATCGCACGGCATCGTGATAATATCCGCCGTTTGCTCAACAAAGAAGAAAATAAATTCAGCTTCAAGAAAAGCGTAAAGGCCGGTTCTGCAAACACCGTACATATAAACGATGCAGAGCCTGATCGTGACACTCCAAAGTCTGACGAGATGCCAAAGCCAAAAACAAAGAAGAGGAGACGTTAACAGCAAACCCGTACACATACATTACATCGTTCCAATGATTAAAAAACCGATACGCCGCTGCATGCAGGCGTAATGGAATGTACACATTCCTATTAAGTTAGAAAGAAAATCACTTTTACGAGAGTAGAAGTGATGGTCAATAAAACAAAAGACAATGTTTCCCTTGACAAAGAAAGGTATAAAAAGCAAAAGCCAATGAAAGAAGTTTTAATTAACTGCGAAAAAATTCGCTCTCGTAAAGTGCTCCATGATTATCTCGAATCAGAGCTTTCCCTGCCCGATTATTACGGACGCAATCTTGATGCATTACATGATATTCTTGCAACACATAACCAGACCGATCCTGTCTCTTTCCGTATGATCAATCGGGAAAAGCAGTCGACACGGATGGTGCAGATGTACGCGGCCATGATTGATATGCTGCGTGAGCTGCATAAGGTGAATCCGAATATTACACTGATTGAAGAGTAATAAATGCGAGTTGCCTGCCAATCAATACTGCAATCAATGACGCGATCCGTCACTGACCAAACGAAAGGATTTAGTAAATGAACGCATACGGAAAAACCACCTGGATGATTCCCGATACATTCCTGCATTCTGTTTCCCGCTCCGGTGATATCACAGACAGAAGCCATGAGGCGATTTGTGTCCTCAATACCTCCGACAGCGATGCACATATTTCTTTGACCTTGTTTTTCGAGGACAAAGAACCAAACACTGCGTTTTCTTCCTTCTGCGGTGCGCGGCGCACCCATCATATCCGTCTTGACAAGATTCGGGATGCAGAGGGCAACAGCATTGAAATGGATACCCCTTATGCAATTCTGGTAGAATCCGACACGCCGATTGTCGTACAGTATTCCCGTCTTGACACCTCTGCCGCTGAAATGGCATTGATGACTACCATTGCCTATAGTGTGGATGACTGAACTTTATATGGGACGTTCCCGCCAAAATGAAAATCTCTAATCCGAGATTGGAGCTCAGGCTGTCGCATGCGACAGCCCTCAATTTTTTTCGCAGGCCGAAGTCTATGTATCGGTCTGCGTTTTTTTGGGAAAGACAGAAAGCAGATGAAGAATTACACCATAAAAGATACCGGAAATAAGAATATGCACAAGCAGCGTCACCCACGCAAACCGGAATGTGATGCCAATGCCGTTGACTGCGCGCATCAGCCATAGGGCAAACGTGCTTGCGCCAATGACGGCAAGGGTAGGTGCTGCGACCCACTGCATGACGTTAAAATGCAGCCCTGTCACAGAAAGAAGCTTGTTTAAGGAAAGCGACAGATTGAAAATTTCGGACGCATACAGCAACATCACATATCCGGAAACGCCGAATACAGGCAGAAGTACATACGCCAGCACAACACAGAATGCCGCATCAAAGATATTGTATCGCATGGATGCGACCTGCTCGTCAAGTCCTTTTAAAAATGCATCTACAATGGTGTCAAGGTACATCACGGGGACGATTGCGCCAAGCAGCCGCAGATACTGTCCGGCTTCGGGACTGTCATAGAAAAGCAATCCGATGGCATCAGAGCAGTACAGCATGATACCGGATATGAATACAGCAAAGCACAATGTGATCTGTAACCCGTGTACTGCCCAGCGAATGGCAGATTTTTTATCGCCCTTTGCACGGAACTCTGCAATTTCCGGAATGAGCAGAGATGCAGCAGACTGTAAGATGGCGGAAGGGAAGAGCAGTACCGGCAGTACCATGCCGTGAATGGTACCGTAAGCAGCAAGTGCAGCGTCTGCACCGATTCCGGACTTGCCAAGACCCGCCGGGATGAGCAGATGCAATAGGGTTTGCAGACCTGCACGAATACAGGCGGTAACGGCAATGGGAATGGCGATGCGGATGACGTTGCGGGATATACCGCGCGACGTTTCACGGGAGAGAGGGAGTGTTTCAGTGCCGGATAACGTCAAGTGGGCTGCTGTGTCCCGGTAATGCGCTTTTCTCTTCTGCATGTCGGACAGATACAGAGAAACAGAAACGGAAAGACCGACGAATTCCGACATGACGCAGCCGAATACCAGTGCAAGCTCCGGCGAAATTGCAATGCTGCTGTGCATTCGCAATAGAAACACGGTGACGAAGATGCGGACAAGCTGACCGAAGGCATTCACGACAGCACCGAGAACAGCGCGTCGGCGCGCAACGAAATATCCATTATATGTTACTGAAAGGGAAACCGGGATCAATGTCACGGAGAGAATCCGCAGGGCGGGAATACTTTGTTCGTCATGCAGGCACTGTCTGCCAATCGGACCGGAAAGGAAAAACAGCAGAATGGTTGCGGTAATGCCAAGCAAAAAGCTGTACTCCATACCGGTACGCATGGCTCGCCGGATTTTTGGATATGCAGTGTCGGTTGTGGAAGGGATGCCGTTTTTTTGTTTGTGATCGGTTTTCGGGGCTGCCGTTTCCTCTGCTGTTCCTTCCGCTTCTGAAATCACGCGTGTCACTGCCAGACCAATTCCGGCGGAAGCGAGTGTGACGGCAAAACCGTATACTGACATAATCAAAGAAAAGCGTCCCAGACCGGCAGCCCCCAGGTGTGCGGTCAGGTAAATATTGAAGATCATCCCCACGCCGCGCATGCCAAAGGACGCAAGGGTCAGAAGGCATGCATTCCAAAGAAAGCGGCTTCTGCGTGTGGTGCGCGGTTTTGGCATTGGACTATGGAGATGCGGGAAATTCTGTATCATGAGGACCATTCCTTTCAAACAACGCGGAAGTGATGTGACATGACGGCTTCCGGTAACGCCGGAATGATGATTTTTTTCAGTATAGACCGTCGAGGCATGGACACGGGATTGTCCGTTTCATTATATCCCGCATATGGATAAAATATGAGCAAATCGGTTTTATTTCCTGTATTGTAAGCTTCCGTGCGGGAATGGCAGCGAACACGCAGTCTATGAAGCCTTTGGAGGGGATTCCTTTCATTATACCCATATCTTAAAAATAAGCTTGTGTACTGCTTGACATCGTATGGTAAATATGGTATAATTAACTAATATTACAAATATGGTGATAAATCTCCGTTTCGTAAGCAGCAAATATCAGGTTACCGTAATCGAAACTATTATAGTGAAAAGAGAGGAGCGGGACTGCTGAAAGCAGGAAACCTGCGGCAGGCCCGATGGTCATAACGATGAAAGCAGATGCAATTTCTCAGTTGTCCGGCGATATTTTAAAGAATATCAGCCGTGTGATTTATGGCAAGGAAGAGAAGATTCAATTGGTTCTTTGTGCCTTGCTCTGCGGCGGTCATGTACTGCTTGACGACATTCCGGGAAGTGGAAAAACATCGCTTGCACATGCGTTGGCAAAGAGTATTTCCTTTAAAGAGGATGCATTCCGCCGCATCCAGTTCACGCCAGATCTGCTGCCGTCGGACCTAACTGGTATTCATTACTACAACCAAAAGGAGAATGCATTCATTTTCCGCCCCGGACCGATTTTTGCACATGTTGTCATTGCGGATGAAATTAACCGGACAACGCCGCGTACACAGTCGGCGCTATTAGAGTGCATGGAGGAAAAACAGACGACCATTGACGGTGAGACCTTCCTTCTGCCAAATCCCTTTTGGATCATTGCCACACAAAATCCGATTGAATCGCAGGGAACGTTCCCTCTGCCGGAAGCACAGGTGGACCGTTTCTTCATGCGGCTGACGCTTGGCTATCCCGCCAAGGAAGCGGAAAAGGAAATTCTTGACCGGCATATGATCACATCACCGCTTATCAATTTGCAGCCGGTCTGCACAGAGGAAATGCTTTTGGATGCGCAGCGTTCCGTGCGTGAAATTTATCTCTCAGACGCGGTCAAGGATTACATCATCCGCATTGCAGGTGCAACACGGGAAAGTGACCGTCTGCGGCTGGGTGTTTCACCGCGTGCATCACTGGCACTTGCCCATGCGTCTCAGGCGTGGGCTGCCATGCATGGGCGGGATCATGTTCTGCCGGATGATATCAAGGCGCTTGCTGTTCCGGTGCTTGCACACCGTGTGGTGTCCCGCTCACAGAATGCGGTACGCCTGGCGCAGTCCACAGAAAATGTGATCGAATATATTCTGTCCACTGTCGCCGCACCGATTTCATGACGCGCATCAGGAAAGGAATTAATGTAAGATGTTCTTTTTTGCTATTCTTTTAGGTGTGCTGCTTGCCTATCTGATTCAGATGAAGGTGTATAAAAAACACACGAAGGATCATCTTTCCTACCATTTGCACCTCAGTGCGGAAGAGGTTTTTCAGGATGAAGATCTCTATTTCTACGATGAAATTGCCAATGATAAACTGCTGCCGCTGCCGTTTTTAAAGGTCAATGACGAGCTGCCGCAGGGGTTGTCCTTTCATTTTATTGATCCCATTGTGGGAGAAGATTCTGTTAAGGAGTCTTTTGAGCAGCAGGTACAGTCGGTTTATGTATTGCAGAGTTACCAGAAAATCCGACGGAGGTGGCGCATCACCTGCAAAAAACGCGGTGTATACCATGTCGGTGAAGCGCTGCTTGTGACCAATGATGTGTTTGGATTGAACAGTCAGTCGTTTTCTGCGTCGGTTCTGCCGGGGTATACAGAGGAAACCGTAGTCGTGCTGCCAAAGCCGATTGATTTACAGTCGGCATTTACCGCAGCAGACGGATTGACGGGCGACGTGTTCTCAAATCACAGTCTTTTGACCGATCCTCTGATCTGCGCCGGCATCCGTGAATACAGGCCGGGAGATGGTATGCGGCAGATCAACTGGAAGTCTACCGCTTCTCATGGCAAATACATGGTGAATATAGAGGAACATTTCCGGCATACGTTGTTTCATATTGTCATCAACATGCAATCCCGTACCATTGAAAAGAACCCGGAGGTTCCAAGTGCACCGCACGAAATTGAACGATGCATCAGCGTGGCAGCGACGCTGTTTGACCGTGTGTCAGAGCTGGATATCCCGACGCGCATGATTCTTAATACGCCGCAGAAGTCATTGAAGATCCATGATCCTTTGATGGTATCAGCGATTGATGAGGAAGACCCTGTCGGACGAAAGATTGTCATTTCCCGCAGCTTTGAGGGGCGCGCAGAGACGTTGGATGCCCTGCGGATGCTTGCAGGTATTCCGATGGAGATATCGGTTCCGGAAGAAAAGCTGCTTGACCATATCCTTGCTAATCCCACATTATATACGCAGGCAGCGGACTATAGAGGCAGTGCAAGTTTGATTCTGATTTCCGCCTATTTTTCAGAGCGTATGATCCATTTTCATCGTGCAATGGAACAGCTTGGCGTGCAGGTGATTTATTATATCACCTCGTCAAACCGGAATGCGGTGAAAATTCCGGAGGATATCGAAATTTATTTTTCTGTCGGTTCGATTTTGACGGATTGAGAGAGGGGAGATGACATTGCGGCGTTTTTCTTTTTCAAATTATCATCCTACGGCGGCTGACAATCCAAACATGCGGCACAAGCGTGCGCTTGCAGGCAATATCAATTATGAACCTGTTTACAAAGGCGGAGCAACGCTGTGCTATCTGTTTGTGGCTTTACCGTTTTGCGCAGTTGTGACGCTGCCGACCGTTTCCATACCGTTTTTGCAGATTTTGGCACTGCTGTATCTCATTCTCATAGGTTTGGCAGGGTATGGATTGCAGATTCTCGGTGCAAAGATACTGCATGTACAGCGCAAGCCGAGCGTTTACAGCTATGAGGACACCACAAGACGCTATCGGCTGCGGGAAGCATTGATCTGTCACCTGTTTGTCCTCCCGGTGTTTTTGAATACCGGAATGCTTGCCATGCAGGTACTGCGTCTGTATTCCGATTCTTTTTCCGGCAGTTCTTCCTTTCCGACGCTGCTTTCGTTGTGCGCGGCATTTATGTTGGAATTTGGTGCGTATTTATGGTTTATTCCGTACAATACGCTGATCTACACAAGGCGCATCGGCACCATTAGCATTGCGCTTCTGATTCAATGGATCATTTTGGTGGTCATTGTCGGCAAGTGGAATCAGATGCCGGTATTGAATGCCGCATATGTTCTGTCGCTTGTGCTTGTGATTGTCCTGTATTTGTTTTTGCTCAATCAGGCGTTTATCACGCGTCCCTTCGGCGGTAAAATTGCGCGCGGCATCAACGATGCGGCAAAGGGATACAGTATCCGCATTGTAGGCATCACACTCGGCTGTGCTGCGGTGTGTGCTGTGTTTGCAATGTCCTGTCTGGTTGTGATTGTGAAGGCGTTTTATGCATGTGTCCGTTTCTTTTTCGCCATGTTTATTAAAAATACAAGCGGTGATGAAGAGAAAATGGAAAAAGTGCTTTCTCAAACGCACCTTGCCGAGGCTTATATGCGGATGCAGCCAAAGCAGGCGGAATACTGGGTAGTAGTCTTTGCAATCCTTGCAGCGCTGGCGGTACTGCTTCTGGTTGTCCTGTCGGTTCCGGTGGTACGGGAAAAGGCTTTGGCGCTGTGGAAGACGTTTTTAGAGTTCATTCAGTTCCTCCTGCATCCGAATAAAACTGTCAAACAAGTACAGACAACAGAATTTTTAAACTTTACGGATACAGAGGAAAAAACGCGGCATCTGCGGCATAAAAGTCGTCTGTATGCAGAGAAAGTGCAAAGCTATGCGGACTTTCAAAGAAAATTAGACACGCTGCCCTCAAATAAGGAAAAAATCTGTTTTGCGTATGCTGTTGCTGCGGCATTGCTGCGGCACTACAACTGCGGGATTCGTGCCAGTGATACGCCGCGTGAACTGACCGTCAAGGTAAAGAAACGCGATATGATTGCAGATATGGATTCACTGACGGCCGTATACGAAACGCTGCGCTATGCAGATGCTGCAAATACTTCCACCACTCCTGCTGCCGTCCTGCATGACACTGTCATGGAGAATCGGGGAACAACCGAGGAGGATGTCTTAAATCGGCTTTGTACCATTGTTCGCACGCTTTTTTAATGTATGTTCGATGCGTTATGGGGAAAATTTTTCCACCAAAAAAGATTTTCTCATTCCCCTTACCCCTTTTTTTATTATATTTATAAATGTATTTTTGATATAGTCGATGAAAAGTTTTTGGAGGATGCCATAGCGGCGGGAGGGCTGTCGCATTCATGCTCCATCCTTTTCAAAAACGTCCCAAGAGCGTATCTATTATATTCGCGCTGTCCATAGCAAGAAAGGAAGCTTTCGCAAACGAAAGCAATGGTTATTTATCATGCGAATTCTACCCAATCGAATTTTTAATAATGTGAAAAATCATTTGATTTACACACTCGTACTCGTTGTCATTGTGATTGTGGGTCTGCCGATTTTTCAGACATTGTTCAATGTGTTGTGGAAAGGGAACATCGTTCTCAGTACGATTGCGGTTTTCCTGCTCATCGGCGTTTATTATGCAGTGCCGGAAAGGAACCGTCTTGATAAAGACAGTGAGCAGATGCGCACGTTCCGTCACAATACACCGGACGGCAGCTATACCTGGCAGAAGGATGCAAAGACGATTTTCCGTTCCGCTGAATTCTTCAGCGACTGTATTTCCATTTTATGTATGGTTCTGGCGGCGATCCTCATTATTGTGGCGATGATTATGTTTCGTGTTATTATGCCGCCTGTACTTCTGACCATTTACGAAAATCCGACAATTCTGTTGTTCATCCCGCCGGCTGCGGTGATTTTAACGCTTGTATACGGTGCGTTTCATCTGATTTTCACGGTGCAGATACACAGCGACTGGGACGCCACACGTCTGCATCTGGCAAATGAACAGAAGATGGAATATGAGGAAAAGAAAAAGTAATCTCATAAACAGAGAACAAGCGGTACAGTAGATAAGCTGTACCGCTTGTTCTTATTCTATGATTTGCTGATTTTGATAATCAGTTGTTTCTTCTCGTTCTCTTAAGAATCTTCATGATGTCGTCAAAGTCGGAATCGGAAATGACGCCGTCTGTTACAGGATCAACCGGTGCGTTTCGTGCCTCCTCCTCTGCTTTTGCCTTGGCTTCAGCTTCTGCCTTTTCCTTTGCCTGTGCGGCTGCGCGTTCTGCTTCTTCCTTTGCTTTGGCTTCTGCTGCAGCACGTGCTTCTTCCTGTGCAATTTCTTCCGGCGTCAGCTTCTTTAATTTCTTATCGCCGTCAAGACCGGTCGCAATGACGGTTACGTGAAGCTCGTCCTCCAGTGCTGCATCGAACGCAACACCCCAGATGACGATGGCGTCCGGATCTGCCTGATCGGTGATCAGCTGCGATGCAATATACGCTTCATCAAGTCCGAGGTCGGGAGAACCGGTGATGTTGACCAGGATACCGCGCGCACCGGAAATAGAGGTTTCCAAAAGCGGAGAAGAAATTGCCATCTGCGCTGCTTTTTCTGCCTTGTCCTTGCCGGTTGCCTGACCTGTACCCATATGTGCAAGTCCTGCGCCGGACATGATATTGGTGACGTCGGCAAAGTCGAGGTTGATCAAACCGGGAACATTGATCAGCTCGGAAATACTCTGGACACCGCGGCGCAGCACGTCGTCCGCAATAGCGAACGCATTCATTAAGGTCAGCTTTGTTTCAGAGGCTTCCTTCAATCTGTCGTTGGGAATGATCAGGAGAGAATCTACATATTCGCGCAGACGGATGATGCCGGCTTCTGCCTGATCCATACGGCGCTTGCCTTCAAAGGAGAACGGCTTTGTGACGATACCAATGGTGAGAATTCCCATTTCCCGTGCGATTTTTGCGACGATAGGCGCAGCTCCTGTACCGGTTCCGCCGCCCATGCCGGTTGTGATAAAGACCATATCCGCACCTTCCAGTGCACGGGAGATTTCCTCCTTGGAGTCTTCCGCCGCATGCGCACCGACTTCAGGATTTGCTCCGGCGCCCTTGCCTTTGGTCACCTTATCACCGATATTGATTTTTACCGGTGCATTCGATTTTGTCAGTGCCTGAAGGTCTGTATTGATGGCGATAAACTGCACACCCTTGACATTGCTTTCTATCATACGGTTGACGGCGTTGTTGCCGCCGCCGCCGACACCGACTACCTTTATATTGACAACGCTTGTTTCGCCTGCGTCGAATTCGAAATTAGACATATGCTTTCCTCCTGAATTATGTATGGATTGGATACAGTGCTGAGAGATAATCTTGCGTCCAGTCAACCAAATTACGATTATTAAATTTACTTTAAAAATGTGCGATGCCGCACAGCATCCACAAAATGGCTCTCAGAAAATAAAAAATGACCGGGAAACGACCGTAACATGAGTTGCACTTCATTTTCCTACTATATATGATACCTTTTTTTTGTCACTTTTTCAAGAGACTGCGCTAAAATTAACGAAATGTTTACATGTTCCTGATCTGATTTTATGAAAAAATGGGAAAAATGGAAAATAATTACGCCAAAACAATTAATAAAAGGTGCGTAAAACGGGTTGTCGCATTAACATGGCTCCATACGACTGTCGCATGCGACAGTCTATAAAATTCGCCTTTTCGCTTTTTCAAGCGAAATTTCGCAGTGGATTTTTATCAAAATCCACTGTGAAAACGCCGAATTCGGATCACTTTGTGATCCCGGGCTGTTGCAAGTTGAAAACTTGCAACAGCCCCATGGTCATAATCATGTGTTTATTGTTTCAGAAAAAGAGGCGCTTTTGTTGTCGATGATATTGATTTCTCCTGACTTGCGAGGGTCGAGGCTTTCGATGATTCCCTTAACAAAGCCAAGATTGGAAGCAAGATATTCATCGTTTCCGAGATTGATCTGCAGGCGGTCATCGTATGTAATTTTTAAATCGAACCGATTAGAGATATCCATTGCTGTGATATGACTGTAGATATCAGAGTCTTCCAGCACGGCAAGGAAATTTTTTAAGAAAGCAAGATAAGAGGAATCGTAAAAGGAAAGCGAGTGCCCGACCACGGCATAAGAGACTGTGGATAAGGTGACCGCACGCAGTCCCTCATCTAACTCATCCACACTGTCATAACGTCCGAGTACACGCATGGATTCTGAAATGACGAAATATTCGTTGTAAATCTGTGTATAGAACAGCGCACAGTCTTCCTCGAACACCAAATTGACCGTGTCCGGCAATTTCCGTTCCACCGTGACGCTTTGAATATAGGGAAACCTTGTACGCAGACGTTTTTCGATATCGGAGGAGGAGATTGAAAAGATGAAATTGTTTTTCTGAATGCCGGCGGCATGGAAGACATCTTCCGCAGCATAGCCGGTTAAATTGACGAAGTTCAAATGCTGCAGACGGAAAAAGAAGATGACGAACCCGGAGATGAGCACAAGCGCAAGTACAATCGGCAGCATACGGTGGACGACAAGCTGCCTTAACTTTTGTGTATGCTTGTAGTACTTGATTGACGACAGAGTTGCTTCGTTGTCAGCAGAATTGTCGTGCTTTTGTGCGGACGGTTTGCTTTTCTTTCCCGTGGATTCTTCCATATCCGAGCGCGCCGCACGGCGGAACGCGTACTGGGTATGGGAATCGCCGCTGCCTTTGGTAGAATCACCGTCTTGCTTTGTGCCTTGATTGTGACCCTTTGGGTCTGAATCTATTGGATCAGGGGCATCATCCGCTATGCTGTTCTTCTTTGCATTGCGGGATGCCGTGTCTTTTTTTCTGTCCTTTTTTTGTTTCTTTTTCTGTTTGGCATTTGGTGCCGAATCTGCTTCTGCATGGATGCTGTCATCTTCTTCTGCTTCTTCTGCGCCCGGCCAACTCATAAAAATGCCGTCGTTTTCATCAAGTACATCCGGTTCCGGGGCCAGGGGCAGACGGCTGGTGCGGAAGTCTGCTTCTGCGTTCTCGGAAAAAATATCGTCACCAAGACCGTCATCCTCTGTATTTGTATTTTTTTCGGACCGAAGCTCCGTGTTCGGTATGTTTTGTGTATCTTCTTCCGTATGTTCAAATAAATTCTTCAATGTAAGCGTTTCCTCCTTTCCATATCATTTGTTATAGGCAATTGTAAAACTGCGTTTTACAATTGGTTCCATCGGACTGACGCAGTCCGATGGCTCCCCTTGGTCGCTTTAAAGGTGTCTTTTTTGGCGGGAGACCCGCCAAAGCGACGCATTTATTGATATATTGCCCTACGGGCAATATGAAATTATGACTTTTACAATCGGCTAATATCATTTGTAGGCAATTGTAAAACTGCGTTTTACAATTGGTATTGCTGCGGGCGGGATATCACCTTTGATGACACAGATTAAAGCTGGTGCAGCCTAAAGCTGGTGCAGCCCAATGGGCGGCGATGAATCGCCGCCTAAAAGGTGTCTTTTGAGACTGAAAAAATGCTATCACAAACACCGTTCCGTTTGTGCGCAAATTACGTTGTTTTTTCGCGGATTAAGGCTTTACAGTCTTCATAGATGCGGTCACAGGCATCCGCGACGGCAAGGGTACGAATATTCTTCTGCATGGTCTGCCGTGCTGCGGTGTCCTCTAAAATGTGCCGCACAGCTTCTGTCATACGCTCCGGTGTGATGTCTTTTTCCTCAATCAGAATTGCTGCACCGCGGTCTGCAAGAACCTTTGCATTCTTATATTGGTGGTTTTCTGTAACGTTGGGGGACGGAATCAGGATACATGCCTTTCCTTCCAGCTCCAGTTCCGATATTGTAATGGAACCGGCACGCGCAATGACAAGGTCTGCTGCTGCCATTTCTATGGGCATGTCGTAAATATATTCAAGCAGACGGAGATTCGGACACTTGTCAAGTCCTGTGTCTTCAAACCGCTTTTTGGCAATCTCGTATTCAATTGCACCGGTTGCATGGACGTGCAGAATTTCCGGGTGTTTGGAGGTATAGTTCTTCATAAGATCAATCATGGCGAAGTTGACCTGCTCCGCGCCCATTGAGCCGCCGCAGGAGAGCAGGAAGCGACGGTATTTGCTGCTGCCGCTGCTATCCCCTGTAATACCCATCTGCTGCCGTGCGCGGTCATAGGAGATGCTGCCGGGCTTTGTACGCAGCGGATTGCCGACACAAAGGGCACGCTCGGGATGCTTGAGCTTGCTGCGGCATTCTTCAAAGTTAATGAACATGCGATCCACACAGGATTCCAGCATCTTGACAGCCACGCCCGGATAGGCGTTGGACTCATGCAATGCCGTTGGAATCCCGCACAGGGACGCCGCCTTTAAAATTGGAAAGCAGGCATAACCGCCAGTACCGATGACAATATCCGGCTTGAACTCTTTGATCAGCTTTTTTCCTTTGTGAACAGAGGTGAGTACCATAAACGCTGTTTTTATATTTTCAAGGGACAGGCTGCGCCGCAGACCGCGAATTTCGATGTGATACAAAGGATATCCCTCTTTGGGAACCAATTTGTTTTCGATGCCGTGAGACGTGCCGACAAACGCGATTTCGGAATCCGGCTCACGTTCCCGTATGGTATTGGCGATTGCGAGCGCCGGATTGACGTGCCCTCCGGTACCGCCGCCGGTCATGAGAACTCTCATTTGTGAATTTCTCCTTTGTTATTTTTTCTGCTGATAGGAATAGCGCGAAACCGATAGAATCATTCCCATTTCAAACATCAGCATAACGAGTGATGAGCCTCCATAGGAGAAGAACGGCAGGGAAACGCCGGTCACAGGCATGGTGCCGGTGACGACCGCAATGTTCATAATACACTGCAGTGCGACCTGCGCAATAATACCGAGTGTCAGAAGGGAAGAGTACGTATCCGGGGCATGCATTGCAATGACAATGCCGCGCCACAAAAGCAATGCAAACAGGAGAATGACTGTGATGGCGCCAACGAATCCGAATTCTTCACAGAAGACTGCAAAAATAAAGTCATTGGAGGACTCTGGGAGGTATAGATATTTTTGGTGACTGTTGCCAAGTCCTGTGCCAAGCAGACCGCCGGAACCAATGGCATACAGGCTTTGAATCAGCTGATAGCCGGAAGAATCCGGATCGGATGCCGGATCAAGCCAGTACTGCACACGCAGACGCGCATAATCAAAGAATGCGATGGCAAGACCGACAAGACCTGCGCCTGCGCCCATAAAGCCGGCAAGCCATTTGATGGGGGCGCCGCCGATAAAGATGACCAGCGTTCCGATCATCAGAAGAATCATTGTTGCGGAAAGGTGCTTTTCCAGAGCCGTGATAAAGCATACCGCACCGATAATGCAGTAGGGGTACAAGATACCGTTTCGGAATTTTCCCATCTGTCCGCGGTTTGCAGAGACATACAGCGCCAGTACCATGACGAGCGCCAGCTTCATCATTTCCGACGGCTGTACCTGAATCGGACCGATTTCAATCCACCGTGTCGCGCCTTTTACCGTTTTTCCAAGGAACGGCACTGCCGCCAGCAAACCCAGCGTACCAAGGAATGCCGGCATCGTCAGCTTTTGATACCAACGGTAGTCCATATGCATAACGATAATCATGACAACAAATCCGACTGCCGCCCACCGAAGCTGAGAACGGATAAAGTACAGGCTGTCATGGAAGTGATATTCCGCATAGGCATAGCTTGCAGAAAAGACCATTGCACAGCCAAAGCATACTAAGATGATGACGAGAATCAAAAACGGTCTGTCGACGGAGCCGCGCAGGCGGATGATGGTTTCCACAGGCTGTGCAGATTCACCAGTTCCGGCTTTTGCTGTACGCGCAGAGGGAGTGGGACGGTTTTGCGGACGCGGATCATTCCTTGGACGACCGGGATTTTGACGCGGCTGTACGCCCCCTCGCGTATCAATACTCGTATGCACCTGTGCGGAACGCGTACTGTTTTGCGCAGTGGAAGCGTTCTGTGCGGCGGAATTCTGATTCCTTGCCCCTGCATTCGGTGCGGCAGAACCGCTTCTGCCGGATGGAGGCGCCTGGCGGCGGCTTTGTAAATCCATGAAACGATAGCTCCTTTCATTTAAACAAGGTAGGCGATTGCCAAAATTATGGTGTTTGTTTGATCGCCGAGAGGGTGATATTTCTACTATGCGCCGCTTGGGGCAGATGCGTCAAACGTCAGATTCCATATTCCAGCAGATAGGTAATCAAACAAAACAGAAAGGTCATGCCGCCGAATACGGATACGATTTTGATTTCGTTCCAGCCGCACATCTCGAAATGATGATGAATTGGACTCATTTTAAACAGCCGTTTTCCCTGTCCGTGAAAAATACGGGTAAATTTGAAATAAGAGGTTTGCAATATGACAGATATCGTTTCGATGATATACATCAATCCCGCAAACAGGATGATCAGCGGGTTGTTTGCAAGGAATGCGCAGCCGACAACCAATGCGCCGAAAAACAGCGATCCGGTATCCCCCATAAAGACACGCGCCGGATAAAAATTATAAATGAGAAAGCCAAGAGATGCACCGATGGCAATGGCAGAACAGAGCGCAAGGGAAAGATGATCGTTTGCCGCTTCCGCTGTGTGCGAAAAGAATGTGTTTTTGGCAAAGAACGCGGTTACAGCAAAGAATCCGCCGACCACAAAGGTTTCTGTGGAAGCAAGACCGTCAATGCCGTCGGTTAAATTGACAGAGTTGACGACGCCGGTCAGAAGAAGGATTGCGAACACATAATAGAGTATTCCGAGATCCCATTCAAGGTCCAGAAACGGAATGTGCAGAACGGTGTCCACAAAGCCGAAAGACTTCATCACAAAAATGTAAATGGCAGCAGTAATCACCTGCAATAAAAACTTCTGAGGGGCAGTCAGACCTTCATTTTGCTTTTTGGTCAGCTTTACAGAGTCGTCAATGATGCCGACAAGTCCGGAAACCACTGCAAACAAGAGCGTAATAAGAAACGGAGCGGCGTCAAGTACTGCTGTGGGATTTCCTGTGACGAGGAAGGTAAAGCCCCAGAATAACAGGGTGGAAACAATGGCAGCTGCAATAAACGCAAGTCCGCCCATGGTAGGAGTACCTTCTTTACTTTTGTGCCATCGCGGTCCGATATCAAGAATTTTCTGTCCCATCTTCAAGGATTTCAGCTTCGGAATCAGAATGCGGGAAAAAACGACAGTGAGAAGAAAAACAGAGATCAGAAGAAAAAGAAAGCAGGAAGCAGGCTGCATAGACGACATAAATTTGACCGTAACTTTTTCGCGGGAAAAAGTGATTTCCTTTCTTTTCTTTATGCAGAGCGGCGGTGTGCGCCGCAGCAACGGGGGGGGAACGCTTGGGGGGCTTTTTGAAAAAAGTCCCCCAAGACCCCTCAAAAACTTTTTATATTTGGAAAAAATTTTAAACCGAAAAGCTTTTGAAGGTTTTTAGGGGACTTTTCCCGAAAAGTCCCCTAAATGGGGATTGGGGCTAAGCCCCAAATATCGTTACGACTTGGTCTCAAGCTCAAGTAAAAGATTGACAATCCGCTCCAGTGCAACGGCGCGGCTTGCTTTGAACAGGACGGTATCGCTGTCTTCTGCACGAATGTATTTGCGAAGAAGCGCCGCCGCTGCTGCCGCTGCCGCATCGTCACAGGAAGGAATGACCGTGATGGCGTCTTCCTTCATACCGCCAATAACGGCGCCTTGTGCGATTTGCTGTGCTTCCTCTCCAACAGTGATCAGACATTCGACGCCAAGCTCTGCCGCCAGGCTGCCGACACGCTTATGAAGCGTTGGGGAATAGGAGCCAAGCTCCCGCATGTCTCCAAGTACCGCGACCGAACGGCCGCCATGCTCCTTTGCAAGGGAGACCAGCACATGCAGCGCAGCTTCCATCGACTCCGGGCTTGCATTGTAGCAATCCTCAATGATCGTGGCATTACCAAACGGAATCAGCTTCTGCCGCATACCGGTATTTTCAAACGCATCAAGACCCAGACGAATGTTTGCTTCCTCCATGCCGCACAGCATACCGCACAGATATGCGGCCATCGCATTGCCGACGTTGTGCTCTCCTGTGACGGGAATATGAAGATTTTTTATGACAGCGCCGGTTTTTGTCTGACGCATATCAAAGGTACAGTCATTCGGCGTCATACGGATATGCTCTGCAAGATAGTCCGCGTGCGGATTTTGTTTTGCAAACGTCATTGGGATGAGGCCGCGCGCACGGATGTCCTCCTCTTTTTCGGTTAAAAGCGGTTCGTCGCCGTTGAAAAGCACATAAGAACCGGCTTTCATACCGTCGAGCATTTCCAGCTTGGCGTCTCGGATGCCTTCTCTGGAGCCGAGATTTTCGATATGCGAGGTGCCGATGTTGGTGATAACGGTGATATCCGGTTCGGAAATCAGGGAAAGGCGGTGCAGCTCACCCGGATAGCTCATACCGGCTTCCAGCACGGCAACCTGATCCTTGGGGCCAATCTGCATCAGGGTCAGAGGCAGACCGATTTCGTTGTTGTAGTTTCCCTCTGTACACATCGCCTGATGTGCGGCAGAAACAACGGCATAAATCATCTGCTTGGTCGTCGTTTTGCCGACACTTCCGGTCACAGCGATGACCTTTGGGTTATATAAACGAAGATACCATTTGCCGAGTGCGCCGAGTGCATACAGGGTGTTTGGCACTAAAATAACAGCGCAGGTACCGGGGAGCTTGCGCATGGTTTCTTCTGCCGTGCGTTCTGCGATGATACAGCTTGCGCCGTGTGCGACAGCGCCGTCAATGAAGTTGTGTCCATCTGCTTTTTCACCGCGCAGTGCGAGAAAAATGTTTCCCGGTGCGGCAATCCGGGAATCGGTGACAAGTCCGCTGTGGGAATTGCTGCTTGGACGGATGACGGTTCCGCCGGTGATTTCGGCAAGAGCCTGTGTGGAGAAGGTTAAGGTATCAAACCGGGTGTTCATGACGGTGTGTCCTTTCGGGGATGTTTAATAAAATAAGGGGATATCTATGTGAGGAAATGTTTTCTATGTCAATGTGTCTGTTTTTGAATATGGGACAGTACAATTTCACGCTCAGAGAAGGGATGCGTTCCCGTTTTGTCAATCTGATAATTCTCATGTCCCTTTCCGGCGAGCAGAATGCAGTCTCCGGGCTGTGCCATGTCAAGAATTTCTTCAATGGCACGGCGGCGGTCTGGGATAACAATCACATTTTTCCGGTCCGGAATTCCTGCTAAAATCGCGTTTATGATGTCGATTGGATCCTCAGAGCGGCTGTTGTCGGAGGTAATGACCGTGATATCGGCAAGGGATGCTGCAATTTTCCCCATTTTCGGGCGTTTCTCGTGCTCGCGGTCACCGCCGCAGCCAAACAATACAAGGGTACGCGGCGCAGGCACGTTTTGTTCCACCGCCGCAGAACGGCAGTGTTCCCTTACCGAAAGAATGGCGCGGGAAAGCGCATCCGGCGTATGGGCGTAATCCAGAAATACAGCATAGGGAGAGGATACGATACATTCCATGCGTCCGGGAATATTGTCAAGTGAGCACAGCCCCGCCTGCATCTGCGTGGGAGAAATTCCTGCATCATAGGCACAGGCGCAGGAAGCCGTGATATTCGGTGCGGCAAAGGAGCCGCGCAGCGAGGAGTACAGTGATAAGGGCGTGTTTTCTTTGGAAAGCAGCAGAAGATGACAGCCGTCTTTGTTTTGTGTGGCTTTTGCGAACCAATCCGCGCCACAATCAGAGAGAGAATACCCGATTTTCTTTGCAGGGATCGCATCATCAGCATAAAGCCGTCTGCCATATGGGTCGTCGATGTTCAGAACCGCTGTATCACAGGAAAAAAACAGCGAACGCTTGCAATGGAAATAGGCTTCCATTGACTTGTGGTAATCGAGATGATCCTCCGTCAGATTTGTGAAAATACCGGCGGAAAAGTGCAGTCCGCTGAGTCTGCCCTGTGCAAGCGCATGAGAGGATGCTTCTAAAATCACGGTTTTTACGCCTGCATCGCGTGCACGGCACAGAAGCGCACAAAGTTCTTCCGGCGGCGGTGTGGTGCGGGAGGCGGGCAGGATTTCACCTGCGATCCGATTCTCCACAGTGCCGATAACGGCACATGGCGCGTATGCAGGATTTTGGGAAAAGATTGCTTCCAGTAAATACGTGATAGATGTTTTTCCGTTGGTTCCTGTCACCGCATACAGCGACATGCCGCGTTCTGGGTGATGTGCGCAGGACAGACACGCAGGCAGAAATGCTTGTGCTGCGTCCCGCACACAAATCCAAGGGGTGGGACAGGTGTCCGCATACCGGATATCGTCGAGGACAACGAGTGCCGCACCGCGTGCTGCTGCCTCGGGTATGGCATTGTGACCGTCAAAATGGGTGCCGCGGACCGCGAAAAAGACGTCATCCGCTGTCACACGCCGCGCATCTCTGCACGGCATATGACAGGGCATGGAGGTATCAAAATCAGGACTTTGCGTTACGATATCGCAAAGCGGAAGACTGTCAAGCAATTCCAGTATCGTCATATAAAATCCTCCCAAAAGAAAAGATAAAGATAGAGAGAGTCTTTTATACGACCGTTTTTTCGCACGTCCTGTTTTTTGTTTTGTGTCAGATATGGTGGTATTAGCCGCCATCCATTGCGTCGGTAAACCGGAATTCGACCGTAACGACCGTTCCGGGGGTCACGCGGGTTCCGGCAGGAATGCTTTGACTGACCGCCTGCGCATAAGAGTCTGTGGAGGTGTAGGACTGTACTGCGCCTTTTAAGAGGATGTTCAGCCCCTTCCGGGTCAGCGTATCGGTTGCGCCGGTGATGGAGTATCCGGTCAAATCGGGTACGGTGACGCTTTCCGTGGGAGCTTCGGTGCCGGTATACAGCACGATGACAGCCGAACCCTGAATGACGGTAGAGCCGCTCTTCGGAATTTGCTGTGTGACAGTGGTGCCGTCGCCGTAAATCTTATAGGTAAGCCCCTTCTGGTTCAGAGCCGCAGTGGCTTCCGCGACAGAAAGTCCCGTATAGCTGCTGACATTGACTTCCATGTCTGCAAGCTCTGCTTCGGAGTAAACTGGATCAACATTCATGTAGCGGAGAATATCACCCATTGCGGATGCAACATACGGTGCTGCGGTGACAGAGCCGAAAACCGATTCGCCGCTCGGTTCGTCGCAGATGATGATCATCGCAATCTGCGGGTCGTCGGACGGACCGAATGCCACGCAGGAACCGGTACGCAGGACCGTATTGCCTTCTTCATCTCGGAGTGCAACCTCGGTTTTCTCAGAAGTACCTGTCTTTGCGGCAATTTTGTAGCCTTTGACATACGCGTTCTTTGCCGCGCCGTCGGTAGAAACGCCTTCTGTCAGAATTTCTGTGACAAGATTGGCAGTTTTTTCACTGATGATGGTACGTTTGGGCTGCGGTGTACAGTCGCGGATGGTGTTTCCTTCGTCGTCCACCATTTTGGAGACGACATACGGTGTGACCAGTGTTCCGCCGTTTGCGATGGTGCAGATGGCGGTCAGCTCCTGAAGAGGCGTGGTTTTAAACGTCTGACCGAACGATGCAATTGACAGCTCCAGAATGTTCATGTTGGAGTAGGCAAAGAAGATTCCTTTGCCTTCACCGGGAAGATCGATGCCGGTTTTGGCAGTGAAGCCGAACGCCTGCACATATTTATAGAAGGTGTCCTTGCCAATCAGCCAGGAAGCCTGCATGAGGGTCGGGTTGCAGGACTGCTGCAGACCGCGGCGGAAGGTCACCGTACCGTGACCGCCGTAATGCCAGCAGCGGACTTTTTGTCTTGCGGTGCTCGAAAGCGGCACATAGAAGGGGTCTGTACAGGTAAAGAGGGTACTGTCGGTAAATGCGCCTTCCTCCAGCCCGATGGAGGCGGTTATGATTTTAAACGTGGAACCCGGTTCATACAGGGTAGAAACCGGCATGTTGTTCCACATCTGAAGCCGCAGGGCAGACTGAGCCTCAGAATAGTCGTCGCTGCCCGGGACATATGCCGCAAGTTTTGCGGCCGCCCAGTCTCCGAGTATCGCAGGATTGTTTAAATCAAAGTTTGGATACGTTGCCATGGCGCGGATGGCGCCCGTGTTGCAGTCCATGATGATACCGCAGGTACGGCTCTGCGCGTCATTGTCGTAATAGGTGCGCATGACCTGTTCCTCAAGGATACTCTGCATTTTATAGTCAATGGTCGTTACAAGGTTGTAGCCGGACTCCGATTCTGTGTAGCTTTCATATTTGGTGGGAATCGAGCCGCCGCGTGCATTGACAGAGGTGATGATTTTTCCGGAAACACCGGTTAAGTATTCGTTGTACTGCAATTCCAAACCGTAAAGGCCGGAGCCTTCCGAGCCGGTAAAGCCGATGACCTGCGATGCGAGCGTGTCAAACGGATAGTACCGCAGTGTCTGATCCTGCAAATGCACGGAGGTGATTTTGTTTTCCGTTAAAAATGCGGTAATCTGGTCGGCGATTTCCAGACTGACATAATTTTTGATGGTTTCGTCTGCACGCCAGGTCTTATTTGCTTTTTCAATGATCTTGTCGTAGTCTACTTCCAGAATTTCAGATAAGTACCGTGCAACCAGTTCTTTTTCTTCGCTGCTTTTAATTTCGTTCGGTGCGATGAAGACACGTTTGACGGTGGTATTGATCGCAAGCTCCGTCATATTGCAGTCGTAGATGATGCCGCGCGCCGCGGGAATTTCATAGGATGCGGTGATATTATCAATGACCAGCTTGTGATAATAGTCATACTTGACCACTTGCAGCCAAAAAAGTCGGAAAATGAGGACACCCCAGAGCAGTACGGCGCCGATTAAGACGAACATGCCGCGTTTGAGTATGGTTTTATCCGGTTTGATGAACATACTGTTTTTGTGCGCTCCTTTCGTTTTATAGTATTATATCGGAGTTGTGGAATCTTTATGATTCCACTGCAGGGAACAGACCTGAAAATAAATTTTTCAGAGCGATCATTTTTTCACTGGGAAAAGTTCTATCTTTACGTGTGAAACGGTCATGGTTATGATTCTGTTTGGATATCGGAAGCGGTGTCTGTACCGGAACCGGAAGTACTCTCGGCTGCCGTATTCTGATCGTGATTTTCTTGACTGTCATTTTGAGCAGAGTCATTGTTACCAGCATTCGCACCTGCACCTGTAGATGCAGAACCCGAATCCTCCGTTTTTCCTGCTGGGGTGAAGGATGCCGACGGATTTTGTGTTTGATCCAGAGGCTTCCCTGTATCCAAATCGATTTCAACGACGCTGCGTTTGACATTGGTATGGTTCTGCTTTGATACAACCTCGGTTTTGTCTTCGTTTTCAATGGAGATGTACTGCTTTGTCAATACATCGGTCTTGACCATACCGAGAATCTCGGACGCTGTCTGCTCAATGGAAATCAAATCTTCACGGCGGACAACTTCTGCCTGAAGGGTGTTTGCCTGAGAACGCAGGGTGCTTAACCGACGGGTAAGGGTAGAAAGCGTGGTGGTCTGCACATTTAATTCCATGTATGTGTACAGCACCGCCATGATCATAGCGGTACAGAGAAGGACGGTCGCAACAATTTTTAAGGGAAACGGTTTTGTTTCTGTGTTGGCAAGCGTCACAATGCGTGCACGCCGTACCGGGTGCAGTCTGCGTTCTCCGCGCTGTACGCCTGCGCCGCTGTGCAGAATGACATCTCTGGTGCCTCTGGATTCTTCGGTGTTGGAGGAAAACGGATCGCGGTAAATGGGGCGTCCGGTTTTGTCAAAGCCGTCAAGAATTCGTCCGTCAGCGGTGCGGTAGCTGGAATGAAAGCCGTACCGATAACTGTTTTGAGAAGCGCTTTGTACACGTGCGGCGCCGTATCCGTTCCCTGTTTGATTTCTGCTGCCGTCCGGCGCTGTTTTGTGGGAAGACGGCGGTCTTTGCTGCCTGATTCGATTGCTTTGTGCTGCGTTTTCAGAATACTGAGCTGTATTTACAGCACGTTGTGTTGATTTTGCCGCGCGGTTTTGATTTTGTTGTTTTTGCCCCTGCTTCTGTCCCTGCATCTGTGCGCGGCGGGATTGGTAGTTTTCGTAATAGTTTTGCTCGCCTGCGGTGCGCTTTTTTTCAAGATTGGCGCGTTCCTTTGTGCGGAAAGCGGCATACATGTCATAACGCGACGGGTCAAGCGGGGGTTTTTGATTGTTCTGCGGCTGTCGGTTCATAAATCGATACCAAAGCTTCGCACGTTGCACGTTCAAACGCAGCAGCTTCCGCATCTTGCGGTTCTTTGCTTTCCGCGCATGAAGTGCAGACGAAACGCTTCCTTTCTTGTTAGGATGATGGCATAAGCCATAGAAAATTACGGTGAGAAGACAGCTTCTTCACCATGTGTAAACACACGTGCATATGAAAGTACGGATCATAACAGAAAACGTGTAAAACGTTTTACATGCGTTCCCATGCTGTGCTTTTTGCATGTGTATCGATTTACACGGAAGAAAGCTTTTCACAAATACGGAGCTTGGCGCTGTGAGAACGGTTATTTTCCGCAAGCTCCTCATCGCTTGCGGTAATCGGTTTTTTGGTAAGAATGCGAATCTTCGGTTTTTTGCCGCATACACAGACGGGGAAGTCCGGCGGACAGGTACAGCCGCGGCTTTCCTCCTGATAGGTTTGCTTGACAATACGGTCTTCTAAAGAATGGAATGTCAAAACGCACAGTCTGCCGCCCGGTGCAAGTACCTCAATGAGCGATTTTACGGTCGGTGCAATGATGGAAAGCTCATCGTTGACGGCGATGCGGATGGCCTGAAAGGTACGCTTGGCAGGATGACCGCCTTCCTGTCGGTTTTTTGCGGGGATAGAAGATTTGACGATATCTGCAAGTGCAAACGTGGTTTCTATGGGATGTGTTTCACGTGCGCGGACGATGTTCTTTGCGATGCTGTTTGCAAAGCGTTCTTCCCCATAATCGGTAATGATGCGGCGCAGCTCCTCAAAAGGGGCGCCGTTGACGATATCATAGGCAGAACGCGGGTTTTCCGGATTCATACGCATGTCAAGCGGGGCGTCGTGCTGATAGGAAAATCCGCGTTCCGGGGTATCCAGCTGGTAGGAGGAAACGCCGAGATCAATGAGCGCACCCATGACAAAATCGACGCCGCAGTCATCTAAAATCCGGCGGATGTTTGAAAAATTGTCGTGGACAAACGTGATGCGGTCAGAATACGGCGCAAGTACCTTTGATGCTGCACGGATGGCGGTCATATCCTGATCAATGCAGATCAGTCTGCCGTTCCCTGTCAGGCGCTTTGCAATTTCCAGAGAATGTCCGCCGCCGCCGAGTGTACAGTCCACATAAACGCCGTCCCCGGCAATATGCAGTCCGTCGATACATTCTGTCCGCATGACGGAGTAGTGGGAAAATACCGGTGTTTCGGTGATGGACGTCGCTTCTGTCATAATACGTTTACCCTTCCTGTACCTATCGTTGAGATATCGTTTCCGATACGGGCGCCTGTCAGCTGCCTACTGAATATTATACCGCATTTCATGCGGTTTTTCAAGTAGAATTTACCCGTCTGCGGTAAATTTGGAAAAAAGTTTACAGTTTCGGGAATTTTTTTGCAAAAGCTGGAAAAATTTCAAACTTTATTCACAAATTACGGGTATACTATATTGGTAAAGATACATTTTATCCTGATTTTTGAAAGGAATTGATCACATATGGCACAGCTGAAAAAACTTGAACATTTTAGTGGCGTCCGCGGTCCTGTCCTGACCATTGTCATGGACGGCGTAGGTCTTGCGCCTGCCAATGCCGGCAATGCGGTTTACCATGCATATACGCCGACCCTTGATATGCTGATGGAAAAATATCCTATGCGGAAGCTTCGCGCACATGGTACTGCGGTCGGTCTGCCTTCCGATGACGATATGGGCAACTCCGAGGTCGGTCACAACGCCCTTGGCTCCGGTCAGGTCTTCTCTCAGGGGGCAAAGCTTGTTTCCGAGTCCATTGCATCCGGTAAAATGTTTACCTCTGATACATGGAAAAATCTCATCGAAAACTGCGCAACGCTGCACTTTATCGGTCTGTTCTCCGACGGCAACGTCCACTCCCACATTGATCACTTAAAGGCGATGATCGAGCGTGCAAAGCATGACGGTGTCAAGCGTGTCCGCATTCATATTCTCCTTGACGGACGCGATGTCGGCGAGACCTCCGCACTGGAATATGTAGAACCGTTTGAAGCATTTATCGCAGGTCTGCGCAGCGACGATTTTGATATCAAAATCGCATCCGGCGGCGGCAGAATGAAGATTACGATGG
This sequence comes from Clostridia bacterium, assembly GCA_017942005.1. Taxonomy (GTDB): domain Bacteria; phylum Bacillota; class Clostridia; order Oscillospirales; family CAG-272; genus RGIG3925. The sequence goes on along the minus strand of JAGAVJ010000039.1, from coordinate 73,699 downwards.
ACCGTTACGAGGCAAACTGGGCAATGGTCGAAGCCGGCTGGAAAACGCATGTCCTGGGAGACGGCCGTCAGTTTGCATCTGCAAAGGAAGCCATTGAAACCTACCGTGCCGAAACCAAGGTCATTGACCAGGATCTTCCGCCGTTTGTCATTGCAGAGAACGGCAAGCCGATTGGAACCATTGAAGACGGTGACTCTGTGATTTTCTTCAATTTCCGCGGCGACCGTGCCATTGAGATTTCCAAAGCGTTTGACGACGATGCATTTGACAAGTTCGACCGTGTCCGCCGTCCCAATGTCAAATACGCAGGTATGCTGGAATATGACGGGGATCTGCACATTCCGAAAAGCTATCTTGTCAATCCGCCGGAAATCACCAACACCATGGGTGAATATCTTGCGGATACCGGCGTGACGCAGCTTGCCATTTCCGAGACGCAGAAGTACGGTCATGTCACATATTTCTGGAACGGCAACCGTTCCGGCAAATTCAGCGACGAAACCGAATCCTATGTGGAGATTCCGTCCGATGTCGTCCCGTTTGAAGAGCGCCCGTGGATGCAGTGCGCACTGATTGCAGACAAGCTGATTGCAGCTCTGGAATCCGGAGAATACCGCTATCTGCGCGTCAACTTCCCCAACGGCGATATGGTCGGTCACACCGGCAATATGCTTGCAACCCAGTGCTCCATGGAAGCGCTTGATTTACAGCTGAAGCGCATTCTTGCCGTTGTCGACAAGCTGGAAGGCGTTGCCATCATCACCGCAGATCACGGCAATGCGGACGAGATGTATGAGCTTGACAAGAAGGGCGAAATCAAGTATAACAAGGACGGTACACCGAAGGCGAAAACCAGCCATACGCTCAATCCCGTTCCGTGCATCATCTACGATAATTTCTATACCGATGCGTATGCCGTAAAGGAACAGAAGGCGACCTTTGGTTTGTCCGATGTTGCTGCAACGACGGTCAACCTGCTTGGCTATGAAGCGCCCGCAATGTGGGATGAATCCCTGATTGAAATGAAGTAATTCATACAGCGGTTTCACCTCTGAAGAATCATTTATAACTGTTTGAATCAAGGACTGCTGTACCATACTGTATGGCAGTCCTTTTTCAAAAAAAGGAACTCGTTTTATGCGGCATTTTATGCATTTGACCGATTCTATCCTTTTGTCCGAGTATTGTCAGCGGCACGGAATATCGTCCGACGATATGGTACAGGGGAGCAATATTGTGCTGAAGCCAAAGGACAGCCAGCCGCTTGCACGGCATTTAAATGTCATTGTACCGGCGTCCTTTGCCGAGACAGACGGCTTTTGTGCTGCTTCCTGTTATCCGGAAGTGTACGATGCGTTTTCCGCGCACTTGCATACCTTCAGGCAGGATTTATGTTCCGATGCGGCATTGTCGGCACTGCACGGTATTTTGACGCCGCACCTTCTCAAATGGGGCTATAAGCCCTCTCCGTTCTTTGCACGATGGGCGGCTTCCTGTCTTTTACTGTCACCGGACAACGTGGCGGTGGAACACATTTTGCCGCAGACGCGATGCCTGACGCCGGATGCGATACCGAAGAACAGTCTTGTCTCCATGAAGCTGTCGGACTGTGCTGCACGCGGCGCTTATGTAATTTTCGCGGATGATGTACCGGACACGGTGTGCTGTATTGCCAGCATCAACCGTCGGTTTCAAGGGGATACCTGTGTGGAAATCGGCGTAGAATGTGCGCCGGCTTATCGCCGCCGCGGGTATGCACGTTCCTGTGTCTGTGCCCTTGCACGTGCCTGTCTTCTGCGCGGTGAAGCGGTACTGTATCAATATTATTGTACCAACCGGGCGTCTGCTGCTGTCGCACGGTGTGCAGGGTTTGAAATCAAGGGCAGATTTTTTGCCTATTCCTCCTATCTGCGCTGAAGGAAGGACGCTTTTTCTGAAAAACAATGTGATTATGGGGAAAACTTTTTTAAAAAAAAGCTTTTCCCCAAACCCCCATCAAAAAACTTTAAATGGGACATAACAAACAAAAAATGCATATTTTTCTATAGTTTCACGATTTTTTTGTTATATATTCGTTTGAAAATTTTTGAAGGGGTGCCAAGCGGCAGGGAAACTTTTGTAAAAGTTTCCCGAGAGTGTGTTCCACTTAAAGATATTGTGAATTCTCTTGCAAAACGCAGAAAAATGCTGTATAATATATATAAGTAAGGGGAAGGGGGATTTGCTGTCTGTTATGGAATATTCGATCGGTGCGGAAACCGCCCAGATGACCGTCAAAAATTTCCTGCTTTCCCATCTGCATTTGTCGCATGCACAGGTTACAGCGCTGAAAAAGCAGCCGCTTGGCATTTTGGTCAACGGTGCGCATGTGACGGTACGGTATGTATTGCAGCCGCAGGATGTCCTGTCCCTTGCGACAGAGGATCGGGAGGCGTCGGAAACGATTGTCCCGACACCGCTGCCGCTGTGTGTTCTGTATGAGGACGACAGCCTGATTGTTTTGAATAAACCGCCTTTTATGCCGACGCATCCCTCGCACGGACATTATACGGATACATTGGCAAATGGTCTTGCGTACCTGTTTGAAACACGCGGGATTCCGTTTGTCTTTCGTGCCTGTTCCCGTCTCGACCGCGATACCTCAGGTGTTGTGACCATTGCCAAAAACCGCGCGGCGGCATACAACATGCACTGTGCGCATCTTGCAGGTACAATACAAAAAGAATATTTAGCGGTACTGAATGGAACGTTAACTCCTACGGTGGGAGAAATTTCCGGCTGTATCCGGCGCAAAGAGGAAAGTGTCATTACAAGAACGGTAACAGAAAACGATGGTGCACCTGCACTGACGCGGTACCGTGTGCTTGCCTATGGATGCGACCGAGAGGGGCATCCCTTGACGCTTGTGTCGGCAGAACCTGTGACCGGGAGAACGCATCAGCTGCGTGTGCATTTTGCCAGCCGCGGTACCCCGATTCTCGGCGACTTTTTATACGGCAGTCAGAATTCCGGCGCCCAAAAGGATGCTGTGCGAGGAGAGCCGTCGGAAGAAGGCGTATCACCCTATATCCGCCGCCAGGCGCTGCATTGCTGCAGGACCTCGTTTTTCCATCCGGTTTCCATGCGGTGCATGACCGTAACCGCAGCGCCTCCGGATGATTTTTGCGCACTGCAAGCGTTATTTAACGCGTGCATTATTTGACGCGTCCTTTATTTGACAGCGCTTGAGGAAAGCAATGTACGGTACAGCTGCCATACCGTCGCCTGTGAATGCCCATTGGGTAATATGAGTAAAGTGAGGAATAACCGTGATGTCGAAACAGAACTTAAAACAGCTGCAAATCAAATGGAAGCGGTATATTCCGCTTTGCCTGCCAATTTCCTTTGCATGTGCCGCGGCAACACTGATTCTGCACATTGTCACAAAAACGCATCCGCAAATTGCCGATGCAGCCAACCGGTATTATGGGACGGCAGTTCGCATTCTGACAAATCTGCTGACCGGCTGGCTGCCGTTTTCGCTTGCAGAAGGACTGCTTCTGTTTTCACCGGTATTGCTTTTTGTGCTGATCTGGCTTGCGGTATATTTGACCAAAAAATCAATGCGTCTGGGCGTGCGGTATCTCTGTGTGCTTTTGTCTGTCATCTGTATTTTATATACTCTGTTTGTGCCGGCATTGGGATTGGGTTCCAACACCACCGATCTTGCCGCACGGCTGTCGTTAAACGGGGAAGCGGTATCGGCAGAACAACTCGCGGCTGCGATGCAGTGGTGTGTGGATGAAGCAAACGCATTGTGCGGATCTGTAGATTTTGCGTTTGGCGGCGCATCGTCCATGCCGTTTGCCACGTATGACAGAATGTGTGCCGATTTGATGATCGGCTATGAACGGCTTCATCAGGCATATCCGATTTTTTGGCAGTTTACGTCCAGTGTCAAGCCTGTGATATTAAGCGACCCGATGTCGTACACGCATATCACGGGAATTTATACGTTTTTCACAGGAGAAGCCAACCTGAATGTCAACTTCCCGGATTACACGCTGCCGTTTACCGCAGCCCATGAGCTTGCGCATCAAAGAGGCTTTGCCAGAGAAAAGGAAGCAAATTTTATCGCATTTCTTGTGTGCATCCACGGAGAAAATCCGTATACGCGCTACAGCGGATATCTCAATATGGCGGAATATCTTTCCAATGCACTTTATTCTGCGGACAAAACCCTATGGGAGGAAACGTATTCCAAAATGGATCCGCGCATCCGCTGCGAAATGCAGGCATACAACCGGTTTTATGAAAAATATAAGGATAATACGGCGGCGACCATCTCAAACGCCGTCAACGATACGTATTTGAAGGTACAGGGACAGACTGCCGGAACCAAGAGCTACGGGCTGGTGGTGGATTTGGCGGTTGCATATTACGAGAGTAAAATTTTAGAGTCATGATGAAAAAAATTCGCCGCTTTCTTGCGTTTCCCCTTGTATGGCTGCTTTTGTTTGCGCTGCTGCTTCTTCCGATGTTTATCACGATTTTTGCCGTGTATGGAGACAACGCACCGGGCAGTGCGGATGTTCCGACGCTGTTTTACAATGACACTGTATGGAGAATGGATGATTATTATCCGGCGCTTGGTTTTGTGACCGGCGGAACGGATGACTTCTGGATTCCGCTTTCCTTTTTTGAAGAGTTTGAAAACATCAAGGTACGCCGCGGACCTTCCAAAAATGTAACTTCCTTTATCATCAGCGACACGGCATCCGGAAAATATTTGTCGTTTGACACTGCAAACAATGAATATGCACAGACAGAACGCAATACCTACCTCTTTATCCGCACAACATTGTTCTCAAAAGAACGGTATCTGCCGATGCGGGACATCTGCGCGTATTTTGGGTGGTCATTTGAAATATCCGAAGACAAAAACACGGTGCGTATTACCGACGGCGGACAGAAAAAATCGTTTGCTTCCTTATTGGAAGCGTATCTGCCAGAAGAGACTACGCAGCCGGTGACGCAGGCTCCCGTCACTTTGGATACGGATGAAAATCATACGGTGGATACAGACATTCCTGGGTATAATATTTATCGCTCGGATGTGGTCTATCTGACCTTTGAGGATATCGATGACGTATGCACGCCGCAGATATTGGAGCAGCTGGCGGAATACGGCGCACAGGCGACATTTTTTGTCACAGGGGAACAGCTCGTGGCCTACGCGGACGTCATTGCGCAGATTCTTTCCGAGGGACATGCCATCGGACTGCACACCATGACGGGAAACGAGTATGATGTGGCGACAGCGGAGTCGCTTATCGCTGCATTGGATACGGAAAATGATCTTTTGTATGCGATGACCAAGCGGAAAACGCGTCTGGCGCGTCTGCCGGAAGGGTCTCACTCCGGCGTATTGCATTACAATCATACGCAGAAAAAGACTGTGTCCGACGCCGGCTATGTACTGTGGGATTGGAACATTGAATCTATGGACACAAATGAAGCATACACTGCGGATATGATTTACGAAAAAATCGAAAAAGCGATGAAGGTATGCTATAGTCCGACAGTGCGGTTTCACTGTACGCAAGTCACGACCGAGGTTTTGCCGCGCCTTCTTGCACGGATTGCGGAGGTGCCGGTGATCGAAGCGAAGAAAATTACGGAAGCCGTCGACAATGTTGTTTTTCCGTGACCGAAAATAACGTGCGTTTGAGGTTCTATGGGGAAAACTTTTTTGAAAAAAATTTTTCCCCAAACCCCTTTCAAAAAACTTTAAACGGGGCAGACAATATACACAGGTGTCTTTTACCATATATTTTGAAGCTATATCGATTAAACGTTTTTGGGGGATGCCCAAGCGGCGGGGCGTTTTTTCAAAAACGCCCTAAGAGCGTTATTAACGCACATTGAAATCATAAAGAAAGGAAACCTTTGCAGGGATGCGGCTGCCAAAAGGGAAGGCACACATGCCTGCGTAAGAGGGCGCTGGGAGCGTATGACAGGCAACACAACACAAAAGAAAAAAATTCTCATCGTGGAAGATGAAAAAAATATCGCGCAGGTGCTTGCATTCAACCTGATGCAGGCGGGATATGATTATGAGATTGCAGGGGATGGAGAGGAAGGACTGCGCAAGGCGCTGAAGGGGTCCTTTGACTTGATTCTGCTTGACATCATGCTGCCGAAAATGGACGGCTTTACCGTCTGCCGCGGCATCCGGATGCGTCTGGACACACCGATTATTATGGTGACGGCAAAGGAAGAAGAAATTGACAAAATTATGGGACTTGATCTTGGTGCGGACGATTATGTGACAAAGCCGTTTTCCATCAACGTTCTGCTTGCCCGTATCAAGGCGAATATGCGCCGCGCGGCGAATGAAGTCGTAACCGGCGCCAAAAACAGCACGGTGATTACGGTACGGGACCTCGTCATTGATAATGAGCGGTATCTTGTTACCAAAAAAGGACAGGAAATTTCACTTTCCAAAATTGAATATGATCTGCTTTCGTTTCTTGCCTCCAATGCGGGAAAGCCGTTTTCACGGGAGGTTCTCCTGCAGCAGGTGTGGGGTTATGAGGAATTTTACGGCGATCGCCGCACGGTGGATGTGACCATCAGCCGTCTTCGTGCCAAGGTGGAGGACGACCCGTCCCATCCGGAATATATTTTTTCCAAGCACGGATTGGGATATTTTTTGGCGTGACGCATTTGCCCCACACACGCAATCACAGTTTGGATTCCCACACAGCGGAGATTGACTGGAAAACAGCAGTTCTGTACAGAAAACAGAGGGAGGGGGTGTGGCGATGTACCGCAGTCTGTATTTTAAGATTATTCTGATTTTGATCATCTTTGTCACGACGGTCATGTCATTGGTCGGTGCAATTCTTTTAAATGGGGTATCGTCCTATTTTGCAGACGACTTTACCACACAAATGGACGCCGCATTTGATGTGAATTCGGAACTATATACCTATCTTTTGTCTTCTTTGGAAAATGCGGAGAGCGCCGGTGCACTTGAAATGACGTTGAATGCATATTCCGGCGTTCTTGGACTGGACGACTACCGTTCTGCTGCGGTTCTTGATGAAAACGGTACGATTCTGGCTGTCTCAGACGCTTCACAGATGTTTGCACGCGGTGAAACGGTATATTTAACGGAAAATATTCTGTCAGTGATGAACGGCGGCAGCGGCAGGGAACAGCGCAGCGGTGCGGAATGTTTTGACTATTGTGTCCGCATTCCTCCGCATAATGCGGTTTCGCTGGATGTGCAGAACGCCTCTGAAAACAATCGCAGTGTTCTCGTCTACATCCGCGATACCAAAGGAGAAATACAAAACCTCAACTGGATGCTGTTTACCATTATTTTGCAGGCATTGCTGCTGGGTATGGTGTTTGCAATCGTATTGTCTTTTTTCCTTGCCAAAACCATTACCTCTCCCATCCAGAGTCTGACACGCGGTGCACAGAAGCTGGCAGCAGGAGAATTTGAACAGGACATCGACGCAGACCACAATTTGAATCTGCATGCACAGGATGAAATTGGTACGCTGACCGATACCTTCAATCATATGCGGTTGGTATTGAAAAACACGCTGGATCAGGTTTCCGGTGAGCAGAAAAAGCTGGAAACCGTCTTCTTTTATTTAAAGGATGCGGTGATTGCATTCCGCGACGACGGGTCTGTGATGCATCTCAATACGACCGCACGCGATCTGTTTGACAAAACCGTCCTTTTTGCAGAAGCGGAAGCGGCGGAGCTGCCGCTTGAAAAAACCATGACGCTGCATGCCCTCCTAAAGCTGTGCGGTGTGGATGATACGCCAGCGTTCAGGGAAACCTTACAGCATGATTTATCCAGAGACGATGGAGAGGGGCATGTCATTCATGAGGTCGCACTCAAGGAACGCATTTTTGACGTTTCCCTTGGAAATTTTCGCTATATCGAAAACAACGGAGAACATGCGGGAATCATTACAGTCATCCACGATGTGACAGGACGGTATGAGCTTGACCGAAGCCGTCGTGAATTTGTCGCCAATGTATCGCATGAGCTGCGCACGCCGCTGACTTCCATCAAAGGCGCTGCGGAAACGGTGCTGCGTTATCCCGACATGACGCCGGACATGCGGGAGAGCTTTCTTTCCATGGCGGTAGAAGAAGCAGACCGCATGACACGCATCGTCGGTGATCTGCTGGTGCTGTCCCGTCTTGACAACCAGAGAACCAAATGGGAAATTTCCACATTCCGTCTGGACAGCATGTTAAAACACCTGTGTGACGTGATTCATACGGACCTTGAGGAGCATCACCATACCCTGTATCAAAAATTTGACCCGGATCTGCCGGAAATGACCGCAGATAAGGATCGAATTGAACAGGTCTTTTTGAATATTCTGTCAAATGCGGTCAAGTATACACCGAACGGCGGAAAAATTATGGTGCGCGCGGTTTCCAATGCATCCTACGCGGCAGTCAGCATCCGTGACAACGGCATCGGCGTGCCGAAGGAGGATCAGCCGCATTTGTTTGAGCGTTTTTACCGCGTTGAAAAGTCGAGAACGACGGGAGCCGGCGGAACGGGGCTTGGTCTTGCGATTTCCAAGGAGCTTGTGGAAGCGCACGGCGGAAGCATCCGCCTGACAAGTGAGGTTGGACACGGAACAGAGGTGACGGTGATTCTGCCGCTGAAGTCTCCGCTTGCAGATGCCGTGTTACAGGAAACGGATTCCGCAGACGCTGCGTCCGATAGCGCAGCATCGTCGGAACGTGATTGAAGCAAAAACACTTTGGGCGGGGAGAGCGGCGGAAAAACGAGCTGACATTGATTATGGGAGATGTTCCATAGGACGTGGAACGGTATGAAAAAAACTTCAAAGGAGGCGTTGTCATGGGGCACGAGGCGCATGTACGGGCGGCAGAACGTATCAAAACCGGTATTATTTTTGTTCTGATTGTGCTGATGCTTGTACTGCTTCTTCTGTTAGTGCTTGGACAGAGTACCGCAAATGCGGAATCCATGCTGCCCAAGGACCGTATGGTCGTGTATACGACCGGCGCCAAAACGGGATACGCAAAAGGTATGGCGTCTGTGCATACCGTTCCCGCCATGCTTGCGTATCGTACTGCACAAATGTCGGAGCAGTCGATTTCCTGCCTGTATGCTGCGGACAGCATAGACAAGCCGTACAGTACCCTATATACACTGATACGGGTATTGTTCGGGGCGGAAAGCCTGTGTAAAGAGCTGGATGCAAAGACCGGCGAGGAACTTTGGAAAGCCTGCACAAACACAGACCGCTTTTTGTATCTGCGGTATCAGGGCGCGCTTCCGCCGGGCGTAATCCGCGCATATACGTATGTAGAGGACGACAGTGCACTTGACAGCGCGGATCTTGACGAAATCCCGCTTGGAGATACGGTATATGTCAGAGAAGTGTTTTTCTTATCAAAACAGGATATTGCGCTTTTTTTACAGAATTCGGAAGAAGCGGCAAATGAGGATGCCGCGGAGGACTTCGGCGAGATTTGTGCGGTTACGCGGGATGAGGAAGGACATACGGCGCTGTTCCGCTTTCAAAAGAATGGCAAACAAAAGACAAATGCAGCAGAGCAGCGGGTATTGCAGAGCGCCAATGCTTATGCAGGAAATATCTCCGATTGGGACAATGCGGTGAACCCCGGCAAAAGAGAGGCGGCAGCGGTCATCGGAGAAGACCTTTCTGTCTATTTGGAGGCAGTGCAGAATCTCTCTGCCGCAGATGTGCAGCCGGCATATTTCTTTGGCAGTTTTGATGATTCCTGCGATTCGGACCGGTTTCACGCTCCGCACAAGGCATGTTCTTTTACTGCCGATGATCCGACCGCTGTGTATTATGCCGGCATCTGTCGTATGCCTGTGCTGACCCTGACGCCGTGGAATGCAGAAACCGCACTGTATTCCTCCGAAAAAGCGGCAGAGGCGCTTTCCCTGCTCGGCATTCATGAAGGAGAAGACGATCATTATTATATCGACACACACGGCGGCCGCGTGTATCTGAATGAAGACGGGCGGCTGCGCATCGGGGAAGACGGCAGCGGTACGGTAGAATACACGGCTCTGCAGGGCGGCGGTATTCCCATGAACACATACCTTGGATATGCAAGCGTTGGCGGCAGCTATCTGTTGTCGGAATATCTGCGTGCGGCAGACCGTCTGCTCTCCCGACTGACGGATCTGGACCGTGCATTCGGCGGCGGAGATATGACGGTTTCTCTATATTCCGTGCGTTCTGCACGAAATTCTGCTATGCATGCGTACCAGGAGAGCAGCGGGATCGTGCTTGTTTATATTTATACGATGAATGGGATTCCGATCATGGATGAAGCAGGGGAGGTTATGACTGCGATGACATTGACAGCAAGCGGCGGGAAAGTCATGCATGTCACGTTTCATCCTTGTATGGGAAGTGTGTCAGGCGAATATGAATATTTACTCCCCCAGACAGTTGTGTGGGATGCCATGCAGCTTGAGACGCAGAAACAGCAAACCGATGCGCAGCATGTATCTGACACGGCGGAAGAAGATTTGGACGGCAGTCAGCGCGGCGCAGAAGACGCTTTGCAGACGTTTTTGCGCGGTTCCTTTGTGATGCGGTATTTGTACTGCGGCAGCGCTGTGTCCAAAGGAGAGGGAGAAGAAAATACGGATGGAGCCCGTTTTGCAGCGGAATGGGTATGGGTATCACAGTCAGAACATGAAAACGCCAACGCAGAGAGACTGGAGCAGGAGAGGAGATAGCATCCTATGAACTGGAGTCGAATCCGATGGTTGTTGATGGTTTGTCTTCTTTTGACGGACTGCTTTTTGGGAATTCTGCTGTACAGACAATACCGCGGGGAACATCTTGTCAGCCGGGCGGCATTGGAGGATGCGGTGCAGCTGCTTGACCAAAGCGGCATTTCCCTGGATATGGATATTGTACCGACAGAGGTAATCAAGGACTATGTATACGGAATTCCCGTTGCAGAAGAATCCTATAAACATGCATTTGCCCAGATGGTGGGTTCTCCTGTCAGCGGTATCTACCTTCTGCCGACCTCGACCGGTATGTCTCTTGTGTTTGAAAACGGGGACCGTGCGGAATACTATCACAATCTGTATTTGACCTACACGAAAAGCGGAAGCGCCGAGAAGGACTTTTCCGGTACGGTAGATGCGTTTCTGCAAGGAGAGGAAGGTGCGTCCGAGGGGACTGCCTCTGACTATGCGGCGGCAAGCGGGACAGCGGCGGATGCCGCAAAGGAAGTGGCAAAGCGTTTTTTGGCTGCGCTGACCGCAGGTGAAGGGAGCGGCGGCGTGCGTCTGCGTCCGCGGACGGAATGTGTCCGGAAAACACCGCTGGATACGGTATATCTTGTAGAATTTGCAGAGGAGCTTGTGCGCGGCTCCAACGCGCAGAATGCGGCTGTGATCAATGAAACGCGGATGTATGTGCTGGTGGAAGGGGAAACGGTTTGGTACCTTTGCGGTACATGGGTACCGTTTTTGCCGAATGAAACGTACCAGACACGAAAGCTTGATCAAGTGAATATCCTGTTTTCGGAGATGCAGCGGCTAAAGAAGACGGCAGGGGGAACGGAAATGGATATTGGCAATGCGGAAAGCAGTACCGAGCGCAGTACGGAAAGCGGTGACGATCGTATTCCGGATGAAACGCCTGCCATGGCGGAGGCAGACGGGGACACGTCTATCTGCACGGTACTTGATATGCGGCGGACGTACTATATTTTATGGGGCGATGCGGGGCGCTTGTATCTGCGTCCGGCATGGCAGTTTTCTTACTGCTTTTCTCATGCGGCGGCAGAGGTATTGTATCAGAAAATCGTATGCGACGCTGTGACCGGCAGTGTGGCTCTTCAGGAGGCTCATGTGGATGCATCTGCGTAATGGATGCTCATACAGATTGTGCACATCCTGTCCTGACTGCGGTTTGACCGTTGCTATGGGTTTATATGTGTCAAAAATGTAAATAAAACATGAAGTCGGAGTTAATAATCAAGAAATACTCTTTCCACTTACAGGATAAGATGGTATACTATACTGTGCGACGTTGTGTCTTTCAATAAATTGTACTTATTTCATATATAACTTAGGCAAGATGTCTCCCGCCGAATCTGCGGGCGTCATTTTATGATCAGATACGGACGTTGTATTCCGGGGATGATCACAGGTCGGGGAAACGCCGACCCTTGCCGCGTTTTATCAACGCGGCAAGCCGCTTATTGAAACTAACATGATTAACAGAAGGTGCTAACATGGAAAAAATCGTCATAAACGGCGGCAAACCGCTGATGGGTGCTGTGGAAATCAGCGGCATGAAAAATGCTGCGGTTGCAGTCATCCTGTCTTCGATTCTCATAGAGGATCGCTGCGTGCTGGAAAACCTGCCGAATATCAGCGATGTCACCATTTCTTTGGATATTTTGCGTGCGATGGGTGCGAATATTCGCCGTCTGAGTCCGACGACGGTAGAAATCGATACCACTGCCATCATGGGCGGCAGTGCGCCGTATGACCTTGTGCGCAAAATGCGCGCGTCTTATTATGTCATAGGGGCCGAGCTTGGACGCTTTGGCCGAGCTTCTGCCGGTTTTCCCGGCGGCTGTGATTTCGGTGTACGTCCGATTGACCAGCATATCAAGGGATTTGAAGCGCTTGGCGCTGTGGTTACCGTTGACAACGGCTGCATTGAAGCCGTATCACCGGGCGGTGTGCGCGGCGGACAGATTTATTTTGATAATTCTTCTGTCGGTGCGACCATCAACGTGATCATTGCAGCTGCACGTGCAAAGGGAACGACTGTCATTGAAAACGCTGCAAGAGAACCGCATGTGGTTGATCTTGCAAACTTTTTGAATGCCTGCGGCGCAAAAATTACCGGTGCCGGAACCGATGTCATCAAAATCAAAGGTGTGGAGAAGCTGCACGGCTGTACGTATGCCATTATTCCCGATATGATTGAGGCAGCAACCTTTATGATTGCAGCGGCAGCCACCCACGGTACGCTGCGCATCAACAATGTCATACCGAAGCATCTGGAGTCTATTTCCGCAAAAATGGAGGAAATGGGAATTACCATTGAAGAACTGGACGATGCAATGATTGTTTCGGCAGCGGAGACATTAAACCGCGTCAATATTCGTACCCTGCCGTATCCGGGCTTCCCCACGGATGTACAGCCGCAGATTTGTGTGCTTTTGTGCCTTGCAAACGGTGTATCTACCCTGTATGAGGGGGTATGGGATAACCGTTTCCGCTATGTGGAAGAATTGAAGCGCATGGGAGCAAAGATCAAGGTGGACGGCAAAACCGCAATTGTAGAGGGTGTAGAAGCACTTTCGGCGGCTCCGGTACGTGCGGTCGATCTGCGTGCAGGTGCGGCAATGGTCATTGCCGGACTCACGGCAAACGGCAGAACGGAAATTGAGGAGATTCAGCATATTGAACGCGGATACGATGATATCGTCGGCAAGCTGCGTTCTGTGGGGGCGGATATCCGCAAAATCAATATCCCGGATCCCTATTTTTATGAAAAAGCAAACTGATAAAAGAGGGAACATGCCAAAAACAGTGTGATGCTGCAAGCCGGCGATTGTACACTGGAGATTTCAGAGGGAAAACAGGCTTTCCCGACAATCAAAAGAAACGAAAAGAAAGGAAGGGTGTAAATGACAAAAGGAAGCATCAATGGCAGCTATATTACATATCAGGGCAAACCTCTCATCCGGCAGGACAATGCATATGTCTGGGGTGATATGAAGGATCGGGCGGTGCTGTTTTTACTTGTGCTCAACAATAAAACAGTCAACGGTCATGAGGTGCCGGACAATATTTTAATTCAGGTACTTTCCACAGACGAAAGCCATACCTGTCTGAAACAGGGACAAAAGAGCGGACTGTTCGATGCGCTTGACATTGGAACGGTTTGGTTAAAGAAAGAACTTGGCGAATAAACGCATCATCGAATAGAACTGCCGGAAGCGGCACAAAATAACAGCAGACCATGGAAAAAGGTCTGCTGTTTGTTTTTTGCAGAATAAAAAACGAACTGTAAAATATCAGAAACCCATTGACAAAATACGTAAAATGATATATAATAGTATTGGATACCAGATAAGAAAGAAGCAAAAACGAAATTTCGGATGCAAAAGCGGTTTATGGGAGGGTACGATATGGAAACAATACAAACTCTGGCGCTTGACGGAAGAATGACGATGCATGTGTATGGCGATTCTATTTTAAAAGGAATTATCTTAGATGAAGACAGAGGACAATATGTACCGATGAAACAGGACGATTTTGCGCCTTTGTGTGAAAAATATGCTATGGATGTGGTCAACAAATCGAAATTTGGTTATACCATTGGCCGCGGATGGGCGCTGATGTCACGCGCATTGCAGAACGCAGCCGAAAAAAACACGGTACCTTGCCGTTATATGGTGCTTGAATACGGCGGAAACGACTGCAACTTTGACTGGAAGGCAGTTTCCGATGATCCGCACGGAGAGCATATGCCGATGACAACGCTTGCTGCCTTTACCGATACCATGAAGCATATCATCTCCGTCCTTAGAGAACACGCGATTACACCGATTCTTGTGTCCCTGCCGCCGATTCATGCTGTACGGTATCTCAATCATATCGTTGCATCCACGCCCGGAACGGATAAGGCGCGTATTTTATCCTGGCTTGGCGGAGATGCAGAGATGATCTACCGGTATCAGGAGCTGTATTCCTCTGTGGTCACACGCACGGCATATGAAATGAACTGTATGTATGTCGATCTGCGTTCGGCATTTCTTGATAAGCATAACTATATGGAGCTGCTTTGCAGAGACGGGATTCATCCCAACGAAAAAGGACACGCGCTGATTGCGGATGCTTTTTTGCAAATGGCAGAACGGATTGGCAGCACTTTGCAAAGGCAGACCGCATGATGCTGTCAAAGGACAGAAACTGTGCCGCGGTGAAATTTGCTGCATTGCAGTCATTGGTGAACATTCTATGGTGAATTTTTAATTTGCAGTGCGGGGAAACGCTTTTTTAAAAAAACGTTTCCCCGCATAAATGTTTTCTGTGGTTTTCTTTGAAAAACTCTTGATTTTTTTGTTTTTTATTGTTATAATAAAAACGATACACTCCTATTTTTTTACCTATAACGTTGGTGCGAGATAGGATGCCGCAGTGCGGCAAAAGCACCGCCATGTGGTATAACGCTGCATTGTGATAAAAGCAATATGGCGCGGCAAAGCTGCTGCACTGTATAAAAACCGATGAAAAGAGGATGGGACGAATATGAAACTCACAGTCAAAGCCGGTGCGCATACCAGAAAACATACATTGATCCGCATTCCGGTTCCAGCAGAAACGAATGCCGTACTTTCGGAAATGCAGCCGCTTCGGTTGCGGTACGAAGGCGGAAAAACGACTTGCGTACAATTGATGCCGCAAGAAGATGGAAGCGCCATACTTGTGTTTGTGCTTGATTTTTTGGCAAAAGGTGAAACTGCCGTTTTGACGCTGGAACAGGGACAGCCGCATGATCCCATATTCTCCGTACAGGACGATGCAGAGGCGGGCAAGGTGGCAATATGCATGTATGCACAGGAATACACGGCATACAGATACCGTATCGGATTTGCAAAGCCGCATATCGGTCCGATTGTCAACAAGTACAATGAGAATATCACACGGTATGATTTTGATGCAAAGGAACATCCGCATCACCGTTCCATCTGGTTTTCTCATGGAAGCGTCAAAGTGGAAAATGCGGAAACCGGTTTTACTTCCGACGCAGTCGATACCTGGAACGAGGATCCGCACCACGGCTATATTCAAAATAAACGGATTCGGAATTTGGTCTCAGGGGATGTCTGCTGTGCGTTTACAGCGGAAAACACCTGGACGGATGAACATGGAAATCCGCTGTGCGACGATGTGACAACGGTTACAATGTCTTCTCCTGAGGATGGTATCCACGTGCTCGATGTGGAACTGACACTGCTTGCAGACTACGGCCGTGTGACATTGGGCGCGACAAAGGAGGCGGGGCCGATTGCTGTGCGTATGGATGAAACGCTGCGTGCAGACCGCACCGGTACGCTTACCAACGCCTGGGGCGCAGTCGGAGAAAATGAAATCTGGATGAAGCATTCGGAATGGAATGATTATTCCGGCATAACCGCCGGCGGCCACACCGCAGGGATTGCCGTCTTTGATACGCCTTCCAATGCAAAATATCCGACAGATTGGCACTCCCGCAACTATGGATTGTTTGCACCGAACCGGTACTATCTCGGTGAGGCGGAGATTATAGAAGCCGGGGAGAAGTTATCTTTCCGCTATCGAATTGTTATCCATGAAGGCGACGCGGAAGCCGCTGAAATCAGAGAAAAGTTCATCGATTATGCTGCTGCACCCCAGGTCGTCCTGGAGCTGTAACAGTCATCCAAATAAAAAGGGTTGCCGCACTTCTGTGCAGCAACCCTAAAGAAAATGAATAAACATGAGTTCGATGAGGAGGTGCTTTTTGAAAAAAGCACCTCCTCAAACTCCCCCGCAAAAACTTTAAACGAGCAAAATATCATATAAAGGGGCTGTTGCAAGTTAAAAACTTGCAACAGCCCGTTATCCAGTTTAAAGTTTTTTGAAAAGGGATACGAGGAACGGGGAAAATCTTTTCTTTAAAAAAGTTTTCCTCTTAAAATTCATCGAACTCACGTTAATAAATCCCAAAATCGAAAAAGTTTTTGGGGGGGATTGGGGGACTTTTTTCAAAAAGTCCCCCAAAAAATCACCTTGTATAAACGCGCGGTACACGCTTACCGATTAAGCACAGTACCTCATATCCAATCGTACCGGCGCCGGCGGCAATTTCGTCTGCGGACGGTGCGTTTTCCCCGAACAGAACCACTTCGTCGCCGATGGAAGCGCCTTCAATGTCGGTAATGTCCACCATGCATTGATCCATGCAGATACGGCCGCGAATGGGGGCAGAACCGTTTCGGATGCACACGCTGCCGCCGTCCGCATAGGCACGGATGAATCCGTCCGCATATCCGATGGGAAGCGTGGCAAGACGAATATCGTGATCCGCCACATAGGCTGCACCGTACCCGACTGCTTCTCCGGCATGTACGGTATGAATGTGGGAAATGACCGTTTTCAGTGTCATAACCGGGCGAAGGTCTGGAAGCGGCGTTTCCTTTGACGGCATCAGACCGTAGAGCTCGATGCCAAGCCGCACCATGTCAAGATGCATATGCGGATCGTTGGTTATGGCAGCGGAATTGCAGACATGATGAATGGGCACCGTACAGCCGCGCTGCGCAAGTGCTGCAACCGCTTTTTGATAACGTGCATACTGCTCCTCCGTCATGTTAGAGGAGGGGGTATCAGACTTTGCAAAGTGGGTGAAGATTCCTTCCACTGCAAAATCACGTTCGAAAAATAGAGACGCCATGCCGTCTGTATCGTCTGGAGAGAAGCCGAGACGGTTCATGCCGGTGTCTACTTTGATGTGAATTTGCAGCTTGGCGTCCCGTGCAAGCGTGCCGTCAAGCTTATATTCCCGGATAGCACTGCGCAATGCACGGGCATATTCGCTTGAAAATACGGTTTGACGAATATTGTACCGGATGAGCAGGTCGGCGTCCTCCGGCAGTGTATAGCCTAAAATCAGGATGCCGATATCGTCGTCTCCGTATGCATTTAATGCAAGCCGTACTTCTTCTGCTTCCGCAATGGAGGATACGGCAAAAAAATCTGCACCGGCAGCGGCGAGGGTCTGCGCACACTGCCACGCGCCGTGACCGTATGCGTCTGCTTTGATACAGCAGCAAATGCGGCTTTGGGTCAGGGACCGGATTATATTGAAATTGTGTATGAGATTTTCGAGGCTGATACATGCCTCAAGCTTGGCTTTTCGTTGTTTTGATAACAGTTCCATACTATAACCATCATTGCAGGTAAACGTGATTTTTATTCTTGTGATACATAAGAGGTAATGTGCAGAGAAAGTATGCCGTCCGAGAGGGACAGCGGGACGCCGTCCTTGGAAAAGACGGCGGAATAGACGGTCTTGGTGTCGGAGGCATCAGCGGCAGTGGAAGAAGGGGCTGTTTTGACTCCGGTTTCTGCGGGCGTTCCTTTTTCCGCATCGTTTGTGTCCGCAGCGGCGCTGCCTGTAGTGGCGCTGCCTGTTGAGACGCTGCCTTTCGCAGCATTTTCTTTCATTGTCGGTAATGCTCCTGTGATGCGGATCGTCTCTCCTTCGCGCACTGCCGAAAAGGTTTCATTCGGAAGCACACAGAACAGCGCACGGCAGAAGGCTGCACCATAGTGCGTTACGCCGCAGCGTGTTGCGCCGGTGGGATTACCGTTTGCTGTATTTGCATCCGGAAGTGTTACGGGAATGTACAGGGGTTCCCCGCCGCTGCCCGCACCGGTACACAGCGATACGCTGCCGTCGGCGAACAGGAACGTTGTTTTTGCATTGCTTTGAGGGTCTGTGATGGTGACGACATCTCCCGCATCTGTACGGGAAATGGTGCCGCATACGGTTTTTTGCCCGTCACATTCTGCTTCAAAGCCGCAGACAAATGGGACAGAAAAGCACTGCATCAGCGTTTCCGCACATTCTGTCCTTCCCCTACCGCTGCACCCAAACAGAAAAACGGCAAGTGACAAACATAAGAATCCAGCTATCATCCTCCGCATCATATCCATACCGCTCCTTTGAAAACAAGTTGTACACAAAAACAATATGCACTATAACTTTCTTTTAGAAGCGGCGATAGGCGGGGAGGACGCGATTGCTCGTTATCATAGGGACATCGGCATGATACGCTATGTTTTTTTATGGTGGGACTTAATGGCGCAGATCGTCCTTTTTTGTCAGGACAGACGCATTATAAAACTTCATGATGTCCAGTGTCTTGCGGGTCGCTTCAAAGATGACCGCCGCTTTTTTTCCGTTTTCCTGGTAGAGGAAGTAGTAGATATCCGGCGTCGGATGCTTTTGAGAAATGGAGCAGTCATACACAACATCGCAGGCTGCGACTGCATTTTTTGCCGCTTCATCATAGGGATGGATGATTTCCATATCACGGATACGGACGGTGATAAGCTCTTTTCTCTGGCGCTGCCCGTAGATGACATCCATCTGGAATTCGCCCTGTACGATACGGTATTCATATTCGATATTGACAAACCGAGACAGATACCAATATGCAATGCCGCACAGACCCATCCAGACCGGAACAAATGTAATTAAAAGCTTTCCGGCAGTGGAATAGGTAACAATGGGAATGATGATAATGGCAGCAAAGATACAGAGTGTGCGCAGCAGAATTCGTTTGTGGCGATATGCACCTTCAGAACGCTTTTCAATGCAGTATTCGACATAATTGCCGAATTCATTGCTCTCATTATAAGATGTATTTCTTGCCATAAATGCGATCCATAACTTCGCATGTTCAGCATAGCTGAATGGTGCAAAGTTTTTCCTTTCTTTGTGGAATTATGACGTAAGTCACAAAACACGGTTTGAAAAATTTATTTTTCAAACTTTGCTCCTTGCTTTATGTGTCGTATTTTTATTTCATAATTATATCACATTCCGATGGACTTTGCAACTGTTTTCCGGAATTTTCATATAATGAAACAGTTTTACAGCAGTCGGCAGCGGCAGCAGCACAAAAGACTTTGCTGCAATTGCCGATTTCTGAAATACAACAATACAAAGGGAGGCTTCGCTTACGCGAAGGAATGGTTTTATTGTATGGTAATCTCTTTTTCCGAGCTGCGTGCGCGTGAGGTCATCCGCATTTGCGATGCGGAAACACTTGGATGTGTGACCGATCTTATTTTTGACACGTGCAGCGGCAGAATTTGTTCTTTATGTGTATCTCCGCCATGCTCTGTCAAGGGAATGCTGCAGGGAAGTGTCATTGTGGTGCCTTGGGACGCGGTTCAATGTATCGGGGCGGAATGCATTCTTGTCAACATGAAGCAGGAGGAATGCTGCCCTACGCCGCGCAGAATGAAAAAGCCGAGGTGCTGAGAAGATCATGACAGTTGAAATGTAAAAAAAATGTGAATTTTGAAACGGCACTTGCTTTATTGATAAAAATATGGTAAAATATTTAAAGTAAACAACAGAAATTCTGCTGTTTGTTTACAGAATGACACACACAGGCTTGGTTGCGGTCCTAATTGGTTCGGTATGCGTTTGTATGCTGCATACTGTATGAGCCGCAGAGAGCGTCCTGTGGTGGAACAAAAACCATTTATAGTTCAGGAGGACATTGAAAATGTCAGTTATTACAATTAAGCAGCTGCTCGAAGCAGGTGTCCACTTCGGTCACCACACCAGAAGATGGAACCCGAAGATGGCAGAGTACATCTTCACCGAAAGAAACGGTATCTACATCATTGACCTGCAGAAGACCGTCAAGAAGTTTGAAGAAGCGTACATGTTTGTCCGTGATATGGCAACAGAAAACGGTACCCTTTTATTCGTTGGTACCAAGAAGCAGGCAGCTGACGCCATCAAGGAAGAAGCTGAACGGTGCGGCATGTACTATGTCAATGAAAGATGGCCCGGCGGTATGCTCACCAACTATAAGACCATCAAGAAGTCTATCGCAAGACTGAACAACCTTGAAAAGATGAAGGAAGACGGTACGTTCGACCTGCTCCCCAAGAAGGAAGTCGCGAAGCTCATGAAGGAAATGAGCGACCTGGAACGCAACTATGGCGGTATTAAGAACATGCCTGGTCTGCCCTCCGCAGTATTTATCGTTGACCCCAAGAAGGAACACAACGCAGTGCTTGAAGCAAAGAAGCTCGGTATTCCGGTCGTTGCAATTGTCGATACCAACTGTGATCCCGACGATGCTGACTACATCATTCCCGGCAACGACGATGCAATCCGTGCAATCAAGCTGATTGCATCTGTTCTCGCAAGCGCTGTCATCGAAGGCAAGCAGGGCGAACAGAACACACCGGAAGCAGTAGAAGAGACTGCTGTCGAGGACGCAGAGTAATCCCGATATATTCAACAGTGAAAGGAAAAATTTCGCACCGTTCAGCTATGCTGAACATGCGAAGTTATGGAAATAAAAAATGGCAAACATTTCTGCAAAAGACGTAGCAGAGCTGCGTAAAAAGACCGGCTGCGGCATGATGGAGTGCAAGAAGGCACTTGTCGAAGCAGAAGGCAATATCGAGGAAGCAATCAAGGTTCTCCGCGAAAGAGGCATTGCTGTCGCTGCAAAGAAGGCAGACAGAATTGCTGCGGAGGGTCTGGTAGATATCGCAATCGAAGGCAACGTCGGTGCGATTATTGAAGTAAACTCTGAGACAGACTTTGTTGCAAAGAACGATACCTTTAAAGCGTTTGTTGCAAAGCTGCTCCATATCATCATCACCGAGAAGCCCGCTGATGTTGCTGCACTTCTCGCATGCACCTATGAAGGGGAAACCACTGTGGAAGCACAGCTGAAGCAGATGATTTTCACCATTGGTGAGAATATGTCCATCCGCCGTTTTGACATTGTGGAAGGCGAGCTTGTCTCCTATATCCACGGCAAGGGCGCGATTGGCGTTATTGTTAAGTTTGAAGCTGACGATGCTGCAAAGGCATGGGAAGGCTTTGCAGAAGCAAAGAAGAACATCGCACTGCACATCGCTGCACAGGCTGCTGTTCCGTATATCGGCAAGGATGACGTTCCTGTATCTGTCATCGATGAGGAAAAGTCCGTTCTGCTTGCACAGCTTGCTAACGATCCTGCAAACGCAAAGAAGCCGCAGCAGGTGCTGGAGAAGATCGTTATCGGTCGTCTCGGCAAGTTCTACGAAGCAAACTGCCTGCTCGAACAGGAATATGTCAAGGCTGAAAACAAGGAATCTGTCGCAAAGTATCTTGACGAGTGCGGCAAGGCTTGCGGCGGCAAGATGACAGTTGCTTCCTTCTTCCGCTACGAAAAGGGCGAAGGTCTCCAGAAGAGAGAAGAGGATTTCGCAGCTGAAATCGAAAAGATGGTCAACAACAAGTAAAATCCTTTCGTATAAAATAAAAGAACGGTACGGTTTTAATCAATCGTGCCGTTCTTTTGTTTATTCTATACAAAATCAATTGAAGCATTTTGTGTATTGTGCGGAATTTGAAAAAATATATAAAAAGCGTTGACAGTTTCTGTAAAAATATGATATAATGATTACAGAAACACAATATGGAAATTTTAGGAAAAGGAGGTTTCAGCCGATTGGCAAAGCAGTGCAAAGCGGTTATTTTATGCAAACCCGACAATTGATTCAATTTTCAGTACTCTAAAATAAAAACAAAGGAGAATCATTATGAAAAAATTAAAACGAATTTTTACTCTTTTTCTCTGCATTATGATGTGTTTTATTCCAGCAGTTTTAATGGCAGAAGCGGCAGATACATATGAAAATACAATTATACATGAATCACGTGAGGGTTTATGTAATTGTAAAACCTTTACTTTTGATACATCGAATAAACATTATACTGGTGAATATGATATTGTCGGTACGTCAGCTTGGTGTAGACAATTATATTATGATAATGTTATTATGATATGTGTAGAATGTGGAAGAAGGACTCCTGTAACATATGGTATCATGACACAGCATCCCACACTTTCTTATAATACACAAACTGGAAAATACTATTGTAGCGCCTGTGGGTATGTTCAAGAATAATTAGAGGAGAACATGAAATGAAACGCTGGTTATGCATATTATTGACCGCTTTGACTATGCTACCACTGCTTTGTGGCTGTACCTCTGAAAAAAATATAGATTCTACCACACAATTAAAGCAAACGCTGCCAGTTTCTACAAAAGGCACAGACGAAACTATATTTGCTGAAAAACTGATTCGAGAATATACAGTCCGGGAAGTGGATATAGCACTGGAAAAAAGTTATCTTAAAGATGGATATCTCTATGTGGTACAAAATCAGATGCTGGACGGAAGCTCTGAAACAACATTGCTTGCATATGGAGACGAGGGGACTGTATGTGCGGAATATACCGTCCCTACTGTGGACAAAACACGCTTTCCAGAATATGTCTACATGTTTTCCGGTGGGCGTTTTTTGATTGTGTATCCTTCTGAAACTTCAGAAAAAGCATTGTTTTTACAAATGCTTGATGTATACGGTAATGTGCTTGCGGAGACAACAACACCGGATTTTGCCGAAAAATTTGATCCGTATTATCCAGCGATGAATATCCATACATGTGAAGATGAAGACGGGATCCATATTCTTCTTATGGATTCTCAAAATATTTTTTATTATAATGAATCTCTAAATTTTCTTGGAAAACAAATCTTTACAGAATCCTTATTCGGCGGATCAATTTTATATGTTGGCAATGGAATATATTATATAGGATTTTTTACCGATGAATGTATCAAGCTTGATATACAGAGTAACAGGTATCAACGCTGTGCGTTGCGTCTGCCATATCGGTATCAAGAAGGAACAATTATACTTGGGGGCAATGGCAGTCTTTATATAAAAGCAGCGGAAGGAATTTTTAAATATAATGACGGCGAACAGATGAAGTTTATTTTTTCTTTGTCGGACAGCGGTTTGATCAGTTATGAAAATATGCAGGATATACACGTTATAAATGATGATACGCTGTACTATTCCAGTACAACAAATGAAAACGGTGTTTCTGTCACACATTCCTATTTTGCAGAAATGAAAGATATTCCGCTGGGGGATCGGAAAATAATCAATCTTGCGCAGATCGGTTCTTTTGGTAATTATGAAATCGCATATGCCATATCTATGTTTAATAAAACGAATTCGGACTATTATATTTCGTATACGGTATTAGGCACTTATAATGACGAAGAGGACGAGGATGCATTGATCAAAGGACTTCTTCTGAATAATCAATATGATATGATCATTCCACAACATCCTGGAATTCTAAAGAAATATTATGATAAAGATATTTTCCTGGATTTACTGCCTTATGTAGGAGACGATATTTTCGGCTGCATCAAGGAGGCTTACAGCTATAAAGGTGCGCTGTATCAAATCCAGCCTTATATGTATGTAAGTGCACAGACGGCACTATCATCGACTGTACCAGGTGCATTGACTTGGGAAAAGCTGTATCAGATGACGGAAGATTTAAAAGAAGATGAGGTGTTGACGAATCTGACGTCAAATTCCATATCGACAATACGCGGCAATGGAATTATGGAATTTGTCGATTATGAACATAAAACGACACAGTTTGATACACAGGAATTCCGGGATATGATTCAGTATATGGAAACATTTGAGCAATACAACAATACGGAGATTGGACGGATTGGCTCAGATTATAAAAAGGGGTTGATGCAGGGATTGACCAACGGTACCCTGATGAAGCGCGTGCGTGAGGGCGGCTTAAAACTCTTGGAAAGTGAGCTTTCATCGCCGGAAAGATATGCTGTATTAAAACTGATGTATGGAGACCATGATTTTTCCATATGCGGTTTTCCCTCTATGAATGGGGGCAGTGCATCGATTTATGGTTTAGGGCGTATCTCCGTCATTGCAAATTCTCCTGTTGTGGATGGCTGTACTGCATTTATCCAGTATATGCTGACGCCGGAAATGCAGCTTGACTGTGCAGAATACCTGCTTGGAGATGAAATGCCTGTGACAAAAGAGGCGTTTCTCCTTTGGATGAATGGCAAACGATTCCATTATTTTTCAAGGATATTTGCCGAATGGGCGGAGTCTGGAGGGGAACCTGGAATCATCCCTTTGTATCCAGAGGGAACAACTACCGAATTTGACCCCAATTTCGGTGGCTCCAACGGAAATGCAGACCGGCGTTATCGTGTGATAGAACTGACGGATGAAGATATCGATAAACTGTATACATTTTTCGATACCTGTCATATGAAAGGTGAAAGTGATAACGTCATTATGCAGATTGTGGAGGAAGAACTGTCTTACTGGCGCGGCAATGCAAGGTCGCTGGAGGAAACGACAAAGATTATCCATTCTAGAGTTTGGATTTACTTAAATGAGTAATATGCGGCTTGAAATTAGTCGTTTCACACAAAATAAATATGCAATTTTGTGCAGAATCATGAAAATTCAAAAGATTTTCAAATTGGTTGACAGTGGTTGGAAACTGTGATAAAATAAAGTCAGAACAGAAAAGGAGGATTTCATATGAAACGATTCATGAAACCTGTTAAACTTTCGATGTCGCTTGTGCTGGCTGTACTTATGTTGTTTTCCTGCAATGCAAATCAGGTGAAGTACAGAAAAATTGATATGCCTGCATCGGAGACGAAACAGAATAATCCTCCCTCTGTGCAAACAACGGGATATGAAAGGACCGATTTGACGACGGACTTTATCGAAACAGTAACCGCAGAGGGCGCAGAAAAAGCGCCCTCTGTTCCATATACGCTGAAGCATACAGTCATAGATTTATCCGAACGACTGCCTGATGGTTTACCGGAAATCAATTCGTGGACAACAGATATTGATGAACGTAATGTATTTTTAATAGGGAATACCTTATATCTCTATTCAGAACATGATGAAACAGGGGCACTTAATCCCATGTTATATCACTTTACTGTTGATGAAAATGGGATAGAACAAGGCAAAGTATCCGTGCCGATTGTAAACGATAGTATACCGTTTTATGTATATCCTTTAAGCGAAGATCGTTTCGTCTTATTTACATACGATAATGCATATACAAATGAAAAAGAATATATTGGTACATCTACTTTTTTATATATAGCGGAAGCGGACGGAACAATTATTTGCGAAGTTCCCTTAGGAGAAGAGTATAATTATCGACCGTTATATTATTGGCTTGAAATATTGATAAATGAAGATGAAAATCAAGATGCTGCAATCTTATTAAATGCGTCTTATAATGATACATACAAGCTGATGGTTTATCAATACCACAATGATGACCATACGATTACAGTGGAAAAAAAGGTTTACCATAATACACAGATAGCAAACTTTCATTTGGATGGCGCTTGTCGTACCGGAGAACATACCTATATATATCCAAATTATAAGGGATATGCGGAATTAGATATTAACAAAGGTTTTGTTCAACAGAAAAAGCTGCGCTTGCCGGAAGGAATTAATTTGTCATGGCGTACTACCGATGCCAAAGGAAATATTTATCTGTATGACCAATTGGGTTTATCACAATATCAGGAAAACAGTGCGCCCATTGAATGCATTGAATGGGAAAAGTGCAATTTTTCATGTAAGAAAAGCGTTTTGGACGGACAGATTTTTGCTGTAACACCGCATACCTTTTTTTATAAAACAGCAGAGAAAAAAGGAGGCATTACAACACACTACCTATATTATATACAAACGGAATCTGTTCCGGAGACCGATACAAGACAGGTGATTGTATATGACTGTTATGCATACGCTTCTCAATGGCTGTTGGATGCAGTATCGGAATTCAATAACACCAATGAAAAATATCGGGTAAAATTAAATCGAATCGATACGGTCGACAAGTCTGTAGAAGAAGTTTCTTCCTATTTGCAGCAGCGGATGCTGTCAAACAACAAGCCGGATATGCTTACAATGGGATTGGGGCACGTTACATTTGACAAATATTATGAGAAAAATGCATTTTTGGATTTGATGCCATATTTCGGCGATACCCTGCTTGGATGTGTAAAGGAAGCGCTGAGTTGGAAGGGTGCGCTGTATACGGTGCCGATGGATATGTTACTTGAAACGTTTGTCTGTCTTCCATCACAGCAAAAAGGCTTTTTGACATGGGAGGACTTTTTCTGGTGTATGGATTCACTGGAGGAAGGAGAACTTCTGACGACGGAATCAAGCAATGGAACCAGTGTGGCGGAAATCATCATTGAAAACGGAATCATGGATTTCTTTGATAGAGAGAATAAAACAGCTTCCTATGATTCTGCCGCATTCCGTGATATGATACGGTACACACGGGAGATGTCTCAATATATCGATGAAAACGCCGGTTATTTTGAGTGGTATACAGGCGGAGATTATGGGTATACCAATCCGACACTGCCGCGCCGGATTGCAGACGGCGGTGTAAAGTATATCAAAGTTCGCATTGACAATGTGGATATGCTGCCGGGTCTGGGGCTTTTGTTTGGGGAGTCCGGTTATAATTGGTGCGGATATCCGTCCAATGAAGGCGGCGGCGCGGGATTGTATATGGGAGACCGTACCTGTGTCATTGCAGACAGCGCGGTGAAGGACGGATGTATTGAATTTCTTTCATTGCTGTTGTCCGACAAATGGCAGACGGTGACGGATAATATTCGGAATTTGCCTGTCACAGAATCCGCTATTCGTGCGCAGCTTGCGCAGTGCCGGTATAACTATTATGACATTGCTGCATACAACGCCATCGGCAACCCGAATGCAGCCATGCGCAGTCCGTCTTTTATGCTTCCGGGAATAACGGTACCCTCCTATATTTCACTGAAACAAAGTGTTTCGAGAAATACAAAGCTGGATGAATCCCTGTGTGTGACAACGTATCAGCATACCAAAAAGAACGGTGAAGTTGTAACAATGACGGAACCCAAGTATCAGATGGTAGAACTGACGGACACGGAAATGGAGAATTTTCTGTACTTCTTAAACAACTGCCACATGAAAGCGAATACCGATCCCACTCTGCGTACCATTGTGGAAGAAGAACTTTCCTATTGGCAGGGCGGCGTCAGCTCGCTTGCGGATGCATCTGAGAAGATTCAATCCCGTGTTTGGATTTACTTAAATGAGTGATATGCGGCTTGAAATTGGTTGTTCTGCACAAAATATATCTGCAATTTTGTGCAGAATTCTGAAAATTTAAAAGAGTTTTAAATTGGTTGACAGGGGTGGTAACTACAGACGGAGATACGATTATGCGATTGGAAGCTGTAAACAGTGTGGTAAGAATTCAACGTTTTATAATGTGTATCAAGACTTTGCGCATCCTTCCTTTAAATATGAACCGTACGGTGATCAAACAAAAGCTACCTGCAATAAATGTCATTATGTAATGATTGGTTAATTATAGTTTATTGGTTAATAAAGTCTGATAAACGAATTTTTCAAACTGTGTTTTGTGTCTTATGCCACAACTCCACATCAGAAAGGGAATAATTTTTCACGAGTAAAAGTTATGGTCGTAATTATGAAAATTGAAAGATATATGTCTTTTTTCATTATAATATGCATAATCACAACAGTTCTGTGTTCCTGCCATGAACAAAAAAAGGAACAGACGGAACAAAATGGAGATGTGTTCACCTCGGATACGACCTTTTCCATATGTGGTACAAACTCATTAAACAATTCGGAAATCGCAGAGAGCAGGAATACAGAGGGCACAGAAACCGTGCCCTCTGTTCCATATACGATAAAGCACACTGTGACAGATATGTCAGAGTATCTGCCAAAATTTCCTTTAGATATGAAATTATCCGGGGGAGGTGCAGATGTTTCTGTAAAAAATAGTTTTTTAAAGGACGACATCTTATATGTATTATCGGAAAAGACAATGGATGGTCAGCATTCTCTACAGCTGTATCCACTTCATGCAGATGGTACTTTTTATGAAGCGGAAATTATTACTGTACCGGAAACAGATGGTATGAATCCGATTTATGCATATCCGCTCCGTGATAACCGCTTGGTTACAATTTATGAAAAATGTGAATTCAATGAAGAAGAGCTTCGGGAATATGCGTATTATTTTGTATATATTATAACGTATGATGGAACCGTACTTGCCGAGGCATCACTTGATAACAGTTTTCAATATAAATATATTCGTTACTTTTCGGAGTTTTTAATTCATGAAGATCGTACAGGACTTGTTTCGATCCTATTTCAAGGGAATGACACAATTGTGCTATTTGAGTACGATAGTGAAAGAAATGAAATTACAAAGATAAGAACTTTTTATAATACGACTTCTGTATTTTTTTCGCCTGCGTCTTCCTTTTTATTAGATCATCGAAAATTTTTATATATGGGAAGTGCCGACCATTCCAGTATTTTAGATATGGATACCGGTTTATTAAAAAAATACGCATTGCGTATTCCAAAGCGGCAGGCATATATGAATTTAACGATGGATACACAGGGCGCTTTTTATTTAAAGGATTTGATTGGATTATATCAGTACAAGGAAGACGGCGCACCGATTCAAATTGCAGATTGGAGTAAATGTGGATTATCCTATGCAATGGAAGGACCTCAAAATCTTTGGGTGGTAAACGATCATACATTTTTTATCGCTGATACAAAAACAGGAAGTCGGAAAACGATCAATATGCTGTATCTGATACAAACGGAAAAGGTATTACAAGAGGATTTTCGGCAATTGATTGATATCGAATATTGTACAATATACGACACATGGTTTAACGATGCCGTGATAAAATTTAATATGGAAAACGAAAAATATCGTGTGGTACCGCATTATCTGGATATGAACGGTGTTAGTGAGGAAAGTTACCTTGCAATGGTACAGGATGATCTTCTGTATAAAGCGCATCCCGATATCATACTGACAAAACTACCATTTGTGTCTTTGCAGCATTTGTATGATAAGGGAACATTTCTTGACCTCTCTTCATATTTTAAAGAAAATCTGTTGGGATGTGTTAAAGAAGCGATACAGTATAATGGCGCACTGTATTCGATTCCGATGGGTATGGAAATGGAAACCTTTGTATCACCAACCGTTGCAGTGAACGGCTTTCTAACATGGGATGTATTTTATAATAAAATCGATACGCTTGAAGATGGAGAAATACTGACCTCAGAAAAGGTTGTCAAAGAACATATTTTCGACAATGGCATTATGGATTTTATTGATAAAAAGAATAAAACGGCGATGTATGACAGCGGCACTTTCCGCCGTATGGTATTGTATACTGCATCCTTGGAAGATGTGATTGATGAAACGGCAGGTTATTTAATTTCACAATCGGACCGAAGTACTGGATATACCAATCCGACACTTCCGAGACGTATTGCAGAAGGCGGTATCTGCTTTATCAATGTCCAGTTATCACAGCCAGATAATTTAATGACCACAAAATTACTGTTTGGAGATACAGATTATACATGGTGTGGGTATCCTTCAAATGACGGCGGTGGTGCATATTTGAAAGTACAGGATCGTTATTCTGTTTTGGCAGACACTGATGTCAAAGAGGGATGTATCGAATTCCTATCTTATTTATTATCAGATAAACAACAGATTTTTGACACGCACAAGTATATGCCTGTGACAGTTTCTGGTATCCGTGCTATGATCAAACAGAATCGGTATGGATATTATCCGATTGAAGCTTACCATGTGATTGGTGATCCAACGGCAAAATTGCGAATGCCATCAATTGGGTTTGGTGGTGATCCCGTTGGATATATCAACCTTTCGCCGGCATATTTGACAGAAAATCCGGTTGATCCGGTGGAATATACAGAAACAATCTCTTATATAGATTCTGAAACCGGTATACAGATTGTAAAAGAATTTCCTCGATATCAAATGGTTGAATATACAGAGAAAGAAACAGAAGAATTCCTGTACTTCTTAAACAACTGCCACATGAAAGCGAATACCGATCCCACGCTGCGTACCATTGTAGAAGAAGAACTTTCCTATTGGCAGGGCGGCATAAGCTCGCTTGCGGATGCATCTGAGAAGATACAATCCCGCGTTTGGATTTACTTAAATGAGTGATATATGGCTTGCGATTGGTTGTTCTGCACAAAATATATCTGCAATTTTGTGCAGAATCATGAAAATTTAAAAGAGTTTCAAATTGGTTGACAGGGGTGGCAAAATATGGTAAAATAAAAGCAAGTACAGAAAAGGAGGATACGCCAATGGGCTGTTAAGCGCCTGTTTTCGTCTTTTTATCGAAATCGCGGACGGAAATATAGGTTTTCAAAAAGAGATTTCAGAAAAGGAGTAACATGACTTATGAAAAAAACAAAAAGAATTTTAGCGTTTATCCTTTGCATCACTTTGTTTATTGTACCGCTTCCGTTTTCCATCAATGCACTATATATTTCAAATGATATATCAGTTGAACCTACTATAATATTAGGCAGCGCACGTGTTGGTTCTGATAATGGGCCATGTGGGCATTCGTTGGATGATTATACTTTATATTATGGTTCTATTTGGGAAAGAGAAGAGGTAGGAACACGGGCGGTATGTTGGTATAAAGTATATCCAACAGCTGGAGAAGAATGTAATATATGTCATTATAGAATGACATGGGTGATTAAAGAACCGCAAGGTCATAATTTTGCGACAGCAAAACCTGATGGTACACCTGTCGGACCTTGCAGCACATGTGGTTATGACCCTGCTTCATAATTTTTTGAAAGGTAATTATTAATTATGAAAATATGGAACCTGTTTTTATGCCTGCTCTGTATCAGTCTTGTATTTTGCAGCTGTGATACGCAAAAGGACAATGTGTCTGATGTTACAGCTGTAAAACATTCTGCAAAGAAAAAGGATACGACTGCTGTTTCCGAAATGGTATCAGCGCAGCTGCAAAAAACAGTTCCGCTTGTGGATATTGAAACGGAGGACGCAGAATATGTGTCCTCCGTTCGTTCTTATATCATGGCGGAGCTGGAGAAAAAGTATACAATGACGGATGCTCCGATCATTTCCTTTTCCGATGGGAAATTGTATATTTATCAGGATTCCTATGAGTCTTATCCTGACGGAAAAGGCAGCTTGATTTGCTATGATACCTCCGGCGCTTATTTAGAAACGGTTTCATTTCCGATATCTGCGGAAGAAAACTGGCGTCCCCGTGCGGTTCACAGACTAAACAACGGCGATATGTTTGTCATATACTACACTTTTGATCAGACGCCGTTATTTGTACGGAGATATTCTGCGGACGGTATCCTTTTAGTAGAAGAAAAGCTGCCGGAAGCAGTGGATAATTTTAATAATACAAGAGTATTTGAACGGGAAACTGCGGACGGAACTCATCAAATTCTTGTGCATATGACAAGCGCAATGCTTGTGTTAAATGAATCGCTGGAAGTTGTGTCATACATTCCGTATGATTCTGATTATTACAATTGTATCCCGCTGGATGAAACCCGATTCCTTTTGGGGCATAACGCGGCAGAACTGCGGATTCTGGACATGAAAACAGGACAAATTACCCCGAATACTGAAGTGGTTTTCCCGGACAATGCACAGAATGCGCAGGTAACGATGGGAGCTGACGGAAAATATTATTATTACGATGATTTCGGTGTTTGGCAGTTGATAAAGAATGGAGAAAGCATCGAGGTATTGCAGTGGAGCAACGGCGTGGCACTTCCACCCAATACACTATGGATCATTGACGACGCGCATCTATTTGTCACACAAGCGGTTGAAATCACTGTGAAACCCAAGTTATGCTATATTCAATGCAGAGGGAAAATGTCAGATGTCAAGCGGCGTGTGATTACACTATGTTCTGCAAGTGATAAGCGTGAGGCACAGACACTTTTGAGTGCGGCTGTATCGGCATTCAATGCGAGCAGCTCTACCTATTATATCAAATTGGAAAAATACTCTACGGATATTGATGAGGCAGTAAAACAATTCAATGAAGCGCTGTTATCCGGAACAGCGCCGGATCTTCTGATTACAGATCATTTTTTTGATTATAAACCTTACCGTGACAAAGGTGTGTTTGTAGACCTTCTTCCACATTTTGGAGAGGCATTTCTTGGCGGTGTAAGAGAAGCATATACAATTGACGGACAAATGGTTTCTTTTCCTCTGATGATGCAGGTGGAAACCCTGGCAGCGCTTTCCTCTACAGTGGATGAATCCTTAACTTATGCAAAAATGCGTGATATCTCATATGAACTGTCGGAAGAAGAAGCTCTGGTAAGTGATAATTCAGCAGGAGCCCGTATTTTAGCAAATGGTATTTATGATTATATCGACTGGTCAGAAAAAAGCTGTTCCTTTGCAACAAAGGAATTTGAAAATCTGGTACGGCTGAGTAAAGATTTGGAAGATATTTATTTAAATTACGATAGCGGACGCTTTCTGTATAATCGTGTAACCGTTGGTGAGGGATACGGTGTTACCGATGCGCAGCTGCTTGTTGATGTATACAGTGGAAAACTGAAATTTCTCACCGTTCCATACCATACTGCGCATGCATATGCGGCGATAAAGCGTATTTTTCTGGACGCTCCATTTACCATATGCGGTTATCCATCTTCCGAGGGGTACGGTGCATGGATTTCAAGCGACTGTGCAATTTCTATGCTTGCAGATTCTGATGTACGCGGCGGCTGTGCAGAATTTATTACATTTCTTCTTTCTGATAAAATGCAGACCTCGGAAGCCTTGAATCATCGAAATCTGCCGGTGACCTCCTCTGCATTACGGGAGGTATTATCCCAAAACCGATATTATTATTTTAGAAAAAAAGAAAGCAGAACAAAATTAAATGCCTTGGACGTTGGTGACGCTCCTCTCGTGAAATATGCAAACAAACCCGCGGCATATGTTGAACTGTATATTACGGATGAGGAAATTGAACAACAAATGGATTTCTTTGAAAATCTCCATATGAAAGCCAATATGAGTTCTGTTATCAACGATATTCTGGAAGAAGAACTGTCCTTCTGGCGCGGCGGTGTGCGTTCTCTTTCTGATGCGCTGGAGCTTGCGCAGTCAAGGGTGTGGATTTATTTAAACGAATAGCTTGTTTTGGGGACGGTGCTGTTTTGGTGCCGTCCTTTTTCCGTTTCTTTCGGAATCGTTTTTTATCTGTGGTCACTTATCCTTGAAAATTCCGAAAAAATTTACAGAAAACTGTTTACAAATCGTGGAATTCATAGTAAAATATATAGGAACATAGATGTACGTTTCCCACGTGAAACAGAAAACTGTCATCCAAGGATAGGATACTAAAAAAAGCAAAAAGAAAATAGAATTTCAGGAGGTCTGTTTGATTATGAAACTGGACGTAAAAGAATTTGAAAAGAAAATGCAGAAGAGCATCGATGCATATGAAAATGAACTGAAAACCATTCGTGCCGGCCGTGCCAACCCCGGTGTGCTTGATAAGGTAACCGTGGACTATTACGGTTCTCCAACACAGATTTCGGCGGTTGCGCAGATTTCTGTTCCGGACGCAAGAACCATTACCATCGCCCCTTGGGATAAATCCATGCTCAAAGCAATTGAAAAGGCGATTCTGGCGTCTGACGTCGGTATCAATCCGCAGAACGACGGCTCGATCATCCGTCTTGCATTCCCGCCGCTGACAGAGGAACGCCGCAAGGAACTTGCAAAGGATATCTCCAAAAAGGGTGAAGGTGCAAAGGTTGCACTGCGCAATATCCGCCGTGACGCCAACGACAAGTGCAAGGAGCTGAAAAAGGCAGGTTCCATGACGGAGGATGAGCAGAAGGCAGGAGAAAAAGAAGTACAGGATCTGACGGACAAATATGTCAAGATGCTGGATAAGATCACGGAAGCAAAGAACAAGGAAATCATGGAAATTTAACGCAAAACGTTTTTGGGATACGGTGCAGGTCCGGCATCGGTTTCTTTGGAACAAAGTGATCCGAATTCGGCGTTTTCATTGTGAATTTTGTTAAAAATATGCAGTGAAATTTCGCTTGAAAGAGCGAAAAGACGAATTTTATAGGCTGGCGCATGTGAATGCGACAGCCCTTTCACTGTCGGTAGGAATCGTTTCATACCTTGCAGTTTTTTTTGTACTTGGAGGAGCTCTTTTATGGCAGAAATCAAAGTGGATGAACGCTTAACGCACATTGCGTTCATTATGGACGGCAATGGCCGCTGGGCAAAGGAACGCGGCAAACCGAGAGAATACGGGCATTCCGTTGGTGCAAAAACATTTGAACGTGTAATTCGCTACTGCGGCGACATTGGTATCCGCGTGATCACAGTATATGCGTTTTCTACCGAGAACTGGAAGAGACCGGCAGCGGAAGTCAAAGCCATCATGACCATTTTCCGCGAATATCTGAATATCGCGCGGAAAAAAGCAGAGGAAAACCGTATTCATGTGATGTTCTTAGGCGATAAGGGAATCTTCCCCAAGGACGTACAGGAGAAAATGAACAATCTTGAAAGAGAAACCGAAAAAAATCCGCTGCTTTTAAACATTGCTGTAAATTACGGTGGACGGGACGAAATTGTGCATGCAGTCAACACGCTGATCAGAGAAGGCAAAACGGAAATTACGGAGGAGGACATTGCGTCCCATCTGTATACTGCGCACTGTCCGCCGCCGGATCTGATTGTCCGTACCGGTGCAGAACTTAGACTGTCGAATTTTCTGTTATGGCAATCCGCCTATGCGGAGCTGTATTTCTGCGATACGCTGTGGCCAGACATGGGAGAAGCAGATATCAACGCGGCAGTAGAAAGCTTTTATGCGCGCAAGCGCCGGTATGGAGGGGTATAACCGTTTGAAAGTATGGAGGGGTATAACCGTTTGAAGATATGGAGACGTTTAACGGTTTGAAAGTGTGGAGGTGTTTAACGGTATGAAAATCCGTATCATTACAGCGATATGTATGGCAATCGTTTTGATTCCTGTGGCGATTTTTTCGCATACAGTCGTTTATCCGATCACAATGGCGCTTTTATCTGTTGTCGGCGCCTTTGAAATGCTGCGGTGTATCGGTCTTCATAAAACGTATATCGCATCCGTACCATGTATTGTTTTGGCAGGTGTTTTGCCGTTTGCGGCGTATTTCGCATCGGATGCGTTTGACACTGCGCTGATTTCTGTAACGGCAATCTTACTTTTTTGGCTGTTCGCAGTATCGCTGTTTTCCCATGGGACACATCCTGTGGGAGAGGCAGCGATGGCGTTTTTCGGACTGATTTATGTCATTTGGGGATTTGGTATGATGACCGCCCTCAGACAGATTGCACACGGTGCGTATCTGTACCTGCTGCCGTTCCTCGGCGCCTGGATGTCGGATTCCTTTGCCTATTTTACCGGGCGGTTATTTGGACGGCATAAGCTGATTCCGGACGTCTCCCCAAAGAAAACGGTGGAGGGCGCTGTCGGCGGCGTTGTGTTTGCCATGGCATCGTTTGCACTGTACGGTTTTGTGGTTTCGCAGATCACAGGTGCCGCTCCGCATTATATGGCGTTGGTTCTGCTTGGACTGCCAGTTTCGCTTGTCTCCATTATCGGCGACCTGATCATGAGTTTGATCAAGCGCCGTTATGAAATTAAGGACTACGGACGGTTATTCCCCGGACACGGCGGTGTTCTTGACCGGTTTGATTCTGTGCTTGCAACGGCAATTGCACTGTATCTTCTCTGCACCTACACCACATTTTTCAGGCTTGTTTTCCAATAATGCCGTCTGAAGTCTGAATTCCGAAAAGACCGTTTGCCGCAATCCCACAAAGAAAGGAATGTTCTTTTACTTGCAGAAACGCGGAGCTTGCTTCCCGTTTGCAAAGGCAAGAAGGTATGACGATGATCACAACACAAACAAGAGACCGCATTGGAGAAATGCCGGTAACCGTGCTTGGTTCGACAGGCTCGGTCGGACGGCAGACGATGGACGTTGCAGCCATGCACGGACTGCGTGTGGAGGGAATTTCCGGCGCAAAAAATATCTCTCTTTTAGAGGAGCAGATCAGACAGTTCCATCCGCGCTTTTGTGCGGTGGAGAATGAAGCTGCCGCACGGGAATTGAAAATTGCGGCGGCAGATACCGATACCAAAATTTTATCCGGGCGGTCGGGAATTCTATGGCTTGCCGCAAACGGAGACTGCCGCATTGTGCTCAATTCCATTATTGGTACAGCAGGGCTGGAGCCGACCTTAAACGCCATCCGTGCAGGAAAAAATGTAGCGCTTGCCAACAAGGAAACGCTTGTGACGGCAGGAGAATTTGTCATGGCGGAAGCAAAAGCCCACGGTGTTTCCGTCCTTCCTGTGGACAGTGAACACTGTGCCATTTTCCAGTGCCTGAACGGTGAGGTACATGCACGTGTCAAGACACTGTATCTGACCTGTTCCGGCGGGGCGTTCCGCGGAAAGACGCTGAATGAATTAAAGCTTGTGACAAAAAAAGAAGCGCTGGCGCATCCCACGTGGAAAATGGGAGCGAAAATCACGGTAGATTGTGCGTCTCTCATGAACAAGGGACTGGAGCTGATTGAAGCGGTGCGGCTGTTTGATGTGTCGCCTGACCAGGTGGAGGTGGTGGTACATCCAGAAAGTATCATTCATTCCATGGTCGGCTTCTGCGACAATGCGGTGATGGCACAGCTTTCCGTACCGGATATGCGCCTGTGTATCCAATATGCGCTGACCTATCCCGATCGGATGCCCTCTCTTTTGGAACCGCTGGATTTCAAGAAAATCGGACGCCTGACATTCCTTGAACCCGATGAAAAAACCTTTACGCTGCTGCCCCTGGCACGGCGTGCGGTCAAGGAAGGCGGCATTAAAACGGCAGTGCTCAACGGTGCAAATGAAGCTGCCGTGCAGCTGTTCCTTGATGAGAAAATCGGGTTTACCGATATTTTTCAGCTTGTGGAAACGGCAGTAAACGATACGCCGAACAAGGAACATCCGACACTAAAGGACTTGGAACAGGCAGACTGCGCAGCAAGAGATACGGTGTCCCGTCTGGTACGGTAACATTCTTCGATCACGGTATCGGGAAAAATCGGACAATAAGAGTATGGAATCCTGTAGTTACGCGGAAATCATGATAAACGGTAAAAGTATGTGAAACGCGCCGATTGAAAAGGCGGAGAAAGGATTTTGTATGAATATTTTCACAATTTTGCTTGCCATACTGATGTTTGGATTTTTGATTTTTATTCATGAATTCGGACATTATACGGCAGCACGCATATTCAAGGTATCGATTAAGGAATTTTCTGTCGGTATGGGACCGAAGCTGTTTTCCCGTGTCTCAAAAAAGACCGATATCCGGTATTCTGTCCGAGCTTTGCCGATTGGCGGTTTTGTTGCAATGGTCGGTGAAGATGAGGAATCTGCCGACCCGGGGGCGCTCAATAACAAACCGGTGTGGCAGCGTATGATTGTTACGGCTGCCGGTGCGTTTATGAATCTGTGTCTGGGATTTTTGCTCATGACAGGATTGGTACTGTCGTCTTCTTCGCTTGGCGGAACACAGGTCGCAAACTTCTTTGACGGCGCATCTTCTCCCGCATACGGCTTGCAGGTGAATGATGAAATTTTAAAAATCGACAATATCCGTGTCCATACGACGACAGACCTTGTATATACCATTATGCACGATGCGCGTGATCCTGTGGATGTGACGGTGCGCCGCGACGGTCGGACGGTAGTTTTGGAAGACGTACAGTTTCCGCAGTATTCGGAAGCCGGTCATGTCTACGGAGATCGGGATTTTTATGTATATGCTGTGGAGAAGAATTTCGGAAACGTTGCCAAGCAGGCGTTCTGGCAGTCGGCCAATACGGTGCGGATGATCTGGGATTCTCTGTTTGATTTGGTCTTCGGACATGAATATACTGTGGACGATTTGTCAGGACCGGTTGGCGTCACACAGGCGATATCGGAAGCTGCGGAACATGGCTCCTATAACTTTTTGTATATGTTTGTCTTTATTTCCGTCAATCTTGGTATTTTTAATTTGCTGCCGCTGCCGGCACTGGATGGAGGAAGACTGTTCTTCCAGTTTGTCGAGCTGGTCTTCCGCCGTCCGATCAACCGCACGGTGGAAGGATATGTTCATTTTGTCGGTATCCTGCTGCTGATGCTGCTGATGGTCTTTGTGACCTTCCAGGATATTGCAAAAATCATATCATAACGGTCTTTCTCTGGAAAAAAGGAGAACGCGGCTTTCTTGAAAGAAAGCCTGGCAAAGAACTTCATCGCATGAAAACTGTGTGGAAATAACTTTCATTTTCGTGAAAGATATGGTCATAAGAAATCAAAAGCAAAGGAGCAGATGGATTTTGAAGGAACGCAGAAACACAAAAAAGATAACGATAGGAACGGTGAAAATCGGCGGTGATGCACCCATTGCAGTACAGTCGATGTGTTCCACCGATACGCATGACACAGAAGCGTGTCTTATGCAGACGCGGGCGCTTGCCGCATCCGGCTGTGATATCGTCCGTCTTGCCGTACCGGATATGGCTGCGGCGAAAACCTTTGCTTTTTTAAAGGAACACGAAATCCGCGTACCGCTTGTTGCAGATATCCATTTTGACTACCGCATTGCACTGGAAGCCGCAGCCTGCGGTGCGGATAAAATCCGCATCAATCCTGGCAACATCGGAGAGGATGCGCATGTCCGAGCGGTGGTGGATGCCTGTCGTACTCACCATCTGCCCATTCGCATCGGAGTCAATTCCGGGTCCTTGGAAAAGCATATCCTCGCAAAATATGGCGCACCGACGGCAGAAGCGCTTGTGGAAAGCGCCTTGTACCATGTGTCCTTGTTGGAAAAATTTGACTTTACCGATATTGTGATCTCCATTAAGGCGTCGACTGTCGGAGAGATGATATGTGCAAACAGACTTCTTGCAGAGAAATGCGCCTATCCCCTGCATCTCGGTGTGACGGAAGCAGGAACTGCCCATATGGGAACGATCAAGAGCGCTGTTGGCATCGGCTCACTTTTATGTGACGGCATCGGCGATACCATCCGAGTTTCACTGACAGACGATCCGGTCGAAGAAGTACGGGAAGCACACAACATTCTGCGCGCGCTGGAGCTGGAAGAAACGGGAATCAATCTGGTCTCCTGTCCCACCTGCGGCAGGACGCAGATTCCGCTGATTGCAATGGTAAAAGAATTTGAAGCGCGTATGGATGCAGGAGAAATACGCACAGATCGCAAGCTGCGTGTTGCAATGATGGGATGTGTCGTCAACGGGCCGGGAGAAGCAAGGGAAGCGGATCTTGGCATCGCGGGCGGAAAGGATGAAGCCGTTCTGTTCCGGCATGGAGAAATTGTAAAAAAAGTACCTGCAAAGGATGCAGTCAATGCACTGATTGCGGCGATCAATGAAGCATAAGAGGTGGCAGCATGTCCCAGTCGAACACACGGACATTATTGGATATCTTTCATAAATATCAGCCGGGAGAGGGGGCGCGTGCGCTTCTTCTATCCGCGTATGATTATCGGGTGCGCGTCGACCGGGAAAACAAGCTTGTGGAAGTGACGGCACATTTTCCGGCACTGCATAAAAAACGGGAGTTGTACCGTGTGGAGGAAGAAATTCGTCTTGCGCACGGCATCAACGGCGTGCGTCTGCTGCCGATCTATGAATCCGCGTATCTGACAAAGGAATATGTACCGGAGCTGATTACCGAGCTGATGCGTGTCGGTGCGGTATCAAGGGGATTTTTTGACCGGTATACGCTCAGAGAAATGGACGGCGACCGTATGGTGATTGAAATCCCGTTTTCCGACGGCGGCATTGAGCTTGTCGACCGTGCGCAGACGCCGCGCATTCTGGAGGA
Source organism: Clostridia bacterium (assembly GCA_017942005.1). Classification (GTDB taxonomy): domain Bacteria; phylum Bacillota; class Clostridia; order Oscillospirales; family CAG-272; genus RGIG3925. The sequence continues at coordinate 33,074 of JAGAVJ010000039.1, read as the reverse complement.
TATCATCCGGCGGGAATTCGGTGTTTCCATGCATGTAGAGGTGCAGCGATCCGACGATGCGCCGACCGATTATGCGGCGTTTGAACGCGCAAACGCAGAATATATCCGCACCCTTGCAAAAGAAGGAGAAGAGCGGGCGGCACAGGCGCAGAAGCAGCGTCTTGCAGAGGAAGCGGCAGAAGCGGAGATGCATCCGACGCTTCCGTTTGCCAATACGCTTGACACGCATGAGACGGTTTTTGCGCATCCGGCAGATCATTTATGGCAGGTCGGATACATGACCTTTGATACAAAAGATGCAGAAGCCATTTACGGTGAAGCCTTTACGGTTGACGATGTGACGCCGATCAAAAGCTGTTTGCAGCAGAAGCGCGGTGTACAGATTCTCGGTATGCTGACCGGAGTGGAAAGCAAAGAAACCCGGAATGGCGATAAAACCATTATCACCCTGTATCTCTCTGATCAGTGTGCGTCCATAGCGGCAAAGCTGGTTCTGACAACGGAGGAAGCGGCTCCTCTATTAAAGGCGCTGAACGAGAAAAAGAAGAAAGTGGAACGCGGCAAGGTGGATGTGTTTTACTATAACCTTGCATTGGCACTGGAAGGCAATCTGCGCACAGATAAGTTTGACGGGGAACTGTCTTTGACGCCGAACCATATTATGAAGATTGGGTATCTGGAACGCATGGACAATGCGCCGCAGAAGCGTGTAGAGCTGCACTGTCATACCAATATGTCGGCAATGGATGCGACCATTCCTCCGGATGTTCTTGTCAAGACTGCTGTGCGGTTTGGTATGCCGGCGGTGGCTGTGACCGATCACGGCAATTTGCAGGCGTTTCCGGAAATGATGCTGGCTGCGGCAAAGACCGATTTAAAGGTCATATACGGGATGGAGGCATATTTTGTCGACGATACCGCGCGTGCGCTGTACGGGACAAAAGAAGGTCGGTTTGAAGACGAAGCCATCGCATTCGATATTGAGACAACGGGTCTTTCCAACATCAACGACCGCATTACGGAAATCGGCGCGGTGCGCATCCGGGACGGGAAAATTTTAGAGCGCTTTGATACCTTTGTCGACCCGGAGCGGCACATACCGGAGGACATCACTGCCCTGACCGGTATTACGGACGATATGGTGGCAGGTGCGCCGAAGGCAGACGAAGCGCTGCGTATGTTTTTTGATTTTATCGGCGGTGAGGACAAGCTGCTGATTGCGCACAATGCCGGATTTGATGTCGGATTTATCCGCCGTGCGGCAGATACCTACGGCATTCCGTTCCAAAATCCCTATTTGGACACGGTACCAATGAGCCGTTATGTCAATCCGGATTTGAAAAAACATAAGTTAAATACCATTGCCGAATACTTTGGTCTTGGGGATTTTAATCACCACCGTGCATCGGACGACGCAGAAATGCTTGCGCAGATTTACTTCTGTATGGCGGAGAAGCTGCATAGAGAAGGCGTCGATACCTATGAGCAGATGCGGCAGGCGATGAGCGAAAAGGCGGATCCCCTGAAGCTGAAATCGTATCACCAGATCATTCTGGTGAAAAATCTGGTCGGACTGAAAAATCTGTACAAGCTGGTTTCCGCTTCCTATTTGCAGTATTATAAAAAACATCCGCGCATTCCGAAATCCCTTTTGAATCAGCACAGAGAGGGATTGATTTTAGGGTCAGCCTGTGAAGCGGGCGAGTTGTTCCGTGCCATCATTGAAAACAAACCGGAGGCGGAAATCAAGGAAATTGCGTCATACTACGATTATCTCGAAATACAGCCGCTTTGCAACAATGCGTTTTTAATTGCAGACGGTACTGTGGCGGACGAGGAAGGTTTGAAGACGCTCAACCGGCGGATAGTCTCTCTTGGCGAGGAGCTGCATATTCCCGTCGTTGCGACCTGCGACGCACATTTTATGGAAAAACAGGATGAAATTGTGCGGAAAATATTGATGGCAGGCATGAAGTTTTCGGATGCGGACCGCGATGTAGGGCTATATTTCCGTACCACAGAAGAAATGCTGGCGGAATTTTCCTATCTCGGAGAAGAGAAGGCATACGAAATTGTTGTGGAAAATCCCAACCGCATTGCAGAACAGATTGAGAAAATCCGTCCGATTCCGGAAGGAACCTTTACGCCGAATCTGGAAGGTGCGGAAGAAGAATTGCAGCAGCGCTGCTGGCAGAAGGCAAAGGAATGGTATTCCGATGATCTGCCGTCGGTGGTTTCCGAGCGTTTGGAGCGCGAGCTGACCTCCATCATCAAGCATGGCTTTGCAGTGCTGTATATGATTGCGCAGAAGCTGGTTGCCTATTCCAATTCACTTGGCTATATGGTGGGGTCGCGCGGTTCTGTCGGTTCGTCGTTTGTTGCGTCCATGTCCGGTATTTCCGAGGTGAACCCCCTTCCGCCGCACTATCGGTGCGCAAAATGCAAACATTCGGAATTTATTTTGGATGGTTCTGTCGGTTCCGGGTATGATCTGCCGTCAAAGAACTGTCCGAATTGCGGTATTTCGATGATTCGCGACGGACACGATATCCCCTTTGAAACCTTTTTGGGCTTTTATGGCGATAAATCCCCCGATATCGACCTCAATTTTTCCGGGGATGTACAGGGGCGTGTGCACAAGTACACGGCGGAGCTGTTTGGAAAAGAAAACGTCTTCCGTGCCGGTACCATTGGTTCGCTTGCATCGAAAACGGCATACGGCTATATCGCCAAGTACACCGATGAGCGCCATATCAAGCTGAACCGTGCCGAAATGGATCGCCTGATCAACAACATGGTTGGCATCAAGCGTACAACCGGGCAGCATCCCGGCGGTATCATTGTTGTTCCCAGAGAATACGATGTCTATGATTTTACGCCGGTTCAGCATCCGGCAGATGCACCGGACTCGGACATTATCACGACGCATTTCCAGTTCACCTATCTGCATGATACCATCCTGAAGCTGGATGAGCTTGGACACGATATGCCGACCAAATTAAAAATATTGGAGCGATATACCGGTATTCCGACAGCAGAAGTGGATACCTCCGACCGTGCGGTATACGATCTGTTTTTGACCTGCAAGCCGCTCGGCATCAAGCCTGAGGACATCATGGGCTGTGAGCTTGGCACATGGGGGCTGCCGGAATTCGGAACACCCTTTGCACAAGGCATGTTAAAGGAAGCAAAACCCAAAAACTTTTCCGATCTTTTACAGATATCGGGACTTTCTCACGGTACCGATGTATGGCTGGGAAATGCACAGGAGCTGATTAAAAACGGAACCTGTACAATTTCCGAGGTTATCGGAACCCGTGACTCCATTATGCTGTACTTATCTTACAACGGTGTGGAAAAATCCATGGCATTCAAAATTATGGAATCGGTACGGAAAGGAAAAGGTCTGACGCCGGAAATGGAAGCGGCGATGAAGGAACAGAATGTCCCGGATTGGTACATTGCTTCCTGCAAGAAAATCAAGTACATGTTCCCCAAAGCGCATGCGGCAGCATATGTCATGCAGGCGATTCAGTTTGCGTGGTATAAGGTGCACAGACCGCTGGAATTTTATGCGGCATACTTTACTGCGGCGCCGGATGGCTTTGATGGGGAGGTTGTCCTTGGCGGACGCTCCAGAGTCGTGGCAAAGATCAATGAAATTCGCGAAAAGGGCAATGAAGCGACGCAGAAGGAAGCAGATACCGGTGATGCACTGCGTATTGTCATGGAGAGCATGGCGCGCGGCATAAAATATCTGCCGCCCGATTTATACCGGTCGGACGCCAAGGCATTTCTGCCGGAGGACGGGAAAATCCGGATGCCGTTTACTGCGATGACCGGTCTTGGTCCGGCTGCTGCCGAAAAAATCGTGCGTGTACGCGAGGAAGGGAAAATCTATTCCAAGGCAGAACTGCAGGACCGTGCACAGCTTTCCAAAGCGGTGATGGAAATTCTCGACCATTGCGGCGTGCTTGCCGGCATGAGTGAAACCGATCAAATTTCACTGTTCTGAGGATTTGTCGTTTTTCGTAAAAAAAATAAAAAAATTTCAGAAAAGCACTTGATTAAATACGTTGAAAATGGTATACTATATCCATAGATACCAAAGTCTTAATTTTATTGGATCAGAAAGGTAAACATACTATGAATAAGTCTCAGGTAATCGACGCTGTTGCACAGAAAACAGGAATGAAGAAGAAGGATGCGGAGAGCGCAGTCAATGCGTTCCTTTCCACTGTGGAAGATGCGCTGGTCGAAGGAGAAAAGGTACAGCTGGTTGGTTTTGGTACCTTTGAAACCAAGGTACGTGCCGCACGTGTCGGCCGCAATCCGAAGACCAAGGCTGCGATTGAAATTCCAGAATCCAAGCATCCGGCATTTACCGCAGGCAAGGCTCTGAAAGATACGGTAAACAAGTAATTTCATTTTTGATAGGAGAAACCGCACCCCGGTCATACACAGGTTGGGTGCGGTTCTTTCATCAAATACACAAAGAACACCGATACTGTTTTGATGAATAATGGCAAAGGGAACTTTACCTATGCTATGAGAAGGAAGTGATATTAACGTGCGACTCGATAAATTTTTAAAGGTATCGCGCATCATCAAGCGCAGAACCGTTGCAAATGATGCATGTGACGCAGACCATGTGAGCGTCAACGGACGCAGCGCAAAGGCGTCCTATGATGTGAAAGCAGGCGACATTCTGGAAATCAATTTTGGCGGAAAGCCCCTGAAAGTAAAGGTACTGGATGTCAGAGACAATGTCGGAAAAGCGGATGCGGCTTCTTTATACGAGGTCATCGAAGGCTAAAAGCACGGTTCTTTTCCGCATCACAACGACATATACTGTGTCAAGAATTTCAATAGACATGTTCGACCCCTCAAAAAAAGAAAAGGTTCCCGTCAAACGGCAGCTTTTATCGAGAATTGGGGAGGCGTCGGGGTGATCTAATGTGGAAAAACGGAGGACACAATCTATGGCAGCGGATGCAATGGAACGGGAACGGATTGGTTTTGATGCAGACGGCTACGGAAGCGGGAACAGGGGGACGCTGAATAACGGAAATCGCACCGGTGTGAAAAGCGCAGGGGATCAGAAGCACAATCTGATACTTGACGACCGGAAAAGCCTGTCCATGACCGGGGTTTTGGACGTAGACAATTATGACGAGCATACGGTGACCGTGCGTACCACACGCGGAATTTTGACGGTGGAGGGAGACGGTCTGCATGTTTGCCGTCTGACACTGGAAAACGGAGAGCTGATTCTCGACGGCAGCATTGCGGCGCTTTACTATACGCAGGAGTCCCAGGCACAGTCGGGAAACGGCGGTTTCTTTGCGCGGCTTTTTCACTGAGTGAGGACTGCCCATGATGACAAATTTGTTTCCGTTTTTTGGGCAGGGTGCATGTTTGCGGACGGGCGGATATCTGGCGGTACGTGTTGTTACAGAGGGAGAAGAAGGACTTCTTGTGGAAGCGTCCGCCGCCGGCGACTATTCCGTGGTGCCGCTCGCGCTGCTGTTTGGGGTTTTTATCGGTGTTTTGTACGATGTGTTTCGGATTCTGCGGACATCGCTTGGACTGCGGCGTGAAATCCATGTTTCTGCACTGACATCTCGTCTGCGCGGCATGCATCGCAGACCGGTGACACAGCCGCCGGTAAAACGGCTGCATCGAAATCCATCCCCAAAAACACAGGATTCTGCAGTACAAAGCGAAGATGTTGTACCGGGGCGGGGAGCCGCGAAGAAGCAAACACACCAAACGCAGCAGAGAACTGTCAAAGCAGCTGCTGTCTCTTCTGTCAAAAAGAAAATCGGTCGCTATTTCAAGTACCCCCGCAAGCCGCTGGACACCCAGGTGCCAAGGAAGCACCTTCCTTTACAGGCAGTACAATTTTTATTGGATATCCTCTTTTTTATTTTGTGCGGCGCACTGTTTTCGGTGTTTGTCTATCATCGGAACGCAGGGGAACTGCGCTGGTATGTCATTGCTGCCAGCCTGCTCGGCTTTTTTGCGTGGTACGAAACCGCCGGACGTGCTGTAATGCGTTTTACGGCGCTGATATTGGCGGTTCTGCGCGCTGTGGTTCTGATATTGTTCAATTATATTTTATACTATCCGTGCAGAATTGGATATCGGCTTTTCAGTGCAGTATGGAATGTACATGTAACATTATGTGAGAGATGGGAGAACAAACACAAGAAGCGCGTGGAGGTGCGGAATGCGAAGCGTGCAAAAAAGAAAGCAGCTGCGATAAGCGAAACGTACAAAAAAAATAAGAATGAAACAGAAGGAACTGATCATGGCAAAAGAAAAAAAGCAGCCAAAGAAAAAAGCAAGCTTTTTTACAAAAATCGCGTTTTTCGTTTTCCTCGGATTCTGCGCAATCACCATCTTCCGCATGGTCATGCAGATTGACAATTATAAAGAGGAAATTGTGCAGACAGAGGAACAAATTGCCTATTATCAGGCACAAATTGAAGCGCTTGGCAATGAGCTTGATACACCGATTGATTATTCCTATATCCGGAAAATTGCCAAAAGCAAGCTGAACTTCAGTATGCCGGACGACATTGTATTTTATAACGATCTTTCAAATTAACGGTTTCAGGCGGGAAACCGGGCGCATGATATCATGCAAAACCATAAGAAAGGAAATCTTCGCACGATACGTTTAACAACGCTGCATGTTCAACTGCGTTGAACGTGCGAAGTTCATATACAAGATGACGCAATTGGAAGTCGGAGCAATTCTGGAAGGGCAGGTCACAAAGATTGCAGCATTCGGCGCGTTTGTCGCACTCGGCGGCAGACAGAGCGGAATGGTACATATTTCGGAGCTGTCTTATGCGTATATCAAGGATATCCAAGAGGTTGTTCATGTCGGCGATACGCTGCGTGTCAAGGTCATTGCCATAGACGAGCGCGGGCGCATTTCCTTATCGGTCAAACAGGCAATGTCAGAGGCAGAGCGTACCGCGCAAGCGTTAAAGAAAGAAGCGCAGCACAAGGATGCATGCGGGAATACGGGGGATTTTGCCTGTCAGAGCAATCGGGTGCAGCCGAAGACAAATTCCATGGAAGCCCCAAGCGAATATACGCCGTATGTACGAAGCGCAGCGGGACGAAGTGTAAAAAATAACGGCAGCCGGGGAATGGAATATGCAGGCAGTGACGGTTTTGAAGAAATGATGAATCGTTTTAAGACGATCAGCGACGAGAAAATTTCCGATCTGCGCAAATATACAGACGGAAGACGATATACCAAAAGACGAAAATGAAAAGGAACAATCAAGAATTAAAACTGATTTTTATCATATTGACGATCATCACAGCGCTTTCCGTTATCATTGCGGTAGGATTTGGGGTACTTTTTTTCAAATCGGAAAAAAGTGTTCCAACGGGCGCTGTGACCTCCGATGAGGACTCGCTTGCGCAGAAAGAATCTGTGGGGGGAGACGGTGGAGAGGGAATCAAGGATCGAGAGCAGATAAAGCTGCTGGAAGAAGAAAACAAAGCGCTTCGGGCAGAAGCGGAATCTTTGGCGGAAGAACTCCGTGCATGGGAGCATATCGCAAACAATGGCGACGATTCTCAGAAGACGGAGCATCAGCCGGATGACAGCACGATTTCCGGAAGCTTTGACCCCGGTACGGATTTTGACCCCGGTCAGATACAGCCTGCTGATCCGGCATCTCTTTCTTATACCTTCAATCTGACAGAACAGCTTGCACGTATCCGGGCGCTGGAGGAACAGATGCAGCATGTTCCATTTCTGGTAAGCCCGGAGGGCGAGCTTGTATCGATTGGAAAAATTGAGTTTGATCGGGAAACGGAAATCATTTACCGTGCAAAAGAAAACTCTCCGCTGGACGATGACGGTAAACCGCTGGAAACGGAAATCGACTATGAAGCAATGGGATATACAACGCCTGTCGTTGCACTTTCCTACCGTGATCTGGAACGGGGGACAAGCTATGCATACAACGGTGACAGAGTCTATTTTTCCGCAAGTCTGATCAAAGCGCCGTATGTATATGCACTTTTGCACCAGATTGCACAGTACAACGCCATCAAGGCGGCAAACCCGACAAACGATCCGAATGTCGGAAAGACACTGCCGAAAGAAACCATAGAAAAGTACGATTTGCAGCGTAAAATCAAACTGACAGAATCCATGAAAGCGGAAGGCTCCGGAAAAATCAAGGATATGGATTTAAGCGACGGAAAGGAATTTACCGTGCTTGAGCTGATTGAATATGCCATCAGTGTTTCAGACAATACGGCATTCCGTGTGCTGCGCAATGAATTCGGCTATGATTATTTCTGGAGTGTTTCAAAGGCGCTTGGGATTGAATCGGTCTTTACCTCGTTCAATAACATGACTGCAAATGAGGCTTGCATCTATCTTGCTGCCATTTATGACTTTGCCAAGGAATATCCGACCGAGGGCGGTATTTTAATCAGTTTGATGAAGCGTGCAAACCACCAGGTCTTGATTCCGCAGGCGGTACAGAATCCTGCAAATGCGGCACATAAGTATGGATGGGATGCGGATTCCTATCACGATATGGCAATTGTATATGGCGATGCACCATATGCCATTTGTGTGATGACCAATTTTGACTTTGCGGTAAGTGACAATGATATCAATGCGTATATCCGATCCCTGGTCAAAGAGATGGAATCCATTCATCAAAATTTTTACATAGCATCAAAAAATGCATCGTTTTAAACGATAACGGCATCAGCACGTTCTCCATTAGGGGGCTGGCTTGAATGCCGTTTTTTCATTCGTATGTAAATAACGTGAGTTCGATGAGAAGATGCTTTTTGAAAAAAGCATCTTCTCAAACTCTCACACAAAAACTTTTAAACAGGGAAACCAATAAAATATGGATAAATCAAGCAAAAAAACGCACAGTTTTGGTTTGATTTATCCATATAAAGTTTTTTGAAAAGGGTTTGGGGAAAATCTTTCTTTCAAAAAAGTTTTCCCCGAGAATTCTATCGAACTTTTGTTAAATAGGAGCATGATGTGCAGTTCTTTTTAAATTCTCACACCGGGTCATGTATCTGCATATACTGACATTGCGGTGAAAGAGAAAATGGGGAAGAACGAAATTTTCTTTTCATCTGCGATTCTACAGCAATGTGAGATAACAATATGAAACGAATACGGATCGCCATCGGCTCTGTCACGTATGCAGAAAAAGGAAAAAGCGCACTTGCGTCTCACGGCATTCCTGCACGTGTGGTGCGTCTTGACCCGAGAGAAACGACGAAGGGCTGCGCATTCGCACTGGAACTGGTTGGCACTGCCACGGTATCCGAGCTGCGTTCCATTTTAAGCGCATCTCATGTCCGATTTACTGAAATTCTGGTGGATGATTTGCCGATGCTTTAATTATTGGATCGCCTGGAGGGATTTCTGTATTGCTGTTTTATGCACTGCATAGAGATGCACATGCTGCATACCGCGGCGTACAGAAGCCCTCCTTTTTATAGAAAATCAAGCAATTGCAACATGATAAATCACCTGAATGGAGGTCATGGATATGGGACGATGGAAGTCGGATAATCATCAATCCAAACCGTGTATTGTGACGAATACCGAAACCCCACAAAAGAAAGGAAACCACTTTTACTTACGTAAAAGCGATCATTATGAGAATTCACTGACCTATCTTGATCACGCTGCAACAAGCTATCCGAAGCCGTATGCCGTTGGTTGTGCAATGGCATCTGCATTAACGGATGCAGGCGGAAACCCGGGACGTTCTTCCCATGTACTGTCGATGCGTGCAGCGGAGCTGATTTTTCATACAAGAGAACATGCAGCAGCATTTTTCGGTGCGGCAGAGCCGGAAAATGTGCTTTTTTATCCCAATGCAACGTATGCCATCAATACGGTTCTGCACAGCTTTGGAAAACGAAACCTGATCAAGGAAGAGACAGCTTTTTCAAAAAAAGCAGAACCGATTTCAGACGCCCAAAAGGCGCATTTGCCGCATATTTTAATATCAGAAATGGAACACAATGCCGTTTTGCGTCCGCTGTATGAAATGGAGCAGCACGGAGAGGTTGTATGGGACGTATACCCTGTGTTCCGCGGCGCTGCAGAGATGCTGTCAGAGGCGGAAATTCTTGCGAACATCAAAAGCCGGATCAGACCGGAGACGGTGCTTGTCTGCGCATGTCATGTGTCCAATGTATGTGCGGCGATGCTGCCGATTGATAAAATTGGGTCACTATGCAGAGAGATGCATGTGCCGCTGCTTGTAGATGCATCACAAAGTGCGGGAATTTATGATATTGATATGCAGCGCGACCACATCGACTATCTTTGCACTGCCGGACACAAGGCACTGCTTGGACCGGCGGGAAGCGGTCTTCTGCTGATCGGGGAAGAAGCGCCGCGTCTGTACTCTCTTGTACAAGGCGGAAACGGTGTGGAATCCCTGCGTGCCGCCATGCCGGATTTTCTTCCGGAAATGCTGGAAGCCGGTACACTTGCAACGCCGGTTATTGCCGGACTGGATGCGGGGATGCGCTGTCTTTCTTCTATTGGTCTTGAATGTGTACGGGGGGACTCGCACAGACTGTACCGGCGGCTGCGTGAGATGCTGCTTTCGATGCGAGGCATCACCGTTTGTCAGCCAGGATTGGAAACCGGTACAACGCTTTCCTTCTGTGTGGATGGAATTTCGTGCATGCAGGTTTCTGCTTTTTTATCGGAATACGGGATATGTACCCGTTCCGGCTTCCACTGCGCGCCCATGCCGCATCGTGCATTTGGGACGGAACAGGACGGAACGGTGCGAATCTCCGTCGGGTTCGGAAATACTGTGCAGGATACGGAGCGGTTTTACCGCGTGATGAAGGCAGGAATGCATGAATGGGGAAAACTTTTTTAAAAAAAAGAGTTTCCCCAAACCCCTTTCAAAAAACTTTGTACCGGGCAAACGACATTCGCATTTAAACAATATCGATTAAAAAGTTTTTGGGGGATGCCCAAGCGGCGGGGCGTTTTTTCAAAAACGCCCCAAGAGCGTAAGAGCGTTTACGTTATTTCATTTTCCGCTGACGGAAAAAGAGCCGGTACAGGGCTTTTCCATTGAAGGGAATCAAAGGATAGAAATAGCGCGGCTTTTCCTCAAGCGCCGGAACCGTGATAAGGAACACGATTAAGACGATGGTGCCGACTGCAATTCCCCACCAGCCTAAGACAGCAGTGAGCAGGAGCATCATGACGCGTGTGTATTTAAACGCATATCCAAGCTCATAATTATGCTGTGTGAAATGCGCAATGGAAACCACTGCCATATACAGAATGGTTTCCGGCATGAACAGTCCAGTCTGTACGGCGAAATCTCCTAAAATCAAACCGCCGATGACAGAAAGGGAATTGGAAAGAGCAGTTGGCGTATTCATGGATGCGAGCTTCAGGGCGTCAACTGCTAACTCAATTAAGATCAATTGTGCAAGAATCGGAAACACTGACGGCTCTGTAAGCTCCAGAAAAGAAAGCCAATGCGGCAGATGTGCGGTATGCATCACGGCGGCATACCAGACCGGAATCAGATAAATTGCACACAAAAACGAAAAAAGCCGCAGCAGCCGCAGATATGTCGCTGTAAACGGTGCGATATAAAAGTCGTTTGTCTCCTGCAAATAAGAAAAGATGGAAACCGGAAGAATCATTGCCTGTGGTGCATTTTCGCACAGGAGGATGATGCTTCCTTCCACAAGAGAAGCCACTGCGGAATCTGGCCGTTCTGTATAACGGAAGTATGGAAACGGATTCCATGTGCGGCGTTTGACAAGGCACTCTGCTAAGCTTTGAGTGCCAAGACTGAGGGAATCTGTATGAATGCTGTTTAACTTTTTATCAAGGAACGAAAGGTATTTTTCATCGGCTGAACCGCGCATATAGCACATAACGACGCCGGTTCTGGAATACTGTCCGATGGAATATCGCTTCATCATCAGATGTGGGTCGGGAAGCAGTCTTCGGATCATCGCGCAATTGAGCGGCAGGGTTTCTACAAAGCCGACATGTGCGCCGCGCAGAACCTTGTCATGCTCCGGTTCTGCAAGAGAACGGGTTGGTGTCTGCCGGTTCTTGATTAGAATTCCCTTTGTTGGAAATAATTCAAGAACCAGCAGCAGACATCCCGTCATGACGCCGGTATGCAGGGTATTGAGATCTGCCGATATTTCCGTTTCCGGATAGGAAATGTATGCGGCACAAAAGGCTTCGACTGTGTCGATTGGATGGGGCGCCGCATCGCTGCTTTCCGCATGCTTACAGAATGCAAGGACGTGTTCTGCTTCGTCGCCTGCATTCAGACCGTCGGTAAAGTAAAGTACGGCATGGTGTGCACCGATGGTAAACTCCCGCCGTACAATGCCAAAATTATCCGGTACGGAGAACAGATTATCCAGTGCGGATAACGTAATTTCATATGGACTTTGCATCGTTGGTTACTCCTTTATGCTGTCATTGATTCGGTCATAGTATGGATTTTTTGGCGGAACTTATGTATGCATGAATACTGGAAAAGGTTGTCTTCAGACTGTCCTGTGTTACGCAGGCAGGCGCATTTATGAGCGACCGTTTATTGTTTAACGTGTATTGCATACTTGACAAATCGTGCAGGGCATGATATAATATGTCTGCTGAAATGGTTTGGATTGCGCTGTTGCTGACAGCGCGATTTTTAATATATGAAAATTTTTACTTACAAAAAACAGGAGAATCCATCTATGAATGATAATCCATCTGTCGGAATTCAGATTGCGGACATGCAGCTTGATGACCATATTGGAGCGCTTGGCCGTAATATCACCGAGAATTGGCTTTTAAATCTGCGTAAGACGAACCCGGCATTGCTGTATATGTTTCGTGATAAGAATGTCGCGCCTTATCGCCGGCTGCTTCCATGGTCCGGTGAATTTGTCGGAAAATACCTTACTGGCTGTGCCGCGATGTATCGCCTGCTCGGCGATGCACGTTTGAAAGACGAATGCCTTGCTGTTATTGACGAATTGATATCCTATCAGGAGCCAAACGGCTATTTGGGCGTATTTCCGGAAGAATATCAGTTGACCGGCAAGTCACCCGAACCTGACCTTCTGGACGACAAGCACAGCGGCGCTGCCTTTGAAACATGGGATGCATGGGGACATTATCATATCATGACCGGTTTGCTTGATTGGTATCAGATTACAAAAAAGAAACCGCTGCTTGACTGTATCGATCGCATTGCCGCACTTTTCCTCAATACCTTTTATGGAGCTACCGGACGCCGACTCATTGATATCGGCTGGGCTGAGACAAATTTGGCGCCGTATCATGTGTTTGCACGTCTTTACAATGAAACCGGTGATGAAAAGTATCTCAGCCTTGCAAAAGAAATTGAGCGGGACTGCGCAGAAGAAAGCGCCGGTAATTATTTAGCGTATGCAAAAAAGAATCTGCCATTCTATCAATGCCCGAAGCCGCGCTGGGAGAGTCTGCATGTCGTCATGGGGTTTGCTGAGATGGCAAGGGCAGTCGGTCAGGAGGACTATTTAGAGGCTGCAAAGCAGATATTCTACAGCATCCTGTCGACCGATGTCCATAATACCGGCGGCTTTTCAACGCGGGAACAGGCGGTCGGAAATCCATACAGCTTCGGGGCGATAGAAACTTGCTGTGTCGTTGCATACAACGCATTCGCACTGCAATTGTACCATGCGACCGGCGCGCCTGAACTCGTTGATTTTCTGGAGCATTCTCTATACAATGCAGTCGCCGGAAGCTTTTCTAAGACCGGACGCTGGAGCACATACAATACCCCGATGGAGGGCTTGCGCATGGCGAATTATCATGAGATCGGTTTCCAGAGCCGCCCCGGTTCCCCCGACCTCAACTGCTGCTCGGTCAATGCGCACCGTGCCATAGGGATGCTTGCAGATTGGGCATATGTACAAAAGGACGATGCGCTGCTGATCAATTACTATGGCAGGGCGCATGTTATCACCGCTGACAGCGATGAGATTACAGTGGAAGGCAGTTATCCGTTTTGTGATACCGTTAAAATCACCGCGAAACTATCGAAAAACAAAAAGCTGCGTCTGCGTATCCCCGGCTTTGCTCCGGATACAACGATATCCGATACGGTGAACTTTACCAAAAAAGGAAGCTATTTTGAATCAAACGGAAATGGCACACTTTCTGCGGAGCTGCATATTCCGCTGCACTATCGTATAGAAGAGGGGAAGAGTGACTGCGACGGACGGTACTGCATTTACCGCGGACCGATTTTGCTTGGCTATGACCGCGGTGAAAATCCTACTGTCGCGGTACGGGATATTCCGCAGCTTTCGCTCAAAGCACTGAACGCTGCTGAAGTCAGACCATTGGACAGCGGTGAGCTGGCAGTGTTTGTCAATGCGGCAGATAAGACGGTGAAGCTTACGGACTTTTACACACTGGGACAGCGCGGAAGTTGGTATACGACCTGGCTTTATCACTAAAAGCGAGATGATTTACTTTTGTCGGTTCGTATCAGCGCACTTTCTGGTAGGTGTTCTTTCCGGACAACTTTTATTTTTTAGTTGACAAGAAACGGCAAATGTGATATAACTAAAAGTAAGATGTCCCCCGCCTCTATAGGCGGCGGGAGCCACTTACTTTTTCCGGTGGTGGTACAATCCACCACCGGAACGCTTGGGTGACGGGGCGTTGCCCCTTATTGAATGTTAAAAATGACAATTCATGACATTTGTTTAATGGAAAGGTATAGGGAAACGATATGGAAAAAGATAAAAGTCGGAAGCTGCGTATCGGCGTCTTTGGCGGCGCTCGCGGAACTACCATGATTGGGGTACTCCTGCATCACCCTGATGCAGAGCTGGTCGCTGTCTGCGACAAATATGTCCCGCTGTTGGAAGACGCGCAGAAGACTGCACGGGAGTGCGGTACTGAGATTGCAGTATTTGAAAATTTTGATGACTTTATTCAATATGATATGGACGCGGTCGTCCTTGCCAATTATGCGACAGAGCATGCGCCGTTTGCCATTCGCTGCCTGAGAGCGGGTATGCATGTACTGTCTGAGGTACTGCCGTGTCAAACGATGGCGGAAGCCGTACAGCTTGTGGAAGCAGTAGAGGAAACGGGACTTGTTTACGCTTATGGTGAAAACTATTGCTATATGACGCACACCTTTGAAATGTGGCAGCGGTATCGCCGCGGAGATGTGGGTGAGATTATGTATGGAGAGGGCGAATACATCCACGACTGTTCTTCCATCTGGCCGCAGATTACCTATGGTGAGCGGAACCACTGGCGCAATTTTGAATTTGCGAATTTCTACAATACCCATTCTCTCGGTCCGCTTCTGACCATTACGGGTCTGCGTCCGAAGTCTGTTGTCGGATTTGAAGGAAAGCCGGGAGAGGATATGCTTGCACTCGGCTGTTATCGGGGGCCGGCGCTTGAAATTGTGACGCTGGAAAATGGTGCGGTTGTCAAGAGTGTGCATGGCAATATGAAGCGTGAGCCGGGCAGCATTCACTATGAGCTGTACGGCAAAAAGGGTATGATGGAAACCGGAAGACTGGAAGAAAATCAGCCTTTGAACGTCTATCGAGAGGGAGAGCGCCGCTGTATCGGCGCATGGGAAAAATACGAGCCGCAGGCGGAAATTGCAGCGGAAGCAGCGAAGCAGTATCAGACCCACGGCGGCAGCGATTTTTATCCGACACATTTCTTTATTGAAAAGATTCTCGGCCGCCCGGACGGCGCATGGTCCATTGACATCTATCAGGCGCTGGACATGGGAATCTGCGGCTTGCTTGCATACCGTTCCGTTCTGGCAGGAAATATGCCGATGGAGGTTCCGGACTTCCGCGACCCGGCGCAGCGCGAAAAATACAGAAATGACAATGCGTGTACAGACCCTGCGGTTGCAGGCGATCAGCTTCTCCCGCGGTCGTCCTATGGAGAGCCGGACATTCCGGATTCTGTATACGATGCCGTACGGGAATTATGGGAAAAGGGCGAAAACGCCTGATACTTTTTGCAAACGGTACAGGAATGATTTAGGAGACGGGCAGGACTTGCTTTGGCTTTGGATCATTCCTGTAAATATTTGTGTCATAAAAAATTAAAATTTTTCAAATTTTCCCTTGACAAAATTAGGGATTTGTGCTATAATATTAAAATACATTATACTGGCGTATTATGTTTTTCAGAAAGGCAGTGTTTTTTTCTGCTTTTCAAAACTTCTCTTTTTTGTACATCCGATTCCATTTACGATATCGTATGTTTGTGCAAAACATACGGAAAACGCATGGAACAATTCTATTAGAATGGAGTGATTGTGTCTATGGTCAAACCCCGACAGCTTGGCAAAAATGTCCGCATGAGTTTCCAAAAGATATACGAAGCGCTCGAAATGCCAAACCTTATCGAGGTTCAGAAGAAATCCTATCAGAACTTTATCGAAAAAGGTCTGATGGAGGTTCTGCGCGATGTGTCTCCGATTACAGACTATTCGGGCAATCTGATCATCGAATTTATCGATTTTTCTATTGATCCTAAACCGAAATATCCGGTGGAGGAATGTAAAGACCGTGACGTCAACTATGCCGCACCGCTGCGTGTCAAAGTCAGACTGACAAATCGTTTGACCGGTGAGGTAAAGGAACAGGAAATCTTTATGGGAGATTTCCCGCTGATGACGGATACCGGTACCTTTATCATCAATGGTGCGGAACGTGTCATCGTTTCGCAGATTGTACGTTCTCCCGGCGTGTATTTTGATACCGTCTCCGACAAAACGGGAAAACGCATTTATACGGCACAGATCATTCCGTACCGCGGCGCATGGCTGGAATATGAGACAGACGTCAATGATATCCTCTATGTCCGTATTGATAAGAACAGAAAAATTCCGGCAACTGTGCTCATCCGTGCACTCGGCATTGAAACTGCCGCTGAAATCAAAACATATTTCGGCGATATTCCGCTGCTTAGCGCGACCCTGGAAAAAGACGGCATGCAGGCCCTTGCAGATGCCAACGGTACGACTGCCGGTGAGGAATCTCTAAAGGAAATTTACAAGAAGCTGCGTCCCGGTGAGCCGCCGCTGGTGGAAAGTGCACAGCTGCTGATCAACAACCTGTTCTTTGATCCCAAGCGATATGATCTGGCTGCGGTTGGCCGTTATAAATACAACAAAAAGCTTGCCATCGGCAAGAGACTGATCGGACATGTTCTGTCCCGTGCAGTCATCAGTCCGATTACAGGTGAAATCCTGTATGATGTAGACACCGAGGTCACAGAGGAAATTGGACTTGCCATTGAAAATGCGGGTGTAAATGAGGTTTATATCCACATCGAAGGTGACGGCGAGATGAAGGTTTTCTCCAACGGCACCATCCTTCCGGAGGTTGTGCTTGGATACGATTTGGAAGATATCGGCATCAAGGGTAAGGTCAAGACTTCTGTTCTGCTTGAAATTGTGGAAGCCTGCGAAGGCGATGTGGATGCAGTCAAGGACGAATGTGTTCGCCGTGAAGCGGAACTTTGCCCGCGCCATGTTACAAAGGACGATATCTTTGCTTCCGTCAACTATATGATTGGTTTGCAGTATGGCATCGGTACCACCGATGATATCGACCATTTAGGCAATCGCCGTCTGCGTTGTGTCGGTGAGCTTTTACAGAACCAGCTGCGCATTGGCTTCTCCAGAATGGACAAGATCGTCAAGGAACGCATGATGACAAACGATACGGACGTTTTAACGCCGCAGTCGCTGATCAACATCCGTCCTGTTGTGACTGCCATCCGCGAATTTTTCGGTTCTTCTCCGCTGTCTCAGTTTATGGATCAGGCAAACCCATTGGCTGAACTGACCCACAAACGCCGTCTTTCTGCACTCGGTCCGGGCGGTTTGTCACGTGACCGTGCATCGTTTGAAGTCCGAGACGTGCATTATACCCATTACGGCCGTATCTGTCCGGTCGAATCTCCGGAAGGTCCGAACATCGGTCTGATTTCTTCACTTGCAACCTTTGCGCGTATCAATGAATACGGCTTTATTGAAACACCGTACCGCCGTGTCGACAAGTCTGTGACGCCGCATGTGGTAACAAACGATATCGTATACATGACGGCAGACATTGAGGACAAGTATATTGTTGCGCCGGCAAAGGTACAGCTTGACGAAAACAATGCGTTTGTCAAGAAGAAGATCATTGTACGTGACCGTGCCGATGTCGTGGAAGTGGAAGCGGACAAAATTGATTTTGTAGACGTTTCTCCGCGTATGGTCTTCTCCGTCGCTTCCTCTATGATTCCCTTCCTTGAAAACGACGATAACACCCGTGCACTTATGGGTTCCAACATGCAGAAGCAGGCTGTGCCGCTTTTGATCACCGAATCCCCGATTGTCGGTACCGGTATGGAATATAAGGCAGCGGTGGACTCCGGCGTTTGTATTCTTGCAAAGGAAGACGGCGTTGTCGAACGTGTTTCTGCAGATGAAATCGTGGTACGCAGCGATTCCGGCAAGAAAAATGTATATACGCTTATCAAGTTTAAGCGATCCAACCAGGGCACCTGTGTCAACCAGAGACCGATTGTCAACCAGGGCGACATTGTTAAGAAGGGCGATGTCATCGCGGACGGTCCCGCGACTGCCGGCGGTGAAATTGCGCTGGGAAAAAATATGCTCATCGGCTTCATGACCTGGGAAGGCTACAACTACGAGGACGCTGTCCTTTTGAATGAGCGTCTGGTACGCGATGACGTTTATACTTCAATTCACATTGAAGAATATTCCCATGAAGCAAGAGATACCAAGCTTGGTCCGGAAGAAATCACACGCGATGTGCCAAACGTCGGTGAAGATGCACTGAAGGATTTGAACAATGAAGGTATCATCCGCCGCGGTACGGAAGTCCATGCAGGCGATATTCTGGTTGGTAAAGTGACCCCGAAGGGTGAAACGGAACTGACTGCAGAAGAACGCCTTCTCCGCGCGATTTTTGGTGAGAAGGCAAGAGAAGTCCGCGATACCTCTCTGCGTCTGCCGCACGGTATCACAGGTATTGTTGTCGACGTCAAGATCTTTACACGGGAAGCAGGAGACGAGCTGCCGCCCGGTGTCAACAAGGTTGTGCGCGTTTATATTGCACAGAAGCGTAAAATCTCGGTCGGCGATAAAATGGCAGGCCGTCACGGCAACAAGGGTGTCGTTTCGAGAATTCTGCCGCCGGAAGATATGCCGTTCCTTGCTGACGGTACGCCGCTTGATATCGTGCTGAACCCGCTGGGCGTGCCTTCCCGTATGAATATCGGTCAGGTGCTGGAAGTACACCTTGGATATGCGGCAAAGAAGCTTGGATGGAAGGTTATGACTCCGATTTTCGACGGTGCAACGCATGAAGACATTGAAGAATGTCTGAAAATGGCAGGCATCGATCCGTCCGGAAAATCGACGCTGTATGACGGCCGTACTGGCGAACCGTTTGACAACCCTGTCACGGTTGGCATTATGTACTACTTGAAGCTGCATCACCTGGTAGACGATAAGATTCACGCACGTTCTACAGGTCCCTACTCCCTGATTACACAGCAGCCGCTTGGCGGTAAAGCCCAGTTCGGCGGTCAGCGTTTCGGTGAAATGGAAGTCTGGGCACTGGAAGCATACGGCGCTGCCTATACGCTGCAGGAAATTCTGACTGTGAAATCCGACGATGTCACAGGACGTGTAAAAACCTATGAAGCGATTGTCAAGGGACAGAACATTCCGACGCCCGGTGTGCCGGAAGCATTCCGTGTCTTAGTTAAGGAACTTCAGGCATTGGCACTGGATGTCCGCGTACTCGACAATGACGGAAATGAAATTGAACTTTCCTGCCTTGACGAGACAGAAGTACAGGATACCACCTACGATGTCGCCGATATGCTCGGACCGGATGTTGCCGAGGGTGAAGATGTACCTGACGGATATGTGGAGGAAGACGATTTCGGCGACGATGACGCTGTATTCCCGGACGATCTGTTGGATGAATTGGATGATAATTACAGCGACGATGATATTATTTGAGAAAGGGGCGTATGATCTGACCTATGGAAAAGGAATTCGCTTCAATTAAAATCGGTCTGGCATCTCCTGAGATGATCAGAAGCTGGTCTCATGGCGAGGTCAAGAAGCCGGAGACCATCAACTACAGAACGCTGAAGGCAGAGCGTGACGGTCTGTTCTGTGAACGCATTTTTGGTCCGACAAAGGACTGGGAATGTATGTGCGGCAGATACAAGCGTGTGCGCAACAAAAACGGCCCCTGTGAGAAGTGCGGTGTCGACGTAACCTCCAAGAAGGTACGCCGTGAACGTATGGGACACATCGAGCTTTCCTGCCCGGTTTCTCATATCTGGTATTTCCGTGCAATCCCGTCCCGGATGGGTCTTCTTCTGGACATTACTCCCAGAAATCTGGAAAAGGTACTTTATTTTGCTTCTTATATCGTGATTGATCCCGGTACCACGCCGCTGCAGAAATATCAGCTGCTTTCCGACCATGAGTACCGTGAATATTATGAAAAATATGAGGATGAGTTCCGTGTCGGTATGGGTGCGGAAGCCATCAAGGAGCTTCTTGCAGAGCTTGACTGCGATGCGCTGTCCCAATCTCTGCGTGAGGAGCTGAATACTGCTTCTCAGCAAAAGAAAATTCGTATTGTGAAGCGTTTGGAGGTCGTGGAAGCATTCCGCGAATCCGATAACAAGCCGGAATGGATGATCCTCGATGCCATTCCCGTGCTGCCGCCTGAAATCCGCCCGATGGTTCAGCTGGACGGCGGCCGCTTTGCAACCTCCGATTTGAATGACCTGTACCGCCGTGTCATCAGCCGGAACAACCGTCTGAAGCGTATGAATGAGCTTTCTGCACCGGATATCATTATCCGCAACGAAAAGCGTATGCTACAGGAAGCTGTTGACGCCCTGATTGATAACGGCCGCCGCGGCAAGCCTGTCACCGGTCCAAACAACCGTCCGCTCAAGTCTCTTTCCGAGATGCTGCGCGGCAAACAGGGACGGTTCCGTCAGAACCTGCTTGGCAAACGTGTTGACTATTCCGGACGTTCTGTTATTGTCGTCGGTCCGACGCTGAAAATTTATCAATGCGGTCTGCCGAAGGAAATGGCGCTGGAACTGTTTAAGCCGTTTGTCATGAAGCGTCTTGTAGAAACCCAGAAGGCTTCCAATATTAAAGATGCAAAGAAAAAAGTCGAACGTGTCAATGACGATGTGTGGGACGCACTTGAAAATGTCATTAAGGAGCACCCTGTCCTTTTGAACCGTGCGCCGACGCTGCACAAGCTGTCCATTCAGGCGTTTGAGCCAATTCTGGTCGAAGGCCGTGCCATCCGTCTGCACCCGCTCGTCTGTACCGCCTTCAACGCGGACTTTGACGGCGACCAGATGCCGGTCCACGTACCGCTTTCCGCAGAAGCACAGGCAGAAGCACGTTTCCTGATGCTTTCTGCAAACAACCTGTTAAAGCCTGTTGACGGTCGTGCTGTTGCCGTTCCGTCACAGGATATGGTCCTCGGTTCTTACTATCTGACCATTGACCGTGCCGGTGAAATCGGAGAAGGTCACGCATTCCGCGACTTCAATGAAGCGATGATGGCATATGCAAATCATGAACTGGGTCTGCATGCAGCCATCAAGTGCCGTGTGTTCAAGGAACGCAACGGCAAAATGGAATCCAAGGTGATCAATACGACGCTTGGCCGTATGATTTTCAACCGTCCGATTCCGCAGGATCTCGGGTATGTCGACCGTTCCGACCCTGACAACTATTTTGATCTCGAAATCGATTTCGTCTGCGGCAAAAAGCAGCTGGGCGATATTGTCGACCGCTGTATCAAGAGTCACAATGCGACGGTGACGGCGCAAGTGCTGGATGATATCAAGTCGATGGGATACAAGTATTCCACGCTTGCATCGCTCTCCATTGCCTTCTCCGATATTGTTGTGCCGCCGGAAAAGGCACAGCTGATTGCCGATTCCGAAGCGCAGGTTGAAAAGATCAACCGTGCGTTCCAGCGCGGTATGCTTTCCGAAAACGAGCGTTATAAGAACGTCGTCGACGTTTGGGATAAGTGTACAAAGGACGTCACTGAAAAGCTGAATGCGTCCATGGATCGTTATAACTCCATTAAGATGATGTCTGACTCCGGTGCCCGCGGTTCTATGGCACAGATGAGACAGCTCGCCGGTATGCGCGGTCTGATGTTCTCCGCAACCGGTAAGACCATGGAAATCCCGATCAAGTCCAACTTCCGTGAAGGCATGGACATTCTGGAATACTTTATCGGTGCAAGAGGCTCCAGAAAATCGCTTTCCGATACGGCGCTGAAGACCGCAGACTCCGGATATCTGACCAGACGTCTTGTGGATGTCTCCCAGGAAGTCATTGTCAGAGAAGACGACTGCGGTACAAAGGAAGGTCTGTGGGTCGGCAACGTCATGGACGGCAACGATATCATCGAACCGATGAAGGACCGTCTGCTTGGCAGATACACCATGCAGGATATCATCAACCCGAAGACGGGAGAACTTATCATTGCAAACGGAGAAATGATCGGTACAGAGCATGTGAAGAAAATTCTCGACTCCGGTTTGCAGGAAGTTTACCTGCGTTCTGTCCGTAAGTGCAAGTCCCGTCACGGCGTATGCGTCCACTGCTATGGTTCCGACCTTGCAACGGGTAAGCCGGTTTCCATCGGTGAAGCGGTTGGTATCATTGCGGCACAGTCCATCGGTGAACCCGGTACACAGCTGACGATGAGAACCTTCCATACCGGCGGTATCGCGGGTACCAATATTACACAGGGTCTTCCCCGTGTCGAGGAACTGTTTGAAGCACGCAAGCCGAAGCAGACCGCTGTCATTGCGGAAGCTTCCGGCATCATCCGGATTCAGGATACCAAACGCAACCGTACCATCACGCTGACGGATGAAGGCGGCAATGAGTTTGTTTATGCAATTCCGTTCTCTACCAAGATGACGGTTGCAGACGGCGATTATGTCACACGTGGTCAGGCACTGACAGAAGGTAATCTCTCTCCGCAGGACATTACGCGTGTCAACGGCATCGACGCAGCATATGATTATCTGGTACGTGAAGTGCAGAAGGTTTACCGTATGCAGTCCATCGATATCAACGATAAGCATATTGAAGTGATTACCCGTCAGATGACCAGACAGTGCAAAGTCGAAGATCCCGGCGACACGAGACTGCTTGCAGGTTCTGTTGTAGATGTCAATACCTTTGAAGAGGCAAACGATCTCATTCGTGAAGAAATCGAGGCAGGCAACAAGACACTGCGCACCGCAGTCTGCTCGCATATGCTCCTTGGTATTACAAAGGCAGCGCTGCAGACGGAATCCTTCCTCTCTGCCGCTTCCTTCCAGGAAACGACAAAGGTGCTTACCGAGGCTGCGATCCGCGGCAAGACAGATCATCTGCTTGGCTTGAAGGAAAATGTCATTATCGGTAAACTGATTCCTGCCGGTACCGGTATGGAGCGTTACCGTTCGATTCAGGTGGAAAAAGCAGACAGACTGCCGGATGACACCATTTTGAACAGCGATCTGTAAGTGGATCCTAATGTTTCTTATCTATAGATTATCTTTCTATACAATATTAATTGTATAGTAGGATACAATATCGAAAGAACAAAATTCCTCTGTCTTCACAGGCAGGGGAATTTTATTTTGATTGATTTGTGGGAAAATCGTAGATTTTTGGGAAAAACTTTTTTGTAAAAAAGCTTTTCCCCAAACCCCATTCAAAAAACTTTAAACGATGTAAATACAGCGAAAGTTCTGCATGCTTTTTGCTGCATTTGCACAACACTTTGACGATTTCTTTGTTTGAAAGTTTTTGGGGGATGCCCAAGCGGCGGGGCTGTTGCAAGTTGAAAACTTGCAACAGCCCGGGATCACAAAGTGATCCGAATTCGGCGTTTTCACTGTGTATTTTGTTAAAAATACGCAGTGAAATTTCGCCCCCAAAAAGCGAAAAGGCGAATTTTATAGGATGGAGCATGTAAATGCGACAGCCCTAAGAGCGTTTCATCGAACTTATGTTAAAATAGGCAAAATGATTTATTTCAATTTTGATACTTGACGTTTCTATGGATTTGTGGTAAGATATTACTGTACTTTTTTCAAAGAGGAGATCATGGCAATGTCGGCAGAAAAAGTGAAAAAAAATGTGCATCTGCATGCGGCAAAGACGCAGGGAAAAACGCAGACGCGGATAACCAATCCGACAGCAGAGCAGCACGCAAAGAAAAGCAGCCGTCATATTCGGTTATCTCCCGCACATGTCTTCTCGATTGGTTTTTTGTCGATTATTTTATTCGGCAGTCTTCTTCTGATGCTTCCGGCTGCCTCACAAAGCGGCAATGTGACGCCGTTTCCGGACACGCTGTTTACAGCGGTATCTGCGACATGTGTGACGGGACTGACGGTGGTAGATACCGGAATCCATTGGACCTTATTTGGGCAAATTGTGATTTTGTGTATGATTCAGATTGGCGGTCTTGGGTTCATGTCGTTTGCGTTGCAGCTACTCGGCGCTTTCGGAAAACGTATTTCTCCGCGCATGCGCGCACTTGCGGCACAGTCCTTTGGCCTGGAGACAGTGGAAGGTACACAAAAGTTTATTCGCCGTATCTTGATTGGGACAGCTGTGATCGAAGGCTGCGGTGCACTGCTGCTGATGATTCGCACCATTCCGATGCTTGGTATCGGACGGGGTATCTTTACGGGAATATTTCTGTCGGTTTCTGCATTCTGCAATGCAGGCTTTGATCCGCTTGGCGGATATGCGACCGGTGCGTTTTCTTCTCTGACGGAGCTTGGCGCCGACCCGCTTCTTTTATTGGTACTCTCGCTTCTGATCATTCTTGGTGCGTCCGGATTTCTCGTATGGAACGATATCTGGGAATGGCTGCGCAGCCGAAAGCGGATCAGTATG
This sequence comes from Clostridia bacterium, assembly GCA_017942005.1. Taxonomy (GTDB): domain Bacteria; phylum Bacillota; class Clostridia; order Oscillospirales; family CAG-272; genus RGIG3925. The sequence continues at coordinate 8,001 of JAGAVJ010000039.1, read as the reverse complement.
TACACGCGCTTTGTACTGACCATTACAGTTGGATTGCTTGGCTTTGGTATGCTGCTTATCGCGGTGCTTGAATGGAACAATCCGGACACCATCGGCGGTTTGCCGATTTGGCAGAAGCTTTTGCATGCGTTTTTTCAATCGGTTACGCCGAGAACCGCAGGATTTGACGCCATTGGGCAGAATGCAATGCTGGATGTGACCAAGGCGCTGTGTATGCTGCTGATGTTTATCGGCGGTGCATCGGGATCGACCGCAGGCGGCGCAAAAATCAGTACCGTTGGTGTGGCGTTTGCAGCAGTCTGGTCAACGATGCGCGGCAGACGGGATATTCGTGTGATGCGGCGTACCGTTACAAACGATACCGTGCGGCGTGCGCTGTGCATCATTGGATTTCTTTTGGCGGCAATCTTTATCTGTGCGTCTCTGATTGCAGTTTGGGATGGTGTGTCCATGGAAGGGGCGCTGTATGAATGTTTTTCTGCGTTTTGTACGGTGGGACTGTCTCTTGGACTGACGCCGACGCTTGGAATCGCAAGCAGGGTTCTTTTGATTGTCGCAATGTATATGGGGCGCGTGGGAATTCTGACGCTGTCCTATGTACTTCTTCGCCGTGACAGGGAAGAAGAGTCCGTTCGCTATCCGGAGGCAAAATTGCTGATTGGATAATGATATTGTTAAAAAAACAGGCGTGCAAAATTTATTTTTCACACGATTGATATGGAAAGGAACCCTTGCATATATAGGGTCTACGGTTATAAAATAAATGAAGAGCTTTTGTGTCATTGGACTTGGCAGATTTGGTTTGGCTCTGGCTGAAATGCTTGCGCAGGCACGGCGGGAAGTTCTGATTATCGACAACGATGAAAAAAAGGTCGAAGCGATTGCGGATATGGTGGATACTGCCATCATCGGTGACTGTACGGATGAAGCCGTTCTGCGCACATCTGGAGCTGCGGATTATGACTGCTGTATCATCTGCATTGCGGAAAATATCAATGACAGTGTGCTGACAGCGATCCTGCTGAAGGAACAGGGGGCAAAACTGGTCATTGCGCGTGCAGCGGATGAACGTCATGCCAGAGTTCTTGAAAAGGTGGGTGTAGACCGCGTGGTACTGCCGGAGTCTGATATCGGACGCAGGCTTGGGCGGCAGATTTCCTATGATGGGGTACAGCAATATATGGAATTTTCAGAAGACACCACCATTGTGGAGATTGAGGTTCCGCAGCGCTGGATTGGCAAGACCCTGATTGAGCTTGATCTGCGCAAGCGCCTGAACATCAACGTGATTCTGCATAAAAAGAAAAATGAGCGCAAAAAAGGAAATTCTGTCGACCCGCAGGAAAAATTTGCTTCGGGGGATCTTGTGACCGTTATCGGAGAAAACAAGCACATCACACATCTTTTGGATCATCTCTGTCAGAGTTGAGTTGATTTTTTACCAAAGAATACGGCATCGAAATTTGCTGCCGAATACCGTTGTTATCATCTGCAAAGGGAAACCGACACCAAAGTTTTTGCAAAAGAAAGGAACTATGTTTCATTTATGAAGAAAAGGCTTGATTTGACGCCGTATACCGTGGAAAATGCACACCTGACTGCGCCATGTACATTGGCACTGGTGACCGATATGCACAATTGTAAAGCAGAACCGGTTTTGGACATCATAGATGAAATACATCCGACAGCAATTGTGATTGCAGGGGATCAAATGTCGAACATGGAACATCACAGCAGTCATGCAATGTTCTTTTTGCGAGAAGCCGCAAAGCGGTATCCTGTTTTTTATGGACTTGGCAATCATGAAAAACTGTTGCATGAAAACGATTTGGAGCAGATTCGTGCTACCGGGGTTACGCTTTTATGCAGTGAATTTGTACATTTTGGAGAACTGTGTATTGGCGCACTGGAGCCGGAAATCGGTGACAGCGGTGAAAATCATACCTTTTTAGAGGCATTTTGCAAAGAAGACGGGTATCGGGTACTGATATCACACAGACCGGAATGGTACCGTGCCTTTCTTTGGCAATATGAGATTCCGCTCATTTTGTCAGGGCACGCGCATGGCGGGCAGATTCGTTTCTTTGGTCATCCGGTCTACTCACCGGGGCAGGGGCTGTTTCCAAAGTATGCGCAGGGGATGCATGAGGGGCGGCTCATTGTCAGCCGCGGTCTTGGCAACCACACCATTGTACCGCGCATAGGCAACACACCGGAGCTTTGCATGGTGACGATCCGATAAAAAAGAAACGCAAGAGAAAGGATGTACCGTTTGGGGATTTTGTAAATGCTGGATAACAGCATATGTGGAACATGCAAACGGTATGGAGATCATAATGGCAACCAAATTGATTTTTATCCGGCATGGGGAAAGTGAAGCCAATGCAGAGCACCGTTTTACGGGACAAAGCAATGCATTTGGACTGACGGCACGCGGTCATGCACAGGCAGAAGCGGCAGGGAAGTATCTGCGCAGAGAAACGATTGACGCGGTATATGCAAGTGATTTGCGCCGGGCATATGATACGGCATGTCATGTTGCACGCTGGCAGGAGCGCGATCTTTCTGTGACGGCAAATCCCGGTTTTCGTGAAATATTCGCAGGTGCGTGGGAAGGCAAAACGTTTGACGAGCTTCCCCTGTTATATCCGGAGGACTTTGGCGTCTGGATGCACGATATCGGAAATGCCGTATGTACAGGCGGGGAGTCGGTTGTCCAATTGCAGCTGCGTGTGAAGGCGGCGGTGGAAGCGGTGGTATGCAGCCACCCCGGACAGACCGTCTGCATCGGGACGCATGCAACGCCCATTCGCGTCATGCAGTGTATCTGGAATCATCTGCCGCTCTCAGAGATGAAAACGGTTCCATGGGTGCCGAATGCGTCGCTGACAGAAGTGATTTATGAAGAAGATCTGTCTTTTCACGATGTACGTGTCGGGTATGCGGATTATCTGTCCGGAATCATGACCAATCTGCCAAAGAATGTATAATAAATAGGTAGAATGAGGGAGATTGCGTCTTTTGTATCTGTCTGAAACATAATATCAGATTTTCACACGATTAGAAAGAAAATCACTTTTACTTTCGTAAACGTGATCATTATAAATTTTTTAATGGAATTTTTACGTTTGAAGAAGGTTTTCAAACGGTGTTTTATGATTTTTTGCCAGATGCAGGAGGTTTGGTCTTTGGCAGAACCGACAGCCTTTGGCAAAGGAGAATAAACGCAAAACAATTCCGCAAAGAAAGGAATTTTTGCCTGTGCCTGAAATGCAGTGTGCCGACTTTTTGTCCATGATCAAATTTTGTGGCTTGCATGCTGGGCGGTGAACAGCTGTATTGCGGTACATGCAAAAAATGGTAATGAGTATGGAATACAATCCCTTCCAGAAAGCGCTTCCGGTCTGGCCTGCCGGCAGAGATCGGGAAATGAATGTGACGGCGCGTTTTACCGCGGTCGTTGACGGAAATGACAGAAATACGCTTCTGCGTATGACCGGTTCCACGGTATACCGTGTGTTTGTAAACGGCAAAATTGCAGCTTACGGACCGGCACGCGGACCGAAATTCTATCACCGCGTCGATGAATTGAATCTGACGCCCATACTTTCAGACGGTGAAAATATCATCGTGTTTGAGGTTGCCGGCTACAATGTCAACAATTATTATACGATGGATCAGCCGTCGTTCTTCCAGGCAGAAATTCTCTGCGACAATGAGATTGCTGCATGGACTGCTCCCATGGGCGGCATGCCCTGTGATGTGGTGACAGAACGTGTACAAAAAGTACAGAAGTATTCGTTCCAGCGCCCGTTTGTAGAGGTCTGGCGCATGGGCGCTGCCTATGCGGCGTCCTTTGGAAAGATGACTGTGGGCGGAACGCCGCTGGAAGCAACAGAGGAAAAGGTTTACCTGCCGCGCCGTGTGCCGTTCCCGTCGCTTACATATCTTCCTGCTGTACAAATGGTTGGCATGGGCAGCATCACCTGTGATGAAACCCAGAACACGTGGCGTGACAGAAGCCTTGACGGCATTTCCCCGGCGCAGAAAGGCTATCCGAAGGAGGAGCTTGAAATCGAGCTGTCCGCAGATGCGGGTGCATATATTTACCACTGTGAAGAAATGGAGCCGTGTGCGGTGCCGGATGTGATTCATCTTGCAAAGGAACGGTTTGCAACGGTGAAGCTGAACTCCAATCTGACCGGATTCATTGGCGCCCATGTAAAAGCAAAGAAGCACACAACGCTTGTCATTACATTTGACGAGCTGTTCAACGGCGATATCAACACATGGCGTATGGGCTGTGTCAACTTGATCCGGTATGATCTTGATGCCGGCGAATATGATCTGCTTTCCATGGAACCGTTTACCATGCAGTACTTAAAGTATATGGTCATTGACGGAGAAGCGGAAATTTCGGATATTCATCTGATCGAATATGCTGCACCGGAAAAAAATTTTGCAGAATATCACTCTGACAATCCGAAATTTAAGAAGATATGGGAAGCTGCGGTACAGACTTACCGTCAGAATGCGGTCGATTTGTTTACCGACTGTCCCTGCCGGGAACGCGCAGGATGGCTGTGCGACTCGTTCTGGACTGCACGTGTCGAATATGCGCTGACCGGAAAGTCTGTTGTAGAGAAGAACTTCCTTGAAAACTTCCTGCTGCCGGAATCCTTTGAGTGCCTGCCGAAGGGCATGCTGCCGATGTGCTATCCGTCCGATCACTACAATGGAAATTATATTCCCAACTGGGCGATGTGGTTGGTAATGGAGCTGCGGGAATATCTCGACCGTTCCGGTGACCGTGAAATGGTGGATGCATTCCGTGAAAAGCTGTATGATCTGGTGGAATTCTTTAAGCCGTACTTAAATGAAGACGGATTGCTTGAAGATCTCGACGCATGGATTTTTGTTGAATGGTCGCGTGCGAATGACCTTGTACGGGGCGTCAACTTCCCGTCCAACATGCTGTATGCCGCATGTCTTGAGGCCATGGGTGACATGTACGGTGATCCTGCCTTAACAGAACAGGCACAAAAAATGCGGGAAACCATTCGCCGCCTTTCCTACAACGGTAAATTTTTTGTCGATCAGATGCTGCGTGATGAAAGCGGCAAGCTGTATTTACAGGGCGAAATGACGGAGGTCTGCCAGTATTATGCATTCTATCTCGGTACTGCAACAAAGGAACAGTATCCGGAGCTTTGGAATACGTTACTGCATGAATTCGGACCGTACCGCAAGCAGGACAATAAGCATCCCGATGTACATTTTGCGAATGCGTTTATCGGTAACTATCTGCGTCTTGACATGATGGCAAAGAACGATAATATGACGGAAGTGCTTGAAAACATCGAAGGATATTTCTACGATATGGCACTTTTGACAGGCACCTTGTGGGAAAATGATTCCACAGTCGCATCGCTGGACCATGGATTTGCCTCCCATGTGATTGTATGGCTTTTGCGTGACATGAAAGAACACAACCGCTGATCTTCAAAAAGCGGCTGCATAACCCATAACCAATCGGCAATGAGGACGTGTATCTGCTGTCTTTTGGCAGAGAGACGTCCTTTTGCTTTGATTTTCCTTTGCACGGTTGTAAACAAACCATGAATTTTTATGGAAAAGTCTTGCATTCACTTCAAAGATTGGATATAATAATTAAATATCACCCATAGGATTTTTAGGAGAGGATGTAAAGTCTGAAAATAAGATTTTCAAAAGAAACTATTTTCATGGTTTCTCGTACCGTGATTTTGTGACTTTCGTTGTTTGAAAAGCAACGATATCCGCCTGCGGTATAACCGCGTGCGGGTGCGTCACAACTCCACAGGGAAAGGAAAACTTTTGCTAAGGCAAAAGTTATGGTTATTACGATGAATAAACATTTTTTGTATAACATCTTCTCCCGAATTCCGATTCTGGAAACAGAGAGACTGACGCTCCGACGGATGCGCGTCAATGACGCGGAGGATATGTTCGATTATGCAAGACGTGCGGATGTGACGCGGTATTTAACCTGGGACTGTCATGCCGATGTCTTGCAGACACGGGAATATCTCAAATATGTTGAAGAGCAGTACGAGGACGGAGAATTTTACGACTGGGCGATTGCACTGCGGGAAACCGGTAAAATGATCGGTACCTGCGGTTTTACTTCCTTTGATGAAAAGAATAATGCGGCTGAGGTCGGCTATGTGCTGAATCCCGATTACAGGGGACAGGGACTGATGCCGGAAGCGGTGCGTGAGATCCTGAAATTTGGTTTTCTGCGGTTGAATCTGCATCGGATTACGGCAAGATATATGGAAGGGAATGACGCCAGCCGCCGAGTGATGGAAAAGTGCGGAATGTCTTTTGAAGGAACGCACAGAGAGTCCATGTATATCAAAGGCAGTTATGCAACAGTCTCCGTTTGTGCCATTCTGCGCGATGAATACCTGGACGCCCAAGCGCAGCGTGCAGAAGCGGAAAAGCAGCCGTTTCTGAAAGTCTGAAAAAACAAATCCTCCAAATTTCGCATATGGGAATTGTGCAAAAGGGAGAAATTTGTTTTTCATGACGGAAACGATTGACAAGTGCACAGCTTAATGATATAATATAAATATCTGGGTGTATATTTTCAGTGAGCGGCAAAGAAGTTTTTTCAAAAGGAAACGAAATGCCGCGAAAACAGGGTGACATAGACCGCCGAGGAGCGGAAGCTTGATGCTGACCCGAACATGAAAGGTATGGTTTTTTCAAGATGAATTCCGATACAGCAGTTCCCCGATGTTGCTTTGCCGCGGGACTGAACCAGACAAAAAAAGCGATCCGTGCAGCAAGGGCGAAATGTGTATATTTAGCTGATGACGCGGATGATCACATACGCCGCCAAGTATTAGATTTGTGTGACGATTCAGGTACGCCGGTGAGTTCCGTTGCTTCCATGGAGGAGCTTGGACGCCGATGCGGCATTGACGTCGGCTGCGCGGTGTGCGTAGAGCTGTGCTGAAGCTTTATTAAGAGGAGCACAGTGAAAAATATTTTGCATACATCCGAATTCCGGTACCGGACGCGGGTTTCCGCACCTCCGACTGACCGCATCCGGTTGTATATATAAACACTTCATTATAAGAAAAGGAGGTGCGTTATGCCAACCTTTAACCAGCTCGTGAGAAACGAACGTAAGGCTAAGGAGTACAAGCCCAAGACCCCTGTTCTGAGAGCAAACTACAATACTCTGACCAAGGAAACCAAGGAACTTGCTTCTCCTCAGAAGCGTGGTGTATGCACAAAAGTTACCACAACGACCCCGAAGAAGCCGAACTCCGCTCTTCGTAAGATCGCCCGTGTCCGCCTGACCAACGGTCTGGAAGCTACGACCTATATCCCCGGTATCGGTCATAACCTTCAGGAGCACTCCGTTGTTCTGATTCGCGGCGGCCGTGTTCGTGACCTGCCTGGTGTCCGTTACCATATCATCCGCGGTACACTGGATACCCAGGGTGTTGCAAACAGAAACCAGAGCCGTTCCAAGTACGGTGCAAAGAAGCCGAAGGCAAAGAAAGCCTGACTTTTCAACACTGTTGTACATGATGTTATGCTGAGTGGACAACTGGTGCTGAACCCTCGGTGAGATGGAAGATTCCATCCTGCTTTTGAGGGAATGAAAGACAGCATATCACTGCGGTCTTTCAGATACAAAAGGTCATTCTACAGTATTCGACTGACGTAAGCCAACAAAAATCAAGGTAATTTTAAGTATTGTTTATATATACAGCTCAAAATCCTTGGGTTTGATTGCGCATTTACGAAAGAAATACTTTCGAGTACCTATGATTTCATGAATTTAATGAAGGAGGGAAGTACAGTGCCGAGAAGAGGTCAAATTTCCAAGAGAGATGTCCTGCCGGATCCTATGTACAATTCCAAGCTTGTTACCAAGCTGATCAACAACATTATGTACGATGGTAAGAAGGGCGTTGCTCAGAAAATCGTATACGACGCATT
>JAGAVJ010000038.1 GCA_017942005.1 Clostridia bacterium | reverse complement strand
TCTTTGCTTCAAATGATGTACTCTGACTTCGTATGTAGTCAAGCATCGAATTGCGGATTGCCGGAGCTGCGTATGTCAAAAATTTGTTGCCGCCATCGGGATTGAATTTTTCCACGCATCCCATTAGTCCCAGACAGCCTTCCTGCACAAGATCGTCAAAGGTAACGCCGAGTGCCCGATTGACTTCTATCTGTGCGCTCCATACCTCATGCGCCGTCATTTTGATAAATCGCAGGTTGTTTTCTACCAGATGGTTCAGCGAATCCATGTCCCCGGTCTGCGCCAGCGCACACAGTTTCTCGTTATCAACTGCCGTCATGTTCAGCTTTTGTTGGCTTGACCGTGAGCAGTCCGATCAATGCCTGGTTGAATTGTTTTAACGCTTCGGGGTCAACACCATCCATGCCGCTGACGCTGCCCGTGATCGCTCCGGCAATCATTTCGGGTGTGACATTCGGTTTTGTTACATCCTGTCCTTTTGTCAGTTCTGCGTACATCTGCTGCGCCGCTTCTTTGCTCATGGCTTGTGCGTCTGACACATTGGAGCCGATCTCTTTCTTGATTTCTTTCAACACATTCATAAAGGCGTTCTGAATAGCAGTCAGATCAGCTTGATACATCGGCATCCTTGAAACGCTGACAGTCTTTGCGGCTTCTGTAATGGCTTCTCTATCTTCGGGATGCTGCTTCGCTTCACCCATCAGCAGCGCACTCAATGTGGCATACATCTGATTCTGTGCAGCATATCCGGCGGCAAGGGTATCATCAAAATAGTGTGCGATCATATTGGTCATTGCGGCGAAGTTTTTATTTTCTAACAGACGGTTGACAACCTTTGTATTGACCTTGCCCGTGTAGAGATTTTTCGCTGCCTGTACCGACAAGCCGAGTTCGGCTATATCATAATTCATGCGGTCGGGAATATCGGTAACGCCGAGCAGGAAGTCGGTGGATACCTCAAATTCCTTTGCGATCTTTTTGATATTCTCGTCACCGAGTTTGCCTGTTGCATTGCTGATAAATCTGCTGAGTGTGCTGACATCCATTCCAATTTTTGCGGCAAGTTCACTCTGCGTGATCTTGCGTTCTTTCATCAAATCCTGCAAACGCTCTCTGATGTTGCCGGATAAGTATTTGCGCTCCATGCTCTGCGCCCCTTTCCTGTTTGTGTTATTCTTTCGTTTTCGTCTTGACGTATTTTCCGCTTTTGATCCTTGCATCGGCTGGCTTCTCTGCATCTTCGGGAATAATCCATCGTCCACCCGCCCTCTGTGCGCCGGGGATGCGGTTTTCATTGCAGAGGATACCGACACGGCGGTGGGAAATGCCCCATTTTTCTGCAACCTCAAAGGTAGAAAGATATTTCACCGGTATTACCCTCCATTCCTGTACTATTCTATATTATATACCACAAGTGGAATAAAATCAATATCATAACTGTGAACAATCGCCGTCCTGCGTTTTGCATTTTTGCAAAATTGCAGGGCGGCTTTTTTGTTTTCCTGCATTTGTGCGTGATTTTTCGGTCTATAGACATTTTCTCCGTATATTCAAGCAGACGAACAAAATCGT
>JAGAVJ010000037.1 GCA_017942005.1 Clostridia bacterium | reverse complement strand
GCGACATGATGTCCCCCGCCTCTTATAGGCGGCGGGTTCCATCTCAGTCTTTCCGTAGGGGATAAAAATCCCCTACGGAAATTCTAAGGGGCAAATGCCCCAGGTCGCTTGTTGAATGACGGGGCGTTGCCCCTTATTGAATAAAACGATTTCATAGGAGGGAATGCGTTATCGTCAATGCATTGGTTGGGATGGCAGCCGCTGCACTTGCCGGAATGGGTGTCGGCGGCGGAGGTCTTTTGATGATATGGCTGACACTTGTCCTGCATTACGAAATTGCGCGGGCAAGGGCTGTCAATCTGGCATTTTTCATGTTATCGGCAGGCGCTGCAATGCCGTATCATATCAGACAGCGTTCGATTGCATGGCGTTATGTGATTTTACTGACTGTCTCGGCAATCCCTGGGGTATGGGTCGGCGGCTTCTTGTCTGAATGGATGTCAGGGAATGTTGTCCGGATGCTGTTCGGCGTATTTTTTGTATTCTGCGGGGTTATGGTACTTTTGCGCAAAATAAAAAGGAAAAAACACTAAAACTCTGTCAGTCAAAGATGTTTACAAAAAATGGAAAACATGGTATACTATACCCAGAAATTCTTCCGATGTGCAAGCGGTCAACTCGGTTTCCGCATTGACAAAAAGATGGATTCAGATGATGATAGTTCATTTTTATTGGATGAAACGATATGACATTAAAGGAGACGATTTTATGTGGCTTTTATTTGCAATTGCATCGTCGGTGTTTGCTGCTTTGACCTCCATTCTTGCAAAAATCGGAATTGACGGCGTCAATTCCAATCTTGCAACGGCGATACGTACCGCAGTGGTACTGCTGATGTCATGGGGAATGGTCTTTATCACCAATGCACAAAACGGAATTCATGACATCAGCCGGAAAAGCTGGATGTTTTTAATCCTTTCCGGACTTGCAACCGGTGCATCCTGGCTGTGCTATTACAAAGCGCTGCAAAGTGGGGAAGTATCTAAGGTTGCACCGATTGATAAAATGTCTCTTGTCATTACATTGGTTCTTGCCGCAGTCTTTCTGCACGAACCGTTCACCACAAAAACAGCCATCGGCGCTCTTCTGCTGACCGCAGGAACCCTTGTCATGGTTCTGTGATATGATGAAGAAATGCTTTTTGAAAAAAGCACCTCCTCAAACACCTCCGCAAAAACGTTCGATGAAAAAATACCATATAAAACATGTAATAATTTTTAAATAACAACATAAAAAGGAGCCTGTCATACATCGGTATCACAGTTCCTTTTTCATGTTCAGATTATATAATAAAAAATATGCAAGATGAAAAGTTTTTGAGGGTTTTAGGGAACTTTTTTCAAAAAGTTCCCTAAGTCATACCCCTATCTCAGCTCTGCACCAAGCATGAATTCCAGTTTTTTCAAGAGTTTCTTTACATACTTGTCAATTTCGTCGCCGGTAAATTCGTGATCGTCCGGCGTGAAGACCAGCTTGAACGCCATGGACTTCTTGCCTTCACCGATCTGCTTGCCGCGATAGACGTCGAAGAGAGAAACCTTTGTCAAATACTTGCAGGATTCTGTCATAGCGTCTTCCATTTGTGCGCAGGTAATCTCTTCACCGACAACCAGGGCAAGGTCGCGTGTTTCCACTGCAAACTTTGGCACAGGCTTGTATACCAGTGCTTTTCCGAGCGCGGGACGCAGTGCGTCATAATCCAGCTCACAGAGGAAGACCGGTTTTTCAATGGCAAGGGACGCACAGAGATCGTGTGCCACACGGCCGATATAACCGATTTCCTGCCCATCAAGAGAGATCGCAGCGGTCATACCGGGGTGCGTGAAGGTTGTCGTGCTGCGGGTAAAGGTCAGCTTGATGGCGAAGGTTTCTGCAAGGGCTTCCAGCGCGCCTTTGAGCGTAAAGAAGGTTTCGCTGTCGCCGAATGCACCGATGCAGAGATGCTTTCGTTCTTCCGGATACGCATTCAGCGGCAGTTCCTTGGGATAGAACACATTGGCAATTTCAAAGAATCTGCCTTTGGTGTTGCCGCGGCGCAGATTGCGCACAACCGCGTTCAGCATGGACGCGGAGAGCATTGTACGCATGAGGGATAACTCTTCACTGATCGGATTTTTAATGCGGATGGCGTACCGTTCTTTTGCATTCTCCGGAATGCGGAGCATATCCAGGTCCTTGGGGGAGAAGAAGGAATAGAAGATGGATTCGGAATATCCCTGCGCACAGAGGGTTTTCTTGACACGCAGTAAAAGCTTTTGATCCGCGTTTCTGCCGCCGGCGGTGACCGACGCCTCCTTTAAGAAGGTAGGAACAATATGGTGATAGCCATAGGAACGAATGACTTCTTCTGCGATATCCTGTACATGGTCGTCGATATCGTCGCGCCATGCAGGAACCATCACATGCAGGTCGTCACCGTCAATCTGCGGGGCAAATCCGAGTGCATCAAGACAGTTTATGATTTCATCATTTGGCACGGTAATGCCGAGAATCTGGTTCATACGGCGGACAGAAACGGTCAGTGGATGGGCGTCTGTTGAATTTCCAGCAGAAACTTCAAAATGTGCACTGGAAACCTTGCCGCAGCCGATCTCTTCCATTAAGTGCAGCGCACGCTTCATACCGAGCTGGGTAGTATATTCATCAAGACCCTTTTCAAAGCGCTGGGAGGAGTCGGAGGACTGACCAAGCGCACGGGAGGTCCTGCGAATATTGTCACGTGCGAATTTGGCAGCTTCTAAGAGTACATCCTGCGTGGTATCCTTGATTTCGGAGTTTAAGCCGCCCATGATGCCGGCGAGCGCAACAGGTTTGTTTTTGTCGCAGATGACCAGATTTTCCGGATTCAGACGGAATTCCTTTTCATCCAGCGTTACAATGGTTTCATTTTCTTTTGCGCGGCGAACCACAATTTCCGTGTTTTCGAGATCGTTTAAGTCGAAGGCATGCATCGGCTGTCCGAATTCCTTCAGCACATAGTTTGTGATATCGACGGCATTTGAGATGGCATTGATGCCGACCAGCGACAGGCGGCGGCGCATCCATGCGGGAGACGGCGCAATCTGAATATCGGAGACATAGTGCGCAATGTAGCGCGGGCAAAGCTCAGGCGCTTCAACGGTGATCTTGAAATCGATGTCTTTTCCGTCGGTATGGTATGACAGATCCGGCATTTTGAACGGCTTTTTGAGTACTGCCGCCACTTCTCTGGCAATGCCGATGATGGACTGGCAGTCGGGACGGTTTGCCGTCACGCTGATGTCAAAGATATAGTCGTCAAGACCGAGCAGCGGCTTGACATCCATGCCGAGCGGCGCATCTTTGGGCAGTACCAGCAGTCCGTTGTAGCCGGCGCCGGGATACATATCTTCCGTTACGCCAAGCTCCGTACCGGAGCAAAGCATGCCGTTGGATTCCTGTCCGCGCAGCTTTCCTTTTTTAATCGTCATGACCCCTTCCACGGTGACATGATCCTTGGCGGTTGCATATACGGTCGCGCCGACCATAGCGACAGGGAATTTTCCGCCGACACAGACGTTGTCCGCGCCGCAGCAAATCTGCTGTGTACCGTATTCACCCAGGTTTACCTGACAGACATGGATATGGGTATCCGGAATCAATTCGCAGGTTTCCACAAGACCCACCACAACGCCTGTGATATCTGCGCCGACTTCCTTTAATTCTTCCACTTCAAAACCGGCGGAGAACAGAAGACCTTCCAGTTCTTTTGCCGAAACATCGATATCGACATATTCCTTTAACCAGCTTAATGGTGCTAACATGGTGTTTATAACCCTAACTTCGTATAAGCGAAGTTTTCCTTTCTTTGCGGAATTATGACAAAGTCACAAAACGGGGAGGTGTTGCAAGTTTTCAACTTGCAACAGCCCGGGATCACGAAGTGATCCAAATTCGGCGTTTTCACAGTGGATTTTGACAAAAATCCGCTGTGAAATTTCGCTTGGAAAAGCGAAAAGGCGAATTTTATAGGATGGCGCATGTTAATGCGACAGCCCGTTCCTCCTCACTTTAATTTTTGAACTGTTCTGCGAATCTGGTGTCGGACTCGAACAGCGCTTTGATGTTGTTGATGCCGTATTTCAGCATGGCGATGCGTTCGACGCCCATGCCGAATGCGAAGCCGGAATAGACATCCGGGTCAATGCCGCAGTTTTCAAGCACATGGCGGTTGACAATACCGGCGCCCAGCACTTCAATCCAGCCGGTACCCTTGCAGAGCTTGCAGCCCTTTCCGCCGCAGGCAAAGCAGGAGACGTCCACTTCCACGGACGGTTCTGTAAACGGGAAGTAGGAGGGGCGCAGACGGGTCTTGATGCCTTCCCCGAAAATCCGCTCGGAGAAGGTGTCGAGCATGCCCTGCAAATCGGCAAGCGAAATGTCCCGATCTACCACAAGCCCTTCCATCTGCGAGAACATCGGAGAATGGGTTGCATCGTCGTCAGAGCGGAAGACTTTGCCGGGAGAGAGAATTTTAATCGGCGGCTTTTTGTTTTCCATGACATGAATCTGACCTGCGGAGGTCTGGGTGCGGAGCAGGAAATCGTCGGAGACATAGAAGGTGTCCTGCATGTCGCGGGCAGGGTGATCCTTCGGGGTGTTCAATGCGGTGAAATTATAGTAGTCGTTTTCAATTTCACTGCCTTCATAGATTTCAAAGCCCATACCGGCGAAAATGTCGATCAGTTCACCTATGACCATGGTGTCCGGATGCAGTGCGCCGACTTCATTTTTTACACCGGGCATGGTTACGTCAATGGCTTCGTCCTTATTCTTTTGTTCCAGTTCCTTTGCCTTGATTTTTTCGTTGTATTCATCGAATTTGTCAATTGCCCACGTTTTTAAATCGTTGACAAGCTTGCCGAATGCAGGCTTTTCTTCCTTGGGAAGATCTTTCATGCCTTTCATCAGCTGGGAAATTTTACCGTCCTTGTTGTCAAGGAACGATTTGCGGAATTCGTACAGTGCGGCAGACAGCTCCAGCGACGAAATATTTTCTTCAATTTCCGCGCGGATTGCCGCAATTTTGTCTTCCATCATGATGTTTTCGAGTTTCCTTTCTTCTAATCGTTGTATATTGAATGGTGCGAATCAAAGTCTGAATCGTTATTTTCAGACTTCGTATGGTCATAAAAATAAACGCTCTCATCCCGAATTCGCTTCAGGACGAGAGCGTTTGCTCCCGTGGTACCACCTGAATTCCCGCACCGATTGCGGGCAACTCATTTTCTGTCACAACAGTTTCTGTATGCAGTACACTGCATGTGTCCGCTGCTTATGACATGACCGGATGACGGCGGTCTGCCGGGAAAGCCTACAGCGGGGGAATAGATTCCTCCGGTTCTGCTCTCCTGCTCCAAAGGGAAATGCAGTGCCGCTTATGCACCATAACCGCTTTCAGCCGCAGGCGGTTTTCTCTGAGGATGCAATCCAATCGGCATGCTGTCTTTTTCATCGCATTTTGATTTAATATGATATTAGTATACCATAGAAATACGAAAAATGCAAGTGTTTTTCTGAAAAAATTTCAGGTGGGCAGAAGGGTGGGAAAGAAATGTGTGGAATTCCTGAGAGGAAAGTCTATATATCATCAGAAAAGAACGATTTTTTATTCACTGTCTACCATCTGCCGCAGTCGAGCGGCGATGTCATACGCTTTTTGCAGATATGTATCCGGGGTGTCATTGGCATAAAGGTCTGTTTTTCCGGCGCTGACCTCAAGCATCAGCGATCCTGTGTATCCGGATGTGCGGATAGATTTTGTGATTTCATCAAAATCACATGCACCGTCAAAGGGCAGCATATGGAAATCTTCATTGAAGCGTGCAGGATTGTCATGGATATGAGTACAGATCAAACGGTCTGCAAACAGCGGCATATAGTGTCTTCCCGGCGTGAAACAGGCTTCATGACCGCAGTCCCAGCAGAAGCCTGCGGTTTCTCTGGGGAAGGTCTCCATTGCCCACGCCAGGTTGGCAAGCATCCGCTGATTTTCAAATGCGATTTTGACATTGTGTTTTGCCGCGTATTCGACCAGACGTGTAAAACGTCCGCGTCCTGCGTCTGTAATCGGCGGCGGCGTCTGTCCGGAGGACAAATGCACAACGGCAATGCCGGCACCGGCGATGACGCAGTGATCGATACAGTGCAGAAGCTCATCAAGCATGCCGTTGTCGTCATCCAGCCAGATATCATTGATGTGACCAAACGGCGCGTGCAGTGTTTCATAGGTCAGACCAAGTCTGGAACAGATATCGGCAACGGCAGCTTGTCTTGGGGCTGCAAAGACGCCGGAAAAAATGTGGGTAAATCCAAGGGCTGCGATTTTTTGCAGATAGTTTTCATCGTCCAGCTCACAGGCTGTATTCAGTCCTTTTGTTGCATGAAGGTTGATGCCAAGCGCTCTCATATAGTAATTGTCCTTTCAGAAAATCAATTTTGATAATGAATCTGTTCTTCTGTAATCATGGAATAGCGGACGAGTGCATCACCATCCAGATTTTCTTTGTGCAGATCTACAGCGGTAATTTGGTGGTTGTCATAGGCGGTATAATAATAAATGCCTTTGCTTGCGTTGCAGCAGGAGGTGTAGAGGGTAATTTCATACGTGTTTTCATCAAGTTCGCAACAGCCCCTCTGCTGATCCACAGAATTCAGAATGTGGAAGAATTGACTGACGCTCGACATCTCGTCCTCACCGGAGAGGGAATTTAGTTTTACAAACACTGCACGCACGAACCGTGACTGGCTGGAAAGATCACCCGGCAGACCGATTGCACCCATGCCGCGGCTGAAGATATGCAGATTCAGCTTATCACTGAATCGGTTTTTCGGTGATTTCGGCGAAAGTCCCATATATCGGTTCAATGAAAACAATTGCTTGTCAAATGTCGGATTGTTTGTCAAAATACCGACGGGGTTGTCGTAGATGTTCATACCGTTTGCCACGCACTCCACTGTGATGCACTTTTTACAGTCGGAGATGATCCAGTGCAGCTGCGCACAGGGAAGTGTATCGCTAAACGCTGTTTTGGTCAGATTGATACGGGAGAGCAGCATCTCGGCTTCTGCTACGCTTGCACAGCTTCCAAGAATATATGGAATAAATTCAAATTGTGCAACGTTATACATGTCTTTATTGGGATCATTATAAACGGCATTTCCGACAAAGTTCAGTCCTGCCATACATAATCCTTTTTCATTGACGCCGTCATAATAAAGCGGCATCCCGTTTATGACGCAGGCAGCGCCGATGATGGCATAATTGGTGGAAAGCGCCATTTCATGCCGCATGGGGAACAAATACCTGCGCGGGGTAATTACAATTTCTTCACCATAGGAAAAGTCATAGTCAAGCGTTCTTCCAAAATAAAAATCTTTTGTTTGATACGTTGCAGCAGTACACATGAGCAGTTAGTTCCTTTCTGATTGTTTCTATTGATAAAAATCAAGTTTGCTTGATTTTTGAAATCTGAATATCTACGATCACTTTTAAAATTGCAGCTTTTATGCAGTAAAAGTTAGTTTCTTTTTATTTTTTTGTCAACAATGCAACACATTCCACATGTCCTGTTCTTGAAAACATGTCCACCGGCTGAGTAGTGTCAGTATGATAACCGTATTCTGCAAAGCGCATGATATCGCGCGCAAGGGTGTCGGCATCACAGGAAATATAGACGATTCTTTTTGGGGTTAATTCGCCGAGATAGGCAATAACGGCAGGTGTCAGTCCTTTTCGCGGCGGGTCGACGATGACGGCGTCCGCATGCATTTGTAAATTGTGCAGAATTTGTTTGGCGTCGGATGCATCTCCACAGAAGAACCTGGCGTTTTTCATGCCGTTGCGTTTCGCGTTTTCTTTTGCATTTTCCACTGCCTGTGGAATGATTTCGATACCGACAAGCGGCGTATCCGTATCGGCAACGGAAAGTCCGATGGTACCGATGCCGCAGTAAAGGTCGAGCAGCGCTTCTCTGGGCTGCAGCTGCAAAAGTGTTTTCGCCGTATGGTAAAGCAGCTCTGCGCCGTCACGGTTGACCTGATAAAAGGACAGCTGAGAAATTCGGAACACCTTGCCGCAGAGGATATCCTCGATGGCATCACTGCCCCACAGCACACAACAAGTATTCCCTAAAATCACATTGGTATTCTGACGATTTTGATTGACCTGAATGCTTTTGACCTGGGGGAATTCTGCGATGAGCGACTTGCAGAAGTCGTCCGCATGGGGAAAGGTGTCAGCATTGATAACAAGACACACGAGAATCTCTCCAGTTTTGCTTCCCATACGCAGATAAAGATGGCGCAGAATGCCGTTGCCGGACGTCTCGTCATAGGCAGATATTTGATGGGTGTCACAGAAATGCGCGGTGAAACGGACAATTTCTGAAAAAATCGGCGGCTGCAGTGCACAGTGACCGTTTGGAAGCGGAACGATTTTGTGGGTTTTTACTGCATAAAAGCCGATAACGGTGTGCTTCTCGCCGTCAAGAATTTCTGTGCCGACCGGATACTGTGCCTTGTTGCGGTAGGCGGCAGTTTGTCCTGTGGTCAGCACATCCAAAACCTTGATATGCTGTGCGCCTGCTTTTTTCATGGCGAATGTGACATACTGTTTTTTTAATGCAAGCTCGTGCGCATAGGTGATGCGCTGATATACGCATCCGCCGCAGCGATTCCCGCCGCAGCGCTTGGCTGCGCCGCATACTTCATGTTCCGGTGCACGCATGGGAGAGGGGGTGATCAAGGTACATAAAGTACCGACCGCATAGGTTTTTGCGGTTTTGATGATTTTAATTTCGGCGATATCGCCTGTGACAGTGTCGGCGACAAACACCGAGATGCCATCGATTTTCGCAACACCGAAACCAAGATTGTTTAAATCTGTGATGGCAGCGGTCAGAATCTGATTTTTTTGTAGCAAAGCAGTTCTCCTGTGTTGTTTGGGTTTTCGTTTTAGTCCATGGTGAGATGCGCCGTTGCTGCTCCAAGAAATACAAGAAGCGCATCGGGCGAAAGCAGCAGCTGAATGCCGCGGATACCGGCGGAAATGGTGATTTTTTCATGCTTGAGACAGGAATCGTCAATATATGTCGGGAAGTGTTTTTTCATTCCGATGGGAGAACACGCGCCGCGGATGTATCCTGTCAGGTTTAATAATTCCTTGACCGGAACAAGCTCCAGTTTTTTGTCCCCGGTCAGATGCGCCGCTTCCTTTAAATTCAGTTCTGCCCCTGAGGGAATACAAAAGACAGAAATTCCGTTGCGATCACCGCGTGCTACCAGTGTTTTAAATACAATTTCACACGGAAGCCCGATTTCTTCGGCGATGTGCGTTCCGGCAAGATTGTCTTCGTCGACCTCGTATAACATCGGTTCGTATGGGATTTTTGCTTTGTCCAGCTGCCGCATGACATTGGTTTTATTTTTCGTTTCTTTCATTATTATAATTATAACTTTTACAGACTAAAAGTTATTTCCTTTCTAATATGGAGTTGTGACGCGCCCGCAGGGCGGACATCGTTGCTTTTCAAGCAACGAAAGTCACAAAAAACGGTCTGAAAATTTTATTTTCAAACTTATATCCTTAAAAGCTTTTGGGGGTTTTCAGGGGACTTTTCACGAAAAGTCCCCTGAATGGGGTTTGGGGTAACACCCCAAAACAAGATATTGAAAATTAATTTTCGGACTTTTTCATGGAACCCGTTGCAAAAAACGGGATTTTCCTGTATAATAATAGATGCCAAAACTGTTTTGGCTACTGCGTTTGACGCCCGTAACGGATGCGATATAAAATTGTGCCAAACAAAAACTTCGGCAGCTTCATCATACGGCCAATGCGGGAAGGCTGTTTGCAAAGCCGGTAAAACCATTCCAGATTCAGGCGGATGAAAATGTTCGGCGCACGTTTGACAACCCCTGCATAACTGTCAAGACTGCCGCCAAGACCCAATGCCACACGCACCGTAGGGAGCTTGCTGCGGTTGGCGGCAATCCATGTTTCCTGCGTTGGAACACCGAGACAAACAAACAGGATATTGGGCGCTGCGTCGTTGATTTCCCGCAGAACCTGTTCATTTTCTGCGCCTTCCTTTTGGAAATAACCGTCGTGCATGCCGACTGTTTTGAAATCAGGATATTTTTCACGCAGTTTTTCCTCTGCCAAAGCGGCGACACCGGGTTTTCCGCCTAAAAAATAGACACGCCAGCCGCGGGAGCCGGATTCTTTGATGATGCGTTCGCCAAGCTCACAGCCGGGTGTTTTGGCTTTCAGCGGTGTACCGAGAATTTTGGAAGCCAGCACGACGCCGGCGCCGTCCGGAATGATGAAATCTGCTGTCTTGATCAGATTTGCTAGTGCAGGCTCCTCAATACACTGCTGCACAATTTCTGCATTCGGTGTGAATACCGTATGGAAGGTGTCGGTATCAATATAAGACGCAACGATTGTGAACGCTTCGTCCAATGTGACATTATGAATGGGAATTCCCCGGACTTCGATCACTTGGTTGGGCATATTGGTTGTCATGAGATGATTCTCTCTTTCCTTTAAAACATTTTACATTCCATTCTTACATATAATATTATCACACATTTTCGGCGGTTTGTCAACACAATCTATTTATTAAATGAAGCAAATGTCTGTAAATTTATTTGTACATGGCGGTTTTTCTCCATGATAGACAGTTGCTGCGACTTGAAAAAGCAAGGATACAGAAAGGGACGCATCGCGTTTCCAGCTGAGAACGTTTGCTCAGAAGATATGGAACATGCGAGGCAACGGTAATTCGATTGAAAAAAGTCAATATTTATACAGACGGCGCCTGCAAGGGCAACCCGGGTGCCGGCGGTTGGGGAACGATTCTTGTATATGGGGAACACGAAAAGGAGCTTTCCGGCGGAGAAGCGATGACAACGAACAACCGCATGGAGTTGACCGCAGTCATTTCAGGACTGGAGGCACTGCGGGAGCCATGCGAAATCACACTGACCTCGGATTCTACCTATGTCATCCATTCTGTTACAAAAGGATGGCTTTACGGATGGCAGAAAAAGAACTGGGTCAAAGACCGGAATACGCCTGTGCCGAACACGGATTTATGGAAGCGTCTATTGCAGGCAATGGAACCGCACACCATCACATGGGTCTGGGTGCGCGGACACAACGGGCATCCGTATAATGAACGCTGCGACAGATTGGCTGTTGCAGCAGCAGAAAAGGCGGGAACTCAAGTTTGAAAGATAAATCTTACAAACCGTGTTTTGTGGCTCAACCGCCTGCGGGCGCGTCACAACTCCACAAGGAAAGGAAAACTTCGCTTACGCGAAGTCATGGTTATAATCATGAATGGTCAGAATAAGCGCACAGTTTATGCCGATCATGCGGCAACGGTTCCCATCACCGATCGGGTACGGGCGGCAATCGAGCCGTTCCTTTGTGA
Source organism: Clostridia bacterium (assembly GCA_017942005.1). Classification (GTDB taxonomy): domain Bacteria; phylum Bacillota; class Clostridia; order Oscillospirales; family CAG-272; genus RGIG3925. The sequence goes on along the minus strand of JAGAVJ010000037.1, from coordinate 161,938 downwards.
ATGCTTTGGAAATCCTTCTTCCATTTATCGGTACGGAAGGGAAGCTTCCCGCGCCATATTCACCGCAAGAAAACAGATAGCCGAATTGTTCGGCTGTCATCCGCAGGAGCTTTATTTTACCTCCGGTGGAACGGAATCCGATAATCTTGCCGTGAAGGGAAGTGCATTTGCACATGATCACACAACCCACGGTCAGCATATGGTTGCCACGGCGATAGAACACCATGCGGTACTGCACAGTCTGCGATTTTTAGAGCGCTGCGGCATGGACGTCACCTATGTGATGCCGGATACAAATGGAATTATCTCGCCGGATGCGGTTTTGGATGCGTGCAGAGATGATACCGTACTCGTCGCTGTCATGCTTGCAAACAATGAAATCGGCACAATACAGCCGATTCGGAACATTGCCGATGCCATACACGAGTATGGAATCCCTCTGTTCTGTGATGCAGTGCAGGGGATGGGGCAGATTCCGGTGAACCCGATTGCATTGGGTGCAGATATGCTTTCCCTATCCGGTCATAAAATCGGGGCACCGCGCGGAGGGGGGCTGCTGTATGTCCGTAGCGGAACACCGCTTCTTCCGTTGATTGACGGCGGCGGTCAGGAAATGGGCATGCGTTCCGGTACAGAAAATACCGCAGCGATTGTCGGACTTTCGCAGGCGATGCAGGATGCCGCAGCGGAAACTGCGGAGCATGCACGGTATCTCAGAGGACTGTCCGATGCACTGTTCCGTGCGCTGGAATGCCTTCCGCACTGTATTGTGAACGGAACAAAAGACCCGCTGCTCCGCCTGCCGGGAAACGTCAATGTTTCCTTTCCGGGATTGGATGCAGAGAGCATGGTACTGCATCTTGACCGGCTTGGAATTGCCGCTTCGGCAGGGTCCGCATGTACGGCAGGGAAAGCAGCGCTGTCGCATGTTCTTGCAGCCATCGGGCGGGATGATGCAGCGGCAGCATCCTCTCTTCGTTTTACATTCGGCAGAGAAAACACGATGGACGACGTCATATATATTGCGGATGCGGTAAAACATGTGACGGAGACACTGTACGCCATGCAGTGACAATTTGGCGGTACCGGGAGATGACCGTCATTGAATACAAGATAAATTTCTAAATACCGGATAAAAAATACAGAGATCAATAAAAGGAGAAAAAATTGAACGAGGAACAAAACGGCAGAATTCTTGTCGGAATGAGCGGAGGATTGGATTCCACGTATACGGCACTACGCTATAAGGCGCAAGGATATGATGTGGAAGGCGCCGTTCTGCGGATGTCAGCGGAAACGGATGTGCATGCGGCAGCGCTTGCGGCAGAGCAGGTGGGAATTCCCCTTCATGTGCTGGATGCCCAAGACGCATTTGAAACCTATGTAAAATCGTATTTTGCAAATGAGTATGCACACGGCAGAACACCCAATCCCTGCGTGATGTGCAATCGATATGTAAAGATTGCTGTGCTTTGTGATTATGCAGAGACACATGGCATTCCGCGTATCAGTACAGGACATTATGCGCATATCGGGTTTGACAGTGAAACCGGACGGTATTATACGCAGGCAGCGGCAGATCGAAAGAAGGATCAGAGTTACTTTTTATGGCAGCTGACGCAAAAACAGCTTTCCATGCTGGAAACACCGCTTGCGGACTGTAATAAAGCGCAGATTCGGGAAGAAGCGCTGGAAAAAGGATTGCGTGCAGCGCAGGCAAAGGAAAGTCAAGATATCTGTTTTTTGCCAAACGGCGATTATATCTTTTTTGTAGAGCAGCGTTTGGGTGTATTTCCGACGGGAGATTTTATTGATGAGAGGGGTATGTGTGTCGGACAGCATCAAGGGATCATCCGATATACGGTCGGACAGCGCAAAGGACTTGGAATTGCACTGGGGCATCCTGTGTTTGTTTCGCGGATTGATGCGGAACGCAACACGGTACATCTGGCGCCTGCCGGAATGGAGTACAGAGATACGGTAACCGTCCGCGGCATCGTCTGCCAGAAGCTGCGCCCGGAGATGCTTTGTGCGGGCTTGCGCGTCGCTGTGAAAATTCGATATGCGGCAAAACCAGCGTTGGCGGTGGTAACGCATGCAGACACGGAAGAAGGTGTGGCGCAGATTCAGTTTGATACCGCACAGCGTGCGGTGACACCGGGACAGTCGGCGGTATTCTATGATAGTGGTACCATGCAGGATATCCTGTTCGGCGGATGGATTGTGTAAATGGGCTGATTTATTTGAAAAGTGCGTGATGAAATTTTAAAAGCACTTGAAAAATGCAGATTTTTGCAAAATTGAAAAGTTTGTGCAAATTGCGCAGATGTAGAAATTTTGGCTCTATTTTTGTGCAAAAAGCACAAGGCGTCGTGCTTGAAAAACACATCAGAGGTTCCGAAAACGCGTTTTAAAAAGTAACAAATAATAACTTGTATACAAAAATCAAAATAAAATACAGATAAACAATGAGTTTAGACGGTATTTCAGCCGAATAAAGTAATTAAAAATAACATAATGAATAATGCGCGAACATTAATCAAATATTAATAATTTAGAAAATGGTACATTTAGACTCCGATTCTCCCATGGGAACGCGTAAAATTGAAATTTGACTGAATTTTTGCGATTTCATGACGAAAATGCAGACTTGACAAGATTCGGGAGTTATGGTATCATTATTCTATGAAAATTCAGAGAACTGTACCGAAGTCATGTCGCGCGTATAGTCTTTGGTTTCTGTATGTCGGCAGAACACCCCTGCTTATGCTTTTTTTCTGTTTTACCATGCGGAATAGTTCGGTCATGGCAGAACTTCAGTATCGCTGAGAACAGCACTGTTTGAAAAGCATGGCAGAGGGATGCACTTTTCAGCCACAATCGTCACTACACAGCAAAAAAATCTTGGTAGGAGGAAGAGATGTAAATGAAAAATCTCAAGTTGACAAAGCCGCTCGCTTTGTTATTGTCAGGTCTCATGGTCACAAGCTCGTTCGCTTTTACAGCGGCGGCTGCAGATACTGACGGAACAAACGACGGCAATACAGCGTCGTCATCCGTTGTCACACAGAGCATCAGTGAAGTTCAAGAGCTTATGAATACCATTTCGTATGCAGACTACACAGAACTTTATGCATCTGCGCCAAAAGGCAGAAGCTCAGTCACCGTTAACGGAACAGACTACGTTGCAGAAGAGACAGATACACAGGTGAAGCAAGATACCTACGGCGGCAAAAATGCGCTTTACACCCCTGAAGAAGGCACCGTTGTGTACAATGTGGATATCCCATCTGACGGTCTCTACACGATTGAAGCGGAATATTATCCGATTACGGGTAAGGCTTCCGATATCGAGCGTTCTTTCCGTATTGACGGAAAAATTCCTTTTAAAGAATCCAAATATCTTTCCATGACAAAGTTGTGGAAAAATGACCTTTCCAAAGGTGCGGAAAGCGATACCGGTTTTGAGCAGGATCCCAACGGGAACGACGTCAGACCGACTGCATATGAAGCGCCGGAATGGATGACATATGATTTCAAGGATTCCACCGGTTATTATAATGAACCGTTCCAGTATTACCTGACCGCAGGCACGCACACCTTCTCGCTGGAAGCGACAAGAGAAGCGGTTGCGATCGGAAGCATTACGTTTAAGCCTTACGAAGCACCGAAGACCTATGCGGAGCTGCAGGCTGAATACGAATCCAAGGGCTATAAGGCCGTGAGTAGTGACGCGACCCAAAAGATCCAGGCTGAATTTCCGGATGCATTCTCATCACAGACCATTTATCCGACGTATGACAGATCCTCTGCTATCTCTGAACCGCAGGATCCGTCAAAGATCCGTCTGAATTCCATTGGCAAGACCACGACATGGCAGTCCGTCGGCGACTGGGTCGAATACAGCTTTACTGCACCGGAATCCGGTCTTTATAAGATCGTAACAAGATTCCAGCAGTCCGAACAGTCAGATATGTTCGTCTCCAGAAAGCTTCTGATTAATGGAGAGCTTCCGTTTGCAGAAGCCGGCAACCTGGAATTTGCATATAATGACCGGTTCCAGACCGCGGCGCTCAACGACGGCGACACCGAGTTTACCTTCTATTTTGAAGCGGGGCAGACCTACACGCTTCGTTTTGAAATTGTTCTCGGTCATATGGCACAGTTGATTTCTGAAATTGAGGCTTCTCTTACAAACCTCAATGCGATCTATCTGAAGATCAAGCAGATCACCGGTGCTACCCCTGATAACTACCGTGACTACAACTTTATTGAACTGATTCCCGATGAGCTGAACCTTCTGATCAAGGAATCCGATAACCTTTATGATTTTTCCAGACGTCTGGAAGAAATCACAGGGGAGCGCGGTTCCAACTGCGGTACATTGAATAACATCGCACGTATTGCAAACCTGATGGGTCGTGACGAAGATGAAATCGCCCGTAACCTGACTGTTTTCAAGACGAACCTCGGTACCCTCGGTACCTGGATGAACACCGCAAGAACACAGCCTCTGCAGATTGACTACATCAGTATCCAGTCCGCAGATGCAGCGATTCCGAAGGCAACCGAAAATGCATTCCAGGCCATCGCATTTGAATTCCAGCAGTTTATTGCTTCCTTCTATACCGACTACAACTCCCTCGGTTCTGAAGAAAGCGGTGAACAGTCCATCGACGTATGGGTTACCACCGGTCGTGACCAGTCTCAGATCGTCCGTCAGATGATCAACGATATGTTTACGCCGGAATACGGTGTTCCGGTCAACTTAAAGCTCGTTGCAGCAGGTACGCTGCTTCCCGCAACACTGGCAGGTGAAGGACCTGATGTTGCATACATGGGCGGCTCTGACCCGATCAACTACGCAATTCGTTCCGCAATTCAGAAGCTGGACGGCTTTGACACGTTTGATGAAGTCGTTTCCAGATTCAACAAGGAAGCACTCATTCCGTTCACACTCGATGTTCAGGATAATCCGGAAACACCGGATAAGGATGAATCTGAGGCAGCAGGCGTTTACGCCATCCCTGAGACACAGTCCTTCTCAATGCTTTTCTACCGTCAGGATATCTTTGCAGACCTCGGCATCGAAGTTCCGACCACATGGGCTGAACTGAAAGCGATTCTTCCTGTGCTCCAGTCTCAGTACATGGATATTGCAATGCCGCAGTCCCTCGCAGGCTTTACACTGCTCTACTACCAGAGAAATGGTGACCTGTACGCAGACGGCGGTATGAGAATCAATCTCGACTCCAACCTTGCACTGGATACCTTCAAGGAACTGTGCGACATGTTTACACAGTATAAGTTCCCTCTGACCTTTGACTTTGCAAACCGTTTCAGAACCGGTGACATGCCGATTGGTATTGCAGACTATTCTACTTATACACAGCTGAATGCATTTGCAACGGAAATCAAGGGCAGATGGACAATGACAACGCTTCCCGGTTATGAGATGACCGATGAAAACGGCAACACTTATATCAACAACACCTCTACAACCACCGTTTCCGGTCTGGTTATGATGAGAGATGATGAGAGAAGTGAAGCACAGACAGCGGCTGCATGGAAGTATATCGACTGGATCACCTCTGCTGCGGCACAGGCAAGATACGGTAACGAATACAGCGCACTGCTTGGCAACGGTACCATCCATGTTACCGCAAACATGGAAGCTATGAGAGATATGAACTGGTCCTCCAGCGAGCTTACCACGCTGCTTGCACAGTTCAGCAACCTGAAAGCAACTCCCGAATATCCCGGTTCTTACATCGTCACCCGTTATGTTGATTTTGCATTCCTTGCAGCTTACAACAACAACGCAGACCCTGTTGAATCCATGTTGAAGCAGTACATCTACATCAACAAGGAAATCACAAGAAAGCGTGAAGAGTTTGGTCTTGAAACGCTGGAGCTTGGTCAGACGCTTGAAGAGAAACGTGCTGCTGAAAACAACGTTTCTGCGGATGACTGATGCTGCGAAACAATGATTGTAAAATAATAATCTGAAAATAAGGAGTGAATCACATGTCACAGAATACGGCTGCAAAGACAGAAGATGTCAAAAAGCCGGTGGCCCGCAAGGACATGACGATGATGCAGTGGACACTCAAGGAAATGAAGCGCAACTACATCGGCTATCTGATGTTAGCACCCTTCTATATCATCTTCCTTACGTTTACTGTCCTTCCCGTTATCCTGTCCATGGTTTTGGGCTTCACGACATTTAACATGCTGGAACCGCCGGTATTTGTTGGTCTTGACAACTATATCCGCCTATTCCTGGATGACGATATCTTCCTGCTTGCAGTAAAGAATACGTTCATCTTCGCTGCGATCACAGGTCCTGTATCGTACCTCTTGTCGTTCCTCGTTGCATGGTTCATCAACGAGCTTCCCCCGAAGATTCGTGCGCTTGTCACACTGGTCTTCTATGCACCTTCTATCTCCGGTCAGGTTTACACCATCTGGCTGACGCTCTTCTCCGGCGACTCCTACGGTTGGGTAAACGGTTGGTTAATGGAGCTGGGCTTTATTACAGAGCCTGTCCAGTGGTTTAAAAATGCTGCGTATGTCATGCCTCTGTGTATTGTCGTCGCACTTTGGACCTCCCTTGGTACTGCGTTCCTTTCCTTTATCGCAGGTCTTCAGACCGTCGATAAGAGCTTGTATGAAGCAGCTGCCGTGGACGGTATCAAGAACAGATGGCAGGAGCTTTGGTATATCACACTGCCGGTCATGAAGCCGCAGCTGATGTTCGGTGCCGTCATGGCAATCACCGGTTCCTTCGGTTTCGGCGGTATCGTTACAGCGCTTTGCGGATTCCCGTCCGTCGACTATGCAGCACATACGATCATGCACCATCTGGAAGACTATGGCGGACAGCGTTTTGAGGTCGGTTATTCTTCCGCAATTGCTACCATCCTGTTCTTAATGATGGTCGGTGCAAACGCCCTTGTTAAAAAACTGCTTTCAAAGGTGGGACAATAAGTTATGAGTAAAAAGTTAAGAACAAGAAATCATAAAGTTGTCCTCAACCGTTCTGCCGGCGGTGACGCAGGAATTACGTTCTTCCTCGTTTTACTGGGCGCTTTCATGTTTCTTCCTATGATATACGCGATCATGCAGGCACTCAAGCCTCTTGATGAGCTGTGGGTCTTCCCGCCGAGATTCTACGTCGTGAATCCGACCTTGAAAAACTTCGGCGACCTCTTCCGCTTGATGAGCACATCTTGGGTTCCGTTCTCCCGTTACATCTTCAACACGATTTTGATTTCTGTTGTCGGTACAACCGGTAACCTGATTCTGTCCTCTCTCGCAGCGTATGCACTTGCAAAAATCAAGTTCCCCGGAAGAGAGTTCTTCTTCCAGACCATCGTCCTCTCCCTGATGTTCAACTCAACGGTCACCAGTATCTGTAACTTCATCATCATGACTGCGCTCGGTTGGGTCGACTCTTATTTTGCAATCATCATTCCGACCTTCGCTTCTACGATGGGTCTGTACCTGATGAAACAGTTTATGGAAACCTCCGTCTCCGACTCCGTTTTGGAATCGGCACGACTGGACGGCGCAAGTGAATTCAGAACGTTTTTGACAATTGCAATGCCGATGGTTAAGCCTGCTTGGCTGACGCTGATCGTGTATTCATTCCAAGGACTCTGGAACTCCGGTACTTCCATTTACATCTATTCCGAGGAATTAAAAACGTTCAACTATGCCATCAGCCAGATTCTTTCCGGTGGTATTGTGCGTGCCGGCGCCGGTGCGGCTTCTACGGTCGTTATGATGCTCGTCCCGATCACCGTCTTCGTCATCACGCAGTCCAACATCATCGAAACGATGGGCTCTTCTGGTATGAAAGATTAATAGGAGGGTAAAAAGAAATGAAAAAATTCATCAAGCTCGTTACCCTCGTCATGGCGTTGGTAATGATGATCGGTACGCTGTCTGTTGCAGCAATCACACCGTACTCCACCTATACCTACGACATCGATGGTTATTATGCAGCATCTCCTGACGCTTATACGCCGGATCAGATTGTGGATTCTGCTGCCATGGGTCTGGAAGTCCCGATGGATTCTCCCCGTGACTTGTTTATCGACAAAAAAGAGAATATCTATATTGCCGATACTACCAACAATCGTGTCATCGTTTGCAACCGCAACCTCCAGTATAAGTTTGAAATTTCCGAGTTTACAAACAATCAGGGTGTCCCGGATTCTCTTCTTGGATGCCAGGGTGTCTTCGTTACAGATGAATATATCTATGTAGCAGATACCGATAACAACCGTATTGTAATGTTTGACCTTGACGGCGAATATGTCAATACGATTGAAGAACCCCGTTCCGACGTCTTCCCGGAAAACTCCATTTACAAGCCTGTTGCTTTGGCAGTAGATTCCGCAGGACGTATGTACATCGTTTCCTCCACCACCTACATGGGTGTCATTTCCATCGGTCCTGACGGCGAGTTCACCGGATTTATCGGTGCACAGCAGGTTAACATCAGCCCGCTTGAAATTCTGTGGAGAAAGCTTCAGACAAAGGAACAGAGAGAAACCTCTCAGCAGTTTATTTCCACTGAATTTAATAACATTTCCATTGATGACAGCGACTTTATCTACGTTACGACATCTTCAATTGAAGAATCTGCACAGCAGGCAGCTATCAGATCAAAGGATGCCGGCAACGCCCCGGTTAAAAAGCTGAATACCGCAGGCTCTGATATTCTGAAGAGAAACGGTTTCTTTGCTCCCGGCGGTGAAGTCATGGTCATGAACACCGGTGCATCTGATAATGATATCGGCGGTGCATCAAAAATCATCGACGTTGCACTTGGTCCGCAGGGTACCTGGTCCATCATCGACGAAAAAAGACAGAAAATTTACACCTACGATGAAGAGGCTCCCTTCTGTTCATCTTCGGTGACTCCGGTATGCAGACTGGTAACCTATCTTCTATCCAGTCTATCGCATACAGAGGCAACGACATTCTGGTTCTCGACAAAACGGCGAACAATGTTACCGTTTATAAGAGAACAGAATACGGCAATCTTCTGTTAACTGCAATTCAGCACAACAGAGAGAGACAGTATGACCTGGCTTTGGAAGACTGGACGAGTATCTTACAGAGAAACTCCAACTTTGACGAAGCATACATCGGTATCGGTCAGTCCCTGTACCGCAGCGGTCAGTACGAAGAAGCGATGGAATACTTCAAGTCCGCATACGATACAACAAACTATTCTGATGCATTTTCCATGTGGCGTCAGGAGTGGGTCAAGAAGTACGTATGGGTTGTAATTGTGGTCGTAATTGTGGTCCTTGTTGCATATTCCCTGTTCTTCAAGTTTGTCAACAAGGTCAATGTCAAGGGGCATACCAAGGTTGGCAAGCGTACCTTCTGGGAAGAAGTGCTTTACGGCTTCTGGGTTATCTTCCATCCGTTTGACGGTTTCTGGGATTTGAAGCATGAAAAGCGCGGCTCCATGCGCGGTGCCTTCTTCTGGATTGGCGCTACCGTACTTGCCTTCACTTACAGATCTGTCGGCGCTTCTTACATTGTAAACCCCTATAACTCTTACATGAACATCATCGCAATCATTACGTCTATTATGGTTCCGTTCCTGCTTTGGGCAGCGGCAAACTGGTGTCTTACCACACTGTTTGACGGTGAAGGTTCCTTTAAGGATATTTTCATTGCAACCGCATATTCGTTGGTTCCGATTCCCTTGTTTATGTTCCCGATTGTCATTTGCACACACTTCTTAACGCTGAATGAAGTTTCCATTTTACAGCTGCTTTTAACCTTCTCGTTTATCTGGGTTGGTTTGCTGATTGTGTTTGGAACACAGGTCACACACGACTACTCCTTCGGCAAGAACCTGATTATGTGCATCTGCACCATCGGCGGTATGGCGTTCATTATGTTTATTGTAGTCCTGTTCTCCGGTCTTGCAAATAACATTGTGTCCTTCGTTACCGCAATCGTCGTTGAACTTTCGTATCGAGTATAACGGAAAGGAGTTAAAAATGAAAAAATTTAGATTACTTTCCGGATTTCTGGCACTCATCATGCTGCTTGGCACAATGGCAGCTCTTCCGATTTCCGCAGCAGATGCCGCAGCAGCAGCTACGGATGAGGAAGAAGAGAGCGGCGCTACCATTGATTACATGAATGCAGAATTGAGCACCGCAGACGAAAAGCTTGAGACGATGACCCCCATGGTCACCTCTCAGGACGGTCGTTATACATTGTATGTCGATCCGTACTCCGGTGAAATTGCATATCATGACAACTTGGTCAATCAGACGCTTTTCTCGAATCCTTACAACATCAACACTGTTTCCAAAGGGTCTTCAAAAGACATCAAGGCAATGCTGATGTCCCAGGTCATTGTCAAGTATCAGGACAATGAAAAGGAAGCTACCTACTACAGCTTTACAGAAGCTGCGGAAAGAGAGCAGATTAAAGTTAAGAATATTAAAAACGGTGTCCGTGTGGAGTATTCCATCGGTCGTGAAGAAACCAGAAAACTGGTTCCGCAGCGTATCGAAAAGAGCCGTTTTGAAGAGCAGATTCTTGCCAACATGCAGGGCAATGAATTTGTTCTGAAAAAGATGTATGCGTTCTATTCCTTGAAGGACCCGGATGATCCGACCTTGACAGACCGTGGTATCAAGGAAATGATGGCAACGTTCCCGATTACCACGAAGATGGCGGTTTACGTGTTCGACCCGTATGCAACGGATCGAGAGTTAAACCTGATCGAAAGCTACATCCTTGAATATTGCCCAACTTATACGTATGATGAACTTGACTACGACCACTCCCTCACCGAGTATGAAGGCTCCAATACCGCTCCGGCTCTGTTCAAAATGGCGCTTGAATACTACCTTGAGGATGGTACGCTCCGTGTCAGATTCCCGGTCAACGGTCTTCGTTTCGACGATACCGCATATAGACTGAACAGCATTCGTATTCTGCCGTACTTTGGCTGTGGTTCTTATGAATACGATGGATATTTGTTCCTTCCGGACGGTTCCGGTACCATTGTCCGCTTTGAAGATTTTGCAGAGCTTTCCGGTAAAACGGTTACCGGTAAAATCTACGGTCAGGACTATGCGTTCTACCAGATTTCCGGTGAACACCAGGAATCCGTTCGTATGCCTGTCTACGGTGTTGTAGAAAATTACGCAAATGTCGAATCAAAAATTGTAAATGTACCAGTTCCTCCGTATGTAAACCTTTTGGGCGAATTGGTCGATGATGAAACCAAGCGTGAAATTCAGAAGACCTATACGTATGAAGATAAAGGCTATTTTGCCATTATCGAAAACGGCGAAGCAATGGCAAGCATTTCGACAGAAACAGGCGGCCGTACTTCCTCTTACGATACGGTATATACCACGCTGACACCCAGACAGAGCGATACCTATGATATCGCAGATGCCATCAGCGGTGCAGGCTCCTCTATGTGGACGGTGACTTCCAAGAGAAAGTATACCGGCGACTACACGGTGCGCTACACCATGCTGAATGATGATTCGTATGCTGAAAAAGCCGGTCTGAAGAAGGGTGAATACTACGAGACCTCCTATATGGGTATGGTCAACGCAGCCCGTAACTACTTTGAAGAAAAGGGCATTCTTACACGTTTGACAAAAGAGGACGTCAAGGAAGATATTCCGCTGTACATCGAATCCTTCGGTTCTTTTGTAACGCAGGAAAAAATCCTGTCCTTCCCGGTCAATGTTGACACACCTCTTACCTCCTTTGAAGATTTGAAGACCATGACAGCGCAGTTGAATGAAGCTGGTATCAGCAACATCAATTTTAAGCTGACAGGGTATTTCAACGGCGGTATGTGGTATACCATTCCGTATAATGTCGATGTAGAAAAGAGCGTCGGCGACGAAAAGGGATTCCAGGATTTCATGGAGTATGCAAAGACCAATGATATTGGCGTGTATCCCGATTTCGACTTTGTTTGGGCAGACGCAGCAGAGAATACCATTTTCGACGGTCTGAACAAGAGACAGCATATCGTCAAAACCATGAATACGAAGTATGCAAGAATCAGAGAATATGATCCTCTGTTCCAGCAATACGACGGTTCTTATATGCTGGCAATTTCCCCTGTTTATTACGAGCATTTCTATGATACCTTTACAAGCAACTACTCGAAGCTGAACCCGATTGGCATTTCTGTTAGTACCCTCGGTCAGTATCTGAACTCCGATTTCGATAAGAAGGATCCTTACCACCGTGAGGATAACAAGGAGTACACGGTAGAGCTTCTGCAAAGAATTAAGGAAGAATATGGCAATGTCATGACAGATGCCGGCAACTATTATGCTTGGCCTTATGTCACAGATATCCTGAATGTTCCGCTGGATTCCTCTGAATATCTGAATACCTCTGAAACGATTCCGTTTATGGGTATGGTTCTTCACGGCTACATGAACTTTGCCGGTATGGCAATGAACAATGCCGGTGATATGAACTATCAGCTTCTGAAGGCAATTGAAAACGGCGCAGCGATGTACTTCCAGCTTTCTTATCGGAACACCGAAAAGATGAAGACCAACGGTGACTTCTCCAAGTATTATTCCATTGACTTTGATATCTGGTTTGATGACCTTGTAGACGCTTACAACAAACTGAATGATGCAACCGGCGATCTCCAGACAAAGCTGATTGTAGATCATGAATTTGTAGAAGCACACCGTGTGATGTCTGATGTAGAGCTGGAAGAGCTCAACGAAGAAATTGCACGTCTGCAGGCAGAACTTGATGCAAAGAAGAAAGCAGAGGAAGAAGCAGCACTTCAGGAAAGAATTGAAGCTGCTGCCAGCGATATCTTTAAGAAGGATGAACCTGCGGAGGGTGCAGACAATGCAGACGCCGCAGCAAAGGACGATACACAAGCAAAGGATGATGCAGCCGCAGATGAGGAAGAAGATCCGTTTGCAGGTGCAGAAGAAGCAGAGGAAGAGGTCGTTATCGACATCGCAAGCAGAACCCTCTTAACAAACGGCAAGACGGTTCGCGTAGAATACGAAGGCGGTACCTACTTCTATCTGAACTACAACAACTTTGCTGTAGAAGTCACGGAAGACAATGGTACGCCTGATGATACATCCGACGATAAAACCTATACCATCGAAGCACTCAGCTTCCTTAGATTCAATTAAGAATGAGAGGTGTAATTTATGAATAACGTTCAGCAGGCGCCGCAGACGATTGCTGCTGCTCCGAAGAAAAAGAAAAAATCCTCCTCTCTTGATGCGAAAAAGTCCAGAATGGGATGGGTCTTTGTACTGCCGTTCATCATCGGATTTGTCATTATTTACGCACCAATCGTGTATGACTCCATTTTGTATAGCTTTACAAAGATTAATATCGTCACTGGTGGCGGCTACCGTCTGACTTGGGTTGGCCTTGAGAACTATCAGGAAGCATTATTTGTTGACCCTACGTTCGTGACAACCCTGACTTCCGGTATCAAGCAGCTTATTTTCGATATCCCCGCGATCGTAATTTTCTCCCTCTTCATGGCAGTCATGATGAATACGAAAATGATCGGACGCGCAGCGTTCCGTGCGATCTTCTTTATCCCCGTTATTCTGTCAACCGGTTTGATCGATAAAATCGACCAGTCCAACCAGATGCTCAACTACATGAACGATACTTCCTCTGTCGATATGGGTGACGGCGGATCCAGCAATACCACAGAAATTATCAGTTCCATGGATATCCAGAGATTGTTCCAAAACATGGTCATAGGTGAAGATCTTCTTGATTATGTCGTAGGACTGGTCAATGATATTTATGATATCATCAACCGCTCCGGTGTCCAGATGCTGATCTTCTTAGCAGCACTTCAGTCCATCTCTCCCGCAATTTACGAATCGTGCTCCATCGACGGTGCTACCACTTGGGAAACCTTCTGGAAGATCACCCTCCCGATGATTTCACCGATGATTCTGGTCAATACCGTTTATACGGTTATTGATGCGTTTACATCCGCCGACAACCAGGTTATGAACTATATTGAAACCGTATACGATCAGCCTGGCGGTAACGTTTTGTCTTCCGCAATGTCCTGGATGTACTTCATCATTGTCATGCTCATCATTGCAGCTGTAGCCGGTGTCCTTTCTGCATACACCTTCTATCAGCGGCAAGAACGATAAAGAAAGGAGGCACTTCTTATGAATTCTCAAAATACAGCACCGAAAGTCATGAAGGAAACGAAAAATTCCATTCGTGTAGAATTCGACCGTACCTCCAAGAAAGAAAGATTCCGTATTAAGTATCTTTCCGGAAGCTTTATTGTCGGCGTGATCTGGGCAATTTTCCGCTATGTCCTTCTGATTGGTCTTGCGTATGTTGTTTTGATGCCGTTCTTCTCTAAGGTGACAGGTTCTTTCATGAGTCCGGAAGACTTCATTGATGTTACCGTCAAGTACATCCCGAAGTATCCGACGCTGGATACCTACAAAGCGATTATTGCTGAGTCCGGTTATTGGGAAGCTTGTTTGAATACCCTCGCATTGTCTTTGTTCTGTGGTGTTGTGCAGACCTTCATCTGCTCTCTCATTGGATATGCGTTTGCGAAATTCAAATTCAAGGGTTCCAGCCTGCTCTTCCTGTTGGTTGTCCTTACCATGGTTATCCCGCACCAGACGCTCCAGCTGTCCATGTTCATGAGATTCCGGTATTTTGATATCCTCGGTATCTTCAATTTCCTTGGCGGTGGTGTGACAGAAAGCATTGAAATCTTACGGTTCACCTCGATTAACCTGAACAATACGTATTGGCCGCTGGCACTTCTGTCCCTTACCGGTCTTGCGTACAGAAACGGTCTTTACATCTTCATGATGAGACAGTTCTATCGCGGTGTCCCGGATGAACTGGAAGAATCCGCATACCTGGACGGCTGCGGTACGATGATGACTTACTTCAGAATTATCATTCCGCTGTCCATCCCGATGATGATCACCATCTTCCTGTTTGCATTCTGCTGGCAGTGGACAGATGACTTCTATACCACCGTATTCTTTACAAGCTCCGGTATGAAGCTGATGCCTGATATCATCATGACGCCGAAATCCCTTGATACGGATTTTGCTGCAAGTGACTTGTATATCTCCGCAATCCGAAATACTTGTGGTTTGATGATCATTCTCCCATTGATTGTCGTTTACCTGTTCGGTCAAAGATATCTTGTTCAAGGTATCGAGCGTTCCGGTATCGTCGGTTAATTCAAACACAATTTTCATGCAAAAGAACACTGCTTCGGCGGTGTTCTTTTTATTGATATTCGGAAATGTTTACGAAATACGCTTTATTTTTCGTAAAGATTATGATATAATTCTATTCCGTAAGAACATGTGAGTTCGATGAGGAGATGCTTTTTGAAAAAAGCACCTCCTCAAACTCCACCGCAAAAACTTTTAAACTGAGAAACCGATAAAGTCTGAAAAATAAATGTTTCAAGAGAAGCCATTTAATGGTTTTTTGTACCGTGATTTTGTGGCTTTCGTTGCTTGGAAAGCAACGATGTTCGCCTGCGGGCGCGCCACAGACTCCAACGGAATGCAAGCATTCCTATAAAGAAAGGAAATCGGGCTGTTGCATGTTTTCAACTTGCAACAGCCCCATGGTCACAATCATGCAGAATCAAAACGGAAGGGGTGCACAACCCCCAAGACCTCAAAATTCTGATAGACAGCATACACAAACCAGAAAGAAAGCAGTACAGCATCAAAAGAATGTACAAAGAACAAGGTCGTATCCGATAGAATACAGAATGCTTGAATATCAAAATGCGGCAAAAAGACAGCAAAAACAGCGTGTCAGTATCATTTCCGGAATTGCAGTTATTTTGGTTGTGACGATATTTGTTTCCATGTCACTGTTGGTTGTAAGAAGTGTCAACTGGAAGTATGTATTCTCAGATAAGTCAAGACAGCCTTTTGAAAATCTGGAGAATCTGGAATATGGTCCGTACCTCACTGCACAGGAACGGGACAGTTATTTGACGCAATATATTACGGTCGCCAAAAATGAAATGTATGCAGGACCGTGCATCTTGGTTAATCTGGATACACCGTATCATTTTCCACAGGAAGATCCGGACGGCGCGGAATATATGGATATGTATTCTATTTATAAAAATAAAACAAGCAGTTATAAAGTTTCCAATGGAAAATTATTTTTGCGTATGGATGCCATCCAGGCGTTGAATGCGTGGTGTGATGCGTTTTATGCAGAATATCAAAACCGGAATATTATGGTCAATACCGCATACCGTACCTTGAAAACACAGGCGGATATTTTTGACAGCTTTACAAAAGATTATGGACTGGAATATGCAGAATCGTATGCCCAAAGACCGGGCTACAGTGAGCACCACAGCGGATACGCGGTTGATTTGGCAGTATTTGATGAAGGCGACCCGGATGTGGAAGGCGATGAAGCCATGTGGAGATTCGATGGACAGGGGGATTATTTCTGGGCTGCACAGAATTCTGTCCAATATGGGTATATTTTGCGATATTCCGCAAGTAAGGAGGACATCACCGGTATCGCATATGAATCGTGGCATTATCGGTATGTCGGTATCGGAAATGCACTTGCAATCCAGAACATGGGGCTGTCTTTAGAAGAATACATCAATGTCATCAAAGACTACAGATATGATGGAACACGGTATTATGTGACAGCCAATAATGGAGATTTGTACTGTAACTATTTTGTTTTAGCAAATGACGCAGAAAGTCAGCAGATTCCTGTTCCCAAAACGGCAAAGAACTATTTGATTTCCGGGAATAATATGGACGGTTTTGTCGTATCCGCTCTGCTGGAAACCGGACAGTAAATTTTTAAATAAGTAATCACTTCCCATGCGAAAAAGCAAGGGTACAGTTCCAAAAGGAAAGGAAGCTATTGCAGTGCTGTAAAACCGAATCGGGACAGAATGTACAGCATACAAAAGAGGTTACCGTCATGATGAAGCAATCAACTCCGACCGCAGCCATTTATACTTTGGGATGCAAGGTCAACCAATACGAAAGTGAAGCAATTGCAGAGGCATTGAAAGAAAAACAGTTTCAAATTGTCTCTTTTGAAGAAACTGCGGACGTCTATATTATCAATACCTGTACTGTAACTGCGGAGTCTGACAGAAAAGCGTGTCAGATGATCCGCCGTGCAGCAAAGCATGGCGGCGCCTGTGTCATTGTCACAGGCTGTATGGCGCAGACGCAGGCAGACCGTATCAAATGCATTGAGGGCGTCCATTATATCTGCGGTTCGCGCAATAAAATGTCTTGTGTGGACGCAGCGCTGCAATATGTGGAAAAGAAATATTCTGAAAAACAGGACGCAAGTATGGAAGTGTCTGTTTTGCCAAAGGAAACCAAACCGGTTGTCGCAGTACAAGACCTTGATACCCTTGGAATAGAGGCAATGTCCCTGCGCCATTCAGAAGCGGAACGGACACGTGCCTATATTAAAATTGAAGATGGCTGTGAAAATCGCTGTACCTATTGTGCCATTCCAAATGCACGCGGCAATGTCGTATCGAAAAAGCCGGAGGATGTATTAAAAGAAATTGGAACACTGCTGCAAAATGGTTATCACGAAATCGTTTTGACGGGCATTGAAATTGCTTCTTATGGTAAAGATTTTACAGAGAACGATGGCGGTTCCGCTTCCAATCCGCATACGGTTTTGGTACCTTACCATCTTGTGGATTTATTAGAGGATATCGAAAAGGCCTATTCGGACTGGGTGTTCCGGGTACGGCTGGGTTCTCTTGAACCGACGTATATGAAGCCGGAAATTGTGACCCGCATGGCAAACCTGAAGCATCTTGCGCCGCATTTCCATTTATCACTGCAAAGCGGTTCAGATCATGTACTGCACGGCATGAAACGAAAATACAACATGCAGATGGTACGCGCAATTTTGGCAGATATCCGGGCAAAGTTTCCGGACGTCATGTTTACAACGGATATCATGATGGGATTTCCCGGTGAAACCGAAGAGGATTTTATGGAAACACTTGCCTTTGCAAAGGAAGCAAAACTGCTCCATATTCATGTATTTCCGTATTCAAAAAGAGAGAATACTGCTGCAAATACCATGCCCGGTCAGCTTTCCAATACGGAAAAGAATCGTCGTGCCAATGCATTGATCGCTGTACAAAAAGAGATAGAAGCAGATTGTTATAAGGAATATGCAAAGTGTTGTGTGGAAGAAGATATCCTGTTTTTGCCGGAAACCTGTACAAACGGTGTTATCACAGGTCATACCGGAAACTTTATGGAAGTGCGAATTCCGGTCAGTGATGAAAAAGCAAAAGACCTGATGACACATAAAACGTTTTGTCGGGTACGGATTGTCGACGCACAAGAAACGTATTTCATTGGTGAATTCGTAGAAGAAAAAGTCTGAAAATGAATTTTCAGACTGCGTTTTGTGGCTTGCGCCGCAACGCTGCATTAAAAAGGAAACGCGGGCTGTCGCATGTTTTCAACTTGCAACAGCCCCGATGGTCATTATCATGAGTGGGAAATAAGGGGTGAACGTATGCGCAATATGCTTTTAATTGAAAAAAAACCGGAATATGCAAATGCTGCACGGCGATTGTTTCATCGTGTGACAGAGGACCTTGATATGCATACGGTAACGGAAGTGCGCATACTTCGCTGCCTGATTTTTGATGGAATGGAAGAAGATCAGCCGCTGTTTTCACCGCCTGTATTTTTGTATGACGAATTGACGGAGCATTTGACCGATGAGGATGAGATTCGCGCGGCAGCACAAGACCCCGAAACGGCGTGTATCTGTGTAATTCCGCTTTTCCGGCGTCCGGCAGAGCAAATGACGGAAAAAGCATTGCAAATGGTGTTTTCTTCTCCTTCTCCTGCCGCGTCTGCATCACAAAGCGGCGGCGCAAAAAAGGAAACAGAGGGGCATTTTTCAGACGCGGAGATACATTCCAGTCCTGTTTCCTTTCGGCAGGTGGATGTCTTTGTCATTCGAGGGCTGGATCAGGGTGAGAAAAACAGCGAGCAGCGTAGGCAATTGAAGCAGCTGTTGATCAATCCAGTATCGTCTGTAGAATTTCCGTTGTTTACAACAGGAACGCTTCCGCCGCTTCCGACCGATACGGAGAAAAGTTTACTTTCCATACACGGTTTTCGTGAAATGGATGATGACGCGCTTTTACAGCTGGCAAAGGAAGAGCGCTACCGGATGTCGCAAGACGACCTGCGATTCATACGCAGTTATTTCCGTGTGGAAGAAAAACGTGATCCCAATCGGTTTGAGCTGCGTATGATCGATACATATTGGTCAGATCATTGCAGACACATTACGTTTTTAACAGCGCTTCAGGATTTACAGATTTGTGACCATGAAATATCGGAATCCTTTGAGCGGTACCTTGAAACCAGGGAAGCATTGTACGGTACGCGGCCCAAAAACATTACACTGATGGATATTGCAACGGTACCGGCAAAATATCTGGTGCGGGAGGGAAAGCTCCCGCATTATATGGAAACCGGAGAAAACAATGCATTTACAATCCGAGCCGATGTGAAAACCGATGAAGGAGTGGATGCCTGGTTACTGCATTTTAAAAATGAAACGCATAATTATTCAACGGTACGTGATCCGTATCTCGGCGCTTTTTCCAGCTTTGGCTCTACAATCAGTGATA
This sequence comes from Clostridia bacterium, assembly GCA_017942005.1. Taxonomy (GTDB): domain Bacteria; phylum Bacillota; class Clostridia; order Oscillospirales; family CAG-272; genus RGIG3925. Next base: position 142,197 of record JAGAVJ010000037.1, on the reverse strand, counting down.
CCCTTTCTGCACGTGCAGAGGTATTTGCGGCAATGCGCTTGTCCGGACAGGGAATTCCGGATGTAGGCATGAAAAAAAGCGGTTTTCACACAGGAGCAGGGACATATTCTGCCCGTGAAAAACGAAGAAACGGCGCGGAAATGCAGGACAGACAGACTTCAGATTCCGGCGCACAGCTGCGTAAAATGATAGAAGCCGCCGACGGCTTTGCCGCTTTTGGCGTGCAGTCCGGCATCCCGTGCGGATATGTTTATGAATGGCTTCATCCCGGCTTTGCAGCGAAGCATATGGAAGTTTGCTTTGCGGCAGCTGCCGCCCCGCAGGCGGATTGCTATACAAAGCCGATTCCAGGGGATATTATTGTATTGGTCGGCGCGAAAACCGGTCGTGACGGTTTAGGCGGCGGATTGCATGCATCGGTCAACCGTATCAGGCGCAGTGCCTATGAAAACGATGCGGCTTTTTTGGAAGCGATGGCGGATGAAAGTGGTTCGGAAGATCCGGAAAAGAAGCGGAATACCTATACGTCTCAAATCGGAGATCCGCAGGTATCCAGGGCATTGGTACGGATGATGCGCCGTGCCGATGTACGCAAGCTTGTAAAACGTGCAAGCGATATTGGGTCCGGAGGATTGGCGGTTGCGGCAGCAGAGCTTGCAAGCGGTGTCAGAATTGACCTGGACCGCGTCCCCACATCAATTTCCGACCGTATTGCTGTTGGATGTCTGATGTCGCCGTATGAAATTGCATTTTCCGAAACACAGGCACGGATGCTTTTGGTTCTGCCGTCGATTTCCGTCTCCGCACTTGCGGATATCGCATCGGAGGAAGACCTGGATACGACAGTTATTGGCATTGTGACCTCTGAGAGACGGTGCAGGCTTTTGTGGTGGGAGCGGACGCTGCTTTCCCTGTCACGTGATTTTCTGGATGCAACCGGTGCAGAACGTCGTGTCAGTGCGTATATTCCGCCTGCCGATGTGGAATCGTTGTACTTTGGTATCTCAGACCATTTGATGGGAGAAGATATTACAGAGCTGTATCTGCGTCTGATGATGCATCCCGAGGTTGCTGCCCGCAGCCGTATATTGTCAGAGCGGTTTGATGCGACTGCCGGAGGGCGCACGGTAATGATGCCGTTCGGCGGGAAACGAATGATGACGCCGACAGATTATATGGCATTCCGTTTTCCAACGGAAACTGTCTGCGAAATGCCTTGCAAGACGCATACCTGTGCTGTATTTTCCTGCGGCTATCTGCCGCGCTACGCTGAGCAAAGTCCGTATCACGGCGCTTATTTGGCGGTACTCTGCGCAATATGCCGACTTGCCGCCGCCGGTATCCAACGAAAGGATATCGCGTTGTCCTTACAGGAATATTTTCCGATGACAGGGGATGATCCGGTACGCTTTGGCGTTCCGCTCGCAGCGATGCTCGGTGCATTTCAGGCACAGATGGATTATGAGGTTGCGGCGGTTGGCGGCAAGGACAGTATGAACGGTACCGATGAATCGGGAGAACTGGACGTTCCTCCGACTGTCATTGCCTTTGGCGCAGCAACGACGGAACAGGAAAATCTATATACCGCGGAGTTTAAAAAAGCGGGAAGCCGCGTGTACTTGTTGTCGCCGGTATACGGTGAAAATCGTCTGCCTGACCCGGCGGAAGAAAAGAACCTGTTATCCTATTTGTACACATTACAGCGTGACAAAAAAATTCTTTCCTGTATGGCTGTCAGTGACGGCGGGATTGCTGCTGCCGTGGCACAGATGTGCTTTGGAAATCAGATTGGGTTCAATTATGAAAGCACTGCGGGAATCAGACGCTTGTTAGAGGATCGTCCGGGGGCATTCCTTGTGGAAACAGATGAGGTTCTGCGCGGGATTTTGCTTGGGTATACGAAGGATACGGCGAATATTTTAATTGGCTCGACCACGCTGCCGCTGTCTCTTCTGGAAAGCGCATGGTGCAAACCGCAGGAGAAGTGGTATGCGGATCTTTCCGATATGACAGAACCCGGCATTGTCGCGTCTTTTCCAAATCCAAAGCATTCAATCGATTTTCCCGCAGTGTCGATTCCATCCCCAAAGGTGCTTTTGCCGGTGCTTCCGTATCTGAGTGGGGAGGATGTCCTTGCTTCCCGGTTTGCGGCTGCCGGGATTGAACCGGTGAAGCTATTGTTTGCCTGCCGGAACAAGGAAGAAACCGCACATTCCATGAAACGGCTTGCCGACGCTTTGCTGCGTCAGGATATCGGAATTTTGGCGTTTGCCGGCGGAAGCTATCCCGGATACGGCAGTGTTCCGTCCGCGATCAATGATCCGGCGGCGCTGTTTGCAAAGGTTGTCTTTTCCGACCCCATGGTGTTTGAAGCACTGCTTACCTTTTGCGACAGGGAATCGCATCTGATTCTGGGACTTGGAGAAGGGTTCCGCATGCTTCTGACGTCCGGTGTCTTTTATGGAGACGGAATGACGCCGCTTGACGAGAGAATATCCCTTGTGGAAAATCCGTGCGGACATCTTGTTTCTAAAATGGTACGGGTGCGTACCATGTCCGTGTCCTCTCCGTGGATGCGGTACTGTGAATCCGGCGATATCTATACGCTTCCTGTGGCTTCCAAGGCTGGACGCTGTGTTATTCCGGGAGAACTGGTACTTGATATGGGCAAACGTGGTATGATTGCGTCGCAGTATGTCGATGCAGACGGCAATCCGACCCTGGATACCCGTTGGAACCCCTTTGTTTCCGATTTTGCAGTGGAAGGCGTATTTGCACGCGACGGCAGAATTTTCGGACGCATGGCGCACTGCGACCGTATTGACCGTTCTCTGTGCATCAATATTCCCGGAAACAAGGAACAGGATATCTTCCGTGCAGCGGCAGATTATTTTAAAATAACGTAAGTTCAGTGATGCCGCTCTTGGGGCGTTTTTGAAAAAACGCCCCGCCGCTTGGGCATCCCCCAAAAACTTTTTATCGTTTGACTATTTATTTGTTTTGTAATATGATTTACAATAACATAAAGTATGCGAACAATAAAATTGACAAATGGAAAGTTTTTTGAAAGGGGTTTGGGGAAAAGCTTTTTGTCAAAAAAGTTTTCCCCATCGTTCCTAAAAAAAACAGCATCCGCACAACCGATTGTGGTCTGCGGATGCTGCTTTTTATTTGCAAAGGATAAAATGCGTTTTTAATCAGAAGTTCTTCTTGTATTCCACAAAAGGAACGGTGCTGCTCTCAAAAATCGGCTTTACACGGAAGGAGAACGCAATCTGTTTTTCATTGATGCGGTATTCTTCTGTCAGTTCCGGACCGCAGGAATTGGAACCGATGCCTGCCTGCTTGTAATCAATGTAGACATAGGTTTCTTTTGCTGCTTCCAGTTCCCAATGATGCTCTTTTATGGTCAGCTCATGTGCGGAATAGTGCGATGTGCCGAAGGTGAAGTCGTCTGTATCACCGGCGCCGGCAAAGAACAGTCCCTGTCCTGCGATGGAGTTGACCATAGCCCACTTGGTACCGACATGGCTGCCGTTTTCCTGCGGCATGACATACGGCTCATAATTGTCTGTGACGCTGCTGCTCCAATCTCCCATCTTTGCAGCAAGGTGTTTGTCTGCATAGGCTTCCATCGGACCCATGCCGAAATAGCGCATGCGCTCAGAGGACTGCGGCATGACCAGCTCTACGCCGAAGCGCGGAAGATGCATGATATTTTCACGGACGTCCATCGCATACGATACGACAAGATCACCGCTTGCCCAGATGGTATAAGAAACGGTGCCGCGCATAACAGGACGCCAGATTGCGCCGCCAAGCGAGATATCACATGTGATAACAATCTTTTCGTCGCTTTCTTCTGTAATATTTGCACGATAGCACTTCTGCTGTGCATCTTCAAAGCCATTGCCGCGCCAGCGGTGCTTGATGTTGCGGTCGTTGTCAGTGGGGGCACGCCACAAGGTCGGCTTCATCGGAGAGACGAGCATCTGCTTTCCGCTTGCCGTAATGGACTCGACAAGACCGGTGTACGTATTGACGTCATAGATCGTGTCGCCTGCCTTGACAGAGATATGCCAGTCGCTGCGGATGACATACAGGGTATCCCAGACACCATCCAACGGGGAAGCAAAGGATTCCTTTTTTGGGGCAGAGACGGCAATCTGATCTTCCCGTACCGTATATCCGGCAGCAGCCCATGGATATTCCACATTGGTCTTGAAGGTCAGATTCAAATAGTAGTATCCGCACTTGCAGCATGCAGGCAGGGGGAGAGTATAGTCTGCTTCCGCCTGCGGTGCGATATCCAGTGTGGGAATGAAGCCGCATGCCACGGACTTTCCGTCGCGCTCCAGACTCCAATATAAGGATAGATCCGATGCGTCTTTAAAGAATCTTGTATTTTTCACGGTGATGACACCATTTGCAATGTCCTTTGCATACCCTTTGACGGGAGCAATCACCTGCTTTAATTCCAGCAGACCGGTATGCGGCCGTCTGTCGGGATAGACAAGACCGTCTACACAGAAGTTGCCGTCATTGGGGACATCGCCGAAGTCGCCGCCGTATGTATAGCGCGGTTTGCCATCTGCGCCGGGTGCAAGTGCAACCGAGTGATCGGTAAATTCCCAGACACAGCCGCCGAAGAATTCGTCGTGTGTCCAGATCAAATCCCAATATGCGGCTAAATCGCCGGGGCCATTGCCCATGGCATGGCAGTATTCGCACATAAAGTAAGGCTTGGGGAAATCGTTGTTTGCAAGACGGTCCCGAAGCGACGGAATGCCGGGATACATTTCGGAGCATACATCAACTGCATCGAAATACGGACTGTCTTTCTTGATTTCACAGTAGTGAATCAGGCGGGAATCGTCTTGGGATTTCAGATATGCGCTCATTGCGACATGGTTCTTGCCGGAGCCGGACTCATTGCCAAGCGACCAGAAGATGATACACGGATGGTTTTTGTCACGCTGGTACATCAGACGGGCACGATCCACATAGGCTTCTTCCCAATCCGGATGCTCGGAAAGGTAGTTCCAGTCATTGTCACAGCCAAAGCCATGTGTTTCAATGTCAGTCTCGTCACAGACGAAAATACCGTATCGGTCACACAGCTCATACAGACGCGGATCGTTGGGGTAATGGGAGGTACGGATCATGTTGACGTTGTGACGCTTCATGATCATCAGGTCCTCTAAAATGTGCGCAAGCGGTGTAGCATGACCGAGCACCGGATGGCTGTCGTGGCGGTTGACGCCGCGGCACTTTACTTTTTTGCCGTTGATGTAAATGACACGGTCACGGACTTCGATTTTGCGGATACCGATTGCAAGCGGAATATATTCGGTGCCGCTGTGCAGAATGACCTCATAAAGGTTCGGTTCTTCATCGCTCCAAAGCTTGGGATGATCGATGTGAATCAAAATTTCCGCACTATCATCGGATGCGGTAACCGTGCCTTCTCCAATACAGCAGCTTGTCCAGTCAATGACGCAGGGCTGATTGACGGTCAAAGCAATTTTGACATCGACAGCGGAGAAATCATTTGCGATTTCTTCTGTGACCTTGATGTCGGAAATGTGTTTCTTGTCGCGGTAAAGCAGATATACTTCACGGAACAGTCCGGACATTCTCCACATATCCTGGTCTTCCAGGTAAGAGCCGTCGCTCCACTTGAATACAAGGACACGGATGTCGTTGGCGCCGGCATGCAGGAATTTGGAAACCGCAAATTCGCTTGTCATGTGGGAGACCTGGCTATAGCCGACAAAGGAACCGTTGATGTACAGATAGAAGCAGGTGTCAACACCCTCAAAGGTAAGATAAATTTCCTTTTCGGCAAGCGCCTTTGCTTCAATCTGGAAGGTACGCTGATACAGTGCGCAGGGGTTTTCATCCGGTACATAGGGAGGATCCTGCGGATACGGGTAATTGACGTTGGTGTAGTTTGGCACGTCATATCCCTGATCCAGCTTGACCTGCCAGTTCATCGGGACGGTCATTTTATCGGAAAAGACAATGCCGCCGTCGGTAAATGCTTCAATTTCTGTTTCGTTTTTATAATACTTAAAATTCCATTCGCCGCATAATGACTTTACATAGGCAGAAACGCCGCGGTTTCCGGTTTTGGCTTTGCAGGCGCTGTCATACGGAATGAAATACGCATGCGGCTGTTCCACTCCGATGTGGAGCGTATGCGGGTCTTCATGGTAATGAGGAAGTTTTGCCATAAATAAGTACCACAACTTTTATGAGATAAAAAGTTATTTCCTTTCTTTGGGAATTGGGATTTTAAATGTCTAATGCGCAGCGTGCAGACACTTCTTTTTGCTGTTTAAAAATTAAAGAAGGTTCTTGCGGTAGTCGCAGTTGTGCATCGGGTCACCGAATTCCGTCGGAGCAGCCCACTTGATGCCGTTGTACAAAATTCTCTGTACATATTCGTTGTAGAAGGAACGGCAGGATTCATGACCGGGCTGGAAGTAGAAGACCTTGCCGCGGCCGCGGTAGAAGGTGCAGCCGGAACGGAAGACAAAGCCATGCTCGTACCAGGAGACGAACAAAAGCTCATCAGGCTGCGGGATCATGAAGGGCTCGCCGTACATTTCCTCGGTGCCGAGATCGATATGTTCCGGAATGCCTGCGGTGATCGGATGTGCCGGCATGACGTTCCAGATCAGTTCATGCTGATCGTCGCCCCAAAGCAGCTTGCCGGAGGTACCGACGATTTCACGGAAGGGCTTGGACATATGCGCGGAGTGCATCGCGATAAAGCCCATGCCGTCGTCATATACACGCTTCTTGATGCGCTGTACCAGAGCATCGTCCACATCGCCGTGTGCCATATGACCCCACCACATCAAAACGTCGGTGTTGTTGAGGACGTCGTCAGGCAGACCCTGATCGGGGTCGTCAAGTGCGGCAATACGTACCTCAAGGTCATCGTGCTGGTCAAGGAAGTCCTTGATACAGCCGTGAATGCCTTTCGGATACACGGCGCGGATGGCTTCCTCTGCTTTTTCATGTCTGTATTCGTTCCAGACGGTTACGCGAATTTTGTTTCCCATAATGGTTATAATTCCTTTCCTTTATTGAAATGGTTACATATATTATGGCATATTCTGCCGATAAAGTCAAGAGTTTTTTTATGAATTCCTGATTTTTATCGGGTTTTCTGCGGTCAGAGCCTGCTTTTCCTGCATTGGGAAATGTGTCGCCGAAAAAACGTGAATATACCACTATAGGACCTTTTTGTGAGCGGGGAATGTTCCATGTGAAGAACACCTGAAAAAACATAAAATGACTTTACAAACGACATAAAATATGGTACAATAACAACAGTACCATTTACAAACCGATACAGGCAGAAAATCATGGCACAGAAAACTTGACCTCTGCTGAAATCCAAGCCGTATCGGAGGAAAGGAAGAAAACGATTATGAAAAATCAGATGATACGCATTCTTGCGTTCACACTGTGTTTGGCAGCGGTGCTGTTCACTGCATCCGCATGCGGGAAATCTCCCGCCGCAGACCTTGGCGACATTGTGTATGTGGAAATCGACATGGAGGATGGCGGTTACATCAAGTTAGAGCTGTATCCCAATATCGCGCCGATTACCGTATCCAATTTTGTCTCCCTGTGTGACAAAAACTTTTATGACGGAACCATTTTCCATCGTGTCATTTCCGGGTTTATGATTCAGGGCGGCGATCCAACCGGTACCGGCATGGGCGGCGCTGAGGAAACCATCAAGGGGGAATTTACGTCCAACGGTGTGCAGAATTCGCTGTCGCATGAACGCGGCGTGATTTCCATGGCACGGGCAAAGGACCCGAACTCTGCATCTTCTCAGTTCTTTATTGTACACCAGACAAGCCCGCACCTGGACGGTCAGTATGCATCCTTCGGCCGTGTTATCGAAGGCATGGAGACGGTGGATAACATTGCGTCGGTTGCGACAGATGCCAACGACAAGCCGCTTGCCGACCAGACCATCCGCACCATTCGAGTTATTACAGAAACAGAAGCGAAAACGGAGGGGGCTGCGCCGCTTCCGGTTGAAACTGCTGCAAAATAAATAAAGGGAACGTGCTGTTTCCTATCCTTGGGACTGTCGTGTGATATCATACGGCAGCCCTTTTTTTGCATATGCCGACAGCCGTTCTATTTTTGTCTGTCTGCCCATACAATGAAAGCACAGACAAATGGAAAGGACGGTAAATCCGATGGAATATAAGACGAATGCACAGGACGTAAAGCATCCGCCTGTGCTGTGCGGCAGCGGAAACTTTGCACCGGAAGGCACCAGAAGCTCGGCATATGAGAATCGGGAGGCGCCTCTGTCCCGGCTGGGACTGGAACGTGCCATGCAGACGGGGGCCATTCTGGAGGGAACGGCGGTTTTATGTGATGGAGAGCATCGGCTGACAGTTGATCTGGGCTGTATGCGCGGTATCATGGAACGGGAAGAGGTACTGCTCTGCGGTGAGGGGGAAGAGGTACGCGACATTGCTGTGATTACGCGTGTCGGAAAACGTATCTGTTTTGTCATTACCGGATTTGCACGCCGGCCGGATGGGGAAGAAGTTGCTATCCTGTCGCGCAGAGAAGCGCAGAGACGCTGCCGCGAGGAATATCTGAATCATCTGGTTCCGGGAGATGTGATTTTGGCAAAGGTGACACATCTTGAACACTTCGGCGCATTTGTTGATATTGGCTGCGGCATTGTGTCCCTGCTTTCCATTGACTGCATTTCCGTATCACGGATTGCGCATCCTTCCGATCGTTTTTATGCCGGAATGCCGATCTATGTGGTTGTCCGCAGCATAGAACCGGGCGGACGCATTTGTGTTTCCCATAAGGAACTGCTTGGTACATGGGAAGAAAACGCTGCATTGTTTACCCCCGGTCAGACCGTTACGGGCATTGTTCGTTCCATTGAGGAATACGGTGTTTTTATTGAGCTGACGCCGAATCTGGCAGGACTTGCAGAATACCGTTCGGATATCACAGTCGGGCAGTCCGCAGCGGTATACATTAAAAATATGATTGCTGCACGCATGAAGGTGAAGCTGGTGTTAGTCGACACCTATCGCGGAGAGGGCAGCGCAAGAGGAATCAAGTATTTTATCACGAACGGTCATATGGACAGATGGCAATATTCTCCCTCCTGTGCGGAGCGTATGGTGGAAACTGTCTTTTAATAAAAAAGTAAGATAAAAGGAGTGCTTTGAAAGCACTCCTTTTATCTTCAATGACCTCAAACGTTGGATAGAAAGGTACCGTTATTTCGTTTGGTTTTTGGTATTCGGTTTGATGCCGAACAAACCGGAAATCCGGAAGTTGTGATTTCCTAAGATATATGCAAATTCTGCCATGATCGGCGCCGGCAGACAGATGAGCAGAAATGCAATGGGATTGTTTGGACTGTATAATTGGATCAGTCCCAGATACATTGCTTCAAATGCACGCGCAAGCATGTTGACTACCACATAGATGTTTCCGGCAAATTTGTATGTCATACCGGCTGTTTTTGTAAAGCAGATAATCAGACCCATTAAGATATTCGGGATGTTTGCAACAAGACAAATGAGAAACCCCTTCCATGGGGTCTTTTTCTTTCTGCCGGAGTCTTCTGCAATGCGATCCTTGCCGCCGATTTCCCAGAACATATAATACGTAAGGAACAGATAAAACGCAATGGAAAACAGAGAACTTAATAAAAGATAGGTCTCCTTCTGGATGGTGGCAAATGCCAGCATCAAGCCAAACATGGTAATGGCGACCTGATTCAAGATGCATTTGACGAAATTATACGAATTTTCCCTAAAAAACTGTTTCATAAAAGATATCAGAAATCCTTTCTTTTGTTTCCTGCCGTACATCTTGTACAGACATTACAGATACATATGATTGGTATGTATATTGAGATATCGTCACGCTGATGGATCAGCCGCTGATATCTCAGCGCACAATATACATGAAAATAAAACGGGTAAAAAAACATATCGCATACCGTATGCAGTCAATTATCTATTTTTCATTTTACACATTTATCATGAACAAGTCAAGCGTTTTCAGAAGACGAAAGATACTTTTATAAAAATTTACATTTTAGCCATGAAAAAACAGATAGTTTTATATAATAAATTGATATAATAATTTCAATGTGAAAAAACACAAGTCGGAGGTGACAAAATGGCAGATTACCGACCGATTGATCTTACCGTTTATCCGCCGCTGTTTCAGCAGTTTGCGGCGTATAAAACGGTGATTCAGGGACGCTCAGCATCCACGGTGGAGGATTATTTGTCTGATTTGAAGCTTTTTTTCCGCGTATATAAAAAGTTGAAATTTCAATTGGATATGCCGCTTGAGGATATTCCCATCGACGATGTCGACGAAGCGTTTCTTGCAAATGTCACAAAGGCAGATGTCTATGCGGTGTTCAACTGGTTTGTGAACGAACGCGGCAATAAAATTTGTGCACGCGCCAGAAAGCTGTCGGCGCTCAAGTCGTTTTACAAATATCTGACCGTGACGGAAAATATTTTAAAAAACAATCCCGTCCGTGATATCGAATCGCCCAGACAGGCCCAGCGTCTGCCGAAGTATCTGACGCTGGAGGAAAGCATTGCACTGCTTGATGCCATTGCCGGGGATACCGAAAGTACCACGCGGGAACGCGACTATGCAATGGTGACATTGTTCTTGAACTGCGGCATGCGTCTATCAGAACTTGTCGGCATCAACTTGCTGGATATTGATCGGAACATGGAAACGGTTCGCGTCATCGGCAAGGGGAACAAGGAGCGGATCATTTATTTAAACGACGCCTGCCGGGACGCACTGCATGCATACCTTCCTGTCCGCGCGGCAATGGCAGAACACATTGCAGGAGAACATAAAAACGCATTATTTTTAAGTACCAGACGCAATCAGCGCATCAGTCAAAAAACGGTGCAGTTTGTGGTGAAAAAATATCTGGATGCGGCGGGTCTTGGAAACCGGCGGCTGTCGACCCACAAGCTGCGTCATACGGCCGCAACCTTAATGTATCAGAACGGCGGTGTGGATGTGCGTGTTCTAAAGGATATTTTAGGGCATGAACAGTTGAATACCACACAAATTTATACCCATGTCTCCGATGCATCGATGAAAGCGGCGGTTGACCATAATCCGCTGTCCCGTGTCACACGGGAAAAGGAAAAGAAATGATGCAGGTTTGATCAAAGAAGAGATGATCATTTTATGATCATCTATCTTAAAATTTACGGTCAAATAACGGTCACATACATCTGTTACTATAATTACATAAGGAAGATTCTGTAAAAAATTTTTATACTGTGCTTTTGCTGCTTTTGCAAACCAGTCCCAACTCTCAAAGGAAAGGAAAACGTTCGCACCGTTCAGCATAGCTGAACATGCGAATGTCATGGTTATAATTATGGAAAAACCGTATCGTATGCTCATCGTAGATGATGAAGAAAAAATTCGGGAACTGATCAAAAAATACGCAATATTTGAAGGATATGAGGTGGAAGAATCCGGTGACGGCATGGACGCCGTGGAGAAATGCCGCAAAAATGACTATGATATCATCATCATGGATATCATGATGCCGTTTCTTGACGGTTTTTCCGCATGCAAGGAAATTCGGAAAACAAAAAATATTCCTGTCATTATGCTTTCCGCTCGTGGGGAGGAATATGACCACATTCACGGCTTTGAAGTCGGAGCAGACGACTATGTGGACAAACCGTTTTCTGCAAAGGAGCTGATGATGCGTGTTTCCGCAGTCGTCAAACGGACTGCGCACCGGGAGCAGAAGGCGGAACGCGATGTTTTAACCTTTGAAGGACTGACGGTCGACTTTACCGCACGTCTTGTCTATATCGACGGTCAAAAGGTGGATATGACGCCGAAAGAGTATGAACTGTTTTTCTATCTGGTGAAAAATCGCGGTATCGCACTGACGCGCGAAAAGCTGATCTGCGATGTCTGGGGATACGATTTCTACGGTGATGACCGTACATTGGATACTCATATCAAGCTATTGCGCAAAAGCCTTGGCGCGTATGCAAAGTTTATTGTAACACTGCGGGGTGTCGGATATCGTTTTGAAGCATAATACAAAAAGCACAGAACAAGAACCGCATATTCCGGGACAAGCGCATCCGGTTGGAGCTGCGCATCCAGTTGGGACGGGGATTTCTACAGAGGAGAACAGCGAAAAGGAAATCAAGGACGGCAAACGGAAACGCAAACGCATGAGCATCCGATGGAAGCTGGTGTGTTATCTTGCCGTGTTTGTATCGGTGCTGCTGATTGTCCTGTGGCTGTTTCAAATCGTTTTTTTAGGAGACGTCTACCGCAATATCAAGGTAAATGAAATTTACACAACGGCAGAGACCATCAAACGGCAGGTACAGGGAACCGGCGGACGCACTACGGGACTTGGCGCGTTGACAGACAAGCTGTCTGCAAGCAATCAGATCTGCATCTTAGTGCTGGATTCTTCGCTGCGGTCGGTATCAAACGGTTCTGTAAACACCTGTTATTCCGTGGGAGCGGCAAGCAGCTGCTTCGTACATCCTACAGGCTCATTGCAGTTTGCATCAGAACTGCTGTTAATGCGGTTTCTGACAGCGGTACGTCAGTCGGGTGAAATTTATTTTCGCGATATGTCGCCGGGTGCTGCAGCCCCCGTACAGAGCAGCGACAGTATCTTCGGTCCAACACAAAAAGGAACGACGGCATCTGCGGACAGAGAAACCGCGATGCTGTATGTGGAATATTTTGAAGCGGGGGAGACCGGTTTTTATTTGATTTTAAATTCCAAGGTAACGCCGGTCAGTGCGACGGTCAGTACCCTGCAGCATGAGCTGATTATCATCAGTATGCTGTTTATTATTGCCGCTGTGATTATGGGAGTGGTGTTGTCCCGCAATATCTCCTCACCGATCATCAAAATCAATTCCTCTGCAAAGCAGCTTGCCAAAGGAGATTATCAGACAGTGTTTGAAGGCGATGGCTATGAAGAAATTGCAGAGCTGCGGGACAATCTGAACTATGCGGCAAGAGAACTCTCCAAAATAGAAGGCTTCCGGCGGGAGCTGATTGCCAACGTTTCCCATGATCTGCGTACTCCGCTGACGATGATCACCGGGTATGCAGAGGTCATGCGTGACCTGCCTGGCGAAAACACGCCGGAAAACGTGCAGGTGATCATTGACGAGGGCAGTCGGCTGACGACGCTGGTCAACGATTTGCTTGATTTGTCTAAGCTGCAATCCGGTGCAGCCGTATTGGAGAAAACCGTATTTTCGCTGACAGACTGTGTCAAGTCGATTATCAAGCGATATCAGAAGCTGACAGAAAGCGATGGCTACGACATCTCCTTTCAGTATGAAAGCGATGTTTATGTGGAAGGTGATTATTCCAAGCTCGGTCAGGTGATATACAACCTTGTCAACAATGCCATTTCCTATACCGGCGAGGATAAAAAGGTCATCATCACACAAACCTTAAAGCCTGTCTGTGGTGCAGGTGCAGACGCCTCCGATCAAAATCAATGTGTCCGCATTTCTGTTCACGATACTGGTATGGGGATATCGAAAGAAAACCTGGAATATATCTGGGATCGGTATTTTAAAGAGAACAAAACACATAAACGCGCGGTGGTTGGCACAGGTTTGGGTCTTTCCATTGTCAAAGGTGTTTTGCAGATGCATCATGCACAGTTTGGTGTGGAAACATCTGAGGATGCGGTGAATCACGGTTCTACCTTCTGGTTTGAAATGAACATTGCAAAAGAACCGGATATATCGGACAGCGTTTAAAATAAAAGAAGTTTTTGCGGTGGAGTTTGAGGAGGTGCTTTTTTCAAAAAGCGCCTCCTCAATCGCATTCCCCTTGATTAAAATCATTGACAAAATGTCTGTTTCATGATATAATCAAATCCAAAGGAAAAACGACCGGAAAAAGGAGCACTTTATATGATTTATGATAGGATCAAGAATCTTTCGGCATATCAAAAATTACCCGGAATTGCGATTGTAAAAGATTTTATAGAAAACCATGATCTGCTGTCCCTGCCTGCCGGAAAAATTCCGCTTGGCTGCGGGATTTATGTCAATGTCAATTTATATACGCCAAAAGATACGGGACGCTACGAAGCGCACCGCCGCTTTATGGATTTGCAGTATGTTGTGAGCGGAGAAGAGGATATGTACTGCGTGCCGCTTGATTGTGCAATTGCGGATGCACAGGACGGTATGTATCAGGAAGAAAAGGACGTTCAGTTTTTTGTAGGTGCCAAAGAAGGCACGGCGGTACAGCTGCCGTTTCATGCGGGAGACTTTGCGCTGTTTTATCCGCAGGATGTACATATGCCCGGCATATGTATGCCTGGCATATGTATGCCGGGCATCATACACACATCTGTGCTGAAGGATTCGTGTGAACGGGAGAGGGAACGCATGCATGCCGCCGACTCCGTGCGGAAGCTTGTCTTTAAAATTCCGGTTCCGGAATATGCCCATATCGCACATGTCAAAGACCTTTGTGAAGCAATCGCACTTCCGCCGGATGCATCGAATGCAGTCATTGCGGCGGCAGAGCGCATTCCATCGGAAACGGCAGACGCTGTGACTGCTGCTTTTTTCCGGGATGAAGACATTCACGAGAAGATAAAAGCATTGGCGGCTGCGCTTGATATCACAGTACCCTTGTGCAGTTTGGTCATGTATCTGATTTTCGCAAAACAAACCTATGAAAATTATCGGAAAAAGGGAATCGGTCGTGATATTTATCTTGCTTCCATGACGGATTTTACCGTCTGGAACCTTGCATGTGTACGCAAAACAGGCGCGCCGGGACTATTGCAGACCGGATGGCTTGAAAATACACTGAAGGAAAAGCTGTACCGCCTTGGTCGTTTTCAGTATGAGCCGACGGTGTTTGAATACGACGATTATCAGTGCGGAGCATATCACATTCACCGCGGAGACCCCGTGATCACCATTCACATTCCGGAAGGAGAACCGCTCACAGACGATATCCGAATGGATTCCTACCGCCGCGCGGAGCAGTTTTTCGGGTCGCACGTATTTGTCTGCCATTCGTGGCTCCTCTATCCTGCACACAAGCAGTTTTTGCAGGAAAACTCCCGAATTGTGCGGTTTATGGAGGATTTCGTTTTGCTTTCCGCTGAAGAAAGACGCGGGGCGCTCGATGATTTATGGCGTATTTACGGTTTTGGATGTGATGTGTCGGACTTTTTGGCACTGCCGGAACATACGGGAATGCAGCGTTCCTATAAAAAGCATCTTTTAGAGAGCGGCGGCATGACCGGCAGCGGCTACGGCATTCTCATCATAGAAGATGGATAAATCGTAAACAAATGCAGATAACAGACAGCTTTTCCGTTCCCGACTATATTGAAGAAATCTTAGCGCGTTTTGAGGATGCAGGCATTGCGGCATTCTGTGTCGGCGGCTGTGTACGGGATGCACTGCGCGGGGTCGTGCCGCATGACTTTGATTTGTGTACCGCAGCCGCACCGGAGGTGACACGCACCCTATTTTCCGATCATCCGTGCATCGATACCGGAATTCGCCACGGTACCTTGACCGTACTCTGGGACCACGTTCCTGTGGAAATTACCACCTACCGTGTGGACGGTGACTATGCGGGACACCGTGCGCCGATTCAGGTACAGTTTACCGATTCGCTTTTTTTAGACTGTCAGCGGCGCGATTTTACAATCAATGCCATGGCATACCATCCAAAGTACGGTCTGTATGACTTTTTTGATGGCAGAACGGATTTAATAAAACAGGTCATACGGTGTGTCGGAGACCCGCATATGCGGTTTTCTGAGGATGCACTGCGCATGCTGCGTGCGCTGCGGTTTTCCTCTGTACTTGATTTTGATATTGAAGAAAAAACGGCTTGTGCGATTCATGAAAATGCACTGCTGCTTACAGAGATTTCCGGGGAGCGGATTACCGCTGAGCTGTGGAAGATGCTGTGCGGTACACGTGCGTCGGCATTGATGACAGAATATACGGATTTAATTGCTGTATTTCTTCCAATGACCAAAGACGCGCCGGCGGACGCACGGTTTCAAAAGGAAACGCTGCATCGCATATATTCTTGTGTGACAGACCCGACAGACCGTTTGGCGGTGATACTGTACTTGTCCGGCGTCCGTACCCATGAAGCGATTTGTGCATCGTTAAAACGGTTAAAGCTGGATCATAAAACGCACGATAAGCTTGTACAGCGGATACACGATACAGCGCAGCCGCCGCCCGGGTCACGGTATGAGGTGCATAAAATGCTGTCTTCCATGGGAGAAGCCCGCACAAAGGCATATCTTATTATGCGCGGCGCACTGTATCCCGAGGACGGCGCTGCCTGTCAGAAGGCACAGAACGATCTTGACGAGATTTGCAGAGACGGCGGCATTGTGACAAAAGCCTCTCTTGCACTGAACGGCAGCGACCTTCTGCACCTTGGTTATCACGGTAAGGAAATTGGGGATATGCTTGCGTTTCTGTTGGAGCTTGTACTGTGCGGTACGCTTCCAAACGAGCGGCAGGAGTTGTATGAGAAGGCGGCATCTCTGGTGACGAAAAAGCCGGAATGAGGAAGCCTGACGCGGTATCGGGTTACAAAACAGAGATGTCATTCATGACGGAAGTGTCGATGACGGAAGTGTCATATAAATGACATGGGTGTCATAAATGCTTCAAAACCTCCATACACTTGTACCAAAAAAGAGAAGGTGGTACAGGTATGCAAAAAGGAAAAGCAGCGGCACAGCCATTTTTAGCGGTCCTCCGTCTTGCCGCCGTCATACTCTTGTTTATTCCGGCGGTGCTGTTTGGCGGTACACAAATTTCATTATACCGGAACACAGACGGCGGCATTTTCCCTGTTGGGGGAAGTATTGCAGGTGCCGCACCTGCACGTGCAGAAACTGCAAGTGCAAAAATTGCACGTGCAGAACCTGCATATGCGGCGCAAACGGTGGACAGTGTTATGCCGCTTGTGGTACTTGATGCGGGACACGGCGGAGAGGATGGCGGCGCGGTCAGTGCAGACGGTGTTGCAGAAAAGACACTGAATCTGTCCATTGTATTGATGCTTGGGGATATGCTGGAGGCGGCGGGGGTTCCTGTGGTGTATACGCGCACGGATGACAACGGTCTGTACGACGGTGCCGTCCCCGGTCACAGAAAAATGGCAGATTTAAAGAACCGTCTTGCTGTTTGGTCACAATATCCGGGGGCGCTGTTCGTTTCCGTACACATGAATACCTTTTCCTCCGCGAAATACCGCGGAATGCAGGTGTTTTATTCCAAAAACAAAGAAGAGAGCAAAGCGCTTGCAGAGATCATCCGCGAAACAAATCAGACCTGCTTGCAGCCGGAAAATACAAGAGCCTGCAAGGCGGCGGATTCTTCTATTTTTCTTTTGGATCGCTGCGAAGGTACGGCCGTTTTGGCGGAATGCGGCTTTTTGTCAAATCCGGAAGAAGCAGCGCTGCTTTCGGACGCCGCATACAGAGAAAAGGTTGCAGGGGTATTGTGCGCATCCATATTGAACTACTTATATGGAGGCGCATAAACGGGTCGCGCTTATCTATCATTCAAAAGGATTGGATGTACCACAGAAAGGAAGCGCTCCGCATGGGAGCGCAGTATGATAAAAAACAATGAAAGCACCAAAAAGTATCTATGTCTGTACCGAATGTGACTATCAGTCTACCAAATGGATGGGGAAATGCCCTTCCTGCGGTGCATGGAATACGTTTGAAGAACAGGAAATCAGCGACTTGGACAGCGCGGATAAGGGACCTGGACGGGCAGCTGCGCGCCATGCGCTGTTTTCGACCGCCGTGGATACCGGCGCGGATGCAGTGGTGATCGATGATCTTGAAATGCCCTCCTACATGAGAACCGAAACCGGGCTTGGTGAGCTTGACCGTGTGCTTGGCGGCGGTCTTGTATTGGGGTCGGTCGTGCTTTTGTCAGGAGAACCCGGCATCGGAAAATCCACGATGCTGATGCAGGTGTCGGCAACGCTGGGCAAAAGCTGCAGAGTTTTATATGTGTCCGGAGAAGAATCGCAGGGACAGCTGAAGCTGCGTGCAAAGCGGCTTGACATTCACGGTGCGAATCTCTATCTCTGCATTGAAACAAACATCCGCAATATCATAAAGCAGACAGACAAGCTGAAGCCGAATGTTCTGATTGTTGACTCCATACAGACCATCTATAACGATGAAATCAATTCCGCCCCCGGTTCTGTCACACAAGTCAAGGAAGCGGCAATGGCGCTGATTCACAAAGCAAAAAATGAAGGAATTTCCGTTTTGCTTGTCGGTCACGTCAATAAGGAGGGCGGCATTGCAGGGCCAAAGGTGCTTGAGCATATGGTGGATGCGGTGATCTACTTTGAAGGGGAACGTCAGCAGACCTACCGTATCATTCGCGCCATCAAAAACCGATATGGTTCCACCAATGAAATCGGTGTTTTTGAAATGACTGATACAGGACTTTCGGAGGTGGAAAACCCGTCTGAGATGCTGTTGTCCGGCAGACCGCAGGGAATCTCCGGAAACTGTGCTGTTTGTGTGATCGAGGGTTCTCGTCCGATTGTCGCGGAAATCCAGGCGCTTGTAACGCAGACCTTCTTTCCGTCGCCGCGTCGCAGCTCTACTGGTATTGACTACAATCGCCTGCAGATGATTCTTGCCGTGCTTGAAAAACGGCTGGGTCTGCGCTTTTCTGCCAATGATGCGTATTTAAACGTCATCGGCGGTCTGCGGCTGGACGAACCGGCAGCAGACCTTGCCGTTGCGCTGTCTCTCATTTCCTCTTTGAAGGACAAGGTTCTGCCCGACGATATGGTTGCCATCGGAGAGCTTGGTCTTGCCGGGGAGGTGCGCGCGGTCGGCGGTATTGAGCAGCGTGTGCGGGAATGTGCAAGACTTGGATTTTCACGCATTGTCATTCCGAAAAAAAACGCGGAAATGAAACCGATGCATATTGCAGGTGTGGAGCTGTTTGCAGCAGGCAGTATCTATGATACCATTAGCTTTTTTGCCTGATGTTAGCAAAATATCAGAAAAAAACAAAAATCATGACACAATATTCATAATATAGACACATCTGTGTTATATACTATTAAAAAAAGGAGAGGGGGCAGCGCATGTCTGCATACCGTCATGAATTGAAATACCATATCTCCTATGGGCAGATGCAGATTCTGACACGGCGTCTTGCGTCGGTCATGCAGCCGGATGCATTTGCGCGTGCGGATGGTACATATCTGATCCGCAGTCTGTATTTTGACAATTTACAGGACCGTGCGCTGAAGGAAAAGGTGTATGGTACATCCCGGCGCGAAAAATTCCGCATCCGGTATTACAATCTTGATCCGACCTTTATCCGGCTTGAAAAGAAGAGTAAAATCAACCGTCTGACAAGCAAGGAATCAACGCCTTTGACCGCTGCACAGTGTGAGCAGATTTTGAGAGGGGACATACCGTCTTTGGCTGGAGAAGCATCTCCCAATTTATTAAACGAATTTTATGCAAAGACACAGCTTTACAGCCTGATACCGAAAGCCGTTGTGGATTATACCCGGCGCACGTTTGTGTATCCGGTTTCAGATACGCGCATTACGCTGGATTATCATATCCGCACGGGTATGCGTGTTGTGGATTTTCTGAATCCCGCACTGCCGACCGTACCGTGCGATGCGGCAGAGGATGCACCGATTTGCATTCTTGAGGTGAAGTACAACGAATTTCTGCCTCTGCATATCGCAGCGCTTTTACAAACGGACGACATTCGGATTGCGCCTTTTTCCAAATATGAAGTCAGCCGCAGATATGACTGAAAATGGAGAAGACCCTCCTTTTCCTGCTTCTGCTGCATTTTTAATCTTTTTCAGCTTGGAGGTTTTTGTTATGGCATCTACGTTTTTATCTAAATTTTCCACGGTGAACTATCTCGACATTCTGCTTGCATTCGGGATAGCCCTGCTTGTGGGACTGTTTATCTGTATGATTTATAAAATCACGTTTGCCGGTGTGATGTATTCCCGCAGCTTTGCACTTTCTCTTGTGGCAATGACGATGATTACCAATGTTGCAATTCTGGCTGTGACGCAGTCCGTTATTCTGTCGCTTGGTATGGTCGGCGCACTGTCCATTGTCCGTTTCCGCGCGGCGGTCAAGGAGCCAATGGAAATTGCATTCTTATTCTGGGCAATTTCCGAGGGAATTGTCATCGGCGCCGGTATGTTTCCGGTTGCGCTCATCGGTGCGGTGCTGATTGGTGCCGTTTTGTATATATTCTCTTTGATTGGCGGACGTACTCCTGTGACAAAGCCGTACATTTTAGTTCTGCATGCAAAAGATGATGCAGCTGAGGAAGCTGCCCAAAAGCAGATTGCAGCATCGGTGAAAAAGCAGGCGGTCAAGGCAAAAACGGTCACGGCAGCAGGCATTGAACTGACCGTAGAGGTACGCCTTGTAAACGGGGAAAGCGCGTTTGTCAATGCACTCAAGAACATCGACGGTATTTCCGATGTAACGCTTGTCAGCTACAACGGCGACTATATGGCGTAAGGTGTTTTTGTATTCTTTGCATATAATCTATCATTCATCTGAAAAGGGGAATGCACATGGAACGTGTACTTGCTGGCTTGAACCCGCAAAAGGTATTTGAATATTTTGAAGATTTGTGTCAGATTCCACATGGATCATACAAAGAGAGCGGTGTGGCAGACTGGCTGTGTCAATTTGCCGAAAATCACAAGCTCTCCTATCGGCGGGATGCGCTGCATAATGTCCTTATCTGCAAGGCGGCGTCCGCGGGATATGAGACGGAACCGGTCGTCATGCTTGCGGGACATACCGATATGGTATGCGTCAAACGTGTCGATGTTGCGCATGATTTTACACGGGATCCGTTAACGCTGGTGGTCAAGGACGGCTGGATTTCTGCTGCTGGAACCTCACTTGGCGGAGACGATGGCATTGCGGTTGCGATGATGCTTGCCATTCTCGACGACGATGCGCTGCCGCACCCCGCATTGGAATGCCTGTTTACCGTACAGGAGGAGGTCGGACTTGGCGGCGCTTCTGGATTTGACTATACGGGAATCCGTGCTGCGCTTTTGTACAATCTGGATTCAGAGGAAGAAGGTATCGGTACCGTCAGCTGTGCAGGCGGTATCCGTGTGGATATCAAACGTCCGGTTCGGTTTCAAACCGGCGAGACTGCGTATGCGGATGTAAAGATACAAGGTCTTAGGGGCGGGCATTCCGGGGCAGAAATTCACCTGCCGCGCGGAAATGCACACCGCATTCTCGGTACGATTCTGGCTTCCTTGATGAAAACAACGGAAATTCGCCTTGTTACAATTGACGGCGGAAAAATGGATAACGCCATTCCGGGAAATGCGGAGGCGATTGTTGCCTATCCAAAGGATGCAGATGTTGTGGTAAGGGAAACGCTGAATGCACTGTGCGAAGCACAACAGGGACAATTGTCAGAGGATGACCGTGTCGGCGGAACCATTTTAGTGGAATACGGGTTTGGAACGTTGTCATCTATGACGACAGGGGACACCAAAGCGGTACTGTCGATTCTTTGCAATACGCCAAACGGTATTGACGCGATGAGTGAAGATATGCCGGGACTGGTGGAGTCGTCAAGCAATCTCGGCGTGCTGTATACGGATATGGCGGCGTGCTGTGTGAATTTCGGATTTCTTGTGCGTGCCTCTGTGGAAGAACGGAAAGATGCCTTAACAAAACGGATTACTGACTGTGCGGAAATGTGGGGCGGAATGGCTGCGTATTCCGGCGCATATCCCGGCTGGGCATATGATAAGAATTCTGTTGCAGCAAAGCGGTATGTCGATGCATATACGCATCTGTTCGGTCATGCACCGCGTTTGGAAGCCATTCACGCAGGCTTGGAATGCGGTCTTATGAAGCATGCGGTTCCCGGTTTAGATCCAATATCCATCGGACCGGATATGAAGGATATTCATACACCGCAGGAGCGCATCAGCATCAGCTCTGTGGAGCGGGTATATTGGACCGTTTGCGAAATGCTGAAAATGAAAAATTAAACGAAAGTTGAACATTCAATGGGCTGGGGCATGGGAGTGCAGCAGCCCGTTTTTGTACTGGGAGGGGTCATGAATACAGAATTTCCTTTTGTCCTGGAAGCATTGTCCTATTACAACATAGCGCCGGCGGAAATCACATTATTGCGGCACAACGAGAACATGACGTTTCGTGTGAATGAGGACTACCTTTTACAGATTCATAAACCGATTGACGGCTTTCAGCTTCAATATCTGTATGAAGGATTTGACCGGATGGCAATTTATGAAACGGAGCTTGATTTTCAAGCGTATCTGATGGCGCAGGGAATGACAGTCCGTGTTCCGGTGGAAAACTGCTGGGGCAAACGGATGACAAGGCTGAAAAATGGGATTATGGCGACGGTATCAAAATGGATAGATGGGGTATCGCTGGACAAACTTACCTTGAATGATACATACTATGACCAGATTGGCGCTATGGTCGCAAAATTGCATCGGTGTGCAAAGGGGTTCCGGGGGAATCCTTGTCTGTTATATAATGCACAGCACTGCATGCGTCTGAAAAAACGGTTTCTCGAGCTTGACGATGCAGCATTTCGTGCATCCTATTCTGAACTTTTGGCAGAGGTCTGTCATGCGGTCGGCGAGTCCCTGTCACGTGCCGAAGAACAGGGAACATTTCAAATGCTGCATGCGGATTTATCCCCTTCCAATATTCTTGAGACGAAGAATGGACTGACTGCCATTGATTTTTCGCTTTTTGGTATGGGACATCCCATGCTTGATCTTGCGGAGCTGTATGGAAACATTGGCGGTTTGGCATCCCGGCAAAAAATTGCAGAAGGGTATATAAGAGAAGGCGGAACCATAGACTACGGTATGCTGGATGCCTGTTTTGTCGAGACAATCCTTGATGGACTTGCTATTCATTTTGACCAGTGGCACACGCAGGATTGGTTTGAAGACCGTATGACGAGATGGTGCAGGCAAAGTTTCATCCCATTTTGTTCGGGTGAACGGTTATTTTCAGACGATATGTATGTCCTTCATGCCGAACCATGAGGCTTGGCGTTTCGGCAAGTGGATTGTCATTAACCATTGAAGCGGATGGATGGTTCTATTATTTATGTACACCGAGGATTATGAAAGAAAGTTTCGTATATATTATGGAGAAAATGTCGATAATTTATAGGAGGAAGGGTTTATGGAATGGAATGCAGCATTATACGATAACAAGCATGACTTTGTATCTGAATATGGGAAAGGACTGTTAGAATTTGTACCTGAGAACAAGAGACAGCGTATTTTGGATTTAGGATGTGGAACAGGTATCCTTACTGCACAATTAGCAAATTTAGCAGGTGAGGTTATAGGCGTCGATCATTCTAAAAACATGATAGAAAAAGCACAAAGACAATTTTCTGATATCCAGTTTATGGTATGTGATGCTTTGGCATTACCATTTGAAAAAGAATTTGATGTTGTCTTTTCAAATGCTGTATTTCATTGGATAAGTAATCATGACGCCTTGTTGAATCATATATATAAGGTGTTAAAGCCAAAAGGATTATTAATATGTGAATTTGGGGCAAATGGCAATATTAAAACGATTGAAAATGCCTTTGCAAATGCTTGTAAAGGGTTAGGGTATGATTATAAACCGAAATTCAATTTTCCTGCGACAAAAGAGTTTAGCAAGTTGTTAGAGAAAAATGGATTTGTGATTGATAGGATATATGATTACGATAGACCGACGCCATTAAAGGACGGTGAACAAGGATTGGCGAATTGGATGAAACAGTTTTTTGCATCTGAATTCGCAGTAATGCCAGAAGATATACAAGCTACCATTATTAAAAAAGTACAGGAATTAACCAAAGAAACTCTCTGGAATGGGAATGAATGGATTGCTGACTATCGAAGATTAAGGGCAATCGCACACATATAACTAAAATAAAAATTACATTATCTGCCGCAAACAGAAACGAAACAGGTGATTTTTATCTACAAAATCGTAAGAAAATAGCAGAAATACCGGGATGCAGAAAATGCACCCCGGTATTTTTGGAATGGAAACTTCCATTTCTATCACATACACGTGGACTTAAAGCAGAATGCAGATCAAACCGCCGGAGCCTTCATTGATGATACGTTCAATGGTTTCGCCGATCTTATGCCGCGCATCCTCCGGCATGTTCGCAAGCTTTGCATGCAGTCCTTCTCCGACAAGCTCATGCAGAGATTTGCCAAACATATTGGTTGCCCACAGCCGTGTCGGGTCTTCCTCAAATTCATGCAATAAGAACTTCACCATTTCTTCCGATTGCTGTTCCGTACCGACAATCGGTGCAACCTGTGCTTCAATATTGGCACGGATCATGTGGATGGACGGAGCGGTTGCTTTCAGACGGACGCCGTAGCTGCCGTTTTGTCTGACGATTTCCGGCTCGTCAAGCTTGAGTTCTGAAATATCGGGCATGACAATGCCATATCCCTGTTCTCTGACCGCAGTCAGCGCACGTTCCACATGGTCATACTGCTTTTTCACAGCGGCAAGAGAAGAAAGCAGGGAAAGCAGCTCTGCATCAGAGGCGATGGGAAATCCGGTTTCCTCTCCAATAATTTTGTAAAACAGACCGTCCGGCGGTGTCAGTACGACTTCAGCCGTACCGGTGCCGGGAGAAATGCTTTGTATGTGAGCGTCCTCAATGTATTCATTGCTGTCCGATGCGTGGGAAAAGACCAATGAGACATCTCCTGTTTTTTCTGCCTGCGGCGCCAGTGTACAAAGTGTATCGCGCAGGGTACTGATAATTCGGTGTCCTTTCGGCAGAGCGGACAGCCATGCCGGGCAGCGGATGCCGATTTCACGGATGGGGAACTCTTCCAGAACCAGACCAAGAATGTGGCGGATGTCCTCATTGTCCATATCGGTGCAGGAGACAAGTGCGACCGGCGCATGGTATTCTTTTTCCATGGACAGTCCAAGCGATATGGTGTCCGGATTTTCCGGATGTGCGGAGTTGAGTACGATGACAAACGGCTTCTTCTGTTCGGAAAGCTCACGGACAACCCGTTTTTCTGCGTCAATATATGCGTCCCGCGCAAGCTCTCCGATGGAACCGTCCGTTGTGACAAGAATCCCGATGGTTGCATGCTCGGAAATGACTTTATGCGTACCGATTTCTGCGGCTTCATCAAAGGGAATCGGATCCTTTGACCATGGAGTGTGTACCATGCGCGGCGCATCGTTTTCATAATTTCCAATCGCGCCGGGCACAATATATCCGACACAGTCAATCATACGGACACGCATGTTGGCGGCACTGCCGGAGGTGTCCGGAACGGTGATTTCCACCGCTTCATCAGGGATGAACTTCGGCTCTGTGGTCATGACGGTTTTTCCGCCTGCACTTTGCGGCAGTTCATCCTTCGCACGTGTTTTATCGTGTTCCTTTGTGATCGACGGAATGACCAGTGTCTCCATAAACCGCTTGATAAATGTGGATTTTCCGGTACGGACAGGGCCGACCACGCCGATGTAAATGTTGCCGCCTGTACGTGCGGCGATATCCTTGTAAATTGATAATTGGGGCATGTGTATTTCCTCCATATTTATGACAGTAACTTTCGGGAAGCGAAAGTTTTCTTTTCAAAGGGGAAAGTGCGCTTTCTCCTTTGGAATATCTGTGCCCGCCTGCAGGCGAACATCGTTGCTATTCAAGCAGCGAAAGCCACAAAACACGTTTTACCGCCTAAAGAAGACGGCTCGCATTGCAGTGCCAAAGCATGCATAAGGGTTATTCAAAATATATGGACAAAATCGGAAAAATAGAACCGTTTTTATCCTTATGTAGTTTTATAGAACCGCGCCTTGACATCCATTTGATTTTATGATATAATTATATATGGGAAAATATTCCATGAATAACGAAAAAACAATAAATGCATACAATAAGAAAATCAGATAAAATCGACGCTGCCGCAGAATGGAAAGGAAAGAATCAATAAAAACGATGGAAAAACAAGTGGTACCGGCTTCCATATATCGTACTTTGATGGAACGGAAAACAAAAATTATCTGTACAATAGGTCCTGCTTCGGAGTCGGAAGAAGTACTTTCTGCGATGATTGATGCAGGAATGGATGTTGCGCGTCTTAATTTTTCACATGGCACATATGAAGACCACGCGAAAAAAATACAGACCATCTGCAAGCTGCGCAAGGAAAAAAAGCGCCCAATTGCACTGCTGCTTGATACAAAGGGACCGGAGGTGCGTCTGAAGACCTTCCGCGACGGTATGGGAAAGGTCGAGTTAAAGACCGGCGCGCAATTTACGCTTTGCATGTATGATGTGGAAGGCGATGATACCCGCGTTTCCATTACCTATACCGATTTGTGGCGTGATATTAAAGAAGGAACACGCATTTTGATTGATGACGGAAACTTAGAGCTTTCCGTTTTGCACTTTGATTCGAGAGAGATTCAGTGCCGTGTGCTGCACGGCGGCATTGTCTCCAACCGCAAAGGTGTGAATGTGCCGGGAGTGCAGTTATCCATGCCGTTTTTGTCCGATAAGGATCGGGAAGATATCCGCTTCGGTGTGGAAAATGATTTTGATTTTATCGCAGCGTCCTTTACACAGTGTGCAAGCGATATTCAGGCGATCCGTCAGGAGCTGGAAAAGTATGGTTGCACCAAAGATATCCGGATCATTGCAAAAATAGAAAATGCCGCCGGTGTGGAAAACATGGATGAGATTCTGGCGGAGGCTGACGGCATCATGGTGGCGCGCGGTGACATGGGCGTGGAAATTCCAATGGAAGAAATTCCTGTGATCCAGAAAAAACTGATTTCCAAGTGCTACACCGCGGGAAAGCAGGTGATTACTGCGACACAGATGTTAGAGTCGATGACACACAATCCGCGTCCGACCAGAGCAGAAATCACAGACGTTGCAAATGCTATTTACGATGGAACCAGCGCAATTATGCTGTCCGGAGAAACCGCTGCGGGACAATATCCTGTGGAAGCGGTGCGCACGATGGCAAAAATCGCGCGCCGTACCGAAAGTGATATCGATTACAGAAAACTGTTCTCCGAGCGGAAGCCGGAAGGCTTCAGCAGTGTGACGAGCGCCATTTCACATGCAACCTGCACAACGGCGCATGACCTCAATGCGGCGGCCATCATCACGGTGACAAAATCCGGCTCGACGGCGCGTATGATCAGCAAATACCGTCCGGAAACACCGATTATCAGCTGTGCAACGACAGAAAAGGTCTGTCGTCATATGAATCTTTCGTGGGGTATTACACCGCTTCTCATTGACGAGGTGGAGAATACAGACGATTTATTCCACCGGGCTGTGGAAAAAGCATTCTCCTGCGGACTTGTGCAGTACGGTGACCTTGTGGTCATTACTGCCGGTATTCCGATCGGCGTTCCGGGGACGACCAATATGCTGAAAGTGCAGATTGTCGGCGACGTGCTGTCCAGCGGCACAGGTCTTGTTGACCGTACCGTCTGCGGCGTGCTGTGCGTATGCAAGTCGGAGGAGGAAGCGCTGCATTCTTTCCGTGACGGTGAAATTCTTGTCGTTCCGAAAACAACAAACCGTTTGCTGCCGATTCTGCGCCGGGCATCTGGTGTGATTTGCGAGGAACCCGGTTCGGATTCTCATGCGGCAATCGCGGGTATGCTGCTCAATCTGCCGGTGATTGTCGGCGCTGCGGGCGCTACCCGGATTTTGAGAAGCGGTACTACGGTTACCGTGGATGGCAAGCGCGGAATTGTATATACAGGCAATACCAATTTGAAGGATACCTGAAGGGCATTCTTTTATCCGGAGTTCTTCTTTTTGTGACGCGGCAGTGTTTGGAGTATCGAATGAAAAAATAGCAGAAACGGGCTGTCGCATGCGCCAGTCTATAAAATTCGTCTTTTCGCTTTATCAAGTGAAAACGCCGAATGCAGATCACTTTGTGGTCCCGGGCTGTTGCGAGTTTGCTTCTTGCAACAACCTCACGGTCATAAAGGTGAAAAATTCAAGAATTAGAAACAATTTGGTTGTTTATTATTCAGCTGTTTATGGTAGAATAATAAGCATAGATAAAATAAGACAAACCGTACATTGCATTGTCAGATGAAGGAGACATAATCTTAATGATCATACAGTTAGAAGAAGCAATACACCATTTGGAAGAAATCCGCGAAGAGGTCCGAGAGCTGGGACAGACACTTCACATCGAAGAGCTGGAGCGGGAACTTGAAAACCTGGAGGCACAGACCTCAGAAGGGGATTTCTGGAATGATGCAAAGCGTTCTGCAAAAATATTAAAAGAAATCAAAGCACGCAAGGGAACCGTTGAGGATTACCGGAAGCTTGAATCCGATGTGGAAGACGCCATTACCATGGCAGAAATGGGGATTGAAGAATCCGAGGAAAGTATTTGCGGGGAGGTGCTTGACGAGGTTGCCCGCATTGAAGCAGAGGAGGAGCGTATTCGCATTGAAGTGCTTCTCTGCGGCGAATACGACCATAACAACGCAATCATTTCGTTCCATCCGGGGGCTGGCGGAACGGAAGCACAGGACTGGGCGTCCATGCTTTACCGCATGTACAATCGTTGGGCAGAAAAGTCCGGATATACCGTCAAGCTGTTGGATTGGCTGGATGGGGATGAAGCCGGACTCAAGAGTGCGACCATCTTAGTCGAAGGAAATGACGCTTACGGTTATCTGAAGGGCGAAAACGGTGTCCACCGCCTGGTGCGTGTGTCCCCGTTTGATGCATCCGGCAGACGGCAGACCTCCTTTGCTTCCGTAGAAGTCATGCCGGAGCTTGATGACAGCGTGGAAATCGAAATCAATGAAGCAGACCTGGAAGTGACCGCGCACCGTTCCTCAGGAGCCGGCGGTCAGCACATCAACAAGACGGACTCCGCCATTCGCATTCTGCATAAGCCGACCGGTATTGTCGT
Source organism: Clostridia bacterium (assembly GCA_017942005.1). Classification (GTDB taxonomy): domain Bacteria; phylum Bacillota; class Clostridia; order Oscillospirales; family CAG-272; genus RGIG3925. Next base: position 113,061 of record JAGAVJ010000037.1, on the reverse strand, counting down.
CGGCTGCCAGACAGAACGCAGCCAGCTGCAAAACAAAGAAACCGCAATGCGGATGCTGAAAGCAAAGCTTGTGGAAATCAAAGAGCGGGAACATCTGGACCGTATTGAGGATATTCAAGGTGAAAAAGCGAAAATTGAATGGGGTGCTCAGATCCGTTCGTATGTCTTTATGCCATACACATTGGTAAAGGATAACCGTACCAGCTGCGAAACCGCGGATGTCAACGGTGTCATGGATGGAGATCTCGACGCGTTCATCAATTCTTATCTCAAAATGAATGCCAATAAATAAACGGCATTTCTGTTACTAAATATTAAAAAAGGAGAAAAATCATGTTTAAGAAACACAGATTCAACATTGGATTGACCCTTTTAGTACAGTCCGCATCGTTTGTCATTCTCTTCTTTATGCTGTACCGCAAAAAGAAGAACCTGGCAAATACGTTCCTCGCACTGTCTGCCATTGGCGGTATCACAGGTGCCTATCTCGTTTTAAAAGAAGCAAAGAGCGAGGTGGAAGCTTGTGAACAGGCTGCAAAGGACGCTATGGAAGCCGGAACAGAGGATGACGATTTCTGCTTTGACGAGTGTGAAGGCTGCCGCGGCGAATGCGACTCCTGTATTGGCGGCGATACCGATTGCGTGATCACCGTGGAAGAAGATCCGATTGAAGTATCGGAAGAGGTTCAGGTCTCTGTTGACGCAGAAGAGCCAGCAGCAGAAGCACAGTCGGAAGAACCGGCACAGCCAGAAGCAGCAGCTTCCGCAGATGAAGAAGTTGTAGAAGAAGAGCCCGCAGAGGATATCTTTACAGAAGCAGCAAATTAAAAACAATAGAACGGTAGATACGTTCTTTCAAAGAAAAAGGGGTGCAGCACTTCGGTGCAGCAGCCCTTTTTACTGTTTTAAATGGACGTGACGTGAGTTCGATGAGGAGATGCTTTTTGAAAAAAGCACCTCCTCAAACTCCTTCGCAAAAACTTTTAAACGATAAAATATCATTTATGACGAATAAAATACGTGGATATTTGTTATGTTTACACCGTGTTTTGATAATTAATTGGTTTAAAAGTTTTTGGGGGATGCCTAAGCGGCGGGGCGTTTTTTCAAAAACGCCCCAAGAGCGTCACGTCCTCATTGATCTTATGTATGATTACGTATTATGGTTTCCGAATGGTCCGGCATTCGAGATAGTAGCGTTTTTCGTCGGCTTCTCCCATGGAGAAGGTTTTGCGCGGCAGTGTGCCGTCAAAAATGACCGTGCGGTATAAGTCGTCTTTCTCCATGCCGCGGAAAATAAAGCCGACTGCATTTTCTCCTTTGGAATTCGTTCCTTCTGCCGCTTTTTTCCGGGCCAGCTTTTCTGTGGATGCAATGCCGTGAATGTAGTCAATTTCAGCGTCCTTGTGCGCAGACAAAAATGCATCCAAAAATCCTTGCAGGGTGCCGACCGGAAGCTGCGCCGTGGGGTGTGGGACCATAGCAGTGTATGTCTTTTCTCCTGCAATCACAAGAAAGGCATGCGTATTGGGAAGGTTTGGTACATTGGTGGGATCGCCGCCTTCGGTGACGGTCATTTCCGGGTATGCTTCCTTCATGGCGTCAAGCAGAACGGCAGAAGATACACCGAATACCACACGATAAATCGGTTCAAATTCCAGGGCGTCGTCATGAAGGTTGACAAGTTCTGCAAGTGCAAACCGTGCCGGATGCTGCATGGCGGCTTCTTCTCCGATTTCCTGCTTGAGGGCTTCATAACACGCTTTGGCAGTCGCAAGCGAATGGTTTCCGTCACCGACGGCAAAGACGAGCGGTGCAGCATCCGTATGATACCGTGCGGCGAATACTTCCGGGGCGCCAAGCGATTGTGCCAACGCCTCCGCAGCATCGCACTGTGCGGCGTTCAATGCCCAGCCTGTGATATGACCGCCATTCTGCATCAGATCAAAATCATAAATCGGCGCGCTGGTATTTTTCGCTTCTGCGGCTGCGGAGAACAGCGTATTGTCTCTGTCGTCTGCCAGAATCATGACATGCGGTGTTTCCAGCGGTGCATCGCGGCGAATTTGTACACGCGGCGGAATTCGGGAAAGAACCGTGCCTTCCGTTGCACGGATGGGAGAGGGAACACCCTTTTCATAGCTGTATGCTTCGAGGTCAAAGGCACCGACGATGCCATGACGGATTTTGCCGTTTTTCATTTTGCGTTCTACATAGATCATTGTCCCGGGCAGCATTTGCAGAACGGTATTTTCATAGCTGCGCATGGCTGCGCCGATGGCACGGATGCGCTCTTCTTTATCGGCGGCGTTCAGATACAGCTCCGGATAGGTGATACGCAGAGTGGAAGGCGCTTCGCCGACCGCCGCTTCAACGGCATTCCAATATTCCGGCTCACTTGTGTACTGGTCACATGCGACCACACTCCAGCGCTGCATCGCATCCGGTGCGGTATCACGCGGTATGAGGATGTCCGCACGGGAAAAAATTTTTCCCTCGGAAAGCACATTTCCAGTACAGAACACGGTTGTTTTTGTTGTAGTTTCTTTGTTTGGCATTCGATTTGGTTTCCTTTCGGATTGTATGATAAGTTGTTTATGTGTTATTGAATATGATACCGTTTTTCAATCTGCTGCCTTTTTGCCGCATATTGGTATGCGGCTTTGTAGTCATCCATGGCAGCCGCAAGCTGTTCCATTTTTACAATACAGCGATATAACAGCAGCGGATCCCGCTTCAATTCCGACAGGGTATCGGTATCATCTTTTGCAAATATGGTTTCAAGCAGAGAACGCGCTTCTGCCGTTTTTTGTTCTGCGGCATACTGCCAGACGATAATTAATGTATGATACAGGTTATTTTCCATGCCTAAAATGGATGCGGCACGAATCGCACGTTCCGTTTCGCCATGTTCCATTTCATAAAAAAAGCGCAGGAGCAGAAACCGTTCAACATTGACCGCACGTCCGATGGATGCAGAATAGGTATCAAGGAACGGCTTTGGCGTTTCTCCCGCCAGTTCTGCAAGCATCGCCTTGCAGAGAATGGCTTCACTTAGAATGATTTCCGTATGATATGCTGTTTTTTCAGCAAATGAAAGTGCGCGGTCAAACCATATGCCGGCATCCGCGGTATCGCCGGCGGAATAGGCTTCCAGACCGATCTGTACTGCACATTCACACAGCAGCATTCCGATTTCATCGTCAATGGCATCCTTGTCCAGACCGTATTCCTCACAAAGGGATACCGCATCCCGCCAGCGCTTTTCCCGGAAGAATGCCTGTACCTTCTGCATGATGGACGGCTTCAGAAATGTAATCAAATCGTCCTGCGGCGATAAGAGATACCCGCACGGAACCTCTAACTTTTCTGCAAGGTAGCGCAAGGTTTCCAGTGACGGATTGATGTCTCCTGTTTCCATCCGGCTGATCATATTGCGTGTGATATAGTCGCCGGACAAGTCGGCTTGCGTCATGCCCAGCTGTTTGCGCCTGCGCCGGATTTTTTCCCCCAATGTCATTGTTTTCATAAATTTATGCGCATTTCACCTTCCGTTTCCAATGGATAATACCTTTATGCTTTGTGCAGCAAAAAACCCCATGATACGGACAGAATTCCGCGGCACGGGGTCGTTTGCCATTTTTTGTGGAATTGCGGCGCGAGCCGCAAAACGGTGCATACGTCAATGTACGTATCAGATGTCTTCCTTGACCTTTGCAGCCTTACCGACTCTGTCACGGACATAGTACAGCTTTGCACGTCTGACTTTACCGGAACGGATGATGTCGACCTTCACAACATTCGGGCTGTGAATCGGGAACGTCTTTTCGACGCCGACGCCGTAAGCGATACGTCTGACGGTGAAGGTTTCGGAGATGCCGCCGTTCTTCTTTGCGATGACGGTGCCTTCAAACATCTGAATTCTTTCTCTTGTGCCTTCTTTGATCTTATTGTGAATACGGACGGTGTCGCCGACATTGACAACCGGAACGTCCTTTTTCAGCTGCTCATTGGTAAAAGCCTTAATCATATCCATGATAAGCTCCTCCTTATTCTATCAACGGACATTCGTGCAGAGCTTCGCAGAGGACTGTCCTGTATTTAGGGGATAATTTCGTGTCCCATCCTGTGCGGGCGCACCGTTGATGCACTGTAAAAAATCGTACAAATAGAAAACGCCGCAATGAATTTGTCTGTATTCATCAGACACCGGATGTCCGAAATCTTTACTATTATACCATATCTGACGAAATTTTGCAAGAGTATGGGAAAAAGTGAAAAGTAAACAAACTGTAAACGCAGAACACAGCGCTGCTTTTTCTCCTGTCCAAATGTCCAAACATCCAAAAGTCTGGGTATCCAAACTTCAAATTTCCAAAGAGGGAGGACAAACAGATTTGATGTGTTTTCCGAAATGTGGAGAGGTGACAGCGTCCAAAAAGTGAAAACCGGGTGGAAACAAGACAGGCGATATCTGCATATGATGATTCTGAAAGCAAAATCATCTCCGGAAAGGAACGGTTGTATATGAAAAAAAAGCAAACTGAAGTCTCTTATTTTGCCGCTGCAAACACGGCAAACGGTTTTTATTCCTGTTTTCCCGCCTTGTTTGACCCAAAAAGTGGAGAGTGGAACCACATTTACATCGTGAAGGGGGGGCCCGGAACGGGAAAATCCGGATTTATGAAGCGTGCGGCAGAAGCCGCGGAGAAACGCGGCTGCAATGTGGAACGGTTCTACTGTTCTTCCGATACCAATTCCCTTGACGGTGTACGGATTCCCTCGCGCGGCATTGCATTTTTGGATGGAACCGCACCGCATGCTGTTGATCCGGTATATCCCGGTGCACTGGAAGAAATTTTAAATATGGGAATGTTCTTTGACATTGAGCATCTTCGCGGCGCCAAGGAGGAGATTCAGCGTCTGCACGCAGAAAATGCGGCATGTCATGCAAGAGCCTCCAGATATCTGCGTGCGGCAGGAGAAATACACGCTGCATTCCAGACGCTTGTACGCGATGCGTTTTTATCTGAAAAAGCAGACGCGGCAGCTGCACGAATGCTGCATGGCACCCCTGTCGAGAAAGAAGAGAACATCCATATCTGCACACGCTTTGTGACTGCCAACAGCGTGCAGGGAATGGTACATCTTCCAACTGCGGAAACGCATGCTGCACGGTGCGTGATGGTCGACGATAAAAAGCATCTGGCTGCATTTGTCCTGTCGTCGCTTGTGCGTGCAGCAGAAAAGCGCGGAGTATCGTATACGCGGTTTGCTTCTCCTTTGCAGCCGGAGGAGACAGAGGGGCTTTATTTCCCCGGTATGGATACCCTGTACATGACCGACCGATATGGCGTTGTGCGGGATGATGCAGAAAAACTGAATACGGCGCGGTTCTTTGACGCGAAGAAGCTTTCCTCGGTGCGGGAATCGGCACAATTTGCATCCAAATGCGAAACAGCACTTACAGAGGGCGCACTGGAAGCGCTTGCAGAAGCAGGGCGCATTCATGACGAACTGGAGAGCCACTATGTTTCCGCAATGGATTTTACGGCGCTGAATGCATATACCGATCGTTTCTTAAAGGCATTTCTTGCGTAAAAAACGTAAGTTTGATAGAACGCTTGGGGAAAACTTTTCTCTCAAAAAAGTTTTCCCCAAACCCTTTTCAAAAAACTTTATTTTTTGGCTTCTCTGTTTAAAAGTTTTTGCGGTGGAGTTTGAGGAGGTGCTTTTTTCAAAAAGCATCTCCTCATCGAATTCACATTTAAAAAGGTTTTCTCTCAATTTCAATGCCGTTTTTTCGGTGTTCTGGATGCATGCGGATGATGCCCAAACCAGGTACGATGCGGTTTTGAGGAAGGGGCAGCTATGGTGGAACCCTGATCAGAGAAGAACCCGTTTTGCTGTAATGCACGGTAAACACGCTCTGCCGTCTGGGTTGGATAACAGGAATGCTCATCGATGATGATATCCGCATAACGCTCATACAGCGGTGTGCGTTCCAGATATAAATCATAAAAGGACTGTCCGCCGCGCAGGACAACGCCGCGCTCTGAAAGCGATGTATCCAGCCGTTTTTTCAACTGCGGGAACGCAAGCTTTAAATATACCACACATCCGATTTCACGCAAATGACGCATCGCGTCTTTTCCATAAACCACGGAACCGCCGGTGGCAATGATGGTATTCTCTGCCTCAAGGTCGGCACAGATGCGGTTTTCCAGTTCCAGAAACGCATCGGAACCAAGCGAAGAAAGCAATTCTGCAATGGATTTTCCACACTGTGCTTCAATTACGCGATCGGTATCTAAAAATTCCATAGAGGCGGCGTGTACCAACCGACGGGCGATGGTAGTTTTTCCGACACCCGGCATTCCGATTAAAACGATATTGCGGTGCTTACCCCTGGATGCACCCGCTGCGGAAGGTTCTTCTACGGAAGGATCTTCTGCGGAAGGGGCAGAATTACCTGCCGCAGAAGGTGTATTCCCGCTGGTCCTGGGATTGTCTAAATGGTGATCTTTCGTTATTTCAGGCATTGGGGGTTACAGTAACAAGGACAGGATTGTGATCGGATGGATGCGCGCCGTCATATAGGGTGTCAATCACGCGATAGCGTTCTACAGTATACGCGTCACGCTTGACAAAGCAGAAATCAATAATCAGCTTCAAATCGGAAAATCCGTGGAAGGTCGGCTTCCTGTCTGCGTCTCCGGTCAGCATTTTTGCATCTCCGATGACGCCGGATGTAAAGAACCGATAGGTGGGACTGGTACCTTCTTCACAGTTGAAGTCGCCGGTAACGGTCACAGGCAGTGTCAAGGTCTTAATAAAGTCATCCAGATAATGCGCCTGCAAAAGCCGTACATTTTCAACGCCGTGATCCAGATGGGTATTGATGTGATAAAGCGTGCGGTCATTTTCCTTATCATACAGCTTTGCGTATGTATAGACACGCGGGCAGAGACTTTCTTCCACATAGGAAAAGACCTCCGGTGTTTTGGTCAGCCACCGGGTGCCTTCCTCAAGCACGTCAAACCGGCTGGATTTTACGAAAATGGCGCTGTATTCTCCTTTGTCACCGCCTTCACGACCGAAACCGATGGCAGTATATGCGGGAAACTGTGTACGAAGCAGCTGCATCCACAACGGCGTTGCTTCCTGTACGCCAAGAATATCCGGATCACACTCGGAAATTGCGGAAAAGACCCGCGCGGTGCGGTCTGTTGTTATGCCGCCGCACCAAAGATTGAAACTCATGATTTTTAAGGATTTCATATAAATGACCATAACGTTGTCTATGCTGACAGCATAGACAAAATTTTTTCCTTTCTATGTAGAATGGTGTAGATGTATTTTCCCTGCATCAAATGGAAGCATCCTGTTTTATCGTGCACAAGATGTTTTTTGGGTTGGTACTACAATACGGCTTTGGCGCGGGGGAATTATTGTTCGTTTTCGATGGCTTCCAAAAGGGCAACGCGTTCTGTATGACGTCCGCCGCCTTCAAATTCGGTTTCAAGAAACAGCTTGACCATATCAAGCGCAAGTCCGGCGCCGACCACACGTCCGCCTAAGCAAAGGACATTTGCGTCGTTGTGCATACGGGTCATACGTGCGGAAAATGTGTCGGAGCAGCAAGCTGCCCGGATGCCTTTATGCTTGTTTGCCGCCATGCTCATACCAATACCGGTACCGCAGACAAGAATGCCGCGTGTGCATTCTCCGGATTGAATCGATTTGCAGACCTTGGATGCATACACAGGATAGTTGACGCTTTCTGTGGAATCACAGCCGAAATCGGTGTAGGCAATGCCCTCTTTCTCAAGGTATGCAAGAATTTCTTTTTTCAGTTCATAGCCGCCGTGGTCACAGCCAACGGCAATTTTTAATGCAGACATGATAGTATATTCTCCTATATAAAAAATGAATGTGGAATATGTGAAAGGCAGAAAAAGCAGGGAAAGGGATTATGTATGATCGGTATGTGCGCTGCGTTCCCGCTCTGCCTGCGACGGCCGAAGGTAAATTGGCTTCAATGCAATGTCGGAAAAAATCGTTTGATCCTCCGCTGCTTCATAGATGCGTTTGGCGACCCTGGCTACAGAATAGCCGGACTGGTATCGGATACATTCCGGAACCTCTGCACAGTGCGGAAGATATGGGGAAATTTCCTTTTCCGTGATACGGCAGCCTTCACCGACAAAATAGACCGGTGCATCCAAACGGGACAGTTGTGCGGACAATGCTTCTGCCGAAAGCATATCGTCCTTTGTGATGCGGGTGCAGACGATTTTGCCGGATGCATCCGTTTCATAGCGGAAAAGCGCAGTATACAGTTGGCTGCGTCTTGCATCCATGACGGGACAGGCATAGAAAGGGGCAAACCCGTTTGTCCCAGAAGCGGCGGAAAGCAGCGCGGCATGCGGCGCAAGATTCTCTGCAAGCGCTTCCAGTGTGGAAACGGGAATGCACGGAATGTGTTTCCCAAACGCAAGCCCTTTGATGATGGAGACGCCGATGCGCACACCGGTAAAGGAACCGGGTCCGGCGGAAACGGCGAGCAGATCAAGATCATCGATTGCAGTATGTGAATTTTGCAGAAGATTTTCGATCATATTCAGCATCGTTTCGGAATGGGTCAGCGTGCCGTTCTGCACATCCCATCCCACAGGTTTTGAATCTTCGACAAGCGCCGCGGCTGCGGTAATGGCGGTTGTGTCGATGGCAAGTATTTTCATGACAGTTCCTTTTGTATCGTAATCGTTCTTTTTTCTGTATTGTCAGTGTCTTTTCGGATTTCCAGTCGGTAATAGACATCCGGCAGTGCAAATGGGATTTTTTCACTCCACTCGACAAAGCAGAATCCGCCGCGGGAAAGATAGTCCCAGTATCCAATGGAATCCAGGGAATCCTCATCGTCGATGCGGTACATGTCAAAATGGAAGAGAAGCCCCTTTTCACTGTGATACTCGTTGACAACGGTGTAGGTGGGACTTTGTACATGCGCATTTGGTGCAATGACATGCGCGGCACCCCGTACAAATGCCGTTTTTCCGGCGCCTAAATCGCCGTACATGGCGATAAAGGCACCGCCGCCGTCATGCTTCAGAAGGTATGCGGCAAACGCTGCGCCTGCCTGCTCTGTTTCCATTGGGGTATGGGTTTCATATGTAAATAACAGCTGTTTCATGAAGATGTATGTTCCTCTCTGAAAGAAGGGATACAAAGCGGGGGCGGTTTTCATCGTCGGAAATAGTCTTCCGCTGGAAGATACCCTATCGTTTGATGCCGCCTTGATTGTTTGCAATGCGCACAATCTCCGCCCAATATCTAATATTATACCACAAGATGTGAAGTTTTAAAAGGGCTTTTGACAAATAATTGTTATCGTTGTGTGAATTTTATGAAAAATGCGGATTCCCTCTTGCAAAAATCGCGATTATCTGGTATAATATAAAAACAAGCAAGATATGAAATAAGGCCATGCCAGCCGGGGCGTCAGCGGTGCCTTGTACCTGCAATCCGCTATAGCAGGGGTGGTTTCCTTTTATAAGGTTTTGGCTCGTGTGGTCCGCTTTGCAGTCGAATTGTCAATGACGAGTGGGTCTTGCGCAATCGGATGCTGTGAACCATGTCAGGTGGGGAACCAAGCAGCATTAAGCAGAAGTTCCGGTGTGTTGCAAGGGTGCCTGCTCTGAGGCGGTTTTCTGCAGAAACGCACACGGGCGGAATCGAGTTTTGGGTGTATGGTCTTATTTTGTATCTTGTTTTTTTAGAGAAAAAACGGAGAGGAGAGGGAAACGGTATGCATCAGACGTTATACAGAAAATGGCGTCCGTCGACATTTGACGATGTATGCGGACAGGAACATGTGACCTCGATCCTCCGGTATCAAGTCGAAGAGGGAAAAACGTCGCACGCTTATTTGTTCTGCGGCTCTCGGGGAACCGGGAAAACAACGTGTGCAAAGCTGCTTGCCCGTGCATTAAACTGTGAGCATCCGATCAACGGCTCTCCGTGCGGCGTGTGTGATACCTGTAAGGGAATTCTTTCCGGTGCGATTACCGATGTCATTGAAATGGATGCCGCTTCCAACAACGGTGTCGACAACATCCGCGATATCCGTGAGGATGTTGCATATGCGCCGTCTGAATGCAAAAAGCGTGTTTTTATCATTGATGAGGTACACATGCTTTCGGTTTCCGCGTTTAACGCACTTTTAAAGACACTGGAGGAACCGCCGGAGCATATCGTATTTATTTTGGCGACTACGGAAATGCATAAGATTCCGGCGACGATTTTGTCTCGCTGTCAGCGGTACGATTTCCGTCGGATTGCATCTTCTGTGATCGTTTCCAGACTGCGGACCATTGCAGACAGCGAAGGAATTCGGATTGATGACGATGCGCTTTCGCTGATTGCAAAGCTTTCCGCCGGCGGTATGCGCGATGCTATCGGTATGCTGGAGCTGTGTGCCGGCGCCGCATCTGCGGAGGAGGAGACGGTAGATGCTGCAAAAGCGGCTGCACTGCTTGGGACTTCTCCGGTAGAAGAAACCGCTGCGGTGGCAGATGCCATTATGCGGCACGATATTGCTGCGGTATTTTCCATGGTGGACAAGCTGTATAGAGAAGCGCGGGATATCGGTGTGTTCTGGCAGTCGATGATTTCTTTTTACCGCGATATTCTGGTATGCAAAACGGTTGCCGATCCCACACCACTGCTGGATTTAACGGAACGTCAGATGGCATTGCCGCAGAAGTTGGCACAAAGGGTATCGCTTGAAACCCTGCTATACCATACACGTGTCCTTGACGAAACGTTTTCTGTACTCCAAAAAAGCGCTGCACCGGCACGTGTTGTTGCAGAAATGGCGCTTGTGCGCCTGTGCGACAATACATTGGATACTGCAAACAGTGCGCTTTTGGCGCGGCTTTCCGCATTGGAAGAAAAAGTGGCGATCAATGGTATGCATATGCGCGCAGGCGAACCCATCGGACAGGAGAGAATCCCTGCAAAGGCTGACACCGTATATGATATAGCGGAGGATATGATACCTCCCGAAGAACCGGAAATGACGCCGCCGTGGGACGCACCCCAACAAAATACCGAAGCATCGGTTCCGGCAGAACAGGAGAAGCAGGTAAAAAAGAACGCTGTCTCTGCTATAGCAGCAGGTTCTGCCGCGGCGAAAAAAGAATTTGTGACGGATGCTCAGCCAAAGGCAGAGAATCAAGCAAAGAAAGTGTTGCGCGCGTTCGGTGCATGGCAGCAGGTGATGTCACGGTTGGAAAAGCACAATCCGCTGACGGCATCCTTTTTGCGGGAATGCAAGGCGTATACCTGTGCGGAGGATGGAAAGTTCCATGTACGCGCGGCAAATGCATTTTCTGTCAAGCTGATTACCTCCAAAAAAGAAAATATCGAGCAGCTTCTTTCGATGATCAATGTGGTTTCCCAGGATCAGCGCTATACGGAGGCCGACCTTGTCATTGAAAGCACCGATACAAAGAAAAATGACGGTTATGAAATGATCGACGATATCATCGAAAACGCGGGACTGAACACCCCGTAAACGATTGTTCATGACAGAATGGAATTTGATAGTACGAGCATAAGCCTATAGATTTTTTCGCTTATTGTTTCGCTTATATACTCTCTCTTATTACACCGTGGATTTGCGCGGAACGGGATAACTCTTTTCGGGCAAATGGAAACGAAAGAAAGGATTTTTATCATCATGAAAGCAAGATTGCCGAAGGGCGTGGGCGGCGGAGCCCAGAACATGAACGCTATGATCAAGCAGGCGCAGCAGATGCAGGAGGATATGACCGTTCTCCAGGAACAGCTTGATGCAAAGGAATATGAAATTACCGCAGGCGGCGGCGTGGTTACCATCAAGATCAACGGTAAAAAGGAAATCATGAACATTGATATCAAACCTGAAATTGTCGATCCTGAGGATATTGAAACGCTGACCGACGTTCTGACCGCCGGCATCAACGAAGCAATTAAGAAGGTAGAAGACGTTAACGCGGAAGAAATGTCTAAGATTACCGGCGGCATTTCCATGCCCGGTTTATTCTGATTCTTTATGCCGGGATATATTCTCCCGCTGGAGAAGCTTATTGAGCAGTTTGAACGTCTGCCCGGTATCGGACATAAAACCGCAGTGCGGCTGGCGTTTTCTGTGCTTGAAGGCTCAGAGGAGGACGCCTGTGCGTTTTCACAGGCGATTCTGGATGCCAAGCATAAGGTGACACGCTGTAAGATTTGTCAGAATTTAAGCGATACGGAAATTTGTTCAATCTGCGCTGACCCCAAGCGTGACCGTTCTATGATTTGTGTTGTAGAAGACCCAAAGGCCGTCATGGCGCTGGAGCGGGTCAAGGAATACAACGGTCTTTATCACGTACTGCACGGTACACTGTCCCCCATGGATGGCATTGGACCGGAGCAGCTGACGATACGGGAATTAATCGCGCGGCTTTCTGATGGTGAAACGAAGGAAATTCTGCTGGCGACCAATCCTACCATTGAAGGAGAGACCACAGCGGTCTATTTGTCTAAGCTTATGAAACCACTGAACATTCGCACAAGCCGTCTCGCGTATGGGGTTCCTGTAGGCGGAGATATTGATTATGCGGATGAGGTAACGCTCTTCCGGGCGATTGAAGGACGCAGGGATCTTTGAAAAGGATTCTCTGCATCCTTTTTTCATTGTAATTTGTTAAGATATCAGGCATAGAAGGGACTAATGCAAGTTGAACATTTGCACGATCCTTATCCGAATGCAGTTTATTTTCAGTTTAGATTTTCATGTTATAGTTATATAAAAGGAGATAACCCATGACCAACATTGCCATTCTCGGCTTTGGTGTTGTCGGCGGCGGTGTTGCCGACGTTATTTTGAAAAACAACGATACCATTGCCCGTAAAACCGGTGAACATATCCATATTAAATACATCCTTGACCTGCGGGAATTCCCAGATCATCCGCTTGGAGACCGTGTGGTGCACGATATCGGCGTCATTTTATCCGACCCGGAAGTGACCGTGGTTGCAGAAATGATGGGAGGCGCACATCCGGCATACGATTATTCCCGTGCCGCACTGGAAGCAGGCAAGCATGTCGTAACCTCAAACAAAGAGGTCGTGGCAACGTTTGGCGCAGAGCTTCAGGAAATTGCAGCCGCACATCATGTGCGGTATCTGTTTGAAGCGAGTGTCGGCGGCGGTATTCCGATTATCCGACCGATGAGTTCCTGCCTTGCAGCGAATCAGCTGTTTGAAGTGGATGGGATTCTCAACGGTACGACAAACTATATCCTGACACAGATGATCCGTGCCGGAAAGTCGTTTGAAGACGCACTTTCTGAAGCACAGAAAAAGGGATATGCAGAACGGAATCCGAAGGCGGATATCGAAGGCATCGATGCATGCAGAAAAATCTGTATTCTTTCCGCGCTTGCATTCGGCAAGTCGTTTTCTCCGGATGATATCCATACGGAAGGCATTACGAAGATTACAGCGGAGGACGTTGCAGCTGCTGAGATGTACGGCGGCGTAATCAAGCTGATCGGCCGTGCGGGACTTTCCAATACCGAGGATCCGGAATCGGACGTCTTTATGCTCGTTGCACCGCATGTCATTCTGCATGACAATCCGCTTTCCAGTGTTGATGATGTATTCAACAGCATTCTTGTCCGCGGAAATGCGGTAGGAGACGTCATGTTCTATGGCCGCGGCGCCGGAAATCTGCCGACGGCAAGCGCTGTTGTTGCAGATATCATTGAAATTCTTTCCCATAAGGAAACCGATGTTTTTGTTCCGGCATGGACAAAGGCTTCTGCTGATGCCCTGTTCTGTATAGAAGCGCTTCCGTATGCGTTTTTGGTTCGCATGGAAGCGGGAGATTATATGGCAGCGGCGGCAGCGATTCGTGCGGCTTATCCGGATGCTGAAATTCTGACGGCAGCCGATGATTTTAAAGGGACAATTGCGTTTGTCACGCCGCTGACAACAGAAAAAGCGCTGCGTGATGCATTCCCGACGCCGCTTCTTTCTGTGATCCGCGTCATGCCGTAATCATCGGGATGATGAAACGCATACAGTCTGCCATTGTTGTTTTTCTGCTGGTGTTTCTGTGTACCGCGTGCGCATCGGAGACGATTATGATCACGCCGGAAACGTATCTTGCGGAAATCAACGCATTGGCTGAGAATGATTTTGGCACTCTGACCGCAGCAACGAACAAGGAAAACAGCAGTGAAGCGGTTGCTGCAATATCAGATCGGCTGTTCCTTTCTATGACAGCAGACCCTGTAACAGGATTTTTGTCGAATGCAGCGTTAACGCTGCGTCTGGATGCTGATATAGAGGCATTGGATTATTCTTCCTTTACCTACTTCTTTTTAATCATGCTGAAAGCATATGATAAGGACATCACGATCAATAATATCAATTCGATATATCATGCACTGGGGATTGAAGAGATGGTAGCGGATACAGTATCGGCCATTGATTACGGTTCCAGCCATTATACCTATGCTGTGACCGCAGAGAATGTGGTTTTTTCAGCAGAATTCCGTGTGCGTACACAGAATACCTGATGATTTACAGAGTAGACGATAATAAGAGGATTATGATGGGGTGTTTGGGAAATATCATATGGTTTTTATGCGGGGGATTGTGGCAGGGACTTGGTTGGACAATCGCAGGAATTCTGTGGTGTATCACCATTGTCGGTATTCCGATTGGGACACAATGCTTTAAGTTCGCTTCCTTGGCATTCTTTCCGTTTGGGAAAGAAATTCGATACGGCGGCGGTACAATCTCCATGCTTGCGAATCTTTTGTGGCTGATCATCAGTGGAATTCCATTGGCGGTCGGCGCTGCATTGAACGGCATTTTATTGTGCTGCACCATTATTGGCATTCCGTTTGGAAAACAGTGCTTTAAAATTGCAAAGCTTGCCCTCTCGCCGTTTGGCGCGGTGATATATTAAAAGAAAAACCGTCGAAAAGCAAGCGTTTCATTAAAAAATAAAGGAGATAACATTTTACCGTTCAGTTTCACTGAACATTCCAGCTTTGCTGAACATTTCAGTGTAGCTGAACGTGTAAAAGTTATAATCATAAAAAATGAAAATCAGTGTAAAAATCAATTCTCCTATTCAGAAAAAAGGATATCCGCCGGCAAGACAGTATGCGGCATCGGATCTTTCCAATCTTGTAAAAATCGGTGCTTCATTGTATGGAGAAAAGACCTATCTGCGGTTCAAGCGGAACCGACAGGACACACAGGTGTCATATAAGGTTTTTGATCAGATGGTCGATTGTGTCGGAAGCGCGTTTGCAGAGCTTGGCGTTGGCGAATCTCCCATTGCCGTAATCGGCGAATCGTCTCCGGAATGGGTTATTACGTATCTGGCTGCGGCAAACGGCGGCGGTATGATCGTTCCGCTGGACAGAGAATTGGCAGAGGAACAGATTGCAAACTTCATACGAAGAGCGCATGTCCGTTATATCGTACATTCCGCATCGTTTACAGAGATGTTTCATCGGCTTGCGGATGAACTGCCGGATGTTGTCGGATTTGCTGAAATTTCAAAGGAATATTTCCCATACCCAGATCAGACCGGTTCTTCGCAGCCGATTACAGAACGGTTTGTTCCGTTTGAAGCATTGGTTCGCCGCGGAACAGGACTGCTCAATACCGGATATCATATTTATACCAGCCATAAGATTGACCTCGATAAACCGGCGGTTCTGTTATATACGTCCGGTACAACGGGTACATCAAAAGGTGTGCTTTTGTCGCAGAGAAATGTGACAACAGCGATCAATACGTCCTACAGTATGATTGATGTATATAAGGAGGACACGCTTCTTTCCGTATTGCCGATTCATCATACCTATGAAATGACATGCGGTTATCTGACGCCGATGCTTGTCGGTGCGACTGTCTGCATCAATGAGAATTTGAAAACGGTTGTCCGAAATTTGCAGGAATACAAACCAACATTTATGATTCTCGTCCCCCTGTTCATTACTACATTCCATAAGAAAATTATGGAATCTGTCCGGAAAAAGGGATTGGAGAAAAAAATCAAGCTGGCAATGGCAGCATCCAATATGGCACGCCATGTCGGTGTGGATATGCGAGAGACACTGTTCAAAGAGATTCATGAAACCTTTGGGGGCAGACTTGACCGTATCGTATGCGGCGGAGCGCCGATGAATCCGGATATGGGAAAGTTTTTTGACGCAATCGGCTTCAAGCTGACACAGGGATACGGCATTACCGAGTGTGCGCCGCTGATCTCGGTTTCTCCCTTCCACTGCATCAAAGCGGCATCTGTCGGTCTGCCGGTTCCCGGACTGGAAGTGCGCATTGGCGGCGAGGACGGCACGCTGCTTGAAAATCCGCCGGCAGGAACCATCGGTGAAATTGTGGTACGCGGTGACAACGTCATGCTCGGGTATCAGGATGATCCGGAAGCAACCGCGGCTGTACTGGATGAAGAAGGATGGTTCAGAACGGGCGATATCGGATATATGGATCGAGAGGGCTATATTTATATCACCGGACGTGCGAAAAATGTGATCGTTCTGCATAACGGTAAAAATGTATTCCCCGAAGAGATTGAGGAATATATTGAAAAAATTGATCTGGTCAGCGAGTGCGCAGTCATTGGCAGAACCGCCATGGACGGGGAAACGGTCAATGTTACGGCGGTGATCTATCCGGATTTTACACGTGCAGAAGAACTTGGTCTGGACGGGATCGACGCCATTTCCGACGAGCTGCGCAAGCGTATTAATAAAATCAATATCAGTCTGCCGATGTTCAAGCAAATCCGCGGTGTGGAAGTGCGGAAAACACCGTTTGTCAAGACCACGTCAAAGAAAATTATCCGGTATCGGATTGATGAAGAATAAAAGAACGGATTTATGGGGAAAACTTTTTTGAAAAAAAGCTTTTCCCCATTCCCCTTTCAAAAAACTTTTATAGGCTGGCGAATTTCCATGCGTCAGCCTGATTAAAAGTTTTTGCGGAGGAGTTTGAGGAGGCGCTTTTTTCAAAAAGCACCTCCTCATTGAATTCATGTTATTCTATTTTCTGATATCAGGAGATTCGACCGAATACCCAGCCGCCGGCGGGAATTGCTGCCTGGTATGTACTCTCACCTTCAGAAGCGGAGACGGTTCCGGTTCCTTCCAGCATTTCAAAGCGTTTCCCGTCTTTTACGGTAAGGCTGACGGTGGTGTCTGCTTCGGGAAGGAAGGTTTCACCATTGGCAACGGAGCGAACCACACCGCTGTTATTTAAAAGCATGACATAGACAGCCCCTGTTTCACGGTTGTGTGTGATCTGCATGGATGCACCGCCGACTTTCTTGATTGGAAGATAATCAAAAAGTTTCTCTTTCGCACTTGCAGTATCCAGAATACGATCTTTATGTGCTGCGGCAAATGCCGGATTTCCGGTTGCATCGATTAGAATGGGATAGGCATCCACGTTTGCGGCATCCTCTGTGATGATATCAACGGCATCGGGTGTATAGGTGTTGCGCAGAGAAGCCGGTTCTGTGCCAAGCATTGGTGCGCCGTCTGTGAAAATTGCATGAATGGCATCAACTGCACATGCGAGTTTTTTCTGGAATGCACCTTCTACAGGATAACCGAGGTAGGTTTCCTTTGACAGTCCGATATCGATGACCGGCATCTCCTTTGGCAGAACGATTGCTGCCGGTGTTATGGGTTCGCCGATATCCGGATAACGGTCGGTAAAGTCAAGGAAGTCCTTCTTGACTTGTCCGTAAGGAGAGAGTTCAAAATCCTTCCAGTCGTAGAAGGTGTTGCACATGCCCCATTCTTCCGCCATGAACGATGCTCCCGCCATATAGGAATACAGATGCATCCGAAGCTGCATGGAACGGGAGGAACCGCCGTTGCCGCCGGCGGTACGGAATGGGAAGGATTCTGCGGAAATGTTCCACTCGTTTTTTTCCTCCCTTTGATAGCAGCAGGAGGAGAACGGGTCGCCGCCCCACGGCTCATAATAGGTGCCGAAGGGAATGCCTGCCGCACGTGCCATACCGCGTGCATACGCGATTTGTACATTGGTCTGCGGCGTCTGTGCGCCGATTTCCGGCATCAAGCGCTTTGCACCGTATTTGATTTCCAATGCCTGTCCCTGATAAGCACTGTCGCAGGGGAGCAGATCGCCGCCTGTGTACGCCTGACGTTTTGCAAAGAGCTTTTCCATTTCTGCTAAAAAAGTGAATGCATCGCCGGGAAGTCCCATTGCTGCATATTCCTCTGCATTCATGGCCTCAAGGAACGTATGGGCAAACGGATAAGCACGGTGAATGGTTTCTGTGATGGCTTCCGCTGTCCATGCGGGACAGTTGTTGTTTGTGATTTTCCGCAGATCGGAGCTAACGTTGGACATCCATTCATGCATCTGGAAGCCCCAGAAGCGGTCTCCGAGCAGCCGGCGGTATTCATCCACAAGCGCCATATCATACGGATATTCTTCCAGAAAGCAGCCGCCCTGCAAACGGTCAATATACAGAGGGCAGCGGTGTTCCTTGACATAGTTATAGAGATCACCGCCGATTTTTGCAAGATTATTGAACTTTAAATGTTCATCAATATCAATGCTCTGAGAGTAACGGATACCGTCCCCCGGACGAACAAGACCTGCGTCAATTTGTGCCTGCCAGGTCTCGGGCATGTAACAGTGCAGATAGGTAAACATGATATTCTCCTTTCGATGCTTGTATTTTATTAAGATAACGTGCGTTCGATGAATTTCATTAAGAAAACTTTTCCCCAAAAAAGATTTTCCTCAAACCCCATTCCAAAAACGTTAAACTGAGTAAACAGACAACGATTGTGTTTTTTTGTTCATTAAAAGTTTTTGCGGTGGAGTTTGAGGAGGTGCTTTTTTCAAAAAGCATCTCCTCATCGAACTTAAGATAAATCCGCAAGCGCCGTTTCAAATTTTGCAAGCTGTTTTTCGACTGCCTGCGTATATTTTTGCGTCAGCGATGCGATATCCGGAGAGGATTTTGCAAAGATATTGCTGACGTATTTATTTTTGGTGTCCGCAGACCAAACGCCGGTACCAAGGTCATAGGCGGAGGAGTCAAACACCAATTGCAGCATTTCGGCGGAATCCTCATTGCGTGCAACTTTTTCTTTTAACAGCACTTCAATATATGCGGGGATGGATTCGTAATACGATGCATACCCAAGGGCATTGAGCAGCACACCGACCTTTTCAAGATCGGTATCATCCAAAATGCGCGGAAGCACGGTCTGCGCACCGCCTTCCACAAGGGAGTAGTATTCGGACTGTTCCCGGTCAAACTTTGGCGGCGGAACAAAACCGATGTCGAACTCCAGACTGCGCATTTTTGCGGCTTCTCCGACGTATGCTGCACAGAACATAGCGCGTCCTTCGGTGAATACGGTGTCGATATCAATGTTGATGTCCGCTTTTTTATCGGTATAAATATCCGTGTTCTGCGTATCAAGCTGCACAAACTTTTCCATGACAGACTGTGCATGGGCATTTCCCGGAATGGCAAAATACAGTGTACCGTCTTCGCTGCGGTCAATATATTTGACGCCGGAACCCATTAACAGTGCACTGTAGTGCCGTGTCGGCGTGCCGATGATGCCGTAGCGGTCAGTTTCTTCTTCCATTTTTCCGTCGCCGTTGAGGTCAGAAACCGCAAGAGACGCGATTTCATACAGCTTGTCAACGGTCCACGCTCCCTCTCGTACCAGGCGGTAGAGGTCTTCATCTACATCAAGGTCTGTCATCATTTTGTTGTTGAACACATACACATGGCGCGTAGAATAATTATATAGGGAATATGCGCCGGAAACCGCTGCCTGAATGCCGCCAAAATTGTATTCCTGTGTTGCGGCGTTGTCCCACCATGGCGTTGTCAGATCAAGGTTCGGCACCTCATCCCAGGAAAGCAGACAGTCCTTTAAAAGAATGGTGGAAACCGATGCGTCAAATACCATGGCAGCATCGAAGGTTTTGTCACCGGCGGAAACAGATTTCGGGATATAGGATACCAATTCGCCGTTGGGCTGCTGCATTTCTGAAATGGAACAGTGATAGGTTTCCTCCACCCACTGTTCGCGTTTGAATAATGCATCGTTCAGCGTCTCGCCGACAGCTTCTTCTACCAGAATCGTCGTCGTCGCCCAGTTGAAAGAATCCGCCGTTGCATTCAAAATTGTAAGCTCTGCGCCGTTCATATCCTTGACCGCAGGCGCCGGAAGGCGGTTATCTTCTGCTCCGGTTTCTGTCAAGGCAGCTGTGTTGCTGTCCCCGGCTGAGGTGTCGGGCGGAAGCGTACCTTTATTGCTTGTACAGGAGGTGAGGAGACCCGATGTGAGTATGCCGGCTGTCAATACCGTGAGAACGATTTGTTTCTGCCTTTGCTGTTTCATATAAATCACCATGGCTTTCGCTTGCGAAAGCTTCCTCTTTTTACTGGAATGCTTGCATTCCGTTGGAATCTGTGGGTAGTTTTGCGCAGCAAAATCGTTGCTTTTAAAGCAACGAAAGCCACAAAACCCGCGTGAAAAATAGTTTTCACGCTACCCTCACTTCTATAAGAATAAAAGTTATTCCCTTCATTTTTATTACAGAATCTGGAATTCCAAAGTGCCGTTATCGTCAGAACAGATATCAGGAATGCCGACCTTGCTTTCCGCATTTTGGAAGCGGCCGCATATCAGACGCATGCCGTAAGAGGTGGAGTGATACATGAGCTCGCAGGTCGTATCTGTCTTAGCTGTGACGGTCGGTATATGATCCTCTGAGCCGGTGCGGACGGAGAGAATAAACGGTTTTTCGGAGGTAATACGGACGGTGTTTTCTGAAAATGTGAGAACCATTGGTACATAGGTCAGGCGCAGCTTACCGTCTCCCAAGTCTTCAAACTGCATCTTCTGGCAGGGGATTTCCTGTTTTGTTTCCGCATCCAGGAAAAACATTCCAGCTAAAATGCCGTTTCCGGTGTTGCGGTTGCCATCGATGATGGGAAGCGTTTCATATACTGCTTCGTTGCTGGTGCAGACGACATCCTCAAAGGGGTCCGGATAGGTTTCACGGAACACGTGCAGGTCACGGATATGCATCTGCGCGTCTTTGGCATATACATTGATACGGAAATAGGCGTTGGAATACCACACAGAGGTTTTGGATTCATCATCAAATGCGGTGTGCGCCGTGATGGCGGAAGCGGGCGTTTTTTGATAGGTTTCCTTAAACCAGCGTCCGGTTTCGCCGAGGGGTTCTACAGTTACCGTACCGGACGCCTGCAGCTTTGCAAACTGTGCGAACTGGTAGGAAAGACCGTCCTTCATTGCATTCCAGCCAAAGGAGTTTTCCTGTCCTGCCTGTGCATACCCAAAGGAAAGGCAGTCGCCGTTGTAATTTTCGCGCAGATACCAGTCTACCCACATCGGAACACCGCCGCCGCCCGCAGCATGGGTGTAGACAGGTTCCAGTGTGATGACACCCTGCGTTTGGGCGCCTTCTTCCAGGCTCGTGCCGAAGTCGTACTGGTATACATGGTCAGACCCGAGCATCCGGAACAACGGTACCGGCAGCTGTTCTGCTTCTGTCTGTGCCGGCATGAATACGTTTGTGCGGCTGGGATAATATCCCTGTCCGTAATAACCGCCCCAAAGGGTATATCCGTCGGTGCCGTACTGTTCCTTGCAGTTGCAGATGGCGTCGAGCCCGTAGGTATCGCACAGATACCGCACGGTATGAGAATCAAAGAACCAGGAGCCGAATACGCGCGGGTAATATCCAAACACAGAACGGAATTTTTCAAACAGTGCATCACAGAGTTTTTCCCGCTGTTCCTTTGTATATCCGACCGAAAAACCGCAGTGTGCATGCCAGTCCCACGGATACCGTCCTGTCCACGGGATGCCGCAGGCTTGTGTTTCCGGCTGCACAATTTCATGCCAGACGCCGAATTCAAACTGTGTGGGGTCAAGGGCTTTCAGCATCTCAGTATAAATCGGATCACAGAGTGCGTCATACTGCAAAAGAAACGTCCCGCGCAGACCGTATTTCTGCATCAGTGCGATTTGCTCTTTGACCGGTGTAACCAAATCCATATCGAGACGCGGCTCAATATCACGGATAAAATTGACGATATTGATAATCTGACGTTTTTTCATAAAGATCACCATATGTTTCGCATGTGTCAGCACGGCTGAAATTTTTTGTGTTTGCAGGGTGCGAAATTTCCTTTCCAAAAAAAAATGGGGTTGATTTTTGTGAGAACCAAGCGCAAGCATTCTGCCGGAAATTGGCGGCGGCAGCTGATATGTACTATTATAGCAGACGTATCATGGTTTGTAAAGTAAAAAACGCAAAATTTTATTAAAAAATTTCCGGGTCCTGAATTTCTCTGATCATTTTATCAAATCTATTTAGAAAAGCACTTGACAAATGCATCGCTTTGGGGTATAATGGGTTTAGCATCCAATGAGAAAAAAGCGCGATCTATGTCAGATCAGGCAGCAGACAGAGATGTATTTCTTTGGGAAAACAAAAAGACATTCAATCTTTTTAAACAAAAAAAGACAATAAAGATCAAAAGCAGAAACGAAAAGGATGGACATTCGTTTGGAACGTATCAATTTGAACAGTATTAAAAAAGAAAGTGTACGCGCAATCTTCAACGCAATCACAGGAAAAGACCAGATCAGCCGTGCGGAAATTGCAGAAATTACAGAGCTTTCCCTGATGACCGTCGGTAAAGTGGTGGATGCACTGTTAGACCGGCGCGTGATCAGTCAGTGCAAGGAAGTAAAAAATGCGGCGGGCAGACGTGCAGGGCTTGTGAGTCTCAATACCGCAAAGTTTATCATGGTAATTGACCTGACCTCCCGCGCGATGTCAATGACCTTGATGGATATTGCGCTCAATATTGTCGACCGGATGACCTATGAATATAACCATGACTTCTATTATGAAGAGAACCTCTATATTTTCATGAAGAATGTAAAGATTTATATTCTGCGTCATTTGAATATGGAGGACGCAGTCGGAATCGGCGTTGTGCTGCCGGGAACCTACCGTCCGGAGACGGATTGTGTGGAAGGGTCCCGCATACCGGAGCTTGCGCAGACCAAGGTGCGGTCCATTATTGAGGATGTGCTGCATGTCCCGGTGACAGCGCTTGAAAAGGATGTTTTGACTGCGGCAATTTCCAATTTGTCGGACTTGGAAGAGGAGCATATTGACAGCGCTGTTTATGTATGTATTGGGGAAGCGCTGTCCGGTGCGCTGATTGCAGACGGTCGGCTGCTGTATGGACGCAAGGATTGTGCCGGAGATATCGGCAGAATGATCACAAGCGGCGGAAAAACCTTGCAGGCGTTGTTTGATGTGTGCGGTCTGCGTGAGGAGACGGTGCTGGCGCTTGCGGATGTGCTTGCCTATGAGACGATTTTATTTGATCCTCAGATGATTCTAATCGAGAACTGTTCCGGCGGAAAATTAGAGCCGTTCCGTACCATGCTGACAGAGCGTATCTGTGCGGCATCGGGTGTGGAACAGAGTGCGCTGCCAGAGATACGGATTTTGGAAAATGGGGTACGCCATGCATACCGCGGAATTGCCATTCAAATGCGCACCGCATGGATTCAACGGGAAATCAACTGAAAAGGAGTACAGCTTTTTATGAAAACAACGAGCATAAGGACACATTTTGAAACCACCGGAGTCAAAGAGCGGACTGTTTCCGCGTTGGCGCTTGGAATTGCACGGTTCGGCGGTATGGAGAAGGAAAAAGAAAATCACGCACAGCTGGACTGCTTTCTTTCGGGCGGCGGAAGTCTTGTGGATACCGCGCTTGTATATGGTCAATGGGTGGACGAAACCCAACAAAGCTACAGTGAACTGATTTTGGGCGACTATCTGGAAGCAGCGGATCACAAATCTAAAATTGTTGTCAGTACCAAAGGTGCGCATCCAAAGCTTGGAACCATGCAAATGCGCGTTACACCGGAATGTATAGATTCGGATATTGCACAGAGCCTTATCAACCTCCGCACAAACAATATCGACATTTATTTTTTGCACCGTGACGACGAAGGTGTTCCGGTGGCGGCAATCATGGATGCCTTAAACCGTCATGCAGAACGTGGGGAGATTGGATTGCTCGGTGCATCCAACTGGTCGGCACGCCGTATTTATGAAGCGAATGACTACTGCGTCAAACATCACATGCGCGGTTTTGATCTGTCGCAGATTTGCTTCAATATCATTCGTACCACACCAAAGCAGATGGGGGATCTTACCCTTGTATCCATGACCGATGAAGAAGAAGCGCTGTACCGCGATATGGATATGACCATCATGGCGTTTACCTCCCTTGCCGGCGGCTTTGTATCGAAATTTTTCAATACCGCCGATGCAGATATCCATTCCCCTTATGCGTGTGCCGATACCTTTGCACGCATGCGCCGTATCCGTGAGGTCTGCCGGGATGCAAACTTGACGCCGACTGCTGTGACGCTGGGGTATCTTCTGGGACAGGATTTGCCGGTGATTCCGATTGCAAGTATGTCCAGCATTGCGCAGCTTGAGGATTGCATGAAGTGCATGGACACCGCTTTAACAAAAGAACAGATTGCATGGATTGACGGAAAATAAACTATTTGTGTTTCTTTTGTAGGATTATTGAATTTTAACATAATTTTTACACATCGAACGATTCCAGTTTATACAAGGATGATATAATGAACCTGAAATTCTGGCTTTCTATCAATTTTTCAACACCAAAAATGCGCAGAATGAGAGAGGAAGATGAACCATGCGAATTCGTTTTTTGAAAAAATTTGTTTGTTTTTGCATGGGACTGCTTGTACTGTTCGGTTCCTGCGCAGAAAAGCCGATACAGAAAACGAAAACGCCCGGTCTTTATACCGTCTTTTATAAAATTGGAAAGGCGGACGCCGCGCTTGTATCGGAAGTATCAGATGACGGTCTGACAGTGAATATGCTGATTGACGCCGGAGAGAAGGATGATGCAGAGGAACTGATAGACAAGCTGCATGCAGAGGGCGTGGAAGCCCTTGATATTTTGGTTGTTACACATTTTGACAAAGATCACATCGGCGGTGTACCTGCATTATTGTCCGCTGTTCCGGTCAAAACCATCTATATGCCGGATTACACAGGAAGCGGCGCGGCATACGACGCATTCATGGCGGCGCTTGCGGTATATGAAGGCGATCAAATTGTGCTTACAAAGGACAGTGCGATTGATTTCGGGAAATCGAATGATTTCGTGGAATCGAATGATTTCGTGGAGTCGGAGGTATGGATTTCCACGCCAAAGGCGTCTGTATACGACAAAAAGCAGGACAACAACTCCTCCCTTGCGGTTTTTGTCACATATGGAAACCATACGCTTTTGTTTGCAGGGGATGCGGAGCGTGCACGTCAAAAGGAGCTGCTTTCTGAGGGACTATCCCATGTTTCTCTTTTGAAGGTGCCGCATCACGGCGTCTGGAACAAGGGATTGGATGACTTTTTTGCTGCATGTACACCGGACTATGCGGTGATCACCTGTTCCGATAAAAATCCGGCGGAATCAAAAACGACAGAATCGCTTGCATCCATTGGCACAAAAATTTTTGAAACAAGAAACGGTGACATTCATGTCCGCGTGGACGCGGAGGGGATCACCGTATTGCAATAAGCAGAAAGGGAGCAGTACCGTGCAGAATCCAATCACATACCGTACCGCAGAACCAAAGGATATCAACGGTGTTTTGGCTTTGGTGAGGGAGCTTGCCGCATATGAAAAAATGGAAGATGCCGTAGTGGCGACAGAAGAGCAGTATCAAAACTGGCTGTTTGAACGCCGTGTTGCTGCGGTGCTGCTTGCATGTGACGGCGAGAAAATCATCGGCATCGCGCTTTATTTTTATAATTTTTCGACATGGCTTGGACGCGGCGGAATTTATCTTGAGGATTTATTCGTAAAGCCGGAGTACCGTGGGCAGGGCATTGGAAAAACGCTCTTGCGGATGCTCGCGCAAAAGGCGGTTTCGGAAGGATGCGGCCGTGTGGAATGGAGCTGCCTTGACTGGAATGCACCTTCCATTGCATTTTACCGTGCGCAGGGCGCTGTGCCGATGGACGGTTGGACGACATACCGTCTGACAGGAGAGGCGCTGGAACGTTTTGCACATGAAACAGATTGAATATCGGCTTCTCCTCTTACCAAATTCCGCAGCATTTTCATATTAATAGCCATAACTTTCGCTTGCGAAAGCCTCCGCTCTTGGGGAATTGTGGGTGGTTTTGTGCAGCAAAATCGTTGCTTTTAAGCAACGAAAGCCACAAAACCCGCGTGAAAAAATTTTTTCACGCTACATCGTTTATACAACGCTTAGAAAGGATTTTCTATGACAGAACAGAAGATACGTCTTGCGTTCATCGGTGCCGGCAATATGGCACAGGCGATGGTTGCAGGACTGTATAAACAGAAACAGTCTCCGTTTCAGTTGGGGACTGCCAGCCGCACACGCGCAAAGTGTGAAGTACTTCATTCGATGGGTGCTGAAATTTTTGATACCAATGCACAGGCAGCGGCATGGGCGGATATGATCGTACTGGCGGTCAAACCGCAGCAATACAAAACGGTGCTGGATGAATTGCGGGATGCCCATTTATGCGGACGGAAAGTTTTTATTTCCATTGCTGCCGGTGTTTCCTGCGATTCGATTTGCAGACAGCTCGGCGCGGAGGTACCCGTCGTGCGTGCAATGCCGAATACCCCGATGCTGATGGGGATGGGCAGCACGGCAGTCAGCCGCAACGCGCTTGTTACCGATGAAGAATTTGCAATGGCAGAATCTATTTTTTCCGCATCCGGTATGACCATGCGGCTCGAAGAAGAAAAAATGAATGCCGTGATTGCCGCAACGGGTTCCGCTCCGGCGTATTTATATCTTGTCATCAAGGCGATTTTTGACGAAGCACGTGCCGAGGGCGTCGATACCCCGGTATTGCTTGACAATATTTGTCAGATGGTGCGCGGCTCAGCGGAAATGGCGGCAAATACACCGGATGATCTTGACACACTGATCAAAAAGGTCTGTTCGCCCGGCGGAACGACAGAACGTGCGATGCAGGTTCTGTATGAAGAAGATTTGCCCGGTATGATTGCACGGTGTATGCAGGCATGCACCGCACGTGCAGAGGAACTCGGTCAGCAGTATTAATTCACCTTGCAATCCCAAATTTTGGAATGATGTAAATATCATATGCAAAGTCTCCTTTCGGGTGTTTGGCATGTTTTCCCGCTCGTCCCCATACAATGTAGCAAAACAGGTTGGAGGACGAACGTTTGAAAGAGGAAGCTTTCAAACCATGTTTTGTGTCTTATATCACAACTCCACAGAAGAAAGGGGAAACGGGCTGTTGCAAATTGAAAATTTTCGGCAGCCTGACGGTCATACCTATGAATCATACAAAAACCGAGGACGGCTTTGCACGTACCGGATATTCCGGTGCCAATGATACGCATACCCAGGAAGAACAGAATTATCAGCCGGAGGGCAATGCACCGGCTGCATGGTTTTTTGCCGGAATGAGGCGTTTTGCACTTGCAGGAAAGGAACACACCGTTGTCATGGCAAAGCTGGCGGCAGCTGCCGGTATCGGTATTTTTATCGGTGTCTTCTGCTACTTTTTCTTTGGTGCACAGGCAAATCAAACCGCATTTGCGGCGGATTACGCGGCGATGAGAGCCTTTTTATCGTATCCATCGGTATCTGCATATATCCAATTCATTGCCGGGTGGTTCTGTCATCATGCCGTATGGTTTTTGGGTGCAATGTTTGCTGCACTGACCGTTTATCCGGGATTCTTTTGCGCGTTTCTTTGTGCTCTGCGCGGTGTGATTGCAGGATTCTCCGTCTGTGCTCTGTCCAATGGGTTTTCTTTGTTTGGCGTGTTTTATGCTGCGGCGCAGGGGGCACTGTGTGCATTTCTGCTCATGGCGTGTACCAAGGCGATCACTTATGCGAAAGAACGCCGTGCATTGCCGCGCACCGGACATAAACAGTGGACACTGTACTGGATGTGCGGAGACGTTGCTCCGCTTTTGTGCGGGATTTTATTTCCCTGTGCAGCCCAGATATGCGGAATGCTTCTCATTTCTGCGGTGTGCTGTTTCATTTAAATGTGTTTTTCATTCATGCTGCGGCTGACGTATGTTAATGCGACAGCCCGGTAAACTTTTCTATTTAAGAAAGGAAGTCACTTTTCCCTGTTCAGCAAATGCTGAACATTTCAGCTTTCGCTGAACGTTTTAGCGAATACTAAATATTTTAGCAGTTGCTAAACATGGAAAAGATATGGTCAAAAAATGGCAAGTCCAAATAATTTTCGGAAATTTAAAGATCCAAATAAGAAATCATTTAATTTATACGAACTATTCAATGGCAACAAAAACGGAAAAGGTGTAAAAAAGACCGATAAAATCACAGATTTTAACTTTGTGAATTTCTTTAAGCTGTATTTCCGTAATTTCGGCAAAATGATTCAGATCAATCTTCTGTTTGTCATTGGAAATTTCCCGATCCTGTTTTATCTGTTTGCACGTTCCGGCAATTTGAGCATTCAAAGCCTGACAGCAACCAATATTTTGAATTCATCCTTCCACGGCGTCATGCTTGGCGGCAACTTTACCCCTGTGACGATGGCATTGAACGGCATCCTTGGGTACAGAACCCTCAACTATGTGCCGACGAGAGCAACCTACATCTGTATGGCACTGACCGCGCTTATGATTTTTACGTTCGGTTTTGTCAATATCGGTACCGCATATATCCTGCGCAACATTGTGAAAGGCGAACCGGTTTTCCTTATGAGCGACTTCTTTTATGCCATTCGCCGCAATTGGAAGCAGGCATTGATTTTCGGTATCATCGACTGTGCAATCTGTCTTCTGCTTGTGTATGATGTGGTCTTTTTCTACTATAATATCGGCGTTTCGTTCTTTACCAACGTCTGCTTCTATATGAGTCTGTTCCTTGTGCTTTTGTACTTTATGATGCGCTTCTATATTTACCCGATGATGATAACCTTTGATCTGTCTATTTTCAAAATGATTAAAAACGCATTTATTTTTGCTTTGATCGGTATTAAGCGGAATTTGTGTGCTGTACTTGGCATTGTATTTTTTGCACTGCTCTGCTATGGTCTGCTTCTGACCTACGCACCGCTTGGACTTTTGACGCCGATTCTGATTTTGTTCGGTACCGGTGCATTCATCGCCATTTATGCAGCATATCCGAAAATCAAAGAGGTCATGATTGATCCGTATTACAAAGAAGAGACGCCGGAATATGAAGAAGAACCGATTTTCCGCGATATGGGTTGATTTCAATAACGAGAGTTCGAGGAGAACGCTCTTGGGGTTGTTGCAAGTTTTCAACTTGCAACAACCCGGGATCACGAAGTGATCCGAATTCGGCGTTTTCACAGTGGATTTTAACAAAAATCCACTGTGAAATTTCGTTTGAAAAAGCGAAAAGGCGAATTTTATAGACTGTCGCATGCGACAGTCTGGCCGCCTGGGCATCCCCCAAAAACTTTTTATCATTTTTATTTTTATGTATATCGATTACCCAAATTAAAGTTTTTTGAAAGGGGTTTGGGGAAAAGCTTTTTTTCAAAAAAGTTTTCCCCATAAATATAAGGGAAAGGATTGCGTATTGACCAATGAAAAAAGCAGTATTTATGACAGGGAATCCGGAGGGGATACCGAGAGCCTATACAGAGGAGCTGCGCACGCAAATGGCAGAAACCTTTGATTTCCTTCCCGGGGTCTACACAATGAAAAAAGGGGCGGACGAAGACCTTTTGGCGCTTGCGGACGTCGAGGTGATTTTCTCCACCTGGGGGATGCCATCCCTGACAGAGGAACAGATTCACACGTATCTGCCGCGTCTGAAAGCGGTCTTTTACGGCGCCGGAAGCGTACAGGCTTTTGCCCGCCCGTTTCTTGCGTGCGGCGCTGCCGTATTTTCCGCATGGGCAGCCAATGCTGTTCCGGTTGCTGAGGTGACGGTCGCGGAAATCATTCTGGCAAACAAGGGCTATTATCAGCGCATGCAGTATGAAGACGGCGCATGGAATAACCACAATATGCAGAATGCACCTCTTGGAAATTACAATACCAATGTCGGCATCATCGGGGCTGGCATGATCGGCAAGCTTGTCATTCAAATGCTGCGTGCATACAGACTGAATGTTTATGTGTTCGACCCGTTTTTGCCGGATGACAAAGCGAAGGAAATGGGTGTCACAAAGGTTGACAGCCTCCCTGTATTGTTTGAAACCTGTCATGTCATATCGAATCACCTTGCCAACAATCCGCAGACAGTTGGTATGATTGACAAAAACTGTTTTGACCGTATGATGCCGTCTGCTGTTTTCATCAACACCGGACGCGGCGCGCAGGTTGTGGAAGCGGATATGATTGCCGCACTCAAAGCATGTCCGGAGCGGGTGGCGCTTCTGGATGTTACCATGCCGGAGCCGCCGGTATCCGGTTCCGAGATGTATCAGATGCGCAACATCATTTTAACGCCGCATCTGGCAGGCTCCATTGGCTGGGAAGTTCAGCGAATGGGAGAATATATGTATGAAGAGTCCAAACGCTGGCTTGCAGGGGAAGCAACACCGTGGCGTGTGACAGAAGCGATGCTTGCAACCATGGCGTGAAAGTATATCATGATGAATTTAGGCAATTGTAAAACTCCGTTTTACAATTGATTCCATCGGACTGACGCAGTCCGATGGCTCCCTTTGGTCGCTTTAAAGGTGTCTTTTTTGGCGGGAGACCCGCCAAAGCGACGCATTTATTGTTATATTGCCTTACAGGCAGTATAAAATTATAACTATTACAATCGCCTATCATGATAAGTTGAGAAGGAGGACAGAATCCGATGTTCCTTACAGGACTTGTTTCGGTTACATACCGGAAAATGACGCCGGCAGAAATCATTACTGCCGCGCGGACGGCACAGCTCTCTGCCATTGAATGGGGCGGAGATATTCATGTCCCAATGGGGGAAACCGGTACCGCCGCAAGAGTCGGCGGTATGACACGCGGCGCTGCATTGCAGCCGATTTCCTACGGGACCTACTACGCAGCGGGTACAAACGGCGCACAGTTTGAGGACGTGTTCCGGCGCTGTGTGGAAACGGCGGATATTCTCGGCGCACCGAATTTACGGCTGTGGGCAGGCAAGCGCAATTCTGAAGATGTCACAAAGGCAGAACGCGCGGCTATGGTGGAAGAGCTTCGCACTTGTGCAAAATTGGCAGCCAGCCGCGGCAAAACGATTTCGTTTGAATATCATCAGAACTCCTTGACCAACTGTGCACCGTCGGCGGTTCAATTGATAGAAGAACTTGCAATGCCCAATGTTTCTCTGTACTGGCAGCCAAACCAGTTCGTATCTTTTGCACAGAATGTGGAAAACTTGCAGCTTGTCCTGCCGTATGTCTCCAATGTCCATGTCTTTGCATGGAAGGAGCATGACCGTTTCCTGCTCTCTGAACATGCGGATATGTGGAGACGGTATCTTGACATTTTAGCACAGAATCCTTCTGATCACGGACTGCTTTTGGAATTTGTTCCCAATGACGATCCGTCTCTGCTCTGCGGGGAGGCGGCGACGCTGCGGTCCTGGCTGAAATAAGAAAGGAAAATAATACAACATGGCTACGTACCCGTTTTCTTATCATACGCTGGATGATCTCCGTGCTGCCATTGCAGCACAGAATTTACAGATTCCGATTTCTGAGGATTTATCGGTATTGAGTGAAGCTGCACCGCTTGGAAATTCCGGCAGAGTATTGGATAACCGTCTGATTGTACACCCGATGGAAGGGTTCGACACTACAGAGGATGGGACGCCGACCGATCTGACGATGCGTCGGTATCTGCGGTTTGCCGCAAGCGGCGCTTCCATGAGCTGGAGTGAAGCAATTGCTGTTACGCCGGAAGGGCGTTCCAATGCGCACCAAATGATGATCACAAAAGCGAATCTTGATGATTATAAACGTCTTGTTGAGCGCTTCCATGAAGCCTCCGGCGGCAAGCCGATCATTGCACAGATGACCCATTCCGGCCGTTTTTCTGCACCGGACGGCGTTCTGCATCCGCTGGTTCTGTATAAAAACCCGTTGTTTGATGAAACAAAATTCCACGATGTCGACGATATTCCGCTTGTCACGGATGCATACCTCGATTCTCTGGAAGAGAAATATTATCAGGCTGCATGCCTTTTAACAGAAGCCGGATTTGACGGCATTGACATCAAGGCATGTCACAAATACCTGCTCGGTGAAGCGCTTGCTGCCTACGACCGTGCGGGAAAATATGGCGGCAGCTATGAAAACCGGACGCGTCTGTTCCGTAATATCATCAAGAATACACGGGATGCTTGTGCCGGCAAGGCATTTCTTGCGTCCAGGTTCAATTTGTACGATGCGATGGAATATCCTTATGGGTTCGGGTGCAGTCGGGATGACTGTATGATTCCGGATTTCGATGAAGTTTCACGCCTTGTCACAGAAATGGAGACGCTTGGCATTTCCTGCATCAACATTACGATGGGAACGCCTTATTTAACCCCGCATATCAACCGTCCGCACACCGTCGGCGGTGTGATTCCGGAAGATCCGCTCATTGGCTGTGATCGTATGATCAAGTATACGGCAGAGCTGCAAAAACGCTTCCCACATATCGCGGTGGTCGGTGCAGGATATTCGTTTTTCCGGGAATTTGCGCCGTATGTTGCAGCCGGTGCGATCAAAGAGGGAAAGGTCACGCTTGTCGGCTTTGGACGCATGGCATTTGCCTATCTGGATTTTGCAAAAGCGATGCTTTCCGGCACGTTTGAGAAATCGAAGTCCTGTATTACCTGTTCCAAATGCACAGATTTGATGCGGACCCACCATGCTACCGGATGTCCGGTACGCGACCAAGAAATTTATCTGCCGATGTACCGCAGATATTGTCAAGGAAAAGCGTAATCATATTGAAAAAAGGGTGAATACCGGTTTCATCACATAGGTTATTACATCGCCGTGAATGCCGTAGAGTTTTGCGGCATTCACGGTTTTTTTGAAATAGAAAGGGAACGGATATGAATATGGAAACGACAGCATCCGCCAAAGGCGTGGCGCTTGTAACAGGTGCATCCCGCGGAATCGGCCGCGGGATTTCGGAGATTTTATCGCAAAACGGCATTGCAGTCTGCGGTGTGGGAACCAAGCCGCCCCAAGCCGTCAGGGAATATGAAACGGCACTGAAGGCTTGCAACAAAGACAGCTTCTATATACAGGGAGACATATCCAAAGCGGAGGATCGTGAAACGATTGTACGCACGGTATATGAACGGTTTGGACGTCTTGATTATTTAATCAACAATGCCGGGGTTGCGCCGCTTGTGCGCAGTGATATACTGGAAATGACAGAGGAAAGCATGCAGCGGCTGCTCGATATTAATCTGAAAGGGACGTTTTTCCTTTCCCAGCTTGCAGCAAAAAAGATGATAGAAGAACGCAAAGCCGGATGTACCGATTTCAAGATGATTACCTTGATCACTTCGATTTCTGCGGAAACCTCCTCAACCAGCCGCGGGGAATACTGTATTTCAAAAGCGGGTCTTGCCATGGTGACCAAATTGTTTGCAGATCGTCTGGCACAAGATCGCATTAATGTATACGAGCTGCGTCCGGGAATTGTGGAAACCGACATGACAGCCGTGGTACATGACAAATATGCGGCATTGATTGAAGGCGGTCTTCTCCCCATCAAGCGCATGGGTGTTCCCGCCGACATTGGAAAAGCGGTACTGGGTCTGACCTCCGGATTGTTTGCGTACTCTACAGGAGACGTTATCCATTTGGACGGTGGATTCCATATTTCGAGACTGTAACTGGGTTTTACAGTGGAAATCGGAGCTTGCAATGGAATATTTATCTTATGAATTTTGGGGAAACCATTATAAAATCCCCTGTTTTTCGTATCATACCATCGTCGTTGGAACCGGTGCGGCGGGATATAACGCGGCGGACGAGCTATACCGCGGCGGCGTCCGGGATATTGCCATTTTGACAGAGGGAATCAAAATGGGAACTTCGCGGAATACCGGTTCGGACAAGCAGACCTATTATAAGCTGACATTGGCAGGAGATGCACCGGATTCTGTGCGCGGCATGGCGGAAACGCTGTTTGCGTGCGGTTCGATGCACGGAGATATTGCACTGTGCGAAGCCGCCGGATCGGTGCGCGCGTTTTTCAAGCTGATTTCACTTGGTGTGCCATTTCCGATGAACGAGGTCGGAGAATATGTTGGATACAAGACCGATCACGATCCGGCAATGCGTGCCACCTCCTGTGGTCCGCTGACCTCCCGGCTGATGACGGAAGCGCTGGAGCAGAGTGTCGCTGAAAAGCAGATTCCGGTTGTGGACGGCTGCCGTGTTATTCGTCTGTTAACAGACAATGGAAGAGCTGCCGGATGTGCGTCATTGTGTGAGGATGCATGCGGCGCAGATAATCCGGCAGGACTTGTGTTTTTCCTATCAGAAAATATCGTTTGGGCAGCAGGCGGACCTTCTGCCATTTATGCTTCTACTGTTTATCCGGAAAGCCAGAGTTGTGCACACGGTACGCTGTTCTGGGCAGGTGTCAGGGGCGCCTCTCTGACGGAATCACAGTATGGCATTGCATCTACCAAATTTCGCTGGAATTTATCCGGAACCTATCAGCAGGTGCTGCCGCGCTATGTTTCCATTGATCAAAACGGAACCGAGTTTGAATTTTTGTCTTCCTTCTTTGAAAATCCGAGCGACCTTTTGACGGCAATCTTTTTAAAGGGATACGAGTGGCCGTTTGATCCGAGAAAAATTTATAAAGACGGGAAGCGTGCATCTTCTGCAATTGATCTTGCCGTGTTTGCCGAAATGCAAAAAGGACGGCATGTGTATCTTGACTTTATGCACAATCCTGCCTGTGCCGACAAAAACGGGATGCTGGATGTTTCCCTTTTGGAAGAAGTACCGTATACCTATCTGAAAAATTCCGGTGCGCTTCTGGATACACCCATTGCACGACTGCAAAAAATGAATCCGAAAGCAATCCATCTGTACGCATCCAACGGTATCGACCTTTCAGCGGAATACCTTGAAATTGCAGTTTGCGCACAGCACAACAACGGCGGCATTGCTGTCGATACGAACTGGGAAACCTCGCTGCCTGGTCTATATGCAGTCGGGGAAGCTGCCGGAACCTTCGGCATATGCCGTCCGGGCGGGACGGCGCTGAACTCCACACAGGTGGGGTCTTACCGTGCGGCGCAGAACATCATCAAAACCTACCGCGCACAGCAGAAAAAACGGGAAGCGGCATCTGCCGATGCGCCGAAAACCGGATTGTTTGCAGTACTCGGAACAAAGGCGCAGTCAAAAGAAAAATCCTATTTCCGCCCGATGACAGAGGAGCTGTACATGCAGACGGAGACGGTCATGCAGCTGTCGGCGGCACTCTTGGATGCAGAGAACGGTATGTCTGTGCAGGCACTGCACAAGGAACGCGCTGGCTTTGCGGCGGAAATGAGCAGATGTGGAGCCTTTTTGCGTAAGGAAGATGAGTTGCGGCGGCTTGCCGCGTACCGCAATATGCAGCTTGCCGGTTACCATCAGGTACACCGTGCAAAGGATTTTCATGCGCTGAAGGAACTGTTTATCAACGAAGACATACTGCTTACGCAGTATGTGTATATCGGCGCCATGCTGGATTATATAGGGGACGGCGGTATGTCCCGCGGGTCTGCGGTTTATATGGAAAAAAGTGCCGACGAATTGCTTTCGGAGACGGTACCTCAAAAAATTGATACGGGTCATGCAGCATTTGTGGAGGAAACGGTATTTGACCGGAATACGGGGTTGGTATCAAGTAAGTTTGTTCCCGTGCGTCCGATTCCAAATGCAGAATTGTGGTTTGAAACGGTATATAACCGCTGTGATACAGAAACATGAAGTCTGAAAATAAAATTTTCAGACCGTGTTTTGTGACTCAACCGCCTGCGGGCGCGTCACAATTCCACATTGGAAAGGAAAACTTCGCTTTCGCGAAGTTATGGTCATAAAAATGAAAAGAGAAATACCGCTTGTCACACTGGAAACAAAGCGGCTGCGGATTGTTCCTATGACATACGATGCATTTCTGCATGCACTGCATGATGATACCGTATCTGTCGAGGACAAAGAGGCAATGGAGGAGCTGTATGAGCGAATGCGCCATGACAGAAAAAAACGATTTGCATGGTACACCAACCGTTTGCTTTACCGAAAAGAAGACGGCGTATGCATCGGATCCATTTCCTATATGAATTCTCCGCAAAAAGACCCCGATCATCTGGGACTTGTGGAAATCGGATACAACACGCAAAAAGAATTCCGCGGTCAGGGATATATGACAGAAGCGGTGGACGCGATGTGTGATTGGGCGCTTGCACAGCCAAAGGTATACGGCATGATTGCAGGTGTCAGAGACGGCAATCCCGCGTCTTCCCGAGTACTGGAAAAGTGCGGCTTTGTCATGACAGACCACTCGGAACGCCTGGCGCTTCAGGTATGGAAAAAATTGCCGGGAGACAGAAAACCGCTGTCCTTGTGGGATAGAATTTTATAGACAACGTGAGTTCGATGCGGACGCGATACTCCACCAGCTAAGGTATCCCCCAAAAAACTTTGAAACGACTGTATTGACAAAATATCGTGTAAATATGGTAAACGATATCTACATATTTTGTTCTGGTTAAAGTTTTTCGGAAGGGGTTTGGGGAAACTCTTTTTTGGGGAAAAGGTTTCCCCATGAACCAATTGAGAGCACTTTTGCCGAAGAAAAAATGCGGAGGAAATGACAGATGGCAGAATCGGAACGAGTGATATTAACCAACATGTGCATGGTGTATGATCATGCAGGACATATTCTTGTAGAAGACCGCCGCAAGCGCGGTTCCAGTTGGCACGGCGTGACATTTCCGGGCGGACATGTCGAGCCTGGGGAGTCGTTTTGTGCTTCGGTGATTCGTGAGGTAAGGGAGGAAACCGGCTTGACGATTGAACATCCAAAGCTGTGCGGCATCAAGCAGTTTTTCACAGAGCAAGGGGAACGGTACATTGTGCTGTTTTTCAAAACAGACTGCTTTTCCGGAGAACTCCAACCCTCTGAGGAAGGCGATGTCTTTTGGATTGCGCGTGCACAGCTGGAGGAATACAAGCTTGCACGGGGTTTTTCAGACATGATCCGGGTGTTTGAATCGGAAGATATCAGCGAGATAATGCTTTCCTTTGAGGAGGGCGAATGGCAAACGCATCTTTGGTAACATCGCGGTGAAAGAATTGCGTGAAATGGATGTAGCGAGTGTGAGGGAAGGCGGCTTATGATTACCTTTTTATACGGGCGGAGCGGTACAGGAAAATCTTATACAGTGACAAAAGAAATCGGTGTGCGGCTGTCCCAGGGGGAGAAGGTCATTCTTTTGTGTCCTGAGCAGGAAGCAGTCATTGCAGAAGCGCGGCTGACTGAGGCATTCGGCGGAAAAATCCCAACGGAGCATCTGGAAATATTAAATTTCGGACGCCTTCCGGAACGTGTCTTCCGGGAAAGCGGCGGATTGACGGTGCAGGAACTCGGGACTGGCGGCAGACGGCTTTTCATGCAGAAAACATTGACCCAAACGGCGCCGTTATTAAAGGAATACGGGATGTCTTCCTCCGATACGGCGGGTTCACAGGGGAGGGGCATGTGTGACGGCGCGATGCTGGACCGTCTGCTTGCCGCCGTTGCAGAATGCAAAATGGGGTGCATCAAACCCTCCGATCTCGAACATGCATCTGCGGCACTGGCAGGAGGTTCCTATCAAAAACTGCACGACAAGCTTTCCGATTTGTCCCTTTTGTATGCCGCATATGAACGGAATTTACATAAGGAATACCGTGACCCGGAGGACATGCTTACCTATCTTGACGAAGTCCTTGAAGACACAAACAGTCAGTTCTTTTGCGGGAAAACGGTTTATCTGGATGGGTTCAACGGCTTTACGGCACAGCAGTACCGCATCATCCGCCGTATCTTTGACAGCGCAGAGAACGTGACGATATCGCTTGGCTGCGATGCGGGGGGAGCGCGGGAGTGGATGTTCCGCCGCATTTATGAGACGGAAAAGACGTTGTTTTCGATTCTCAGAGAGCTGCATAAACAGGCGGAAATCCGTTCTCTGCATGAAAACATGCGGACAAACAGCCCGGCACTCCTGTACGTCGGCCGACATTTATGGAAATTTTCCGACTCTGACAGTACAGAAGTGGAGGACGGTACCGGTGTCACTGCCCGAGATGCTGTCCGTGTATTTGCTGCGGATACCCCGTTTTCGGAGGCGGAAGCCATTGCGCTTGATATCCGCCGTTATATTATGGCAGGCGGAAGATACCGTGATATTACGGTTATTACACGCGGAATTGAACGGTATGAGGGGATTCTTGATACCATTTTTGAAAAATATGAGATCCCGTTTTATATGGCGCGCCGCTCGGAACTCACTTCCAAGCCACTGTTCCGCTATTTCACGCATCTGTTTTCGATTATAATTTACGGGACAAGACGGCAGGATGTCATTGGACTGTTGAAAACCGGATTTTCGGGGATTGACGAACACGATACGTTTTTATATGAAACCTATGTGACCGCATGGAACCTGTCGGGACATACGCTTTGTGACGGGGAACTATGGAATATGAATCCCGCCGGGTACAGAGAAGTGCTGACAGAGGAGGATATCGCGGTTTTGGAAGCGGTCAACCGTGTCAAACGCACGCTTTGCGATACCCTGTTTGTCTTTTGTGAAGACATGCGGAAAAAAGGGGAAACGGTGGCGCAGCGGGCGGCACGGCTGTACGGATGGCTGCGTTCGGCTGCCATTCCAGAACAGCTTGATCTGCGTGCCGAAACAGAGCGGGCATGCGGCGACATCAAGGATGCGGAGGAAACAGAGCAGCTGTGGGATATGTTTGTCGGTGCACTGGATACGCTTGTAACGGTGTCCGGCGAGGACACCGTTGATGCGGAAACGTTTTTCTCCCTGTTTGAACTGCTTGTCTCCGATTTGGATATCGGTACCATTCCTGCACGGTGTGATGAGGTGACAGCCGGCGACGCCGCATTGCTTCGTCCGGATGGCGCAAAACGCGTCTATTTGATTGGCGCAGTGGACGGTGCATTTCCCAAAGCGCCGGAGGAAGATGCGCTTCTGACTGATTTTGACCGGACAATTCTTGCAGGACTTGGCGTTGTGCTGTCTGCCGGATGTGCAGAGCAGATGCAGGATGAGATGTTTCATTTCTGGTTTGCGGCTTCTGCCGCAAGTGAAACGCTGACTGTAACCTACCCCATGGCGGATTTGCAGGGGAAAGCGTACCGTCCGTCCATTGGGGCAGAACGCATTTTGGCGCTGTTTCCCGATTTGGTACCGCAGAATCCGATGGAAGAGAATATCGTACAGCGTGTGGTCAACCGGGAAACCGGCTTGGAATGTCTGGCTGCACAGCGCGCGTTGTGCGGAAATTCCGCAGAACCTACATCGCTTCTCCGTGCGCTTGAAGACACGCTTTCTGTCCTTGCAGAAAACGATGCTGCAATGCAGCGCAAGCTGACGGCATTGACACAGCCGCTGGTACAGCGCAGGTGCAGACTGAATGAACAAACGCTGGCGCTGTTGTTCGGCAATACCGTTGCGATGACGCAGTCGCGGCTGGAAAGCTATGTTCTGTGCCACTTTGCGTATTTCTGCGGTTATATTTTAAAGCTGCGCGAACAGAAACGGGTGACGTTTGGCACGGCGGACATCGGCAGCTTTGTGCATTACGTTCTGCAAAAATTCATGGAGCAGTATGTCGCGGATGCACATCCGGAGCGGTTTGAAGACCGGGGGATTCTCGAAGAAACGGTCGACGGTTTGATCGGACAGTATATGTTTTCTGTATGCGGCATGCGGGACGGTGCGCGTCAGACCAACCGTGTACGGCATTTGATGCGGCGGCTGCGGCAGACGGCGGTCACGATTATACGCAATCTGCTGCATGAGTTCGCGCAGAGCGACTTTATTCCGCGTGATTTTGAGCTTCCGGTTGGCAAAGCTGCGGAGAGGGACGGAGGGACCGGCACAGGTGAGGACGATATGCGTGCCATTCCGCCTTTTTGCATCACGGCAGAGGACGGTACGCGCATTAGACTGTATGGCAATATTGACCGTGTGGATACCTATGAAAAGGACGGAACAACCTATCTGCGTGTGGTCGACTATAAAACCTATGTCAAGCAGTTTTCATTGGACGACGTCGCCGCAGGCGTAAACATGCAGATGCTTTTGTATCTGTTTTCCCTTTGGAAGAACGGGGAGCATCGGTACGGCGAAAATTTGCAGCCGGCAGGAATTCTCTATATGGCGGCGAATCCTGCGGAAAAAATATTCGACGGCATTCCCACACGAGAGGAAGCGGAGCATGCTGCGGAGGCAAACATGACGCGGTCGGGCTTGTTTTTGGATGACCTGGATGTTTTGCGTGCAATGGAACACGGTCTTGGCGGGAAATATATTCCGGTGAAGCTGAAAAAAGACGGAACGTATTATAAAGGTGCGCCTGTGGAAACGCTGGAGCAGTTTGGTGTACTGATGCAGGAGGTAGAACAGACGGTGTGTGCGATTGTCAGAGAAATGACGCATGGCAATGCGGACGCGGTTCCGATTTCAAAGACCAATCCGGATACCGGACGCGACCCATGCAGCTATTGCAGAATGCGGGCAGTATGCAGAGGATAAAAGGGATAAAGGGAATTGAGAACCCTTTTCCGAATGAAATTGGAAAGAAAGGAAATTGTTCATGCGTCAGCTTGATACAAAATGGACGCCGGCACAGCGCGGTGTCATTCGTTCCCGCGGGGAAACGCTGCTTGTGTCCGCAGCAGCTGGTTCCGGTAAGACCGCAGTTTTAACAGAGCGCATCATAGACCGACTTCTGGACGAAGAAAATGCGCTGGATTTGTCGTCTGTACTTGTTGTGACGTTTACAAAGGCAGCGGCGGCGGAATTAAAATCCAGAATCCGCGCGGCGCTGGACCGTGAAATTGCAAAAAATCCGGACAACCGCCGCTTACAGACACAGCTTCTTTCCGTCGGACGCGCAAAAATTTGTACCATTGACAGCTTTTGCTTTGATTTGATCCGGATGCACTTTGATGTCCTCGGTATTTCCCCGCGTGTCTCTGTCTCCGACGAAGCGCAAGCGCGGTTATTGAACAAAAACGTCATGAATGCGCTGATTGACGACTGCTTTGATAAAAATGACACAGACGGCGGCAGTGAAAGCAGCAGTGAGGGAGGCGTGTCCATTGCAGATTTCGGCGCATTTACCGATTTGTTTGTCACATCCAGAAATGCGGACCAGTTAGCGGACGTCCTTTTGAATGTGCGGGAGACGATAAACGGATATGAAAAAGGGATCGCCTTTTTGACAGAACAAAGTGACGCGCTGAAAGCAGCCGCGCAAACCGATTTCTTTTTTGCCTGTGATGCAGGACGTCCGATTTATGAGGAGCTTCTCCGTTTTGTACAGGGATGGTGCAGGGAATATGACGATTTATGCACGCTGCTTTCTTTGGATCCCGTTTATCAGAAAAATTACGGTGATTGTTTTTCCTATGAAAAAACATGGTGCGAGACACTTTGTACGATACTTTCAAATGGGGAGCATTGCGCATGGGACGATGTCAGAAAGCATTTTGAATCCTTTTCGTCGCCGTCTTTAAAATCCGGAATCCGCGGTGATAAAAAAACAGAAGAAATTCTCCGGGCAAAGACGCAGCATGAGCGCTTCAATGAACAGAGAAAGGCATTTGCTGAATCGTATTTTACAGTGACAGAAGAACAGCTGCGCACATTAAATGCAAAAGAAGCGCAGGTAAACGGCGATCTTGCTGTATTTTTGGAAGAATTTGAGCGCCGGCTATGGAACGAAAAAAAACAGCGGCAGACGCTGGACTTTGGAGATATGGGGCGTCTTGCAATGAAGCTGCTGTGGGATTTTGAGGAGGATACGCCGACAGAACTTGCGCGGCAGGAAGCAGCACAGTATACAGAAATTTATATCGACGAATATCAGGATGTCAGTCCGGTGCAGGACCGGATATTTACAGCCCTTGCCCGGGAAGACAACCGGTTCATGGTGGGGGACGCAAAGCAGAGTATCTATGGCTTTCGCGGCGCGACGCCGCAGCTGTTTCTTGCATACCGTGCCGATTTTGCGGCACAGAAAAAACCGGGCAGAACGATTTTCCTTTCGGATAATTTTCGCTGTGATCGACAGATCATTGATTTTTCCAATTTGATTTTTTCGGTGCTGTTCGGTCACGGAAGCATTCCCTATGCCGCGGACGATGCGCTGCGCTGTGCAAAGGTGCAGGAGGGAGATGCGGGACCAAAACAGAAAAAGGTATCGCTGGCCGTGATTCCGTCAAAAACGGACGATGTGGATGAGGATGATGGGGTGTGGGACACCTCCGATGCGTCTTCACAGGATTCGGATGCATCCGAGGGCGCAGGAGAGGCGTATACGGAAGCCGATTATATCGCAGATACAGTTTCCTATCTGCTGTCGGGGGAAAAGAAGAACGACGGCAGCCCCATCCGTCCGCGGGATATTACCATTTTGGTACGCAGTACCAAGACTTCCGCTTTACCCATTGCAAAAGCGCTGGAAAAGCGGAAAATTCCCACATATAACAGTGCGCAGAACAACTTTTTTGAAAATGCGGAAGTTCTTCTGATGTACAGCCTTCTTTCCGTCATCGACAATCCCGCGCGGGATGTCGATCTTGCCGGAACCCTAAAGAGTCCTCTGTTCCGTGTGACGCTGGATGAGCTGATTTATATGCGCAGGCAGTATCCGCACGGGTCGCTGTACGACGCACTGTGTGCGTTTACAAAGGAAACCGGATATGCAAAAGGACAGTATTTTCTCGAAAAGCTGACACATTATCGGCGGCGCGCAGAGGGAATGCCGGTCGATCGGTTTTTGTGGTATCTGTATCAGGATACGGGTATCCTGTCTCTTGTGTATGAACGGGAAAAGCATGTGCTGTTTGAAGATGCCGCGGACTGTGCACAGATGCGTGCAAATCTGATGATGTTCTACGAATATGCACGCAGCTTTGCACGCGGAAGCTTTCAGGGATTATACCAATTTGTCGCGTTTATCAGCAATATCATTGAAGAAAAGCAGCAGATGCCGCCGGTATTATTGTCGGGAGAAGACGCCGATGCAGTGCGCATTATGACCGTGCATCAGTCCAAAGGGTTGGAATTTCCCGTTTGTATTCTTGCCGGATGTGGAAAACGCTTTAACAATGAGGATATGAGAAAGACTGTTCTGCTGGAGCGGGACGCAGGCATTGCAACGTATCTGCGTGACGAAACGGGGTTTGCGCGCATTCATCATCCCGTGCGGGAGCGTGTCCGTCGGGCGATTCGCACCTT
Organism: Clostridia bacterium; assembly: GCA_017942005.1. GTDB lineage: Bacteria > Bacillota > Clostridia > Oscillospirales > CAG-272 > RGIG3925. The sequence continues at coordinate 69,349 of JAGAVJ010000037.1, read as the reverse complement.
GGCAAGAGAAGAAGAAAAACGGGTGTTGTATGTCGCATTGACGCGGGCAAGGGAACGGCTGTATCTTTCGGCAAGCGCAGAGAAGCCGGAGCAAAAATACGAACAGCTGCGATCGTATCTGTCACAAAAAGATATAACAAAGGAAAGCCTTGCAGAGGCCAACAGCGTTCTGACATGGATTTTTGAAGCGCTTGCCGTTTCAGGGACTGTGGGGGACGCGGTTTGTGAGATACAATACCCGATTGAAAATCCATATCAACACAGGGAGACAAAAGGGAATACCACGCAAGCGTTAGAGAATACCGTGCAGACAATGAGAACTGCCGATGCTGCTGACGCAGTATCCGGCGCAAACACAGAACGTGCGGAAGATACTGCCATGGGTACTGCTGTAGATTCTTCTGCGGGCGCCGATGCAAATATTGCAGCGTGTTCGTACCGCGGTATCAAAAAGCATATGGAAGAGATTTTTTCTTTTGTATATCCGGACATTGCAAGAACTAAGATTCCTTCCAAACTATCGGTTTCAGAATTGCATAAAATGCATGAGGAGGAAAAAGTATCCGAGCCATCCAAGTATGAACACATGGAAGCGGTATCTGTATCTTTGACGGCTGAATTGGATGCCGAAGCAGGGGACGAAATTCCCGATGCCAATATATCGACTGCAAAACAGCGCTCCTATGCTGTGCCAAGATTTTTACAGGATCCCACACAGGATAAGCCGACAGCGGCGCAGTGCGGTACGGCGACACATGCATTTATCCAGTTCTGTGATTATCAGGCGCTGATGGATGAGACGCTGCCGCGCAAAGAACGCATTGCAAGAGAAATTGAGCGTCTGCAAAACAGGCACTTAATATCAGAGGAAACGGCGTCGCGGATTGATCGAAGAGCGCTTGCCGTCTTTTTAAAAAGCAAACTGTTGGCAAAGCTTGGCGCTGCCGCAGAAATTCGCCGTGAGGTGCGGTTTAATTTGTATGTTCCCGCAAAGAAGATTCTGACGGATTTGGAGAATGCGGCAGATGACGATATCAAGGTTCTTGTGCAGGGAATTATCGACTGCTATTACACCGATGAAAACGGACGTGTCATTTTGATCGACTACAAAACAGACCATTTTCCGAGGGCACAGCTTGAAAAGACGCTGGAGGTGGAAGCCATTTTAAAGGAACGGCATAAGGAACAGCTTTCCTACTATTGCGAAGCAGTGGAACAGCTTCTTTGCCGTCCTGTGTATGATGTACGGATTTATTCCTTTGCACTTGGCTATGATTTTTCTGTTTTATAGAAAAAACAAGAGATTTTTACCATATTTTTGGTGAGAATCTCTTTTTTATAATTTTATAGAAAAATTGATAAAATTTCAAAAAACGACTTGCTATTTTTTATATTATCTGATATAATAAATATAAAATATTATGTATAAAAAAATGTAAAGGAGAACGCATTTATGATGCATACCAAAAAAAGCCTTGCGGCAGCATGCGCACTGCTCACACTTTTTGCGGCATCCTGCGGTACCGATCAACCGTCGGATACGGTCATAACGGATGCAAATCCCAATGTGGAGTCAACTGCGGCAGTCACAGAAACGGAAAGTACACGGCTTTATGACAATGTTGAGAACAAGGACTATGGGGGAACCACATTCGACATTTTAACTGCGGGCAACTGGGACAACGAATGGACGGAAATTTATGACTTTTGTGCGGAGGAAGAGAACGGAGAACCGATCAACGATGCGGTATTCCAACGCAACATGACGATTGAGGAACGCTTCAATGTCAAAATCAATGAAATCAACAACATGGGCAACAGTGTCGGCGGAACCGGAAAAGGTGCGAAATTCATTGAAACGAGCGTCATGGCGTCGGACAATGCGTATGATGCTTCTTTGATGGGAGCTTATGACGTTTCTACACTTGCCTATAGAGGATACCTCATGGATTTGCTTTCCGACGTACCGAATCTGGATGTCACGCAGCCGTGGTGGGATCAAAAAGCAAATGCAGATTTGCGCGTGATGAATAAGCTTTTTTATACGACCGGTGACATTTCTACCATTGACAACGACTGTACCTTCTGCATTTTGTTCAATAAGAACCTTTTAAATGCTCATGACATGGAAAATCCTTATGAGATGGTGAAAAATAATACCTGGACAATCGACAACTTTATTGCAATGGCATCGCAGCTTTCCACAGATTTGAACGGTGACTCCAAATACGACGAAAACGACCTTTACGGTCTGTGTGTATGGCAGGATTCCATGATGGGAATGATCAATGCGGCAGGCGGTATGTTTTCCACCGTCGGAAAAGATGGTAAAATCGAGCTGACGCTCAATACCGAACGCAACCAGTCGATGTTTGAAAAATGGATTGCGCTTGCCAACAATCACAACATTGCATATTCTCTTGTCCATTCCGGCGACCATATTGAGGTCATGTTTGCAAACGATCAGGTGCTGTTCTATACGCGCTATCTCTGCATTATCAAAAAATACCGCGATATGGACACCGATTTTGGAATTTTGCCGTACCCGAAATTTGATAGCAGCCAGGAGGAGTATTACTCTACGGTTGCACCGTATGGCTGTTCGTTTATCTGTGTTCCCGCTGTTGTGGAGGACATTGATATGACAGGCCGTATTTTGGAGGCGATGGCATGCGAGTCCATGTATACTGTCACGCCTGCATACTACGATATCACACTGGAAGGAAAAATGATTCGGGACAATGAATCCGCGGAAATGCTCGATATCATCCTTGGTAACCGTGTGTTTGACCTGGGGCAGTTCTATCAGATCGGCGGCTACAACGAGGAAATTATGAATCTGTACCGCAACAAGAAAAACGATTTTGTTTCCATGTACACAAAGTTTGAAAAGAAAGCACTCAAAAAGCTTGACGATATCAATGAAGCATTTTCAGCTGTAGATTAAACGAAAACATCATATGAAACCAAAGAGATTCTGCTTTTTTAGAAAAGTGGAATCTCTTTGATTTTTTTGCATTCCGGCTGTATGAACACTGGTGCACGGGTACATCCTAACATAAAAAAGGGAGGAAAGTTTTGTGACGAAAGTCACAATTCCATAAAGAAGATATGAATGTTCAATCAGAAACCATTTGTGCTCCCGGCAGCGGAATTCTGCATACTGCACACAGAAGCAAGGATACATTTGCTGTCTCTTTTGACAATGAACGCGATGGGGATGTCGTTTCTCCGGTGCGCGGAACCGTGACAGCAGTAGAACACGGCGGCGGATGCGTTTCCATCCAGTCAGAGCGTGGACTTTTGGTACAGCTGGACGTCGGCGTTCCCGCATATACCGGTACGACAGTGACATGTCAAGGTCAAATGCGGAACAATCATACACGCAATACCATGCTGCAATCAAAAACAGAAAGCAGCGGCGTGTGTCATGCATATGTACAGCCGGGGGACACGGTACAAATGGGGCAGCGGCTGCTGCATGCAGAGCTTTCCCGGATTCGTCGGCTTGGCGGGGATGCCGTGTGTGTGGTAACGGTAGTTGCCGGCGACGGCGAAACGGGGACGGGAGAAACCGCTTCTGTGAAATCCAATTTCAGACGAAGACGGGAAGACGGGGAAGTGGTGCGTGCAGGTCAGACCCCTGTGGTAGATGTGCATTCCGGCGGAAGCCTGTCGTAAAATGGCAGACTGGAAGACCACTTAAAAATTCCGGTTAAAGTTTTTGGGGTTGTACGGGGCTGCTGCAAGTTTGCTGTTTTTCGGTACTTGCAACAGTCCCTTCCTTTTTTGAATTCTTAACGCAACAGCTTCTTTGAGATTTCTTCATTACAATGATACATTTAATAAATAAGAATACTATGTGGAGTAGCAGACGAAAGTATTTTTCTGTGCGGTACCTTGGTTTCGTAATATCTTCCCATTTTTGAAGTGATAGATTTCCTGCTATACAAAAGTTAATTTTTAATTGACAAATAAATGTTTATATGATATACTTTTATTCAATAGTAAAATGAAGTCACATATTTACACATGAAAATATAAAAGGAAATGAACAAATGCCTACAATATGTATGTTTAGAGGAATCAAGATTTGTATTTATTGGAGTGACCATATACCGCCGCATTTTCACGCTTTTTATGGCGGCGCTGAAATTCTTGTTTCTATTGAAGAATTAGAAGTATTAGAGGGAACGATACCATCGAAACAATTAAAAATGCTCTTAGGTTGGGCGGCTTTTCATCAGGAGGAGCTGCGTGAAAACTGGGAGCTTGCAAAAAATAAACAAGAATTATACGCAATAGAGCCGTTGAAATAAACGGAATTGTCCGGAGGGGAATAACATGGCGAATACGGTAGAATATTATCTTTCTAAAGGCTTTGATCACAAAACCGCAGAATACTTTGCAGGCGGTAAGAAAAGAATTGTGGGAGTTGTTGCTAACAATGATTTCACTTTGATCATTCGTTTTGATAATGGTGAAGAGAGACTTTACGATGCCCGCCCGCTTCTACAAAAGGGTACTGTATTTGAGCATATTGCAAATATTGATACATTCCGCCGTGTTTATGTTGATGAACAGCATTGTATCGCTTGGGATATTGACCCATCTATAGATAGTACTAAAGTATGGAGCAACAAGATTGATTTATGTCCGGATAGTTGTTATATCGATAGTTTACCGATTGGAGACGCTGTAAATGTCTGATATGTGTGCTGTTATGATTGGATACTCCGCTTGATATACTTTTAAGGGTTACTGCCGCTCTTGGCTGGGATTTGAATTTCAATGTTTAAATGCAGTCAATCGGTGTGGAGATAACCGTGTAAAAGTAAATGCTGTTGTGATTTTTGACGCAGTCCTTCTTGACAGCATGAAAAAAATATGGTATACTTCTTTTGTCAAAACTTTTGTAAATAAGGAGTTCCAATAAGTCTGAAAATAAATTTTCAGACCGTGTTTTGTGACGCAACCGCCTGCGGGCGCGTCACAACTCCACAAAGAAAGGAAAAACTTCGCACCGTTCAGCAAAGCTGAACATGCGAAGTTACGGTCATAAAAATGAAACAATGGATTTATACACTGACGCCCAAAACGTCAGAAGGAGAGGCACAGCTGGAGACCCTTGACAGTCCCCGTGCATATCTTCTGCGCGGTGTGGACTGCGGCGACGGAATTTGCGGCGTGCGGATGCAGTCGCGCCGTGCAGACGGCTGCGCAAAGGCGGTACTGTATATAGAGGACGGAACCTGTATTGGTGTGGTCATGTGTACGACCGATTTGGGAGATGCAGAAACCTATGCGGATATCGCACAGGTCAAAGGCGTCCATGATATTCGTATTGTACCGGAAGATAAACTGGAAATTACAAAGGTCATTTTACTGGACCACAGTCCCTATAATGACATTTCCTATGAACCGGTTCCGGAGGAAGCTGTCATCGACAACCAGCATGAAACATGGGTGGCTGTGGACGAGCTTGGCAGACCGGTAAAGAATTGTGAAGATGTCCGTGCAAAGCGGGACCGTCAGGTCGGTATTTTCTACTGGACGTGGCGTGACCAGCAGGCGCATGCAGAACCGCTCAATCTGCGCAAGGTGTTAGCGGAGTTCCCCGGTGCAGAATACAATGAAAATCACCCTGTGTGGACCGTGAACGGAAAAGAAACGATTACATCGTGGAATGAACCGCTGTATGGGTATTATCTCAACCGTGACGCATATGTCATCCGCCGTCATGCAGTGCTGCTGGCAAACGCGGGTGTGGACTTTATCGTGTTCGACTGTACAAACGGATCGCTGATCTGGCGGCAGTCGTATGAGCCGCTGCTCGAAGGTTTGCGTGCCGCAAAGGCAGACGGTATTCGTGTACCGCGTGTTGCCTTTATGCTGAACTTCGGCATTGCACCGACCGCCGAAAATATGCTGCGTACCCTGTATCAGGATCTTTACAAGCCGGGACGCTACCGCGACCTCTGGTATATGCTTGACGGTAAGCCGATGATCATGGGCTACCATGAGTCCCTTCCCAAAGAAGGAATGTGCGACTTTGACACAGGGCTGCTTGACGAAATCCGGAACTTCTTTACGTTCCGTGCAGGTCAGCCTTCTTACGGTGCAGGCGATATCTATCCGAACGCACCAATGTGGGGATGGCTGGAAAAAGCGCCGCAGCATAAATTTGGAGAGCGGGAAGACGGTTCCTGTGAGATGATGACGGTCGGTGTTGCACAGAACTGCAATGCCGAAAAGCTATGCACCTGCTTCAATGCGCCGCACACCTTCGGCCGCAGCTATACGCATGAATATGGGGAAGCGCTGCTGGACGAGACGTCCTACAAGTACGGCTACAACTTCCAGGAGCAGTGGGAACGTGCACTTGACTGTGATCCCGACATCGTGTTCATCACCGGATGGAATGAATGGATTATGGGCCGCTGGCATCAGCCGTGGTTTGAGGATGTCAATGATCCGCATCTGGCGTTTGTCGACCAGTATACGCCGGAATATTCCCGCGATATTGAAATGGATGCGGACTGTATCCGTGATAATTATTACTTGCAGCTTTGCTCGAATATCCGCCGCTATAAGGGAGCTGGAAAGCGTCCCAAGGCTTCCGCTCCAAAGACTGCGCCAGAGCCTTCCGATTTCTGTGATGTAGCGCCGACCTATTATAATGATCGCGGTACGACCGTACACCGTGACTGTGACGGGTTTGGTTCCACACATTATACAAATGAGACTGGACGCAACGATATCATTTTAGCAAAGGTTGCACGGGATAATGAAAACCTGTATTTCTATGCTGCTTGTTCCGACAATATCACTGCGCCGGATGCAGAAAACTGGATGACGCTGTTATTGAATACAGACAACGGCGCGGAAAACAGCTGGAACGGCTACAACTATGTCATCAACCGCGCTAAAGTAGAAAATGGCAAGGCGATTCTTGAAAAGATGACGGTTTGTGGTTGGCAGAAGGCAGCAGAGGTTTCCTATGTATTAGAAGGAAAGGAAATTGTCATTACCGTACCGCGTGATGCCATTGAATTGCCCGGGGACTCGGTTTCCTTTACCTTCAAGTGGGCGGACAATCTGCCGCTTGACGATATCATCTACTTCTACCGTGACGGCGATACCGCACCAACCGGTCGTTTTGCATATTATTATCAGGCATGAAACTGCAAAAACTGCACCATAAAGCGGGAATTGCATTCCTGATTGCGGCTGTGGTGGTCCTTATCTTGTTGGGCAATCTGATTTCACCCAGCGTCAAAGGTTCCTGTACCCGTATTGCATATGTTACGCAGGAAACGCGCAGTACATGGAAGGCTTCCTATTACAGCATTGATGGAACAATGCAGAAGGTTTTGTATCCGAAGCATGATACCATTACGCTTGAAGTGGAAACGCAAAGCGGTTCGATCTCAATTCAGATTCTGGATGCTAGGGGAAGCGTACTGTTTGAGGAACAACAGATGGATACGCAGACCTATTTTATAGATGTCGGCAAAAAAATTAAGGTGGTCATCACGGCTGATGACCATGAAGGCAGTTTTTCCATCAAATAATACAGGAAACCGCACAACATTCATAAAAATAAAAAACGGCGCGCCGTACAGCAATTTTTTGTACGGCGCGTCGTTTTATGAAAATGCGTTTTCTATTTTTCGCTTAGAGAAACCGGCGTTTCATATTCTGAATCAATTTGTATACATCAAGTGCGGGATGTACCTCCGGCTCGATGCGGTTATAATATGCGATCATTGCCTCAAATTTGGCATGCGCATCCTCCTGCATGTCATCGGCATAATATGCCAATGCCTGTGCGAACAAGGTAGAGCCCTGTGCATGATAAAGCAGATACTCCCACGACTTTTTTTGTGTGGGGCGGATATGTGCCCGGGCGATATTGCGTGTAATGACCGGCATGAAGTCTGCGATGATACCGGGGATTTTTGCAAAGCTTCTTGCCTTTTCTTCGTCAATCGCCGGTTTTTCTCCGCGCAGATATTCCGGATCAAAGAGGTCGGACAGCACTGCGAGATACCGCCAAACCTTGATGCCGTCATCGCCAAATGCGGCGGTAAAGTAGCTGCGTGCAATATCGGCAAAAACAGCTTCACGGTTCCACAGTGTTTCTGCCATGGCGAGCATCGGCAGAGAGGTCGGGAAGAACACGCGCTGCGCCTGGCAGCTGTTCATACCGTTGATGCCGAGATTTTTCAGATTCTGCATATCCGTTGCAAGAATTTTTGCGCTGCGAATGGAGCCGGGATCGTTGAAGTTGTCCAGCACCAGATGATAGTCATAATCGAAGCTGTCCCCTTTGAACTGTTCCTGCCATTTCCGAAGACGAGCGACATTTTCGGCAACGGAATGCGGCATCGTCAGCTTGTTCTTTTCATAAGGAGCAAGAGTGACGGTGTTCATCTCTTCCTCTGTGAAGGTGTAGGATTTCGAGTAGGTTCGTGTAATGGGTGCGAACATGAGGACGAAACGATCCTGATTTCGGATGGTTTCATGCTGCGGCTCCCAAAGCAGATCGACATAAATCAGGAAGACGATTTTCGTATCGATTCCTTTCGCGGTTAGCTTTTCGTCCAGTTCATTGAGCATCATGACGTAATAGTCCGCGGGAATCTCTTTGCAGCGTTCGCATTCGCAGTGGTTGTTTGAGCCGTCTGCAAGCCAGAAATGCAGATAGTCGACATCCGGATGTTCCTCACAGTAGTCCACAATGGAGCTGGTTACAGCAGAACGTACCGCAGGATTGGAATAGCACAGGTTGGTATTCAGCGGAACACCGCCCCAGAATTCACGCTTGCCATTGACCTTGGCCAGGCACGGTGCAATGGAATCCGGTGCCTTTTCTGTAATCGGTGTCCATCCGGCGCCTTGTACGCCAAACGGCTCACAGGTCCAGGAATGTCCGACTGCATGGTACATGAGTCCGCGCTTGTGAATTTCCCCCCGCAGCATATCGTACATGCCGTCCATTTCCGCTTCCGTCATCGGTTCTGCGGGCATTGTGGGATTTGTGCCGTGCTGATACCACCGCTCAAAGAATTCATACGGCTTTTTGAACTGAACAAAATAACCGTTCATTGCGATTTTGGGCAGGAAATCGATCATATCAGCGACATGCTCATACGATACAGCGCCTTCGATACAAACTGCGCGATGGCGGTAGGAGGCAGCTTCTGCGATATATACCGGTGTTGTTTGCGGGCTGCATGCAGGGATGATATCGCCGTCCTTGCCCGGACGAAGGAATGCACATCCCAGTGCGCGGAGATAACGGTAAACCGCGATTAAAACACTGCGGGGATTGGTTCCCGTAATGATACCAGCGCCGCCGGAGACATTGATGTAGACTGCATCGTCACGGCGGGGGTCCTCAACCTTTGGCAGCAGATGTGTGAATGCCGCGTCACAGCCGATATACAGCGCCTGTGCATTCTTTTCGTCATAACTGCGGGCAGCGATACGGGAGATACGTGCGGTACGATCCATACGGCTTAAATAGTTGTGCAGTTCGTCTGCCGCATATGCAACGGTTATGTCATCTCCAAGTTGCGTCAATTTCCAGTTCATGATGAGTTTGCCATCCTTTCTTTTATATAAACAAAAATTTTATACGATAGGAGGATTGCTGATTTCATTATATCAAATTTTTGGCATAAAATCAATAGAAATTAAAAAAAGGTTGAAAAAGTCTTGCAAAATTTTTTGTTTTGTGGTATGATTATATCACGATGACGCACAGGACGCAAAAACGTTTATCATGCAGGCGCGCGGCGGCAGGCTGTCGCCAATCAGGCGCTGCGTCAGCCTGTTGTACCCCGCCTGCATGGTGTTTCTATCAAGAAAGGAGAACGCTTTTACATTTGTATTTGTAAAAGTTACAGTTATCAGTATGGCAAGAAATCAGGCATGGGTGCATTTTGCACCCGAAATGGTTACCGAGTGGATGCAGTGTATGGAAGAAGGGCTTGATGTTGAAAGCTACCGTGCACTGTGTGAAGATATTGCAAAGCGCGGTGTGGATTGGGATGACATTGCGGAAGCAGTATCCCAAAAAATGCATGCTGCCCCTATTCGTGCAGGATATCCCTATGTGGAGCCTTCCGATTATGAAGGAATCTGTGAGACAAAACCGGAAAAGCGGCATGAGCTGAAACCGGTCTGCCCGTGCAAAATGGAGGACAAAATCAAAGGTGCGTGGACCGGCAGAATCGCCGGCTGTCTGCTTGGCAAGCCGGTGGAAGGGATGCACCGTCCGCAGCTTTATAAAATACTCAAAGCAACGGACAACTACCCCATGCACAAGTATATCATGAAAGGCGAATTTACCGACGAGCTGATCAAGGATGCGAACATCTGGGTTGGCAGCTGCTGGGCAGACAACATCGGCGGCATTGAGCCGGTCGACGACGATACCAACTACACAGTGTTTGGCATGAAGATTGTCAAGCAGCACGGCAAAACGTTCACCGCAGACGATGTCATGGACGGCTGGATGCAGTATATCCCGTATCTGAATCTCTGTACTGCGGAGCGTGTGGCGTACAGAAACGGCGCGATGGGATTATATGCACCGGACAGTGCGGTATACAGAAATCCCTACCGTGAATGGATCGGCGCACAGATTCGCGGCGACTTTTTCGGATATATCAATCCCGGCAATCCGGAAGCCGCAGCAGAAATGGCATTCCGTGACGCCTCCATTTCCCATGTCAAAAACGGTATTTATGGGGAAATGTATTGTGCTGCGATGATCGCGGCAGCCGGTGCGGCAGACGATATCATGACCATCATCGAAGCCGGACTGGATGAAATTCCTGCAAAGAGCCGTCTGCGTGAGGATGTGGAAAAGGTCATTGCATGGTACAGAGAGGGCTTGAACCGTGAAGAGATCATCGAGCGGATTCATGAAACTTACAACGAAAACACATCGCACGGCTGGTGCCATACCATTTCCAATGCAATGATTGTCACCATGGCGCTTTTGGTTGGAGAAGGAGACTTTGGCAAATCTGTCTGTGCCGCAGTACAGGCTGCATTTGATACCGACTGCAACGGTGCGACGGTTGGTTCCATCATCGGTATGCGCAATGGAATTTCCGGAATTCCTGCACAGTGGTCTGCGCCGTTCGGCGGAAGACTGCTGACCTCCATCCAGGATTACAACAACGTTTCCGTAGATGAGCTGGTAGCAAATACCCTTGACATCATGAAAAACGGGAAATAAAGGGGCGGCGAGTTTTCTTATAATCAAACTTTCCCTTGCTTTTGCTTCCTGTATATAGTATAATGGAACACAGCGGAATAAGACATGCGGGGACACCGCTGCGACTGCTGTGTTCCTATATGTTAAATTTACAATATAATTGTCGAAAGGAGTGAATTTGTATGGTTTTAACGTATATAAATCCGAAAAATGAGAAAATGGTGATTTTTGCTTAACTCCTTTGGCGGCAAAATAAAAGCACTTCTCTTCGCCGTGGATATCATGCACTCTCAGGTATGATATCTGTCCTTGTATGGGGAGAGGGGCGGCTCCTTCGCGTATTGGTTCTTCGCGGCTGGAGGACAGCTACGCAGGATGTTTTGTTCCAAAGAAGGAATGGAAAACAAAGGAGCAGCGTACAATGATATACAAAAATGCACGTGGAATACTACCGGATTCACTGATTGCTGAGATTCAGAAGTATGTAGACGGTGAATCTATTTATATTCCTGCAAAAAGTGAAGGAAAGACAGAGTGGGGGCATCGGAACGGCGCGCGGAAACAGTACGAAAAGCGCAATGCGGAAATTCGTTCGCTGTTTGACCGGAACATTCCGGTATCGGAAATATCAAACCGCTATTTCCTTTCCTCGGACACCGTGCGGAAAATTATCCGTGCGGAGTATGCACAGTCCGCGAGGTCTAAGGAAGTAAGCGGGGAAAACGGTTCATAGCGTGTTTTATATTCCCGTCTCCTATACTGTCATTGAAATGAAAACAGCGAAAAATGGGGTGTTTTGTTTAAAAAGCAAAATCCCCATTTTCCGTAAAAATGAAAAGAAAGGATGCCTTATACGCTTGGCGTAGGGCTATGGTGTATGCATGCATAATTATACAGAGGAGGAAGTCCGCTGACCGGGAGGTTGTGCGAAACTTCGTAATTTTTTAACTTGCACGCCTCCCACGTAAGAATTGTTGTGAATTGCAATACTTATGGGTCTGCCGTATAAATGATACAGCGGGCTGTTTGGAGGACGAAAAATGACAAGAGAAAACAAACGCAGACAATACGACAAAGCATATTATAAAACACATCCATGCAGGGAAGTGTTTACCTGCAAAAACTGTGGACGCGAGGTTGTTCCCGGCGGCGCCGGAACAGATCACCGCAACCATTGTCCAAACTGTCTTTACAGCCTGCATGTGGACATAGAGCCGGGAGACAGAGCGTCCGATTGCGGCGGGCAGATGGAACCAATTGGCGTCTGGGTGCGGCGCGGCGGAGAATGGGCGATTATTCATCGCTGTAAACGCTGCGGAAAGCTTGATTCCAACCGTACAGCAGCGGATGACAATCCGACAAAGCTGATGTCGATTGCACTGCGTCCGCTCTGCGAACCGCCGTTCCCAATTGAACGGATTGAGGAACTGACGGATCTTTGCGGCGGCGACAAATAATATGTATCAACAAAAAAGGGAGGATGTTACGGCATCTTTCCTTTTCTTGATTCTGTCCATTATGTCGGGTCTTCTAAATACGTATTGCAGATTTTTGTCAGGCTCTTTGTATAAGATTTCATCTTTTTCTCGATTCTTGACACGTAATCTGTGCGGTTGTTGGCGATGATATCGCGCAGCTCGCTTAAAATGGTAATACCGGAGGAGCCGGTCATAAAGCCGATATCACTGTAGTAGCTGTCAAACATGATGTTTAAGGTGACAAGCGACTCTTCATCGCGCAGGAATTTTCCCTGTAAAAGTACATCTACATAGGCCGGTTTGACTGTCCGCATGGATTCGTATGCCATATCCTCCAACACCATACCGATCAGCTCTGCGTTTGCCGCGGTGGTCGGAATGCTCATGGCGCCGCCGATATTTGCCTGATAGTGGATTTTATAAGAGGACTGCTCTTCGTTCAGTTTCGGAATCGGAAGAATGCCAAAGGGAGATTCCATGCCGCGCATGCGTTCCACACCCTTTAAATTGGCAATCCAGAACAGTGCGCGGTTTTCTTCCAGCGCTTCCATCGGTGCATATTCGCGGTCTACGCCGGAATAACGGTCACAAATATAAGAACCATTGTCCGCAGAGCAAACGTCCATAATCGCAGCGACGATATTGTAATACGGTTCGCTCTGGATATTGAGTACTGGCATGTCATCTGCATCCTTTGTGATGGTCTGATATCCCGTTCCGGATAAGAAACAGTCGATGACAAACGTGTTGCCGACAAAGCCTAAGCGATCCTTTTCTGTAATTTTGCCGTCGCCGTCGATATCTCCCGTTACCATTTTGATGTATTGAGACATCTTGGCATAGGTCCACGTGCCGTCCGTGACATTTTTATATAGGTCTGTAATATCAAATTGTTCGGCAACGGTTTTATTGAACAGAACACACGGCGTTGCGCCAAGTGCGTGAATGTTCATATCGCTGTAGGCAAAGTAGTTCTTATTGTTGATGGAGCTGCCGGACAGCATATTGGAGTTCCAATAGGGCTTGGAGAAATCGATATACGGAAAGTCATTCAGCTGCTGTAATTGCTTTTGCGTGGCGAGCGACAGGGTATATGCACCATTGTTGATATTGACATCATACCGATCCTCGCCTGCCTTGACTGTTTTGGAAAGTTCGGCGGCTGCCTGGTCATAATGAAAACGGTTCCAGCTGATTTTTACATTGTACTTTTCTTCCATGGCAAGATTGCGCGCATAAATGGCATCGTTGAGCGGTTCTCCGTTTTCTTCTTCCGCACAGATGTCAAGGTTCGGTTCAAAATCGTTGTCACCGTAGAGAAAGCAAAAGTCATCGCCACCGGCATCGACTGCGGGCAGGTTGGGATCATACATTGCAGTGGGATCAGAATCTGCGGTGGTGTCTGCGGCAGTTGTGTCCCGGGGAGCAGAGGTATCGGTCGGTGTGGTACTGCTGTTATCCGGCGTATTTTGGCAGGAAGCGAGGAGAAGCAGGCAGGAGAGCAGGAGTCCTGCATATTTTATGGAGGATTTCATGATTGTGTATTGCTTTTGCAAATACAAAAGCTTCCTTTCTTGTGGAATGAGGATTTTTGCGTGGATTTGTGAAGCAAATTGCCGCTGTTTCATCGACAGAAGCCCAATAAGCATCATACAAAAGATTTTATCGGCTTTTGATTCCTTTGGGTGGAAGCATTTCCTTTTCAGCAGGATTGACGGTCTGTGCATATGGGAATTGCGGGATACCGTTTGCTGATTCATTTACTTATGTAGATTATATCAGAAAGTGTATAAAATGTCAAGAAAAAGAAATGGTTTACACACAATATAAAGATGAAACGGAGTTTATATGTTTTGTTTTTTCATTTGCTTCATCTAAATTATACCATATTGCAAAACCTCACACTATCATAATCACATTTCAGCAGCGTAAAATTGATGTAAAATTAAAAAAATGATTGACAAATTTGCATATATGTGCTATAATAAGGAATTGTAAGGAGAAATGTGTAAATGCTTGCAGAAGAAAGACAAAAACGGATTTACGAGATCCTACAGGAAAACAACGCAGTATCAACGTCTGCTTTGGTCAAGAATTTCGGTGTCTCTATAGAAACCGTGCGGCGTGATCTGCTTGACATGGAGCAAAAACAATTACTTCGTCGGGTCCACGGCGGTGCTGTCCGTATGACGGCGGAAATGAAATCGTTTGGGTATTTGTCACAGCGCAGTCAGATCAATGTGGAAAAAAAGATTGAACTCTCACGGACGGCAGCGGCATTTGTCTCCGAGGGGGATTTTATTGGCATTGATGAGGGTTCTACGGCAATCTATTTTGCGAAAGTGTTAAAAGAACGGTTCAGCAAAATGACCGTAGTGACGCATGCTCTGGATGTATTCCATACCCTGCATGACTACAAAAATTTCACAGTCATTTTATGCGGCGGTCATTTTATGGCAAAGGAAAATGCCTTTTATGGTCCTTTGACGATCAATATGTACGGACAGCTGCATTTGCAGAAGGCATTTATTTTTCCTTCTGCGGTGTCATATGAATACGGTATCTGCGACTATCAGCAGGAGTTCTATTTCGTGCAGAAGAAAATGACGGAAATCACAGACAGCATTTATATTCTTGCGGACTCCACAAAATATGAAAAAAAGGCGCTGTTGAAGTTTGACGATATGCGTCCGGAGTACATTTATATCTCAGACAGCGCGCTTGACGATGCCGCATTTGAAAAGTATCAGGAATTCAATTTAAAAATATTTAAAGGGGATTGAAGTCTGGTCATAAAATTTTTTGTTTGAAACGCAATCCCCTATTTTACAGGAAAGGACACTTTTGTTTTTGCAAAAGCTATGGTCAAAAAAATGAAAACAATCGTTATTTTAGTGGACGGTATGCGTCCGGATGCAATTGCGCAGCATCCGCGTGCAAAACGGATCATGGAAAAATCCGTAACCTCATTGACCACACAGACAGTCATTCCGTCTGTCACACTGCCTTGCCATATGTCGCTCTTCCATTCGGTGGATCCCATGCGTCACGGAACAACGACCAATACCTATATGCCGCAGGTACGTCCGATTCCGGGACTGTGTGAAGTTCTCAGAAGAGCAGGGAAGACCTGTGCGATGTTTTACAACTGGGAAGAGCTTCGAGACCTGACACGTCCGGATTCTCTTGCACACGGATACTTTGTCTCCGGTCATGTGTACGGTTATGAGGATGCGAACAATCGAGTAACAGATGCAGCCGTTGATTACCTAACCAAATACGATATCGATTTTACATTCTTATATCTTGGCTATGTGGATATGGAAGGTCACAGATGTGGCTGGATGTCAGAGGAATACATGCATTCCATTGACAACTCCTGGGAGAATATTGAAAAGGTGATTGCCGCACTGCCGGACGATTATCAGATTATCATTACAGCAGATCATGGCGGACACGACCGCACCCATGGGACGGAGCTGCCGGAAGATATGACCATTCCGTTGATTTTTTACGGAAGCGCGTTCCAGAATCTCACGCTGCCGAAAGAAACGTCGATCAAAGATATCGCGCCGACAGTAGCTGCACTGTTTGGAATTCAGCCGGACAGTGAGTGGGAAGGCAAAAACTTGCTTGCCTGAAGAAAAAGCAGCCATTTGCTGTGCAATGCAGATGAAATTTCAAAAGGAAAGGAAACTTTTGCTTTCGCAAAAGTTTGGTAAATACATGATGTTTCGTCGTCAATCTATAATTGTGCCTTTTCTGCTCGCAGCATCTTTGACTGCGTTGACTTCCTGCGGCACATCTACAGCTGCGGATGAAAAAAACACGCAGACAAAAGACAACAGGGATACCACAACTGCTGCTGTCACAGAAACGGAAACAGAATCCCCCTATCAGCTTACATTGCCCAAAGGACTGGATTATGCCGGCAGAGAAATTGTTGTCTGCGGTTGGGAGCATTATGAGGATATTGAATTTTTTGCGGAAGCAATGAACGGTGAGGTTGTCAATGACGCTGTATATCAGCGCAACCTCAACGTACAGGAAAATCTGAATGTCAAGCTTTCCTTTTTGGAGAAGGGCGGACGCGCCGGTAATAATACATGGATGAATCAGATTAAAAACGCAAACAAAGCAGGAGATGCTGCATTCGATATCATTGCAGGTCACAGCCAGAATATCGGCAATCTTGCAAAATCGCAGGATGTCATCAATCTTCTCGACTGTCAATATCTGGATTTCATGCAGCCGTGGTGGAGAAAGGAATTGCTTGAATGTGCAGTCATCCGCGACAATCTGTACTTTGTAACCGGCGATATCTGCCCAAGCTCTGTTGCCCGCTCTCAGGGGATTTTCTTCAATACCTCGCTTTTGCAGATGTTTGACCTTGAAGACCCCTATACGCTGGTGGTGGAAGGCAGCTGGACTTTTGACAAAATGGCGGAAATGACGAAAGGCGTTTATCTCGACATCAATGCAGACGGAAAGAAGGATGAAGGCGATCGCTTTGGTTTCTCTGTAGACGGCGTTCAGCTTCAGGCAGCGGCGCTGACTGCCGGTATCATCTCGGTAGAACCGGACAAAGACGGTTATCTGACGGTGGCAGCGGATTATCTGACAGACCGTACAACCTCTGTTTTGGATGCATGGATTCACTTTATGCACAACAATGACGATACGATTATCATAAAAACAACCGACGATACATTGACGTTCCGCGATGGACGCGCACTGTTCTATGCATTCCCGCTTGGCATTATCAGCTCAGAGCTGCGCGACTGTGAATTTAATATCGGTTTTGTGCCGTGGCCGAAGGCAGATGCACAGCAGAAAGATTATGTGGTTTGTACGTCCAATGCCTATTCGCTATGGAGTATCCCGATTGCCGCAGCCGATCCGGACATGAGCGCGGCAGTGATGGAAAATCTCGGTTATGAAGGATTTCTGCATATTATGCCGGCGATGTTTGAAACTGCGTATAAGGTGAAGTATAACAATACAGAGTCACAGCTGCAATCTCAGGTATTTGATATTCTGCGTGAAAATTTGGTGTTTGATATTGGACGTATTATGAACAGTGTAGCGGGTGATATTTTCAATCTGTTCCCAAATGCAGTCATACAAGGGAAAAATACCATAGCGTCCAACTATGAAAAGGTTGAAAAGAAAGTCAACAAAGCGCTTAGTAAATGGATGGAAGATATCGAAAATGCAGAGTAAATATTAAAAAATCACCCGTTCCGATATTGATGGAACGGGTGATTTTTATTACGGATTCAAATTTTTAACTCAATTTTATGCCGCAGATTCTGTGATAACAAGTTCTGTCTGTTCCTGCTCTATTTCATAGGATACGGAAAATTCATCGGTTTCTGTTTCCGGGAGGAGAGATGCGATTTCTACTTCCGTATAAATTTCCTCTGTATGCGAATTGTCTGTGTTTGTATTTCCTGAAAAGGAGATTTCGGTTTCCAATTCTACGCCGTCGCGGAAAATGCGGAGAACGGCTTTGTCGCTGACATGCAGATTGGATTCCCATAAATCAAAGCTTTCCAAGGAATCAAAGACGGTATCGTCTACAGAGAGGAGAATGTCACCGCCCTTGATTCCGTTTTGTTCTGCTGGGGAATCGGGTTCGACACGGCGTACCAAAATGCCGCGCGGGACACGGTATAAAACCGCTTCATTTTCTGTGACGGCTTCACAGCGGATACCAAGAACCAACGGTGTACGTTCGTTTTGATCTGCTTCGATTTCAAGAATATCAGAATCCGGTCCGGTACCCTCAGTTTTTTTATACTCTGTTAGGGTGGGATCAGACGGTGCAGACCCTATCTGATTGTTTTGGGCAGCGTTATTTTCATTGATATGATTGTCGTTTTCCTTGTCGGAAGCGCCGCTGTTTTCTGACGCAATGACGGCACGGTGTGTGTCCATCCAGGTATAGAGGACAAACATAGACGTTTTTTCTTCACCGTCGGCACTCCAAAGACTTTCCGGAATGTTGACGGGAAGCGCGTTTTCCACATCGATTTTTAAAAGTGCCAGGTCTGCGTCGGCAGAAGCGGAAAAGGAGATCAACTGCGCGTTATACACAGAACCGTCTGGCAGAACTGCTTCATAGGAAACGGAATTTTTGTCCGTTTCTTCTGCGGACGATTCTGCTGCAATGGTGTGATAATTCACAGCGATATAACCGTCTTCGGAGAGAAAGAACCCGTTGTTTGGGTGTTCATTTTGTTCAGTACCGTCCTTTTTTTGTACGGTAACGGTAGAATCTGCGCAAAGTGCTGTGATTTCCTCAACAGAGATGGCAGAAGAATTTAAGATGGGAGAAAATTGATCCTTTGCAATTTCGGTACTGTCAGAAGAAGCGTCATTGGGAAGGAGTATTTCCTCCTGTTGTTTGGTATCTTCTGCTCCTTGTTTTGCCGCGGCTGTGTCATTGATGGCATTCAGTTCGTTCTGCGGCGGAAGGGGCTCGTCGCTTTCCGCCTGTTCTGAGTCCGATGGAATGGACCAATCGCCTCTCGGCAGCGCGGCAGTCCGTGAGGGGGAAGCGTCCTCTGCTATCGTTTGTTCACGCATCAATGCAGCTGCCATAACAACCACGAGCGATGCAAAACATAAAAGAATGACAAAAACAGATGTTAAGCAAAACGCCTGCATTCCACGCGTTGCGTTTTTGCGGCGTTTCCGCTGCAGGGATTTCTGGTATTCATCATAATTCCAGCGGTATTGAAATCCGCCAAAGCTGCCTTCGCGCCGACGATCGTTGTTTTGTTTCATGATGCAGCAGAACTCCCTTCACAAATTATTTTTCCTGTATATATGATACCAGAATTTTTTTAATAAATCGTAAAGTTCCTGTTTTTCTTTTATGACATTCAAGTAAATTTTTCAATAAGGGATAAGCTTGGACATGATTGAAATTGTTTTATCCTATATAATAGAGAAAAGTTTTTGGGGTTTCCAAAGGGGCTTTTTTCAAAAAGCCCCTTTGGTCGTACCTTCTTAACCGTATTCTAATCAGAGTGCGACAACGTCCCCAAAATTTCTATCATCGGAAATTTTCGCTTGTGAAATCGTCCCACGGCAGCTCTGCCGATTTATGTGCGGTCAAAATACCGTCAATGTGCATCAAAAGCGGAAAATCATCGAGATTCAATATTCCCTTTTCCGCTTTTTTCTTAACGGCGCGCGCAACGCGTTCCGCTACAACAAGGGATTCCAGTGTAACGCCGTGCAGCTCCGCTTTGGCTTCCTCAATGGTATAACCGCGTCCAAGCAGGATGCCGACAAGCCGTGTTCTGCCGCCATACACAGTAACATACAGGTCGCCTGCGCCAACACACAGGTTGTCAAGTGTTCCGGCACCCTGCATTTGTAAAAGCTTTGCCATTTCCCGCACGCTTTGTCCGAATACCGCAGCCTGAGAATTGTAATGGAGCGGCGTATCCGTACCGAAGGCGCGTTGATTGAGGCCGACAGTCAAGGCAATGCCAAGAGCATATCCGTTTTTCAATGCGACAGCAGATTCAATGCCGACGACGTCGTCTGACAGACTGATGTGGTAATAATCGGTCTGCATGAGATCACGCATCCGACGCAGAATGGCAGGGTTCTTTCCGCAGAACGTGACTTCGGTCTGATCATGTGCGACCAGTTCATAGCTGGTACAGGGACCGCCGATGGCATTCATGGAGTGTTTTTTGCCGTTCGTATTTTTTGCAAGACGTTCTTCCCACAGCTGCGGATAGCAGAGCAGTGTGCCGTCCTCGGTATCATAAAGTCCCTTTGTGACTGTCAAAATCGGGATTTCTTCCGGAATGAAAGGCAGAATTTCATCTGAAAACCAGTCTACGCCAAAGGAGGAGACACCGCCGATGATCATATCTGCACCTGAAATCGCTTCTTTCCAGTCGTCAATCTGATAGAACTCCACGCCCTGTGGAAAATCTCTTGTAAACTTCGGATGTCGGTTTGTGTTTTTGCAGGTTTCAATGATGTCACGGTCAAGCGGCGTTCCGACCAGACGGACGATATTGCCGTTTTCTCGTGCCGGAAAAGCCAAAGCCGAACCCATCATACCGGCACCGATAATTGTAATGATTGGCATAATTATGACCATGACTTTCGCGTCAGCGAAAGTTTTCCTTTCTGATAGCGCTGTTATTTGCTGACAACGCTTTGCAGTGTAAACACGAACTCACAGTATTCGCCGGCAGCGCTCTTGACCCAGATTTCCTCGCCGTGCGCATCTATGATCGTCTTTGTGATGTAAAGTCCCAACCCGACGCCGGTTTTGTCCAGTCCGCGGCTTTTATCGCTTTTGAAGAAGCGGTCAAATACATACGGCAGTTCTTCTTCCGGGATACCCTGCCCTTCATTCCAAACCGAAACAAACGTCTTTTTATCCTTTGCGGAAATCGTAATACGGTATGTACCCGCAGGACGTGAAAATTTTACGGCATTATCACAGATGTTATACAATACCTGATGAATGGCGTCGCGGTCTGCATAGACAGTCATGTTGTCACGGTCACATTCAAACTCCACGTTCAGCTTTTTTTCATCAATGCGCTGTTCAAAGGAGATTAGTATCTGACGCGCCATTTCACAGATATCGAATGCAGTTTTGGTGAATTTGCGGTCTCCCGCTTGGATACGGGAAATGTCGAGCAGAGACGCGACAAGACGGGAGAGTCTCCGTACCTCACTTGCAATCAATTCCAGATAATAGGGCTGCTTATCCGGCGGAATGGCGCCGTCCAAAATACCGTCGATGAAGCCGGCAATGGTGGTCATCGGTGTCCGCAGATCGTGAGAGACATTGGCAAGGAAAGAGCGCCGCTGTTCTTCTACCGTGGCGAGAGAGCTTGCCATATTATTGAACGCCAGCGCTAACTCCGCCACCTCGTCGGAGCCTTTGACCGGAACACGCACATCGAACTTTCCGGACGCATACTGCTTTGCTGCAATGCTCATTTCCCGCAGAGGACTGGTAACTCTTTCGCTGATAAAGTACACAACGATCATTGTCGCCGTCATGACCCACATGCAGGAGACGAGGATTGCCTTCAGCATGGTTTCGATAAGACTGGATATCCCGGAGGATGAAGAACAAAACAGTACATACCCGACGCTGCCGCCTTCGGCGTCTGGAATGGGAGCAGCACAGATGACATATTTGGCGTCAAGCAGACCGCCTAAATTGGTCAAGGTTGTGATGCTGGTATCCGCAGCCATTGCGGTCAGTTCGGTGAGGGGAACCTTTGCGCTGAGATACTTCTGCGCATGGTCTGTCCCTGAGAGAAGGACCGCACCGGTATCGTCTGTGATCAGTACCAGATTTTCCACATCGTCCAATGACGCAAGCTCCAGCGCACCGCCGAGCATATCGCGGTGCAGATAGACGTATTGTGAAAAGGAGCCGGAAAAGCTTTGATTGTATGTGTCAGACAGAAAATCTGTGACGTGCTTTGCGCCGGTTACAACGGCTTCTTCTTTTGCATTTGCAGAATATCCGGAAACCATGGAGCAGACCACGCCGGCAAGCACAATAAAGCTGATGGCGATGATCAAAAGAACCGTGACCAGATATTTGGAAAAAACGCTTTTTTGCATATCATTTCAATGGTGTTGGCAGACCTTACTGAAGAAGTTCAAACTTATAACCGACACCCCATACGGTTTTTAACACCCATTTATCGCTGACGCCTTCCAGCTTTTCACGCAGCCGTTTGACATGTACATCTACGGTGCGGGAGTCGCCGAGATAATCAAAGCCCCATACCTTGTCAAGCAGCTGATCACGTGTGAAGACGCGGTTGTAGTTGGAGGCAAGGAAGTAGAGCAGCTCCAGCTCTTTCGGCGGAATATCCACAGATTTTCCTTTGATTTTCAACTCGTATTTCAAGCGGGAAATTTCAATGTTGTCGAATTTGACCGTTTCTTCATCTGCGGTGTTGTCATGCGTTGCGCAGCGGCGCAGCATCGCCTTGACACGGACGGAAAGCTCCTTCATTTCCAGCGGTTTTACCATGAAGTCATCCGCGCCCATTTCAAAGCCGACGACCTTGTCAAAGATTTCCCCTTTTGCGGTGACCATGATGATCGGTTTGTTGGAAATCTCACGGATTTCGCGGCAGACCTGCCAGCCGTCCTTGCGGGGCAGCATGATGTCGAGAAGCACAAGGTCCGGTTCATACATTTTAAAAAACGCGACACCGTCCGCACCGTCGTTGGCGGTTTTTACCTCATATCCCTCATTTTCCAGATAGACACGCAGCATCTCGCAGATGTTGGTATCATCGTCAATTACAAGAATTTTTGTTGCCATTGTTTGATACCATGGACTTTTGCAGTGCAAAAGCTTCCTTTCATAATGAATTGAACATAATTAAAAGATTCTGTCACATAATGTGATAGGACTCTGTTAAATTATTAACATTGATAGAATTTTATCTATGTTCATATTTACATTATAGCGGAATATGATGTTATACACATGAAGTCATTGTGAATTTTTTTTGAAATTGAAAGAAAATTTGTTATAAAAGGGGATCATTGGGGGAAGAATCATCGTCCGCTGTGGTCCGGCGGAACATGCGCGGCGTCATTCCTTTTTCTGCTTTGAAGGTTTTGATAAAATAAGAGAGATCGTTGAAGCCGCAGGAAAACGCAATATCTGTCACAGACAGATCGGTGCCCAATAGCTTCCGGCAGGCACGTTCGATACGGTAGCTGTTGACATATGTAAACGGACTTTTTCCGGTCATGGATTTGAAGAACGAGCAGAAATACTGTGGGGAAACGCCAGCGGCTTCTGCCATTTCCTCCAGTGTGATCGGACGGTCGAATGCGCCGCGGATAAAAGAAAGCACGTTTTTCAGTTTCTGCACATTTTTTTCATCCCGTGCAGAGTGGACAGCACTGTCGGCGGAAGCAGGCAGCTCCAGCGAATTGGAATAGCAGTGATGTGCGGCGAAAAATCCAAGGGTACGGTACATGCTGCCGATGACCTCATACCGATACCCGGGACCGCCGCGCCGCAGGGCATCAAACGCATATCCGGCGATTTCCCAAAGCGCTGCCGCTGATGGGTCTGTATGAGAAAACAGCTCCTGAATGAATAGTGTATTGCCTGTCAGACCGTCGAAAAAGTCACATCCCGGCATGGAAAGAAAATGCGGGGAAAATACGATGCATTCATATGCACAGTGCAGCGGCGACGCACCGTGCACGACTTCACTGTTGATATAGATAATATCGCCGGCTTCCGCATGTATTTTCCGATTATTCAGTGTGATGCAAAGCGCCCCCTTTGTGACACGGATCATCTCATGCTCCGCATGCCAGTGGTGTGCCATTTCATATTTTGGGTGCGTATGGTCAATTTGATAGTATCCGATGGGGAAGTCGGCAGTTCCGTGCTGCTTGAGTTCGTTGTAGCTCATATCGTATTCCTTTTCCAGTATAAAAATGGAGAGATTTTCAAATACCTGAAAATATTTATACTTTTCACTATTATACCACAAGTATTTTCCAGATTGCAAGGATATAATAATAGTATTCAGAAATAATTTTCAATTACCGGTATAAAGAATCGAAGAACGACTCTGCATACCGGAGCAATCAGAAAGGAACAATCCAATATGGCAAAAATCAGATTTGCGGGAGAATATCCGATCATCGGTATCCGCCCGACCATTGATGGCAGACGCGGCCCGCTGAAGGTCAGAGAATCCTTAGAAGATCAGACCATGAATATGGCAAAAGCCGCAAAGAAGCTTTTTGAAGAGAATCTTCGTTATTCCAACGGCGACCCGGTCAAGGTCATCATTTCTGACACGACCATCGGACGTGCCGGGGAATCGGCACAGTGTGCGGCACAGTTTAAAAAAGCAGGTGTGGATATTACATTGACGGTGACCCCCTGCTGGTGCTACGGTTCTGAAACCATGGATATGGACCCGATGACCATCAAGGGTGTGTGGGGCTTCAACGGAACCGAGCGTCCGGGTGCTGTCTATCTGGCGTCGGTGCTTGCAACCCATGCACAGAAGGGACTTCCGGCGTTTGGCATTTACGGTCATGATGTACAGAATCTCGACGAAATTACCGATATTCCGGAAGATGTCAAGGAAAAGTTGCTCCGATTCGGCCGTGCGGCTGTCGCTGCTGCAACCATGCGCGGCAAATCCTATTTACAGATCGGTTCTATTTGTATGGGTATCGGCGGCTCCATCATTGATCCGGCGTTTATTGAAGAATACCTCGGTATGCGTGTGGAATCTGTGGATGAGGTGGAAATTATCCGCCGTATGACAGAGGGGATTTACGATCATGCCGAATATGAGCGTGCGCTTCCGTGGGTGAAGGCACACTGCAAGGAAGGCTGGGACAAGAATCCGGACTTTGTAAAGACTTCCGATGAAAAGAAGAAAGAATCCTGGGAATTCCTGACTAAGATGTACATCATCATAAAGGACCTCATGTCCGGCAATCCGAAGCTCCCCGAGGGATGCGAGGAAGAACGTGCGGGACACAATGCCATCGCAGCGGGATTCCAGGGACAGCGGCAGTGGACAGACTTCTACCCGAACTGTGACTTCCCGGAGGCGCTTTTAAACTCCACATTCGACTATGACGGCGCACGTGAACCGTATATTCTTGCCACAGAAAACGATACGCTCAACGGTCTGGGCATGATGTTCATGAAGCTGCTCACCGGCCGTGCGCAGATGTTCTCCGATGTGCGTACCTACTGGTCTCCTGAGGCCTGCGAACGTGCTTCCGGCTACAAGATTACCGGCAAGGCATTGGAAAACGGCGGCTTTATCCATTTGATCAACTCCGGTGCAACGGCGCTTGACGCATGCGGTGAAGTCAAGGATGCAGACGGCAATGCAGTGATGAAGCAGTGGTGGGATGTCACAAATGAGGATATCGAGGTCATGACAGCCGCAACCGAGTGGTGTGCAGCGGATAACGGATATTTCCGCGGCGGCGGATTCTCCTCTCAATTTACCACCCGTGCGGAAATGCCTGCAACGATGATCCGACTCAACCTGGTCAAGGGACTCGGTCCGGTTTTGCAGATTGCAGAAGGCTGGACGGTACAGCTTCCGGACGACGTCACCCATACGCTGATGATGCGTACCGATCCTACCTGGCCTTGTACCTGGTTTACGCCGCGCTGCGATCATGTGGTCGGCAGTCCGTTCAATACCGCATACGATGTGATGAACAATTGGGGTGCAAACCATGGCGCCATTTCCTTTGGACACATTGGCGCAGACCTGATCACGCTTTGTTCGATTCTCCGTATTCCGGTCTGCATGCATAACGTCCCGACGGAGAAGATTTTCCGTCCCGCCGCTTGGAATGCATTTGGCATGGACAAAGAAGGACAGGATTACCGTGCATGTGCCGCATATGGTCCGATGTACAAAAACATCCGATAACCGCGGTATCCCGTTTCATTGTCGTATCACTGAAAAAATCTATTAAAAAACAAGCTTCAGCTGCCAGGGATCTCTTTTCAAAAGCGGTCTTTGGCAGCTTTTGTTTTACAAAAATAAAAAATAATTTAAAACAACCCAACCTTTTCCTTCTGATTTGTGTCTATAAGATAAGCGCTTAAGTCTGAAAATAAAATTTTCAGGAGAAATCATTATGAATGATTTCTCGTACCGTGATTTTGTGACTTTCGTTGCTTGAAAAGCAACGATGTCCGCCTGCGGGCGCGTCACAACTCCACAATGAGAGGAGATAACTTTCACTTTCGTGAAAGTTATGCACTTAATAATGGGAATTCCCGACATTCAAGAAAGGAACGTGCAGATGTATTATCAAAATGAATCGGACGAGACTTTGGTCATGATTACACTTGCAGGAGAACAGACGGCATATCAGGTTTTGGTAACACGGTATCAAAAGGCAGTCATCGCTTCTGCGATGTCAGTTGCAAAAAACGAGTTTATCGCGGAAGATGCCGCACAGGATGCCTTTGTTACAGCCTGGATGAAGCTGGATACCCTGAAAGAATCGAAAAAGTATGCATCCTGGGTGTGCCGCATTGCCAAGAGGTGTGCGTTGAATATGATAAGCAGATATCGCAGTTTCCTTCCGCTTGATGTAGTGGAAAATTATGACTGTTCCGATGATGCGGCTGAGGATCCCGCGGGGGCATATGTGTTGTCCGAGGAGTGGAACGAGGTAAACAAAAGCATTGAGAAACTGCCCCAAAAGGTACGGCAGATCATTCATCTGCATTATTATGAGGGACTTTCTATCGCAGAAATCGCAGACCGGATGCGAATTTCTGAGGGAACGGTCAAATGGCAGTTAAATGATGGCAGAAAACGAATCAGAAAGGAACTGTGCGCAATGGACGAAAAGTACAGTGATACGCTTGTACAGCGTGTAATGAAGAAGGTTGAAGAACTGAAGCTCTGGCAGGTGAAAAACAGCAAGAGCGGATTTGAAACGGTATACCGCGAGGTGCTTCGCGAGGTGGAGACGCTTCCTGAGTGTACAAAAAAGCAGCATGCGCTTGCCGATGTGCTGATGCGCGGTTGGTGGTGGATTCCCGGCAAAAAAAACGACGCGCTGTTTGCGCGTATTTCGGATGCCGCGATAGAGGGTAAAAATGAAGACGTCATGACGTTTATTGTTGCCCGTGAGGATTCCACGGTATATGACGGAGCAAAGATCGATTTTATCCGGGACAAGCAAATTCCGCGCCTGGAAAAAGCGGGATTTGTAAAGGTTCTCGGAAGGGAATGGTTTTGGCTTGGATATCATCTGTTCCGTGCGGGAAGAACAGAGGAGGGTCAGGCTGCATACAGCAAGGCAGAAGCCGTTTTGCAAAAAGAGGATGCCTATCGGATTCTTGTACCCTATGCGCAAAGAATGGAGGAGCAATTGGCAGCGCGGTATCCGCATACAAGACAGGAACGCTACGCAATTGGCGCTATCGCAGAAGAATATCATATCATAGACGGTCAGCCCCGCTATTGGACGGAAGAATATTTTAGCGAAGGATATCTTCATTCTGTTGATCGAAACAGTACGCAGATTTTCCGGAACGCATCCAGCTGCGACGGTTGTTTCTTTGCAGATATTGCACTTGGTGAAACGCATGTGGGTTCTGACGGAACAAAACTGACATATCTTTCCGATGCAGAATCGGTGGATACACCGGCGGGCAGATTTGATCACTGTCAGCTTTGGGAAATACGGCGCTGGAATGATATCCAGAAAATAATATGCAGAACCTACTACAAGGACGGCGTCGGTATCGTTTGTCAGGAACATATTACCGACGGTGCAGCGGAAAAGCGTGTACTTTGCGCATATACAATTGTAAACGGCGGGGGACTGCTTCCGTTTTCTCCCGGCAACACCTGGGAATATACCGCTGCATATCCTGCCGATATGGTTTCCGCCGAATTAAAAATCACGGTTGCCGCAGCTGCTGATGAACGTGTCATTCTTGCCTATTGGGAGAATACCGAACGGCTGAAATACAATGAAAATTCCTGGTTTGATATGGTACAGGAAATTGCACAGGATTATTGCTGTGAAAGGGAGGATGGCAAAGAGTATATCTGCGATGTATCTTCCGCAATTGCACGTGCCGAACAGCTTGCCGCAGCGCCGATGCAGAAAGCGCATACCAAAGCAGCGGCGTCGACCGCGCGGAGAATTTTAACCACAGACCCTGCCTTCAATCCTGACTATACCGCGACAGGTCATTGGAATTTCTTTGAAAGACAATATATACAAAAGAAACCCGACCGTCTTTGCCTTACCGGATATGATTCCCGATGGTCGTTTGAGTGGAAGAATACGGGAGGTATGGGTGCTGCGGAAGAGCCTGTTCTTTACAACGATATCTTTGGTATTTTGCAGGACGCAGTGAATTGTATCTGGTCAGACGAGTGGCGTGTTGGCGCGTCCCCTATTGTAGAATATACGCAGTGGTCGCGTGATATACGGACGCAGATCACCTGTGAGGACGGCGGGACGATTACCACAAAGGCGGGTACCTTTGAAAACTGTTTCAAGCTCTGTCTGGATATCAGCGGAATGGAGAATGGATGGTCGTACCGCGGCGGGAAAAAGGTTTACTATTTTGCCCCGGGGATTGGCATTGTCCGTACAGAAAACGAATATTGCGACGGTGCAAGAACTGCTGTCTATGAGCTGACAAGCTATAAAGGTGTCGGCGAGGGCTATATGTCGGCAGCGGACGGCTTTGTACGTCGCTATGATGCGCTGAATCTGACGGACGGCTTTGTCGGCGCGGCAGAGTATACATTTGTCGCAGATGATGACGGCGATATCGTTGTATTTTCCGACCGCACGGGCATCCGTGAGGTGCCGCCCCCCATTACGCAGTATTGCGCTATTCAAGATGAAAGAATCGAAGACGATTTGTGGGAGCAGGGAAAGTATGAGGAAAGCAGGCTTCGTCATGATGTCAACAATTTCCATCTTCTTTGTCATTTCTTTGGCCGCCCGTCAAGATATTGGGCTGCGCAGGAAAAGGCAGTCGCATGGAATCAATACCGTCTCAAAGTGATGGAAAGTCTCGGCAACGGAACCGTTCCAGATGCCTGGCTTGGACTTTATGCGAGTACAAGCTTCCGTACCGCTTGTGCATTGTTTGGCTGCGGGAAAAAAGATGAAGGTTATGCATGGCTTGAAAAAGCGTTTGAGGCTTATCCAAAATGGGACAGCATTCCTGACGGTACAGAGATGGATGTCGGAGACCCGTTGATTTGGGGCGGCGTGAAGGTTGTAAAAGGGAGGACGTTTATCAAGCTTCCCAAAGGGATTCCCAACGGGACAATAGAACCGATATCCTATGGGTATATGTTTGAAGGAAACAGCAGTCTGATGCATTACGGTATGACTGCGCCTCACGGATGGGAATGGTTTGATTCTGTTCGCCATGAAGACCGTTTCAAGGAATATGTGGAACGTGCTGCGAAGATGAATCCCAAAGGAAAATAAAAAATATCGTTTGCAGGAAGGGATCACTGCGAAAATAAAAAAACAGCCGCACATGGAAAAGCTGCTTTTTCACAGGAAAGCATGCTTTGGGTTTGGCGGCTGTTTTTTGTTTACAGAATCTGATTGAATTTTCTTTGATTCTATGATAAACTACATATAGAATTCTGCAATGATTGTATGAGAGGGATTATGCACGATATCTGGAATCCGTGGCACGGATGTACGAAATGCTCTGAGGGCTGTCAGCACTGTTATATGTATTATCTGGACCGTATCCATGACCGTTATGACAGTGCGGTCGTAACAAAAACCAGTGCGTTCCGGTATCCGCTGTCAAAATACCGCGACACCAGCGGAAGCGGAACCCACTTACGTTATAAAATACAAAGCGGCGAGATGATCCGTGTATGCATGACGTCTGATTTTTTCGTCGAGGGAGCAGACGCATGGCGGGATGAGGCATGGGATATCATGCGGATGCGGCCGGACGTCAAGTTCTTTTTGCTTACCAAACGGCCAGAGCGGGTACTGGATCATCTGCCGCCGGACTTTGGAGACGGCTGGGATCACATTTTTTTCAACGTGACCTGTGAAAATCAAAAACGCGCCGACGAGCGCATTCCCATCCTTCTTGATCTGCCGTTCAAGCATAAGGGTATCATGTGCGCACCCTTTATCGGCGCGGTCAGTATTGAAAAATACCTTTACAGTAACCAGATTGAACAGGTCATCTGCGGCGGGGAAAATTATGACGGTGCACGGCCGTGTCATTTCGACTGGGTAAAAACACTGCGTGCGGAATGTGCGGCACACGATGTGACGTTCTGTTTTATCGAAACGGGAGCGGTTTTTATAAAAGATGGCAAAACCTATCATATTCCGAATAAGGCAGTGCAGGCAGAAATGGCGTATAAATCCGGTATGTACTATCAAGGCAGACCGATATTGTGGCATTTAACCGACCGTATGGGATTTCCGATTCCGGAAGACGAATTGTATGTGCCATATTTTGGACAAAAATGTGAAACGTGCGCAAGCAAGCCCATCTGCAACGGCTGTTCTAAGTGCGGGAAATGTAAAACTTAATCTGGTGTGCAGCTCAATGTTTGGGCTGCACCTTTTTTACGCCGGTCAGAAAGCACAAAAACGGAATTCTGACGGTGAGCTCACAGCAAAGCGCGGATGCGCCATACGATAAAAGCACAGGAATGAGATACAACAGCAGCGTGTGTCCCAGCAGGTTATCGGACATACCATATTGAAACAGAACAACCCAGAGAAAATGCCAATAATATAATGCATATGAGCGCTGTGCCAGATAGCGTGACAGGGAATTGCTGCTGTTAAGGAACCGTCTTCCCACGCCCAAAAGTCCTAAAAGCATAAACCATTTCGCAAAATACATCGCGGCTGTATTGAGTATCGGGTATGGTGTTTCCGACCAGAGAAAAAGATACACATTGACTGCCGAAGCCGTCAGCCCGATTAACAGAAAAAGCCACATGTGCCGTTTGACTGCTTCTGCCACCGTTTGATTTGAAAAGAGAAAGTACCCGAGCAAAAAGAAGTATGTATATTCCGCAAAGCTTTTTCCGCCAATGGAAAGCAGGGTATTCAGAAGCGGCAGCGGCAGACCGAGGAGACAGAATCCCCAGAGCGGTATATGGAGATTTTGGAGGGGAGTTTTCTTTTTCTGAATGGAGATCACCACAGCGGCAGCCATTGAAATGAGAAACAAATACAGAATAAACCAAAACTGTCCAAAGGAAAAACCGCCGTCCGCACCGATCAAATCAGTAAATTTTGTAAAAAAAATCCGGTAGTGATCAAGAAAGCTGCCTTGATAGCCGCAGTTATAGATGTCTGCAAGATAGGTCAATATCGGCATGAGCAATATCGTTCCGCTGATGAGCGGAACGAGCAGTCTTTTGCATCTTCCCATCACATATTGTTTTATCGACTGTTTCTGCAAGGCGTAATAAGTACTGATACCGGACATCAAAAACAGCATCGGCATGAAGTAGGGACTGAAAAATACGATCAGGTTGCTGATGCACCGGTTGCCTTCAAAAAAGATGTAATTCGGTTCTCCCCATGTATTCCATGCCTGCGCGGCATGATACGGAATCAAAAGCAAAATACAAAGGCTTCTTAAATTGTCTATATCATGTTTTCGCATATTATGCTGTTCTCTTTTCAAATTCCTTTTTTTGTGAGTACGGATTTATGGGGAAAACTTTTTTAAAAAAAAGATTTTCCCCAAACCCCTTTCAAAAAACTTTTATATTATTTATTTCAATATATTATAATACAAAGTGTTTGATGTGTCAACTGTTTGATGGGAGGAAATGAAATGTATACAATCATTCTATACGGTTATTTTCACTGTTTTCTCATCAAAAAACCGTAAGTCCGGCGATGTGGACTTACGGTTTTCGTTCAAATAGAATTGCTGTGATTTTAAAAAATCGTATTGTACAGAATTCCTGCTATTATTATAAAGGAAGGTCTTTTTTCGTGAAGCGGACGGCGCCTGCAAGATAACCAAGAAGACCGAGGGCTGCAAGAATGGCGTATTTCCAAATAAATGCATCTCTGCCTTCAATGATCGAAATCACATCGAACAGGGAAATGATCGTTGTATAGTTGAAGTAGTTCAGCGCCTCCAGCCGGACGACAGACGGAATGACAGGGCTGCCGAACAATCCGAGCATTGCGGCGACAAGTGCAAAAATAGAGAGACCGCCGCCAATTGCCATGGAACGCTTGCTTCTGTCAAAAATACAGGAGGTGAAGAAACAAAGTCCGGACAGCGCCAATAACACAAAGAAGGCGCCGACATTTAAAAGAATCAGATTGCCGTATGTCAGTGTGATATCCTCCGGTACAAACGAAAGACAGATACAACCCGTCACTGTAGTTAACGAGAACATGGCAAACAGAGAACCGATTAAATAAACAGCCTGCGTAAAGACAACAGTGCTTCGCTTTGTTGAGGTGGAGAGCACATATGCCATGGAACCGCTGTCTACCTGACCCGAAATCAAATTGTTGGATGCCATAATCATATAAATAATCGGTAAAAGAAGACCTGCCAGCTTATAGAAAATAGATCCCACAATCAAAGTATACAGGTCTGCCTGTCCGATTTCCTCCAGCGCATCCGAAACCGATGCGGGCAGTGTGGATAAGAAGCTGGTTGCAATATCAGCAGCAAGGTCGTCTTTCTTTTTTGCAGCGGCATTTTGATAGGCTGTCTCATCAAAAGAAGCGCCGTCTGTATATTGATCGCGCAACAGCTCCAGCTCATAATCCAATCTGCCTTGATATGTAACAACCACCGTTTTTGCCATGTGCTTGATCGAATCATAGGTATATCCAAATGAATCATATTTTTCGGCTGTCACACCGTATGAGGAAAGTGCATCCATCAGTGCGTCGACGTTTTCACTTTTCAACATGTTGCCCGAAAGAAAGATTGCCGCGCCGTTTGCTGCTCTGTCATAACGGTATGAGGTACGTTCATCGGATGTAAGATAGTCGTCGATATCTTTCGTACTAATATGCGCAATCAACGAAAGAATGTCATAATCGGCAGGAATCTCTTCCTTGTTTTCGGTATAAAAATCGTTGAACATTCCGTTGGGGTTGAGTGTATACATCACACTTCCCAGCATTTCCTGTGCTTCAAGGGAATCCTTTTTGTAGCCGGCTGCCTGTGCGTTTTGTGTAATTTCATTCTGCAACGCATCACAGGCGGCAGCATACGCTGCTGTCACAGCCTGTTCCTGTGTTGCCGGGGAAGCTTCCTGCCATGTATCGATTGCAGCAAGATAGTCCTCGACGGAGGAGAAGCTGTCCTGAGCGGGCATTGCCGCCTGCCATTGTGTGACCGCAGCAGCATAGCTTTGACCTGCTTCTGTTTTCATTTCCGGCATTGCATCCTGCCATGCCTGCATTGCAGCGGCATACACCGCACCGTCGGTAAAATCGGTTTGTTTTGGCATTTCGGAACACCAGACAAGGTAGGAAAGTGTATCCGATGCACAATTTGAAAACTGTGCATCAAAGGTTTTCAGTCCGTCCTCCGCATCTGCATAGTAGGAAAGTGCCCGTTTCTGCATTTGTGCGTCCACTTCTTTGACGATAATGGTATCTTCAATCGAATCTTTTACTTCTCCAATATTGCCGTTTCCGGATATCAGCATGACACAGGCAAGCATAAAACAGACCGCAGCCGTAATGATGCCCCACATGGTTCCGTTTGCCTTACAGGATTGTTTAAATAACGCTTTACTAAACATCGGTATCACCGTTTCTTCATAACATGAAACCGTTTGGCTTCATCGTATGAAATTGTCCTTTCTATTAAAAATTTGAGATTGTTTTATTTTTTTGTTCTTTGTTTAAATTGGAAAACAGAATATTCTTGAAATGCATTTCCAGGGTATATGGCAGCTCTGAAATAAATTTGACGTTATAATGCTTCAAAACACCGAGCAGCTGTGAGGCAGCGTCTGCACCCACACGAATTGTGACCTGATTGTATTGCTCCTGAAGACGGGTTTTCTCGTAGTTTTCGGAAAGAAAACGGAGATAATCTTCTTTTGTGTGAAATTCGATTTTAAACTCCTTGATGGAACGGCTGCGGATATCCTGCATATTGCAGATATCGATGATATGCCCGTCATTGATCAGTGCGACCTTATCACAGGTGGTTTCCAGCTCATCAAAGCTGTGACTGCTCATAAAAATGGTTTTTCCTTTTTTGTGTTCCTCTCTGATAATATCCAGAAAGGCTGCACGCATGAGCGGATCCAGCCCTGTGGTCGGTTCGTCCAAAATGATAATCGGTGCATCGTTCATAAGCGCTGCTACCAGAGCCGTTTTCTGCTTCATTCCTTTACTCATCCGCTTCAGGTTGGCACGCGGGTCCAGCTGAAGCCGTTCGATGAGTGTGTTGGCGTAGGTCATATCGTGCAGTCCTAAGAAATCCGCCTGACATTTTAAAAAATCAATGCCGGTTTTTAAATCGGGAAAGGCGATTTCACCGGGAACATATCCGATTTTTTTAACAATTTCGCTGGAATGCTCCCATGAGGAAAGTCCTGTGACAAAAACAGTTCCGGAGGTCGGCTTTAAGAAGCCCATGATATGCCGGATGGTCGTCGTTTTTCCGCTTCCGTTTGTGCCTACATATCCCATCATTTCTCCCTCTTTTACCGAGAGATTCAGATCGAAGATCCCGCGTCCTTCGCCATAGTCTTTGGTTAAATTCTGCGTTTCGATCACATTCATTTGAGGGCACCTCCAAAATCTTTTTCTTCTTTGTAGAACTGCATAAAGTAATCCTCCAATGTTTCACGTCTGTTGCTGAAGGAACGGACGCCGACCGATGAAAGCTGCGCGATGAAAAGATTCAAATCAAGGTCTTCTACAGAAATAAAGACGCTGTCTGCTTCCTCCTTGATCAAACACAGCGAAGCAATTTGTTTGCTTTCTTCAAGGAAACGCTTTTTTGCATTGGTATTGTCAAAGAGAACCGTATAGTATTTGCGGGATGCGTGCTTTAAATCGTTTGCGATAAACTCGGATACGATTTTACCGTCCTTGATAATGGCGATACGGTCACAGGTGGAATCGATTTCCGAAAAAATATGACTGGAAAGCAGGATGGTTTTTCCACGCTTTTTTTCTTCATGAATAAACTGGATGAAATTTTCCTGCATGACAGGATCAAGTCCGCTTGTCGGTTCATCTAAAATTAAAACGTCAGGATCAGACATAAACGCCGTTACCACGGCAAGCTTGCGTTTTACACCGAGACTCATGCGTTTTGTTTCGCCGGACAAAACCGTGTTTTCCAATTCAAACAACGCCAACATGTCCGATAAACGCTGTTCGTTGTGAATTTTTTGCAGGTCCTGCATCATTTTAATGAATTCCCAGCCGGTAAGACCTGCCGGAAGTGCAATTTCTCCCGGGATATATCCGATATGATTTAGAATGCTGCTGTATTGTTCAAAGGTTTCATACCCCATAATTTTGGTGCTTCCGGAATCGGGTTTGGAGAACCCCATCAGATGCCGGATCGTCGTAGATTTTCCCGCACCGTTTGGTCCTAAAAAGCCGAATACTTCGCCTTTGTCCACATGAAGACTGACGTCAAAAACGCCTCTGCCAGAGCCATAATCCTTGGTCAGGTGCGATACCTCAATCATATGAGGAACTTCATCGTTTGATTGCCTTGTATTTTCCATATTGTATCCTCCTTCAAATTTTGGCTATTCTATACTTGACACTGTTAATATTTAAAACACTGTTGACATTTGAACAATGTTGTATTATAATTATAATACAGACAAACGATAAATGAAAGTACAATTGTTTTATCACTGTTTAAATTTGAACAGTATTCAAAATATTGTATATGAAAAAGAATTGTGTGCGGTGCTTTTGTCGTTTACACCATAGACGTTAAAGGGGCACTGATGTTGTGAAACGAAAGGAGATAGGGCTGTCGTATGCAACGGCTCCAAAATTATGAAAGTACAAAATCTCAACCATTCTTCCAGAAAAACAAGAAAGGAAATTAAAAAAGTATTCGCCATTATGCTTTCCGAAAAAAAGGAACTCGGAAAAATATCGGTCAGCGAGCTGTGCCAACGCGCCGATATCAGCCGAGGTTCCTTTTATTCCCATTACAATGATATTTACGATGTTGCAGAAGATTATGAAAATGAATTGATTGATACGTTTTTTGATCATGTTCGTCTTCTGGACGCCAAAAACATTATGCAGTTTATCGATTCCATCTTTGAATTTATCCGCCAGAATGATGAAAATTATCGCCTGTTATGCAAATCAAACGATTTTCTTTTTGCTGCAAAAAAATTGTCGTCCATTGCGTCAAACAAACTGTTGGAGCTTTGTTTAAATGACAGCCGATTAAAAGACCGTGAATATGTCGATTTGGATATCCAGATTTTTATTGAAGGCATCTTATGTGAATATGTGAAATGCTGCCGCGGATTTTCAGCCAAAACGCTGGATGATCTTTATGATTATACAAAATACTGGGTTTCCGGCTTTATTTCGATGCGGTATCAGGATTGAATCTTTTTATGTACGCTTTTTTATTAATATTTTCAGGTATCTCCTATTTTTTACCTATTACATCATTTAATATCGTACTGTTGTATTTGATATCGCTGGGAAAAGGAATATTTGAAGTATTGCGGTTAAATATTCAGGGTACTCAATGGAACATTGAGTACCCTGAATATTTCCATCGCTGTACATTTCCCAAAACTTTTGTTATAATATATACAACGGTACCGGAACTCATTAAAGGGACGCTTGCGTTTAAAAAAGAAAGGGAAAAACTTTTACTTTCATAAAAGTTAAGGGTATTATTATGAGTGAAACTATGGGTCAGATTATCCGCAAATTGCGTAAAGAACGGAATCTTACGCAGGAAGAGCTTGCAGAACAGCTGAACATTACCTATCAAGCCATAAGCCGTTGGGAAAATGAAACCGGAATGCCGGATATTTCACAAATTGTTCCTCTGGCGAATGTATTTGAGGTAACTACAGATGTTCTGTTCGGGATCAGCGGTTGTGATACAAGTAAAGAGGTCGATGAATTTTTAGCAGCACATTCTCATAATTGGAACAATAAACCGGAAAATATCAGTGATTTTGCATTTCATCAAGCGTGTTGTAATGATATACAGGATATGCTTTCAAAATATCCGAATCATTACAAACTTCTTGATTATTCACTTGACCACCTGATAATGTTACTTTGGGATTATTATGAAGACCGTGATTCGTGCAGTCTCCCCAATAGATATGAGAATATGAAAAAACTTCAGGACGAGTGTATTCGGCAGGCGGAAGTGATACTTCATCATTGCCAGGACAGTGAATATCGGTCTTTGGCGAACCGGCGGCTGATAAGTGTGTATCGCATTATGGGTAATTACGAAAAAGCAATGGAACATGCAAAACAAATTTTCAGCTATAACGGTTTTCAGGTTGGTGTTGTATATGACAGCATGGGACATTCCGAGGATGCGATCAGGGAATATAGTCATACCTTGTATACAAAATTGATAGAGCTTGAACCGATTCTTCCAGCTATTGGATATCAGTACATGAAACAGGGAAAGTATGAAGAAGCATATTCCTGCTACAATCTACAGATTGAAGTATTTGAAAAAATACTGGAAAGAAGTAATATTGAAGAGATGAATCACGGATACCTTTCCTACAACCCTTCCTATGATTGGTGTGCTGCCGTTTGTGTAAAACTCGGTGAATATGAAAAAGCAATGGAACTGCTTGAGAGATGGATTTGCATGGAACGAAAAGCCGCTCAAAAACAGGATCACGTCAAAACAAGTATACTGCCATATTTCAGTTCTCTTGATCTTACACCATATCACATACCGTATACTCGAGAAAAACGAATTACTCCCTCCCTTGATTGGGAAAGTTTTGATTCAATTCGAGATACAGATCGTTTCAAGAAAATTTTAGCGGATGCAGAAGCATTTGAACTAAGCGAATGAACAGCAAATTAACACAAATGCAGGAGGAATGCGTATTGCCGAAGATGTGATATATCGGATTGACGCTTCCTCCAACGGGCATCCTGCTTTTCGTGATACTTGGGCAAAGCGTTCCAACTTTTTTGCCGGATATTTTTGATTCAGAATCAGTGAACCCCTTTATATGTTCATAGATTTATGCTATACTGATAATCGATATGATGGCAATCATAGAAGGTAATTTTACAGAATGGTAAGGAGGATACCTATGAAACTGTACATTCAGCAGAAAATTTTTACATGGGGAGATAAATTTTCCATTTACAACGCAAATGGCAGCGAAGCGTACTATGTGGAGGGAGAGATTCTTACCTTCGGCAAAAAGCTTCATTTGTATGACCTGCGGGGGAACGAGCTTGCATACATAGAACAGCAGCTTCTTACATTTCTGCCAAAGTATATCATTTACCACGGTGGTGAATCGTTTGCAGAGGTTGTCAAAGAGTTTACTTTTTTTCATCCCGAATACACAGTAAACGGTCCGGGTTGGACGGTTCACGGCGATTTTTTTGATCACGATTACGAGATTGTGCATGGAAATTCTGTGATTGCATCCGTGTCAAAAGAGTGGTTCACTCTCGGAGATGCATATGAAATTTCGTTTGGAACGGATGTGGATGAAGTCACAGCGTTGGCGGTGGTGTTAGTGATTGATGCCTGTATTGATGCACAGCGGAACTAAGGAGAATATCCGACGCCCTTTTTTGATCATGTTCAAATATTTTTAAAAAGCAAGGATCCTTCGCTCACATATAGACCAGTTTCCTTGTTCTGCTCAATACTATAGACAATGCAAGCGTCAAAACTTCGGCAAGAAAGGGCGCCAGCCAGATGGCGTTACTTCCGAATAGTATTGGAACAGAAAAAATGCAGATTGCTTTTAAGACAATACCTCTGCTGATTGCAATGATATTCGCTGCGTTGGTTCTCTTGGTAGAAAACATGTACGCAGTATAAATGAGATTCAGAGCCATCGGCAGAAATGACAGGCTGAAGAACGGCAATGCCATGGATGCTGTACGGACAAGTTCTGCATCCTTGTTGAAAATGCAGATGATCGGTTCATCAAAGAAAAACAGTCCTCCGTAAATCAAAACCGATAACAACAGATTGATAACAAGACCGCAGCGGAAAAAACATTTCATCTCATTGGTATCATGTCTGCCGTAACAGTTTCCCCAAAGCGGCTGCAAGCCTTGCGCAACACCGGAAAGAATTGCATTCGCAAGCGAATAAATAAAACTGAGCACGCTGAACGTTGATATGCCAATATCTCCAATAAGACCTGCCAATGCAATATTATAACACAGCGCCGTTACAGGCGTTGTAAGCTGCGAAATCGCTTCCGGAACTCCGCGCTTGCAAATTTTCTTAACAAGTGCAGCATCCAGCTTGATCTGTTTCAGCTTTAGGGATCCTTTTTTGCGCCAAAAGTGTGACAGCAAAACGAGCACGGAAAATATCTGTCCTAATCCCGATGCAATTGCTGCTCCGATAATTCCCATTTTAAGAGGGAATATAAACAGCCAATCCAAAACTATATTTGCAGCGGCTCCAACACACATGCCGATAAAGGAAAGCGTCGGCGAGCCATCATTTCTGACAAATACGGATAGACAGGTACTCATCAACATGGGAATTGAAAACGCGGAATAATAAAATAAATAATCCGCAGACAGTTTTCTCATATCATCGCTTAGTTTATTTGCACCGCTGATGTCCACAATCTGTTGAGAGAATCGCATGCCGATGATCATTAATAGGGCAGAGAGCGTTACTGTTAGAAGAACTGCTGTCATAAATGCTTCGTTTGCACCTTTTTCATCCTTTCGTCCCATTCGTATTGCAACAACCGTTGCTCCTCCCATGGGAAACATAGCGGCAATGGCAACAACAAACGTAATAAACGGAACGGCGATATTCACTGCTCCCAGTGCCGCTGTTCCAACACCCTGACCGACAAAAATACCGTCGACAACATTGTAAAGATACGTTACAAACAGCCCTCCCATTGCAGGGAAAATGTAACTGCACAAAGATTTTGCTCTTGCATTCATAAAAAATACCTCCATAGAAAGAAGCAGGATAAAGCCGTAATTGACTTTATCCTGCCCGGTTATATAAAAAGCGGGATAAAGCCCATAAGGTCTTATCCCACTTCAACAATCTTATTTGATTGCAAGTCCTCTGACAAGTGTTATTATTATATCACATTTAAAGAATATTGTCAACACATAGTATCATCTTTTTTGCAGTCCATGACCATCTGTGCAAAATCTTCAAATGAATCCCTGTTTCGTTCCTCTGAATTTGGGATGAGATGAAAAAAACAGTTAGGAATTTCTTTGAAACGCAGATTTTTGCTGATACATGGGGAACAACCCTTGTTATGGTTTGTAGGGTGTAAGGGGCAATGTTTCTATTTTGGGGGTTCAGGCATGCGTATGACCATCTTTTCTTTTAATTTCTCTATATGTTAATTCCAGGAAAATAATATTCAGAAAAGCAAACAATATCAAATACAGCGGCATGATCCATATACCGATTGTCTGTTGGAGCTTCCCGAATACGGTCGGCATAAAGGTGCTGCCGAGATAAGCGGAAGCCATTTGCAGCCCGATTACCGCTGCACTGTATTTTTTCCCGAAGTTGGCAGGAGCCATGTGCTGAATTGCCGGATAGATCGGACCCATACCCGTACCGGCAATCAGAAATCCGGCAGCGGTAAGAATATATCCCTGAACCGGAAGTGCAATCAATAAAATTCCTGCGATTTCTATTACAATGCCAATGCGTATCAGCAAACGGTCCCCAAGACGATTGGAAATAAAGCCGGAGATCAACCGCCCAAGCATTAACCCACCAAAAATAAGCGAACCGAATGCGGCAATCAATTCCTCGTTCATACCTTGTTTTGTTCCGGCAAAATAACTTGACGTCCACAAAAAGCAGGTTGCCTCGCCAGCACAGTAAGAAAAGAAGGCAATCAATGTCAGGACAACGCCCGGACGTTTTAATGTTTCTTTAATTCCCGCACTTTCCTCTGCGGTCTGCTCTTCCTGATGACTGCCGCTTTTCCATAATGGCAAAGACAGGATACAAATGAAAAGAATTCCCATTTGTATGTATGCCGTCCAGCGATACCCTTCATTCCAGCGTGCATATTTCAGCGCTAGTGCCATAAGATTGGGACTGATGATTGCTCCAAGCCCATAAAAACAGTGCAGAAAATTCATCACTGATGAAGAATAATGATTTGCTACATAATGATTGAGCGACGCGTCGACCGAACCGGCGCCCAAACCGTATGGAACGGCAAATAAGAACAGCATCCAATACTGTGAAGTAAAGGAAAAGCCGAGAAGTCCCACGATGGTTAAAAAAATCGAAACGATTACAATCCATTTCGTTGAGAATCTTTTGATCAATTTCGGTCCTGCAAGCGCGGAGATGATTGTCATAAAAGAAACCGTCATAGAAATATACCCTGCGTATGACGAAGGTACATGAAAAACGGTCTGCATGGTCGGCCATGCTGCACCGAGTAAGGAGTCCGGCAGACCGAGGCTGATAAAAGCAAGATAGATTACTGCGATAAGAAGTGAAGCCATATTGAATTTTTTCCTCTTTCATTGATTGATACAAAATGAAGTCCTTACTGAAATCATTCGTTTCATAATCAGGGGTTATTTTATCATAAATCTTCTGATATGTCAAGTCAAAGCTTTCAAAAATCTATGAATTTTATGTTGGGGAAGCTATAACAACACTACCTCCCCCTTTCGCATAAATTGGCAGTAATTTAGAGAAAACGATATTTTCGCTTGAAAAACCGAGTATTTTGTGTTATAATATTTATTAATAACGTATTCATGAAAGTTATGGTCATAGAAATGAAAGGATTATTTGACATCGTTGGTGACAGCTTTTTCAAGCCGTTAACCAGCCAATTGAAAACGATATATCTTGATTGCCTGGAGATCATATATGATACCTATCGCTCTGAGTTATCCTACGGTGCAGATCGTGAAATACTGATTCTAAAGATGACCGATTATTTTGATAATATTGGTATTTTGGATATTCAATTTGAGGATGACGCCGAAACACTTCAGGATTCTCGAGCAAAGGCTTCCGCTTTTCTCAGAAAGCTGAAGGGGTTTGAATGGGTAGAATATGAGATAACCAATAATCAAATGCAGCGCATTGTTATGCCAAACCATGCTGTTACGCTGCTTCAAACATTTTCAAACATCATAAAAAATGACGAGATGGAGTATCAG
The DNA here is from genome assembly GCA_017942005.1 of Clostridia bacterium. Taxonomy (GTDB): domain Bacteria; phylum Bacillota; class Clostridia; order Oscillospirales; family CAG-272; genus RGIG3925. The sequence continues at coordinate 26,704 of JAGAVJ010000037.1, read as the reverse complement.
GGAGAAATATCTGCAATATACTCCATGATTACGAATAAGGAACTGTTGGAACGTCCATATCCACAACTGCTGGAGCCTGTATATGCAAGAACATTTGAGCTTTTTACCGGACTGAAAAAGTTAAATACAAGCATTCGCAAGTATATAGATAATCTAACATCTGAAAAGATGCCGGAACAGATTCTGCATGATTTTTTCGAGTATCACGATGAAATCGATAAAAAGCATAGCAAATACATACACAATGCGGTTGAGCATGCAAAGTTTTTGTTGATGAGTTCAAACATTAAATGTAATTAAAAACCCGGGACACATATATTTTAAGGAAACGGTAAAATTACCATTCAAGGACAAACATTGGATTTTCATGTTTTGAGGGGCGATTTTGCCATATCATCTGCATTGCTTCAAGATATTGAGAAAATTGAGGTGCTTGGAAACGCTGTAATAACAATTGAAAATCTTACAACTTTTAATTCTTTTGCAAATTCTGATATGTTTGCAATATATCTGGGTGGCTATCATAATAGCAACAGACGAGATTTTATAAAGAAAATTTATTCGCAGAATCAGAACAAAAAATACTATCATTATGGAGATATCGATGCGGGCGGATTTTATATTTTGCGGCATTTACGCCAAAAGACAGAAGTACCTTTTATGTCATACAATATGGATGTTGATACCTTGTCAAAATTTTCATACATGACGAAGCAGCTTACTGAAAATGATAGAAAACGCTTGAAGCATCTTCTTGATACGGAATTTCATGATGTTGTAAAATATATGTTGGAAAACAATTGCAAGTTGGAGCAAGAGGCTTTAGATTAACTGAAAGGGGAAGTAAAATGCGACATATTACTTGACAATTCGAGATGAAATATGAGAAGAGCCGCTGTCATGATCTTGTAGTTGGATCATCAGCGGCTCTTTGGAATTGGGATGATTTTATTGTGTATCACATGATGCAGTGGTTACATATCCAAATCTCTGTAGGTTTCATACGTTTTTAACAGCTTTTTTTCCGCGCTCTTCCGCTGAGATTCATAGTAAGATGAAAAATCTTTACTGATATTCAGCATACTTCTGCCGATATAGGAAAAGTTCCAGTGGATATTAATATCAAAATATCCGTAATCAAAATAACGGCTCGCTGTAATGATTTCCAGCATCTCCTCAGATTCCGCGTCGCGGGCAAATTTCGTCTTCAATGCATCCTCATAAAAGGTTGGAACGACCGTTTTCCATCCTTCTGCCGCAAGCGCTTCCGTAATTATGGAAATCATCTCCAATTTCTCCTTTTGTACCGTGATCGGAATCGCAAATACGTTATCACCTGCATCCACAAGGGAATAATACCGATTGATGGTTTCGTCATATTTCGGATAGGGCACAACTCCGATTTCGTTATCCATATCGCGGTATGTTTGAAGTGATTTTATGGTGGAGCCGACGAATGCGGCACGTCCCATACGGAAGAGATCTTCCGCATAATCACCGGAATACTCTGTAATATAGATACCGCTTTCCGCATAAAAATTCTTCATCGCATCAAGGATATCGGTGGTGCGTTCATTGTATAGGGTAAGCTTCAGCTCACCGTCCTTGCTGCTGGAAATCACACGGTCACCTGCCATATAAAAAGCTGCAATGGGGAATCTCCAGCTGCTTGAATACAGACCGAATTGATCGGTCTCCGGTTCTATAACTCCGTTTCCGTTTAAGTCCGCACGAATTGCAAGCGCGTCTGTACGGAAACGATCAAAGGACCATGTGCCATCCCTCACCTCCTGATAAGGATACGGTATATCATAGGTGTTAAAAAGATTTTTATTAAACAATAAGCAGAAGGTGCCGCCGATACTGTTAAAACTGATGGAACCGGTCATGCCGAATAACTTACCGGCAACCGTCATGTTGCTGCAGAAATCCTGGTCCCACCATGGCTGTGACAGATCGTTATACAGCATATAGCTATTCCAGTCCAGAAGATATCCGTTAATCGCATAACCAAAGCAGTACGCACCGTGCAGTCCTAAGATATCGTTCATATCTTCTCCTGCACGAATTGCTAAAAGCGCCGTTGAATCCCTTGTGGTATTAGATTCGTCATAGTTATATGCAAATTGAACGTTGAAGCGTTCTGCAATTTTCAAATTCCGCTCATATACCGCATCCTCGATGATATCACCGCTGGAAGCTTCTGCATAAAAATCATCCGGCGAATAAGATGGGTCATTTCGCAGGTACATGGTGTAAATTGCACCGCCGAAATCCTTGTCCGGTAATCCGTCCGGTACCAGAAGCCGATGATTGGCAGCGTCTGTTTCGTCATTCTGTACCGTTTCTTTAGAAGGTGAAGCCGTTGTCTGGATATCGTCATTTTCTTCGCTTTGGCAGCAGCTAATGGCGGAGAGGGCTGTCATACAAAGCAAAACATAGCAAGTGAATTGTTTTATTGTTTTCATGATAAATATTCCTTTTTTTAACAGATATGTTTTTCATTAAGGATATTTTATCATAATTTACGGTGAAGCACAATAGCATTTTTTCACCTTAAGTACGTAAATATTATCTTTATTTTTTATGAGAGAAAAGATACGGCGCTATTGAATTTTTTGATGTTTTATGTTACAATATAGAAAATCGGACAATAGTAAAATCATAGAATTTTGAAAATACATAAAAATCTGTTTTTGCTGTTGCGAAATGTATAAAAGGTATGGTAATGTGTATGAAACAGTTGCCGAAATCCGAAACGCAACTCATTCGGTTTGATATGCTTGATCGGTTTCCTTCAGATGATTATTTTTATACCAAAGGGATTGTAATTACTGCCGATAGAAAACATAATTATCAAAATTATGAGCCGCACCGGCACGATTATTATGAACTGGAATATATTTCTTCCGGAGATGGAATTCAAATCATCAACGGTATTTCTTATGTAGTGAAAAAAGGGGACGTTATTTTTTTCCGTTTGCAGGATGTGCACACCTATTTTTCCTTTCATAATATGGAGGTTGTCAACTGCTGCTTTCGCCCGGATGTGATTCCTGAAATCAAGCAGATGGAAACGGACGCTATGGGTTCTGCGGTTGTTTGGCTTTCCAATGAAGCACAAATCGAATTTGAAACGCTGCTGTATATGCTGAAGGAAGAATGCGTATCGAAAAAGGAATTCAGTGAGGAAGCATCCCAGCATTATTTACAGCTGCTTTTGATTTTTCTGAAACGAAACGGTTATCTGCGCAGCAAAGAAAATTCCAGATGGACAGAGTTGTTCTGTTTTCTTTCAAGCCATTATAAAACCGTTACGTTGCAGGAGGCTGCGGCACAGGTGTTTCTTTCTAAGAATTACTTCTGCCGTAATTTCCGTGCAAAAACCGGAACAACGTTTCTTTCCTATATTAATAATTTAAAAATCAAAACTGCCATAGATCTGATTGCAAATTCCGACATGCCTATCGGTGAAATTTGGGGGGAGGTTGGATTCAAACAGTCCAAACAATTCTATACATTGTTTAAAAAAGAAACGGGATTGACGCCGGTACAGTTTCGCGCAGCACATTCTCATAAGGAACCACCTTCTGTATGATGATCCAGAACGGTCACATACGACGAAAAGAACCTGTTTGCAAATCCCTTTTCCGGGGAACCTGCAAACAGGTCTTTTTGAATCATATCCATGCTGCGGTTGATTGACGAACGGGCTGTCGCATTTACATGCGCCATCCTTTAAAATTCGCCTTTTCACTTTTCAAGCGAAATTTCACAGTGGATTTTTGTCAAAATCCACTATGAAAACGCCGAATTCGGATCACTTTGTGATCTTGTTGTGATCACAAAGTGATCGCGTTCTGCCGCTTTAAATGATTTCCTTATTTCTTTTCGTTGACTGCGATCCAGATTTCACAGGTATAATCCGGATTCTGCGTATCTGCTGAGGGATATACCTCAAGTTCAATGCCGCTGCCATATTCATAGGTGCTGCTTTGGGGAAAGAACTCAGTGCAGATTTGCTTGTAAGTGTCCTTAAAAGCGTCAGGCATTTTGCCTCTGCACTGAAACACTACATAAGTATACGCAGGAATTTCAATGATGTCAAAGCCTTTATCTGTTACGCTTACGCCGTTGTACTCCGCGCCAATGCCATAGGGGAAACCGGAATCTGCCATTTCACCCGAAAAACAAATGCCGAGGACACCGTGCAGATGATCAAATTTTGCATACTTGCATATCTGATCCATTGTGCCGTTTGTACTGCATTCGCTCCAAAAAGCGGAAATGTCCGCTGTTGCAGTGTCTCCCTGCGGCTTGTTGACCTGCTTCTTTTTGCAGATAACCTTGAACGCTTCTCTTTTTTCAATCCTGTAATCCATTGTGTTGCCTCCTGATAAAATCAATTTTACGGATAGTCTGGAAAAGGATTTAACATTTCCGCCGTGTCGGGCTTCTGTCGGACTGATCCCATGAAACCGCGTAAACGCACGAGAAAAGCTTTCTGGAGTATCGTATCCATATTTGAGCGCAATGTCAATTACCTTATCAGTGGTTCGGTATAATTCATCGGCGGCAAGTGTAAGACGGCGCATCCGGATATAATCACCAAGGGAAAAGCCGCAAAGCATACCAAACATCCGTTGAAAATGAAAAACTGACGAGGCAGCTTTTTTTGCCGCCGCTTCATAATCAATTTCTTCTGTCAGATGCGATTCGATATAATCCAGCGCCCGCTGTATTCCTGTAATCCAATCCATTTCAAGACCTCCTTCCGTATGCTATCATTATATCAGGTTTTGCTGTATTGTTCTTGACTTTTCATGCTGTCTGATGTCATGACTTCGTATCTCATTACTTACAAGTATAGCAGAAAAATGTGAATGATTCAATTTATCAGCGTAAGAATTCATACCTCTAAATCATCATATTGTTCATCTTTAGAACCGGCAACGGTGTTCATTTCAAAGATACGATGAAAAACCTGCTGCAAATTCCATTCTCGGGAACTTGCAGCAGGTCTTTTTGAGAGATTGTATCATTTATGCAGCCGTATCAGATGTCAGCGCTTGCATATCCATCGCGCTGAGCATATTTTCAATAAAGATGCCGTACCCGCGCTGCGGTTGATTGACTAACACATGGGTGACAGCGCCGATCAGCTTACCGTCCTGTATAATCGGGGAGCCGGACATGAGTGATGTCAAGTAGGGACAACAATCCTTTACAAATTGTTTTCATTCTCCCTTTTTACGCCAAAACTCTGCATTTTTCGTAATATATGCTTTGGATTTGAACGATATATGAATAGCTTGTAACGAATTCTGATTTTTTGTCCCTATTATTACTCACTCGTTGCAGCAGAAAATATATTTGTCAAACCACGTCGAATTATAAGTTTTATCAGTTATAACTTATAAATTTACAAATTTGATCTTGATCTCAAGTTATGAGTTTGATATACTATACTTAGTCTTCAGAAAGGAGATTATCAATACCATGATAAAGAGAGAATTATATATGCGGCGTATTCGTCCGTTTATAGGTACCGAATTGATAAAAGTCATGACAGGCATTCGCCGCAGCGGAAAGTCAGTCATGCTGGAGTTGATCAAGCAGGAGCTTATCGAGTCTGGCGTAAATTCAACGAATTTTATATCTATCAACTTTGAAGATATGAATTATACACACTTGCAAACTGCGCAGGCATTGCACGATGAAATCACAAAAAGGGCTGCGGACATTGAAGGGAAAGTTTATCTTTTTTTTGACGAGATTCAAGAAGTGAAGGACTGGGAAAAATGCGTCAACTCCTTCCGTGTTTCACTGGACTGCGATATTTATATCACTGGTTCAAATGCAAAGCTGTTATCCGGTGAACTGGCAACTTATCTCGGCGGTCGTTATGTAGAATTTGTTATCTATCCGTTCTCTTTTGCAGAATTCATGGAGCTTTACCGTCCCATCGCACCAGAGGATTCAATCCAGAAGTGCTTTCAAAAATATCTTCTGTCCGGAGGTATGCCGTACCTTGCCAATATCCGGTACGCAGATGAGCCGTCAAAGCAGTATCTTCATGATTTATTCAACTCCGTTCAGCTTAAGGATATCATAAAGCGAAATAAAATCCGCGATGTGGATTTACTGGAACGTATCATTGCCTATGTTATATCGAATGTAGGCAGCACATTTTCAGCAACGTCACTTGCAAAGTTTCTCAAAAGCGAACAGCGCACCGTTGCACCAGAGACAATACTAAACTATATCAAGTATTGCTGCGACGCTTATCTGTTCTACCAGGTAAAGCGTGAGGACTTACAAGGCAAACAGATTCTTTCTGTAGGTGAAAAATACTATATTGCCGATCATGGAATCCGCGAGGCTGTTTTCGGCGGCAATATGAAAGATATCAATCTGATTCTCGAGAATATTGTTTATTTGGAATTACTGCGCCGTGGATACAATGTGACTGTTGGCAAAACAGGGGATAAAGAGATTGATTTTGTATGTGATAAACGCGGGGAAAAGCTTTATGTTCAAGTAACCTATTTGCTTGCTGCCGACGAAACAGTTGAACGTGAGTTTGGCGTATACAATCATATCCGTGATAACTATCCGAAATATGTTGTCTCTTTGGATGAGTTTGACATGAGCCGCAACGGTATCAAGCACAGAAATATTCGTGATTTTCTTTTGATGAATGAGTGGAACTAAACAAAGCGACAGCATCCTATACATGAAAAGAATGCCAAAGGATCATCTCCTATTGGCATTCTTTTGCAGTTGAAGCCTTGCGTGACAAATTCGGCTGAAAGCTTATATTACCAAGGTATTGCTCGTATTCGATTCTTCGATAACATCTTTGAAATTCCAAACGATATTGACTGCGCCATTTGGATATACAATTATTTTCTTCACAAGCTCCTGCATAATAGCTTCATTTAACTCATCAATATCTTTATATTTATATATCATTGTCTGTTCTTCTGAGAGAGCATTTGCTTGTTTACGATTATCTTCAAGCAGATTTTGACGCTCCTCTAATAATTTTAGTTGGATCTGAGCCGTTTGTTCTTTGTCATTCAATTCTTTTTTGTCTGCAACAAAGCGATCCTTCCCAATCTTGCCGGATACATAATCCTCATATAACTGCATCTTTGAAGCCCTTGAACTCTCCAACAAACGTTGCTGATACCGTATATCCATACGAATGGACTCTATCTCGCTTTTTGCGCTTTTTGACTTTGATTGCAGCATTTTTATTTGTGTATCCATCATCATACACTGCTGATGGATTGCTCGTATCAACAGCTGTTTCATCTTTTCTTCATTGCAACGAACGTCTTTACAATCACTCTCTGTATGATATCTTGCCGAAGTACAAAGAAACGTTTTGTTCTGCGCCTTTCCTTTAGATAATCTATTTTGACAGCAGCCACACACCAAATACGAGGATAATACACTTGTCTTACCTTGTGAGGGGGATTTTTGATTGCTTTTTATCGTTCTCTTAGCTTCATAAAACGTCTCTCTTGTAACAATAGCTTCATGTGTATCCGGTATCACTGTTTGTTCTGCTTCTGTAAGCTGCTTCACATGGTCACTGCCAACACGGACTACATGTGACTTAAACGGTACAGTATCACCGGTATAGATTCTGTTTGTCAATATATTGCGAACAGATTCATATGTCCAAAAGCTGCGCGTTTTATACTTACCGCGAACAGACGACAAATATACTGACGGTGTTATGATGTGCTCATCATTTAGAATTCTTGAAATTTCAGTGATAGACTTTCCATCCTTTGCTAATGCAAAAATTCGTCTAACAATCTGTGCTGCCGGCTCATCTATTTCAATCGTATTTTTTTTGCTGCCCTTTTTATATCCATACGGTGCTGTGCCATATACATATTCACCACGCAATTTTTTGAGATCAACCGAACTTTTTATTTTCTTTGATATGTCTTTGCTGTACATTTGATTGATCAGATTTTTAATTGCGATGTGTAAACCCGTTGTTGTCTCACAGTGCGATGCACTGTCGTACCCGTCATTGATCGAAATAAATCTGACGTTGTGGGATGGGAAAACATATTCTAAGTAATAACCGGCTTCAAGATAGTTTCTTGCAAAACGAGATAGATCACGAACAATAATGACCTCCACATTTCCAAGCTCAACCATATGCAGTAATCTTTTTATACCCGGTCTTTCGAAATGTGTTCCGGAATAACCATCATCAATAATTTCAGTAAAGTTATCAGCCAAATCAGGGACTGTTTTAAGATACTGACTGATACAAGCCCGCTGTGAGCCAATGCTCTGACTTTCTTCTACAGAACCATCGGTAACGTCTCCATCTTCTTTAGAAAGACGGAGGTAAGCAAATCTAAGCTTTTTCTCCATATGCTCATCATGCCTCCTTTTTGTCACCGATATATAAATCCATAAAATTTTTATACGGGTCGCTGTAATTCAATTCTACCACAATCTTATTTTTCGGATAGACTAATATTCGCTTCACAAGCAAATCAAGTGATTCTTTATCAATTTTCCCATTTTTACGATAATGCTTCATTCCATCCAGCCAATTCAGTGTATCTTTCATCGTTTCCTTTTCTTTCGCTATCTTCTGAGTAATCATTATTTCTTCAGATTTTAAGCTGTCAAGCTGCTTTTGATACTTTGCCTTTGCATAAATGTATTCCTCTTTATCGAGCAATCCATCCGATATATCAACAAGCAGCCGCTCGATTTTTTCCTCGACGTTTCTACGCTGCACACGAAGGCTCTGGAGCTTGTTTTGTATATCACTGGTGTTGTTACTCATGTATACCTTAAAAGCGGCTACAGCAGCCTCTACGTTCGCCACAACGGCAAGCTGTTGTTCAAACACAGTTTGAAGTGTCTTTAAGATAATATCCTGTCTGATATAATGATTGCAGCACTTTGATTTACCAGAATACTGATATCTGTTGCATTGATAAAATAATTCTGGCTTTTTTTGACTTGTCAGTCTTTGATTTCGCTTCATAGCTACCATATTCGAACCGCAGTCACCGCAGTAAAGCTTATTACGAAAAATTTCATGAAAATCTACTTCGACGCTTTCACGATGATGAAATTCTGCACGATGTTCAAGCTCTGACTGATTGATATTTGTAACGATACGAAATAATTCCTTTGAAATGATTGCTTCATGAGAATTTTCATGAACCAGCCATTCTTCCGAATTGGTATGCTTTTTAACCGTATTCAAACGTTCTCGTTTATATTTGCCATGAATACGACAGCCAGTATATACTAAATCCGATGTAATTTTTTGAATTGTCTTGCGATACCATTCTGCGTTTTCGTAGCGCTCGCTTGTTGTCATATGACGAAGATAGCGAATTTTTCCGGGAGATGGAATCTTTTCTTCATTCAGTACCTTAGCAATTGCATTAAAAGACATTTTTTCTGAACGCATGATAAATATCCGTTTTACAATAGGTGCTGTTTCCATATCAATACTGAATGTATTTTCATCGGGATTGCGTATATAGCCATAGGGAATACTGGAAGATGAGGGTAAATAATCACCATCCTGCATCTTGGCTGCAATGCTTGTACGAATCTTTCTGGAGATATCTTTTACATAGGAATCATTCAGTATCATCTTGAATGGCAGCAGTAATCCTTCTACATCGCTGTCTGGATATAGACTATCATAATTATCACCAATCGATATAAAACGCACACCTGTATCCGGAAACTCTTTTTGGAGATAATTGCTTGTCTCAATATAATTACGGCCGAAACGGGATATATCCTTGACTATGATACAATTGACAAGCCCTGCCTGAACTGCCTTATACATATCATAAAAACCGGGGCGATTATAGTTCATGCCGCTGTAACCATGATCCATATATATGTCAAATACGTTGATATCGTGATGTGTATCAATATATGACATACATATTTTTTTCTGATTGCCAATCGAATTCGCTTCAACATCATCACCGTCTTCTACGGATAAACGAAGATATACCGCACAATTCCATACTGAATCTTGTAGCGTAGTAGAGTTATTTTGTGTAATGACAGCTTGATTTACAAATCTGCTTTTTCTCGCCATTATCCTACCTCCTTCAAGAGATTTTGTGCTATATCTAAATAATAAGCAATTTCGTCTCGATAATTAAATGTGATCTCCACACGTTTATCCTCATATATAACGATCTTATCTACCAAAGTCACAACCGCTTCACGTGTCAGTATTGGGATATCACGGTATTTCAGATATTGTTCTATCCATGAATGGTCATCATTCATCGGATCAACGTTTTCGTCTCGCTTTTGACAGAGTGTATCAAGTGTATTTTGACATTCAGATTCTAAAGCTCTATATTTATCTCGCATTCGGATAAATTCGTCTTTGTCAATGAGATTTTCATTCAGCGTTTCATATAAACGATCACGAAACGCACGATAGGATTCTATTTCCTTTTCCTTTTCTGCAATTTGACGACTAAGCTTTTTTTGCTTCACCGTTTCAATTTCACTTTGTGATATAGATGCAAGCAGCAGATCAATTTCTGCAACTGTTTGAATCTGTGCTTTCATCGCATTCAAAACCGTGTGTTCAAGCTTTGATTGTGCGATACTGTGACTTGTACAGCCTTCTCCACGTTTATATGACGAACATACATAATAAAAAAATTTCTTTTTTGCTCTGGTTACACTGCGGATCAAAGCAGAGCGACCGCAGTCCGCACAATAAACCATTCCTGCAAGCGGCAATACAGCTTCTCTATCCGGTGAAGTTCGTGTATCTCGCTTAAGCATTTTTTGAACAACTTCAAACATCATAGGATCAACAATCGCTTCATGATTGTTTTTTACAACTGTCCATTCTTCTTCTTTTCGCTCTCGTACTTTTTTGATTTTGAAGTTGGGTGTTCCTCGTTTTCCTTGTATCAGTTCGCCAATATACAAGCGATTTTTTAATATATGAGTAATCGTTACAGCGCTCCATTCAGCTTTTGCCGATGTACGAAAACCGGATTTATAACGCAGTCCCTGTTGTTTTTTATACTCAGATGGAGCAAGAACGCCTTCTGAATTCAAGGTATTGGCAATAGCCTGCTGGCTATATCCTTGAATCTTATAATAGAATATACTCTGTACGATCTCAGCAGCATATTCGTCTAAGATCAGCTTATGTTTATCCTCCGGAGACTTACAATAGCCATAGCTTGCAAATGCGCCGAGGTACTCACCATTTCGGCGCTGTACCATGAATTGTTTACGCAGCTTTGCAGACAGCTCACGACAGTAGGTCTCATTCATTAAATTTTTAATCGGTATCAGAATGTCATCCGATTGTTTTGGTGTACTGCTGTCATAATCATCGTTCACTGAAATGAAACGTACACCCATCTGCGGAAATATTTCTTCAAGAAATTTACCGGTTTCGATGTATTCACGTCCCATACGCGAAAGGTCTTTTACAATGATGCAATCGACATTACCGGATTTTACTTCGTTTAAGACAGCACAAAAGCCGGGACGATCATAATTCGTTCCGGTGTAACCATCATCAAAATATTCATTTATCAGCACAATATCGTCATGCTTTTCAAGATAAGAGCGAATCAGCTTTCTTTGATTCTCTATACTGTTACTTACAGTATTGCTGCTAACAGTTTTCACCTTATCTTTTTCTGATAAACGATAATATGCAATTGCGCGGCTGCAAACATCATTCAACATAATACTACTCCCCAAATTAATCAGGAAATGTGTTTTTGATGCCTGCCTTGTCCAGAATAATCAGGACGATTTCATTGACCTTCTTCATTATATCGTATTTTTAGCGCAAAGTCAATATACGGCGCAAAAAATTCACAAGTTTCCTTTCTGGTATATTATCCCAATCCAGATACATAAGCTTTTAATCGATCTTCAAGTGTTATGTCGGTATCAGCATAACTGATTCCAACAATAATATCTCCGTCAAGATAGCAGTATGGATTTCCGATCTGTTCTACATAACTTTTTATACGCTCTTGTTTGGTTAGATTGGGATCAATTTTTACATTATTAATGTCCTTTAAGCTATTTCGATTTACGGTACGTATATCCAATTCTTTTCGTTCCATAGTTTGTTTACCTCTATTTTAATTTAATCTTATTTTTGCCATTCATACAAATGTTATTCAGTATTAATGTTTAATGTATACTCACATATCAATTATCATTAACTCTGCATTAAGCATATTCCGAATAAATCAAAAGCATAACAATAGGCTGACAAAAATATCGTATGTATTTTAATTCTTATTTATCAGCCTATGACTTACACTTTTGATTAAAATGTTAAAAAGTTTATAATATATTAAATCACAATATGATCGGCTGCTAACCGATTCCACGGGACTAACCCCTTCGATAACCATCGAAGCTGCTCTCACTGGTTGCGACGGATCACGGCTCGGATACCGTGTACACGCTCGACTTTATGACCAAACAGGAGTATCATGATACCTTTCGCCGGTCATCGCCGTATCGGTAGCAGTCCGATATTTACTGCCGGATATTCTCGCTCAGCCGTCATTATCACGGCTATCTTGGCGTATCCGCAGATGTGGCTTGCAGCTCATCACTGCGACGAAAGGAATGTATTTTGTGATTGTTATTCTGTTTTCAATGAGCAACATACCAGACATTGATATGCAAAAGAGTTTCCGAGAGTACCCCCTCTATATAACGTCTTTTTAGGGTGGGGGTGGGGAGTATTATTTTGAAAAAAATTTTGAAAATTTTTCGATTGCTTGAGATATTGAATCTAAAACAGCCTTGTGGTCAACACCTTCCTCTCTGGCAATCTGCCTTGCACTTTTGCCATTAAAAAAATGCGCTCGAAAGCGCATTTCTTGTATTCGTGTTAGCTCTCCGCTATCAAGCAGCTGCCTTATCGCATGGGCTGCATTCTCTCGGTCAATTTTTTCTATGTAAGCAGTAAGTGGATCAATGTCAGAGTCATCATTGATGCCACATAAGTTAATAGGTACACGCTTATGTGGTCGTGTTTGGTTTGTTTCGCTGCGATCTTGTTCGCGGTAGATGGTATCGGATAACATCTTCAATTCGAGAAAATCAGACTCGGTCTTGTCTGGATTTTCAAGGAGGTAGAGTTCCAATGTTACCTCAATAGTTTCATCTGCGAAACAGTAGACAATGCCGTTGCTGTACTTGTTGATGGCGTAGTCGCTTTTGTTATAGTTCTTCATTTTCCTGATCTCCTTGATTTTATGAATTCATATTTTGTAATTCTATAAATAGGAAATCAGGGATATTTAGCAGTGTAGGGATACCAAAAATTATTCAAGTGTAAAGTTATATAAACTTTATTCATATGACTTGATATACATAATAAGCGTTATATGAATCGAAACAATCAAAAATTTCCATAAAAAAATACGCATGATAGGTAGTTAATTTCGCTACCTGTCATGCGCATTTCTATTGATAACGTTTTATTGGTTAATCGACTGCCAATCTTATTTAGCTGATTTTATATTTTTTATGATACAGATATAACATCGCCGAATACATATAGATAATAATCCTCTAATGTTGGGACCGTAGGTCTTGCTGTATCAGTTGGTTTATCATCTGACAAAATGCGTAGGATTACATCTCCGCTTGTGTCATCCCTTGAAATATTCGTTACTTTGAATCTCTCCTGCATACTCTGCACATCCGATTCCATGCATAGCACATTCCATACCTTACCATCAATCTTTCGTAGCAACTTTTGCGGCGGAGCATTGTTGACAATAACGCCTTTTTTCAGCATAATCACATCTTTTGCAATAAACTCGATATCTGAAACCACATGAGTCGCTATGATCACAATCTTATTAAATGCGATCTTCGATATGTAGTTACGAATCGCTATCCGCTGCTTCGGGTCAAGTCCCGCAGTCGGTTCATCAAGAATCAATATCTCCGGATCACCAAGTACTGCCTGTGCAAGCGCCAGACGCTGCTTCATACCGCCAGACAAAGCACCGATTTTCCGTCTTGTTACATCGTCAAGTTCAACTGCTCTGAGAATTTCGGGAATATCTTCTTTCGCCTTAGCTTTTGAAAGTCCTTTCAATGCTGCCATGTACCACATAAACCGTTCTACCGTAAAGTTTGGATAAAGCCCTGGATACTGCGGCATAAATCCAAGCTTTTCACGGAAACATGCTCCCATTTTCAGAACATTCTCAGTTACACCATCTTCACTCGTATAGGTAATTTCACCAGAATCAGCCTTTAGGTTATCAGTGATGATGCTCATGAGTGTGGATTTACCACTTCCGTTCGGACCAAGAAGCGCGTAGATTCCCGGTTCCAATTCCGCAGTAAAACGATCAAGCGCCAGATTTTCACCGTATGATTTTGTGATTTCATTCAGGCATAGCCGCATATTTCATCTTCCTCCCATTCCATTTTCGCTTTGCCGCTATTGTCAATACCGTAATGATAATACCGCATATCACACAGGATGTCACGCCTTGTATGATACTGCCCGGTGACATTGCGGACAGAATACTGACCGCATGGAAAAACGGTAAATGATATATCTCGGCAATATATGGCACGCCGACCGCAAGTATCCATGCAGTTAATGTATAGAATTGCTTTTCAAATACGATCGACATGGAGATGAGCAGCAATACACAAAGAATCGTCCCGATAAAGGACAGCAGCTTATAGATCAGTACATATTGCCATACACGTAAAGCAATTCCATCCGCGGCAATCGCCGGTATGCTCATCACGTTTTCATTCCAAAACACAGGAGAAAAACGCATTTGAAGACATACAAAATCAATCCCCGAAAAAGCCAAATACAAAAGTGCAGTCAATGACAGCGCTATTGTATATTTACTGCGAAAGACAGGCATTCTTCCGTTCTTCGACAACCGCAGAATCGCGGAAAAGCCGGATTCGTACTCCATAGGAAACAGTGAGCCAAACAAAAATACGACTGCAAGAATCATTGCGATATCCGGAAATGCCTGCACATGGCAAAGAAGTCCTTCTTCATCAACAAAGCCGATATCCGGATAGGTTTCTCTCACGGAAAGCAGATAATCCCGCCGTTCACATAACCTTTCACACGCATTTTTATAATACTGCGCGTAATGATATCTGTTTTGATATCGCTGATACTCTTCATATGAAATGTCACCGTTTTTATATTTTGTCTCAGCTTCGCCGTATTCATCAAGCGATTTCTGGATATATTCCGATTCCTTTGTGATATAGGACAGCTTCTCCTCGGTGACTGCCCCTTCCACATTCTGTATATACGCACGATATAGCATCTCTGTTGTTCCCATAGACGGTTGATACCAAAACCATGATATGAGACATTTCATCATAATAACAGACAATAAAACCATCAAGCTGCCATTCATCATGAGCTTCTGCCATTCCACCCGATTAACAGACAGTGAAAACTGCTGCTTTTTTACATCCGCTTTTTTCCGTGTTTTAGAACTGTTTTTGTTATGTGAAGTGAACTGATGGAACAAAATAGATACAAGGATCAATAGCGGTATCAATATTAAGATGAGTCCTACTGCGAATACAGTAAAGTTTACTGGATAGCCGAAAAAATTCAAATAGGAATACCGCAAAAATAGGGGATTTCCGTTTGCAAGTGCAAAGAAGCCGAATCTCTGTATATTCGCTGCTGCAGATGTTGTATGGACATTTTCCAGTATTTTTCCACTCAGCAGAACCGCGATGGAAAACAGGAATGCAGGTATTTCATTTCGTGTACACTGACCGATTCCTGTAACCGCAAGCGACAGCATGGAATAAAATAATATGCGAAATCCCAAATTCAACAAAAAGCATTCAAAAATCGTAATCTCATACGGACAATATATGTAATCTGATATTGCCTGTACACAGACATTAGGGTCAGATAATCCAGTGACGATATAGGCGATCAACAAAGGAATGATAGAAAACAGCACGGTCAAAAATGCAGATGAGAACACTGCGCAGCCAAGCTTTGCGGCAGCCAATGGAATACCGCCGTTTTTTGAAATATGCAATAGCGGTGTAATGCCGCATTTCTGCTCCTTTGGAAACAAATCACAGAAAAGTACGGCAATTGCGATCAAAAGAAATATGGATGTCGTATTGTTTGAAAAATAGATATCCCATCCACGTACCGGAGAAATCGGAAACGTCATATCATAAAATTTATCATACTGTGCTATCAACGCATGATAGTAACGATATGTCAGCGTATCCTGTTCACCAGCAGCATTCATTTCATTGATACGTATCGCAGCGTCTCTGAGAAGTGTCTGAATTGCACTGCGATATGCAGTTGGCGCATGGATGACAGCATCCAAATCCGTAAACAGATTCCGGTCTCCGTAATCACTATGGTCTATGATTGAATTCTGGAACACTGGAATACTCTGATTCTCTCCATGATACATTGACATATAGTATTGCGATTCATAATCCGCACATGCTTTGCTGTAGGACTGATACAGTTCATCATAAGCGCTGCGGTCTGATTCATACATCTGCAAAAGTGTATCTTGTATGGTAATAATTTCCTTCGGATGAGTGGGCAGCGAATGAATCGTCGTATACAGACATACGCCAAAATTGGCAATCAACAGAATCAACACAACAAGAATGTGAAATGTTGTCTGCTGTTTTTTGAATTCATAGTGCAGAAGCTTCATAAGTATTTACCTCTTATTGAAGAATCAGCCATTTGATTGTTTTTTCCTTCAAATTGATACGAATTGCTTTATCCATATTGCGGAACCATGTCATACCGCCTTCTTTGACCAATGTATAATAATCAGTATACATATAATCGTTTATGATGAAACAGCTTCCATGTAAAAACAACTTACCTTCACCATCAAAAACAAGTTCTTGAACTTGCATAGTTTCGTTAGAATTTATACTATCAAGTGAAACACGATAGATTTTTCCGCCGTCGGCATCTATTGAAGAACCACCTCTCGGGCTGGTACCGTAGGAAATAGGATCATATACGGTATAATAAATATAGTCATCTGTTAAATAAGATTTGAGAATGCTGTTGGACGGCATATTCAATTTTTCACAGGAAAGATTTTCATCAATGCGACAAATATATCCAGTTGTATTTTCAGCTTCCATTGAGTTATCCATCTCATCTGCCGAAATGGATAAATAAAA
Source organism: Clostridia bacterium (assembly GCA_017942005.1). Classification (GTDB taxonomy): domain Bacteria; phylum Bacillota; class Clostridia; order Oscillospirales; family CAG-272; genus RGIG3925. The sequence continues at coordinate 9,451 of JAGAVJ010000037.1, read as the reverse complement.
CATTTTATGTTTTTTATCATAATAAAGATTTGATACCTGACAACCGGCTTCAAATGTCAGAATGTCTCTTTCATTTTCAAAATTGTAATCTGTTGCATAGAACCTTTTATTGTGCTGATCAAGAAAATAGATATATGCTTCATCAGCATATCGAGGTTCACCATGTGAAAGGTCGATATATAGATTATCAAGTATTACAGTCTCGCCGCTTATGATGTCTGTATACATGAAATGCGGTGTTTCTGTTCGCACCATATTTCCATTACCGTCATCTTTTTTGGAATAGTGAATATTTGTGAAATAAATTTTTCCTTTGCTGATGAAATTAAAAATATATTGATCATACTCACGATCGGTTTGTGGATTACCACGGTATAATTCCTTTATCATATCGTTTGCTGTATCTACTCGACATAATGCAGTATAAGTTGCATTGGGGGCTGTTATTGTTTTTAGTGTGTAAAACACTGTATTATCATTTTCATCCACAAGAATCTGCATACTGAAATTCAAATATTGGCAGGTATCCGCAGTATGTTTACAGAGAGGATCAGGGCAAACAAGATGAGATTCTCCCGTTGTCATACTGATGTATGCCCACATAGAAGTTCCATCCGCAGTGGAAGACCTATAGTATAAGCGATCACCCGCCGGTTTGTAATTTGAGGTAAATATAGGTACAATGTTGTTTTCTGAAACAGTATTATTTAATTGATACTTTTCCTCGGGTGTCAGCCATGACGGTATTTCATATTGTATGTCTGTCGTATGATTCGATTCGATATATTTATCCAAGTTATCTGTATCAATCGTATTGTCTGTATGATCACAACCGATCATTGTACTTACAAATAAAATCGCAGAAAGCAATGCAGTGATTTTTATTTTTTTCATGATATTTTCTCCTAAAAGATGTATGGGGATTCATAATGTATTCATGAATCCCCACTGCAAAAACCTAATATATCAATTCAGATATATTATCACTTGATTACTTTGACCATGATTTAAAAGCAACTTCATCATTTCCAACCCATGCGGTTGCATAGGAACTTGTTGGTGTTCCATTTAAACCTGAAGTACTTACACTCGCAAAAGCACTTTTCTGAAAACCAGAATCAGTATCATTATTCATGTCCGTAGTGCTTGTAATTCTTGCACGTGCCAATAAATCCGCTTCTTGGTTTGTTACAACAGAAGCACTTGCACCAGTAGATGATGCGGAAGCGGATTTATCCACCACAGTGGCTGCACATATAGAGATGGAAAGCAACATTACTGTTAATACGCTTGCGATAACTTTCTTTGAATTTTTGTATTCCATAATAAAACCTCTCATTCCATAGTTGGATATTACAGATAAATAATATCCAATTTGTTGTCCATGTTATTTTATATATCCACACTTGGTGCATTCCCAATGATCACCAGTGGGTTTATGTACATTAACAAAAACATGCTGTTCTTTTTCTCTGTGATCCGTTAAAAATTGTTCTCCGCAAAAGTAGCATTCTGCTACACATTGATAGTGATATTGCTGCCAACAGTAACTTTCTGTAGCAGCTGTTTTCATTCCTACAGTACCATGTGAGATAATAGTATGAATCGTGTGACCATATTTGTCACAATAGGCACTATCTGTGTTTGCAAAAACCGACAGACATAAAAGTGATATACAGACCACAAGAATTAATGGTATAAATACCTTTCTTGACGTAAATTTAAATTTTTTTATATGCTTCACCCTTTCTGAATGAATAATTATTTAAATTATTCATTTTCTATATCCACACTTAGAACACTCCCAATAGTATCCAGTAGTTCCTTTTTTATAAACAAAATCATGCTGTTCATTATACACATGATTTGTCATAAAAGTATCACCACAGAAATAACATTCCGCTACACACTGGTAGTGTTGTTGTTGCCAACAGTAACTTTCTGTTGGTTCAGTTTTTGTTCCATATGAGCCGTGGGATAAAATGGTATTTATAGTGTGACCATATTTATCACAATATGCACTATTTGTGCTTGCATATACTGACAAGCATAAAACAGAAATACAAACTATTATGAAAAGAGGAACAAAAACTTTTCTTGATGAAAAATTAAATTTTTTCTTCATACACTTCATCCTTCCTGTTTAAATTTAAATTATTTTATCTTAATTATTTATACCATTGGCGATTGCACCTACTTTCATACACTCTAAGATTGTTACCGACGTCTTTTGCAAAATTAGAATTTATTTTTATGTAATGAGTTATGCGCATTAACTCAAATACTCAATAATAAAGATTTTGATTGGGATATTGAATTATATTAAATTACCCTTTCACTATATATAGTTCCAAAAAATCATGTTTGTGACATAAAACTCCAAAATATTCTTGAAAATTTTATCGTAGATTTTTAATTATAACTTTTCATTAATTTACAATATGCACACGTACTCCATCCATAATAGAATCATATACATTTGATATTACATAATCGTTTTCCTTCAATTTACCCATATGAATATAAATGTATAAATCATCATACATAGCTATATCAATATACTGAATATTCGCAATATATGATGCTTCCGGATATTTCTCGCTTTTTGATAAAATATAAATGAAATCTCCATCTGTGTTTTGAAATAGAGCAGAACGTGGAAGGCGAAGGAACATCTGTCCCTCTGTATCTACCATATCAGGATAATCGGCTTCTACATCTGGCGAAATATAATCACGCAATACACCGCCGAAGAAGTCGAGTGCCATGATTCCGATGATACACAGAACCAGCAAGGTAATAAAAAATTTTTGTTTCATTTTAACTGATACGCCGCCATTCCGTCTAATAATTCTTCATTGTAAATGATGAACAGTAACAGTGGTATTGCCATAAAAACTGTAGCTGCACTGAAACCAAGAACATCACCAATTTCTATTTCATTTAATATAACTGCCATAGGAAAGTTTCTGAATGTTTCAATTAAAATAAGAGGCTCTGCCACGGCATTCCATTGTTCTGAAAAAACAAGAATAGATGTACAAATGATAGCCGGTTTCATCAGTGGAAGAATGATATAAATCAATACATGAAAAATGGAGGATGTATCAAGTCTTGCATATTCCAGAACATCATTCGACAGCATTTTCAGATTCTGTGTCATTAAAAATACAGAAAACGGTGCAAAAATTCCAGGCAAAATCAAAGCAATAAGCGAATCATATGTACCAATTCCTTTTGCCACAATATACTGCGGCAGAAGTGTGACCTGAAACGGCATAATCATAACAATGACATAGAGATAAAACAGTGTACCGCGTCCTTTGAATTCCACTTTTGCAAAAACAAATGCTGCCGGAATGGAGACAAGTACAGCTCCGAATGCTGTTATAAATGACAAACCGATAGAATTGACAAGTGCATGAAGATGGGCTGGTTCCCATACTGCAAAGTTTATATAGGATTTCCCACCGTCTTCAAAGGATAATGCCACCGTCAGGATAACCGGCGCTATGATAATCAATATCATTGCAAACACAAAACCAATAAAACATCCTCTTAGTAACTTCTTTTTCATTCGACAGAATCCCTCCATTTCTTTTCCAATAGGAGGACAGCCGCAATAATAACATAAAGCAATACCGAAAAAGAAAGCGCAGCCGTAGAAATGTTTTGATAGTTCAGCTTCATAAAATGATTGTTAAGGTAGTTTTGAAGCATATATACGCTGTCATCCGGATAATATCCATACAGCAGATAAGATTCTCTGTAAATCTTAAATGCGCTGACAATAGATAAGATGAAAGAAAATAATAAAGCAGGTATGATATTAGGCAGTGTGATATAAAAGGTACGCCTAAAAATTCCGGCGCCGTCGATTTGCGCTGCTTCCTGTTGTGCTGCATCCATTCGTGCAAGTGCAGTTGTTAAAATCATAATCGTAAATCCGCTGTACTTCCATAAATAAATCACAAGCAGAGATTCAAAAGGAGGACACTGTGAAAAATACAGATTCCATACCAGGGTAATGGCAGAGGACGGGAGCACAATGGAGAGAAAAAAAGCACTTTTCAAAAAGCGCAGCCATCTGGATAAATAGGCAATCGCTAATGATAAGATAATAGAATACAGCATAATCAACGGAACCGCCGTAAGCATAAATCTGCCAGTATTTTTTAGCGCAAGCCGAAAATATTCATTGTTCCATACGGAAATATAGTTATCAAATCCTACGAATTTATTTGTAAAAGCATTGTTTACTAATGAATAGTAAATAACATAAATAAACGGAATAATATAGAGCACAATAATGCCCATGAATGATGGAAGTAATAATATTATATATTTTTTTTGTTTCATGCTATTTGTTTTATAATTTTAATCATCTCCGTTGTACTATCATAACACAACGGAGATGATAATTTATGTTAAGGCTTTTTTGTGAATTGTTTAATAATATCTTATGAATAATTTATTCATAAGAATTAGACTTAATGTCTAACAGTTCCATAGAAGGTAACAGTTAATATGGACAATATCCATCCGTGTAGTAATCACTTCCAGACGCTAATGGATGTATAACATAACACAGATGAAGATCAGTGTAGGTTCTATGTGCACAAGTTTTTGGTGGATCATTTTCATTCACCGTTGGCAATAAAGCTGTGCATTCTTCTAAACCATAGTTATTATACCGTTCAGTTTGACAATTACTGGGATGTGAGCCAACAACACACGGACGGATTTCACACATTCTTGGATACCCAGCACAAGAAGTTGTCAAATTTCTTGTACCATGAGTTGGACACGCTGCTTGAACAGATAACGAACAAGCGAGAACGATAGCACATGTAAGTGCTGAAACAATAAATTTCTTCATTATAACCTCTTTCTAAAAAAGCCTTACATACAAAATTAAGTTATTCAAACACCCATTTTTTCATAAGATCGAATATTATATTTACAGCACTGTCAATGTCTAAACTTCCGTTTATTGCTTGATAAAATATATCCTCAAACTCATCAAAATGGTACATTTGAGTATATGCTTGTGGAAAATCCAAGTGTAAATATGGTTCCTGATTAATATTCTTAAATGGATTATTACCTACAGCATTTGAGTATTTATCTAATGATTTTCCTATAAGTCCGTTAAAATAGTGAGCATCGTAGACATAGTTTTCAACAAGAAATGTCATAAAATCATCAACCATTTCAATATTATTAGTATTTGGACTACATAATATAAATTCAGTATTTACACATGGTACAATTTTTTGATTTTTTTCAATTGAAGGAAATGTTACAACATCATCTTCGGTAATCTTGCGAGCCTCATCATTGAGAGATGAAAATAAGCTGGATATTTCAAACACATAATTTTTTCCGGTTAACTTATTATTATTATTAAGCTGTAACATTAGTTCTAAATAACATTTAATCTTATCTTCTGAACAATCTGGAAGATTTTGTTCCAGAAGTTGAGATAATAAATGCTCAAATATAAGTCGTGCTGAATTATCACTCCAGAACATAGCGACATTATCTCTTAACAAGATATCATGAGCAACATCGTATAAAGTATCAAATGTAAACTGGTCAGATCTATATTTTTCAATTCCACTTCCATACCCTACTGTCATAATAAACGATGTAAAAGGTATACCAAATATATTACCATTTTTATCAGATAATGCTGCTTTCATATAGTCATAACAGTCGGTATCAAAAAACTTCTTTAATGTCGGAAGATTGTCCAATGGTATATACAAATTATAATTTATTAAGGTGTGCAGTATTTGTTCATCACGTCCATCTGGAATATAAAACAAGTCAAATGATGAATCTTTATTCAATAATAACAATCGTATGCGGTCTAAATATCCCCGTTTTTCGAGTGGTATAATTTCAAGTGTTTTCCCCGTTTTAATTTTGTATTTTTCCGCTATACTTGTGAGCTTATAATAAATTACACTTTCACCACTATCGTCTGGTATTATTATTTTAATAGTATCCTCCATATGAGGTATTAATGAAACTTCAATAATAGAATTTTTACGATTAAAAGTAATAATATTATCTTGTGTTATAAATATCTTATTAATAAGATTTTCTTTCACAGCGCCAATAACAGAGTTATTATCTGTTCCTATCTCATATTTATAAATATTTCCAGAATATATATAATATAGGATATTATCCCGATTATTAAATTCTCCGTTATAAAAAGGACCGACAATTTTTTTATTTGTGTAAATTTTTTTGTTATCACAAATAATAAATGTTGTAAAATCACTATTTGGGATATTATTAGAAATAAAATACATTTTTGTATTATCTATAAAGCCAGCAGAATGATAATATCCTTTTGGCAAAATCGTATCTGTTAATTTATTAAGTTGTTTAGTAGTAGTATCATACAAATATACGTGAGTTTCCCAATATACTTCACCCAGCTCTTTCTTAATCATTAATAAATTTCCATTATTCACTACAAGGCATTCAATATCTGAATTTGAAGAGAAAATGTCATATTTAATTTTTTCATGTGTCTTTAAGTGATAATTTCCAACGCTACCATCCACACAAGCGTACCATATAATATCTTCTTCTGCAAAGATTGCTGTTATGTCTGTATTCGATTGAATAATCACTGTATCATTTTCTATCTCCGAAAAATTTGAAGAATAAATTGAATCGCCAACACTATAATAAAATATATCATTCTTTAATGTTATATCTTCAACATTTTCCAACTGATAAATATTTTCTTCCAATCGACTCATCCCATATTTATCTGGTTCTTCGTTATTTTCACAACTGGTTATAATAAACATCAAAAACATGAGGGTTATTGATAATATTACAATAGCATTTTTTTTCATACTTAACCTCTAACTTACTAATAATCATTCTTCTGATTCTAAATTAAATTCAAAATCACCAATAGCTATAATCTTTTTATCGCATATATGAATGTCTTGGCCATATGTATCTACATATATTGTATCTGTATTGTTTATTTCAGTGATATAATATGTACCATTATCATGGATAACATTTATATCGTATTTGTAAATTGCTATATATGCTTTTTCACGTTCAGCGGGATAGTATGCCACAGCTACTTCAACATCAGCTGGTGTTATAGATTCAATTGTATCATTAATATCAACCGTTGCATATAAAATAACCGTTTCCGATTGATAATCATCAAAATATTTTTTTACACTTTCACTATTGAATCCCAACTCACAATCACTACATAAAAATTGTTTTTGCTGCTCTATACGATCTAAAACATTAAGTGCAGTGACTTTATCATATCTCGTAGTTAAATAATCATTAATTGTGTGCTCAATATTTTCCTTATCTACGTCAGGTAATATTTCATTTTTATGTATAGATTCACACGAAAACAAAGCAAAGATGCTTATAAAAAGCATAATAATAGCTAATTGCTTCATATTGATTTTCTCCCATGTATTTTTATATTTTTATTGTCTCTATTATATATAGTTCCCAAAAATCATATTTGTGACATAAAACCGCAAAATATTTTTGAAAATTTTTATATCTGATTTTTGATTATACTTCTATATGTCTGTCTAATATATGTAGTTCCAAAAAAATGATTTTGTGACATCAAAAACTAAAAATATTTTTTATGCCATTCATTTTCTACTCACATTATATTATATGTAACTTTGATGGAATAAATATGGGACTGCTGTATTTATAAATTCTATTGTGCAAAATAACAGATAAACATTATAAAAGCTATCGATTTTGATGGCTATTAAACCGCTTTAAATGATATCTTCTATAATTATTTCAATATATTTGTATAAAAATATTTAAATACAACAGCCCCTATTTCATCAATCAGGCAAAGCCCTCCTCAAAATACCAGCCACACCTAAAGGCATTGGTACAATTACCATTTGCACAGGGTAGTTTACTTGCAACCCGTGAACGGGTTAGCTTCTTCGAGCGTTAATTGATCATTCATCATGTCTTCCTTGAGTTGATTGTCGATATACGCTCGAATTGCCTCAGTATTCTTCCCCACAGTGTCTACATAATAGCCTCTACACCAGAATTACCGATTCCAGTACTTGAACTTTATATTTCCAAATTTTTCATATATTACCAGACTGCTTTTTCCTTTCAGAAATCTCATGAATCCTGACACGCTCATCTTTGGCGGTATTTCTACCAACATATGTACATGATCCGGACATAATTCTGCGTCGAATATGTTTACTCCTCTCCAATTGCAGAGTTCTCGTAGGATTGCTCCTATCTCCGCTCTTTTTTCTCCATAAAAAACTTTTCTCCGATATTTCGAGACAAATACGATATGGTACTTGCAATTCCACTTCGTATGTGATAAACTATGTATGTCATCCATTTTTGAATGTTCTTCTTTTGATTTCTTTGTGCAGTTGGTAGCCGCACTTTGTTTATATCAAAAGGAGTTTTATTTTTCAAGACTTATAGGCGCAGCCTTTTCTGAACCCGCACTCTAACCGCGGGTTTTCGTATACAATAAAAATCCTGTTGTAGCAAGTATTTACTCCAACAGGATTCTATTATTTATATTATGTTAATCACAGCAATTTATTTGTTCACTATAGATTAGTGTTGAAATAGTATCTGAACATACTGTACAAATTTTTGTTTCGTATGTGTCTCTCATACATCTTGGCTTTGCTGTTCGTACTTTATGCCGAATTACACTAACTATTTCAGTCTTATAATCATGACCGAATAGTGAACACTTCAGACCATATGGTTGAGCATGATAGCTATCTGCATTAAAGGATGCTTCAATAATATGTTTTTCTTCATCTGAAAATATTGAGTTCTCCTTAAATACAACCTCAATATTATCTTCTTCGATCAAATTATGTGCTGCAACACCCGTAGCTATAGAAAGCAGCACCATGAAACACAACCCCATCGCTATAACTATTTTATTTTTTGTTTTCACAATATTACTCCTTTGTTAAACCTGATATTATATTTTCCATAATATCTATATTTGGTGTTGTAAGTGAATATATATAATCGTCAATCACTATTTTTGCGTGATACTGTCCTTCTACTTCATTATAATAAGCAAGGATTCCGTTAATTTCAATTTTGCTGTATTCTTCATCCTCGGTTATTCTATTATTTAGCTCTATTTTTTGGGCGCCAAATAATATTGTATCAGTATTAAATTTTAATATTATTTGATTAGCACCATTTGATGAATATATTATAATAGATTCTACGTATATACCATCAGGCAACCATGTAGGACAGTATATATCAAGATTTTCATATTGCAAGCATTCCTCAATGGTTGCATATTGTCTTGATTCACCATTTCGGATAAATGTCATACCATTCACTTCAACAGGATCGTCTATTTTCCAATTGAAAATAGTTTTTCCGAAATTAG
>JAGAVJ010000036.1 GCA_017942005.1 Clostridia bacterium | reverse complement strand
CCCGCCGCCGTTGGCGAGAGCGAACACATACTGATAGATGCAGTTCCACGCCGTATGGCAGAACCCTTCCGGACAGCGGATGTCCGCGTAATAGACCGCGCCTTCCTTCATGGCCTTGCACGGTCCAAGCTCCGGTTTGCCGTATTCCTTTGCGACGTCGTCCAGAAACATCGTTTTCAGAACGGTGATTTTTACTTTGGTCATAATCCAATCTCCTGTTACAATAATATTTGCCGGGTAAAGCATACCAAACCAGGTATGCTTTATTCGTTCTCATGTTGAAGCTACAATAGAAGGAGCAATGGACTGACGCATGCCTCCTTGGGCAAATCACGCCCGCAGTTAAGACTGTCAGCCATCCTTCTGTTGCAGCGTTCGATTTCAGCAGGTAGAGCTACCACAACGCTCGTGTCACCGAACAGATTGAATAAGCAATGAGAGAACGGATGGAAACCCATCGCAAATACAATATGCAGGAGTTATCTTTATGAACGCAGTAGGAATCGACGTATCCAAAGACAAGAGCATGATCACTGTCATACAACCGCTCGGCGTTGTGGTCGCTGAACCTTATGAAGTCCGCCACACCGAAAGTGAACTCAGAGAACTGGCAAGGTTTCTGAAAAGCCTTTCCGGTGAGACAAAAGTCATCATGGAGTACACGGGTCATTACTATGAACCGATTGCACGGTATCTCCACGATGCCGGACTGTTTGTTTCCGTAGTCAATGCCATCCTCATTCATGACTACAACGAAAACACGAAAGTAAGAAAAGGCAAAACCGATGAAAAAGATGCTGTCAAGATTGCTTCATGGGGACTTTCTCACTGGCTGGATCTGCCGAAGTATGCACCGGAAGACACCGTCCGGCAGGAACTGAAAATTTGCAATCGGCAATACATACAGTACAGCAAGATCAAAACCATGATGAAGAACAACCTGATCTCCCTTCTTGACCAGACCTTTCCGGGAGTGAATTCCATGTTCTCATCTCCAGCCCGTAAAGAAGACGGACATGAGAAATGGGTGGATTTTGCTCTGTATTTCTGGCACAGGGAGTGTGTCAGCGGGATTTCAGAGAATGCTTTCAAGAAGAAATACGAAGCATGGTGTCACAAACACGGTTATCAGTATCGTGAATCCAAAGCATCCGAAATCCATGCAAAAGCAATGGCAAGTGTTTCTGACCTGCCCAAAGACGAAACCGTAAAATTCCTGATCACACAGGCGATTATACAGCTGAATACCATTACCGAAACACTGGCGGCCTTCCGCAAAGAAATGGAGCGATTGGCATCTCTTTTACCGGAATACGATACCGTTATGCAGATGTACGGCTGCGGCCCGGTTCTCGGCAGTCAGCTTATGGCTGAAATAGGGGATATCCGTCGGTACACTTCCAAGAAATCTTTGGTCGGGTATGCTGGTATTGACTCTCCTCCGAATCAGTCCGGCAAGGTGGATGTTTCCTCACGAAGCATCTCCAAGCGTGGTTCGGCCAGCCTCCGTAAAACGCTGTTTCAGATCATGGCAGTCATTCTTCAGAACAGTCCGCCGGATGAGCCTGTTTACCAGTTTCTTGACCGAAAACGAGCGGAAGGTAAGCCATACAAGGTGTACATGATCGCAGCCGCCAACAAGTTTCTCCGAATTTACTATGCCAGAGTAAAAGCCTGTGTTGAATCTACCGCTGCTTCGGACTGACCGTTTCGGTCTGTTCGGAGCAGCGGAACGCAGCATCGCAATGCTGCGAAACTCCTGACCGGCGTGAAATTTGTACTTCACGGTGGTCTTGTTGTGCTGCTTACAATTTGCTAAAAAACAATTTCAACTTTTTTCGGTTTACCTATTGACTTTTATTAGCAGGTCTTTTTGTTAAGGATGTGTCCTGTGAAGGAAATTTTGTGTTGTCGTGGGTATTATACCACGACTGCCGACGGGGTACAAGCGGATTCGGCAAAAAAAGACGGATTTTTGCGGGCAGAACCCCCGTAATTCTTGGCAAAAAATGTCGGATACAGTATAATGAAGGAACAGAAATATCCGTAAAATCTTATCCATATTATCAATCAAGGAGAAT
>JAGAVJ010000035.1 GCA_017942005.1 Clostridia bacterium | reverse complement strand
CCTGAGCCAGGATCAAACTCTCGAATGTTGGTATTTCAAAAGTCTCAAAAGAGGCTCTTCAAATCAATATCCGAGCTATGATTTAGCTCTCTTTACTTTTTTAGAGTGAATAGTTTTGACTATTCTTTATTAATGAATTGTCGAGATTCCAAAGGATGTTTCCATCCTCTTTCGTTTCGTACAATTTGTTGTTGTTCAATTTTCAAGGATCATACCATTATGCACAGCATAATGTGCTGTATTTAACAGCTTGCCGTCTCTCTTGTCGACAGCCTATTTATTATATCACAGAACTTTCCTTTTGTCAAGAGATATTCAAAACTTTTTTGAAATTTTTTCATATTTCCTGTCGAGAACCGTTTTTACCGTGTTCTTTCTGTGACCTTTATAGTATACCATATTTTTCTTCTTTTGTCAATCGTTTTTTCAGAATTTATTTTTAAATGATTCAATTTTTGTCTTATAAAGGGCAAGACTGTATTTTCCTATATAAAAATGAAATGTTTTAAAACAGATTATAAATTAACCCTTGCCAAAATTACGATTCTGTGGTATCATATTATATATTGATTCAAATTTAAGAAGATAGTTTGACAATCAGTTTTCAGACAGTGTTGTGTGGCTCGACCGCATGCGGACATGCCACAGATTCCAACGGAGTGCACGCACTCCTATAAAAAGAAAGGAGATAACCTTTTACCAGTTCAACTTTTGTTGAACGTCTCAACTTTTGTTGAACGGTTCTGCATCTGCTGAACTGTTCAGCTTTTTGCTGAATGTGTAAAAGTGATAGTCATAAAAATGGCTCTAACGTTCAAAGGCGGCATGCATATTGATGATCATAAAAATACACGCCGCTGTAAAATAGAAGCGCTGCCAACACCTGCATATGTTTCATTGCCGATGTCTCAGCATATTGGTGCACATTGTGTTCCGTGTGTCAAAGTCGGTGATCAGGTATATAAAGGGCAAGTCATCGGACGTGTGGAAAGCGGCCTTGGTTGTCCGGTACATGCCAGCGTGTCCGGAAAAGTCAAGGAAATTAAGGAAGCAAACGCTGCCAACGGCATGAAAATTGTACATGTTGTGATTGAAAATGACGGATGCAATACACTGGATCCCTCAATTCAGCCATATCCAAAACGCATTCAGGATATCACAACAGAGGAAATCATCGAGATCGTCAAAAATGCAGGTATTTCCGGTATGGGCGGCGCTACCTTTCCCACATATGCAAAAATACAGTCCGCACTTTCCAAAGTACAGCACCTGATTATCAATTGCGCAGAGTGCGAACCTTATATCACCGCCAACCATAGACTTCTGCTTGAAAATCCGGCGGCAATCATCAATGGCATTAAAATATTGATGAAAGCCCTCGGACTTCGTCATGCAGAAATTGCGGTGGAAGACAACAAACTGGACGCAATCAATAAACTGGAACAGTGTCTTGCCGGAAGCGACATTATCACCGTTCGCGTAATGAAAACAAAATATCCGCAGGGGGATGAACGCCAGCTGATATACGCGCTGAAAGGGATTGAGCTTCCGCAGGGAAAGCTTCCGGCGGACGTCGGCTGTGTCATCTTCAATGCAGAAACCTGTTATGCTGTTTTTGACGCAGTGGCACATGGCATGCCGTTGATCGAACGTACCGTAACCTGTGACGGCGACTGTATCAAGACGCCAAAAAATGTGCGTGTTCCTCTCGGTACTCCCTATCTTGATGTGATCAATTTTTGCGGCGGTCTGCGCGCGCAGCCAAAGAAGATTGTCAACGGCGGTCCTATGATGGGAATTGCGCAATGGGATATTACTGCGCCTGTCACAAAGGGAACCTCTGCAATTTTGGTCTTTTCAGAAAAAAATGATCTCAATTATCATCTTCCTGCCGCCTGTATCCGCTGCGGACGGTGCGTTGCCAACTGTCCGATGCACTTAATGCCCAATTATCTTGCAGCGTTTTCTCAAAAAAATGCTTATGATGAAGCCGATGCGAACAATGTGATGAGCTGTGTAGAATGCGGAACCTGCTCTTATAACTGCCCGGGACAGGTCCCGATTGTTCAATATATCCGAAAAGCCAAAACCTATTTAACTGCCAGAAAGCGTGCGCAGCAGGCAGCGCTTGCCTCCTCACAGAAACCGCCAGCCGCAGAAAACAAACCCGCAGAAAAAGAAAAGTCCCCAAAACCTGAAATGCAAAAAGAATCCAAAAAGCCAAAGGAAGGTGATACCAATGCCGGAAAATAAACAAGAAACCCAGACAGCAGAGTCCGAACAGATGGAACGCGCAGCAGCATCACCGCAAACAGAAGAGACGGAAACCGCTGCGCAAAATAAAAAATCCATCAATCCGTTTTCACGCCTGACCGTTTCCACTTCCCCACACATCAAAAGTCCGGTTACCACACGCTCCATCATGATTGATGTGCTGATCGCACTGCTCCCATCGTTTATCTGGGGTATATATGTATTCGGTCCGCGTGCACTGTCCATTGGTGTCATATCGATCATTTGCTGTATCGGATTTGAAGCGCTTTATCAGATGGTGATGAAAAAACGCATCACAGTTACAGACGGTTCTGCCGCTGTTACCGGTCTTTTGCTCGGGATGAATCTGCCGGCGACGGTTCCGCTTTGGATTCCCATTGTCGGTGCCTTTTTTGCAATTGTCATTGTCAAGCAGCTTTATGGCGGCATCGGTAAAAATTTCATGAATCCGGCGCTTGCTGCCCGCGCATTTTTAATGCTCGCATGGCCTTCTGCCATCACCATCGCCCCATCCCCTTTTACATCTTCCTCCGCTGCCGCAGTTTCCATCAATACTGCTGATATTGTTGCATCTGCAACACCGATGCAGCTTTTGAAAAACGGTACCATTCCACAGGAGGGTATGTTTAATTACCTGCTCGGCGCCAAAGCCGGAGCCATTGGAGAAGTTTCCACATTGCTGTTGATCGCCGGAGGTATTTATCTGATTGTCCGCCGTGTCATTACATGGCACACGCCGGTCGCCTATCTTGCAACGGTTGCGCTGATTGCATACCTCTTTCCGAAAAATCCAGCCGCAAGAATCGAATTTGTCGTTTATGAACTGATCTGCGGCGGCTTGATGCTTGGTGCATTCTTTATGGCAACCGATTATGCGACCACACCGATTACCGCAAAAGGCCGACTGATTTTTGGTGTCGGCTGCGGTGCAATTACCATGTTTATCCGCTATTTCGGCGGATATCCAGAAGGTATTACCTTTGCGATTCTGATTATGAACACGCTGGTCTGGTACATTGATCGCTTGACAAAACCTAAGAAATTCGGAGGTGCTTCTAAGTCTGAAAAATAAATTTTTCAGACCGTGTTTTGTGACTCAACTGCCTGCGGGCGTGACACAACTCCACAAGGAAAGGAAAACTTTCGCTAACGCGAAAGTTATGATCATAAAAATGGAAAATGAAAAGAAAGCCTCTCTTATCAATATTGCTGTCATTACCGGGAAATTGATGCTGATCACATGCACCGTTGCGATTCTGCTTGCAGTCATCAATCTGTTTACACAGCCTATCATTGACAAAAATGAAAGTGCTGCAAAAAATGCAGCCGTCATGGAGCTGTTTCCACAGGCAACAGAAATCACACCGCTTTCAGACAGCCTTACTTTGGAAATGCCAAAGGATGTCAGTGAAGTTTACGCGGTATATAAAGCAGGCGCACTGCTTGGCTACTGCGTAGACGGACAATCCATGGGCTTTAGCGACTATGTGGCCATGATGGTCGGCGTTTCTGCCCAAAACACCGTCACCGGTATCCGGGTACTCTCCATTTCCGATACCCCCGGTATCGGTCAGAATGCAGCAGAACAGGACTACCTTGACAGCTACATTGAACTATCGTATCCGGTCTCCTTTGATTTTGGAAACGATGTGCAGCATGCGGACGCCATTTCCGGCGCAACCTATTCGTCCCGTGCCATTTTAAACGGCGTCAATACGGCGTTGGAGTTCTGCGCAGCGCTTGGAACGCAGCAAAAAGATACAACAGCGGATCCAACTCCCATCGATACGGAAAATTCCGCAGAAACAGAAACGCAACCCCCTGTCACAGAAACAGAACAAAACACAGAAATGTCTGAGCAATAACTGTTTCAAATGTCTATCAATAAAAATTTTTAGATAAGGCTGTGTAACATATGCTACAGATTCCAAACAGAACGCTTCCATTCCTATAAAGAAAGGAAATCACTTTTACAAACGTAAAGGCTGTGATCATATATATGAATCAATATCTGAAACAAATCAAAGAGGGTATGGTCAATCAAAACCCGATTTTCATGCAGTTTCTCGGCATGTGTCCGACATTGGCGACCACAACCTCCGTGTCCAATGCCGTCGGTATGGGGCTTGCGGCAACCGCAGTTCTCATCTGCTCCAATGTTATCATTTCCCTTCTCCGCAAGTTCATTCCAAAGGAAATTCGCATTGCATCCTACATCGTTATCATATCCGGTTTTGTCACCGCAGTTGAACTTTTGATGAAGGCATATCTGCAATCCTTGTACAACAGTCTCGGTCTTTATATTCCGCTGATCGTTGTCAACTGTATCATTCTTGCGCGTGCAGAAGCATTTGCATCGAAAAATCCCGTGCTGCCGTCTGCCATTGACGGGATTTCCATGGGATTGGGCTTTACCGTATCCCTCATCCTTATCAGCTCAGTGCGTGAAATTCTCGGAGCTGGTACATGGCTTGGACTTCCCATCATGGGCAGTTGGTATACTCCGGCAACGATTTTCATTCTGCCTGCCGGTGCATTCCTGACGCTCGGAATATTAGCCGCACTTGTCAATGCCATAAAAACATACATCGCCGCACATCCAAGATCGCTGAAGATGATAACTGCTGACACCGCAGAAACCGTTGCAGTGATTCCGGACGAAGCAATTGTCGGCGGCAAGGAAACCGTAACGGAGACATCCACTCCCGCCTCCTCAGACACCGAAAAAGCAGAAACCAAAGAAGAGAACTCAGAAAAGACGGAAGCCGCTGATACGCAGGATGCCGTTTTGCAAGAAAAACCGCAGAAAGCGGAAGAACAGACCACCTCTGTGAGCAAATCAACGGAGGACACCGAAGCATCCATTCCTCCTGCCCAATCAGACGCAACTGCTGATGGTGCAAATACAGATGCTGCCGATACTGCGATACCAGAATCTGACATAGATACGCCCGAATCCGCTGCGATGGAAAGCGTCACGGAACCTGTAGAGGAAACAGAACCGCAAGCATCTGACAACACCTATTCGGAAACACCCAAACAAAACAACAGCGTGATTGCAGACAGCGAAACCGTAGAAAGTGAGGAAAAGAATCTTGGAACAACTGATTGATATTTTGCTTTTAATGCTTTCCTCTGTCCTTGTGCAGAACTTTATCTTTGCAAAATTCTATGGCATCTGCCCGTTTCTTGGCGTTTCCGATAAACCTGACACTGCACTCGGCATGGGGCTGGCAGTGACATTCGTTATCACCCTCTCCTCTGCTGCAACCTGGGCAGTCTATCATCTGATGCTGGAACCGCTCGGACTGTCTTACCTGAAAACCATCGCATTTATTCTTATCATCGCTGCATTGGTACAGCTGATTGAAATGTTCTTAAAAAAATTCGTTCCATCGCTGTATCAGGCGCTTGGTATCTATCTTCCATTGATCACAACCAACTGTGCAGTGCTTGGCTCTGCGCTTCTCAACATTCAGAAGGAATACAATTTTGTATATTCTGTTGCTGTCGGATTTGCTTCCGCGATTGGATTTACCATGGCAATCCTGATTTTTGCAGGCGTCCGCGCAAGACTGCAATTTGCAGAATCGCCGAAATCCTTTGAGGGAATGCCGCTTGTCCTGATTTCCGCGGGATTAATTGCTATGGCATTCTCCGGTTTCTCCGGCATCAGCTTCTAATTCATTCGATAGGAGAAAAATACACAATGATTTCTGTTTTATATGCATTTCTTCTGTTTGCCGGAATTTCCCTTATCCTCGGCGCAATGCTGGCAATTGCCTCAAAAATTTTTGCCGTCAAGGTAGACCCGCGCATTCCGGAGGTTGTGGAATGTCTGCCCGGTGCAAACTGCGGCGGATGCGGCTTTTCCGGCTGCAGCGCCTGCGCAGAAGCAATTGTCCGCGGAGATGCAAAGGTTTCCGCTTGTCCCGTCGGCGGTCAGCAAGCAGCCGATAAGATTGCCTCTGTCATGGGCGTCGATGCAGGAACTGTTGTCCGGATGCGTGCACAAGTTCTGTGCTCCGGTACACACAATACGGCAAAGGAAAAATACAATTATGAGGGGCCCTATGACTGTGCTGCCGCCATGCGTCTTGGCGGCGGACCGAAGGAATGTCCCAATGGCTGTATTGGCTTTGGCTCCTGCGTTGTCCACTGTACCAATCATGCCATTACGGTCATAAACGGCGTTGCCGTCGTCGACCCGGAAAAATGCGCCGGATGTGGCGTGTGTGTGGAAACCTGCCCAAAGCACATCATCAAGCTGATTCCCTTTGACGCAAAGGTGCATGTCGGCTGCTCCTCCCCGGATAAAGGCCCCCTGGTCAAATCCTATTGTGATGCCGGCTGTATCGGATGTCGGCTTTGTACCAAGGTCTGCGAATCGGGCGCCATCCACGCAGACGGATTTTTGGCTTCCATCGATTATGAAAAATGCACCTCCTGCGGAAAATGTGCAGAAAAATGTCCGCGCAAAATCATCTTTGTCCAGGACGGCACCTACAAAATCGAAGCTTAAAAATGCCCTTTTGACCGTTTCACGTCTGATAAAATAATGTGAGTTCGATGCATTTCATGGGAAAAACGTTCCTTCCCCAAAAAAGATTTTTTTATATGATATTTTGTTGGTTAAAAGTTTTTGCGGAGGAGTTTGAGGAGGTGCTTTTTTCAAAAAGCATCTCCTCATTGAACTCACAGTAAAATAAAAAAAGAGCGTATTCCCTTCTGCTGTTCAACATGCAGAATCGGAAAATCGCTCTTTTTTCTTTATTGTTGATAAATCAGGACAACAATTGCAATACGTCTGGGAAAAGCGACAGACTGCGTTTTAAAATACCGTTCATATGTGCAATTGCGACACCGTAGTTGACAATCGGCGTACCGCTTTGGGCAGCTGCTGCCATACGGTGTGCCATCTCTGCTTCATTCAGCATACAGCCGCCGCAGTGAATCACCAGCTTATATGAGGAGACATCCTCTGGAAACGTGCCGCCGGAGGTAAAGGTATACGCCGGCGTACAGCCTGTAAACTTATGAATGAGCGCTGGAAGCTTCACGGTTCCGATATCGCCGCACTGGCGGTGATGCGTACAGCCCTCGGAGATCAGCACACGGTCACCGTCCCGCAGCTCGGAAAGCATACGTGCACCGGATACCAGCGTGCGCAGGTTTCCTTTGTATCTTGCAAATAAAATCGAAAATGAAGTCAGCGGAACCTCATCTGGAACATCCTTTGCGACACGGCCAAATGCCTGCGAATCGGTAATGACCATCCGCGGCATCTCCCGCAATGCGGCAAACGTTCCCGCAAGCTCCGTATCCTGACAAACGAAGACTTGACCGTGTACATCAAGGATTTCACGCAGCGTCTGCTGCTGCGGCAGAATCAGCCTTCCTTTCGGCGCAGCGGCATCAATCGGCGTAACAAGGACAACGGTATCCTTTGGCGACAGCAGATCCGCAACAATAAACCGATCGTTTTTTTTCGTTTTTGCAAGACTGCCAATCCGGTTTTTCAGTTCCGTAATGCCAGTTCCATTTTTTGCACTGACCCAAACCGTATGTTCCTCCGCCGCGGGAACCATATCAAGACTGTCCGCTTTGTTGCAGACATGAAGATATGGAATTCCCCGCGCCGAAAACAGCGCTAACATTTCACGCTCATCTGCATACATCGGTGCCGCAGCGTCTGTCACAAGTACAGCAATGTCCGTTTTGGCAAGGATTTCCCGCGTCTTTTCAACACGCAGTTCCCCTAAGGCACCTTCATCGTCAAAACCGGGTGTGTCAATGATCAGCACCGGACCTATCGGCAAAAGCTCCATGGCTTTTTTCACAGGGTCCGTAGTGGTACCGCCGACATCGGAAACCACAGCAAGTGCCTGCCCGGTTACGGCATTCACAAGCGATGATTTTCCCACGTTGCGGCGTCCGAAAAATCCAATATGCACCCGTTCTGCGGATACGGTTTCGTTTAAAGACATGGCAGGATATCCTTTCTTTTAGCAGAAATTAAAATCTGAAATCGCGGCGGTTGGAGTTCTTGATGTCCTCAATATGCTGTGCGGCAATAGCACGAACCTTTTCATTCGGAATATTCGCAAGCTCCCGCTCAATGACTTCAAAGCCTTTCTTTTTGGTTTCCTCACTTGCATAGTCGATTAAATATTCCGTCAGTGTCATCAAGGCATTTGGATGGCAGCAGTTGGAGATTTGTCCTGCTTTACATAGGGACATGAAACGGTCGCCTGTGCGTCCCTCACGGTAGCATGCGGTACAGAACGACGGGATATGACCGCAGTCCATCAGCCAATGCACCACTTCATCCAGACTGCGCTGGTCGGAAACATCAAACTGTTCTGTGTCGTGCGGACGCTCCTCCGGCGTATATCCGGCGTAGCCGCCGACCGAGGTTCTTGAGCCGCCGGAAACCTGAGAAACACCCAGATTGAGCAGCTTACCGCGCACAGTTTCATTTTCACGGGTCGAAATGATAATACCGGTGTACGGCACAGCAAGACGGATACATGCGGTGATTTTAGCAAAGGTATCATCATCGATGCCGTTGTCAAATGCGGTGGGGTCAATATCGTCGGCATGCTTGACACGCGGCACGGAAATGGTGTGCGGACCAACGCCATGTACCGCTTCCAGATGCTCTGCGTGCATAATAAGTCCCGCAAATTCGTATTTATAAAGCTCCAGTCCAAACAGAACGCCCAGTCCGACGTCGTCGATGCCGCCCTCCATAGCACGGTCCATCGCTTCCGTATGGTAGTCGTAATCGTGCTTCGGTCCTGTCGGATGCAGCTGTAAATAGCTTTCCTTATGATAGGTTTCCTGGAACAGGATGTAGGTTCCGATTCCAGCGTCCTTCAGCTTGCGGTAGTTTTCCACCGTTGTTGCCGCAATATTGACATTGACACGGCGAATGGCGCCGTTTTTGTGCTTTACGGAATAAATGGTCTTGATGCACTCCAGAATATATTCAATCGGGTTGTTTTTGGGGTCTTCTCCGGCTTCAATGGCAAGACGCTTGTGCCCCATGTCCTGCAGTGCAATTACCTCGTCACGCACTTCATCCTGCGTCAGCTTCTTGCGTGGAATATGTTTATTCTTTGCGTGATACGGGCAATACACGCAGCCGTTGACACAGTAGTTGGAAAGGTACAGCGGTGCAAAAATAACAATTCGGTTGCCGTAAAACGCTAACTTGATTTCTTCCGCGATCTTATACATCTTTTCGATTTTTTCCGGAATGTCACAGGCAAGCAGCACCGATGCTTCTCTGTGAGAAAGTCCCTTGCAGTTCCAACCGGTCGCCGTCTTCTGTGGGCGTGCTTTTTCAAGAATTTCATCGATGAGCGCTTCATTGTTTTTATTGGCTTCTGCATATGCAAGCGTTTCAAGAATTTCACCGTCATTGATGAACTCTTCTGCATGAAGCGATTTTGGATTATAAACTGCCATATAAAATACCTCTTTCTTTAATAAAACAAACACGTAATATGGATATGGAGAAAACTTTTTTGAAAAAAAAGCTTTTCCCCATACCCCTTTCAAAAAACTTTTATAGGGATATATGAAATACCATAGTTTTAAAGTTTTTGGGGGATGCCCAAGCGGCGGGGCGTCTTCATCGTACTCTTTGTTATATTATTGTTCTTCTGCGGCGATATCCCCGCGTGAAACGGAGACCGTGCAGCCAATGGATTCCAGCCTTGCACGGATAGATGCAATTGCCTGTGCGGATTCATCCCCATCGGAACGTTTATTGTCGTATAACATATATTTTTTTCGCACAGATGCAGGTGACAGATTAGGCATCACCACATTTGCACCGTGCAGAATTCCCATTTCCCTTCCTTGCGGATGCAGGGTTCCGAGTGCGGTTGTCGCCGGAAGCAGAACGGTTGGATGAATCAGCCGAATACAGGAGAGCAGCCGGCAAGTCATACGAACGGAACCTGCGCCAAAATCACGGAAATCCGTATCTTTATGCGGGATAAACGGACCGATGCCGCACATGTCCGGTTTGAATGCTTCAATAAAACGCAGTTCTTCTGCCAACATCTCCTCTGTTTGAAACGGCGATCCGACCATAAATCCGCAGCCGACCTGAAAACCAACGTCACGCAGTACATGCAGGCAGCGAAGGCGATTAAGATACAGCATCTTTTTCGGGTGCAGGAGTCTATAGTGTTCCGGATTCGCTGTTTCGTGGCGAAGAAGATATCTGTCGGCACCGGCTTTTTTTAGACGGCGGTAACTTATATCAGAGCGTTCCCCAAGCGACAGGGTAACTGCACAATCAGGATACGCCGCTTTGATATGATGCAGAATATCACACAGAACATCATCCGTAAAAAAACGATCCTCTCCCCCCTGCATGACAAAGGTACGGAAACCAAGCCGATATCCTTCCTCACAGCAGGACAGAATCTCCTCTTCTGTGAGACGGTAGCGTTCACAATTTCGATTTGACGCGCGAATCCCGCAGTAGTAGCAATCATTTTTGCAGATATTGGAAATCTCAATCAGTCCACGGATAAAAATCTGTTTGCCGTAATGGGTTTCCTTTGTTTTCAGTGCACAATTTGCAAGATAAGCATCCTCCTCATCGGACAGGTTGCGAATCAGCGTCAAATAGTTTTCGGCTGGCAGGGTGTGCGTTTCTGCAAGGCGGTCGATCAGTGCAATATGGTTTTTATTCATCACACTTTGATACAATGCCGGAATATGCCGTCTTCACGGAAACATCCTTCAGCTTTCCAATTTGACCGGACAGCATCGCCGTGATATCCTGCGGCGCGTCCAGTGCAATCGAAATAATGGAAATGTTTTTTGCACGGTACGGAATTCCCATGCGTCCAATGATATAAGCGGCATACTTATGCAATAGTTCGTTGATCTCCGTAACGGAATCTGCGGATTCCACAATAATACTCATGACAGCAACACGTGTCTCCATAAATGTATTCCTTCCTTTGAAAAAAATAAAAGACCGTACTCTCCCAAAGAGTCGGTCTGAAGCTTGAAGCCAGAAAATATGCAAACCTTCATTTCTCATGCAGCGCCAGAAACCGCACTGCTGCATGTTTGAACATCTAAAAATATTCAAATACGGATGCTGTTGTGCCGCCGCAAACACCTTTCATGCAGAAACTCTTTATGTCAGGAGAGATTACAGTAGTTATTATACAACAGATTTTCTCTTTTGTCAAGAGCTTTTAACGATTGTTGTAAAGTTTTTTGCTTTACCCCCTTGACAAGTCTGACCATTCATGGTATAATAGATACGTTCGTGTAAAGGAATCTTCTTGACAGTTGTAATGCACAGGGAGGCAGATCATGTCGCAGAAAGAGATGAAATATTCCGTGCTGTTTGATTATTACGGTGCACTGCTTTCCGAAAATCAACGGAATGTGATTGATCTGTACTATAATGAAGATTTTTCCCTTTCCGAAATCGCAGATGAAATTTCCATTACGCGGCAGGGAGTGCATGATGCACTGCACCGCGCGGAATCCGCACTTGACGAATTTGAACACCAGCTTGGACTTGTCAAAATACAGGAAAAAAAGTGTGCCATCGCAGAAAAGATGATGCAGATATCCACGTCCCTTGATCCGATTTTTGAACATCTTCCCGCAGCACAGAAGCAGGATGCCGAGATTTGCCTCTGCCGCTTCCGTGAATTGATTGGGGAATTGGAAAAATTGTAAATCATAGCTTTACCGTGATAAAATGAGGAAGAAGGAATCCACGAAAGGAGTGCCGTTCATATGATGTTTTCCGGATTGTCCGAGAAAATGGCCAATGCATTTAAAAAGTTTAAAAACAAAGGCAAGCTGACCGAGGCAGACGTCAAGGAAGGAATGCGTGAAATCAAGATGGCACTGCTGGAAGCAGATGTCAACTTCAAGGTCGTAAAAGAATTCACAAAAACGGTGCAGGAACGCTGTGTCGGCGCCGATGTGCTGGAAAGTCTTGTTCCTTCACAGCAGATTGTCAAGATCGTCAATGAAGAGCTGACAAAGCTTATGGGTGAAACCAATGAACGGCTTGAATTTGCAAAGAAGCCGCCGACCGTTGTGATGATGTGCGGACTTCAGGGCGCCGGTAAAACGACACATTCTGCAAAGCTTGCCGCTTACTTCCGCAAACAGGGCAAACGCCCGCTGATGGTTGCCTGCGACGTGTACCGTCCGGCAGCAATCAAGCAGTTAGAGGTTGTCGGTGCGCAGCTGAACATTCCTGTTTTTTCCATGGGCGACAAGGTGTCCCCCGTCGAAATCGCACAGACCGCGGTAGAACATGCAAAGCAGCACGGCAATGACCTTGTCATCCTCGATACCGCCGGCCGTCTGCATGTCGATGAAGCGCTGATGGAAGAGCTGCAAAAGATTAAGGCATCTGTAGAACCGACAGAAATTCTGCTTGTGGTCGATGCAATGACCGGTCAGGATGCGGTCAATGTGGCAAAATCGTTCAATGACCTGCTTGATATCACCGGCGTTGTGATGACCAAAATGGACGGCGATACCAGAGGCGGCGCCGCACTGTCCATTCGTCATGTCACAGGAAAGCCGATCAAGTTTATCGGTACCGGTGAAAAACTTGACACGCTTGAACCGTTCCATCCGGAACGTATGGCAAGCCGTATCCTCGGAATGGGTGATGTGCTCTCCCTGATTGAAAAAGCGGAGCAGCAATATGACGAGGAACAGGCAAAGGAACTGGAACGCAAAATGCGGGAACAGTCCTTCAATCTGGAAGATTTTCTGGAACAATCCCGACAGATTCGCGGAATGGGATCAATGCAGCAGCTGCTCGGTATGATTCCCGGTATCAATCAGGCAGAACTTGCAAACGCAAACATTGATGAACATCAGCTTGACCGCATGGAAGGCATTATCCTTTCCATGACGCCAAATGAACGCAAAGACCCCTCCATCATCAACGCGTCCCGCAGAAAGCGGATTGCCGCTGGCTCCGGTATGAAGGTCGAAGACGTCAACCGGCTGCTTAAGCAATTTGAACAGATGCAGAAAATGATGAAGCAGTTCTCCGGACTGGGGAAAAAAGGCTTCTCAAAGAAGCGCATTCCAGGATTTCGCAGATAAGATTCGTTACGATGACAACCGCTTTAGCGAAAGGAAAAGTCATCTTCTTTATCGAAATGCCCGTATTTCCACGGAATCATGCATTCCAGTGGAATCTGTGACAAAAGTTACCAAACAAAGTCTGAACTATTATGTTTCAGATTTTTATATAAAAAACATTACTATCATACATGATCTGGAGGAAAATTATCATGGTTAAAATGAGACTGAAGAGAATCGGTGCAAAGAAGGCACCGGCATACCGTATCGTCATCGCTGACTCCCGTTCTCCCCGCGACGGTCGTTTCATTGAGCAGGTTGGTTTCTACAATCCCCTGTCCAATCCGGTCGAAATCAAAATCGATGCAGAAAAGGCAAAGCAGTGGCTTGCCAACGGTGCACAGCCCACAGAAACTGTCCGCAGCCTGCTTAAGAAGTCCGAGATTATCTGAGCTTTGAAGTTTCGGAGTCATAATCAATATGGTCAACTTGAATACTGTGTTGTCTGACATGGTGAAAGCCATTGTGGATGACCCCGCAGCCGTCTCTGTTGCGGAATCGGAAAGCAACGGTGAACTCACACTGGAGCTGACAGTCGCTCCTGACGACATGGGAAAGGTTATCGGCAAGCATGGCAGAATTGCAAAAGCAATTCGTATGGTAATGAAAGCTGCTGCCGCTTCCGTTGACAGAAAAGTCGTTGTCAGAATCAGATAAAGCACACAACGGGGTGCCATCACCCCAAACGGGTTGTATTCAACCCAAAAAGATTTTTTGCCGCTCAAAAGAGCGGCATTTTTGTATCCCAAACGCAAAAAATAAAAAAACATGCTGCCGCACCCATGGTAGGTGAGACAGCGTATGGAAAAGGATGGAGACTTTGTAATCCTCAGTCGTCGTCTTTTTTATTCTGTTTGCGTTTCTTCTGTATGATTGTCAAAGCAACAAAAACCACAACCAACACTGCACCAATAATGACAGGTACAACAGCACCAGACATCCCGGTATCTCCGGTCATCGGTGCAAGGGCAGCCAGTGTGCCAAGCATGTTCAATCCATTCATTTGGATATCTCCTTTTCTTTTATTGCGGATTATTTCATCATAATCTATGTTATTATACATGAAAATATCGGTTTTGTCAACCCATTTTCAGGAATTTACGAGAATTTAGAAAATCTATGCGCTTTTTCGTCATTTGGATTTGACTTTTTCCCGTTTTTGTTATATAATATATATGCCAAACAAGTTAAATTCCATTCACGGAGGAAAACACATGGATTCTGTAAAACTGCAAGAACTCAAAAAAACCGCTGTTATAATCAGACTCGGTATCGTGGAAGAGGTGTTCAATGCCGCTTCCGGTCATCCGGGCGGTTCACTTTCCATTGCCGATATCATTACGTATCTGTATTTTGCGGAAATGAACGTCGACCCGAACAATCCCGATTGGGATGCACGTGACCGTTTTGTCCTTTCCAAGGGTCATACCTGTCCGGCGCTTTATGCAGCACTGGCGGAAAAAGGCTTCTTCCCAAAGGAAGATTTGAAGACCTTCCGTCATATCGACAGCTACCTGCAGGGTCATCCGGACAAAAAACACACTCCGGGTATTGATATGTCCTCCGGCTCCTTGGGACAGGGTATTTCTGCCGCATGCGGAATGGCGCTCGCCGGTAAAATCCAGAACAAAGATTACCGCGTATATACGGTACTTGGCGACGGTGAGTCCGAAGAAGGTCAGGTGTGGGAAGCTGCAATGTTTGCCGCACATTATAAACTCGACAATCTTTGCGCCGTGCTTGACTTCAATGGTCTGCAAATCGACGGTAAGATCACAGAGGTCATGAATCCAACACCGCTTGATGAAAAATTCAAGGCATTCGGCTGGCATGTTATTTGTATCAATGGACATGATTTTAATGAAATTGAAGCTGCATTTGAAGAAGCAAAAACCGTCAAAGGTCAACCGACATTGATCTTAGCTGCAACCACAAAGGGAAAAGGCGTTTCCTATATGGAAGATAAAGCCGGATGGCATGGCAAAGCGCCGAATGCAGACGAATATGCACAGGCAATCGAAGAATTAAACGCCTGCAAGGCAGCGCTGTAAGGGAGGAATATCACAATGGCAGAGAAAATTGCAACAAGAGAAGCTTATGGTTCGGCACTTGCGGAATTCGGCGATAAATATAACATCATTGTCTTTGACGCAGACCTCGCAGAGGCAACCAAAACCATCAAATTCAAAAAGGCACATCCTGAGAGATTCTTTGACTGCGGTATTGCAGAAGGCAACATGCTGGGCGTTGCAGCCGGTGCAGCTGCAGCCGGTATGATTCCGTTTGTATCCTCCTTTGCGATGTTCGCAGCAGGCCGTGCATTTGAGCAGATTCGTAATTCCATCGGATATCCGCATCTGAATGTAAAAATCGGAGCAACGCATGCGGGTATTACCGTTGGTGAAGACGGTGCAACCCACCAGTGTCTGGAGGATCTGGCGCTGATGCGTACCATCCCCGGTATGGTTGTGCTGAACCCGGCGGACGCTGTAGAAGCAAGAGCCGCTGTGGAAGCCGCAATTCTGCACGACGGTCCTGTTTATATGCGCTTTGGACGTTATGCAGTTCCGGTTCTTTTCGATCAGAACACCTATAAATTTGAAATCGGCAAGGGCATCACACTTGCAGAAGGAAAAGACGTCACCATTGCAGCGACCGGTGTTATGGTAGAACAGGCACTGATTGCAAAGGAATTGCTTGCAAATGACGGAATTTCCGCACGCGTGATCAATTGCGCCACCATCAAGCCAATCGACCGCGCGCTGCTATGCGCTGCCGCACAGGAAACCGGATGCATCGTAACCGCAGAGGAACACAGCATCATCGGCGGTTTCGGTTCCGCAGTGGCAGAAACGGTATCGGAAACCTGCCCCGTCCCGGTTCTGCGTGTCGGTACAAACGATGTCTTCGGTCGTTCCGGCAAGGTTCCGCCGCTGATGGAACTGTACGGTCTGACCGCAGCCAACATTGTAGAAAAAGCAAAAGCGGCCATTGCACTGAAAAAATAAGCATATATTTAACGTGAGTTCGATGAATTTCATGGGGAAAACTTTTCCCTCAAAAAAGATTTTCCCAAAACCCCATTCAAAAAACTTTAAACTGGGTAAAAAGACAACTATTGTGTTTTTTGTATCTGAAAAGTTTTTGCGGTGGAGTTTGACTCTCATCGAACTCACGTTATTTTATGACCCCTTCGAGATCAAACGGCGGCGTATATTCTTCTTTTGCGGAACTCTTTTCCTGATAGTATCCCTCAAAACCGTATGCTGTCAGCACATCACATACACTCTCGTATTCAAAAGTCGTCACACGCCGATTGAGTTCCGGATAGTCGCAGCTTTTGTAACATGGCGTATACTGGCTCATCAGACTGACAAGAATGTCGTCTCTTTCAAAATGTGCTGCAAGTTCTTCCATTACCTGTATGGAATCTCTTCTGCCCCCGGGCATCACAAGATGGCGAACAACGGTACCGCGCCGCAGAATCCCGTCCTCCCCTAAGACATACTTCCCCGTCTGCCGCTGCATTTCCAGAATTGCGGAAAGTGCCGTTTCCGGATAGTCCTCCGCATACGAATACCGCTTTGCACGCGCCGCATCTGCATATTTGAAATCCGGAAGATAAATATCGATATAACCAGAAAGCCGTTTCAGCGTCTCCAATCGCTCGTAGCCGCTGGAATTCCACACAATCGGTATCATCAGACTTTTACCGCGCAGCCGGTCGAGAACGCGCAGCACCGCATCGGTATATGGCGTTGCCGTCACCAAATTGATATTATGCGCTCCCTGCTCCTGCAAAGAAAGAAAAATTTCCGCAAGGCGATCTTCTGTAATTTCCAAACCGAATCCCTCGTGACTGATTTTATAATTCTGACAGAAGCAGCAGCCAAGGGGACAGCCGGAGAAAAATACAGCTCCCGATCCCCGTGTTCCGGAAATACACGGTTCCTCCCAATGATGCAGCGCCGCACGTGCCAGCCGCAGTTCTCTGCCGGCGCCGCAGTATCCCCGTGTTCCTTCTCCCCGCTTCGCATTGCAGGCACGCGGACATAATCTGCATCCGTGATTCGTACTATATGCTTTTTCAAATGGAGACATCGTTTCGCTTGTGTTTGTTTCATTATCCTCCATGTTATTCTTCCTTTCAAGATAAATACTGTTCTTTTTCTTTTAAATTTT
This sequence comes from Clostridia bacterium, assembly GCA_017942005.1. Lineage (GTDB taxonomy): Bacteria > Bacillota > Clostridia > Oscillospirales > CAG-272 > RGIG3925. Next base: position 10,490 of record JAGAVJ010000035.1, on the reverse strand, counting down.
ACCATAACACCGTCGTTTTGTAAAGAGGCAGCATCTGTCTGTTCCGGAATTTTCTTGAATCTATTACCTATTTCGTACTGAATATACGATTATTTGTGAATTTTTTTATCATACCGTTGACAGCAAGCCCCCTTGTATGATAAAATATAAGTACGGTGATTTTTTGCAATTCTATTTTTCTTGTAACATTTCACTAAGATCGGCATCATTTCTCCGGTGCGTCTTTTACACCGGATACTGCGGGAGGCGTCCATGAACCATACGGAGATCCGTGTTGTTACCTCTGCAAAAGGCGGCGTCGGAAAATCCACAGTCTGTGCAAATCTCGGTGCCGCATTGGCAATGCGCGGAAAGCGTGTCCTTTTAATTGACTGCGACACAGCCAACCGTTCGCTTGATTTGTTGCTCGGTGTGCAGGACAGCGTTTTGTACAGTTACTTCGATGTACTTGCCGGACGCTGCAGTGCCGCACAGGCAATGACATCTGTTCCCGGAATGGAGGACAGCCTCTTTTTGCTCCCAGGCGGTCACGCAGATAAGACAAGCCTTGACAAAGATGCGTTTGCATATCTGCTTGCAGCGCTGCCCAAGGAAAATGATGCCTGCATCTTTGATTATATTTACATCGACACCCCTGGAGGAATGCGTGATTTATTGACCGCAGCTGCCTCGATTGCGGAGGAAGCGCTGATCATTTCCTCGGCACAATCAACAGCAATCCGTTCTGCAGAGCAAACCGCATCCCTGCTTTCAGTGTGTGGGATTCCTTCTCAAAAATTGATCATCAATGCGTTCATGGAGGGGGAGTGCTTTTTCACACATACAAAAAGACGAAAGCAAAAGCAAATTCTTGCAACCAAAGAATTGTTTGATGTGGTAGATACCGTTGCACTTCCGCTTCTTGGGGTAATTCCATTTGACGCTGATGTTTGGAGCGCACAGAATAACGGTCTTTTGATCGGGCATCCTGCTTATCGCAAGAAGCCGTTTCTGTATGCATTTCAAAATATTGCCGCAAGGCTGGAACATCGTTATGTCCCACTGTTCACAACATCATAGTTCATTCTGCCAATTTACCATATAAAAGCCAAAATAAGACTTTCAGAAAGGGGATTTATCAATGGAAATCGCAATCATCGCTCATGACTCCAAAAAGGAGCTTATGACACAGTTTTGTATCGCGTACTGTGGTATACTTTCCAAGCACAACATCTCTGCAACAGCCATCACCGGCAAATACGTCTCGGATGCTTCGGGACTTGAAATCGAACGTCTCCTTGCAGGTAAGCAGGGCGGAGTTCAGCAAATCGCATCTCGGATTGCATACGATGAAATAGATTTGGTTCTGTTTTTCCGCGCCACCAATCAGCCGGACCTTCCCAGCCCGGAACAGGAGGAGCTGGAAACCAATCTGATTCGCATGTGTGACTTGCACAATGTGCCAATTGCCACAAATATCGCAACAGCAGAAGCATTGATTTCCGCACTGGATCATGGAGATTTTGACTGGCGTGAAATCATCAATCCGCGCTCGGAATATAATCGCAGAAAAAAGACGCAGAGATATTGACAAATTCGTTTTTTTGCGTTATAATATATACATCTGTATAGGATATGTCGCTTAGATTCTTTCGTATCCCACCCAAACAAAGCCTTGTATTTGTTTGGATAGAGAGAAACGTCACCGGCTGAAAGCGTTTCATGGAGATACCATCTATTGGCGGTACCACCCATACGGCACTGATTTTATATTTTTTAAGTGAAAAACACGGGTGGAACCGTGCTGTGTAAAAATTGACACTGCACCCCGGAACAGTCCTTTTGACTGTTCCGGTTTTTTTTATTAGACATGTCCGATATCCAAAAGAAAAAGGGTATTGTACAGATCTATTGAACCTGATAAAAAATAAATGCAGAAATTTATGAAAAGGAGAACACCATCATGATTACATTGAAATTCGGTGAAAACACCTTGCAGCTGGAAGCTCCGGTTACGGTATACGATGCCGCAAAGGAAGCCGGACTGATTACCCGTGACATTATCGCTGCATCCGTCGACGGCGCCCCCTGCGACCTGACAAAGGTTTTGACTGCGGACGCAGACATCAAGCTTTATACCTTTGATGATGACGAAGGCAAGCACGTCTTCTGGCATACAGCTTCTCATATTCTCGCACAGGCAGTCAAAAGACTGTTCCCCAGCGCAAAATTGACCATTGGTCCTGCCATCGATAACGGCTTCTACTATGACTTCGACGCAGAAGTACCATTCACCACAGACGTCTTAAAGCAGCTGGAAGGTGAAATGAAAAAAATCGTCAAGGAAAATCTGAAAATTGAACGTTTCACACTTTCCAGAGCAGAAGCAATTGCGTTTATGACAGAGCGCAATGAACCGTATAAGGTTCAGCTCATTGAGGAACTTCCCGAAGGTGAAGAAATTTCCTTCTACCGCCAGGGAGAATATACCGATCTGTGCGCAGGTCCTCACCTGTTTGCAACAGGCATTGTCAAGGCATTCAAGCTGACTGCCTGCACAGGCGCATACTGGAAGGGCGACCAGAACAACAAGCAGCTGCAACGGATTTATGGTACTGCATATCCAACCAAAGACGCCCTGAACGCATATCTGGAACAGCAGGCAGAAGCATTAAAACGCGACCACAACAAGCTTGGCCGTGAGCTGGAATTCTTTACCACGGTTGACGTCATCGGTCAGGGTCTGCCGGTACTGCTCCCCAAGGGTGCAAGAACCATCCAGCTGATGCAGCGCTTTGTAGAAGACGAAGAACAGAGACGCGGTTACCTTCTGACAAAAACACCGCTGCTTGCAAAACGTGATCTTTACAAAATATCCGGTCACTGGGATCATTACCTCGATGGTATGTTTGTTCTTGGCGATCCGCAGGACGAGACGAAGGAATGCTTTGCACTCCGCCCAATGACATGCCCGTTCCAGTATCAGGTATTCTTAAACAAAAAGCGTTCTTACCGTGAGCTTCCCATGCGGCTTGGTGAGACGTCTACCCTGTTCCGCAATGAGGATTCCGGTGAAATGCACGGTCTGATTCGTGTGCGTCAGTTCACCATTTCCGAAGGACATATTATTCTGCGTCCGGAACAGCTGGCAGACGAATTCAAGAATTGCCTTGACCTTGCACTTTATATGCTGGATGCGGTCGGCTTAAAGGAAGACTGTTCCTTCCGCTTCTCCCAGTGGGACCCCAACCGTACCGACAAATATGAGGGTACGGCAGAGCAGTGGGAGCTTGCACAGAGCACCATGAAGGAACTTTTGGATCAGAACCACATCGATTACAAGATTGGTATTGACGAAGCCGCATTCTACGGTCCGAAGCTGGATATTCAGATCAAGAACGTATTCGGCAAGGAAGATACTTTAATTACCCTCCAGATCGATATGCTGCTTGCAAAGAAATTCGGTATGGAATATGTGGATTCCGACAATACCATGAAGACACCGTATATCATCCACAGAACAGCAATCGGCTGCTATGAAAGAACACTTGCACTGCTGATTGAAAAATATGCAGGCGCTATGCCCATGTTCATCGCACCGACACAGGTCAAAGTGCTTCCCATCGGCAATGAGCATATCGATTATGCATATGGCTTAAAGAAGCAAATGGAAGCTGCCGGACTGCGTGTCGAGGTAGATGACCGCAACGAAACCATCGGCCGTAAAATCCGTGAGGCACAGCTTGATAAGGTTCCGTATATGCTTGTCATCGGTGATAAAGAAATGAATGAGGGTGTTCTTTCGGTTCGCTCCAGAAAAGGCGGCGACGAAGGCACCATGCGTATCGATGAGTTTATTGCACGCTGCCAGGACGACGTAAAAAATCTTGTGAAATAAATTGCAATCCAAAATAAATGCGGGAGGATGTCTCCAAAAGCGGCATCCTCTTTTCTTGTTAGATCATGGTATAAAGGTACTTTTCAATCAACGATATTTTCATGTGAAAAGGAGGATTTTCCCACCGTGAATGAAACTGCAAAAGCTTTTACAGAGATTGAAACCGTCGCACTGGATGATGCAGACAGTGCCATTGTCATCTGCGACCAGACCAGACTGCCTGCGGAATGCACAGCCGTTTCTCTCCACACCCAAAAAGAAATCCATGACGCAATATACCGTCTGATGGTACGCGGCGCACCTGCCATCGGTATTACGGCAGGTATGGCGTATTATCTTGCAGCAAAGGAACATTTGACAAATGCACCGGACCTTTCCGCTGCCGCTCTTACGGATTTGTTGGTGAAAGACAAAACCTATATGGCTTCTGCACGCCCAACCGCCGTCAATCTGTTCTGGGCGCTTGATCGCATGGAGCGCGTCTATCTGTCGGTAAAAGAACGTCCGCATGCGGAAATTCTTTCTGTTCTGCGCGCAGAATGTGAGGAAATCAAAGCGGAGGATATCCGCGTCTGCCGTGCCATCGGCGAATATGGCTTGACCCTTGTCAAACCGAGAGACGGGATATTGACCCATTGCAATGCAGGACGTCTGGCGGCGGCGAAATACGGCACTGCAACCGCGCCGATTTATCTTGGTGAGGAACGCGGCTATCATTTTCATGTATATGCGGATGAAACCAGACCGCTTTTGCAGGGTGCGCGGCTGACCGCTTATGAGCTGTATCATGCCGGCGTCGATGTGACACTGATCTGTGACAACATGAGCGCCTCTGTGATGAAACAGGGGCTTGTACAGGCAGTGTTTGTCGGCTGTGACCGTGTTGCCGCCAATGGCGATACCGCCAACAAAATCGGAACCTCTGTCGTTGCCTGTGTTGCAAAGGAATACGGGGTTCCCATCTATGTCTGCGCACCGACCGCCACCATTGATATGACCTGTTCCAGCGGTGCAGAGATTCCGATTGAACAGCGGCGTCCGGAAGAAGTCACAGATATGTGGTACCAAACAAAAATGGCGCCGGACGGCGTGAAGGTGTACAATCCCGCCTTTGACGTGACAGATCATAGTCTCATTGCCGGTATCGTGACAGAGTATGGAATTGCACGTCCGCCGTACAGAGAAGCATTTCAGGCGATTTTTGCAGAAAAAGAACAAAAGCAAAAGGAGAAACATTGAAATGAAGCTGTTTCCGACATTTACATCCCCGCTTGTCATTCGTCCAAAATCAAAACAGCTTATCTATATGGTTATAAGCGGTATTGTGTTTGTGATTTTGCAGCTGTACTGTGCAGTGCATGCACTGATCAATGGAGAAATTCTTTCCTGTTTCCTTTCCGTTTGCATTATCGCAGCCGTTGTGTATCATGTCATTACCGTCAAGGGGGGAGCAGAACAAGATGTCACAGTCATGCTCAAACCCGTTATGATCATCAGCGCTGTACAGATTGTGTTAAAACTGCTTGCTTTTTTTGTCTATCGTTCGGATATCCGTGTTTCCACCATACTGCTTCTCCTTTGTGAGTGCATTTTCTGGTATTCACTTGCCTTTTGTACCGTCCGTACCGTGTGCGGAACATATAAACTGATTATACCAATGTGTCTCCTTGCCGCTGCGTTTTTCTATACGTTTATCAAGTATGATATCCGGGATGTCGTCAGCATTGTCTCACAGCTCATGCTGCTGCTTTTGATCTGGTTCCCACTTGATGCAATCGAATTCACCTCTCTTTATGTAAATTCCAAGAATGAAAAATTTTAGTCTGCCGGTACTGTTCTATTCCAATCTTCATGCATGTGATATTCCAATTGATGCGTTTCTTGCAAAGCTATCCGATACAAGACGGGAAATTGTGCAGCGGCGCCCCAAAAAAGATCAGCTTGCATCCGCCTGTGCAGAACTGCTTCTGCACCGCGGACTGACACTGTGCGGGTATTCGGATACGGAACTGGCTGTCATCGACTGGAACGGAAAACCGCATTTTGTCCCGTCCTCGCAGAATCTGCCGGTTGTCTTCAGCATTACCCATACGGCACATACGGTAGCCGTTCTGCTTTCCGGGGCGGAGAATCCCTGCGGCGTGGATGCAGAAGAAATCCGAAATCTGCGGAATATGGAAGCCATTGCAAAAAAAATGTTTACAGCAGAAGAACTTGCATGGTTCGATGCACAAGGCAGAACATCGCATGCATTCTTCACGCTTTGGACCGCCAAGGAAGCGTTTATCAAATACACAGGAGAAGGATTTTCCCGTGCATTACAAACGGTACAAACGGCAATGTCCATGCAAACAGACCCGCATACGCAAATGCGCTGTGCGCAGACCGTGGACAATACGGTTTCCTGTTTCCTTCGCCATTTTGAAGTCGGTTCTGTCATCTTCTGCGCAGCATTGCAGCATGCCGCCCCGCTTGACATGTATCAGATTCCCCTACAAGCTCTGCAATAAAATAACATGAATTCAATGAATTTATGGGGAAAACTTTTTTATAAAAAAGATTTTCCCCAAACCCCTTTCAAAAAATTTTAAAGGGAACCAAATAAACAAAATGTATTCATGTCTGTTGAAAAGTTTTTAAGGGATGCCTAAGCGGCGGGGAATTTTTTCATGCGTAGTCCTCAGCCCCAAACAAAAAAGCCCATATGGGCTTTTTTTATCAGTTTTCATATACTGTATCCTGTTGACCGCGGTAATTGCTCATATAATCCAGAGGGTTGACCATCATGCCGTCAATGCTGAGTGTAAAATGCAGATGATCGGTATCAGCCATTTCGATGATCATCGTTTCGCCAACACCGCCGATGACCTCCCCTGCAAGAACCGTAGCTCCGGCTTCCATACCGCGCGGCAGTTCCGGCGAGAGATTGGAATACGAAGACTTGATTCCGCCGCCATGGTTGATTTCAATGCATTTGCCAAGAAATGGATCATCCCAGACGCGATCCACCGTTCCGGCAGCGCATGCAGCCACATTGGTTCCTACAGGCGCATAAATATCGATGCCGTTGTGTACCCGATAGTCATTCATTGTCAGAGAATACACAGCGACATCATCTGTGAATTCTTTCGTCACTGTACCGTTTACCGGCATGACACAGGAAAAGTTTTCTGCGGTCGGATAGGAAGAAACGGGAACCTTATCTGCCCCATCATCCTCCATTGCAGATTTCGTCTTTTCTTTTTCATCCTTGTCCTTTGCCTTTTGATCATCGTCTCCCAGCTTCTCGTTTCCGGAAACCACATCTGTGTCAAGTGGATTTGCCGGACCAAACCATCCGGCTTCCGTATCTGCTTCCGTTACGGCCTCTGTTGCCGCCGTCTTCTTACTTTTTGAGTCCTTATTCTGTGTCTCCACAGCTGCATTCTGTGTCTCCGCAGTCACATTTTTCTCTTTTCCATCAGAGGTTGTGCGCGATGCAGCAGAAAAAAATGTCATCATTCCCACGGCAACCACCGCCAGCACGGCCAGCGACCAGATTCCGGCATTGAGTAACTGCTTTTTGCTCTCGTATCTCGTCAGTTTCATAAATTGGGATCATCCTTTCCTATCCTCTCACAGGATCCTTTTATCAAGGTTTTCTGTTTTACGGTTTCCGCTGCTTTTTCTGATACAGCAGCTTCCGTTTGACGATAGTGTTTACCGGAATTGACAAGGTTATACAATCAATAAAAACATTCCGTGTTTTTTCACGGAATGTTTTTATTGGCGAAATATTTATTTTTGTACCGTTTCAATGATCGATGTCACGAATTGATCAGTGTTTCGCGGAATTCTGCATAGGTCTGTCCCTTAAAGTAATCTTTTTCTTCAAGCTCCTTGATATATGCTTCCATCGACAAGCCGCCTTCCATGATGCGCATTGCATGATACCGCCCAACAAACGTAAAGAAGTACGGTTGGAATGCCATTCTCGTCTCCTCGGCTTTGTCGGCTGGATACCGGATGATAAATCCGAACTTCCAGCAGTTTTTCTCAAGCCATGCGTATGCCGCTTCTCTGGAAAACGCAGTAGAGGTATCCTCAAGGTTGTGCATGATCATAGAAAGCCCTGCCTGCTGCGGATTGCATCCCGCCGCCTGCACAATAGAGGACGCTGTTACCCGTGCCTGCTCCTCGGTCATGGTCGTCATATAATCCTTGACCGTGCTTTCATATAAATTGTTCTGCTTTGCATAGGAGCGATAGCCAAGCAGAATGTTGACGTCCGTAAAACCGTTGGCTTGCAGCTCCATAATCATAGCATGCGCTGCACGTTCTGCTATCGGACACAAATATTGCAGCGGCCGCCCATCACGGCGAATATCGGTGATTTCAATCGTATACGGATTGTATGCCTGCGGCAGCGGATATTCATTGTTGACCAAAATCAAGTAATCATCACGGTCTGCCGGATTCATGTATTCCTCATACAGACTCAAATCGGAAAGAAAGTCAATCGGCTGTGTATTGCCGAACTCATTGTATTCGTCAAGACCCACAAGCGGCGCATCGGAGCGAATGATAAACCGCAGTGCTTCAAATTGATCGGTCTCCCCTTCCACCAGTGTTTTCTGTGCGGTTACCGTCTGTTTTTCCTGGTCATAAAGGACAGAAATGCCGGACACATAGGATTGAAAGAAGTCATACGGCACATATAAATCTTCTCCGTCCATATACGGCGCACATGTCAGACGTTTTTCCACACCATTTATAAATACCTGTGTGGAACCCACAATGAACTGCACATGCTCTTTGGCATCCCGTGTGATAAAACGCAGCTCCTGTGTATCCCCCGTCACTGCCATTTCACACAGATTGACAATCGGCGTCATATTGACATACAAATTGCCGTTTCGCTGCATTTTCTCGTATGCAACCGTTGATCTCGTTCCGCCCACAATGTATGTAAAATTCTGACGTGCACTGTGTTCATACTGTACAAGATTTGCATAAAACAGTCCGACACAGATCACAAACAGAGAGACAAACATTGCAAGAAAAATGACAAAGCGTCCGAAAAAAACCTTTGTGCGCCTTGCGCGCTTCCTTGCACGGAATTCGCGTTCTTCTTTTTTCATCTGCTCACGGATTTCGCGTTCTTCTTCCGTCAGCGTATACTTTTCTTCACGCCGATTCCGCTTTTCCGCAGCTTTTCGTTTGGCAGCTTCCTTTTTTTGCATGGCAGCCGCCTGCTTTTTTTGCTGTTCTGCCAGCTTTCGCTTTTTTTCCAGTGCTTCTTTTCGCCGCTTCTGCATTTCCGCCTGCCTCTGCGGATTCATCGTTTGTTGGTTTGCTTGCTGAGCCGCAGTGCTGTGTCTATTTCCCTGTCCATTTTCACGCGCATATGGATTCTGTGCAGACTGCGCATGCATTCGCTGCTGGTTCGGCGGCGCCTGCTGGCCGTATTTGTTTTGATTGCGCAAAGGATGCTGTCACTTCCTTTCTTCCCAGTTTTGTGCTTGAAACGATATCCTTATTCTGCTTTTGGCTTGTCGTCATGACATGTAATCAGAAGGGATGCATACGGCAGCGCCTTAATTGCATCGCAGAAGATATGCCACTCCTCCAGCTTGTGATACCGTCTGGCATAAAAGATGTTTGTCAGCGTTTCATAATTCATTGTCACTGTCCGCATCTGCTCAAAGCTGGACGGTAAAAACTGAATCATATCATACCAGTACCGGGTATCCTTTGTCTCTAAGTACCGTGTGCGCAGCACCTCTAAATAGGCAATCACACCGTCAAACTGCGCCTTTGTTTCTTCATCCATATGATCCATGGAAAAATCCTCACGGCAAAAGGGTTTCGCGTGGATTTTATGCATGGTCGATGTGGAATTGGCAACCGTCGCCACCTTATAGGTATCAAATTCTTTCCACCAGTAGAGCGGCGCTGTGATATCCATTGATACAAAAATCTGCCTAATAAATTTCCGGTCGGAGGAGCCTGCACGGCATAGCTTTCGGGCAAGCGCCATATCCGCTTCTCCAATGACAAAAGTGCCGTTTTCATCAAAATAACTGTCGGATTTTGCCCATGAATTCAACGGATTCCGCATGCCGCGGAATGCATTTTCAAAGTTCATGACAGCAGTGCGTTCTATTTTCAGCATGATAAAATAATTCCTTTTTATTGTGAAACGTATGGTTTGTATTACTACTCTTCTATTATAACACAGAAATCAACGGTTGAAAAGTGGTATTTTATGAATTTTCATAGCAAAGCCAAACTATTTTTTCCATGTATGAAAATTTTCTCTTAAAAAACATGCACAAACCCTTGCAAGCAATCGGATTTTATGGTAAAATATTCAGGTAAGGGGTATTGTCCCATTATTTGGGCAAACGACAAGTGCGTTGTGATATATCTCTATCATAGAACTGTTTTCTAATAAAAAAATAAAACCGCAGGAAAGGTTGGTATCCATAATGTCCGCATATATGATTAAAAATGCCCGTGTTTACCGCACGGAATTCCGTGATTTTGTTCCCGGCTCTGTGCTTGTGGAGAATGGAAAAATAAAAGCAGTCCTTGAGGATGCAAATCCTTCATGTGACGATATCAAGGTCGT
>JAGAVJ010000034.1 GCA_017942005.1 Clostridia bacterium | reverse complement strand
TCAGTCCCCTGCTCTACCAACTGAGCTACAAAGGCGAATGGCGACCTGGATGGGGGTCGAACCCACGACCTCTAGCGTGACAGGCTAGCGTTCTAACCAACTGAACTACCAGGCCAAAGAGCAAAGTCAATTCTTTACTCCGAACAAAGAACACTTCCGTTCTTTTGGTGGAAACTACAGGGATCGAACCTGTGACCCTCTGCTTGTAAGGCAGATGCTCTCCCAGCTGAGCTAAGCTTCCATATACGTCTTTGGGACTTTTGATCTTTGTTTTATCAGCTCCCTGCGACGTATAATATTATATCACATCTCTTTTGATTTGTCAACCGGTTTTTGAAATTTTTTTGCATTTTTTTGAATTTTTTTCTAACGCAAAAAGATCGTAATCAAAACCGTTTAATCAGAATTGGATTCTACAGCCATCGCTTCGTTCTTCTCCGCTTCGGCAAAGAGTGCTTCACAGTCTTCGGGTGAGAAGATATACTTTTTATCGCAGAAATGACAGCAGACCTCAACCTGCCCCTGCTCTTTCAGAATGTCCTCTACTTCTTTTCGACCGATTGCAACCAGCGCACGTCCCGTGCGTTCTCTGGAACAGTCACAGAGATAATCCACGGAAATTTCATCAAACAAATCAAACGGAATATCCTGAAATGCCAATGCCAGAATTTCCTCGTTGCTCTTTCCCTGTGCGAATAAATTGGAAACAGACGCCAAAAACTGTGCATTGCGTTCAATCAGATTCACGGTATTTTCATCTGCAAATGGAAGCAGCTGAATCAAAACGCCGCCTGCCCCCTTGCAGCTGTAGTCCACATCGACAAGAACACCAAGCGCACACAAAGTCGGCGTCTGTTCAGACGCTGCATAATAGGATGTGATATCCTCCGCAATCTCACCTGATACAATCGGCGCTTGACTTGTATAGGGTTCCCGCATCCCAAGATCCTTTGTTACTGTCATACTGCCATGACCGACCGCCGCAGAAACATTGAGCTTGCCGTTGGACTTCTTCGGAACATCCACCAATGGATTCTGAATATAACCTTTGACATTACCATAATAATCCGCTGTTGCAAGAATGGTTCCTGCCGGACCGTCACCGCGAAAGGCAAGTGTCAGAAGATTGTTCTTCTCCTTTAACTGTACCCCCATCAAAGATGCCGCGGTCAGAGTTCTGCCCAAAGCCGCCGACGCGGTTGGTGTCGTATGGTGATATCGGATTGCCTCATTGACAATCTCCGTTGAATTGATAACAAAAATACGTGCGGAACCGTCCTGTGACATAGCACGTAAAATTTTAGATTGCTTTTTTTCCTGCATCGGAAACATCCTTTCCTTCATAGAATTGCGGCCGTCACAGCACTATGACGGGGCTGTTGCAAGTTGAAAACATGCGACAGCCCGTTTCGCCCGAAAGCGATGAAGCCGCAAAATTACGGTACGAAAATGAACTTTTTCTATCTTATATCTTTTGACAGATAAAATAATGCCGCTCGTCGGCATTGCCCGCCTTTGTGCCTTGCAGATCCGCGGTCACATCCAATACCCGAAAGCCGGCTTTTTCAAGCATTTTCGTTAATACCCGGTCAGAGTATGCACGCTCGGACTGTTCCTCCTCATACCGTTCCCATAACCCATCTTTTTTTTCAAAAAAGATGGTTAAGTAGAACCGGCACAAACCGGTATTTTGATTGTAGGCATTCTGCCAGCCAAGATAGACATGCTCGTCTTCCAAAATATAGCTTTCGTCGCCAAACACATGCGCAAACTTCCATGGTGTATTCACATCGAACAGAAACAGTCCGCCATCCTCTAAAAACATGTGAACCCGGGAAAAACACGCCAGCACATCCTCCCGTTTGGTCAGATAATTGATCCCATCAAGGGAACAAACCGCCGCGCCTACCGTGCCGTACAAATCAAAAGAACGCATATCCTGTGCAAGATACAGCACAGACACGCCTTGCTCTTCGGACGCCTTTGCAGCGCGGGACAGCATATCCTCTGACAAATCAATGCCGATCATATCATATCCGCGCGCGGCAAGGAGGTTGGTCAATTTTCCAGTTCCGCAGCCGAGATCAAGCACAATGGAAGGCTTCTTATTCAGATGACGCGCAAACATCCGCTCATAAAAATCTGCCCATGCGGGATAATCCACCCCTTCCATCAGGGAGTCGTAGCATTCCGCTAAAATTGAGTACGGCGCTCCTCTCATCCTTGTGCTGCTCCTGTGTCCTCTGCATCTGTTGTTTGCGCCTGTACCTTCAGACGCGCGAGAATGGTCGCGTACCCGTCTGCACCATACTTCAAGCAGCGGTTGACGCGGCTGATGGTCGCAGTGGAAAGCCCCGTCTTTTCCGCAATTTCATTGTAGATACAGTTTTCAGAGAGCAGTTTTGCCGCATAAAGCCGGCGTGACATTTCCTGCAGCTCCGGCACAGTACAAAGATCTTCAAAAAAATTATAGCATTCATCAATGGATGCTAAGGAGAGAATGCTCTGAAAGAGCAAATCCAGTTTTTCGTCTTTCATTTTTTCATTCATGATGCGTGTATTCCTTTCTGTCGGCCGCCAAGACGTTTCTATGCTTTTATTATACAACAACTTACACATAAAGTAAAGTAGAAATTTGTGAATATGTGCTTTTTTTATTGGATTTTCCCATTCTATGATGAACATACAGGCATGCGGCTTTAGAAACATGGCTGTTCTTGTTTTTAATATTCAAAAACAATTAACATATTTGAAACATTTGGAGAATGTTCGTTCCAAAATAATATGGTATACTATAATATGAAATAAAATCGTTTACCTGTAAAATATGATATCGTCATTAAACACCGCTGCACATGGTTTTTGATTGAAACACCTTTATGCAGCACCAGAACGTCCAAAGCGCCTACAAACGATTTTATCTGCACATCATGGTATGCAAAGCAGCCATTTTCGTGTCTATTCCGATTCTATCGCATGTAATGGAATGTTTGCACCGTGTCAAGGAGAACATCATGAACGCGCTTTTTGATTTAATTTCCAATCCGTTTCTGATCACCGGCATTCTTGCATGGCTGGTCGCACAGGTATTAAAAACCTTTACGCATTTATGGATTTATAAAAAATTTGATATCCGCCGACTGTTTGGTGACGGCGGAATGCCCAGCGGTCATTCTGCAACGGTAACGTCTCTTGCCTGCATGGCTGGCTTGACATATGGATTGGGGTCTTTTGAATTTGCAGTCAGCGCAATCATCGCTATCATTGTCTGCCATGACGCAATGGGTGTTCGTCTGGAAACCGGCAAGCAGGCAGCTGTCATCAACGAACTGACAGAAATCGTTGAAATGCTCACAACCGATAAAACCGTTCCGGAGGTAAAACTAAAGGAATTTGTCGGTCATACACCCATTCAGGTAGCCGCAGGAATCATTGTCGGTCTCGCGGTTGCTGCACTGATGTTCCTCACCTTATACTAAAAGTACGATGTCCCCCGCCTCTATAGGCAGGAGCCGCGTACTTCTTTTGGCGACGGTACAATCCGCCACCGGAAACGTCTCAATGACGGGTCAATACCCCATATGGAAGGAGCGCTATGAAAAAATACAATCAGGAATTGTTAAGCCGGGAGTTTACACAAAAAATACGCGATATCACCCATTCCGATGAATACCGCGTCATGAAACACTACCGTCACCATGTCAAGGGCAGTGTCTACGATCATTCCGTCAAAGTCGCCTATCTCTGTTACCGTCACTATAAACGGTTTGGTACAAAGATCGATCCGACGGAATTTTTGCGCGGTGCACTGCTTCATGATTATTATTTATACAATCGAAAAAATAAAACAGTATCGCCACATTTTCACGGATTTGTGCATCCGAAATATGCGCTTGGAAACGCATCCGCACATTATCCGGATTTATCACGCATGGAAAAAGATATGATTTTGCATCATATGTTCCCATTAACACCGGTACCGCCGAAAACAAAAGCAGGCTGGCTCATCTGTTTTTATGACAAGGTGGCAGCCGTCACCGATTTGTTCGGCAAAAATAAATGGAAGAGACGCAAAGCGGCCTTGGAAGAATTCCCGCTTAAAAAAATTCCAGTACCGGCACTTGCCATGTTTCCCATCTCCAAAAGACGAAGAAAAAAGCATGCAGCAGCAGTTTCTGCCATGGCGAGTGCTGCCGTGGTCCCAACGACGATACCGCTTTCACTTCCATCTTCTATAGACGGCAAATAACGATCTGCGAATTCGTATATTCCAAAAGGCAGCGAATCCTTTAAAACCAAAGGACGCGCTGCCATTTTTTCATGCAGTTGAAACGATAACCGGGCTGCTGCATAAACACGCTGCGATCCGGGGCTTCCACAAATTTTAATTTGAACAGCCCCAGCAAGCATCACCCCTTCTTTTGCTGCAAAGCTTCGGGCAATTCCACGACGGCAAATCGATGATTCGCCATCGAATCTTTATAAATCATGCTGGGTCTATCACAGGCAGGTACATAAAGGGTAATTTCATTTTCCGTTTTTTCTTCACCGGTAGCCGAAACAAAGCAACTGTCCCTCATATAAAAACAATATGGAACATCGCGGTTTTTTGCCCGAAATCGTTCAATGGTAAATTGGCAAAAAGCATGCGGATTTTTTGTTTTATATAAAAATCCTGCCCATTCCGTATTCATGAGGTGATCAATGCATCCGGATTCCTTACAAAAATAATTTTGTGAATCCTTTCGACACATCATCATATCGATAAAATAATAATCCCCGTCCTGCTTAATGTAGGTGGTAATATGTCCATTTCCATCGGTATTTCCGTAGCAAAAGCTTCCAACCTTATCATATTTATCACAAATAAAATAGGCTAACCAATTGGTATCTGTCGCACAGCATCCCTCATTGGAGAATACGGCTTCTTCTGCTGTTTTATGTGTTTGCCAATGTACACCGTTTATCCAGAAATCCTTGTTATCAATGACACCCCTGAATTCTGATATTTGATATAATTGTATTGCCTCATATAGATTATTGATTTTATTTTTTTCATTTTCCGGAGACAATTTACAGATTTGAAGCATCTCCTCAAACGAATACCGTGTTTTGCCAAGAACATTGATCGGCACCCAATATACACCGTCAAAGATTTCTGTTTCAAACGCAATGTCATAAAAATAATTGCCAATATCCTTTTCCATTAATTATAACCACCTCTGCAATTCTGTATTTTTCTTACCGCGAACCACAACTCAAGATATCCCATTTCGGCATCTCCGCCGTATACTTCCAAACTCATACCGTTCACTTGTTCATACTCAGAGGTTGGCAGCCATTCTGAATAAAAGCGTTTATTGATCGCAGTGCAAATATCGACAACCCGATCCCACTCGAATTTTTCCGACGGAAAGATCACCCATGTCTGTGCGGGAATGTCCACCACAGTATATCCGTCCGTCTTGCTGGTTGTGCTTTTAAATGCACACTGCATATATGCAAACGTGCCCGGCTCTGTCTGTCGGTAATCGCAGGCTCCATGTATCTTACACAAATCCCGGCGAACAAACGGCGGCAAATCTCCGGCATCCGACGCAAGTTTTTCATATGCTCCATTCGCGTGGTTTTGGTTCCATAATTCGTGCGGTGTATTCGGATATGCGCCGCTGCCGTCTGCCTTGAAAATCCCCTCATATCCAAAAATCTGAAAGGCTTCTTTTGTTTCGATTCGATAATCCATCTCTTTCTCTCCTGTAACTGAAATACGAAAGGAAATTCTCGGATACGCTTTCAGCGTAACCCCTTCCGTGCGCGCTTCCGTCGGTGTAACGCCGTGCAGCGCCTGAAACGCACGGGAAAATGACACGGGGGAATCGTAACCGTACTTCATCGCCAGATCAATTACTTTGATATCACTGCTTTGCAAATCAATCGCTGCCAATGTTAATTTTCTTCTGCGGATGTATTCTGCCAATGAAATATCCGTAAGAAAGGAAAACATCCGATAATAGTTATACACAGAACAGCCTGCAATTTTCGCCAGCGTATCCGAACTCAGCTCTCCTGTAAGGTGATCCTCCACATAGTCCAATGCCAAGCGCATTCGCGTCATAAAATCCAAGACTCTCTCCCCTTTCCATGATAGTATACAGGAAAAAAAGAATTTTGTCGCAACTTTTTCCGCCGGGTTTTGTTGGCAATCACCGAACTGCGGATATACCGTTTCCTTTATCACAACATATGAAAACGGTCTTTTACACGATGATCTCTATCGTTTGAGAAATTTTTACTTCATCAAAATAAAGGATACCCTTTTCAAACCGAAAGGCAGTATGTTTTCCGTCAATGTTCAAAGACGACACTCGATTGAAAAACGTTACGCCAAGGGACGACAGCGTAATGTCTCCACCTATTATAGAAATGATTGCCCTACCTGCGTCAATGAAAACTTCTCCCCATGCACCGTCAACACTCCAAATACTGCGAAAATGGTCTTTCCGGTACGGATCAAAACCAATAAATCTGTGCGGCAAATCAAATGCAAAGCCGTTCAAAATCGGTATCAAAGCATAGCTTGCCATAGAACGTGCATAATTGCTGCCGCACTCAAACTCGTTCCAGGGATTTCGCTTTTTGCCGTCAAATCTGTCCCTCACCGCTGAAACAACCTTGATACCGTCATCAATCATAGCGTTTGAGCACAGCAGTCCTCCAAAGGCGTATTCAAACCCTGTCATTGTTTCTTCACAATACGGAATCGGTATCTTCGGTTTGTTGACCCCGTCAGGATAATCGCATATCACAGACCCTGCCTCGTCGTTCAGGGAAAATACTCTCCAAGGATTTGTAAAATCACGCATACAGCGCTTATAGTTATGCTTCATCATTTCCCTCAGCGCCAAGACAACCTTCTCCCGGTCAAAGATATCCCCAAGACCGATGATATCTGCGTGCCATTGGGCAAGCATCTGGTCTATGGAAGAACCGTCTGCAATCTGATATTTAATCTCGCCTGTTTCTTCATTCCAATAAGTATCGGATGCCGAAAACCGATCGGTAATCGTTTTATCGGTGATATCAATTCTTTGAATAAAATACCTGCCGTTGAACAAATTTTCGTTTGACCATTGATACCCCTTTTCAAATAATTCGCGGTATTCATGCGCTTTTTCTGTATCGCCTAAAAATTCACCCATTTCAGCCGCAGCCTTAAGGGCGGCAAGATACATTCCCTCAAGCCACGATGACGGACCAAACAGCTCCATATCAAGTGTATGATGCTGGCGTCCTTCCAGTACGCCATCTTTATCGAGATCCCAGCAATCCGGATTTTTATCGCTCCAAGCATATTCCAAAACTTTTTTAATGTTATTCCAATGCTTTGCAAGCCATTGATGATCGCCGGAAATTTTCCACTCACGATAACATTTCACAACCGCGCCCATCTGTCCGTCGACACAAGCGCGAAAATCTGTCATTTTTCTGCCAACCGGAAGCATGAACCGAAATCCCATTCTGCCGTTTTCATCTGTACTGTATCCGAATTCCAAATCTCGTATAGACCGCTCCAAATCTGGAAACAGAAAACACATAGCGTATGCATAATTCCACACATGCTGACATGTTCCCTCGCAGGAGCCTGCGTTTTCATGAACGCCCTCCCAACCATAAAAGGAACCGTCTTCAAGGCGAAGGACCGTTGGCGATTTCAGTACCGATAAATTGGATGCTGCCGCATCGATAACCGCCTGCGGCAAAGAAGCATTGTACAATGCTTCTTTGAAAAGCAGTGTGCGATGATACAAATCATCCCAATTTTTTAATGAATAGCATGCCGAATCAACCGAAGTGTTAAAAATCGATGCATAATAATTTTTCCATGGCTTCGCCCATTCTGCGTCGTTCCCACAATTCCAGTCATTCTGGGTATTGGGCACATTCCAAGATAATACAAATCGGACCTTTTCTGTTTTGCCGGGGAAAACTTTGATTTCAGCCGCTATCGTACCGATATCATACCTTCCGTCCGTATCATAATTTCTGTCCCTCAGATTTTCAATACGGTTAAAATCGTTCCAAAAGGTTACGATATTATCCTGCCATCCGCCTCGATACCAATATGTCTGCGTATATGTCGTTTCACAGTCCGTCGCAATTGTCAAATCGCCGTATTCCACACGGTCTTGATCCGCAGAAGCATTGGATAACGTCAACATATGATACGCATCGCTTTCTTTGGCTTGATTATGCGACCTCTCGTATGGATTAGCCACAGAAAAGGCAATTTGATAGTTCACAGGCGCATCCGTCGTATTATGAACCTCTATCTCAAAAAAAGCGGCAGGTATGCTTGAATTTTTGGAATCGCAGGGAATAAAGGGATTAAATGCTGTCATTTTCACATCCGCAGGAAATCCTTCATCCTGAAAACGCAATACAGCAATCGGAAACTGCCCATCAAATTCCACATATTTAAAATGAGGAAATCCGCACATCTTCTGCGTTTCCGGACCAAAGCCGTAACCTGTGAATCGACTCTGCTTATACTGTCCCACAAAATCCTTATTCAAATCTCCATTTATGACATATGTAACCGGTTTATCATCCCTGATTGCCTTTATTGCAAAATGTGAATATCCATTTATACTTCCTTTTGAAGGGCGGTTAAAAATTTCCCAGTCCATCAGTCTGCCATTGCCGCCAAGACCGATAGAACCTGTACCGATACCGCCTAAGGGGAAAGAAATTTCCTTTGTAAAATCACCAGTATATTTCATTTTTATGACCATAACTTCGCGAAAGCAAAGTTTTCCTTTCCAATGTGGAATTGTGACGTAAGTCACAAAACACGGTTTGAAAGATTTATCTTTCAAACTTATGACCATAACTTCGCATGTTCAGCTATGCTGAACGGTACGAAGTTTTCCTTTCCTTGTGGAGTTGTGACGCGCCTGCACGCGGTTATACCGCAGGGCGAACATCGTTCTTTTCAAGCAACGAAAGTCACAAAACACATCCTTATGAAGTTGTGAGGAACTCTTTTTTAAAATAAAATTTTCTCAATATCCTTTCCAAAAACATGAACGTAAATAATGTGCCCTCATCGAACCCACATTATTTCTATTTTTTTATGTCAACTGACACAGAAAATTCTTTTTTGAAATTAGAGTATAAAAAAATTGACAATATAGATTGCCTCTATATTGTCAACGATTGCTGGCCTGCCCGGCAGGATTCGAACCTGTGACCTTGAGAGTCGGAGTCTCACGCGCTATCCAGCTGTGCCACGGGCAGAGATGGGTTCTTTTCCCATACTATTATTATATCACATCTTCTTTGTTTTGTAAAGTATTTTTTCAAACTTTCCTCTTGATAAATATTGAAATGTATGTTATAATGATATTCAAAAGAGGAAAATTCCGTTTTTTTTAATTTTTCAGCTACAGAACCAAAGCAGTACACCTGCATCCATCGCAGAAAAAACAAAGGAGATAATACCACCATGAGCAAAGCAGGAAAAGTCGTTAAAATCACCCTGAAAACGGTACTTTTGGGACTGTCGCTTTTTGTATATGCATTTTTTATGTTCCGGCTGTGCACATCCAATGATCCCAAAACGATGACCAAAATCGTATGGAACGACATCAACCGCGCTGCATACCTTGCAGAACCGGACGCATTTGAGGCGCTGGATCAAGAGCCGCAATCCTATATCACAGCAGACGGTCACTTCTGGATTTCCAATGTCGTTTATCTTCCGCAGGCAAAGCAGCTGCAGCTGACCATCAAATACAATGATTCCACAAAAAAAGCGCTGACACAGGAGCTGGAACAGCAGCGGGCCAAGACCGGCGCGGATACAAGCGAACCCATCGTGCTGCCGGATGAACCCTTTGTCTTTACCCTGTCTGACAACAACGGTACGCGCTACACCGCGTCCTCCATAACCCCATACAAAAAACAGAACTACAATTACCGCCGACTGGTATTTGACGGAGTAGACTTCACAGATGGTTCAGGCGTCACAGATGCCTATGCGGATATTTACTACATAGACAGCATGGATGATACCAAAGCGCCCTATGGTTCCCTCAAGGCGTGGGATGTAAAGCTGGAAACCATCGAACACAATATAAAAAAAGAACTGCCAAACGATCTGAAATAAAATCAAAAAACGGATGCTGCACAACGCTTGTACGGCATCCGTTTTTTTGATCATCGGGCTGGCACTGCACATGGCTCCAAACGACTGGCGTATGCAACACCCCCCATTTCTGAATTTTTTTGCTTCTTTTTTAGCATTACCAGTAGACATTTTCTCTCTTTTGTGGTAAAATATATACAGCGGCTTATTAGAAGCGCCTTTCATGGTTTACTCGTCATTTATCATTCAAAAGGTTCTTCTATGGGCCGCTGTCTTTTTTCGCTTTATTTATTTGCTGCATTGACTATGATTCAAGGAAATACTGCTGCCGTGTGAAAACACCCATACAGCATAAAAAATCAAAATGGAGGAACACACCATGTTAAACTATTATGTCTACAATCTTCCGACAGAACTGCTGCAAGCACAGGATGAGGGAAAAGACATCACCGGAATGCAGGCGCTGGTCGACGGCATTCTTGCAGAACCAGACCCGGAAAACAGAGAGCTGCTTGCATACGGCTTCTGGAAAGCAATGGCATCCCGCCCCACCCGCCCGGACTATCCCTATACAGAACCGTCTGTACTGTCGGAAATCAGGGCGCTGCGTCCCAAAAACAGACCTGTATTTGCAAAGCCGCAAAGCGCTGACCCCGATAAAATTCTCGGTGCGTGGCTTGGCAGAAGCGCCGGATGTCTGCTTGGCAAACCGGTGGAGGGCTGGATGCGCAAGGATATTTTGCAGCGTGCAAAGGATTCCGGCAACTACCCAATCATACGGTATCTGGAAGATCAAATCGACTGCATGCCAAACGATGATGATACCAACTATACCATGATCGGTCTTGCACTGCTGGAACAGTACGGTTTTTCGTTCACGACCGCCGATGTTGCACAGATGTGGCTGTCTCATCTGCCTGCATATGCAACCTTTACCGCTGAAATCACCGCATACCGCAACGTACTCTGCGGTGTCTCCATTGACAAAACAGCGACTACCTGCAACCCCTACCGTGAATGGATTGGGGCGCAGATCCGTGCGGATATCTTCGGCTATGTCTGCCCCGGTGACCCACAGGAAGCTGCGGAACTGGCATACCGTGATGCCGCCCTCTCCCATGTGAAAAACGGCATTTACGGGGAAATGTTCGCAGCAGCCATGCTCGCTGCCGCTGCTGTCACAAGCGACTTTGACCAGATTCTCTCTGCCGGGCTTGGCGAAATCCCCGAAAACTGCCGTCTGCGGAAAGAAATTGACCGCACCGTACAGCTCTGCCGCGAAAATGAAGACTATACAAAGGTCATTGATGAAATCCATAGGAGTTATCCGGAAGAACGCAACCACAACCGTGTGCACACCATTCCCAACGCGATGATCGTTGTCATGGCACTGTATTACGGCAGAATGGATTACACACGTTCTGTCGGCATCGCAGTGGAAGGTGCCATGGATACGGACTGCAACGGTGCAACCGTCGGCTCAATCGTCGGTATGGCAATTGGTGCGAAAAATCTGCCGGATGCTTATATCAAGCCGCTGAACGACACCATGCATACCCAACTTGCAGGCTTTGACGGCGCATCCATAAAGGCACTCGCCGCACGTACCTGTACGGTTGCCAATACAGCGCGATAAATCGCTTTGCTGCTTCATAACAAATGAAAATTCTGCACGAAACAGAAACAGATGTGTTTTGTGGCTTACGCCATAACTTCGTATAGAGTATAGAAAGGAAGCTTTTGTTTATGCAAAAGCGATGATCCATATATGAAACGCTTTGTACTTCCTGCACTCCTGACAGTCTGCGCACTGATTGTTTCCTGTCAGGATACAAAATCAAACGTATCAGAACAAACAACGTTCGATTCCACGACAGCGTCTGCCGTGACAGAAAAGGAACCGGAGTTTCATCTCCCGGACATGGATTTCGGCGGTGAGGAGGTCACCTTTCTGCTTCGCATGACCGGAAATGAATGGTCCGCCGATGACGTCATACCCTCCGATGCACTTGTCGGCGACACCATCAACGATGCAGTCGCCGCACGCAATATGGCAGTTGAGGAAGCCTTCCATGTCAAAATCAAAGGAATCGAAGGAGAAGCTTCTCTTTATAACGCCGTAGCCTCCGCTGTGAATGCAGGTGATAAAACCTATGATGTGATTGCCAGCGATCTATTTGATGCCGCTTCCTTTATGCAGAACAACATGATCGTTGATCTGCACAGTACAAACTATCTGCAGCTTGATCAGCCCTGGTGGAATCCATATTACAGCAAGAGTGTCTCTTTTATGGGGCATCAGTATTTTGCACTCGGTGACATCAGCCGTGTCTATAAGACCGGCGTCCGCTGCTTTTTCTTCAATAAAGATTTAGCAGAACAGCTTGATCTCGGCGATATTTATCAAACGGTCAAGAATGGCAGCTGGACCTATGAAACGATGTTTTCTCTGGCATCCAAAGCCAATGCCGATTTGGACGGCAACGGAAAAATGGACGATGCAGACCGATACGGTTTGCAGGCACAAAGCTCGCTTGGCATCGTGCTTTCAATCGGCGGTGATATGCGTATTACCGATAAGACGGATGACGATGTTCCCTATCTGAGTGTGGACAATGCCTACAATATCCGCGTGATGGAGCATGTCATGGAGTTGATGCAGACAAACAAAGCCTCCCTCCACAACTGTGACGTCTGGCTGGAAACCCAAAAGCGGTTTTCCGGCGGTCAGGCGCTGTTCCAGGCAGAGGTTATGCTGTTGATTGAGGTCCTGCGTTATTCCGAAACCAACATCGGTATTCTGCCAACCCCAAAATACAGTGAAGAGCAGGCGCAATATGTCAGCTATCTGGATTCCAACTGCCAAAATGTCTATTCCATTCCGACAACCAATGACCGACTGGATGTGACCTCCTTCGTATTGGAAGCCATGGCAGAAAAGTCGGTGGATACACTGACGCCGGCATATTACGACATCTGCCTGAACGGAAAATATATCCGTGATGAGGAATCTTCCGACATGCTGGACATCATTTTCAATGGCTGCCGCATCGAAAATGCGGAAACCTTCTGGTGGGGGAACATGTTCAATACACTGAATACGGCAATCATTCGGAATCAGGGCATTGCTTCTACCGTGGAAAAGCGCAAAAAAGCAACTGTCTCAGATATTGAGAAGTTTGTGGATACCATGAAGGAACATTTGGCGCAGAATACCTGATACAGAATAAAACAGAAGGGGGCTGCTGCAAGTTAAAAACTTGCAGCAGCCCGCGTTTCTCTCATGTTTGATTTAATCAAGTGCTTCA
Source organism: Clostridia bacterium (assembly GCA_017942005.1). Classification (GTDB taxonomy): domain Bacteria; phylum Bacillota; class Clostridia; order Oscillospirales; family CAG-272; genus RGIG3925. Next base: position 22,329 of record JAGAVJ010000034.1, on the reverse strand, counting down.
AATGTGGAAAGATCTTTTTCCAGCGCCTTCTTAGCAGCATTCAGCTTCTTTTCAAAAGCGGATACCGTCACCGCACGGTCGGCGCCGTACGTATTCTGCGCAACGCTGTATAGCCCGCCCCAGTTTGTCATACCGATGATGTTGTATACGCGCGATTCTGCAATGATGCCAAGCATATCCGCGCTCTCCGTGTCACGTGTATATTTCCGTTCCAAGAGCGTTTCCTGATAAACCGGCGTCACGGTATACATGGATTCCCAGGACATCGCTTCCAGCACCGCACCGGTTTTTTCTATGTTCGGTACATTGACGGTTACCGCCAGCAGCGGCGCAAATTCATCCACCGCAGCATAATACCGATCATCTTCGATGTCGAATTTTGGAATCGGAACAATACCAAAATCGGATTCCATATTCCGGAATTCCCCAATAACAAGCGGACCGCCGATACTGAATAAGAATTTATCCTGTGCAAATAGCGAACGTGCATATCCGTACACATTGCCGCCAGGCACCTTGTTCAGCCATTTTTCAATTCTCGGAACCGTATTGCTGTCCAAAAGCAGCGTGAAGACCGCATCAAAAATGCGCAGATTCCGCTCCGATGTGATGTTGATTTCATACTCTCCCGCGCTGTTTTTGGTATAGTAGGTACCGCCGGCGGAGATAAACAACCGGTTGGCAAGTCCGTTTTCACTCATCATGCCAAACTGATCGCCGTCTTCCATAACACCGTCGCCATTCACATCGACGGAAACCGCACGCACCATCTCCTGGAATTTGTCAAGCGTCCAAGTCCCCTCTTTTACAAGCGGATAGGGGGATTCCAGATCGAAATCGGAAAGCAGCTTTTTATTAAAGTATACATTGAAGGTACAGGCATCTTCTCTTGTGCTGATGTCACCGGTCATAATATAGTTCTTATCGTTGAATGAGAAGTTCTCTCGAATATTTTGATCCCACCATGGATTTGACAGTGTGATATACGGAATCTGCTGAAAATCCAGAAAATAACCCTTTGCAGCGCCGTTGTACATGGAATTACCGTTTGACCAAACCGCATCATACATACAATCGTTGGCTTCCACCACTTTTTGGATTTCCGTCATCGTTGGGTTTTTGTCAACCACCTCGACTGTCACACCAAGCAGATCAAAAATCGCTCTGTTGCGCTTGTACACCGCGTCATTCAACGGCTCCGCATTTTCACTTTCCGCATATAAATCCGTTGTGGAATAATACCCTTGATTTTCTTCCGTTCCAACCCCTAAAAAGGTAAATGTCTCCCCTTCAAAGGATAACTCCTCGGGAAGTCCCAGGGGCAGACGCGAATCCGTCTCCATCTGTACCAAATCGGATGACTGCCCACCCGCCGTCAATGCGCCGCTCTCGCCGCTTTGCACATCGGTTTTTGCACCGTCCTGGCAGGAAACCGCTGCCGCTGCCAGCGCCAAAATGAACAGCGCCGATGCTGCATGTTTTAAGTTCCGCACCAATCTACACCTTCTTTCAATTCTCACCTGAATCGTTTCAAATACACGCAATTGTTATCATACAAATCGTGTCGTTCATCGGTTGAAAATCACAGTTTCAAGCTTATGCATTTTTTCCGTCAAGCCAAAGCCTGCGTACTTCCTCATAGACGGAATCCGGGATTTCTACATCACCGTGTGAAGTTCTGGGAAGCAGATTTTCGCCTGCAACCTCCGGTGTTGTGCAGGCATTGTCCTCCCGCCATGCATCCCGCTCACAGGGATTCCGCAGATTCGGCACGTCAATCGGTACATTTCCTGCAAGAATCGACTTGTATGCAAGAATGCCGCAGATTCCCATGTCAACCGCATGGTAAACGTCAATCGACCATGCGCCGTCCGGTCTGCCAAGAATCTTTTCAATGAAAAAATGCGTGGGATAGAAGTCGCTGCCGCCATGACCCTCATAGTTCTTGGCTGCATCCTTTGCAATCTGTGGTTCCGGTGCATACTGCTCCCAGCTGCCGATACAGCGTTTATCCCCTTCTTTATACAGGTTCAAGGGCTGCAATGGGGACAAACGGCCTGTTTCCATCATTCCCTTTTCACAGTACAGCTCATAGTTGATGCTGCCCGGTTCCCGCTTTAAATTGCCGTGGACGCTCTTCATGACAGCGCCGTTTTCCAGTGTCACCATTTCCACAGCGGCAGAGGGTGCCCCGCCAACCCCCATCATATCCTTGGAAAGCGGCATTTCAAAGCCGACCACACGCACCGGCCGCATGCCCGTAATGGTAAGCAGCGGACCGAGAGAATGGGTACAGTAGAACGTCGGGAACATCCGGTTGCGCCAATGGTTTCGATCTCCGTAGGTAATACTCGGCCAAATTGCAGAACAGTCATGGATATATTCCCCTTCTCCGTACATCGCCATGCCAAGCTCTCCCGTCCTGTATCTGCGCCACATTTCAAAGGTATGCGTCATGTAGCAGTAGTTTTCCGCATATGCATACACAAGACCGGTTTCCTCGACGGTTTCAATCAGCGCCACCGCCTGCGCCATCGTCTCACAGGGGAGTACCTCACTCAACACATGCTTTCCCGCCTTCATGCACTTCACAGCATACGTCGCATGTTCATTTGCATAGTTGGCAAGCACCACCGCATCCATGTCATACTGAATAAAGTCCTCGAAATTTTCAAATACCGCAATATCGGTACCGCAGTCCTGCGCTGTCTTCTTTGCTTCTTCCAGCAAGGGAACATACTTATCGCAGACAGCAACCAGTTCTGCATCCGGATGGTGCAGAAGCACACCGATCATCGTTCTTCCTCTCGCACCGCCAAATACGCCAATGCGCAGCTTCTTGTTTTGCATCATGGGGAATTTCTCCTTTTCATGTTGTATTTGAGAGGGTTCTGTATACGAGAGATACACCGAATTTCCATCAATGCCTTCCCACACAGGGTTTCCGAACAGTGCATCAATGGTAACGTCAAAAAAGGCAGCCAACGCGCGGATGGTCTCCGGGTTCGGCATGGTTTCACCGTGTTCCCATCGGGAAACCGCCTGGCGGGTGACATGCAGTTTTTCGGCAAGCGCTTCCTGCGACAGCTTTCGTCCGCACCGCAGCTCTGCAATCATTTGTCCTGGTCTCTTTTTCTTCATTTCCATGCTCCTATCGTTTCCCTCCCATAAATTCAGACAAAACGATAAAATATTTCGTATTATCTCATTGATTTTAGTATAACATAAAAAGGCAGCCTTGTAAAGCAACTGTTTGTTGCCCTGCGATATCATTATTAAAATAGGATATACAAAAAACGGATGGTTCAATCCTGCGCTTTCAATTCAACCAGCACAATTTCCGGACGGTTATAAAAACGAAGCGGAAAGGTACTGTTGCCGATACCGCGGCTGACAACCATATGCGTCTTCCCCTCTGAATACAAACCGCCGTCATACTTTGGAAGCCATCCCTGATTCGGCGCATATAGACCGCCAATAAATGGCAGCCGGATCTGTCCGCCGTGCGCATGACCGCAGAGCACAAGATCTGCACCGCACCGGACATAAGCATCAAACAGCTCCGGACGGTGGCAGAGCAGGATCGTATAGGCGCTGTCCGCGGAAAAAAGCGACGCTGTTTTGGTTTCCACCATGGCAGATTCTTCCTCCAGAATGCCGTTGTGTCCAAAAAAGCTCGAGTCAGCAAGTCCGATGAGATTCAGTGTTTCATTTCCGCTGCGGCTTTCAAGCGGTACCGCCTCGTCATCCAAAACCGTTACGCCGCGCTGGATCAGCGCGGCTTTGAAATCCTCATATGCAAAACTGTGGCTTCCCTCATGGTTTCCTGATACATAATATACCGGCGCGATTTGTACCGCGCGCTCTGCCATATGGAGTGATACGGGAATATCCGTGAGGTTTGCATCAATCAAATCTCCGGTTATCACAATGATATCCGGTTTGCACGCGGAAAGCATTGCAATCAAGGTATCATTATTGTCCCCGATTTCTGTATTGTGCAAGTCCGAAATATGTGCAATCCGAAATCCGGAAAACGCAGGCGGAACACGGCTGTCGGAAATGACAATTCTATGTACCATCAGTGCGGTATTGCCCCATAGGGTCCACAGGATCAAAACAAGCGGCAGCAATATGATGATTCCAAGAACCGTTTTTCTTTTCAACGATATTTTTTTCTTTTCATCGCAAGATTTATGATGAAACAGCATACAATTTCCCTTCCGAATCCATTGCAAACAAGCGCGAAAAAGGAATTATAAATTCCTTGCACAGACAAAGATTCTGTGATATAATAAACACATAAATACAAATCAAAAACACGGAAACCACCAGGTAAAACAGGAATTCAGAATGTTGATTTTTGGTGCGGTTTTCCACAAGAAAGGAAAAACATTTGTAGGTTTCGCATCAGCATCTCAGCACTGCATTTTCTTTATGCGAAACAATCAATGTTACGGTCAAACATATGGACACATCAAAAAAGACACCCGGAATCATTCTCGCTTCCCTGCGGCGGGAGCACAACTACACCCAAAACGATCTTGCTGAAATTCTGCATATCACACGGGAAGCGATTTCCCGTTGGGAACGGGATGAGGCGCTGCCAAACACAGAATCGCTAAAGACCCTCTCCGGTTTGTACAACGTCACCATCAATACCCTGCTCGGCGCACCGAAGCAGCTGATCTGTCAGGTCTGCGGCGCACCGCTGGACGACACCACAACCAGCCGTGAAGTAGATGGCTCTTTTAATGAAGAATACTGCAAATGGTGTTATCATGACGGTCAATTCGTCTATCACTCTATGGAGGAATTACTCAACTATCTGGCAGAACATTTATCCAATGCAGAATTTCCGCCGGAAGCAGCACGTGCATATTTTGCAGAACAGCTGCCGCGTCTGCGGTATTGGCAGAATCATCCCGGGCAGAATTGATGAAAGCCTGAAATCAGAAGAGGCAGTATCCCGTACTTTATGGGAACACTGCCTCCTTTTATTAGTAGCGCTGCGAAACAAGCTTTGCACGCATTAATATCATCACAAGGGCTGGAACAAGGATCAAATGCAGTACAATTCCGGGCAGAGCCGTAACAAAATAACTCGTGACCCAAATCTGCATGGAAATTGCACCGCGTGAGAAAATCAGAGCCTTTGCAATTCCGGCGATAATGCGTCCCAAAAGCATCGAGGCAATGAGGGAAAGATAGAGATCAAGAAGGGTCTTTCCCGTTCTGAAAAATCGCATTCCAAGACCGCAGACCAAACCGTACACAGCACATTCCACAAGCATCGGCGGCATATATGCCATCGGCGGCATAGAGGTAATCACATGACTGAGCAGCACGCCGCCAATCCCGCATGCAAGCCCATACTGCCATCCGCAGATCAACCCGCACAACAGTACCGGAATGTGGATTGGAGAAAAGATAGACCCGCCATTCGGAATAGAATGGAATGCAAACGGCAATACGACGCACAGTGCGATGCACAACGCACAGAATACCGTTTTTCTTGAAACCGAATTCGTTGTTGTTTGATTGTTATCACCCATGACTGACATATTGTTTCCTTTTTATAAAATTCCTTTTGTTTTTTCATCCGGATTTTGGTAGGAAAGCCGTACCAACTCCGACACTGTGTTTGTTTATTCCGTCATTGTACGGCGGATCTCCATCGTCACAGGACCAAGCAGTCCGGACGGTTCAAACATCAAAAATTTGGAGAAACCGTCGCGCATCTGATAGCCATAATGGTTGGTGACTTCTGCAAGCAGCGTATTGCTGCCGCGGCGTACCGCCTTTGTGATATCGAACCGATACGGCGGCGTAATTTTTTCACCGACACGGACACCGTTGACAAGCACCGTCACGCTTTCACCGACCTCTCCGAGATCGAGAATGATATGCATATCTGCAAGCGGCTGTTCCATCTCAAAGGTCGTTTCATACTGCATATGTCCAGAAAAATGCGGCAGCGCATCACGTCCTGTCATATTGAACAGGGTCGTTGCGGAACGGTACGGCGAGAAGATTGGATATTCCTCCTGTGTCGCGGTAAAAATATCCCAGCTCAAATCCAACGGATACGACGTTACAAGCGTATCCTTTTCCGCCATTGGCAGAACTTCTGTATTCTGCAAACCATTTGTGTCAATTCCTACACTCACAATGACCGATGTATACGGCGGCAGCTCCAGTACAAGCGTACCGTCTGCTTCTGTCTTTGCGGAGACTGCACGGTTTTCCATCGCATCGTACAACACGATATTCTGCACGCCGTTTGTTCCATCAAGTGCAGATAACCGCACTTTTGCCCGTACCGTTTCATGAATGCCTTCATTGGTAAAGAGGTATTCCTGGGTTTCCTTGTTTTTGCAGTGATAATACCGCATCATGCGCACCGCTTCATTGCCGTCGACCACCGTCACATCCGCAGCCCCAATCTGATGCAGCGTATCGCCCAGTGCATCCAGTGTCAGCATCGCAGCACCGCATGCGGCGCCGCACACGACTCCTTTTTCCGTATCTGCGGAAGAAACGGCAGTTACATAATATACGGGAACCTGCTTTGCAATGCGCGCTATCGCGTCCTCTACTGCCTTTGGCAGGTACTCCGTATACGGTACGATCAGACACGGGAATTCTGCATCACCAATTTTCAAGGTTCCGTTTGTACAGGAAGCATCGTACAGTCTGTCACTGGGAACAATATCGTAATCCAGCTGATGCTCTGTCAAGTACCGTGCAACGGTCTCCGTGCGCATAAAATCGTGACCGGACCAGTATGCTTCTGCCTGGTACAGCACCGCCGCAGAAGCGACATGGGACGCATGATTGGTAATATGACAAACGCGGTTCATATATTCCATCAACAGACGGAAGCGCGCATACTGCGGATTGGTACCGTTTGCGAAGAAATGCGGCGGACAGTCGCCATCCGGGAATTTCGGCGTGAACGCATGCGGCACATAATAGTTGATGCCGCGCACCAGCATGAAGTCGGTCAGCCACTTCATCATCTTCAAGCCCTCTGCCCAGCCATACGCACCGTAGATTTCACACATTGCACGACCCTTTTTTTCCGGCTGGATATGTGCATGAGACGATGCAAGCTTGGCAAGCATAAAATGGAAGAATTCAGGGTCTGCCGTATCGTAAGAGCACGGGACGGTAATGCGTGTATCTGTCATGCCGGGAACGATTTGACAAAGCACCACATCGATACCCGCCATATCCTGCCCGTCCAGTGCACGGAAAAAGTGTCCTGCGCCGGCGCCGGTCATCAGATGCTGTCCGTCGTCTTCGATGACATGTCCGATGTATTCCACGCCGTGTGCGCGGCACCAGTTTCCCAATTTATACGAAAAGTTTTCCCGGTACAAAAGGGTAATCGAATCCATATACGAAATCCGAACCTTTGCCGATGTACTGTCCGCAGAATCAAACCATAAAAACGGCAGAAGCGTGGCTGCGTTGTCCCCATACAGCTTCTTTAAATCGTCCATGACCGCGTCGGCATACGGGTAATGTGTATATTTTCTTCCAAGCTGCGTATTTCCGTACATGTTGGCATGCGTATTGTTGCCAAAACACGGTTCATCGGAAAAGAATCCTGCCAGCGTTTTTCCAAAGTGCGCCCCAAGATGCTCCCAATGCGGTTCGTATACTGCTTCTATGAAGATATCCCCGCCGACATCGGTCAGCTTATCTGCATAATTGATAAATTGACCGTTGAGTCCGGAGCGTGTCCTAAGCACATACACAATGCGCCATGCGCCTTCCGGAACATCAAAATACACCATATCGTCGTACAGACAGTCCGTAAGATCAATGGTTTCCCCCGTCAAAAGCGTCTCCTCTCCCGGAACACGCTTACAGGCGACAATCGCAAGCAGCTTGTCTTCCGGCGAAGTTTTCCACTGGAACAATACGGATGCGTTTTTCTGCGGTCCTACCACATCCATATGATGTTCTGTCATCCCCCACATACGCGCCTCGGGGTATTTTTTTGCAATAATTCCATTCGCATAGCCGGATGGAAAGTGCTTATCGTCCAGAATCCAAACCTTCATGCCGCGCTTTTCACATTCTGTGAGTATGGTATTCATGGTATGCCACCAGCCATCCTCGCAGAATTCTTCATGGGTACGGGATTCGACACACAGTGCACGGATACCAGATGCTTCAATCGCATCAATTTCCCGGATGAGCGTTTCGTCATCCTCGCCGTGCTGCCAGAAAAACGGAAGAATATAGTTTTCTGTTTTTCCCTTTAAGCATTCTTCAATTCGTTTCATTTTTATGACCACGGCTTCGCGTGAGCGAAGTCTTCCTTTCTTTGTCGATGTTTTGTGGCAGTTTTGCGAAGCAAATCGCGGTCATCGACCGCGAAGTCACAAAACTCGTGGTCTGAAAAATTTATTTTTCAGACTTTTACACCACGCCTATGCAAATCTAAACTTCTGTAACCTTTCGCATAAGGCTTCCTTTCCCTATTCTTATATGGGGCGGCGGTATGCACCGCATAATATGCGCGCACCGCATATTATACACACTGCATATCATGTGCGCCGCAAACAACGATATCGACATGGTTTTCTATTATTATACACGATTTCCTTTTAAAAATCAACAGGTTTTTTCAGAAACATGAATTCTGTGTGAAAATTTATATAAAACGATTGACAAGTTTCATATTTCGTGATATAATTTAATCACAAACAAAAGAAAGGAATGAATACGATGCAGAAAAGTGTATATTCCCTTGTGTTGGCAGATGAAGTCATCGCGCAGATTGATCGGCTGGCATATAAGCACAACACCAACCGCTCCAATATGATCAATCAGATTCTGGCAGAATATGTATCCTATGTCACTCCGGAAAAACGAATGGCAGATACCTTCCGGCAAATAGAAAATCTGCTTGGCATGCATGATACCTTTCAGATGCTGATGCAGCCAAGCGACGCAACCTTTTCGATGCGTTCCGCATTACAATATAAATATAATCCGACGGTACGATATTCTGTAGAGTTGTCCCGCGCACCGGGAGAGGAAATCGGAGAGCTGCGTGTTTCCCTGCGCTCCCAGAATGCGGCGTTATTGCTCTACATGACACAGTTTTTCCGTCTTTGGATGAACATCGAATCCCGTTATGTGGACGGCTGTACCTACAGTGCGGAGGACGGGCGCTTTACCCGCCGTCTGCGATTGCTTTCCACACAGCCTGCGGATTACAAACGTTCAGCAGAAGACCGTCCCGGAGAGAAAAAAGAAGTCAGCTTGTCAAGTGAGGCGCTCGGGTCTTTGATCTACGCTTATATTGACATTTTTGACCGGTCGCTCAAATGCTACTTTTATAATCTTGACAACCCCGGCGCTGCGGTCAAAGAAATTGACCGGATGTATCAGACCTATTTAAACGAAAATCCAATTGTGCTCTGATACCGGTACAATATATGCAGTACAAAAAACAGTTAGTACCTGCACGCCTGCGTACATGCGCAGCTGTGCACAAACATTAGTATTCCTTGATTCATTTCACGCGATTGTAAAAGGAGGAAGCTTTATTTATGAACATTCAAAAATTTACACAAAAAAGTATTGAGGCAGTGCAGAACGCACAAAGTCTGACGATAGAAAATGGCAACCAGCAGATGGAAGAAGCGCACTTATTTGCGTCTCTTCTGAAAAATCCGGAGGAGCTTGTTTCTTCCATCTTACAGAAAGCGGGTGCGGATGTTGCCCTTTTGCGGCGCAATCTGCAAAATGCGATTGACCGTCTGCCGAAGGTTTCCGGCGGCGGCTTGGAAGCAGATAAAATTTATATTTCCCGCGACTTGGAAAACGCGTTGAATGCGGCGGAAAAAGAAGCCGAAAAAATGAAGGATGACTATGTTTCTGTCGAACATATCCTGCTTGGTCTGCTCACGCATCCGGACTCGGCAGTCAAGGACGCCTGCAAAGCGGCAAATACCGACAAAAACGCAGTCATGTCCGCGCTCCAGTCCATCCGCGGCAATCAGCGTGTAACCACTGATAATCCGGAGTCCACCTACGACGTCCTGAAAAAATACGGACAGGACCTTGTTGCACTTGCAAAAGAACAAAAGCTTGATCCTGTCATCGGACGTGACGATGAAATCCGTCAGGTCATTCAGATTCTTTCCAGAAAGACGAAAAACAATCCCTGCCTGATCGGTGAACCCGGCGTCGGTAAAACCGCCATTGCAGAAGGACTTGCACAGCGGATTGTCCGCGGCGATGTACCGGACAATCTAAAAGACCGCGTTCTGTTCTCGCTTGACATGGGTGCGCTTGTCGCCGGCGCAAAATTCCGCGGCGAATTTGAAGAGCGTCTGAAAGCCGTATTAAATGAAATCAAGGCGTCAGACGGGAAAATCATTTTGTTTATCGATGAACTGCATACCATTGTCGGCGCCGGCAAGACTGACGGCGCAATGGATGCCGGCAACCTTTTAAAGCCGATGCTGGCGCGCGGAGAGCTGCACTGTATCGGTGCAACCACGCTGAATGAATACCGGAAATATATTGAAAAGGATGCCGCCCTGGAACGCCGTTTCCAGCCGGTTATGGTACCGGAACCCTCTGTCGAGGACACCATTACGATTCTGCGTGGTTTGCGGGAACGGTATGAAGTGTATCACGGTGTAAAAATTCACGATGCTGCTCTCATCGCGGCTGCGACCCTCTCCAACCGTTATATCTCCGACCGGTTCCTGCCGGATAAGGCAATTGACTTAGTCGACGAAGCCTGTGCGCGCATTAAAACGGAAATGAACTCCATGCCAACGGAAATGGATGAAATATCCAGAAAGATCATGCAGCTGGAAATTGAAGAAGCTGCGCTGAAAAAAGAAGAAGACAAACTGTCCGCAGAACGTCTTTCCAAAACAGAAGAGGAACTTGCCAACCTGCGCGATACCTTCAAGACCATGAAGGCAAAATGGGAAAATGAAAAGGATTCCATCGGCCGTGCACAGAAAATCCGTGAAGAGATCGAAGCAACCAATGCCGCTATCGAAAAGGCACAGAATGAATACGATCTTTCCCGTGCCGCAGAACTGAAATACGGCCGTCTGCCGCAATTGCAGCGTGATCTTCTGGACGCGGAGACCGCCGCAGAAAACATGCAGAACACGCAGACGCTTCTGCGCGACAACGTTACAGAAGAAGAAATTGCAAAGATTGTGGCACGTTGGACCGGTATTCCCGTCGCAAAGCTGATGGAAAGCGAACGCGCAAAGCTTTTGTCACTGGACAGCATTCTGCACAAGCGTGTCGTCGGACAGGACGAGGGCGTTGCACGTGTCTGCGATGCCATTCTGCGTTCCCGTGCCGGGATTCAGGACCCGCGCCGTCCGATCGGTTCCTTCCTGTTTTTAGGTCCGACCGGTGTCGGTAAAACCGAGCTTGCCAAAGCGTTGGCACAGGCGCTGTTTGACGACGAGCATGCAATGGTTCGTATCGATATGAGCGAATATATGGAGAAATACTCCGTCTCCCGTCTGATTGGAGCGCCTCCCGGATATGTCGGTTATGACGAGGGCGGTCAGCTGACCGAGGCTGTGCGCAGAAGACCCTATGCGGTCGTCCTCTTTGATGAAGTGGAAAAAGCGCATCCAGACGTCTTCAATGTGCTCTTGCAGGTACTGGACGACGGACGTATCACCGACAGCCAGGGACGCACGGTGGACTTTAAGAACACCATCATCATTCTGACCTCCAATCTCGGTTCCGATATCATTTTGGACGGAATCGGAGATGACGGCGAGCTTTCACAGGATGCACAGAACAGTGTGACACAGCTGCTCCGCCGCAGCTTCCGTCCGGAATTCTTGAACCGTCTTGACGAAACCATTTTCTTCAAACCTCTGACACGTGACAATATTCGCAATATCGTCGATCTGCTTTTGCAGGATCTGGTGGGTCGTATGAAAGAGAAACAGCTCAATCTGGATGTCACGGATGCGGCAAAGGATGCTGTCATCGCGGCGGCATATGATCCGATTTACGGCGCAAGACCGCTCAAACGGTATATCCAATCTAAAGTGGAGACGCTGGTGGCGCGTACTATCATCGCAGATGATCCTGCACCGGAGACAACCATTACGGTGGATGCACAGAACGGCACGCTGTACACGGAAATTCGGAAATTGTAAGAATTCTATGGGGAAAACTTTTTTAAAAAAAAGCTTTTCCCCAAACCCCTTTCAAAAAACTTTGATCTGGATTTAGCAATATCTTTGCGGTTTATTCCTATAAAAAGTTTTTGCGGTAGAGTATGAGGAGGCGCTTTTTGAAAAAAGCGCCTCCTCATTTATGTTATATGACTTTAATCGTTTTCCATTTTCCTTTTTTGAATCGAATCACAAAGTTGACCGTCCGGAAAATCCAGTCCATGACCATTGCAATCCAAACACCAATCGCCCCCATATTGCATCCAACCCCTAAAATCAGGCTGAACAAAATACGGAACACGACCATTGAAAAAATGGATATGACCATTGGATAACGTACATCACCACCAGCACGAAGAACATTCGGCAGCGTAAATGATGCCGGCCACATCAGCATGGCAAAGCCGTTATGAATGAAAATCAGGATGACCGCCAGCTGCCTGGAGGCGTCAGAGAGGTCGTAAATTTTCAAAATCCAGAACAGATTTGCAAAAATGGTCAAATTGACGGCAGCCGTCGCCGCATAGGTGATTTTCATCAGCTTATGTGCAAAATATTCCGCCTGCTCCTTCTCTCCGGCGCCAAGGCATTGACCGATGACGGTAATCATTGCAAGGTTCATCGCCTGTCCCGCAATGCATCCCATGGAGTCAAGATTGTTGGCAACGGCATTTGCAGCAATCTGCGTTGTTCCAAAACCGGCAATGATGCTGACGACAAGCACTCTTCCCAGCTGAAAAATACCGTTTTCCACACCGGACGGAAACGCAATGCGTAAAATCCGCGCAACACACGCGCCATTCCATGAAAAAATTGCCTTTGCACGGAGGAAGACATAGTTTTTATCCGGATAGAGAAGCACAAACATCACAAGTGCAGCCAGCGCTCGGGACAAAAGCGACGCATATGCAGCGCCCGCAACCCCCATCTGAAAACCGAAGATCAGAATCGCATTGCCGATGGCATTGACCGCATTCATGCCGACCGATACATACATGGAAATTTTGGAATTCCCCATGGAGCGGAACAGCGCGGCACAGGCGTTGTAAACCGCAAGAAACGGATACGAATATGCCGATATACGGAAATAGACCAACGCATTTTCCATGACATCCGCTTCAATTGCGCCAAACAGCACACCCAATATCGGTTTACGAAAGCAGAGACACAATGCAGCAATCCCCATGGAAATACAAGTCGTCACGGTAATCAGCTGTCCCGCCGCACGGCACGCCGAATCCCGTTCCTTGTGTCCGATGTACTGTGAGACGATCACTGCGCCGCCGGTCGCAAGCGCAGAAAGCATGGTAATCAGCAAATGGTTGACCATATCGACAAGCGAAACACCGGAAATGGCGCTTTCTCCCGCTTGTGAAATCATCATCGTATCGACCATACCGACAGAAATGGCGAGCACCTGCTCCACCATCAGCGGCAAAATCAAACGGCGAAGAGACTGGTTTGAAAATAAAAGTTCTTTTTTTGAGTCGTTCATATTTATGACAATAACTTTCACTTTCGTGAAAGTTATCTCCTCTCATTGTGGAATTGTGACTCGCCCGCAGGCAGACATCGTTGCTTTCCAAGCAACGAAAGTCACAAAACACGGTCTGAAAAATAAATTTTTCAGACTTTTAATGCTTAATATATGCACTTCTGAGACTGTTTCTGTATTCTGTAGGTGTAACGCCGGTCATGCGCCGGAACCAGCGGCTGAAATAGTATTCACTGAGTCCCAAGTCCCGTGCAACCTCGGAGGTTTCTGCAACGTTTTCCAGCTGTGCCACCGCACGCGTGATGCGCAGATGATTGATAAATTCTCCCACCGTCATTCCCTCGTTCTGGCGGAATACCTTTGCACAGTATACCGGATGCAGGTTCACATGTGCTGCAAGGTCACAAAGCTGTACGCCCTCTCTGTAGTGATCAAAGAGATACTGCTTCATTTCCCGTACATAATCGCTGCCGGAAGCACGAGCGGCAGCGTCTTCCATTTGAATCAAAAGCAGCTGCAATGCCGCAAGCAGCTTTTTCGTCTGATCGGGAGAACCGGTTTCCGATACACGGCGCAGGTAATCTACCGTCGCGCAAAGGTCTTTGTCCTCCAAATATGTCATTTTATGTGGGTATGCATACACGGTATCCCCGCTTTCCCCGTCGGGACGCGGCGTATCATCCCAAAAGCAAAGATGCAGATATGCACAGGGGACACAGCTCTCCGCACGGCTGAACAGCATGCCGGGCGCCGCATATAGACAGTCCCCTTTGCACGCCGTAAAACCATTTCCGCCGATATCGCAGTGCATTTCCCCTTCTAAAATAAACAGCAGTGTATGTTCTGTCAAGAGCATCGGAACGATTTCCGGTACCGGCGACAGCGGCACCGATGCAAATGACCGCACAGACAGCATTGGAAGTGCCGTTCGCCGCAATCCTGTCAATGTGGAAAGCGCGCCTGCACCTTCCTGAAAGGCGTCTCCTTCCATATCCGTATCGGCATCCTTCCGCTCTGGAAAATCTTCATCTCCGAACAGCTGCAGCTGAATCTCCTCCATATGTATCTACCCGCCTGTTATGATATAACAGGCTTCCTTTCTGCATTTTTAATTGGAAAAATGGTTTCAGGTTAAAAATAACTCCTGTTCATGGTAAAAATATCAATGCCTTTTATCCTGTTAAAGTGTTTGAAAATGGAGGTGGGGAAAACTTTTCCCTCAAAAAAGATTTTCCCCAAACCCCATTCAAAAAACTTTAAACTGGGTGAAGAGACAAATATTGTATTTTTATGTATCTGAAAAGTTTTTGCGGTGGAGTTTGAAGAGGTGCTTTTTTCAAAAAGCATCTCCTCATCGAACTCACGTTTATATTATATCATATTTTTGCAAAAAGGTCAACTTTTTCGCATTTGTTTTCTGTTTTTCCCCTGATTTTATCCGTATTTCACCATTTTACTGACCATCGGGCTGTCGCGTCCTATGATGTAAGAAAAAAATTTTATCGCTTTTTCGGTAAAAAGCACTTGCATCTTTGCACCGTTTGTGATATGATAATATGCAGAGAAAGGTACTTCTGCCAAAGAACTGCATTCCCATGTTCTCTCGCGGAAAAGAAGCAGCTTAAAAATTTTGTCCCACATACAGGAAAGGACGTTTATACAGAATCAGCATGATAGATAACACATATATAACAGAAGAAAAACTACAGGTAATCCGTTCTCTGCGGCAGACACTGCATGCCACACCGGAGCTTTCCATGCAGGAACATAAAACCGCCGAAATCATCCGGCAGTTTTTGAAAACCCACACAAGCTGTGAAATCATTGATCACGGCGCATGGTTCTATGCATTGCGCCGTGCAAAAGATCACTTGCCGACCATTGCATTCCGTGCAGATATCGATGCCATTCCCGACGCAAAGACCGGAATTCCCTTCCACGGCTGCGGTCATGACGGTCACGCGGCGGCGGTTGCAGGACTGGCATATCTGACCGAGGGAATGCCTGTGAACAAGAATATCGTTTTTCTGTTCCAGCCGGGAGAGGAAACCGGAGAGGGCGCTGCCCTATGCAGCGCTGTGATAGAAGAACAGCACATCGATATCATTTACGGCTGTCATTCGATTCCGGGATTTCCCCGGGGAACGATTCTCTGGCGCGGAGATGTGTTTGCCTGTGCATCCCGCGGTATGATTCTGCATGTTACCGGAACACAGTGCCATGCAGCATATCCGGAAACCGGAAAAAATCCGGCATTCGCGGTTTCCCATATTGTCAGCAGCCTTTGTGACTGTCTCGATATGCAGAAAAACGGTTACCGCGGAATGGTGCTGGCAACGGTGGTCGGCATCAATGTCGGTGCAAAGGCATTCGGTGTTTCGGCAGGCGATGGGGAGCTCTATTTGACTGTGCGTGCGCATTATGATACCGACCTGGAAGCACTGATCGGCCGCATCCGGCAGGAAGCGGAACTGGCATGTGAGAGGGACGGCATTGCATTGGACATCTCTTTTCTGGATGTTTTTCCGGATACCGTCAATGACGCGGAAGCGGCAGATGCGTTTCGTTCTGTGCTGTGCGAAAAACAGATTCCATGGATGCCCCTTGCAGAACCGATGCGCTGGTCTGAAGACTTTGGATGGTATTGCAAA
Organism: Clostridia bacterium; assembly: GCA_017942005.1. GTDB lineage: Bacteria > Bacillota > Clostridia > Oscillospirales > CAG-272 > RGIG3925. The sequence goes on along the minus strand of JAGAVJ010000034.1, from coordinate 5,980 downwards.
AAAACAAAAGGTGTGTTCTTCGGCATCGGTGCAGGAGAAGACTGTCCCGCCCTGCACACCGAATCATTTTGCTATCAGGATGCGCTGCTGCCGCGTGTAGAGGAGGTATTTTTATCGCTATGCTGAAAAATCAAACGTCCCATGAAGCTGCCACCGCGCACATTGCAATGACACGGGTCTTGTTGTCACACGCTGCGCGATATCCCCGGATGCAGGCGCTTGATGCGGTCAAGCTCTGCTATCAGGCAGCGTTTGACGGCGGTCATCTCATCCATGATCCCGATGCTGCACGCGCATGGATTCACAGGGAACGCACACAAGCAGAAACCGATCAAAATATCCCTCTCTTTGAGGAACTGGGCTGCGGCATGGTACGGCTGAATTTCGCTGCACCGGAATGCGCCAACCTGTCGGATGATCTGATTTTTTCCATGTTTGACACCAGCGCAAAGGCAGTCTTTGCAAACAAGGACAACCAGAATCGTTTTTCCTGCGCACTGGACACGCTGCATCTCTGTACGGAAAACGCATGGATGCCATTTTCATTGGAAGCACTGGAAACAGCATTATCTGCATTGCATGATACGGGATTCCAGGCGGTGCATCATTCAGAGGCATATAGAGAAGCGTATCACCCCTCCTACCGTGTCATGGAAGCGCACTGGATTCATCTTTTGCCGCTGATACAAAAAATCGATGCGCTCCTTTCTGCGCATCATAACGATACGCCGATTCTCATCGCCATTGACGGACGTGCTGCGTCCGGGAAGACTACATATGCAAACCGTCTGGCTGGAATTTATGACTGCAATGTCTTTCATATGGACGACTACTTTTTGCCGCCAAAGCTCCGTACCGACGACCGTCTGTCCACTCCCGGCGGAAATGTACACTATGAACGCTTCAAGGAGGAAATTCTTTTCGGCATTCAAAGCAAAAAGCCGTTTTCCTACCGTCCGTTTGACTGTCAAACGGGTTGTCTGCAATCCCCTGTTACCGCAGCACCCAAACGGTTAAACATTATAGAAGGCGCTTATGCTCTGCACCCGTATTTCGGAGATTGCTACAGTATCCGCACCGCGGTAACCTGCTCGCCGCTGCAGCAGGCGGAACGGATCCGCACACGCAATGGAGAGCAGATGCTCGGAATGTTCACCGGAAAATGGATTCCGCTGGAAGAGCAGTATTTGCAGGCCTTTCAAATTTTCATGCATGCAGATATCACAATTCTCAACGATTAAAACGGATACCGCAGCGCAGAGCGTAAAAACATTCTGTATCGAATTGAAAGGAAGCTTTCGTCGGTCGAAAGCTATGTAATTTTTATGATTCAACTGAACATTTTAAAAGACGGCAAACGCCATGCCGTCACATTGTCTTATGATGACGGCGACAATCGTGATATCCGTCTGATTTCCATTCTCAATCAGTACAAAATCAAAGGAACGTTTCATCTGAATTCCGGCAGATATGCAGGTGACAATCCGCCTGTCAAGCCCGAAGACGTGCCCGCGCTGTACGAAGGACATGAAATTGCCTGCCACGGGGTACGGCATGCGTCCATGTCGTATCTTGATGCAACCGGAATCCTGCATGAGATTTATGCCGACCGACTGGCGCTGGAAAAAATCGCAGGATACCCGATACGCGGTCTTTCATATGCCAACGGCAAATACACAGAAGCATGCTTTGCACCGCTGCGCACCTGCGGCATTGCCTATTCCCGTACCACATGCGATACCGGCAGGTATGAATTTCCGGAAAACTTTCTCGCCTGGCACCCAAGCGCCCATCAATCCAAAGCGGTAAAGTTCGGAGCAGAATTCATGCGCGCCATCAAGGGCTATTACAGCGGACCGAAGCTTTTGTATATTTGGGGACACAGCCACGAATTTGAGCGTATGGTCACATGGGCAGAAATTGAAGAGTTCTGCAAAATTGTATCCGGCGATGATTCCATCTGGTATGCAACAAACATCGAGCTTTATGACTATGTCATGGCACAGCGCGCGCTTGTCCTCTCCGCAGACCACACTATGGTGTACAACCCCTCTGCCATTCGCGTCTGGTTCTCCTGTGATAATGAAATTTGTTCTGTCGGTCCCGGTGAGCTTTGGAAAAAATAAAAAAATGATCAGGCTGTCTCAAATGTTTGAATATCTGCATTTGAAACAGCCCCTTTTGTTTTTTGACGGTACTGGGGCTGTCATTCTGTGTTTCTGTGATGCCTCTGACGTTCCGTACATCCATATTCCCTATCAAACAACCAAGGAGATTTCACCAATGAGATATCAGAAACAAAAAATGTCCCAAACGGATATTGAACAATCGGACATTTCATGCTATAATAAAAAAGGACACGGAGGGGGTATCGCAAAAAAACAGTTTCACATGGGTGTCATCGCTTTCGGTGTTTGCAATTGCGCTTTATCTGCAAAAAACATCCATAATTCCAAAAGAAAGGAAGATTTCACAAGCGCAGGCTGTGGTAATTTTGATGAAAAAGAACAATATTGTCGTATCTCAGGCACATGCACAATTCGGTGATGCGGCGCTGACGCTATTCCGTGTCGAACAGGCAGGAGAAAAGCCGAACAGTTTTTTATCCGGCATTCCTCTGATTCATACCCATTTGTATTATGAATGCCATTTACTGCTCCATGGAAAGACGACCTTTCAAATCGGCGACAGAGCCGTTGCGCTATGTGCGCATCAGCTGTTGATCATCCCGCCAATGCAGGATCATCTTCCGTTCTGTGCCGATTGTACATGTCAGGCAGAAATTGAAGAACATGTCCTCGGACTGACGCTGGAAGCGGCAGACGGTGAAGGCGGCTTCTATTCCTATTTCCATGCGGCGCTGATGCAGGCGGCATGTACGCTCATTGTACTGTCGGATGATCTGTATGACCGGATCAACCGCTTTTGGAGCGGCTTTGATGGGGACGGTCTGCGTGCGCAGTGCAGACAAATGACAGAGGTATATCCGTTATTGTTTGCGCTGTTTGACACAATCAATGGCTTTCAGCCGTCTTTGCAGTCGGTACGGGATACAAACAGCGGTGATATCGCCGTTGCGCTGGACTACTTTGTGAACGAGCTGTGTTATACACTGTCTGATATTGCACAGGCATTGGGATATTCCTACCGTCACACCGCACGGCTGATCCGCGAAACCTACGGAGACAGTCTTGCCGGTGTGCGCCGCGGGTATATGCTGTCGTCGGCAAAGGTGCTTCTTGTAAAAAATCCAAATCTTACACTGGAGCAGGTCGCGCGGCAAAGCGGTTTTACCAGTGCACAAACCATGATCCGTGCATTTCGTGTTTCGATGCAGATGACCCCAACCGAATACCGAACACAAACGCTGGAGCATGCACCCAAAGACAAAAAAATCTAAAGACAGCTATCAATTTAGGACGTTATCCCAGACGTTAATTCCATAGGAAAGGACCAACTTTTCAAGCGAAAAGTTATCATGATGATCGTTATGAATTTCAAAACCTTTTTAAAAGAAAATCTCCTCAGCTTTGTTCTGATGGGAATTACGGCAATTCTGATCACGGTGACAGGCATTTTGTTCCACCAGAGCGTGATCCGGATTCTTCCGCTGTATATCTCCCTTTTCATCGGTCTTCTGCAATCACGGGCAAACCGGTTTGCTCCGCTGCTCGGCGGCTTCAATTCGATTCTGTACATGATTGTCTATCTGTATCTTGGACTGTACGCCTCCGCTGGGTATGCACTGTTGTTTTCCTGTCCCGTACAGCTGCTTACCTTTGTAAACTGGAGCCGCAATCGGTATCAGGATTCCACGCAGTTCCGCAGTTTGACATGGAGACAGCGGACTTATATCGGCGTCGGATTTACGGCAGCGGTCGCGGTGTTGTGTCTGATCCTGCACACCGCCGGTTCAGATTACAGCATTCTTGACAGTTTATCTTCCCTTTTGGGAATCCTCATTTCCCTCCTTACCATGTTTTCGTTTATTGAATATTCGTGGCTGATGCTGCCTTCCGGCATTATTTCCATTTGCTTGAATCTGGCAGTTATGGCAGCGCATCCGGAACAAATTACCTATGTCATTTTTTCCTTTTATTCCCTGATCTGTGTCACCCTCGGTTTCTTCCGTGTACGGAAACTGTACGCAGAACAGCAAACCGTCAAAAATATGGAAAACAGCGAAAGGAGCAAAAGCACATGAAAAAAAAGCAATTGCCGTCCCTTTTTTATCTGACTCTGCTTGCCGCTGTAACGGCAGGCTGTTCGATACAGAAGACAGATCAACCGAAAACAGAGCCGCAGACAACCGCAGAGCCTCCAGCTGCCAAAGCGGAAATTCCACTGCCCGAAATGGATTTCGGCGCGGCAGAATATCGGATACTGACGGCGGCAGAGCAATGGCAAAGCGATTACAATGCGGAAAATACAGGGGATATCATTGACGACATTATTTTTCAACGAAACAAGAACGTTGAAGAACGGTACAACATCAAGCTGGAATATCAGATTAAAAACGGCTGGAATGCCGGAGTGGAGGAAGTGCGTACCGCACTGACCGGCAGCGTCATGGGCGGTACGGCGGAATATGATCTGATGGTAGGCAGCGTCTCCTATGTATCGCCGCGTGCAGTGGAAAATCTGTTCAGGGATCTGTATGACTGTGACGAACTTGACCTTTCACAGCCATGGTGGTACCCGTCAATCAACAAAGAAATGGAGATTTGCGGAAAACTGTTCCTCGGCGCAGGAAGCTTTGGCATCGCAACCATGGACAGTGCGGTAATGACCTATTTCAACAAGCAGCTGGTCGAAGACTTTCATTTGGACAACCCATATCAGATCGTTGCGGAGGGCAAATGGAAGAATATGATATACTTAGACTAAAGAAACACCTGAAAGGGTGCGAGAAAATAGTCTAAGTATTTTTTATGCCTAAAAATAGGCAAATTCATAGAAACCACGGAGGTAACAGAAAATAAATGTGCAGAATCATCGTAGTAGGAAGTCAGAAAGGCGGAGTCGGGAAATCGACCACTGTCCGGAATCTCTCCTACTCACTCTCGGAGCTTGGTCATCGCGTCCTCGCGGTAGACTTCGACCCGCAGTTCAACCTTACCACTTGCTTTGGTATCAGCGACATTACAATGATACCAAATGATATCGCATCACTCATGACAGCTATGCTGAATGATGAAGAACTCCCGCCATCTGAACAGTACATACAACACATCGGCAAAGTAGACCTGATCCCTGCAAGCATACAGTTGTCGGTGGTTGACGCCAACCTGCGTATCGAGATGGGGAGCGAGCACTTACTTGCAAACTTACTCGAACCACTGCGCGAACAGTATGACTACATCATCATTGACACCTGCCCTTCTCTCGGCTCACTTACAATCAGCGCACTGACTGCCGCAGATGAAGTTATCATTCCGGTCAATCCGCAGCTGCTTGCAGTTATGGGACTACAGGAACTTACCAGCACAATACTAAAAATCAAACGCCGATTGAATCCAAAGATTAAATTCGGCGGTATCCTGCTTACCATGTGCGACAAGCGGACAAACCTATACAAAGAAATCAGCACACAGGTAGATTCCGCTTATCGCAGCGGCATGAGAATCTATGACAGCCAGATACCGATGACGGTAAAGGTGGGAGAAGCAAACTATAACGGCATGGCAGTCGCAGAGTACGACAAGAATAATGCCGCCGGAATCGCATACATGAATTTCGCAAAGGAGGTAGAACGATATGCCTAAGCCGAAGTTGAATCCGAATATTAAGTCTATCGACGATCTGCTTCGTATTACAGAAGAAGCACCGGCAGCTACACCAATGTGGAGTGATGAAAGCTATATCACCCAGATGTCTCCAATGTATATCAAGCCATTCACTGACCATCCATTTCATCTATACGAAGGTGAGAGACTTGATGACCTTGTAGCAAGTATCAGAGAAAATGGTATCCTAACAC
>JAGAVJ010000033.1 GCA_017942005.1 Clostridia bacterium | reverse complement strand
GAGTCGTAGAGGTACTTCTTGCTGAAAACAGTATATTAATCAGTGTTAGAATCATCTTGTCAAGCACAAATAAGTGTTGCTTTTGAGCACGTACGCTAAGAATTGTTTTAACACCTGTTAGATTGTGTGATGATTCAGTCACTGTCTTTTCCTCGTATCTTAATTGAGGGGGGATATTTTTGAAAGTTGTTTACCCGGTTTGTTGCGGTGTAGACGTTCACAAGACCTTTTTAGTTGGAACCATCATTTCCACCACGAACGGCGTACAACCTCATTACCAAAAGAAACGCTTTTCTACTTACAATTCTGATCTACACCGTTTTGCCGATTGGCTTCACGAAAACAACTGCATTGATGTTTGTATGGAGTCCACGGGCAAGTATTGGGTTCCCGTATTCAACATTCTTGAAGAACGAGGAATCCGTGTGACCATTGCCAACCCCAAGTGGGTAAAAGCCGTAAAGGGTAACAAAGACGACACGAAAGATTCCAAATGGATAGGCGATCTATTCCGTTTGGGTTTGGTTCCCAGCAGCTTTATTCCGCCAAAGAATATTCGTATTCTACGTGAATTTACTCGATACCGCTACAAGCTGGTTTCTATGAAAAGCAGTGAGAAAAACCGTTTTCAAAACGCATTCACCGTCTGCAACGTTGCTCTTGATTCTGTTGTCTCGGACATGTTTGGGAAATCTGCAACTGCCATTACAGACTACCTGATATCCGAAGATTCCTTCAATCCGGAATACTGTGTCTCTCTTTTGCAACGCTCTTTGAAAAAGAAGTCCGATTCTGTGCTTGAATCCATTGAAGGTTATTCGATTACAGAGGAGCAAAAGCTTCGTATGAGAATTGTTCGTTCACATCTTGATTACATCACAGATGCGATTGCACAGGTGGATTCTGCGATCGATTCAATGGTTACGGAGTTTGAAAATACAATCTCTTTGCTCCGTACCATTCCCGGTGTTGACCGCAATTCTGCAATTACCATCATTTCCGAGATCGGTAATGATATGTCTCAATTTGGTTCTTCAAAACGTTTGTGCTGTTGGGCGGGACTAACGCCCGGCAACAATGAATCTGCCGGCAAGAAAAAGTCTGTTCGCATAACACGTGCAGGAGTATATCTTAAACCTGCATTGGTGCAAGTTGCCCATGCAGCCGTGAAAGCGTCTGACAATTCTTACTACCGCTTAAAGTATGAGCAGATTTCAAAACGCAGAGGAAAGAAACGAGCCATTATTGCCATTGCACGAATGATTCTCACTGCTATTTTCCAAATGATGACTACGGGTGAGGTCTGGAATCCTACAGACTTGTTTAAGGTGGATATGACCGAATCCCTTAAAGAGCGGCAATTATCCAAAGCCGTTAAACAAGCTACTAAATTTCTTGAAAAGCAAGGATTGACCGTTTCTTAGGATTTCCTTTCTGTGTTTCGCCTTGCAATAAATTTCTTTATTGCAGGGCTTTTTAGTTATGCCTTTTGGGGGACGGGGTAAACATTACTTTCACGCTAACCCCCTCTCTGTCAGAATACTGTCTGTTTATTCGTTGAGATAAATCCACACGCGCGACTGAATGATTTTCGCGGTTTCCTCCAGCGTCCGTGCGCCGCCGTTCCAGAACGACAGCTCCTCCTCGACAATCTGCCGGACGACAGGATCAAATCCCGTCTCCATGCGGCAGACATCAAAGAATTCCATCATGGCCGCCTTGTCCTCGTCCGTGATGACAATCTCGGTATACCGTCCCTCCTCCAAAGCATCATCATATATGTCAAGATGCTCCGCAGAAACATCCACCGCCGCCAGCTGCAGTTCTCCGTCGGAGGGATAATAGTAATAGCGATGCTCGTCAATCGCCCGTGACAGGGCATCTTTTGTTACAGGCAGACTGCTTGTGACAATGACATCCGAATTCTGAATCTTCTCCGACAGCATATAATCCAGAAATTCCCGACAGCCGCCGTGTACCGCAGAATCCGCAAAAATCGCCATCCGGCTGCCCGTCGAAATCCGCGCACCGCAGCCCCGGGCACTCGGATAGCCGCAAAGCGTGAACGCATTGTCACCGTACAGATGCTTCAGCGCGGCATAAGCGCCGACATCGCCGATGTAGGTGTGCAGCAGCTTCAGATTGCCGAAGAGCAGATTATCACGCGTGTACGCAGAGGAGGTACTGTACCGGAAGTTTCCTGCGTTTTTATGGACAAATTCTTCATCAATCCGCTTCAGATTTTCGATGAACGCACAGAACTGCGGCGAATCAAAGGACGCGGTTTTGTTTTCGTAATCGACAAAGTCATAAAGACCGTTTTCGTAGATATACCGAATGCTGTCATGACTGCCCGTGATGACCTCGCCGGGGAACGGCATATCGTCATTGGTGGACGGATAGACCTTCTGCAGCATCATCTGCCCGCCGACCATTACCATCTCATACACCGGCTCGGCATCCTCGGCGCTGAACTCCGGCGTATCACCCTTGCCGGACAACCCCTCCGCCAACGCATAGAACGCCTCGGGCGTCAGCGGTCCGTCCGCGACAGAAGCAAGTGCCGAATAGGTGCTGACCGTCATTGTAAACGGCACACCCCACAGGTGTCCGTCCTGCATCATGGCATTCTTTACTCCGTCCAGCAGCCGATCCCCGTAAAACGGCAGAAGGTCGACCAGAACACCCTTGTTATACAGCGAATCCAGATCGCTGTAGCCGGAATAGAACAGCATGTCCGGCTGTTTTCCCGCAAGCAGATCCTCCTCCAGCGCCGTCAGACGGCTGTCGCCCGTCCCGCTGTAGCTGACAAGCTCGATATAATAGGTACCGTTTTCCTGATTGAAGGCAGAGATTGCCTGCTCCAGAATGGAATGCAGTCCGACACCGAGATAGCCGATGCGGATCACACGCCGCTGCTCTGGCAGTGCCTGCTCCTTGGTACAGTCGATGATAACAAACTCCTGTGTATTATCCATCAACGTCCCCAGCTTGGCATATACCGTACTGCCGTCGGCAATATCGAGAACATTCACATTGGTTGCAGGTCCCCGCAGCCACTCTGCAACGGTCGTTGCCGCCCCGTTTTCCTCAACACGGAAAAAGCCGATGGCACTGTCGTAGTACGCTCTGCCGTCCGCATCGTAATAGAGATGCTGCAGAAAGAGCTCCGGCGGCAGGGGATTTTGATCGGTTTCCGTCAATGTCCCTGTTTCAAAGTCGATCTCATACAGAATATCGTTGTAATCGCCGACATGATATTTGCCGTTGATTTTGTAGAGCCGCGGTACGGCATTGTCCATCAGCTC
>JAGAVJ010000032.1 GCA_017942005.1 Clostridia bacterium | reverse complement strand
TTTGTGGGGCTTAATGCGACCGCCCCTTTATGTTCATCAGAACGTCACAATACCGCAGTACAGCGGATACCAAGTTAAGAAAAATCTGCCGTACCGGCGGATTTGGTATGGTGTGCCGGCACACACATGTGCGGCACATATCCCTGCTTGTCGGATTTGAAAACGTATACATCATCCAATAAAAAAACAAAAGGAATCGTAAATTATGATAACAAAAAGTCTGAAACTGTATGCCTCCTATCTCCGTTAATATCACTGAGTAATGACATAAGCCGCATCATCAATACTATAATATGCGTTGTAGAATTTTTCCGGATATACTATGTCCGCAACACGTACCCTTCCTGTCAGATTTTTCGAGAAACCCGTTGTTCCCCAACTGGCTGAATCAACACCAACTCCAATATTTCCTTGTATGAATCTACAGACATTTTCATCAAACAGGCATACTGCTGCCAGTGGATCATGAAAATACATATCGTTGGTCCGCTCAAGAAACATTTCAGCGTTCATAATCACCGGTTTCAGGATATCGGGATGCGGGATTCTGATGAAGTTCGTGCATTTGATTTTCAGCTTCAGCGTTACATCGAGTCCAACCACGCGGACAGGAATGCCGGAATCGAACACGATCTTTGCCGCAAGCGGATTGTTTCGGATGTTCCATTCGGCAGGGATGATCGATGTGGCTTCTTCAAAAAAGCTTCCACCCATCACAGATATTTCACGGATCAGAGAAGCAAGATGCGGATAGGCAGCCAGAAGCGCACCAATATTCGTAAGTGGATCAACCGCCAATAATGTCGCTACCGTTATCGGTATCCATGATTATTTTGATCTGATCCATTCCATAAATCCGCTATTGTTTATGTGAAGTCTTTGACTGCTGAGGTTCTGCAGCACGGAAAAGGAAATAATTAAAACCTGTGATCAATTGACACACCAATGCTGTTGCGCACAAAACGGGAAGTGGAAGAACGCTTGCTGCAATTGTGCCGAGCATCGTGCCGCCGTTATACAGGATCATGCGCCATGCATTGTAAGTACCCGCGATTTCAACAGGTACCATATATAAAAGAGCTGTAGGAATCGCGTAATCCACCAGTGTTTTTCCAAACAGCAGGATCGCATAGACACTCAAAAACAGAACAGGTCTGTCCGGCACCAAAAAAAGCGGAAAAACGATAAAACAGAGACTGCCGACAAGAATCACATAACGCGGACGGATATGTCCGGAAATGATGCTGAATAAAAAGCAGGATAACAGCGCAGCAGCGGATTGAACCGAGATCATTGCTGTCGTTATGACCTCATCATAACCGATGCTGAGCGCGGCGGCAGCAAGGACCGTTACCGCACCGTTGGCATAACCGCGTGCGACATTTCCTGCAAACAAATGCGAAAAGGCTTTGTGTCGGAATACAGAGATGAGCGGAATTTTCACTGACTGTTCCGGATTGGTTTGTTCCGGCATTGGAATCAATGATTTCTGATACAAAGAAAGAATTCCCGCAACAAGCAAAAGGACAAAGGACATGATGAATGCACCGCACATCAGTACCGTATAGGAATACTGTGCGCTGAGTACACTCATGACAGAACCGATGCTCAGGGATACAACAGAGGACAGGATGCCGCAGAATGCCAAA
>JAGAVJ010000031.1 GCA_017942005.1 Clostridia bacterium | reverse complement strand
CGGAACTGCTGGCTCTGATGATTGGATTTCAGTAGCTTCAGCTTTGCTACTTCCACATCTAAATCCATCTTTTCCTTGATGCGTGGATCACCGGCACACAACGCTTTGACTTCGGCATAAGAAAGTGTTGCTTCGTCAATATCGTCACAAGCGCGGACGGGAGATTTTGACGTCATGATCTGCGAGATGAATTTCTGCTTGTTTTCGATGGTCTGGTCGGGTAAGAGACCGACATTACTGCCAGTCCCTCCCCTAAGAACCGTGCATGAGAGTTTCCCCTCACACGGCTCAAGCCTTTCTAAAAGCTTCAAAATTGAAACCCGGCTCAGAATAAATTCAGGTTATGTGCGAACCGGTGGCATTCAGGATGTACCATGTATTTCTTTCCGTCCTTGTCCGAGGTGTGAACCTTGAACCCGGTTTCGGAATTGATTACATCGGTGCAGACGGGACAGCGGTGGAACTGCTTCCGCCAGATAACGAGCAGTTTTTCGCGTCCTTTGGTACTGTTCAGCATTTTCTCTCCCTCGCGTTCCTCAAAATAGGTCGTCCATCTCGTGTCAAACGGATTGGATTCCGCGACTATTTTCTTGAAACGGATGATTTTTGTATCGGTAGCGTATTCCAGAGCGGTATAGGTTTCTTCACCTTTTGCCGTTTTGACCGGGGCGGAAAATGTCCAGAAACGATTTCCGATCGGATGCCAGTATTTCCTGGCAATCCATTTTCGGCTCTTTTTCCTGTGTCTGCGTTTTGACCATTGCCACAGGCATTTGTATATCTCAAAATCCACTCTGCTGAAAACTTCGGAAGAAACAACGAATCTCTGGCTGTTGACCCAGCCGCGGATGACCGGATTCAGTTTATGAATCAGAACTTCCTGTTTTACTGACTTGTTGCTCTTGATGATATCACGCACTTTTTCAAGGAAAGATTTGATAGAAGATTTCGCAGGCTTTATCAGCAGTTTTCCGTTGTATTTACGGATGTTCTTGCCGAGAAAGTCAAATCCGTCATCAATATGCGTGATAACTGTCTTTTCTTCCGATAATTGCAGTCCGCGTTCCGCAAGAAATGCTCTGATAATCGGCATAACTTCGTTCCGCAGGAAATCCGGTGATACGCCGGTTACGATGAAGTCATCCGCATAACGAACGAAATTCATCATGTATTTTCTTTTACGGGTCGGGAAGCGTTCCTGCAATACCCGTTCCAGACCGTCCAGTGTCATATTCATAAGCACCGGTGAGATCGACCCGCCCTGCGGCGCTCCTTCTTCTGTCGGGAACAGTTTTCGGGTTTCGATAAATCCGCATTTCAGCCATTTTTCGAGCATCACCGTGTCTGTCGGAATATTCTCCATCAGCCATTCGTGACTGATATGATCGAAACATCCTTTGATATCGCCTTCCAGAATCCATACAGGGGATTTCTTTTTGGCGAGAACGGTAAAGCATTGTTCAATGGCATCGTGTGTGCTTCTGCCGATACGGAATCCGTAGGAGTTCGGGTCGGCAGAGGTTTCCGCGATGGGTTCCAATGCAAATTTGTAGAGTGTCTGCATAGCGCGATCCGTCATAGTCGGGATGCCGAGGGGACGCATTTTCCCATTCTTTTTGGGAATGTAATGACGTCTGAGCGGCTGGGGCTTGTAGCCGCGCCGATGCAGTTTTGAGATTGCATGAAATTTTGCCTCCGGTGTCAGCCACAGTTCATGGTCAACACCGGCTGTGTTTTTGCCTGAATTTGATGTTACCCGCTTTACTGCCAGAGCTTTGGCATAAAACGAGTGTGTAAGCAGCCATTGCAGCGATTTTACTTTGCTGTAATGACCTTCTTTCTGAGCCTTTACGATACGCATTTGCAGCTTTTTCACATACGCGCGCGCTGTTTTCCAGTCAATGGTATCCCAGCTTTGTGCGTTATGGGATGATGCACACGGTTTCCCGTTCATTTGCAATTTCCTCCTTAAAAAGTTCTATAAATTCTCTCGTAAAGAAAGACCGGATGGAAGTCTGCCCGCTTTCGCGTGGGATGATGTTTCAATCCCTATCCAATCCCATTACAGGAAAGGCATTCGCTTTTTCCATCGCTCCTTGCCTGCATTTCCCATAGGCGTTCTTTACAGATTGCTTTCCGGTGTCAGTCATATTATGACTTCCCGGAGAAAATACAGGTTTACCACGTTCTGCATAATGAACAGTGCGGGTTAGGTTCCGCTTCTCCGCCGACGGTCGTCATGTCCGTGTAACCTCACTATGGAAGAGGTTATCCGACCGCAATACCATTTTGGTTCAGGCTTATCAGCAACTTTAGCCTGTTCTGCTTTAACGGCGTTTATCAGCGATTTACATTACATTAACCATACCGCACAGCCAAGCTCCCCAACCGCATTGTTGCTTGCAGTTTATCGCGTCTGCCTCACGGCTTCTGCTTAACCCTTAACGGGAGGGCTGCCTATTCACATCATGCTTCCTCACAGCCGTTGCCAGCTGCTTTGGTGATGCAAGGCTACTGCTAACGGAATAGCAGGTTCGGTCATTGCCGAACAATTCGATTACGCGACTTCGTGTCGCACCCACAAGTAGGCGTCGAAGGTGGCTTCGGTGACATAACGATAGATATGTACTTCCGGATTCATGTTCCCTTGACGGACGATTCGACCGGCGCGCTGAGCCAGATCACCCGGCCGCCACGGGCAGTCGAGGTCATGCAGAGCGATAAGTTTGTCCTGAACATTCGTGCCGGCTCCCATTTTCTGGGTGCTTCCGATCAGCACACGAACCGTTCCGCTTCTGACCTTTGTAAAAAGGTCTTTTTTCTTTACCTCGGTGTCCGCATCGTGGATAAAAGCAATCTCGGATTTCGGAACTCCGCGGGCAATCAGCTTGTCACGGATATCCTCATATACGGTAAATACCGATTCTGGAGGCATATCAATGCTTTCCGCAATTCCGTGAACTTCCGCACTGACGGATTTTGCGGCAATTTTGTCGGTCTGAGTTTGTTTTTTCGGTGTCGAGAGGTCGGAGAACACAAGCTGTGTCAGCCGGTCTGCTTTACTGTCTTCCCATATCCGGAAGATATTGTCCACGCAGAGATTCACCTTGCTCATGGGATCGTCCGGCAGATCGGGATTGATGATCCGCTGATCCAGCCCGAGTTTACGTCCGTCCGAGGTCACTTTCAGCATATTGTCAATGCTCGGATCAACCGTACCGGTATGGATTTTTGATGCTCTCTCCGAAAGTTCTTTCACCATGCCTTGCTGGATTTCCGTAGGCTGTGTGACTTCGTTGTGGTAGACTGCTTTCGGTACAGGCAGATTGAGCTGATCGGATGTTTTGATATCCGCCACTTCCTTGAACATATTCATGAGTTCGGGGAGGTTGAAAAATTTTGAAAATCGGGTTCTTGCACGATAGCCGGTACCTTCGGGAGCCAGTTCGATGGCGGTGGTGGTTTCACCGAAGGTAGAAGCCCAGCAGTCGAAATGGGCAAGCCCTTTTTTCTGTAATGTGTCATGCTGTAAATACCGCATCATGGTAAAAAGTTCTGTCATGGAGTTGCTGACCGGTGTACCGGTTGCAAATACAATCCCACGGTTTCCGGTGATTTCATCAATGTAACGGCATTTCAGAAGCATATCCGAGGATTTCTGGGCGTCGGTGGTGGAAAGTCCGGCGACATTTCTCATCTTTGTGTACAAAAAAAGGTTCTTGTAGTTGTGCGCTTCGTCTACATACAGTCTGTCTACCCCCAGCTGCTCAAACGTGATTACATCATCCTTGCGGGTATCGTCCTGTAATTTTTTCAGCTTTGTTTCCAGAGATTTTTTCGTCCGTTCCAGACTTTTGATGGTGAACTTTTCCGCACGGCTTGCTTTCAGTTCTTCCAGACCTTCTTCGATTTCCATGATCTGCTCATGCAGAAGCCGTTCCTGCCGTTCTTTTGACATCGGGATTTTCTCAAATTGGCTGTGTCCGATGATGACCGCATCGTAATTTCCCGTTGCAATTCTGGCACAGAATTTCTTCCGGTTCGCCGGTTCAAAATCCTTTCTGGATGCCACAAGAATATTAGCAGAAGGGTACAGACGGAGAAATTCACTTGCCCATTGTTCGGTCAGATGGTTCGGTACGGCAAACAGCGGTTTCTGACATAAGCCGAGCCGCTTGGATTCCATTGCCGCCGCCACCATTTCGAAAGTTTTTCCGGCACCCACTTCGTGTGCAAGGAGCGTATTGCCGCCGTAGAGGATATGTGCTACAGCGTTCAGCTGATGTTCGCGGAGAGTGATTTCTGGATTCATGCCGCTGAAGGTGATGTGGGAACCGTTGTATTCCCGGGGACGGGTGGAATTGAACAGTTCATTGTATTTCTGTGTCAGCTCCTGTCGTCGGTCCGCATCCTGCCATAT
The DNA here is from genome assembly GCA_017942005.1 of Clostridia bacterium. Taxonomy (GTDB): domain Bacteria; phylum Bacillota; class Clostridia; order Oscillospirales; family CAG-272; genus RGIG3925. The sequence goes on along the minus strand of JAGAVJ010000031.1, from coordinate 580 downwards.
CCAGTCGCGGAAAGTATCTTTGATTGCCTGTTGTTTCTGCTGTGCGAGAGTAGTTTCCTTGGAATTCAGTACCCGGCGTTCTTTTCCGTCCGGATCGGTGACGGTATCGTAAATACGCACATCCCGGAGATTCAGCGTATCTTCCAGAATTTTATACGCATTTGCCCGTTCTGTCCCGTAAGTCATGTACGCATTGATGTTACTTCGTCCGGCATTGGCTTTGTTGGTGATATTCCATTCTGCCGTTGCCGGAGAATAGTTGATGTCAATACTGCGCCGGATATAATGCGGAGGATTGAAGGTTTCCAGCATGAACTGACGGTAGTAGTCCCGGTCAATCCATGTTGCGCCCAGACGTACTTCGATTTCGGAGGCGTCAAGGTCTTTCGGCTGTGCGGATTGCAGGGCGGTCACATTGTCGAAAATTTCGGTGTAGTGGTCTGCCTCGGGGGTGAGCCAGCGCAGTTCATTCATATAGTATTTCAGCTTTTCACGGACATTACCGGAGAGAAAATCATCAGCTGTCCGATAGGTGTACGAACCGTCATGAGTACGGTCGAAATCCATGTAGACCACCCCT
>JAGAVJ010000030.1 GCA_017942005.1 Clostridia bacterium | reverse complement strand
TCACGAGCTGGTTAAAGGTTGGCATATCGCACCTCCTTCTCTTGTATTTTGAATTTGTTTATATATACAACCGAGCGCGGTCGGAGATGCGGAAAACCGCGTCCGGTACCGGGATCGGGAGTATTCGTGATTTTTTTGTGCAGTCCCTTATGTAAGGCTTGCACAGACTGCGCAGCCGACATCAATGCCGCACATGCGACCGAGTGCATCCATGGAGAAACCGGTGACAACCGTCATACCGTTTTCCTCGCACAGAGCCGTAATCTGTGTGCGCACGTGTTCATCCGCATTATCAGCAAGATATACAGACGAAACACGGCCGGCGCGAATGGCTTTCTTTGTCTGGTTCAGTCCCGCAACATAAGTACATCGCGGAACCGGTGTGTCGGAACTCATGATTACAAAAACCGTACCTTTCCGTATGATGGGCATCGGCAGTTTCTTTCTGCCTCTGACTAAAATTATACACCCAGATATTTATATTATAACACTATGCCGTGTGTTTGTCAACTATTTATTGAAAATGTTCGCATTTTCTCTATTTTGCACAAAATCCAACAGCATTTCCAGAGTCGTTCCGTCAAATTATGATTTTAAGAACGGGTGACGCTTTTCTGCCTCCTGTTTTTCGCGGATTGCCAGATATTCATCCCGCAAAATTGCGCAGGCTGACACCGTACGGTAGTCGCCTTTGATATAAACAGCATGGCGAAATGTCCCCTCAAAGGACATTCCAACCTTTTCCATAACACGGCGAGACGGGGTATTCCCCTCCATATACCGCGCTGTGATACGATGCAGATTCAGCCGCAGAAAGCCAAATTTCATGACCTCCGCAACGGCTTCCGGCATAAGCCCCTGCCCTCGGAAATCTGGATGAATCACATAACCGATTTCACCTGCATTGTTTTCATCGTCAAATGATGTGAATCCGCAGGTTCCGATCATGCGTCCCGTCCCCTTATGTACGACTGCCCAGTCATAAAATTCCCCGTCTTCATACTGCCGCTGAACATATTGCAGATATTCTCGGGTATACGCGGAATCGGGATGACAGTTCCATGTCAGGTATTCCGTCACGTCTGCACGGCGGGCATAGTCAAACATATCCTCTGCGTCATCAATTCTGAGCTTTCTGAGCGTCAGCCGCTCTGTTTCCAGAATCGGAATGCGTGAGAATATATTATAAATGAAGTGCTTATTCACAGCTCCTCAATCCTTTCGCGCGATATCTTTTTTATTTTACCTGATTTTTTCCTTTTTTTCAAGGCATTCGGCAAAAAATTAAAGTATTGTTTACAGATGCATAATTAAAGGAAAGCAGCCGTATTTTCATACAGCTGCTTCCCCAAAAAACGAGTATTATCTGTTGTTCTCAATCATATCGCGCAGCAGCCATACAATGACATGGGACGCAAAACCGTGGTCAAGAGACGCAACGGTGGAATCGTTTTCCCACAGCGTACAGGTTGTCAGCGCCATATTGTAGAAATAGCCTTCGATGTTGTCAAGGACTTCCTTCATGTTGTCGTTCTTCGCCATCATATCAAGACGCAGGTAGTTTCCGATGAACGCATTGGCGAAATGAACCTCAGGATACTTGTTGTTTTCTTTTCTCCAAGGACCGAAGTCATAGAGCAGTGTGTTCCAGAGTTC
>JAGAVJ010000029.1 GCA_017942005.1 Clostridia bacterium | reverse complement strand
CAAATGGTATCTCTGGCAAATTCAGATTGGGGAATCAAGTTTTATTCCGCATGAAGATTGCCAAGATAAGCATCAATGGCATTTTTCAGCTGTGTCAGCACATCTTCCATCGCAAGACCGCTGACCTGTGCGCCTGCGACGTCATAATGACCGCCGCCGTGCAGCCGTTCCAGAATCAACTGCACGTTGAGATTACCATGCGACCGTGCGGAAATATATACCGCTTCTCCGACACGAACCAATGCAAACGATGCCATAACGCCACAAACAGATAAAAGTCTGTCTGCTGCTTTTGCTGCGGCAATTCTGTCATCCGATACGGCGCCGTCCCTATCACGTACCGCAATGGCAATAATGTCACGGTAGAGCATGACGTTGGACTCAAATTTTGCTTCCCGCATGAAATCTTCCAGGGAAGTACGAAACAGCATTTTGGCGTCCGCAGGACTTGCGCCTTCCGAGCGGAGATACAGTGCGGCAGAAAAGGTGCGGACACCGGTATTCCGTGTGAACTGGTTGGTGTCAAGCAGGATTCCGGCAAGCAGAAGGTCCGCTTCTTCTTTGGGCAGCGCACCGAGGGGAAGGGATTGCTCCAGCATCTCAGCGACAAGCTCCGATGCGGAGGACGCGGATGGTTCAATATAGGTGAGCGCCGGTTTGTATTTAAAATCTCCGGTTTTTCTGTGATGGTCGATGACGACTGTATTCCGTACATTTTCGTATAAGTCAGGAGATTCAAAGGTATTTGGATTGGAGACATCACAGATGATAAGGAGTGTTTCTGAGGTGATAAGATCAAGCGCTGCGGAAGCGCCGACAAAGACGTCGGCATACTCTTTGCGTCCTTCAAAACGGTTTAAGCAGACGCGGATGTTCGGGTCTGCATTGTTGACTACGATGTTTGCGCGTACCCCGCAGAATTCTGTAAATTTGTAGATGCCGATACAGGAACCGATGGAATCATGGTCAGCAAATCGGTGTCCCATAATCAATACATTAGAGGCATTGGAAATGAGCGACGCCAGTTCTCCTGCGAAGACGCGGGACTTGACTTTGGTGCGTTTCTGCACGGATTTGGTTCTGCCGCCGTAAAATTCCACGCCGGATTCTGTTTTATATACAACCTGATCACCGCCGCGCTGCAATGCAAGATCAAGGGCAGCGTGAGCGGCGGCTTCTTTTTCTGCAAGCGTGCCATGGATATGTGCAATGCCCATGGAAACGGTAACAGGCATGTTGTTTTCACCGATGCGCACCTCATGAATTTTATCCATGATGGAAAACCGGTCGGCGATGAGAGCCGCTATATGGCGGGACTCAAAAACCGCGATGAATTTGTTGCGTTCGTATTCCTTGATCAAGCCATTCCGCTCGGAAATCCAGATGTTCAGTATTTTTTCAACCTGTGCAGATGCAATACGGTACTGCTCCTGCACATATTGCAGAACTTCATCTAAATTGTCGATCATAATATAACCGACGACCGATTCCGCAAGCGCCATTTTTTCTTCTATGAGACGAAGCTCCCGCTTATCATTCCAAAACAGCAGGTGATATTTTTTTCCGCCGGATGTGGTTGGAATATCGTAACACTTGACACGATAATCGCGTGGGAGATACGCTGCTTCTTCGTCGTAAGCGGTATGGTTGTGAAAATAGGTGTGAGAAGCGCTCTGCGGCAGCACACCAACAGCGAGTCCATTATAATCGGCAGCTTCCATAAGCTCTGACATGGTTGCGGTGCAATATTGATCGATATAGCGTCCGTAAAGTACCTCTCCTGCGTGGAAAAGTTCTGCCTGTGCTTTGTTGTACCAAATAATTTTCCCATCGTCATCGCAGATGAGTACCGGCATGTAGACACGGGAAATGAATTCCAGTGTTACAGAACGCAGAACCGGAGATTCCGACTCATCCGGAGACGCCGTAAATTTAAAAGAAAAGAACCGGGTGATGATGCTTGTCAGCCAAAGTGCGATTAAATATATGATGAGAAAAATCAATCCGGCGGTCATGGGGTTCGTGTCCGGGTTGAAATACAGAACAATCGCTAATCCCAAGATGGAAAGAACGCCCCACAGCTTCTGCAAGGTATGCTTGATACTGCCTGGACGTGAAAACAATGAAAAATGCTTGCGAGGCACAGTGGTGTTCAACTCCTTTCGATTCGTTGGTTTTTTACGATCATGGGGAAACCTTTTTCCCCAAACCCTTTCCAAAAACTTTAATATGGATAAAATAAATCGTGATATTAAAACAGCATTTTCTCCCCAAAGAAAACCTCACCGAGACCGTCAAGTATGACAAAGAGAATTGCATATGGCGGATAGGAAAATACAAGCAGTACCAGAACGACTGCGGTGATGATAAAGGACCGTCTGCGCAGAGGCGACTTTGCACGGCGGGCAAGGGAACGCAGCCCCATTAAAAATAATCCCGGCATCAGTATGGCTGCAAGATTTCCGGCTGTGATTTGGAACAGAGAAAGATTTTTGGTACCGGAAAACATATTGATGAAATAGGCGATCATAAACAAAACGCCGGAGAAGCGCGTCATCGTAATACGGTATGCACGCGGCAGAAGAACGCTGCACCGGAACAGCTTTACGAGAAGCTGATACAAGGATACACAAAGATACCCGATGCATTCACAGACAACAATGGCAATGGCAGGAATGGAAAGCTTTGCGGAATCCACAATCGCATTGGTGACAGAGGTGATATAAGCGTCTGTGTAATATTCTGCATAGGCAGAATCCTTTAAAATGGCATTTTGTGCAAGCGCTTTCACCATAGATAGAAGCTCTGTGCGGACCGCTTCAAATCCCGTATTAAAGGATTCCAGAAGGGCGGCGGGGGCGATGGTTCCGTGCTGTGCCATATACCGGATTAGGAAAAACACAAATACAGTGATGCCGAATGCAGCGCCGACAGCAAGAACTGCGGTACTCTTGTTTTTCCGCTTTAACATGCAAAGCGATAATACTGCACCGGCTGGAAGAAACAGCAGCACAGAAGCCGCATCTGAAATGCTGCCTGTGACAAAATACGCGATGATAAAGGCAGGAACCACCGTAAAAACAACAGCAGGGGAAAATGTCAGCATATAATAAAAAGCAAAGATTCCACAAGCAGCAGCACTGTATAAAATCGCAGACAATGGGAAAGCCTGCGCACATGCGGTAAGCACTGCTCCGATAACGATGAAGAGAAGGAGCAGGACACGCAGCAGGATTGGTATTTGATAAAGCGGCTTTGGCGTAGGATGTTTCTGTTCCTGCTTTGCAGCAGAAGCGGAAGATGTTTCTTGGTTCATATAACTTCTTTCTTTTGACGGTCCAGTGACAGATCACTGTGAACGGACACTCTGTTTACAGACAGGTTCTCTTTATTTGATATATCAAATATTTTGAATACTGCATATCATAAGATGGCTGGATATATCAATATAAAATATAGTATACCAGATTTTTCAAAAAAAGTAAAGTCTTATCCGTATTTTTTTAAAATTTTCATTTCCCAAACACATGGAAATAAAAGAAACATCAAAAAACAAACGCGAAAGGAGAAAAAGACTGTCACTCTGTGTCCTGTTCTTGGCGGAGTCCGAAAATACGATAGGCATTTTTCCGTGTGACGTCACAAACCTCGGCATCCGGTATTCCCTTGATTTCTGCAATACGGGAGACGGTATACGAAAGATAGCCGGAATGGTTGGTTTTTCCTCTGTGCGGGTGCGGTGTCAGATAAGGACAATCCGTTTCCACAAGCAGATATTCAAGAGGAACGCGGCGCACAACTTCGACAACCTTCTGTGCATTTTTAAAGGTGACCACGCCGGAAATGGAAATGAAGTACCCCATATGAATTAACTGCTCCGCCATTTCCGCGCTGCCGGAATAACTGTGCAGGATTCCGCGAACACCTGGATACCGCGAGAGGGTCTCCAAAACGGGACCGTGCGCCTCTCGGTCGTGTATGATGACAGGCATGTGTGTTTCTTCTGCCAGCTGCATCTGCCGCTCAAACCAATGCTGTTGAATTTCACGCGGGACATCGTCGTAATGAAAGTCCAGTCCGATTTCACCGATGGCGACGACCTTTTCATGGTTCAAAAGGGTACGCAGCTTGGAAATCGTATCCTCCATTTGTTCTGGAACATATGGGATAGGACAGGAACCGGGATACATGCCGACAGCGGCATACATGTGCGGGTAATGTTCCGCCAGCGCAATGGCTTTCTCGGAAGTCTCAATGTCGGTCCCAATATCGGTGATTTCACCGATGGTATCTGCAAACAGTCCATCAAGCAGCGCTGGGGGGGCGGGCAGTCCGGATGCCGTTTCCGAAAATCTGCCGTCATGATAATGTGCATGTGTGTCAAAAATATAATGTTTGTTCATCATCTGGTATTCAAAACAAGGATAGAAAAGGGGAATCGCGTCACGATCCCCCTACCCATAATAAAACATACGAATGTGTGAATATGCTCGAATCGACAGCGATCAGCGAATCCGTGTGCCAAGCGGCATATCGTCCGGGAGGAATACGACCTTGATGTGATCGTCTTCGCCGCCTGCTAAAATCATACCGCAGGATTCAACACCGCGCAGCTTTGCGGGCGCCAGATTGGCAACGAGAATGACTTTTTTGCCAATCAGATCATCTGGCTGATAACACTTTGCAATGCCGGAAACGACCTGTCGGGATTCTCCGCCGAGATCAAGCTGAAGCTTTAAGAGCTTATCGGATTTTGCGACGGGTTCACAGGCTGTGACAAGCGCACAGCGCAAATCGTTCTTCATAAAGGAATCGAACGTGATTTCAGGCTGAATCGGCTCTGCTGCGGGTTCTTCCTTTCCTTTCTGCGGCGCTTCTTTGAGCGCTGCGTTTGCAATTGCGGCAGCGCGTGCATTTTCTTTTTGTTCTTCTTCAATTTCCGCAATCATTTTCTTTTCGTCGATGCGTGCAAACAGAACCTCCGGTTCACCGACCGATGCTCCGGCAGTCAGACCGCCCCATGCATAGGTACGGTTGTCGCAGCCAAGCTGCTTGAAAATGGCGTCTGCGGTTGCAGGCATAAACGGCGCTGTCAGGCATGCGCCAAGACGGATGGTTTCAAGAAGATGATAAAGCACTGTGCCAAGGCGTGCTTTTTTGCTTTCGTCTTTGGCAAGTACCCACGGTGCGGTTTCATCGATATACTTGTTTGCACGGGAATACAGTCCAAATAGAATTTCCACTGCATCTGCAACGTGGTAGGTGTTCATTGCATTGACAACACCGTCGTAGGTTTGCTTTGCACAGGTTTTCAGTTCATCGTCAAGCGGCTCTTCGGCATTGGGTGCAGGGATGATGCCGTCAAAATATTTTTTCGTCATTGTAATGGTTCGGTTGACCAAATTGCCGAGATTGTTTGCAAGATCGGCATTGTAGCGCTTGATTAAGCTTTCAATTGTGATGTTGCCGTCGGAAGCATAGGGCATTTCTGCAAGACAGTAATGACGGACGCCGTCAACGCCGAACTTTTCCACCAGCTGATCCGCATACAATACGTTTCCTTTGGATTTGGACATCTTGTCGTTGCCGAATAAAAACCACGGGTGGCAGAAGACCTTTTTCGGCAGCGGTTCGCCCATTGCCATCAGGAAAATCGGCCAATAAATGGTATGGAAACGGGTGATATCCTTACCGATCATATGCACATCTGCCGGCCAGTATTTCTGATAAAGCGCTCCCTTTTCATCGACATCATAGCCGAGCGCTGTGATATAGTTGGTCAGTGCGTCAAGCCAGACATAAACCACGTGCTTGTCGTCAAAGGTGACGGGAATTCCCCATTTGAAGGAGGTTCTGGAAACACAGAGATCCTGAAGCCCCGGTTTGATGAAGTTGTTGATCATTTCCTTCTTGCGGGATTCCGGTTCGATAAAGTCAGGATGAGACTCAATATAGGCAAGAAGACGATCCTGGTAGGCGTGCATCCGGAAATAATAGGCTTCTTCTTTTTTTCTGGTCATTTGTGCGCCGCAGTCCGGACATTTGCCGTTTTCAAGCGCCTGTGTCTCGGTAAAGAAGGACTCACAGGGGACACAGTACCAGCCTTCATATTCGTCCTTGTAGATATCGCCCTGATCATAAAATTTCTTGAATAAATGCTGGACAACCTTGACATGGTTTTCGTTTGTGGTACGGATGAACTGGTCATAGCTTGTATTCATCATGTCCCACAGCTTCCGAATTTCGCCGGAAACGCCGTCAACGTAGGTCTGCGGGGTGATGCCTGCATCGTTGGCAAGCACTTCGATTTTTTCGCCGTGCTCGTCCGTTCCGGTCAGAAAGTAGACATCGTATCCCATCATGCGTTTGAAACGCGCGACGGCATCGGTCATAATGACCTCATAGGTGTTACCAATGTGCGGTTTACGGGATGCATAGGCAATCGCCGTTGTAATATAAAATTTTTCTTTGGATTGACTCATAATTTTTTATTGTATTCGCTTTTCCTGTGTTTCAAGGGACAGCGATAGGGGATCCTTTCTTGTGGAATTGGAATGGCGCTGTTTGCATAACAGCACGAGACTTCTTTGTTATTGCTATACCGTATTTGCAAGCTCCTTTGAAAAAACAATATAGAAAAAAATCGAATAAGGGAGCAGATACAGAAAAAACGGAATACCTGCCGCGAAAGCGGATAGGATACATCCCAGATAAAATTTCAAAAACAGCATCACAATTTCCGTTCCGCGGCTGCGCATGAACAGAAAGCTGTATCGAAAGCATTGGAAAATCGGAAGCGTTGGTCTTACTGTCGACAGGAAAAATGCCGGGGAAAGACAGCCGGACAGAAAGATGACTGCAAGGGTCAGAAGAATCGCCGCCATAAAAAGAATGGCGATGAAGAATGGAGAAGGCGGTACCATTTGACTGGAAAAGAACGATCCGATCAAACAGGAGAAGAAGTATGCGGCGCCGAGAGGCATACCCGTCAAAAACGCTTGTATTGCGGTATGAATCCATGCGCGGAACAGCGTGAGAGGGGAGCGGTAGCAGTGAAAAATCCGTATTGCCGGTACGTTTCCGGACAGCTCTCCGACCGCCAGGCGGTTCATGTCGTAACAGTACAAAAGGAATCCTGGAATTAACGGTGACAGCAGCAGATACAGAAGTGTGTACACACCGATGACAATGAGATTGTCAAGCGTTCCGGATTTTGTGATGGAGAAAACCCAGAGAAGCTGATGCGTCAGGTACACACATCCGAAAATCAGCAGCATAATCGCATATATGATGAAAAGCACGGTAATCCAATTCGAGCCGGAAAACAATGTGTTCTGTGCTTGCTGTCGAATTCGTCCATATCTGGTGGAGTTGCGGTTCCCGAAATCGTGTTCCCTTTCGTTTTTACCGTGCAACAGCCTCACCCTTTTGGTAAACTGCGGTGATTTCGTAGGTTTCGGGGTCGACGATTAAGAGGTCGGCAGACTTATTTGCGGCAATAGAGCCGACTTCATGGTCAATTTTCAGCATGGCTGCAGGTACGATGGTTGCATACGGCAGTGCCTCTGCAAAGGAAATGCCGGCAAACTTCATCAGGTTGCGTACTGCCTGATACAAACAGATGGTAGAGCCGGAAATATTGCCTTCTACGTTGACAGCCTTGCCGTCTACCACAAAGACTTTTTCTCCTGCGATGCTGTATTCACCGTCTGCACATCCGGTTGCGCTCATGGAGTCGGTGATAAGGGTCAGGTGTGCGGGTTTCTTTGCGCGGTAGACAAGCTTGACGAACGCAGGGTTCAAATGGAATCCGTCTGCAATGATTTCACAGTATGCATCATCGGTGGTCAGACCTGCGACAATGGGTCCGGGTTCTCTGTGGTGGATGGGACGCATGGCGTTAAAGGTGTGTGTGAATCCGGTAACACCATAGGAAATGGCGTCCAGCGCCTGTTCATAGGTTGCATCGGTATGACCGATAGAAACGGTTGCACCGCGGGAAACGGCAGTTTTTACAAATGCTTCACCATTTTCCAGCTCTGCCGCACAGGTGATATGCACGTTTAAGGGCTGCATCCGGTCAAGAAGCATATTCAATTCATCAACGTTCAAAGGGAAGAGGAGATCCTCTCTGTGTGCGCCGCGGCGCTTGGCGTTCAGATATCTGCCTTCCAGATGGATGCCGTCAAAGCCTGCGGCCTTGACATTGTCGATGGCGGTTTCAATCTGGGAAAGCGGTGCGGAGGCGATGGTCGGGAAGAGTGTGGTTGTGCCGTCTGCGGCATAGGAAGCGCGCATGGCCTTCATCTGTTCTGCGGTTGCAGAATCAAAATCATAACCGATGCGGCCGTGTGTATGTGCATCTACCAGACCGGGTACCAGATACCGGTTCTCTGCATCAACGACCTTGATATCGT
>JAGAVJ010000028.1 GCA_017942005.1 Clostridia bacterium | reverse complement strand
TTTTGAATGGCCTCCTTTTGATTTCCTTGTGCAGTTGGTAGCCGCACTTTGATTATATCAAAAGGAGTTTTATTTTTCAAGACTTATAGGCTTAGCCTTTTCTGAACCCGCAGTCTAACTGCGGGTTTTCGCATACAAAAAAACAGGAAGCGCTTCTTATAACAATGTGCTTCCTGTTTTATTTTTATTTATCACGGTTTAAAAGGTACAGCGCTGTATCGCACAGTATTTGGGAATCGGGAAATTTTTTGATGGCATCAATGGCTTTCGCCGTTAAGTCCTGCGCATATCTAAAGGCCTCATCTGGGGTCATAAATGTTAAAAATGTGGTTTTGCCGGATGCAGCGTCCGATCCAACACATTTGCCGAGTACCTCTGTATTGCCGATGGCATCCAGACGGTCATCGATTACCTGAAATGCCAGTCCAACACAGTTGGCATAGGTTACAGCTGCTTTGCTGCGCGGATCGTCCGGAGAGAAAATTCCGGCAGAATAACAGCCAAGCAGACATGCTGACTGTATCAGCGCTCCTGTTTTTTTTGCATGCATTTCAAGGAGTGTATCAAAGTCAAGGGTTTCCTCCTCGCCGCGCATATCGATCATCTGCCCGCCAATCATGCCCGCCTTGCCGGCATTGACAGACAATAAACGTACAGCCGCAAGCGCAGTTTGCGGCGGAAGAGATGCATCTGACGCTACCTCAAATGCCATGGTCAGAAGGGCGTCCCCTGCCAATGTTGCAACATCTTCTCCGAATACTTTATGGTTGGTCGGTTTCCCGCGGCGCAGATCGTCGTTATCCATGCAGGGCAGATCATCGTGAATCAGGGAATAGGTATGAATCATTTCAAGTGCGCATCCAAGCCGATTGGCAATCTCGCTGTTTCCATGAAACAGGGCGGAAAATGCGTTGACCAGAAACGGGCGAATGCGTTTCCCGCCAGAAAGCAGACTGTACCGCATTGCTTCATTTAAAATCGGGTACGACGATGCTGCTTTTTCCGTCAGTTCGGAAAGCATTTCTTCTGTTTTTTGAGCGCTTTGCGTGAGTAGTGTTTGAATATCGACCATGGATTTGCACTCCTTACTTTGGTATCTGCGATAGTTTTAAAAAACATTTTTATAGACGTTTATTCTTGTGTGGCTGTGCTGCTTTTTTCCTGCGGCATAAAGTCCCGTTCGGCAATTTCACCGCTTTCCTTGCGTGTCAAAACTTTGATCTGTGTTTCCGCAGCGTCCAGTTTTTCATTGCAGTAACGGACAAGCGCAATGCCTTCCTCATATAATGCAAGTGAAGTATCCAGCGGCGCGGTTCCATCTTCCAGCGATGCAACAATTTCGCTCAGCCGTGCAATGGCAGCTTCAAAATTTTTCGGTTCTTTTTTTTGTGTCTTTTTCTTTTCCGGAGTATTGGCGGTCTCTGACATATCAGATGTTCTCCTTCTTTGGGTGTATTTTTTGGATTTCGGCTTCCAGCGTACCGCCGGACATACGCAGATGCACCTGTTCCCCAACGGAAACACGATCAATATCTTTGACAGGTGCGCCTGTGCGGTCAAATACAGCCGCATAGCCGCGTGTCAGGATGGAAAGTGGGGAAAGTGCTTCCAGACGGACGCTTTGTGCGTACAGAGACGCACGTGCACTATCAACGGTACGCTTTGCTGCATGTCCCAATGTATTTGCAAGCGGATTCAGCTTTGTGTGCGCATCATTCAGACGGCGTTCCGCAGACAATTGGAGCTTAATCGTCCATGCATCGACATCCATGCGGCGATGGGCGATAAAACTGTCACGGGAGCGCAGGACCCGTTTTTCCGACAGCATCCGGACCGTTTGACGTTCTTTTTGCAAACGCTGTGACAGGGTGTTCTGCATTCTTGTTTGCAGTCCTTGTATTCTTATAGAAAGTTCTTCTCTGTCGGGAACCGCAAGCTCTGCGGCGGCAGAAGGCGTAGGGGCACGCAGATCAGCTGCAAAGTCACAGATGGTAAAATCAATTTCGTGTCCAACTGCGGAGATGACCGGAATTTCTGATGCGGCAATTGTTCTTGCAAGCGTTTCGTCATTGAATGCCCACAATTCTTCCAGCGAACCGCCGCCGCGTCCGATGATGATCACATCCACGGTTTTATACATGTTAAAATAACGAATACCGGAGCACAGCTGCTTCGGTGCGTGCTCTCCTTGCACCAATGTAGGGAACAGTATGATCTTGGTCTGTGGAGAACGGCGCGTCATAATGTTGATGATATCGCGGATGGCAGCGCCGGTCGGAGAGGTAATCACACCGACCGTATTCGGATAGGCAGGAATTGGCTTCTTGCGGGCCTCATCAAACAATCCCTCTGCGGCAAGCTTCTTTTTCAGCTGCTCATATGCGACAGAAAGTGCCCCGGCGCCATCTGGCTCCATCGTATCAACGCTGAGCTGATACTGTCCCTGCGGCATATAAACGGTGATGCGCCCATGCAGAATGACCCGCATTCCGTTTTCCGGACGAAACTTCAGCTTCTGTGCAGCACTTTTAAACATAACTGCTTTCAGGACACCCGTTTCGTCTTTGACGGAAAAATACATATGTCCAGAGGTATGATATGCCGTCAGATTGGAAATTTCTCCGCTGACATAAATAGAATCCAGAACGGGAGAATCTTCAAGCAGATATTTGACATATTCATTGACCTGTCCGACGGAGAATACCGTTTTCGGATCAAATGGCATGGGAATCCTCCTGCTTGTCGAGTGTTTCAAAAATGATCTTCCAGACCGCTTCATCCTGCTGTGTCATGCGATTCCAATCATAAGAAGCGCGGAAGGCCGTCTTCTGTTCTGCTGTGACGAGCTTTTTCTCTTTTATTGCCTTTTTATATTCCGCAAAGAATGCGTCTTTATATTGAACCGCATCCTCGGTATAGTTCGGATTGTGCGCTTTTTTTGTGACTTTCTCAAACCGGATATTTTTTTTGCCCTTCTCCTCCAGCGCATCCCGCAGTACCTCAAAGTGCGCCTTGCAGGGGACGACAGGATCATCATCAGAGTGGAGTACAAGAACGTGTGCATTGGTGTTTGACAGCGACAAGCGTGCGTCACAGGTGGCATACACCGGGTTTGCATCGATTTCTTCTTGGAGGATACGGTTCCGAAATGGTTTTAGGATTCCGGAAAAAGCGCCGGACAGCATCTGCTTGACCGAAATCGGTCCGGAAATAGCAACGCAATGTGTAACCTCTGGGTGGAATGCGGCAATGTTCAGCGTTGACAGTCCACCCCAACTGTGACCGATGACAGAAAAGGTGCAGCCATCACAGCATGCGTCTTTTGACAATGCATCAAGAACATCGTTGCAGTCGCAGATCGATTGTGCAAAGCCGCCTGTTGTTTCACCGCCGGATGCCATACACCCGGAGTGATCATATGCAAACACTTTGAACCCATGGCGGCAAAGCTGTTCAATTTCCTTCATGTAGCCTGTATGACCGGAACCCATACCGTGTTCAAAGACGATGATTCGTCCGGGAATCGGATTGTCATAAAAATAGAAAAATCCTTTAAGATCATATCCGCGGCTGGATTTGATGGATTTGGGCTGTGTATGCAGACCGGGAAAGTCAGAAGCGGTAAAGTAAAAGATGCATCCTGTATCATCTGTGCGTGTATATATTGTATCGCGGAAGGTTTTCCGCACCATATTATAAAATATCATATTGATGACCGTCCTTTTTCGTGGAATTTGAGATGGGATTTGAGAAAAGGCTTCAGCTCCATAACGTAAATTCAAGGAAAAGCAAGCCCGCTGCAACGTTCAGAACGGTAACGGCAATGCAGAGCAGCGCTTTTTTCCAGCCGTGGATCACACGCAGTGTACGGAACAATAGGAATTCCGTTATGAGAAGCAGGACCAGAAACAAGATATGCGCTGCGGTATTTGCTGAAAAATACTGTTCCACCAGCTGACCGGAAAGATTGACATAGGGACGTCCGCTGCCCAACTTCGGAAGCATGATATAACGGTTGATGGGGATATACAGCAAGGTAAAAATCGGGAATAGAATCAACGGCCAGAAAAGCTGATTAAACCGGTTTAAATGCAGCGCCGGTTTTTTCGGTACGGTTTTCATTTCCGTTTCTTTTTCCATTTTTTTCCGTATGGTATCCGCATAGGAACGGCGTTGTTTTTTCATTTTTATGACCATAACTTCGCGCAAGCGAAGTTTTCCTTTCCTTGTGGAATTGTGACGCGCCCGCAGGCGGTTGAGTCACAAAACACGGTTTGAAAGATTTATCTTTCAAACTTAAGGATTCTCCTGCGCGGTGTCTGCAAGATATGCACGGCATGCAAGCATGGAAATGCCGACTGCGTTATCTGCGGAAAATGCAGGCGCTGAAAAATACGCGCAGCTTCCAAGCGTTTGACACACTGCGGCAAGTGCAGTACGCATATAGCGGTTGCTCATAACGCCGCCTGCGTACAGTACCGGTAAATTTGGATATTGGCTTAGTGCATTTTTAGTCATCTGACACAGCGTTTTTTCAAGAAATGCAAACGTAAACGCTGCGATTTCCTCTCTTTGCGCACCATCTTTTTTCATTTTTGCCGCAATATTTTCAATGCCGGATAAATTGCAGTCACAACCCTTGACACAGACCTTTATCTGGGGAAGGGAACCTTTATACGCGCATGCCAGACGTTCTAATTCCATTCCGCACGGAAAGGACAGTCCCAGTGTGACGCCGATACGGTCGATGGCTTGTCCTGCGTGGAGATCAAGAGAGGTACCGAGCGTCTTGATTTCATATCGGCGGTTCATGGGAGTGACAAGCATGAGATCGGTGGTTCCGCCGGAAACATGAAACGCTAAAAATGGTTCTTCTGAGAAGACAGTCAAAGGCGTATGTACTGCGGCTGCCTTTTCATCGGTATCCGGTGCATACAGTGCGGAATATGCGGCAGCGGCAATGTGTCCTTCCTGATGAGAAAAACGGTAGAGGGGAACCTGCATTGCTGCGGCAATGGCGCGTGCAGATGCCTCTCCTGTCAGAAAGCACGGCATGTAGGAGCCTTCTGTGTTTCGCGGAGCGGTGGAAACACCGACCGCCGCAATTTCCATACTGTCCGGGATTGCGGAACACAGTGTCTCCAGCAGACAGGGAAGATTGACCGTATGTGCAAACACTGCGTCACTTTGACGCAGTCCGCGCCCGCCTACTGGAACTGTCAAAAGCTTTTTTTCCTGTTTTATGAGAAAACCGCCGGATACATATCCGGAATCCGGAGTGCTGCAAGCGGCGGAGGTCGTATAATTGCTGGTGTCAATGGCAAGGATGACGGGATTACGCTTCGTCATTTTGAATCAGTCCTTTATTCTTTGCAATGGCGTTGACAACACCGTTAATGAAAGCCGGCGCTTTGTCATGGTCATATGTTTTTGCAAGCTCCATCGCTTCGTTGATTGCTACAGATGCGGGAACATCCTCAGAATACAGCATTTCATAAATACACAAGCGCATAATGGCATGGGAGACTTTGGAAAGACGCTCCATTTTCCATCCAACCGCATATTCTGAAATCAGTGTATCCAACATGGGCAATTTTTCTTCCATGCCAAAAAAGGTTCTGCGTACATAATCATTTTCGTCGAATTCAAGATCCTCAATGGCATTGTTGTATATCTGCGCAAAAGAGACGTCCTTGTGAAAATCTGCTTCATAGATCAGGGAAAAGATAATTTCCCTCGCTTGTCGTCTTGTCATAGTCGCTCCATTTATCAATCCATACCCTGAAATGAGGGTTATGGTTTCAAGTAAATTCCATATATCAATATTATACCAGATATTCTGCGGTGTGTCAAGGATTCCCATAAAATTCGGTGGTACAAATTCCGCATCTGCTGCATAAAATAGCATTGAAGCGGATTTTTCCGCTTGTGCATGAACCGAAATGGGATCATGTAAAAATAAAAACTTGGAGGAATGCCAAATGGCTGAAACCAGAAATCCGCTTTGCAGCTGCGCATCGCAGAAGGGCAGTGATACAAGGCCTGTATACGGCGGTGATTCCGTTTACATCGATGTCAACCGTATTCTTGACAGCTGCCGTGACAAGGACTGCTTTGAAAATGTGCGGGTCTATTTATCCGATATCGGTCAGGAAATCGTAGATCATGCAACCACGATCCGCGCGAAATGCGCAGAGGTTGTTGATACCTGCATTTCCGTATCTCCGATGAACTTCAATCGCGGTTTCTATCAGATTTCCATGCGTATTTTTGTGCATATGGAATTTGAAACCTGTGTCGGCGGAAAACCGCAGTGTATTGACGGTCTTGCAGTGGTAGAAAAGAATGTGATTCTTTTCGGCTCAGAAGGGCATGTACGCATTTTCCGTTCCAAAGCACTGAATGGACTGTGCTGTGACGGATATGACCCTGACCGTATTGCAGACGACAATTTACCGACTGCAGTACTTGAAATTGCAGATCCTGTTGTGCTGAACGCAAAAATCGTGGAAAAATGCCGCTGTCAGGAACTGACTTCCCGCTGTTCCTGCGGCTGCTCCTGCTGTTCCTGCGGCGGAGACATTCCCGACCGTGTTCTGACACTGCTTGGCGGTACCGTCTGCAATGTACCGGAAATTGAACATGTTCTTGTAGTCGCACTCGGTTTCTTTTCCGTCGTGCGCATGGAGCGTCCCGCACAGTTCCTTGTCAGTGCAATGGAATACTGTGTGCCGGATAAAGAATGCGTTTTTACAGAAGATGACGACCCCTGCTCCGCATTCCGGCGGATGTCGTTCCCAGTGGAACAATTCTGTCCGAAAGACTGTCCGAATATAGGACCTTCCTGTGCACATGAGCGCGGATGACAAAGTAAGATTTTCAAAATCGAAAAATGAGCATCCATACACCTGATTAGACAACGCGGACTCTGACATAAAAAGGGATATCGCACGCAAACAGACGGCGATATCCCTTTCCTTTTGAAATCAGATCATTACTGCAGGAACTGATGCAGCTCAGCCGGAAGACCAGCGACTGCAATGGATGCAGTCATCACACAGTTGATGTTGTTGGCATTGACAAATGCGGCAATTTCCTTGACAGCGACGGTAAATTCGTCGACATTGTCACGGCAGATTTTCAATGCGGAATCCACAAAGATATCTGTAATATCATGGTTGGATGCAACAATGCCGCAGATAAATCCGTATAATGCCTGGCCATCTGCAACGGCATACTCTTTTGTATCAATTAAACGAACCCGATGTGTAATGTCAAATTTTAATTTGTCGCCCTGCTCAAGACAGACGACAGCACCATTGGTATTGCTGGGTGCAGAGTTTGCCATTTCGATGAGAGTTTTTGTCTTGCCGGAACCCTTAAGACCGACGATCAGTTTTAACATGATTCACTCCATTTCTCGGCAGTGCAGGAAAAAGTGTTTACAGAAATTGTTTTTTGGGGGGACATGCGCTGCACGTTGCTACGGTACATCCTGCCGATGCTGCACCGCTGAACAAATTCTGTAATAATATAATACACGAAAATCCTAAAAAAATCAAGTATTAGATGTGAACATATAAAATCTTGTCATGTGTTCCAAATACTGTCAGGAAAATTTGTGCAATCTCACAAGAATTTATTCAGAAATTCTTTTTTCCAGCGCATCTCTTGCGTCTTCATAGCCGGGTTTGCCGAGCAATGCAAACATATTTTTCTTATATGCCTCAACACCAGGCTGATTGAACGGGTTGACACCGAGAATGTATCCGGAAATACCGCATGCCATTTCAAAGAAGTATACCATATATCCGAAATCATATGCGCTTCTTGTGTCAAGCTCCAGTACCATTGCGGGAACGCCTCCGTCATTGTGTGCAACGGCTGCACCCTGATATGCCTTGGAATTGATATAGTCTAAGGTCTTGCCGGTTAAGAAGTTTAACCCGTCTACATTGGCTTCATCGTTCGGTACGGCAATATGAGAACCGGTATCCTTAATGGACACAATCGTCTCAAACATCAGCCGTTCACCCTCCTGGATAAACTGACCGAGGGAATGCAGGTCTGTGGTAAAGACGACAGACGCAGGGAACAGGCCCTTATTGTCTTTGCCTTCGGATTCGCCGTAGAGCTGCTTCCACCATTCATTCATCATGGTCATGCAAGGCTCATAAGACACAAGGATTTCTGTCTTTTTGCCTTTCGTGTGCAGGATGTTGCGGTATGCGGCATACTTTAAGCAGTCGTTTTCTTTGAGATTGCAATCTTTATATGCCGCTCTTGCAGCAGCAGCGCCTGCCATCATATCGTCGATGGAAATACCAGCAACGGCAATGGGAAGCAGTCCAACCGCTGTGAGGACAGAATAACGTCCGCCGCAGTCATCCGGAACCACAAAGGTCTCACAACCCATTTCATCAGCAAATGCTTTCAGCGTTCCTTTTTTCTTGTCGGTGGTGATGAAGACACGATCCTTGATGCAATCCGGACCGTATTTCTGAATCAGCATCTCACGGAAAATACGGAATGCAATTGCCGGTTCTGTGGTGGTGCCGGATTTGGAGATGACATTCAGGCAGACGTCCTTGCCCTCACAAATCGAAAGCAGCTCCTCTGTTGCCTGTGCGGAAATATTACAGCCGGCAAAGTAAATGTCAGGAGTATCCTTTTTTAAGTTGTTATAATAGGGGCTTTTGCAGAATTCAATTGCAGCACGTGCACCGAGATAAGAACCGCCGATGCCGATGACAATAAGAATATCGCAGCTTTTCTGAATTTTTTCTGCCGCTGCCTTAATGCGGACAAATTCTTCTTTGTCATAATCAATTGGAAGATCTACCCAGCCAAGAAAATCATTGCCAAGTCCGGTTTTATTCCAGATTTTTTCGTGTGCACTGCAAACGGCACCCTCCATTGCGGACAGCTCGTGATCGTTTACGAATCCACGCAGGAATTTATCGTTTAACTGAATTGCCATGATAATATAATTCCTTTCCATATTTGGATAATAATCAATATTATCATACCGAAAATGACAAAAAATTGCAAGAGTTTTATTTATCTGATTTGTGAATAAACTGTTAAATTATGATCAGCCAAGTGCCATGGTGTCAAGCATGCGGAGGAATAACGTAAAGAAACTGATCCGTTCTACATCTTCTGCCGCTGTGATATCCACGGTCCCAAGTACCGTATCTCCGGAGCGATATGTGATGGTTCCGATAAGATCTCCTTTTTTTACCGGAGCGGCAAGAGATTCCGGAAGCGTATATTCCGTTTCAATATTTTTATCTGCTCCGCGTGTCAAAAGAATGGAAAAAGCACCGTATTCCGTATGACAATCATCCTGGACGCCGCCGCGTACATGCAGTGCATCGGTTACGCCGCCCGGAATGGAAACAAAGGAATAATTCGCAAATCCAAAGTCCAGAAGCGATGCGGCAAGTGCATTCCGTGCATCCTTTGTGCTGGAACCCATGATGACGCAGATCAACTGCATGCCGTCCCGCTGTGCTGTGGCAGAAATACAAAAGCCTGCTTTTGAAGTAGAACCGGTCTTTAATCCATTGCAGCCGCGGTAAAAACGTACCAGTCGGTTGGTATTGGTAAGTCCGAATGCGCCATCCCGGATGGAATCCATCCAGATGGTGGTGTAGTCGAAAATTTTCTCGTGCTTTAATACTTCCCGTGACATCAATGCGATATCACGTGCAGAGGTCAGATGCCCGACATCTTCGTCGTCCAGACCGTTTGTATTTTTAAAGGTCGTATTTGCCATTCCAAGTTCTGCGGCACGTGCATTCATCATCGCAACAAAAGATGCTTCTGATCCGGCAACGTGTTCTGCAAGTGCAACGGCAGCATCATTTGCAGAGGCTACAACCACACTTTTTAACATATCCGAAACAGACATGGTTTCGCCGGCTTTCAGATACACTTGGGAACCACCCATGGTGGATGCATAATCACTGACCGTTACCATATCATCCAGCTTGATTTTTCCGGAATCAATGGCTTCGAGGACAAGCAAAATGGTCATGACCTTTGTGACAGACGCTGGCGGAAGCGCTTGATCTGCATTTTTCTCGTACAGCACTTCTCCTGTGGATGCTTCCATCAGAATGGCAGATTTTGCATCGATATTACCGGAAAAAGCAGTTTCTGTTTGCGGTGCTCCATTTGGCGCTTCCGCACAGACGCAGGGAATGGTAAATGCATAAAGCAGGGTGAAAAATAAAAAAATACAGCAGAACCGTTTCATTAAAGGAATTCCTCCCATTCAAGGTTTTGCTGTATTTTATGCGGACAAACGCTATAATAGACCGCCAGGGGAAATTGTGCGTACTGTCAGATACGAAACGGTGTAAGCGCATCTGCAAGCTTTTTTGCTTCGTCATCTTTGTGATCTGCGTGAATTTGGACATTGACCGGGTTTCTTAAATCGAGCGAGAAGATTCCCATGATGGACTTTGCATCAACCAGATATCTTCCGGCTGCTAAATCGACATCCACACAGGATGCAGATGTAATGTTGACGAATTTGCGTACATCATCTATTTTAGATAAACGAATATCAAATGAAATCATTTTGTGAACGTATTCCTTTCGTAAAAATCAAATGCAAAAACATTCTGTATCAAATAAAAAGTACCTAACGTCTGATATGACGAAAGGTACTTTGAGGAGACAAATTATTCAGCTTCATCAAGTTTTAATGCGGTATAGACATACTTGATGACATTGCCGTCAGCGATGGTAGCTTCGTTTGCCTTTGCAGTTGCTTCTACGCCGTCAATGACGAAAGACCAGAACATGAAGGTGCCGTCTTCCAGCTGCGTATCCGGATAGTCTGTAAGGCTCAGTTCATAGCGATCGCTCCAAGAAATGCCGAGATCCGGATAGGTTTTGCTTGCTTCATTCACTGCAAGTTCAACGGTCGGATTTTCAGCATTGATCTTGATTTGCTGGCTCCACCATGCAGATTCTGCATCTTCACTTGTCCAGAACTCAAGAGTGACAGTGATATCATTATTGGAAGTGCAGCCGACAGAGCAGATACCCACCATAAGGACTGTAGCGAGCAGCAGTGCAAGAACTCTGAATTTTCTCATGCAAATTTTCCTCCTTAAAAATTTGCTTGCAGCCAATGTGTATAAAGGATGGCTGCCAAGCTTTGTGACTGAATTATACTATAAAATACCGCTTTTGTCAATAGAAAATTGAAAACAGATTCGTATCTTCGGCGAAAGCAACAAAAACGGGCATTTATATTTGTTATAAAATAACAAATAACAACTGATTAGAAATGAAGTGCGATGAAAAAGACCGTGAAATTCCATACTGTAGAGATTAACATGATGCCTCCGGTAATCTGTGACAGCCTGTATGCATAAGGGATACAAAACAGGGAAACAAACGTCAGAAGCGCTGCACAGAATACGCACAGAAAATATGCGGTATGGTACAGCAAAAACAGGGAAAACATACAGGAAAGCAGAAGCAAAAGGGTACATGCGGGCAGCAGTATCCGGAAAACACACCGTACCTGTCCTGCTGGAAAGGAGAGCAGGACTGCACAGACAAACGCCGGCGGAACAGATGAAAAAAGAACCCAGATGGGCAAAAATATTCCCCAGAGCAGCTTTGGCAGTGCAGCCGGAAAAAAGAATGCCTTCCATAAAAGCAGGGCAGACAGCAGAACTGTGGGAAGCAATGCTGTAATGAAGCATAAAATCAATGTGACAATGGACATCCGTGACAGCATCTCATGCAATTCTGCTCTGATACATCGTTTCAGTTTCCGGACAGGATTGGTACGCATGGGCATGGATAAAACCTCCCTATGTCTCTTTTGTTTTGGGGCAGCATGAAAAATTTTTTACGAGGTATGGAAATTGAGGGGAAAGTATGATATAATTAAAGTATACACAGGCACAATCTGCTTTATACCAAAAATGGCACAGTTTTTGGCAGAAGAGGAAGAAAGGAAAAAACAGGATTCCGTATGATTTTAATTATTGCAGAAAAGCCGAGTCTTGGACATAACATCGCCGCAGCCCTTGGTGCAACGCAAAAAGGAGACGGCTTTGTTTTTGGAGCGCAATATATTGTAACATGGGCGTTTGGTCATCTTTTTTCGCTGTGTGATGTGGAAGACTATCTTCCAGATGATACTGCCAACGCAAAAAATAAATGGACGCTTGACAATTTACCATGTTTTCCAAAGACGTTCCGCTTTCATTTACGGGGAAGCGGAACGATGCATCCCGGTGGAAAAGGTACCGGGAAAACCAAAGCCAAAAAGTCTGCAAAGGGATCAAAGACCTTTGGAGATGCCGGAATACAGAAGCAGTACGCGGTCATTGAAAGTCTTTGCCGCAGAGAGGATGTCACACAAATTGTCAATGCGGGAGATGCAGACCGTGAAGGAGAAATCATTGTCCGATTAATTCTGGATCATGCATTGGCATCCGGTAAGGGAAAAACTGCTGTACAAAAACCGCTTCTGCGCTTGTGGCTGCCGGATCAGACAGAAAAAACGATTCGCGCGGCGGCGGCAGCACTGGAGCCGGAATCCGTGTATGACAATCTTGCCAATGAAGGACTTGCTCGTACTTATGTAGACTGGCTGTGGGGCGTCAATTTGACACGGTATGCAACCATTCGTACAGGAACGCTTCTGCGTGTCGGACGTGTCATTGTACCCATTGTTCGTGCCATTTATGACAGAGATATGGAAATCCGCAATTTTGTGCCGCGTCCGTATATTTCCGTCGTCTCCAAGGAAAAAACGCACGGTCAGGTATTGGAATTAACGTCAAAAAATGAGTTTGAAGCGGACGATGCAGGACGTGCCGCAGCGGCGGCATTATGTGACCGCTACAATCAATGTCAGGCGATTGTAACATCCCAAAAGAAAAAGCAGGTATCGATGCAGTCGGGAAAATTATATTCCCTTACGGCACTGCAGAATGTTCTTGGCAAAAAATTTAAAATGCCGATGGAAAAAAGCCTTGCTGTTTTGCAGAAGCTTTATGAAAAAGGATATGTCACATACCCGCGTACCAACTCAGAATATCTTGCCGCAGCAGAAAAAGAGAAAATTTCGGATATTCTGCGGCGTGTTGAGGATATCGGTTATCCGGTCGTCATGAAGGATTCACCGAAAATATTTGACGATTCTAAAATTGAATCCCATTCGGCGCTGACGCCAACCTATAAAATTCCGGATAAAACAAAGCTGACAGAAGAAGAGATGCAGGTATACTCTACGATTTTCCGCCGCTTTGTTGCGGTATTCTGCGCAAAGGAATGTATTGCGGAAAAGACAGAGATCATCATTACCTTGATGGAAAACGGTACGGCATTGGAATCCTTCAAGCTGCACGGAACGGTGATTTTGGAAGAAGGCTGGACGAAATATGATGATGCACCCAAAAAGTACAAGGTACTTCCGCCGCTTGAAGACGGAGAAGCGGTAAAAATCAACTTTCAGCCGATGGATCGTGAAACCAAGCCGCCGGATCACTATACCATTGAGACGCTGAACAATTATTTAAAAAATCCGTTCAAGGATGAAAAAACCTCGAAAGAAAAAATGTTGGCAGCATGCGGAATTTCCGATGAAGAGGAAGGAGAGGGGCATCCGGACGACACCGAGGATTACCGTGCGATTTTTGAAGGTTTGGAGCTTGGTACAGAAGCGACCCGTACCGGCATAATTGACAATGCGCGGCAAACGGGGTATATCCAATTAAAAAAGGATGTCTATACGATTTTACCGGACGGAGAATTTCTGATAACCTCCCTTGAAAAAATGGAAATTGTCATGGACAAATACAAAACGTCTCTGCTTGGCAGATCATTGAAGCGTGTATTCCGCGGGGAAGATACCATTGCAGATTGTGTTGCGCTGGCAGAACAGGAAATTACAGAAATTTTTGCAAAGAAGGACACTACGCAGGTTACAAAAATTCCATATCAGCCAAAAGGAAAAACAAAAAAAGGCTATAAAACGAATCCCACTCCAACTGCAGGGGGCGGAGAAGGAACGAAGCGTGCGGCAGTACGTGTCGGAAAATGTCCTCTGTGCGGAAATGATGTGGTACGCGGTTCCTATGCATGGGGATGTATGGGGTATAAGACCGGCTGCGGTTTTCGGGTTGGCATTACCATTCTCGGACGCGAAATTGAAGCACAGGATATGGCTGCACTGTTGGAAAACAGCACGACGCCGCTTCTTTCCGGGTTTACTTCCAAAAAAGGAAAACCGTTTTCCGCATACCTGTATTTAGACGACGGAGCAGTGAAATTCCGGTTCCAGGAACGCGGAAATTTCGACAGCGCGGTGTCAGAGGGCAGTTTTGATGAAGCGCCGCCGCCGGACGACAGTATGATACCACCGCCTAAAACGGAACCTGCAGATATATAAAACCATTTTTTTCTAATATAACGTGAGTTCGGTGAGGAGATGCTTTTTGAAAAAAGCACCTCCTCAAACTCCTCCGCAAAAACTTTTAACGAACAAAATATTATACAAAACCAATAAAAAGAAAGGAATCATTTTTTATTTATAAAAGTGATACACATATAAATGAAATGTCCATTTTGTAATACAGAAATGCTGCAAGGTTATTTGAATTGCGGTTTAGCCCTCTGGAGCACCAAAAAGCATAAAATAAGCATGTTTCCAGACGGCATAGAACAATATGCTTTCCGACTGAAACAACCAATCGTGTCTCCAAATCATGTGAGCAGCAGTTACTGCCCAAAATGTAAGCGAATGATTATTGACTGTACAGAGTATGAAAGCAACATACAGCAGCTGTAATTTGAAAGAGAATTACATAGCAGCTCTTGACAAAAAATAGGAAATACTATATAATTATCATATCTCCTGCGGTGAAATGCCGTAAACTGTGATTTCGTGACGAGTCCACCTGTGGGTGGCATGGATACAAATATCCCTATAAAGAAAGGAAAGCTTTCGCACCGTTCAAGCTACGCTGAATGTTTCAGCATAAAACTGAATGTGCGAAGTTATGGTCATAAATATGGCAGGAACATTGGTAATTGGTTTTGTATTTGTTGACATCAAAGGATTTTCCGCCGGAACCTACCATGCGCGCGGACGCAATGTCGGTGATATCCGCTTTATTCATGGGGGCGTCAGCCGCAATGTAGCGGAAAATATTGCTGGATGCGGTATGCCGGTTTCGTTTGTATCATTATATGAAGATACAGCGCTTGGTAATGATGTTCTGCGGCGCTTAAATCGTGTCGGCGTGGATACCGCACATATGAAAAAAGTGGATCGTTTCGGTATCGGTACCTGGATGGTGATTTTAGATGAGCGGGGGGATGTGGCAGGAGAGATTTCCTGCCCGCCGGATACCGCTGCACTGGAAGCGCTCATTGATGCTCACGGTGAGGAATTGATTCGGGACTGTGACAATGTCATTTTGGAAATCGATACCTCAGTATCGATTGACGAGCGTGTGCTTGCATGGGCAGAACAGTATCAAAAGCCTGTTTTTACTGTGGTTGGAAATCTATCTGTGATTCAGTCGCACCCGGAATTTCTCTCATCGCTTACATGCTTTGTATGCAATGAAACGGAAGCAGGGAAGCTGTTTCAAAAAGATCTTAGTGTAGCAACACCCAAAGAAATGCTGTCTGTATTGGAAGAACACATCGGTACGCTCGGCTGCCGCTCCATGGTCGTTACGATGGGAGCGCAGGGAGCGGTATATTATGAGCAGAAAACGCACAGCGGCGGAATTGTACCGGCAATACCGACCGATGTTGTAGATTCTACCGGTGCCGGTGATGCCTTTTTATCCGGTACGGTTATGGGGCTGACGCGCGGTATGCCGCTTTCTCGGGCTGTGCAGGTGGGAACACATCTTGCATCTGCTGCCATCCGTACAGAGGAAAGCTGTGCTGCACCAAATCCCGATTTCTGGAAACAGTTTGATCTTTATTATAATTACATTACATAATATATATGCAATTAAGTGTACTGTTTTATGAAAGGAACCTTTCCATGTTTGAAAGGTACGGTGATCATGGATCATGAAACATGTGGATTGTTTGAAAGCTGGTATCAAACCCGGCTGCGATATCACAGAAGCACTATATCGGCTGTTCTGTGAAAACCCGTATGACACGGAATTTATTTTTGCGAAAGGCGAATATGATTTCACACCGCGTTTTTCTTATGACTACCGTCTTTCTAACACAGATGTTCTTCCTGCACGCAAGCTTGGTATCTGGATGCGCGGCATGAAGCATATCCGGTTGGATTTTTCCGGTTCAAAATTATATTTTGCAGGACAAATGCAGGCTTTGACCTTTGATCACTGTGAAGATATCATTGTGAAAAACGCAGTGATTGACTGGAAAAAGCCGCTGGTGGCGGAAGGTATTGTGAAAAATATTGGAGAAGGTTACGTGGATCTCTATGTCGATCCCATCGCTTTCCCGCATCGCTGTGTCGATGGCTGGTTGGAATTTGATACCGGAAACGACGAATGGTATCCGCTCGTGCGCGGTTCTTCTTCCATTCAGTTTGATGCAAATACACGGACGGTTCGCCGCAGTACAGGGGATGTGTTTTCGGCGATTTCCTTTGCGCCGCTTGGCAATTCCATATACCGTGTCACTGCAAACGGATGGGAATCGGCTGCAATTGGCAATATTTTGGTACTGCGTCACAATGCGCGTGAACATGCAGGTGCGTTTTTTGAAAAGTGCTGTGATATGACCCTTGAAAATATCACATTTCACTCCTGCGGCGGTCTTGGCTGTCTTGCGCAGTTTTCACACAATCTGACCTTCCGTTCCATAAACTTCCTTCCGAATACGGCTGCCCGGCGTTTGATTTCAAACGGTCGTGACGACGGGATGCATATCACGTGCTGCAGTGGGACTGTCACCGTGGAAAATTGTGCATTTATGGGATTGATGGACGATCCGATCAATGTACATTCATGCTGTGTGACAGTGAAGCGTGTCGTTGATGCACGGACACTGGAATGCCATTATGAACATGAACAGGCACGCGGATTCTTCTATTGGGCAGAGCCGGGAGATCACATTGCATTTATTGAACGCAGGCATATGTCCAATATCGGCAGTGCCGCTATTGCATCCTATGCGCTTTGTGACAGCATGGACGACTTTTTACTCACGTTTGAAGAAGATTTACCAAAGGAGCTGCTTCAAAATGCGGAGGAGAAAGGGAAACTTGCGCTTGACAATCTCTCTCATACGGCTGCATTTGTATGCAGAAACAACCGGTTTGGTTCCTGTCGTGCAAGAGGTGTTTTAATTTCTACGCCGAAGCCTGTACGGGTAGAAAACAATGTGTTTGCCTCCTCCGGTTCTGCAATTTTAGTTGCAGGGGATTCCAATTATTGGTTTGAATCGGGTGAATGCCATGATGTGGAAATTTCGGGGAACTATTTTACAGACGCCTGTTTGTCTTCCCCATACCAGTTTGGAGAGGGAATTATTTCCATTTGTCCTGTTGTGCCGGAACCCGTGACAGCGCTGCCGTTCCATAAGAATATCCGCATTCATGACAATGTCTTTGATACTGCGGATACACCGGTTTTATATGCATTCAGTACGGCATATCTCACCTTTGCACACAACCGTATTTTTCACTCTCCTGCTGCTGAGAAATGGCTGAGCTATGATGGCTTGATTCGGCTTGATCACTGTAAAGACGTTACAGTAGAAGACAATGATATGGTTGGCAGCTTTGCCCTTTCTGTGTATGATATCAAAGACTGTGAGAATTTGTACTTGGACGGAAAATCGTCTGAAGCTTGAACAAAAACATTTTAAACAAATTTGAAGATAGGAAATGGGGCTGTTGCAAATTGAAAATTTGCGGCAGAACAAGATCACGAAGTGATCCGAATTCGGCGTTTTCACAGTGGATTTTGACAAAAATGCACTGTGAAATTTCGCTTGAAAGAGCGAAAAGACGAATTTTATAGACTGTCGCATATGACAGTCGTGCTGTCGCATGCGACAGTCGTGTGGCGCCATGTTAATGCGACAGCACGATGGTCATAAACATGCAATTACCAAAATTATTTCGCACCTGTCCGGTAGTTTTTGCTGCCGGTGATGATTACCAGATTATGGTTCCCGTTTATGCACAGGCTTTGTTCTGGGTGGAAATCGGAACACAGAAATACTACGATCATACAAACGGAATCATGGTTTCCGACACCGATATGCACCGTGTCAGTGTCCCGCAAAACGTACTTGATGAAGCGTACGAATATACCGTTGTATACCGTAAAATTATTGACCGCAAACCATATTTTCCGGAAACAGAGGATGAGGTCCGGTGTACCTTTGCGTTTCATCCGGTACGCAGTTTGGAGGAAACCGATACAATCCGGTTTTATCATATATCGGACGTACACGGTCATCCGTCGCCTGCCATTCAAGCGGGAAGCTTTTTCGGCGATGATTTGGATTTTTTAATTTTGAACGGCGATATCATTGACCATTCTGGTGATACAAAAAATTTTGAGGTGATTTTCCAGATTGCAGAAGCATTGACCCATGGTACAAAGCCTGTCATATGTGCGCGCGGCAATCATGATATGCGCGGTTTCTGTGCAGAACGTATCAAGGATTACACGCCGGCAGTCAACGGAAAAACATATTACCCGGTACGGCTTGGCAGTTTGTATTTTATACTTCTTGACTGTGCAGAGGACAAAAATGACGACAGCACAGAATACGGTCATACCGTTGCATGTCATGCGTTCCGAGAAGAACAGACCGCATATTTAAAGGGCTTGATTGCTCATGCAAATCAAATGTATGATGCGCCTGGAATTGTGCATACCTTTGCAGTAGCACATACACCGTTTACAACCGTCCAGCCGAAGCCGTTTGATATTGAACAGGATTTGTATCGGGAGTGGGTCACACTGCTGTCAGAGAACGTTCATCCCGATCTCTTGATTTGCGGACACATGCATAAAGTGGAGTGGTATTTACCCGGCAGTTCCCATGACCATTTTGGTCAGACATTCCCGACGGTA
The DNA here is from genome assembly GCA_017942005.1 of Clostridia bacterium. Classification (GTDB taxonomy): domain Bacteria; phylum Bacillota; class Clostridia; order Oscillospirales; family CAG-272; genus RGIG3925. The sequence continues at coordinate 59,909 of JAGAVJ010000028.1, read as the reverse complement.
GTTGCAGCAGAACCGAAAGGTGATGCTTTTATCGGCGGTGCATTTACCGTTACTAAAGATCGGGTTACTGTCCAGTTTACGGATGAGAATCATAATGTTATTTCCTCATGGCAAAACAACTGAAACAATTTAAATTTAATAGAAAGGAATCTTTTCCCCGTGCAGTGAAAATTACTGCATATGGAACACTCTACTGCACGCAGTGGGTGCTCCACCGGGTAAAAGATTACGGTGATCAATGATGTTAGAGCTTTTAAAAAGTCTGTGTGCTGTCCCGGGGGTATCCGGTCGTGAGCACAAGGTCGCAGAAAAAATCAAAACGCTGATGACGCCAATCGCAGACGAAGTGCGTATTGACACCATCGGCAATGTCATCGCGGTTTTGCGCGGTACGGCTTCTCCTGAAAAGAAAAAGAAGCTGATGTTTTCCGCGCATATGGATGAAGTCGGCTTTATGGTGACAAAGATTGACGACAACGGGTATATGCATGCCATCAATGTCGGCGGTCCCAGTGTCATTTCTGCATCGTACAGAGAAGTGATTTTTGACAATGGATGCCGCGGAATGCTTGTTCCGACAACGGGCAGTGACGGTGCGGGACAAATCGGCAGATGTGTGGTCGATGTCGGCGCAAAGAACAAGGCGGAAGCGGAAAAGGTTGCATTGCCTGGTGACACCTTCACACTGCCTGCAACGATTACCGCACTGCAAGGCTCCCGTTATGCAGGACACCCGGTAGATGACCGTATCGGATGCGCGATTTTGATTGATGCTGCGCGTGTTTTGTGGGAAGGCGAACGCCCCAAAAACGACATTTATTATGTGTTTTCCGTACAGGAGGAAATCAATGGCAACGGCGGCCTGATTGCGGCATATGAAGAAAAACCAGACATTGGCATTGCGATTGATGTCTGCGGCGTCGGTGATGTTGTCGGCTCGGAACCGATGATTATGGCGCTTGGCGCAGGAGCTGCCATCAAGGTCAAGGATTGCACCATCATGTGTGATTGGGAACTGGTTCAGAACATGTTTGCGATTGCAGAAGAGCGTCATATCAAGTATCAGCGCGAAATTTTGCTGTCCGGCGGTACGGATGCGACCGCGATGCAGAAAGCAGCTGCCGGCGTAAAGGCAGGATGTATCTCTATCCCGATGCGGTATCTGCATACCTCGGCGGAGACCTTTGATATGGAGGACGCGGTTGCCTGCCGTGATTTGACCGTTGCAATGGCGCATTCCGACAGATTATAAATAGTGTTTACAATAAAAATACACTCCCTTTAAAATACAAAAGAGAGTGTATTTTTTACATGTTTTTTAAATGCCGTTCTCTCTGTCGGAAATCGGGCATATAGCGTGCGATCAATGCATAAAACGCTTTGGAATGGTTGTGGTATCGGATATGTGCAATTTCATGCAGCACAACATATTCAATATCTTCCGGCGGATAACACATCAGACGATAGGAAAAACAGAGACTGTTTTTTCCGGAACAGCTGCCAAAGCGTTTCTGTGCATCCGTGATCCGGATTCCGGTCGGTACAAGTCCGGTTCGTTTGGACCAGAATGCAGCACGTTCGGGAAGGTATGCAGCGGCACGTGCTTTCAGCACTGCAATTTCATCCGCTGTCAGCGGCTGCTGCATAGGTGAGATGGCACGGTTTTGCATTTTTTCTTTTGCTGCGGCAATCCATGCGGCTTTTGCCTGTAGGAATGTATCGATCTCTTTTTGCGGAAGGCGAAGTGGGGCGTGTACAATCACACGTCCGTCAGATTTTACTTCAATGGAAAGTGTTTTCCTATCTGTACGGAGTAAGGTGTATTCAAGGGACGGTTGGTTCATAACAGTGCATCCACTTCTTCTTCTGTGTAAACGGTAATGCCATGATGCAATAGCAGCTGTGCGGTGATGCCATTGCCATTTGTGATGGTTTTGGTAAATGTACCGTCATAAATTTTTCCTTTACCGCAGGATGGAGAACGCGCCTTGAGGAGCGCCGCTTTTGCACCGGTAAGTTTTGCATAACGCAGCACTTCCTCCGCCCCCAAACGATATGCGTTTGTGACATCCTGTCCGTCTTTGCGTTTGACGTTCCCATCTTTCTGCACTTCCGCGGGAATGCGTGGAACAGACAAGCCTCCCATCACTTCACCGCAAATGGGAATGAGGATGTATTTTTGCGAAAGCGCTTCTAAAAGGGATTTTGACATCGGTTTTGATTCGCCGTCATAACGGCACCTTGAACCGGTCAGACACGCGGAAATGAGAAGCGGTACCCGCTGTGTTTCTGAAAAATGAAGCTCATGTGACAACAGTGTTCCCACACGATCATATACAAGCTTTAAGGAGAAAAACGGAACATTTTGATGCAGCAAATCAAGGAAAATACGGTCGCCGCTCCACATGGGAAGCGTATACAGTTGTTCCTTTGATATCCATGCAAGTTCTCCTTCGTCACAATCTATGAGGGATCCTTCAAATTTTGTACAGAAGAACAAATGCATTTGTTCTGTTTCAAATTCAGGAGAACAAAAAGAAACAATACCGCGATACGTACAATCTAATAACGTCAATCCGGTTTCTTCCCTGGCTTCCCGCAAAATGCAATCATAGGGGGATTCATATTCTTCAAAATGACCGCCGATTCCGATCCATTTATCGTAGTTCCCATCTTGTTTCTTTTTGATTCTGTGCAGCATCAGATACTGCCCATTCTGTTCAATATAACATAATGTGGTGTTTTTCATACGACTTGAATCCAAAGCGTTTCGCGTGCTCCATATATGCAGGGCATAAAAATTTCCTGCATGCGAACGCATCCTTTCTTTTAAAATTGCGGCAGCATTTTTTTTGATTTATATTCATTATAACAGATATCTGCATGAATAACAAGTGGGGGATACAATATTTTAAATTTATTTTTTTATGGTATATTTTTTATAATGTACAGGTTGCAAAATCAAATAATTTATGTTATAATGAATTCATGATACTGCACATGTCGTGTTGTGAGGAGGGATTTACATGATAAAGCTTTTTCGATCTCGTGCAGAAAAGGAATTGGACGGAATCATATCGGAAATCAAACAGTTCCTTGAAAATAATTATAAGGATCAAGCACACGCCATGCGGGAAAAACTGCATATTCGAGCATTGGAGCTGCACAATGCAGGAAAACTGTCAGATGAAACCTTTGCAGCATATGAAAAAATTTATGCGTCCTATACAGAACAGATGAAAAATTACAATCATCGTGAATTTTACCATTCCTAAACGCAGCTTAAAATTCAGGTGTGAGAATAGCACAATTTCTAAATTGTATAAAAATTGGAAAGAGTATCATCAAAACATTAAATTTTCAGGAGAGTAACTTTGCAGCTTTATTGTCTGCTGACAGCAGAAAGAAAACTTTCCTATAAAGAAAGGAAATAACATTTTAACCGTTCAGATAGTGAACTTTCAGATGCCGAATATTTCTGCATTTTTCTGAACACAAAAAGTTATCGTTATCATTATGAAGCCGTACAGAATTTCAGTCCCGATTATGAATCATTCCTGTGATACGGATGAACACCGTGCACAATTTCTTGAGATGGTAAAACGTGCAGGTGCAAGCCGCATCTTTCTTGTCATGGAACGATATTTTACAGAAAGCCCCGCCAAAAAACATGCACTTTCCCTTTTAAAAACAAATATCCGTTATTTGAAAGAAAACGGTATTGAAACCGTAGGTACCTGGTTTACCGGAATGGGACACGGTGCGCCGCTTGACCACGAAGGAACAGAAATCCGTGCCGATTATACGCGGCTTGTCAGCTTTAGCGGCGAAGTATGTGACGATACCTTCTGTATTGCAGATGAAGGTTACCGCCGTCTGATTGCGTCGTATGTACGTGATATGGGCGCATGCGGTGCAGATATCATCCAGCTTGACGACGACTTGCGTCTTGGATATCGTCCAAACGGCATCGGTTGTACCTGTGAATACCATATGCGTGAATTTGCACGCCGTACTGGAAAGGAATGGACACGAAGCGAATTGTATGAAGCGGTATATTCCGGCGGTCCGAATGCAGTTCGGGATGCATGGTTTGCGCTGATGGCAGAAGGCTTTATGGGATTTGCAAAAACACTGCGGGATGCATTGGATACGGTGTCTCCAACGACGCAGCTCGGTTTTTGCGCGGGACCGACCACGTTTGATCAGGATTGTTTTGATGCAGCAGCGCTGTCACGCGCATTTGCCGGAAAAACGAAACCCTTTTTACGCGGTGCAGGTGCGCCGTATTGGGATATGCATAAAGGATGGGAGCGTCTTGAAGATGCAATCAGTTATCAGCGGATGCAGCGCGCCTGGGTTTCCAAAGCACCGGACATTGAATTCTTTTCTGAAGGAGATGTCTACCCGCGTCCGCGATACCGTGTTCCGGCATGGTTGTTGGAAACCTATGATACCGCATTGCGTGCGGACGGTTCTACGGATGGAATTTTAAAATATGTATTTGATTATGTGCAATCTCCTGCATATGAAATGGGGTATCTGAAACGGCATTTAAAAAATGCGCCGCTGTACCGTGAAATGGAAGATGCATTTGATGGGGGAATTACCCGCGGAATTTTTGTTTATGAAGAAGAACATAAGCTGCTGCATGCAGACCTTCCGGTACCTGCACCTGCGCCTAATGTTCTCACACAAACGGCAAAACCTGCGATTCGCGCAATGAACCGTATGTGTATTCCGATTTCCTTCCAGAATCACGGTGACGCAGTCTGTGTGATGGGGGAATCTGCACGGAATATGGATCTTTCCTATCTTGAAAACGGTGCGATTCTTGATATCAACGCAGCACAAATTCTTATCAGGCGCGGTGTAGACTGCGGTATTCTCTCCATCAAGACCGCAGCTGCTCCAGAAGTGGAACTTTTTCCAAAAACATCGGAAGCAGAGGAAGAAACGCTTCGTCCTCTCACCGGCGGTACGTTTTATCATGCGGTACTTTCCGACCGTGCGGAGGTTTTATCAGAATTCCGCTCGGGAGATGAAATATATCCGGCAGTTTGGTTTTATGAAAACGATGCAGGGAAGCGGTTTCTTTGTTATGCATTTGATATGAACAGTGTTGACGCAGAAAGCCAACTGCTTTGCAGCTATGCACGGCAGGCACAGTTTATCCGGGCGGCTGAACGTTTGCAGAAACATTTGCTTGCAGCTGTTTGTACGGGAAATCCGCGCCTGTATATGATTGTCAAGGATAGGGAAGACGGAAGCCGTGCAGTTGGTCTTTGGAATTGCTTTGACGATGAAATACTAACACCGCATGTAACGCTTTCAGATGCCTATACGGATATTCAATTTTTAAATGGTGCCAAAGGAACGATTGACGGAAATGAAGTTTTCTTTGAAACCGATATTCCCGCACACAGCTTTGCTGGGTTTGTCGTAACAAAATAAAACAGAGGAAAGAGAATCGTTGCAATCATGACAGAACTAAAAAGACAACTGCTTGAACAGGATAAAACGTATACGTGGTACGATGTCCGTCACGCGCCATTTGAAATTTACGGTTTGTACCGCGGAGAAGAAGAACTTGACCCAACCTTCCGCCGTGTACCGCGTAACATTGCGGAACAAACGAGTGAATGGGTTTCCATTTTAGCAGCAGAACCGACAGGGGGACGCATTCGCTTTTCGACCGATGCACGTACCATTGCAATCTATGTGCATTATACGTATTTTGATCGCTCCAATCATATGAGTTTTCACGGTGAATGCGGACTTGACCTTTATCATGATGATGGAGGTACACAACGCTATATCTGTACCTTAACACCGAATCTGGATATTTCCATTGAAAAACGTTGTGAATATACCACATGCGATACCTTGGAGGGCAGAACCCCCAAAGGTATGAATTGTTATACTTTGTATATGCCGCTGTATGCCGGTGTAGATGATATTATGATCGGGATTCCGCACGGTGCCATGGTGGAAAAAGGCGCAGAATATCGCAAGATCGCGCCGATTGTATATTACGGTTCTTCCATCACACAGGGTGGGTGTGCCTCCCGTCCGGGAATGTCGTATCAATCTCATATTTGCAAACGGTTGAATATCGATTACCGTAATATGGGCTTTTCCGGTGCATGCCGCGGGGAACCGGTCATGGCGGAATATCTGGCAAGTCTCCCCATGTCCGCGTTTGTTTGTGATTATGATCACAACGCACCCAACGCAGCACATCTTGAACAGACACATTATGCACTGTACGAGACGATTCGTGCAAAGCACAAAGATATTCCGTATCTGATGATCACACGTCCAGATGTCATTGGCCGTGCAGAAGAATGTGCGGTACGCCGAGAAGTGATTTACAGGCATTATCAAAAAGCGGTAGAAAACGGAGATCGGAATGTATACTTTCTTGACGGTGCCACGCTGTTTGGCGATGTCGATGCAGGAGAATGTACGGTAGATACCTGCCATCCCAATGATCTTGGTTTTTACCGTATGGCGGATGTTATTGGCAAGGTATTGGCAGAACATATTACACTTGATAACAAATAATATAAAGAGGTTGCTGTCCGTTTATGGCAGCAGCCCCTTTTTGGTTTGTCAGTAATGGAAATTTGTGTTTTACTTGGAGAACTCAATATGTAATTTCTACTTCGTGTCCGGTTTCTGCGGATTTGTAAATCGCATCGATCATCTTCATCAAGATGACGCCGTCCTCGGCAGGTGCACGGCATGCGGTACCGTTCTGGACACAATCGATGAAGTGTGCAATTTCTGCAAGGAACATATTGTCAAACTGCGCAGAAGATTCACCGGCAGGTGTGATGTTGACAAAAGTGCCGTTCATATCGGTATAGAATTCCACGTCGGAGCCGATTTTAGCGCCGCCTTTGGTACCGAACAGTTCAATTTCGCCGCGGTCTGATTTGATGTTCAGGTTAAAGGAAGCTTCTACCTGCAAGGTAAGACCGTTATCAAAACGAATCATTGCAGAGGTAAAGTCCTCTACGTTGTTAACAAACTTAGAAGCAGCCTGATTGGAATTGTAGCCGAGATTGCTTGCGGCTCCTGCTGCACGGTTCGGACCGAGATTATGATAGGTTACGCCATATGCTGCGATCGGTTTTGGACAGCCTGCCAGATAACGGACAAGGTCCATGACATGTACGCCAAGGTCGATCAGCGGACCGCCGCCGGAGTAACGCTTGTCGCCGAACCAACCGCCCGGGCATCCGTTGCGGCGCAGGTATGTTGCTTTTGCATAATATAGGTCACCCATGGTACCGCCAGCAATAAATTTCTTTACAAGATCGGCATCACGGCCGTAACGGCGCACAAATCCAATTTGCAGAACCTTTCCGGTTTCCTTTGCAGTGTCATACATTTCCTGTGCTTCGATCTGATTCATTGCCATTGGTTTTTCACAGATTACATTTGCACCGCCGCGCAGCGCTGCAATGGCTGCACCCTTGTGTGCGGCATTCCACGTGGTAACAGAGACCGCATCCAGCTTTTCCTTTGCCATCATTTCGTTATAATCGGTATACCAACGCGGTACATTGAACTTTGCTGCATACGCTTTTACTTTTTCCTCGTCGATATCACATACAGCGGTGACATCCACACGGTCAGAAAGTGTTTTGTAGCCGTTCATATGGCAATGACTGATGCCGCCTGTTCCGATAATACCTACTTTTAATTTTTCCATTTGCTTTGTTCTCCTTTGATTGTCTTAAAAAGGGGGATTTTATATTGTTATCATCATACCACAGATTTATTTGAATGTCAAGACTTATATACCAATTTTCTGTTTTTTGTATGCTGCAAAAGAAAAAGGAGAATGTCTGTGATTCTCCTTTTCCATAAATAACGTAAGTTCAATAGAATTCTCAGGGAAAACTTTTTTTCAAAAAGCATCTCCTCATCGAACTCATATTAAAATATATTTTTTGATTAATTAAGGGATTTTATGCCATTAGGGCATTTTATGCCATTCCGACAGAACCGAACAGTTCCATCTTTTCCTTAACTGTTGCCTTGATGGCTTCTGTGCCGGGGGCAAGCAGCTTTCTGGGATCAAAGCCTTTTCCTTCGAGATCCTTACCTGCTTCAATATACTTTCTGGTTGCTTCTGCGAAAGCAAGCTGGCATTCGGTATTTACATTGATCTTTGAAACGCCAAGGCTGATGGCCTTCTTGATCTGATCTGCCGGAATCCCTGTACCACCGTGCAGAACGAGCGGCATTTTTCCGACTTTCTCAGAAACAGCCTGCAGGGTTTCAAAAGAAAGACCCGGCCAGTTTGCAGGATATTTGCCATGGATATTACCGATACCGGCAGCAAGCATTGTGACACCGAGATCAGCGATCATCTTGCATTCATTGGGATCTGCACACTCACCGGCACCGATGACACCGTCTTCTTCACCGCCGATGGCACCGACCTCAGCTTCAAGAGAAATACCTTTTTCACCAGTAAGCTTGACCAGCTCTGTAGTCTTTGCAATATTTTCTGCAATCGGATAATGAGAACCGTCAAACATGACAGAAGAGAATCCGGCTTCGATGCATTTGAGCGCGCCTTCATAAGAGCCGTGGTCAAGATGAAGCGCGACCGGAACTGTAATGCCGAGGGTTTCGAGCATTCCATTCACCATACCAACGATGGTGTTGTAGCCGCACATATATTTGCCGGCACCTTCAGAAACACCAAGGATGACAGGGGAATTGCATTCCTGTGCGGTAAGAAGAATTGCCTTGGTCCATTCCAGGTTGTTGATGTTGAACTGACCGACAGCATAATGACCTTCTTTTGCTTTGATAAGCATTTCCTTTGCTGAAACTAACATGTTTATATTCCTCCGAAAATGGTTGATAAAATTTTATCATTTACAATATTATACCGCTTTTTTGACTTTTGCGCAATGCTTTGCGGAAAATATTCATAATAATTTCAAAAATGCAGCAAACGGTTGCACTTTTAGAATTTGTGCTATGTCTTTTGCTGCTTGATTATTTGCGGGCAGACATCGCTTCCAATAGTAAATAAATTTGCCATTGGAAAAAAGATTGCCTATACTAACATCAAACTTATGGACGGAAGCACGCGATAATGTCATCAAGAAACCAAAAGAGCAAACCAAGTCCTGTAAAAATAACGGTTCCCATAAGAGAAGAAGGTTTCCAAATTTCAAAGAAGCTGATTTTGTCGCCTTTATTATGTTTCCACGCGACATTTCGCTTCCAATAAATAAATGGAAAAATAAAGCTGATCAATGCGATCAACAGAAGACCGCCGCCGTATATCTGGTTTGTATCCCATCCCAACAGTCTTATCACATTCATAATCATACCCCTCTCTTTTGTACGTTTCCAAAAAGCAAAACTACGAAAAGTGTGGTAAGGCTTACCTTTTCCTTTTTGTAGCGTCCGCCATAAATCACAGGCTGTAAGCATCTGTTTTCAATTTACTGCCTGCCGTTGATATTTCCCGATTTTATTATGATTTATTATAGCATACAGCTAAAATAAATTCTACAAAAATTTGTAAATATTTCTAATTTTGTTTACAGTGTGGAGTGCTCTGAGAGAAGATCGCAGACCGCGGCAACAATACTGCCTGCATCAATTCCTGTTGTTTCCGCCATGCTGCGTCCGGTCTCAGATGCGGCAAACGGATTGCGTATGGCACAGATGGTTTGCAGAATGGAATGCTTTTGACAAAACGGTTCCATGCTGTCACGGAGAATCATTCCAGCACCCCCATTATAAATGCCTTCTTCCAGATAGAGAATCAGCTTTGTATGGTTTCCTGCATACATGGAAATCTCTTCACAGCGGCGAGAATATGGGGTCAGCTGTTCCATAAGAATAATACCTGTCGGAATGCCAAGAACGCGCAGGGTTTCTTCTGCCTTCACTGCTTCTTTGACAATGCGCCCATATGTGACAATCAGGACATGCATGGAATCTGTCAGTGGGGAAAAGTCAATTTTGGTGGGGATATCTTCTTTGGTATATCCTGCAAAATGAGCAAGTATTTCGGTATCCGGTGCGCCTTTTGGATATCGGATGGCCGTAATGCCGTCTGTATCAAAAGATGCAGCAAGTACACGGCGCAGGCAGGAATAGGAAATTGGCGCATAAATTTGAATATCCGGCAATTCCGACAGCATGGCAACATCAAAAATTCCGTGATGTGTCACACCGTCGCCTTCATTAAAACCGGCACGGTCGATACACAATGTCATAGGCAGCTTCTGCAAGGCGACATCATGAATGATATTGTCATACGACCGCTGTAAAAATGATGAATAAATGGTAGCGACCGGGTGAATGCCGCCGGCAGACAATCCGGCTGCATAGGTAATAGCATGTTCCTCTGCAATACCGACATCAACCAGGTATTCCGGCTTTTTTTCTGCGATGCAGCGCATTCCGGTACCATCTGTCATTGCGGCGGTAATTGCGCGGAGATCACTGCGTTCTAACATATACCGCAGCAAGGTATGTCCAAAGACGTCCGAATACGTAAGCGTGGGATCGGGAATCGGCGTTTTTGTATGATAATACCGATTCTTTGGAACGGCATGAAAAATATCCGGTGCAGCCTCTGCTGGGGGATATCCTTTTCCTTTTTTTGTTTTTAAGTGCAGAATGACTGACTGCTTTGCGTCTTTTGCAATACGCAAAAGGGTTTCTACCGTAGCAAGATCATTTCCGTCCGCAGGACCGAGATAGTACAGTCCGAGATTTTCAAAATAGTTTGATTGATATAACAGATTTTTGACCTTTTGCTTGAGGTCCTTTGCCGTATCTACCAGCGATTCACCGATATACGGTACTTTTTTGAGAAAGGCACGGGTATTGTTTTTTACACCATGATACTTTTTTGATGCGCGCAGAATCGCTAAATGATCAGCAAACCGTCCGCGATTGGGAGAGATCGACATTTCGTTTTCATTTAAAATGATTACAAGACGCCGATCTTTTTTCACATTGTTCAATGCCTCATGGATCATTCCTCCGGTAAAAGCACCGTCGCCGACGATACAGACGGTATATGCATCCGATCCTCGTGCGGCGTCCGCATCCGCCATTCCAAGCGCTGCCGAAAGAGAAGTAGAGGCATGTCCTGCTCCGAAGGGGTCATGCAGGCTTTCACTGCGTTTGGTAAATCCGGAAAGACCGCCGTTTTGACGCAGTGTGTCAAACTTGTCGGCACGTCCGGTAATGATTTTATGAACATAGGATTGATGCCCAACGTCGAAAATTATATGATCCTTTGGAGAAGAGAACACACGATGTATGGCAATGGTCATTTCTACAACGCCGAGATTGGAGGCGAGATGACCGCCGTTTTTGGTCACATGCTCTACTAAAAAAGAACGTATTTCCTGCGCCAATATCGGCAGTACCTCTGGCTTCAATGCACGCAGATCATCCGGTGAATGAATGGAATTTATATATTGATAAGATGTCATAAGTTGGTTCCTTTTATCTTATATAGAAAGGATTTTGCGTCTAAAAAACTCCTTATAGTATAACATACAATTATGAATAGAATAAGAAGAGGCTGCTGCAAATTAAAAATTTGCGACAGCCTCGGATTACAAAAGATCCTAATTCGACGTTTTCGCAGTATCGAAATCGTATGAAAATCCAAAACATTACGTTTTTTAACTTTTCGATCAATGCTTGGAGACGGATTTAAAATCATCTGCATGTATGGTATAAAAGGCACGTAAAATCAGACGGCGAAATTCTTCGCGTTCATCTTCTGTGAAGCTGTCAAATGCATCATTTTCTACAGAACGGATTTCTTTGTACATTTCTTTATACACGTCCCAACCTTTTTCTGTTAAGTATACATGGGTCAACCGCATATCTAAATCATCGCTTTTTCTTACAATGATACCTTCCTGTTCTAATTTCTGTACAAGCATACTAATCGTAGGCGCTTTAAAATGTGTTGCGTGAATTAATTCCATCTGGGAAAGTCCGTTTTTTATTGCAAGGCAAGCCATAATACGACGCGCTCCTGCTTGAAAACGACCGTTTTGTGCTTTTTGCGAAACAGCATTGTCCATATGCTTTGCAATGTCTGTTAACATCGTATAAGTGCTGAACTTTTCGATAATGGTAGGAGATGTAAAAGGCCCTGTTTGATTGCGTGTTTTCTTCAAAACAAAGAACTCCTTTCCGCACATGCACAGCATGCATTAAATTTAAACTTCAGGGAGATTGATTCCTTGGAGTATGAACTATTAATAAGTATAACAAATTTTTACGTAAATGTCAAGTAAAAAATATATGTTTAAAAGAATCCCGTCACGTTTGACAAATCGGGTCAAAGTAATTATCATAAGTTTATTCACAAAAAATGCTTGACAGATCATAAAAAAATTGCTATAATTAAATTGACTGTTTTTATAAAATTGTGAAAGTCACAATTTTATATTGCCTGTATGGCAATATAATGCTGAATACGGATCACTTTGTGATTCCGGACTGCTGCAAGTTTTCAACTTGCAGCAACCCCTTAAAAACGACTGTTTGATTTAGAAGGATCACACATCCACTACAGTGCTTGTACAGATAAAAGGGATAGAATTTCATAAGAAAGGGACTTTGTGAAAATAAAGTTTTGGGGTAACGATGATGAATAAACGCTGGTTGTCAGTGATGGTAGGGATACTGATGCTTTTATCTGTATTTGTATCCTGTTCAAAAAAAGCAATCACAGATTATACTGCTGTTGATGCCTATAAAACATTGTTCACAGATGGAGAGGAGGCGCGGGTAACAGAATTAAAGAATGTTTTAATCGAACATTTTCAGGCATATAATACAGGGGATGCAAAAGGGTATTATACGCTTTTCAATATGGAAAAGGAAGATTTGAATTTTAATGTGACGCAGCTGCAATCCATGCAGAAAAATTATCAGATGACAAATACGATAGAATCCATTGAAACTGCCTTTATGAATGATGACAATGCCCAGGCGTTGATCACAATGACTTGCCGTGCGGATGAAAAAACAAGCGGTGCGGTTTTATATTACTACCGCACGGAATTGGTATATACGATGACAAAAAATGGCGGTCAATGGAAAGTGACACAGCAGTCTGTCAACGGGGAATTCGATTTGATGGATACTCTGGAATCCGATACTGTACAAACAGACGCATAAAACGTCTCTCTATAGGAAAAAGCATAAAAAATCTCCCTCTCTGCGCAGCGATAGAACACATGAGAGGGAGTCTTTTTAAATTTCATCAAGGAGCGCGGTCAGCTCGTCCAACGTTTTCGCAAAAACGGTCAATGCGTTTTGCACAGTTTCAGGCTTGGTTAAGTCGACACCTGCAACCTTAAGTTCTTCAATGGGGTAATCAGAACCGCCGAGAGAAAGGAATTTCAGATATCCGGAAGCGTCGCCTGTATTTAGGATATGGTCTGCAATGGCAACAGCGGAACAGAAGCCGGTTGCATATTGATACACATAAAACGCATTATAAAAATGCGGAATGCGCGCCCATTCGATATCCTGCAATTCGTTGATATAGGCGCCTTCATAATACAGTTCGTTCAGTTCTCGATAAACCTGATTCAGAGATTCAGCTGTCAGTGGAATTCCCTCTTTGTACATGTCATGCGCTTTTCGCTCAAATTCTGCGAACAGGGTTTGACGGAACACGGTTGTGCGGAAGCCTTCCAGCAGATGATTTAAGATATACGCGCGTTTTTTCGGATCGGTTTCCGTTTTAAGCAGATATTTGGACAAGAGAACTTCATTGACGGTAGAAGCAACCTCTGCGACCAAAATCCTGTAATCGTGGTTTGCATAATCGTTTGCTTCTGCGGAGAAATACGAATGCATTGCATGACCGAGTTCATGTGCCATTGTGTATGCATCGTCCAAAGTATCGGTAAAGTTCATCAAAACATATGGATGCACCCCATACACATCGCATGAGAATGCGCCGGTTGTCTTTCCTTTGTTTTCATAGACGTCCATCCAGTGGTTTTCATATGCTTCATCAAGCAGCTGTCCGTATCGCTCGCCGAGCGGTGCCAGCGCTTTTTTTACAAGGAGTTTGGCATCCTCAAATGTGATGGAAAAGTCCACATCATCGACCATCGGGACATATAAATCGTACATGTTCAGTGTATCCAGGGAAAGTACCTTTTTCCGCAGCTCCAGATACTTTTTCATTGTTGGAAGTCCGGAATGTATCGCGTCTACCAAAGAATCATATACGGAAATCGGCACATTATTGGAAAAGAGTGCACGTTCACAGGCACTGTCATACCCACGGACCTGTGCATAATAGCTGTCCATTTTTACAGATCCTGCATACATGGCGGCAAGGGTATTGATATACTTTTTAAATTCACCAAAATACACTTCAAAGGAATTTTTGCGCACCTGCTGATTTTTAGATTCACGGAATACAGAAAAATTACCATGTGTCAGCTGTACGGTTTGACCGTTTTCATCCTGAATGGCGGGAAAGGTCATATCCACAGATTCAAACATATCAAACGTATTAGAGGAAGCCTCTGCTGCATCTCCAAGCATGGCAAGCATTTTCTCACCTTTTGCATCCAGCGTATGAGCACGTCCTCTTGCGGTATCTTCCAAAATATGACGGTAACCGGACAGAATCGGATCTTCCATATAACGGTTCAGTGTTTCTTCCTCTATAGAAAGCACTTCCGGATCAAAGAAGGAAACCGCAGTTGAGAAAGCAACATAAAGGTGCATCGCTTTGCCTTCCATGTTCTGGTTTACTGCATCTCCATTATCTCCGGATTTACAGAGAGAAGCATATACATATACAAGTTCTACCTTCTGACTGGTTTCATACAGTTGATCCAGCGCCTTTTTTAAGGATTCTGCGGAAACGCACAGCGTTCCTTCCAATGCCGGAAGCTTGTTAACCAGCGCTTCTGCTTCTTTGTATGCTTTTTCCCATGCGGCAGTATCCGGGAAAATATGCGACGTATCCCACATATATGCAGGATTCATCTCGTTTCTTGCTTTGTATTCCATTGGCGAATACCTCCTCTTGTATAATCTGTATCATTATAGCATGGAAACACAAAATTGTCAACTGTCTCGTTTCTGTATTTTTAAGATTCTTCATATGTTTTTTTATCTTTTTTATGAAAAGTATTGCATTTTATAAAAATATCATGTATAATGATGGAAAAGGGATTTTTTACCTGTACTTGCAGCATTTTTATCGTGCAGAGACAAACGCTGCCGGCTGTAAATATTTGAAAAGCAGAATTTTTTACTGTGATTTTTTGACTTCCGTCACATTCCTGCACGAAAGAAGAACAACCTTTAATGATTTTTATTCAGAAAGGATGGCATATATCGTATGCTAACATTATATCCTGTATTTTCTGACCATGCGCTGTTTCAAGCATCGTCTGTACTGACACTGCGCGGAAAAACCAATCCGTGTTCCGCGTTATCTGCTGCTATTATGAAAAACGATACCGCTGTGATGTACGGCAGCGCGGTATCTGATCAAAACGGAGATTTCGCCCTGTCGCTGTCAACACCCCCTGCATCGTTTGACTGCTATACAATAACTGTCACATGCGGAGAAGAACAGGTTATATTAACGGATATTCAATTTGGTGAGTTATGGATTGCAACGGGACAGTCCAATATGGAGATGTCCAACTATCACCAACCGGAATGCCATGCGCTTTTAGAGGAAATGAAGGGAAGCGGCGTCCGTGTTTACAGTTTGCAGTATCAAAAGGAAGGCGCTGAGCCAAATGCTTTTTCCATCACGCCGGAGGATGATATTCCTGGTACCTGGCTGAATGCCAATACAGATGATCTGATTGGTGTTTCCGCATGTGCAACCGCATTTACAAAAGATATTGCCGCATATTTTCGTGAAATCGGGAAAAAGATTCCGGTCGGTTTTCTGAATGTTTCTTGGGGCGGAACACCGATATACGGCTGGATTCCCATGGATACACTGCGTGCAGATGCACGTGCGATGCAGCTTTTTGAAAAACACGGTCGCCTGCCGTTTGAGGAAAAGTTCAATTCTTACGGTGACGGTAATTTCCAACAGCCTGCCGTCATGTACAACCGCAAAATTGCACCCGTGAGAGGGTTAAAGGCACGCGGCGTACTCTGGTATCAAGGAGAAAATGAATGCGGCATTGAATGGAATGAACGGATTTATGCGCATTTTCTGCGGCTGTTATACGGAAATTTTGTCCGTGAATTTGCGTCTGATATCTTCTCTTTTCCGATGATTTCTGTGTTGATTTATCCATGGGTATACGGACAAAGCGGAGAAACCATGCGCGGCTATGTCAACGCTGCATTTGTCAAGACTGCAAGAGAAGAACCAGAACATTTTATCATATGTCCCATTGACGATTTACCTCCGGTTTGGGCAGCCAATCTTGAAAATCACCCAATCCATCCGGCGCACAAGTATCGTGTTGGCAGCCGTATGGCACAGCTGGCATTATCAAATGTGTATGGCAAAGCAGGGCAGCGTGCGCCTGCAACATTGGATCGTTATGAAATTTCCGATAATCGTTTGATCCTGCATTTTTCGGATGTGGGAAGCGGACTTTCGATTCACGGAGGGCAGGTCTGTGCCGGACCTGTAGATGGGCTTTTCATTGCCGGAGAAAACGGTCATTATATGCCGGCTGAATGTAAAATTTTGTCGCCGAATACTATGGAAGTCTATCATCCATATCTTTCAAGACCGGTTCACTGTGCATATGATATTTCTTCATTTGCCTGCGGTGCAAACCTGTTTGCCGGAACATTGCCAGTGGCGCCATTTGCCACTGCGATCGAAGAACCCGGTATGCTGAAAATAGAAGCGCTTCCGTTTTTAAATCCTGATATCACACGTGTTTGGGAAGCACATATCGATGCAGCCGGACGGCTCGATGTTTATTATCATCCGGTATGGAAGCCGCTTTTTGACTGCGAGGTATGTCAGGATGACGCGTTTGCAGAACGTGTTTGCGGAATGGAACATTCCATTCGCATATCCGGCAGCCAGAATCCAATCGGTGCATTTGTTTCTTCCTCAGAATATCACAGCATTGAGCTGTATAAGTACACTGCGCTGGAGATGGATATATTTCACCGCGGCAATGTATCAGGATATCTTGAACTCTGTTATACGGAGGAAAACGGCGTCAGCACGACGGTCAAGCGTCATATGACGGCAATCGACGGCGCACCGTATACATTCCGCCGTTATACAGTGGACTTTACCGGTCTGCCGGAAAAGCGCATAGAAACCGTGAAATTCATATTCCATGTAGACGATGCGCAGAATATGACGTATATTAATATTGCCAAACTGATTTTAAAACCTTAAGCCATTTAAATCAAAAAAATATAAGAACGAAAGGAAAAAACAATTATGCTGCTTGCAAATGAACGCATTCCCAATGTTCCGATTTATCTGTCGGATTCACAGTTTGACGACAGGGAAAGTCCTGCGCTGTATGCCGCAAAAGAAATGCGGTATTACCTTGACCGTATGACATCTGCTTCCTTCCGGATTGCAAAAAAGGAAGGGGAAGCAGCCGGTATTTATATCGGTGACGCCGCAAATCTCGATGTTGCAGCACTGGGTGACGACGGATTCCGGATTGTAGCTTCGGACAATTGTCTCCGTATTGCTGGTGGTGTCCGTGGGGTTATCTACGGTGTCTATGAATTTCTTGAAACATTAGGCTGTCGGTTTTTTACGCATAACTGTGAAAAAATTCCAACCGTTCCGAATTTGTCTATTCCGGATGACTTGGATATCACAAAAAAGCCGGTGATTGAATACCGGGAACACAACTATGCGGATGCAGTGCAGAACCCACGGTTTTCTGTTAAGTGCCGCTTTAACGGCGCGTCTCACAGAATTCCTGCACGTATGGGCGGGCATATGCCGTATGCGTGGTTTGTGCATACCTTTGAACGTATGGTACCGCCGTCTGTTTACGGTGAAACACATCCGGAATATTATTCCCTGATTGACGGAAAGCGTGTTGTGCGTGACGGCGGACGGACACAGCTGTGTCTGACCAATCCGGAGGTCGTTGATATTTGTACGGAAGCGGTGCGTGATGCGCTGAAGAAGAATCCGGATGCACGCCTGATCTCGATTTCTCAAAATGACTGGATGGGGAACTGCCAATGCGAAAACTGTCAGAAGATCGATCGGGAAGAAGGCTCTCCAGCCGGAACGCTGCTGCGTTTTGTCAATACCATTGCAGAACGTTTGGAGCCGGAATTCCCAAATATCATTTTTGATACGCTTGCATACAACTATTCCCGTCCTGCACCGAAAATCACGCGCAACAGAAAGAATGTCTGTGTACGTTTGTGCTCCATTGAAGCATGCTTCTCTCATCCGTTTGAAACCTGCGACGATGAATCACGCAATGTGGTACGTCCGGACGGAACCAAGGCGAATTTTATCACGGATTTACGCGACTGGGGTAACATTTGTGATCGCATGTATATCTGGGATTATACCACATGCTTTGCTCACTATCCGACGCCGCATCCGAACTGGCGTGTACTTCAGCCGAATGTACAGGCGATGGTCAAAAACAATGTTAAAGGTATTTTTGAACAGGCAAACGGTGCATCCCGCGGCGGTGTAGATTTCAACGAGCTGCGTCTTTACCTGATTTCAAAGCTTTTGTGGGATCCGTATTGTGATATCAAAAAGCACAGACAGGAATTTATGGAGTATTATTACGGGGATGCCGCACCTGCGCTGAACGAATATCTTGAGCTTTTGTGTGATACTGTCGATGAAGAAAATATCCATGTAGGCTTTAATGATCAGCCGACCCATGCATTTTTACGTGAGGAGCTGCTTGACCGTTACGATGTGCTCTTTGACAAGGCGGCATCTGCGGTCGCAGGGGATGCACTGCGGCTGTACCGTGTGGAAAAGAACCGACTTTCCATTCGCTGGGTGAGACTGAAGCGCAAGACCATGCTGAACGGCAAGTACGATCCGGAAGAAATCAATCGCTTCTTTGCAGATTGGCGCGCCTTCAACATGTCCAGAATTGATGAGTGGTGCAACTTTGAAACGACACACCGTGCACTGCTGGAAGGAAAATGGCGCGGCGTAGAATACTTTGAACACTGGACAGCGGAAGAACCGGAACTGTTCTGATAAAACCTGATATAACTAAAAGTAAGATGTCCCTCGCCTCTATAGGCGGCGGGAGCCACTTACTTTTTCCGGTGGCGGTACAATCCGCCACCAGAACGCCCCAATGACGGGGCGATACCGCCCCTTATTGAACGGATACAGATATCAATGGGAGGGGCTGCTTTTGCAGCTCCTCCCATTGGGTTTTGATTAAAACTGTACGTTTTTTGCTTGCTTTATCCATATTTTATGGGTTTCTCTGTTTAAAAGTTTTTGCGGTGAAGTTTGAGGAGGTGCTTTTTTCAAAAAGCATCTCCTCATCGAACGCGCGTTAATTTAATGGATATGGATATCTCCGCTTGTGGTCTTGATGGTACAAAGTCCACCGTTGACATCTGTGTTTGGAACACGAATATCCCCGCTCAGACTCGATGTACTGAATATTTTTCCAGTCAGGAAGCTTCCGGTAACATCTCCGCTTGTTGTGGTGATATTGACTGTTTTGGCATCAAACTGCGCAAACTCGATATCACCGCTGACGCTGCTTATGTCAGCTGCTGCGGCCGCGCATACGTCGTTGAGTTCCAGTCCGCCGGAGGTAGTGGACATGGTCACGTTTTCGGTCTCTACTGCGGTTAATTCGATATCGCCGCTGGTCGTTTTCATCTGTAGATTTTGTTTGATTTCTGCGTTGCGAAAGAGGACGTCACCGCTGGTTGTTTGGACTTTTACGTGTCCGTCAACGATACAGTCATAGCTTTTGATGTCACCGCTTACCGATTGAAGTTCAAAGGCATTTGTATGCACATCCATTAAATAGATTTCGCCGCTGGTTGTTTTCACTTCCAGCTGATCCTTTGCAGATAGTCTACTGTTGATATCTCCACTGGTTGTTTTCAGTTTTGCTGTATGGAATTCAAATGGATTGACAAGCGAGATGTTTCCGGATAACGTCGTAACATCCAGAGAATCGTATACATTCTTTGGAAGCGCGACAGTAATGCTGCAACCCTCAAATGAAAAGGAAAGCGTAATGCATTTATACCACGGACGTTTATCCTGACGCTTGATATGCAGTGTACGGTCTTTTACATAGACCTCTGTAATAATATCTTCAGAATCCATGCTGGTAACAGAAGCACTTTCTGCTGTGACCAAATTCACATCGCATTCCACCGCATCAATGACAATACGGTCGAATGCTTCGTCAACCGGTGTTACCTTCTGACTGTAATTGTATGTGTTCAGTTTGCGAAAATCAAATTTTACACTTGCTGCAACTGCGGAAAAAATAAGCAAACCGATTACGATACAGACAACTGCAATACTCAGTGAATATATACTGGATTTTTTCATAGAGTGGTTTCCTTCCTCCTATTAATGAAACAGTTTTTGAAAACAAACGCTTGAAAAGTGCATCAGCTTTTTAAAAAGCCAGATAAAGCCGACAAACAATTCCTTACAAAGGAGTCCGACACCGATCATTAAGAATATCATGCTGACTGCCAAGGCGAAAGAAGTAAAGCCGTTTGTTGCCCACAAAATCAAAGAAGCAGGAACCGTAATAATCGCTGCAATGATTAATGCGACAGCAAGTACGGAAAATGTCACCATGAGAGAACCCACCACACAGAAAAACGCAAATAAAATGGAACCCAGAATGACCAATATGGTAAACCAGAACGGAAATGTTACAATCAAAAGTGTGATGCGCAGCCATGGCATATGAATATATCCGCGTACAGCTTCCGGTTCTGCCGTTGACGATGCAGCTGCTGATGATACGGGCGCTGCCGCTTGTTCTTTTTGCTTAAATTCTGTATGAATCTCGTCGTTTTGTGTCTGGGACTGTTGGGTGGAATCATAATTTTCGCATGCCGCATTGATCTGTCCGATGATTTCCGACCAGGAACCAAGCTTTCCGACAGCCTCTTCCTCGGTCGCGCCTTCTTCCATTGCTTCATCGATCATTTCTGAATAATATTCCAACATTTTCTCCAGTTCCTGCGGCGGCAGAGTCGTTCCTTCTGCATGAGCCCGGACCGCCATGAGAAAATCATGCTTTGTCATATTGTTTCAGTCTCCTTTACGATAAATTGATAAATTGACATGATTTCTTTCCATTCCTCCACAAACATATTCAGTCGTGTTTGTCCCATATCTGTGAGATGGTAGTATTTGCGCAGCCGACCGTTATGTTCTACGGAATAAACGGTTAAACAATTCGCAGCTTCCAATCTTCGCAGAATTGGATACAAAGTGGATTCTGAAATGTTTACATACGGTGTGATATCCTTGATGATTTGATATCCATAGGAGTCATGGTTCTTAATGGCTGCCAGAACACAGATATCTAACAGTCCACGTTTCATTTGATTGTCCATTGAAAATCTCCTTCCTGACGCATAATATTATACAACACATAGTATTATTTGTCAAGAGGTATTAAGAAATCTTAAAAATATTTTTCTAAAAAACGTAAGTTCGATAGAATTCTCAGGGAAAACTTTTCCCTCAAAAAAGTTTTCCCAAAACCCTTTTCAAAAAACTTTATATGGATAAATCAAACCAAAACTGTGCGTTTTTTTGCTTGATTTATCCATATTTTATTGTTTTCTCTGTTTAAAAGTTTTTGCGGTGGAGTTTGAGGAGGTGCTTTTTTCAAAAAGCATCTCCTCATCGAACTCACGTAAAAAAAATCCCTCTCGCAGTCAAAGACGTTGAGAGGGAGGGAATTGTTCCATTAAACAGGTAAATCAAGCGCATATCCGGCGATGATGCCGACAGCCGCTGAAATACAGATGATCCAGATGGGATGCAGTTTTTTCTGAAAGGTTAAAAATGCCATGACAGCGAACAGTAAAAGGGAAATATAGAAAGAAACCTCTGTAAATACGGAGAGTTTGAATCCATGCGGAAAGAAGACTGTTTTTCCGATGGTAACGACCGCAGATGCAATCAGACCAATAGCAGCAGGCTTTAACCCGGACATACAGCCTTTGACTGCGGTGGAGTTCTTGAATTTGTCATAGCAGCGTGCGACAATCAAAATAATGATAAAAGACGGCAGTACAACACCGAGGGTAGAACAAACCGCACCAAGCACACCGCCCATCTGATTTCCGACATATGTGGAAATATTGATGGCAAACGGGCCTGGGGTAGATTCACTGACTGCAATGAAGTTAACAATATCTTCGGATGGCATCCAGCCTTTTCGTTCTATTTCTGCTTGAATCAGCGGGAGCATCGCATATCCGCCGCCGAAGGTGAACGCCCCTATCAAAAAGAACGTATAGAATAATTCAAAGTAAATCATGATTGATGATCCAGTCTCCTTTTGGCAAGCAGTGTTGTCACAAGTCCAAACAGTGCGCTGCAGATGATGATGATAATGACGTTAACATCGAAGATCGCTGCACAAATGAATGCAAATGCCATTACAATATAAGAGACGATCCCCCGCGGACACTTTTTATACATGGACCAGAAAGCTTTCACAATCAGCGCAAGCACACCGGCACGGATGCCATAAAACGCATATTTGACGGCACGCAGGGATTGAAATTGCGTAAGCACCATAGAAATGATTGTGATGATGACAAAAGACGGCAGTACAACGCCGAGGGTTGCCAAAACGGCACCGAGG
This sequence comes from Clostridia bacterium, assembly GCA_017942005.1. Classification (GTDB taxonomy): domain Bacteria; phylum Bacillota; class Clostridia; order Oscillospirales; family CAG-272; genus RGIG3925. The sequence continues at coordinate 37,059 of JAGAVJ010000028.1, read as the reverse complement.
ACACCGGCGGTTCTATAACCGACAAACGTTGCGGAATTGATGGCAATCGGTCCCGGTGTGGATTCTGCAATGGCGATAATTTCAAGAATATCGTCATCAGAAATCCAATGCTTATTTTCCACGGTCTCTTTTTGTATCAATGGAATCATAGCATATCCACCGCCAAAGGTGAATCCGCCGATTTTTAAAAAAGTGAGAAACAAAGGAAGCAGACGTGATCTGCGGCTTTCATGCTCGTTCATTGAGATTTAAATAGCTCCTTTCGGGTTTTACGCTGATATATGCTGGACGGATAATTTTCCCCGCATTCTGAATTTCTTCAATGCGGTGGGCACTCCAGCCCGCGATTCTTGAGACTGCAAAAATCGGTGTATAAAGCTCACAGGGAAGCTCCAGCATTTTATAAATCAAACCGGAATAAAAATCAACATTGGCAGAAGCGCCTTTGTACATCTTCCGTTTTTCTGCAATGATTTCCGGAGCAAGGCGTGCAACTGTTTCATAAAGTGCGTACTCCTCCTCATAGCCTTTTGCGATGGCGAGGTCTTTGGCGCAGCTTTTTAAGATATCGGCACGAGGATCGGATTTTGAATAGACAGCATGTCCCATTCCATAAATCAATCCAGCTTGATCAAATGCCTCCTTGTTCAAAAGGCGTACCAGATAATCACGTACCGCACCAGTGTCATAGGGATTTTTCACCTGTTCCTTTAAATCCTCAAACATACGCACCACTTTAATGTTTGCGCCGCCGTGACGCGGTCCTTTAAGGGAACCGAGCGCTGCCGCGATTGTGGAATATGTATCTGTACCGGAAGATGTTACTACATGTGTTGTGAATGTGGAATTGTTGCCGCCTCCATGCTCCGCATGAAGAACCAATGCCAGGTCCAGGATTTTTGCTTCCAGCTCCGTATATGCACCATCCTCACGCAGGATACCGAGCAGACTTTCCGCTGTTGATTTTCCCGGTGTGGGTAAATGAATGAACAGACTTTTACCCATATGATAGTGCTGGAAGGACTGATATCCGTAAACGGCAAGCATTGGGAATACGGATATCAACTGCAAACACTGACGCAGCACATTTGGGATGGAAATATCGTCCGGATTGTCGTCATATGCATACAGCGCAAGCACACTGCGTGACAGTACATTCATCATATCGCGTCCGGGCGCTTTTAAAATCATATCGCGGACAAAGGATGTTGGCAGGGAACGGTATTCATTCAGCGTATCACAAAACAGATTCAGCTGTGATGCACTCGGAAGCTCTGAAAAGAGCAGCAGATAAACGGCTTCTTCATACCCAAAACGGTGATCTGTGGTGAAACCGTTTACCAGATCGCGGACGTTATAGCCGCGGTAATAAAGCTCACCTTCACATGGAACAACCGTACCGTCTGGTGTTTTTTCCTTTGCTTTAATGCGTGATATTTCAGTAAGACCTGTCGCAACGCCGTTGCCTTCCATATCACGCAGACCGCGGAACACATGGTGGTCATTGTACATTTCCGGACGTATGGCGTTGTTCTGACAGGATAACTCTGCCATTTGTTTTATATAGGGGGTAATTTCGGAATAGGATTTCATTGATATCTCCTTTATAAAAATATAGGGGAAGAAAGGTGGGAGGCGCTTTTTTCAGGTTTTAAATTTCTGAAACCGCTTCAAAGTAGAATTCCTTTGCCTCACCAATCTGACGCAGCTGATCACAAAGATTGATTCCGGCATTCATCAGACGTGCACCGGATGCACGCAGATTCAGCGCCTCACAGAAATAAATTTTTTCGGGATCCAAACCTTGCATCCGTACAAACAAGTTCTGATTGAAGACACGCTGGAAGGTAGCAACGGTCAGAAGGGCGGTCTTTTTATCGCGTGAAACATAACTCCAGATGGAGCGGCTCTGATTGCCGTCGTAAGGGGATACGATACGGTACAAGTCTCCATAATGGATGGTTTCATAATATTTATGATAGTTGGCAACCTGCTGCTTGACAAGAAGCTTTTCATCATCGGTGAAGGTACGCGGGTCCATTTCATAGCCGAATGTACCTGCCATGGCGACACATCCGCGCATGGTATAGTCGGAAATCGCATCTTTATGCGATACATGCGCACCCATTGTGGATGCCGGATAGCACAGAGAAGTACCGTACTGAATACGACAGCGATCAATCGGATTGGTATTATCAGACGCCCAGATCTGCGGGGAATATGCAAGCCAGCCAGCGTCGAAGCGTCCGCCGCCGCCGGAGCAGCTTTCCAGAAGCAGATTGGGATATTTCTTCACAAATTTATCAAGGAAATCATACAGACCGAGCATATAACGGTGATAGAATTCCAATCCGTGTGCAGCATCCAAAAGTGCAGAACCAGCTTCTGTCATGTTGCGGTTGAAGTCCCATTTGACATAATCGATATTGTAGTTATCAAGTACAGACGACATCTGTGCGAAAATATTGTCACGGACATCCTGTCTTGAAAAATCGATGATATACTGCTGACGTCCCTCTGATGCAGGTCTTCCGGGAACGTGAATGTGCCAGTCCGGATGTGCACGGAACAGATCGGAGTCCGGACTGATCATTTCCGGTTCGTACCAGATACCGAATTTCAGCCCCATTGCATGGACGGTATCGGTCAGACGTTTCAGATCAAGCTTCTTTTCATAAATATACCAGTCTCCAAGAGAATTCAGGTCGTTGTCACGGTGACCAAACCAACCGTCATCCATAACAAGCATATCAATACCATATTCTTTTGCACGTTCTGCAAACGCAATCAGTTTATCGGTATCGAAATCAAAATAAGCGGCCTCCCAGGAGTTGATCAAAAGCGGACGCTTGGTGTATGCCCAATTTGCAGGAATCAGGTGATCCAGATACAGACGGTGGAAGGTGCGGCTCATTTCACCAAGGCCGGCGCCGGAGTACACCAGAACGCATTCCGGTGTCTGGAAGGTATCACCCGGTTTTACTTCCCATAAGAAATCATGATCATTGATACCGGCGACAAGACGTGTCGTGCATCCTGCATCAACCTCTGCGGAAATGGTAAAGTTGCCGGAGTAGACCAAATTGACAGCATACACTTCACCGTGCTGCTCATCGGTCCCATTGGTTGCAAGCGCTGCAAAGGGATTGTGGAAGTGTCCGGAAGCGCCGCGTTTGGAAGAGATGGACTGTGAACCATGTGCAAGCGGTGTGATGGAAAGTGCGCGTTCCTGGTTGTGCTGTCCCCAAAGGTGAATAAAATCATAGTCCATTGAGTGCAGGTCAAGGGACAGGGAAGCCGCACTATCAATCTGGAATGCATTCTCGCCGTCATTTTTGATACTGACAGAACGGACAATGGCATCAAGCTGATCAAATACAGTATAATAGAGTGTTACAACTGCGTTTGTGTAGGGATCACGTGCGATAAGCTCCAGTGTCTCAGCGCTGTTTTCATCTGCATACAGAGAGGGCAGACCAGACAGACGCGGTTTCCCGCGATAAATTTTATGGCTTTCATAGCGGATATCCGTCACTGTGTTGCCGTCTTTGTTTAAAATAGAAAGGGCGGATGTTCTGTAATCACAAACGCCGTTTGTCGGATATTCCATTGGGGCATTGCCGGGATAAAATCCGGGATAACCGGCATCCCGTACTTCTTTGTTGTATGGGATAAAGGATGCCTGGTAACCGCGGAAATACTCGTTTGAAAAATCTTCTCCTGCCGGAATTTTTGCACCATAATACAAGTGCAGAAGATAGCCTCCTTCAAAAATCCCGATAACATAGCTTGCAGATTTGGAATCTAATTGGAAATTTTTGGTTCGTTCATTGAAAATGATAGACATGATGATTACCGTAACTGAATAGTTCCTTTCTAAATATGGAATTGCGGCAGAAATATCAACAACTGCCGCTAAAAATAGAAGCATGTGTTACAAGAATCCGTTTGAAGCAATCCAATCAAACATCTTGTCGTTTTGTATTATTCGCCAGCAATGGACATATCCGGTACAAGGACGTCCGGTGCGCCGATTTGCGTGAAGCCTGGCGCCTTCATTTCGAGAACATTATCAATGGCGGTGATTTGTTTTAACAACGCAAAGAAATTACCTGCGACTGTGAAGGATTTGACCGGTGCGCCGATTTTCCCATTCTCAATCATAAATCCGGCAGATTCAATTGAGAAATCACCTGTAATGGCGTCTGCACCTGCGTGGAAACCTTTCATTTCTGTGATATAAATACCGTTTCCGGCTTTTTCAAACAGGGCGTCTCTGGTCAGTTCACCTGGATTGATATAGAAGGAATAGACACGTGTTCCAATGGAAGCGGCACTGCGGGAAGCATTGCCAGTGGTTTCAACACCGTCTTTTTCTGCAGAGGTCAAATTATACAGAAGGGTTTTTAAAACGCCGTTTTCCACAACATTCTTTTTCTTGGTTGGAACGCCTTCTCCATCAAACGGAATCTGCATCGGATTTTTTTCATAAAAGGGATTATCTGTAATGGTGATACAATCTGCTGCTATGGTTTCACCGACTTTGCCTTTGAGAAGTGACAGCCCTTTTTGCGCATTCTCGGCAAAGAATGCAGGTAAGAAGGTAGAAAGAATGGCTTTCATTTGTTTATGATCGAAAATCACGTTGTATTTCCCGGTCGAAACCTTCCCGGCGCCAAATTTTGCGTGTGCACCTGCTAAGATGGTATCGGTAAGTTCTTGCAGCTGTGCTTCATTATCTCCGAATTGATTATATAAATAATCATATTCATATTGCTTTTCTTCTCCGTTGTCAAGGACTGCCTGCAAATATTCACCGCAGTTTCCGGCTGATATTCCAAGGTCAAGACCATTTGAATTGAATAACCTGACAACAGATTGTCCGGCAAACGCACCGCATTCTGTACCATCGGCAATCATGCTGTCTTTCGCATACATCAAGTCCCTGCATTTCATCGCTTCCTTCTTGATAATTGCAGCAGTCGGCATGGCAAACTCGATTTGCGGTACTTTTTGATATGCATCCGGAGAAGCTCCGCCAAAGATGATTGCTTTTTCGTCTTTTTCAATACATACAGCATTGACAGCAGCACGTGCGACAAGCGCATCCATTTCCGCTTCGTCCAATGCCTCCGTGGAAGCATATCCAATTTTTCCGTCTACAATACAGCGATAAAGCAATAATCCGCCAACAGAGGAAGAAAACGCACTGATTTCATCCCGATACGTTTCTGCACTGATGCTGGAATCCTCTGAATAGTAAAGTTCATATTCGGTGATTCCGCGTGTCTCGGAGGAATCCTTGATGCGCTGTTTTAATAAATCAAATTTTTCCATGAGTTATCTGCCTCCAACCGTAATTTCCTTTACACGAATGAGCGGCTGACCGACATCGGTCGGAATGGTTCCGGAAGAGGAACCGCACATGCCCTGGCCGGTTTTCATATCTGTACCAACCATATCGATGTTCTGGAGAATTTCTGAGCCTGTTCCAATTAACGATGCGCCGCGTACCGGTTCACAGATTTTCCCGTTACGGATCATATAACCTTCACTGACTGCAAAGTTGAATGCACCGTTGATCGGATTTACGGAGCCGCCGCCCATATTTTTTGCATACAAACCGTATTCAATGGATGCGATGATATCTTCATTTTTGTCATTTCCCGCTGCAATATAGGTATTGGACATACGGGAGGTGGGATCAAATTCATAAGACTGACGGCGCGAAGAACCGTTGGCTTCCATTTCCATACGGCGTCCGTTTAATTTATCAATCATATAGGATTTTAAAATACCGTTTTCAATCAATACTTTTCTGCGGGAAGGATTTCCTTCGTCGTCAATATTGAAGGAGCCCCATGCGTTTGGAATGGTTCCGTCATCAATGGCAGTGACTTTTTCATTTGCAATCTTCTGTCCGAGTTTTCCTGCCATTTGAGACATTCCTTTTGCAACAGCTGTCGCTTCCAGCGAATGTCCGCAGGCTTCGTGGAAAATAACGCCGCCAAAACCATTTTCAATTGCAACTGTCATTTTTCCGGCAGGGCAGTAACCGGCGTTTAAATTCACGATGGCAGAACGGGCCGCTTCTGTTCCGATGGATTCTGGAGCGATCATATCAAATAACTCTAACCCCATCCGACGACCGGGACCAGAAAAGCCGGATTGGTTTTCACCGTTTTTGCTTGCCACGGCAGAAATCGCCATGCGTGTACGAATTTGACGGTCTGTGGTCAAAAGGCCGTCAGAGTTGGCGACTAAAATTTTATGGTCGGTATCAAGCAGTCTGGCGGTGACTTGTGTGATATCTTCATGATAATTTTTCGCTGCGAAATATCCTGCTTTCAATAAATCAATTTTTATAGATTTTTTTGCGGTATCCGGTACAATCTGAATTGGATGCACGTCACCGAAGCAGCGTTCCGTCAGATGAATATCAAGTGCTGTCGGATTATCCGCGATAACGTCGGCAACCTGAGACGCACAGCGCAGCAGACCTTCTCTTGTAAGATCAATTGTAGAAGCGCTGACACAGCGTACACCCAAAAACGCACGGATTCCGACACCGGAAATGGTATGGTCGGTGATACTGTCGACCTTTCCATCAATCATAAATACAGAATTGGACCGCGTATTTTCTGCAAATAATTCTGCAAAGTCTGCACCGCTTGACATGGCACGACCGAGGACTTCTTCAAGGAGTGTTTTTGAGATCATCATTCTTTCATGTCCTTTCCTTTGAAAATCGAAACAATATATCTATATCTTATAGTATACCATACTTTTCTGCGTTTGAAAATACTTTCCTTTAAATATTTAGTAAATTTTCTATAGATCAAAGAATTTTCAAAAAAAATGATATTGCATAGCTGTCGAAATTTCCATTTTTAAGGAAAATCTCTTGACAAACTTCATGAAAAATACTATAATTAATAGCAGCAAGAGCGCGAGATGTGGAACTGCGTGTGTTATTATGATAGCGCATTTTTGATAATTTTAGAAAAGAACGTCCAAAGATGCCGCCTGATTATTTTCATACGCCAATTAGAATCTTGTGCGCAGATGTCTTATTTTTTCAAGAATTCCGATCTGTTGGCAAGGATATCGTGAAACCTTGAAAAAATAATCATGATAAAAAATTAATTAAAGGGAGATTAAAAGTCTGAAAATAAAATTTTCAGACTGTGTTTTGTGACTTAACCGCCTGCGGGCGGTCACAACTCCACGAAGAAAGGAAACTTTCGCTAACGCGAAAGTCATGGTCATATATTATGAAAACAACAATTCAAGAAGCTGCAAAACAACGAATTTTACTTGCAGCACATCGCGGTGTATCCGGCGGCAATATTCCATGCAACACACTTGCAGCATACGAAATAGCATTGCGTCAAGGAGCCGATATCGTAGAAATTGATGTATCCGTTACAAAAGATCACCAGCTGTATGTGTTTCACCCTGGTATGGAACCGTCACATTTGCGCAGTCAAAATTATTTAAAGGATTTATGTGCAGAAGAAGTGGATGCACTGCGCTTTGTCAACCAGGACGGTGTATACACCACCGATATTGTCAGCCGGCTGGATGACGTTCTTGCATTGATCAAAGGACGTGCATTTGTCAATATAGATAAGTTCTGGACTGCAATACCTGAAATTACGGATGCGGTACGTCGACACGGAATGCAGAATGATGTGATCGTTAAAACATCTGCGGACACAAAATGGTTTGATATGGTAGAGGAAATCGCACCAGACCTTCCATATATGCCGATTATCAGTGACACAGACAACTGTACAGAAGCACTTTTGAAGCGAAAAATTAACTTTATTGGTGCAGAAGTGCTTTTTAAAACAGAGGATGCACAAACTGCACAGCAGGAATACATTGCAGATATGCATAAAAAAGGTCTGCTTTTATGGGCAAATGCGATTGTTTATAATTATAAAGCCGTTTTAACCGGTGGACATAGCGATGACGTTTCTCTGACAAAGAATCCCGACGACGGTTGGGGATGGCTTGCAGACCGTGGATATGATATCATTCAGACAGACTGGACACTGGCTGCAAAATTATATCTTGACGAAAACAACAAACGCTTTCGTTCATAAATAAAGTTTTCATAGTTCAAAATAACGATTTTTTTGATTTTTAAAAGCGGTTTAAAAAGAGGGGATTGCAATAGAGCGATTACAAGCCATTGAAATATTGGAAGCGCATCATTTATCATACCAAACGCTGCATCTCTCAAATATTGGCTTTCGGAACCAGATATGGATTGGAGATACTGCAATATTAAAGGTATACGGAGAAAACAATCAAAACGGATATGCTCTTGAATCATGGTTTTATGAAACGGTGCATCCGGATTATGCCCCAAAGCTTCTCGGAAAAGGGAAGATGTGGATTCTGTTGGAACGGATATCTGGGGAAGGGTTATTCCGACTGTGGCGTACTTACACGGATGCGCAGCGTGAAGACGCAGTGAGACAGATTGCAGCCATTGCATGCGCAATCAATCATGTACCATGGGAGGGGGCTGCCGCTTTTCTGCCGCACAGTGAACCGTACGGTGCAGCTCTGCTTGATTGCATCCGTACACGATATCATATACTTGTGAAAAATAACTGGATAAAACCGGAGCTTGCAGCACAGGCATATCAATATGTACAGCAAAACATTGGTGTATTCGACGACGAAAAATTATATCTTGTATATAATGATCTCCATTTTGATAATTTGATTGTCCGTGATGACGGTAAAATTTTTTTACTGGATTATGAAATGATGGCCATTGCCCCTAAGGACTTGGTACTTGATGTATGGCAGAGAATGCTGATTCATCCGTTTACCTATGCAAACGAAGAAGATCATCCGTTAACCAAACCGGAGGATTATAGCAAGCTATTGTGTTGGATGCAAAAATACGCACCGGAATTATTCATGCACCCTGATGTACGAAAACGTGTCATACTGTACGGGATTCAATATGAATTTGACATTCTATGCGAATTTCCGTTGGCAGAGGGACCAATGGAACGGATTGCAATATATTTAAAGAACGCCCTATGGTAAAAAATAAATAGAGATTAATAATAAAAGCTGTGTGAAACTATATTTTTATACAGCTTTTATTATTTTCGCGATGTGTATATTTTACGTCTTTTCCTCATACGATGAAGCGATATCAAAATAGGGATTCGTGAGGAGATCACTTATGGATGCAATCAGAGAACGTGTGGAAACACTCGGACGTTATATCTGCGACACCCATGCTACGGTGCGTGATACGGCAAAAAGATTTGGTATTTCAAAATCGACAGTACATAAAGATATGACGCAAAAGCTGCCTGTATATAACGCGGCATTGTATGCGGTTGTGCGAAATGTACTGGAAGAAAATAAAGCAGAACGCCATTTGCGCGGCGGAGAAGCTACAAAGCAAAAGTACATGATGATCCGACAGCACACAAGGACGCCGGATGAGGACGACGAATTCCAAAAGCGATGATAATTTCCTCAAAACATTGCGAATAACAAAGAACAGTATAGGATTCTGGTAACGAAAACTGTATTTTGAAAGCAAGAGAAAAATACTGTCTATCAAATTCTTTTCCGACAAGTAGATACGACAGTTTTTCCACTCGAAATGGTGTATACTTATATTACAAAAAGATCAGGATGAAAAAGGAAGGTGTATCCAAAGATGCAGCCGGTCGTAATATGGGGGGATGTACTTTTTGTTATTGATTTTTCAATGGATTTTTGTGCACTTTATTTCACTGCGCGTATATTGCGGAGAAAGATTGCTGCTGCCAGAATGATTATCGGTGCTGTACTATGTGCTGCGGTCGGAGTTTTCTTGGTTTCGCTCTCATTACCGCCTGCCGGTGAATTCTTATTATGCATTGTAAGTGCAAGTATATCCTGTATTATTGTACTGTATGGAAAGTCTTTAACACAATTTCGGCTGAAAGAATTTTTTTGTGCAATTCTGTTGTTCGTTTTTTTAGAAGCGGCAGCAGGCGGACTAATGACAGTGGGATTTTCATTTTTAAATCGTTGGTTTTCACAAACTTCATGGACAATCGATGGTAATAAAAGAAAACAGCGTTTATTTTGGCTTTCTGCGGCAGGGCTGACATTATTATTTTCCATTGGATCAAAGCTTCTCAATGAATATCGCGGAAAATCGTTGTGTAATCAACAGTGGATGCTGAAAATAGGCTGGAATCATATAGAACTGGACTTACCGTGTTTATGTGATAGTGGAAATTTGGTGCGAGAACCGATTTCCGGTCTTCCTGTGATTGTTTTGCCCAAAAAAGCTGAAGCTTCACTTCACATTGACACACAAACGCTTTCCAATGGAAAGATTCCACGCAGCCGATTGGTATCCGTTCGGACGATTGCACAGGAACAATCACTGTTTTGGGCGATTCATCCGTCATCTCTTATGTTATATCCAAAAGAGCCAAAAAAAGATCATCATAATCAGGTACGTGAACTTGACGCATATGTTATTTTTTCGCCGTTTGCAGTAGAAGGTGCAATTGTACCGATGGCTCTCATTTAAACCAGAAAAGGAAAGGAAGTTCTTAAGATGGCTGCAAGTGTTTTTGCTAAACAATTGGTTCAACGAAAAAATTCTGTATCTTTAAAGGATTCATCAGTATCCCAATGGGAAACAAAACAGAAAGCTTTACCAATGCAACAAAAAGCTTCTGTATTTCGATTGCTATCTGCACCTCATTTAAAGGAATGGATTGCTAAACTGTGTTTTATTTCTAAGGATCCGATTTTTTACATCAACGGTGCCGATACGCTGCCTCCGCCATTGGCTTGTGATGAAGAAAACATAATTTTAAATAGGCTTTATCAATGCGATGCTTCGGAAAAAACAGAGATACGCAACATTTTAATTGAGCGTAATTTACGCCTTGTAGTTTTCATCGCAAAAAAATTTGAAAACACAGGAATTGGTTTAGAAGATTTGATATCGATTGGAACTGTTGGTTTGATTAAAGCCATCAATACCTTCCGTGCAGATAAAAACATCAAACTTGCGACGTATGCATCCCGGTGTATTGAAAATGAAATTTTAATGTATATCCGGAAAAATAGTAATACGCGCCAAGAAGTATCAATTGATGAACCGCTGAATGTTGATTGGGACGGAAATGAGTTATTATTGTCCGATATTCTTGGAAATGACGAAGAGGATATTTCGGATAACCTGGAACGTGCCGAAGATAAAAAGATCATAGCGGAAGCATTGATGCAGTTATCTGAGCGAGAACGGCTGATTATTCGGCTGCGATTCGGTCTTTTAGAAAACGGATCATTTATGAACAGCGGTAAAGAAAAGACGCAAAAAGAAGTTGCAGATATGTTAGGAATTTCGCAGTCATATATATCCAGATTGGAAAAGAAAATTATTCGAGAACTAAAAGCAACCATCGGTGATCGTATCTGATCACGCTTTATGAAACAGTATAAAACGGAGGGGCGACTGAATGAATGTCCGATCCTCCGTTTTTATGTTCCCTAAATTATATAAAATTTGCATTTTATATAATTATTGATAAAGAAAAATAAAAGATATAAATTCTATCAATCGCTTCATTCTTCCCTTTGAATTTCTCTCTATCAAAATAATGCGGCTGAAAAAAGCATCTCCTCAAACTCCACTGCAAAACTTTTCCTGCCTTTACAAAAAATCCTCCTTGACAGAAAATATTGTGTTCTGTCAAGGAGGTCTATGATTTATTGATTTAATTCATACACACGAATACGGTTTTCCGCACGTTTTAAACGTGCTTTCGCAAGTTCGCGTTCATCATCGGACAGCGTTGTTTCTGCAAGGCGTTCTTCTGCGGCAGCTTTTGCTTTCTGCGCACGGGCAAAATCAATTTGATCTGCAAATTCAAATGTTGTTGCAATGATACGGGTCATGTCTTTATCTACACGAACAAACCCATTCATACAGCATGCCCCGCGCTCTGTATGATCCGGATATGTGATTTTAACAAGTCCATAATCAATTGTCGCGACATAATTAATATGGTTTTTTAAAATACCAATATCTCCAGAAGTGGTACGAATTAAAACGCTTTCGACTTCTGCATCTACGGCACTGCCATCTGGTGTAACAATTTTTAATAAAAAGCTATCCAAATCTCCGCCCCTCTTCCCTTCCTGATTTGTGCTATGGGAGATTATTGTGCAATAGAAGCGTTCTGTTTCGCTTTTTCTACTGCTTCATCAATGGTACCGACATACAGGAATGCAGATTCCGGAAGATCATCGTGTTTTCCTTCTGCAATCTCTTTAAAGCCTCGAATGGTTTCCTTGATTGGTACATATTTTCCTTCATATCCATTAAATTTCTCAGCAACAAAGAATGGCTGTGATAGGAAGCGCTGAATTTTACGTGCACGGCTGACGACAAGCTTATCTTCATCAGAAAGCTCGTCCATACCCATGATAGCGATAATATCCTGCAATTCTTTATAACGCTGTAAAATCCGCTGTACTTCACGCGCGACCTCGTAATGCTCTTGACCAACGATATCCGGAGCAAGAATTCTTGAGGAAGATTCCAGAGGATCGACTGCCGGATAGATACCAAGAGAAGCAATTTCACGGGACAAAACCGTGGTTGCGTCTAAGTGTGCAAATGTGGTCGCAGGCGCGGGGTCAGTTAAGTCATCTGCTGGAACATACACTGCCTGTACGGATGTGATGGAACCGCGTTTTGTGGAGGTAATACGTTCCTGCAACGCTCCCATTTCTGTTGCCAACGTCGGCTGATACCCAACAGCAGACGGCATACGGCCAAGCAATGCCGATACTTCAGAGCCGGCCTGTGTAAAGCGGAAAATGTTATCAATAAATAACAGGACATCCTGCCCTTCTTTGTCACGGAAATATTCTGCCATGGTCAATCCGGAAAGACCAACACGCATACGTGCTCCAGGCGGTTCGTTCATCTGACCGTATACCAAAGCGGTCTTATTAATAACACCGGATTCCTGCATTTCGTAATAAAGGTCATTTCCTTCACGGGTTCTCTCGCCGACCCCTGTAAAGACAGAAATACCGCCATGCTCTGTTGCAATATTATGAATCAGTTCCATGATTAAAACGGTTTTGCCAACGCCGGCACCGCCGAACAGACCAATTTTACCGCCTTTGGCATATGGAGCAATCAAGTCAACAACTTTGATACCAGTTTCGAGAATCTCTGTTTTCGATTCCTGTTCCTCATAAGACGGCGGATCACGGTGAATACACCATCTTTCCGGGTTGACAGGATCCGGTTTGTTATCAACTGCTTCACCAAGTAAATTAAAAATTCTGCCAAGCGTACATTCGCCAACGGGAACCGTAATACCGGTACCAGTATCAATTGCATCCATACCGCGGACAAGGCCATCTGTTGAGCTCATTGCGATGCAGCGCACAATATCGTCACCAAGCTGCTGTGCAACTTCACATACAATGGTACGGTCGCCGTCTTTAATTTCTATTGCATTCAGTAGATCCGGTAAATGTCCGATTGGAAATCGAATGTCAAGAACCGGACCGATAATTTGAATCAGCTTACCTATGCTATGCTTCTGCATGTTATTTTTCTTTTCCTTTTCAAAGGGGCGGTATTGTCTGCCCCGTCATTTAACAAACAGTAAGTCGGGTTGTCGCACATTCTGCCACAAATTTTCCTTTTGCAACAGCCTCATCTTGCTTTTCATTATATATAATATATATTGTCGAATTCCAACTTCCTACAGTGTATTTGAACCTGCAATGATTTCCGTAATTTCCTGTGTGATCATTGTCTGGCGTGCACGGTTGTATTTTAATGTTAAGGTGGATATCATTTCATCCGCATTTTTATTTGCAGCATTCATGGCAGTTCTGCGTGCTGCGAATTCCGATGCCGATGCTTCACATACTGCACCGTAAATCATGCCGGAGACGTACTGTGGAATGATTGCAGAAAGCACTTCTTCCGGTGACGGTTCATACAGTGTGTCCGTATGAAAGGTTATTTTTTCTGTTTTTGTAAATCCATTTTCCTTTTCCCTTGCTGCCATAGCATTGGATGCGTCAGGATTCATCATATCTTTATCTAACGGCAGAAGCGCACGAAGCTGCGGTTCCTGCGTCAGCATGGATTTAAATTCTGTATAAACAAGATAGACATGACCAAATTGACCGGAAAGAAAATGCTTACAGATGATATCTCCAATTTCGTGCGCTTCTGGAATCGCAACAGATGCCGCAATCCGAAAATCCGTAGTTAGAATTCGATATGGCTGCTTCTCATAATGTTCGACACTTTTCTTTCCTACTGGAAGAATACAGTCGTCTTCCTTGATACGCTCACGTACAAGGCGGAACAGATTTGCGTTATAGCCGCCGGCTAGTCCTCTGTCGCCTGCAATAACGATATAACATGCGGCAGAAGATACATCGGTTTCACGAATAAACGCATTTTTCTCCCCAGTGGTTTGAATGATGTCTTCAATGGTCTCTGCAAGAAGTTTATAATACGGTTTGACTGCTTCTTCCTGCATTTTGGCGCGGCGCAGCTTGGAAGATGCAACAAGTTCCATCGCTTTGGTAATGGACATTGTGCTTTCTACACTTTTGATACGGCTTTTTATTGCCTTCATATTTGTTCCAGCCATGTTACATCACCATTTCATGTTGTCGGCTTTTGCAGAAACAGATTCACAAACTCTTTGATCACCTGGATCATATTGGCTTCAATTTCATCTGTCAAAACTTTTTCGGTACGGATTGCTTCACAAAGTTCCGGATGAACCGTTGTAATATGGTCAAACAAAGCGGCTTCAAAACTGCGAATATCCGAAACCGGTATTTCTGCAAGCAGATTATGTGTGACTGCATAGATGATGATAATCTGCAATTCAACGGCAAGCGGTGCATTCCGGTCTTGTTTGAGCACTTCTACAATACGTGCACCCTGTTCCAGACGCTGTTTGGTATCTGCGTCCAGATCGGAACCAAACTGTGCAAACGACTGTAATTCTCGATACTGCGAATACAACAGTTTTAATGAACCGGAAACCTTTTTCATTGCTTTGAGCTGTGCGGAACCGCCGACACGGGACACCGAAATACCCGGGTTTACAGCAGGTCTGACGCCGGAATGGAACAACTCCGTTTCCAGAAAGATTTGTCCGTCTGTAATTGATATTACATTGGTGGGAATATAGGCTGAGACATCCCCTGCCTGTGTTTCAATGATCGGCAATGCGGTAATAGATCCGCCTCCGTATTCATCCGACATCTTTGCTGCGCGTTCAAGCAGTCTGGAATGCAGATAGAAAACGTCACCGGGATATGCTTCACGCCCCGGCGGACGGCGGATTAACAGGGAGAGTGCACGGTAAGCAACGGCATGCTTGGATAAATCATCATACACAATCAAGACATCTTTTCCCTGATCCATGAAGTATTCTGCCATCGTAACACCAGAATACGGTGCAATATATTGAATCGGCGCCATTTCCGATGCAGAAGCAGAAACAACAATGGTATAATCCATTGCACCGCTGTTGTTCAAGGTTTCCACCAACTGCGCAACGGTAGAATTCTTTTGACCGATTGCAACATAGATGCAGATGACATCTTTCCCTTTTTGATTGATGATGGTATCCATCGCAATGACGGTTTTACCAGTTTGTCTGTCACCGATGATCAGTTCACGCTGACCGCATCCAATCGGAATCATTGCATCAATGGCTTTGATACCGGTTTGCAGCGGTTCGGAGACCGATTTTCGTTCAATAATGCCGGGTGCTTTTTTTTCAATCGGACGAATTTCAGACGCGGTAATTGGTCCCTTGCCGTCAATCGGCTGACCAAGCGCATTGACAACACGTCCAATCATGCGCTCTCCAACCGGTACAGAAACGACATTTCCCGTTCTCTTGACAATACTGCCTTCACTGATACCAACATCTGTTCCCAGCATAACCACACTGACCAGATTTTCTTCCAGATTCAATGCCATACCGTAGGATCCGTTGGAAAATTGAAGAAGTTCATTCGATTTGCATTTTTCAACACCGTGTACTTTTGCAATACCGTCACCGATGGAAATGACATAACCGATTTCATCTTCTTTTGTTTTGGCAGCATAATGTTTAATTTGATCGGCGATAATTTTACTGATATCGTCAACGTTCAGCTGCATGCTGTTTCATCATTCCTTTCTGTTATGCAATTTTGCCTTACATAATAATGTCTGCAAGTGCCAGCCGAAAATGATCAAGACGCGTCTTGATACTGCCATCCAGTTGTTTTCCGTCTACCAGAAGAATCATCCCACCAATGAGCGCAGAGTCCACTTTCTCTGTCAACTGTACCCGTTTGTGTGTCATGGTTGAAATTTTCTGACACAGTGCGTTTTTTTGGAAATCTGTCAATGGCATTGCGGTAATGCAGGTTGCCTCACAAATTCCTTTTTCTTCATTATAGAGTTGAATATAGGTGCTGACACATGCATGCAGCTGATATACCGCATGTTTTTCACAGAGAATTTTTATAAAATTCAATACAATCTGCTCGCATTCCCCAAAGGACTTGTCGATTAAACTGAGTTTTTCATCGGTTGAAATCGCTGGAGTATCAAGCAGCTTGCTATATGCGGGATAGTTCGATAACATATCCCGTACTATTTTGAGTGTTTCGAGAATGGCATCTTCCGAGTGAGTTTCTTTTGCAAGAGAAAAAAGAGCCTTCCCATATTCTGCTGCTGCGATCATTTCTGTTCACCAAGCTGACCGATAAATTGGTCTACAATTCTTGTATTGTCCTCTTTGGTGAGATTTTTTTTGATCACTGCTGAGGCAATATCCACAGCCATCCCAGAAACCTCATTTTTGAGCTGGTTCAGCGCCTTCTTCCGTTCCAGCTCTACCTGTTCTTCTGCACGTTTGATTGTCTTTGCAGCCGTTTCATTGGCTTCTTTTACGATAATTTCCTCTTGCCTATGTGCACGCTGCACTGCATTTTTTATGATTTCATCCCCTTGTGCAGATGCTTTCGCTAATTTTTCTTCATATTCGACATGCATATCTTTTGCAGAGCTTTTCTCCTTCTCTGCTTCATCATACATATCTTTAATCTGCTTTTGTCTGGTTTCAATGATGTTCATAAGTGGTTTATATAGGAATTTTTTTAAAAACAGGAACAATATGATGATATTGCCCCATGCAAACAACATTGTCCACACATCTAAACTGACAAAAGATTCATATTCCGGCATAATCCTGCTCCGTTTCAACAGTACTTCGCTTGCTTGAAAATTATTTGAACACAAACAATAAAAGAAGCGCAACAACAAGTGAATAAATACCGGTAGACTCAGAAATTGCACATCCTAAAATCATGTTGGAACGTAAATCACCGGCAGCCTCCGGCTGACGCGCCATACCTTCCAGCGCTTTACCGACGACATTACCTTCACCAATAGCCGGACCGATAGAACCGATTCCCATCGCCAAACCGGCACCAAGTGCACGTGCTGCTTTTACAATTGCTTCTGCCATTTCCATTATTATAGTACCTCCTTAATGGTTAAATAAACGATAAATTTGAATGATTGGAGAAATTTTCATACATTATTGTAATAATTCATCCTTTGGCGGAAATGCGCCGCCAACATAAACCATTGTCAGCATGGTGAAAACCAGTGCCTGAACAAACCCGGAAAACAGGTCAAAATAAATTGACAGAAAAGCCGGGATACCGAGCTGGAAAATCGGAATGGTATTGATTAGTTTCAGGGGAATCCATTGCAGTAAAAACGCGCTGAGTGTTGCCAAAGCGGAATAAATTAAAGATGTCAATACCAAACCGCCGGCAATATTTCCGAAATGACGGAATGACATGGAAATTGGATTCGCAATTTCGGACACAATATTGATCGGTGTAATAAAAGCAATCGGTTCAGTAAAGCTTTTCAGCCAACCGAAAAAGCCTTTATTTTTAATCCCGCCAAACCAGGACAGCGCGAGCGTCGCAAGTGCCCAAGCGGCGGTTGTACTGAGATCGGCTGTGGAAGATCGCAGGATATTGGTCATACCGAGCAGTGTACCGAAGATAGAGGATAAAAACAATGCACAGATATAGGGTGCAAAACGCATATTATGCTTTCCCATCGTACTTTCCACCATATTGTCCAGCATACCGACCAGCTTTTCCAAAATTACCTGTTTTTTATTGGGATGATCTACAGATAAATTTCGTGTCAAAAGCCAAACAACGACCATAATTAACCCTGTTGCAATCCATGAAGTCAATGTCGTTTGTGTGATTTTGATACCGCCGAGGATTGGAATCGTCCATAATATTTTTGGACCGTTCATACTGTTATTTTTTCACCCCCTTTCCAAACAATTCTGCGACATAGAGGATGGGTCTTGTTGCCAGAACCGGAATGATGACTGCGATGTTATGAAAACAATCAAAGTATAAACCGACGGCGATGCAAATACCCAGCACGATCAACCGGGTATAATATGACATCGCAATTGATGCTTTGGAACGATTTAAATTTTTTTCATCCAGTACAGTATTGACGCTGAGACAGATTAATAGAAAATATAAAATATTGGAGAGCCCACCGAGAAGTCCACCGTATAAAACAGTAAAATCAAACTTGCCGATAATGAAAAATACTGCGAACATTAAAGCAAGCAGAATTGCTTCACCGATGACAATTTTCTTTATTTCTTTGAATGTTTCATGATTGATTGGCATGATTCTTTGTATCTTCTTTCCTGGGATGCTGAATACGGTACGGTGATTCCTTTTCTCGTTTGGAGCGTTGCTTTTGAATGCTCTGTGACTTTCGTAAATAGTTCACTGTAGAAACAAAGCCAATCACAACACCCAATAATACAAGAAGTGCAATCACAACCGAATTCCACCTAAACCGTTCACACAGATAATTTCCGAGAAAACCGAGCAGAAGAGGCGGACATAACGTACAAAAAACCGTATTGATAAACAAATTGATCAGTAAAAATACGCGGTAAACTGTTTGCTTGTTTTCCATCACAAATCCCGTATTACAGCATCAGCGGATTGATTGCGGCTGTAATTTCATTGTCCGAAGCTGCTTGAACCAGTATCGCCATATCGTTGCCGCATGAGGAGACAGTTTCTCCTTTTTCATTGACATCAACATGTACAGGCTTCCATTGATATAATGGAGTGTTTTTTCGTACTGCACAGTATACCGTAATCAAATCCCATGAGCTGCGTACATGGCATTTTCCGTCATTCCATAACGTATAGGCCGCACGTACCGGATGATGCTCCGAAACGGAGGAAAGCATTTGACCTGTAAGGATGTGGACACCGGCTTCATACGGCAAAAAAACGGTTGGAACTGGCATTTCCGATATGCAGTACTGTGCAGATGGAATGTCCATTTCCACATTCCATTCGATGTGTGCATCTTTGACAAAGGTTCCAAGCATCGTAACAAATTCGGCAACGTTTTCCGAAATCAGTTCTTTTCCTGTTTTAGGAGAAATGTCATCTGCACCGGAGCGAAGAAGGTTTGCAATGTTGCGTAGTGGTCCGACTGCAATCAGCGTGATATCATGCGTTCCGCCGTTTGCAGCCAACGTGCGGCGAAGCACACGCACAGCGTCTTCCTGCTCAGTTTGTACAGCACCCATGCGCTCCGCATATGGTCTTGTGTAACGTTCATAGATCGGTTCTGCCATAAAAGAAGCATCCTTCAATGTGCCGACCGGAACTTTGGTAAACCCAAAATAATCCAGTTCATACCGAAGGAAATATCCACCCCATGGATTGCCGATGCAATAGGTAGCACAGAGGATTTCAGCTTCTCCGGCTTTTGCTAAATTACATAATACCGCACAAGCACCGGTATCGTCGCAATCCCCGCCAAGGTCTGTATCAAAAATAATTTTTGTTTTTGTACTCATGCAATGCTTCCTTTCAAAATGTGAATCAATGGCACACGACTTTATACAAGATGGAATTTTATTTTCGATCTATTTTACGGTAATATTAAAATTTTACCATAAAAATACAGAACTGTCAATCAATCCAACCGAAATTTTAAAATTTTGTGCGCATAAATTCACAATCTTCATATTTTGATAAAATTTGATCAAAATGCACCTTTCAGCCGATATGTGACAATTTTCTTTGCGGGAACACATACATGAAGAATCCCGTCTTGGATAGGTAGCCGTTCACCCATTCGTTCATCCAAAGCAGATGCATACACTTCTGTAATAAATGTGTCCAGTTCTATATCCGCACACCGTTCTGTTTCGTCAATCTGGTACAAACGCAATACAAGACCGTCTCCATCCTCCGCATGCTTGAATGCGGACATCCGCAGCATCGGGTCTGGCAGCTTGATAAAGGTGTTCCCTGCCATAATTCTGCCAGGATGCTTTCCAGTATCCGCCGCGGTTGCCGCGTTGGACGCATAGACATAGGCAGAGGAAATGGCTGCATCACGGGCATCTGCCGCAAACGGAATCACACAATATTCCAATTGATAGGAACCGATACACTGTGCTTTTGGCGTCGGAAAATCTCCCCAGTCACCGATTTCACCAATACAGCGCAGAAGTGTCAAAGCCATCGTGTTTTTACCGTCGCGCAGAATTTCGTATTCGTTAAGTCCTTTCTGTGCGCAGATAAAGCCGTTGTTTTTTCCTTTGTCCAAAAGCATGACAAACTGTTCTGCACGTTGGGTATTATAAGGACAAGTCCAGTTTTCCCATGGCTGAATCGACCGTTCTACAATATCAAACTGACCTGCGGCATATACCACATCAGTATCCACTGTATTTTCAAATACAGCACGGATGCGGTGGTCTTTCGTATGGTTATCAATCGTTGTTGTGATGGTCACACGGTCGTCTTTCTCAGCAAGTGTGACGGCACTTGAGATATGGCAGCGTTCTGTTGTAATGTCCGCTGTGACTGTGATAGAATATGCTTTTGTTTCAGAGGTGAAGCATGCGGTACTGTCTTTTGTGAAAAATGGCGTGTCGCCTTCCACCGGTGCATAATTATAGCTGTTGCCGCCATCTCTTTCATCCATAAACAGATTGCATGGACCGACTGTCGTATGACTTTTCTTCTCTGTAACAGTAAAGGAACCGTTTTCATAGAACACAACTTTTAAGTTTTCATTTTCCAATACACGGTCGTTATAGGTGACCGTAGTTGTACGTGTGACTGCACCGGGAACAGCATAATATAGTCTGGTTCCGATCATCCCGTTTGCAGGCAGCTGCATGGTTGCCTCAAAGCGATTGACAAAAGTCGGCTGACGGAAACGGTCGTCCGGAAGCGTATAAGTGAACGTTTTGCCCAAGGGATGAATATCCGCAGGGATAAGATTCCCCTCCGTATCTTCGATATGAATCGCCTTCACATCAGCATCCAACGGGAAATCGACCTTTGTCTGAACCGTAATCATACCATTGCCCGGTTCGCCAGAAAAGACAATCAAATTACGGTCAGCTGCATTTTGTGTATCCGTGTTATCCGCAAGATATGCCATGGAAGCATCGCGCAGTGCCTGTGCGGTATAGCCGGATTTTGCAAATCGGGTCATCATTTCGTCATAAATTGCATCGTGTGAACAGGAACAGATGGAATCATGCGGATGATTCTGCATGAGAATGCGCCATGCGTAGAGGTAATAATCATCGTCGTACTTGTCTCCGTTTGCATAGGTGTATGCATTAAGCGGTTCTGTAATGCGTTCCAAAAGATTCTGCACGCGCTGATTCTCCTGTTTGATGTCCATACGTGTGGATGCTGTATTGATGAGCAGACAATTTCCAGAGGTCAGCTGTCCGGCAATTTCACCGCGGTACGGCTGCAGTTCGTCACGGTAAGCACGGATTTTTTCAATATACTCTTTAAAATTGGACTGCTTGACCACAACCTTGTCCTGTACTTCATTTGCAAGCTGAATGACCTCTGTCAGATTGGTCTGTACCGGTTGATGATCGCAGCCATTCATGCCAAGCAGCTCCGGCGTTGCGGCAAACCGTTCTGTGTTGTGCACAATGGATTCGATTTTTGCAGCAAGCGCTTCCCTGTCCGTCGGCAGCTCCATCGCGTTGCAATACCAATTCGCAAACATAACACCGATGACCTCAGAGCCGTCCGGAGACTGCCATAAAAGTTCACTCTTTGTGATGCCGTTTTGCTTCACAACCTGATTGTCTGAACCGATATCATTCAATCCGCGTCCGAAAATTGCATTGTCAATGCCAAATCCGGAAATGATCTGCGGCGCCTGAGAAATGTTGCCGAACGCATCCGGAAAATATCCGGACATTACCGGATCAGCACCAAACCGCCTGCACAGCTTGATGCCATACAGCATATTGCGGACATTGGCTTCTCCGCTTGTCAAATATTCATCCTGTAAAATATACCACGGGCCAATCTGAATACGGTCTGCCTTGACAAGCGCCAATAGACGGTCTTTCATCTGCGGACGGATCTCAAGATAGTCTTCAATGACAACAAATTGCCCGTCCATATGGTAGTACGTATATTCCGGATTGTTTTCCATTAAAGAAATCAGGGTATCAAACAGCTTGACAAGACGTGTTCTGTGCGTTTCAAATGGAAGATACCATTCACGGTCCCAGTGTGAATGCGGGATGATATGCAGTGTTTTTTTATTTTCCATAGCGTATTGGTTCCTTTCTCTGATTTTGAATGGAGCAATTATGTGCAGCAAATAAGGAGGAGCGTTTTTTGACGTATCCTTTTCTATAGAACAAAATAAAGTCTCTTTTATTATATCCGATTTTTTGATTTTTGTAAATGGGTTTTCTGTTTTTTCTTTTATTTTATTTGCGAAAGGAATGCAGAACCCATTTTTCCGATTGCCAACACAAAAAAATCCACCGCCGAATTTCTCTGCGGCGGTGAATATAAACTCTGTTTTTGTGTATATCGTTATTGCGCGATACTTTCATATCCTTTGATAATGGTATCCATTCGTTTCAACATCTGCTTTTCTTTCGATGTCATCGTGGAAACGGCTTTGCTGTGCGCTGCGGGACTGCCTAAAATCGTGCGCAGATCACCAATCGGTGACTGTAAATTATCGCCGTAAATATACGCAATATCAAGATAAATACCGCTGACGATCAAATCAAGCATCTGAGACGTTTCGCTGTCACGGGAATATTTTCCTTTCAATGCAGTCTCAAAGTATGCCGGTGTGACCGTCCGGTAGGTTTCTGCACACATGGCTTCTAAGAATGCCGCGACCATATTGGGAGAATTCTCTGTAATCGGAATACTGAAGGAGGAGGAACCGTCGTGACAAAATGCATTATATTCTTTTTGCGTTTCATCCAGCTTCGGCATAGGAATAATACCGAAATCGTCTTTCATATCACGCAGGTAATTGATGCCGGTCAGCATCCATGTGGTAAACATCGTTTGGTCATTGACCATGGTTTTCATGATATCTTCATTGTTATAGGGTAGACGGCAGGTATTGTTGTTTTCAAACAGCAATGTACCCATTTTTTCATAAAACTTGACAGTACGATCGCTGACACCGTTGTAGGTATAGCTTCCGTCATCGTTCTTTATAATTAAATTGATATTACAGCCTCCGGTAAAGGAGTCGCAGCCAAGCGTTTGTGTGTCTGTAAAGAAATGTCCGAAGCGGTCGCCTTCATCTGCTTTTCCGTTACCGTTTAAGTCGGCATACAGTGGAGTGCACAACGAGATCATCTTGTCAAGTGTCCATTCTCCTGCGTTGACGATTTCATATAGGCTCGGTTCATCCGGATAAAATTCTCTGTACATATCTCGATTGAAGAACATGCAGAAGGCACCGGAAATCATTGTCTGAGAAAGCTCGCCAAGTGCAACATAATTTCTGCCATTATACTCGGTTAAATCAAGGAACGCCTGATTCCACCAGGGCTGGGAGAAGTCGAGATAATCCAGTTCCTGTAAATCAAGCAGCATACCTTCCAATGCAATAGAGTTCATGTTGTAGATGGAGTTGGCAGTCAAATCAAAATCGTCAGACCCCGCGCTTACAGATTTTCGGATTTCTGGAGCCAAATGATTATGTCTTGTTACATTTTGCAATAAGACTTCCATTTTCACATTCAGTCGTTCTTCTACGGCTTCATTTCGCATAAAAACGGCATCATTGACAACTTCTCCGTTGGTGTTTTCACTGTAAAATTCGATTTTCACATCATCGTCACCGCCGCGTGCAAGCACACGAATGGTTTCACCGCCAAAATCGAGGGTATCTGGAAGACTGTCTTTGACATCGGAACGTCCATTTTTTTCTGTGGGATCTTCTGCTTCTGTTTTTTCTGTATCTGGGGTGGAGGTACCCGCTTGTTTTTGTGTTTCTGCCTCCTCTCCCTTTCCGCCGCAGGAGGTGATTACAGTACCAGCAATACACAAGCAGGTAACAAGGATTGCTGGAATCAATGTTTTTTTCATGATAGGATATCCTTTCTTTGCTGAACCGCAATAATAATTTGTATATTCATTATAACATAAGAAATACGCCTTGTGAATATCGAAACTTGACAAAATCTATTGACTTATTTTGATATTTCCTGTATAATAAACGATAGAAACGCCAATGCTCTGTAAAAGAAAGGAAATGCCTCACGCAACAGATCAATGATAGATGCGTAAGGCAAACGATGGAATGATGGAACTATCTGAATTAGACGATTTCTTATCGAAATATACAGAAAATGAACAGGAAGCGAAACAAACTTATTTTCATGTGATGGAAACCGGTAAAACAGACACTTTAGAGGAAATTACGAGCATATATCAATCATATCCGGTAAATATCACACAAAACCGGGGCTCTGATATTCGTGTTTGGCGTCATGAACGGTATTGCAACCCTTCCTATCATTCGCATGCGTTCTTGGAAATCATGTACCAGTACCGCGGACAGTGCATTCATAACATTGCCGGTGAAACCATGCTGCTTGCAGAAGGAGAATTTTGTTTTGTGTCGCCAGGAGTTATCCATAAGCCGGAAATATTTGATGACAGTTTACTGATGAATATTCTTGTGGAAATACCGATGCTGCAAAAATTTTATGAAGTATTGGACGGGACGGATTCCGCTTTGACACAATACCTGCGTGAAATTCTCTACCGGAAACGGTATCCAAAATATCTGTATATCAAACCGCACACGCAGGATAAAACACTGAATCAGCTCATGCGGGAACTCATTTTGGAGTATTATAATAATGAAATATATTGTGACCAGATGCTGTATACACGCTGTCTGACACTGCTTCTGCATCTTATGCGCTGTCACCGCAGTGATATGGAGCCGGCAAAGGAGCTTATTGCAAAATCCGGAAATATCTTAGAGATTCTGCAATATATACATGACAGTTACCGTACCGTAACGCTGACAGAAATTGCGCAAAAATTCAATTATAATGAACAGTACATCAGCCGTTTGATCCATATGCAGACAGGACGCACCTTTTATCAGCATTTGTCTGATCTCCGCATCAATCACGCAAAAGTGCTCCTGCTTACCACCAATCTAAGCTTTGCAGAGATTGCCTGGCACTGCGGATATAAAGGAGACGCCTATTTTCATCGTGCATTCAGACAAGCGGTCGGTATGACGCCGCAGGCATTTCGGATGACAGGAAGCATTGTAATATGAAATTATGCCTGTCCTATTTCATCTGCAAGCAGCTTTCGTCCCATCAGTACACCCATGACGGATGCCATCATCAATCCGCGTGTCCATCCGGAAGAATCGCCAAGACAGTACAGACCTTGAATGGAGGTGCGGAAATCCGCATCCATCTTTACACGGTTGGAATAAAACTTTAATTCCGGAGAATACAGCAGGGTTTCCGTCGATGCAAAACCGGGGACAACGTAATCTACCGCCTGAATAAAGTTGATGATGTTTGTCATCGCACGGTATGGCATGGCAGCTGTTATATCACCGGCTACGGCATCCGGCAGCGTCGGCTTGACATTGGAATATGCAAGCTCCTTTGCCCATGTCCGCTTTCCGTCTAAAATGTCACCGTATCGCTGTACCATGATATGCCCAGCGCCAAGCATATTGGTCAGCTCCCCTACCTTTTGTGCATATGCAATCGGCTGATTGAACGGTTCCGTAAAGTTATGGGAACATAGAATGGCAAGATTTGTATTCTGTGATTTCAATTCCTTATAAGAATGACCATTGACGACAGCTAAGTTGTTATCGTAGTTTTCCTGGCTGACAAAACCGCCCGGATTCTGACAGAAGGTACGTACCTTATTTTTAAAGGGTTTTGGATAACCGATCAGCTTGGATTCATACAATACCTCATTGATGTCCTCAATGATTTCATTGCGGACCTCCACACGAACGCCGATGTCCACTGTTCCGGGCTGATGTGCGATGTGATGTTCGTTGCATAGTTTTTCAAGCCAGTCCGCGCCGCGTCTTCCAGTTGCAACAATGGTGTGCTGCGCTGTAATGGTAAAGTCCGGTTCTCGCCCGACGGCATGCTGTACAATGACACCACGACATATATCGTTTTCCAAAATCAGATTGGCACATTCATAGCCAAACAGAATTTCTACACCGTGTTCCTGTAAATACACTTCGATGCGGTGATAAAGGTCTTGTGCTTTTTCTGTACCGAGATGGCGAATGGGACAGTCTACAAGCTTCAATCCTGCATGAATGGCACGGCGGCGAATCTCCTTCACTTTTTCCGGGTTACCGATGCCTTCAATATGGGGATCGGCGCCGAATGCCAGATAAATCTGGTCGGTATACGCAATCATTTCCTGTGCATAATCGTAGCCGATCAATTCCGGAAGCATACCGCCGACCTCTGCTGAGAGGGACAGCTTTCCATCCGAAAATGCACCGGCGCCGGAAAAACCTGTTGTAATGTGACAGTATGGCTTACAGTCCACACATTTATGGGTTTGCGTTTTGGGGCATCGGCGCTTTTCAATTGGCTGTCCTTTTTCTACAATGATAATTTTTTGGTGTGTTGGATGCTCACCGCGCAGCATCTCCAGTGCGGTAAAAATACCGGCAGGTCCTGCACCGATGATGACAATATCGCAATGCATAAATAGTCCTCCTTTTGCTGCTAACATCTATCATCAATGTGAATTTATCCCTTCAAAAAAAGAAATGCAGTTTTACACACACATTTGATCATTCAAGAAATAAATGTAAATAAATCGTGAAATATTATTTTCGCCGCATAAAATTTCATTCTTCTATTGAAAAAAAGTCAAAAATGGTGTATACTGTTATATATTCATTTTTCTGGGAAAGGTCTTTTTATGATAAACTATCTTTATTTGCTCATCGCTGTGGTATTGATGGCACTGCAATTTTCCATCAATAAATTTTATCAGTCCAAGAATGGTTCCGCTATCATGACATCGCTTTTATATACAACGCTCTCAGGATTTGCAGCCGGAATCATTTTCTTTTTCATCAATGGCTGTCAGGTCAATGTGACTCCATTTTCTTTTTTGTGTGCGGTTATCATTTCCCTTCTCTGTTTGGGCTACTCTCTGCTTGGCTTCAAGATTTTTTCGCTTGGAAATTTTTCGGTATATACCATGTTTCTGATGCTTGGCGGAATGCTGCTTCCATTTCTTTACGGTATGTTTTTCTTAGGCGATGTCGACGGCATTTCTCCACTTTCGCTTGTCTGCCGCATTGCAGGTATTATACTTTTGATGATTTCGATGGTATTCCCATGCCTTGACAAAAAGGAAGACGATGCTGTCGGAGAGGATCAAAAACGCAAAAAGAAAATTCTTTTTATTACACTCTGCATTCTGGTCTTTTTCATGAACGGATTTGTTTCTATCTTTTCAAAAATTCACCAGATCGAAACGACATATCCAATTACAGACAACAACAGCTTTGTCTTTCTAACCAACACCCTCAACGGTATGTTCAGTGCAGCAGCGCTGTTTTTCCTGATCTTGAAAAACCGCACATTGCCAAAGCTTGCAAAAGGATTTCATCCGGCACTGCTTTGGGTATATGTCATTGGCTACGCACTGTGCAACGGCGTGTCATATTTATTGCAGCTGACCGCCGCTGCATCCGATATGCCTGCATCCATTCAATACCCCATGATGACAGGCGGTTCGGTTGTTTTAACAGCGCTTGCCGGTTTTACCTTCTTTCATGAAAAACAGTCGAAAAACGCACGAATTGGTACGGCATTGGCATTTGCAGCTACCTTTCTATTCCTGTTTTAACTGTTCAACGTACTCCTCAAGACAAAGTCCCTGTGACCAGATTTTATATGCATGATACCGTCCTACATAGCGAAAATGCCACGGTTCATAAGAGATACCGGTAATACTTGTTTTATCCTTCGGAAATCTGAGGATAAAGCCGAACTTCCAGCAGTTTTCTGCCAGCCATTTTGCTTGATCATAATCTGCAAAGGAGACATCTGCACCGGATAAGGTATGCATATCGCAGCACAGCCCGGTCTGGTGTTCACTGGTACCCGGTCGGCAGGAATAGG
The DNA here is from genome assembly GCA_017942005.1 of Clostridia bacterium. Lineage (GTDB taxonomy): Bacteria > Bacillota > Clostridia > Oscillospirales > CAG-272 > RGIG3925. The sequence continues at coordinate 8,431 of JAGAVJ010000028.1, read as the reverse complement.
TTTCTACCTGCGCTTCTGCTTGTGCCTTTGTCCAGCCAGAGTGTGCAGCAAGTTCATTTTGTGTGTACATCGAAAACAGGCTTTCCTGTTTGTTGTAGCTGCGGTAAGCGCTGGTGACTGATAAGGGATATCCGGACGGTGTGTCCGGCGACATCATCCCTTCTGCCTGTGCTTCGATATACAATGCTTCCAAGGCTTTTGCCGCAATCCACCGCATTTGCTGCGTTTCCCGATTGTCCTTCCGTGTGTTGGTTACCTCGGTCAGATCATCCGGAACATCTTCCGCTGACAATGGATTTTTCGCATTGACCAATATCAGATAGGCATCGCGTGCATCGTCGGTGGGATTCATATAGTTTTCGTAATCACCGAGATCCGCCTTAAAGTTTAGTTCATATGTTGGTTCCGGTTCTGCTGTGACAGGTTCTGTATCGCTGATACCGACTGGTGTTGATATTCCCTGTGACGGAAGCTGGTCTGTCACCGCACTATTCGGCTGCTTGACCTTGGAAGGATTATCCTTAGAATCACCTTGGAAGGCAGATGCAATTCCCCGTACAATCATGACAATCAAAAAAATAAACAATGCAAGAATCAGAATGGCTGCACTGCCTAAAATAATCCGGTTGCGCCGAATTCTGCGTCTTTTGCGTTCGATGTAAGCGCGGCGTGCAGCCATATACCGCGGATCTCTGAGACGCGGATCATTTTGCTGCTGCATTTGTCTTTCACGGTTGTTTGAATTTTGATTCATATTAATAACTATAGCTTTCGCTTGCGAAAGCTTCCTTTCCTTAGAAATTGTGGATGGTTTTATGCAGCAAAAGCGTTGCGTTTAAAGCAACAAATGCCACAAAATCCGCGTGAAACTGTTTGTTCACACGATTTTCTCACTTCATGATTTGCGTAATCTTTTTCTATATTACTATTGTACCACGGATTCTACTTCTTGTCAAACCCTATTCTTAAAATGAAAGGATTACATTTTTGAAAAATAAGTATAAAAAGCTGTTATCCAACACTGCCATTCTCGGGGTCGGTACATTTGGTTCCAAAATTCTCGTATTTTTAATGGTGCGGTTTTATACCGCGTACCTGACAACAGAAGAATACGGAATCGCCGATATCATCACACAGACTGCGAATCTTTTAATACCGCTGTTGTCCTTTGGTATTACAGAAGCAGTGTTTCGCTTTGCGCTTGACCGTGATGCAGATAAACGCATGGTTTTCACAACCGGTCTTGTCACCATCTTGTTTGGCGGTGCAGTGTTTGCGGCTTTGATTCCGGTATTCAACGCCATACCGTATTTTTCGGGATACGGTGTGTTGATTTGGGCATATACATTTTTTTCCTGTCTGCATTCTTTGTGCGTGCAGTTTTTGCGTGCCAAAGGTTATATGAAGCGATTTGCGATATATGGTATTTTATCAACCACCATTACCATCTTATTGAATATGCTGTTTTTGCCGATTTTAAAGCTTGGCATTGTTGGTTATGTGCTGTCGGTAATTTTATCGGATGCAATTGTAACGCTGCTTCTCTTCCTTCTGGATTCTCTTTGGTTGGATATTTCATTCACTTCCCTTTCCCACGCACAGTTTTCTGCAATGCTGCGTTATGCGCTGCCTTTGATTCCAACAACTGTCTTCTGGTGGGTGACAAACGTTTCGGATCGCTATATGGTTACCTATTTAATCGGTTCCGATGCCAATGGTCTGTATGCGGTTGCTTATAAAATTCCAACCCTGCTGATTTTACTTTCCGGTATTTTCATTGAGGCTTGGCAGTTTTCTGCGGTGACAGAACGAGGAGACAAGGAGCATATCGCATTTTTTGAAAAAGTATTCGATTCCTTTCAGGCATTGATGTTCATTGCCGGATGCGCCTTGACGGCATTTGCCAAAATTGCTGTGCACATCATGGCAACGGAGGAATATTATGCGTCCTGGCAGTATATTCCGGTACTTTCTGTTGCAACAATTTTTTCTTCACTTGTCACATTTATGGGCAGTGTATATTTGGTGGAAAAGAAAAGCATGATGTCATTTTTTACTTCTATGACCGGTGCGGTAATCAACATTGTGCTGAATCTGCTTTTAATCCCAACAAAGCTTGGTGTCAACGGTGCGGCAATTGCGACCTTTGCAAGCTATTTCATAGTATTTATCATCCGCGCTGTCAACGGTCAGAGATATATCCGGTTCAACATGCATCCAGGAAAACTGATCATCAATACTGTTCTTGTTTGCATACAAGCGTTTTGCATGGTGCTTGAAACACCGTATTGGCTTATCGTACAAATCGTCGTAATCGCTTTGATTTTTGTACTCAATGCGCGTCCGATTCTAACTGGCATTTTACAGGTGCTGCACCGTCGTGCTTAACAATCAGGACACGGCGCTCTTGGGGCGTTTTTTCAAAAACGCCCCGCCGTGTGGGCATTCTCAAAAAAACTTTGAAACCAAGTAATCGTCAAAACATTGGTTTCAATAAGGGGCGGTACCGCCTCGTCATTGTGGCATTCCGGCAGCGGACATCTTGCTTTTGGTTCTATAAAAAATAAGAAAGGAGCTCACTTTTGCAAAAGAAAAAGTGACGGTAATCATCATGAGAAGAATTCAATCAACGGTAAAACGGAAACTACGGCGTGCTGTCAGAGGAAAGCAGACCGGGAAAATTCTATTATTTGCGGTCATCCTGATCTTGATTTATTTTTACACACAGCAGCATCCGTCGGTTTCCGGTGATATTTTTTCAAAAGAAGATACCTTCAGCGAACCTGCTATGGCGGTGCATTTCATTGATGTTGGACAAGGTGATGCTGCATATGTGGAATTGCCGACCGGTGAAACCATATTGATTGACGCAGGTCCCAATTCCTCTGAAAATCAGCTGCTCGCATATCTTGACACCTGCAATGCAGATGTTATTGACTACGCTGTGTTCACACATCCGCATGAAGATCATATCGGCGGTGCGGATAAAGTGCTTCAGAAATACAAAGTGAAAAACGTTCTGCTTCCTTCGGCAGATTCCACTACCACTACATATGAAAGAATGCTTGACGCTATCTTAGAAAGCGGAGCGACGACCCTGTTTGCACAGGTTGGCGACAGGTACACACTTGGTGAAGCAACCTTTACCATTCTCGGTCCTGCCACAGATACCTATGACAATTTAAATGATGCAAGTATCGTTCTACGGCTTGATTATAAAGATATTTCTTTCTTGTTTACTGGTGATGCTGAAAAATCATCGGAAAAAGCAATCATCGAAGCAGTGGGTACAAAAGCATTGGACGCCGATGTCTTGAAATCCGGTCATCACGGTTCCTCCACATCGTCTGGAAAGGTATTTCTGGATGCAGTTACGCCGTCTGTCGCTGTAATCAGCTGCGGCGTCAACAATGATTACGGACATCCGCATACGGAAACCATGACAGAATATCAGGCACGGGATATGAAAATATTCCGTACCGATCAGCTTGGTTCTATCCGGATCTATACCGACGGGACAACGCTGCTGGTTCACAGTGATCATGAATCAGAATAAACAAAATTGGGGCTGCTGCAAGTCTAAAACTTGCGACAGTCCCAATTTCTTTTTTAAAATCGATTGATCGGAATTTCTCCTGTGTCTGTCCCTTTTTCAATCTTACGGATGACAACGTCGTAACTGTACTGATCGTTGACACGAACAGAAACCGTATCGCCAACACGATGTTTGATGATCGCACGTCCGAGCGGAGATTCCTTTGAGATAATTCCAGCCAGTGCGTTGACACGAACGGTTGTCACAATTTGTACCGTCTGCTCCTCATCGTCTTCGGGAATATAAATGGTCACACGGTCGAATAAATCAGCCTCATCTGCTTGATTGCTTTGCGAAACCACAATCGCGGTATCAATCATGGATTGCAAATACCGGATACGGCTTTCGTTTCTGTTTTTCTCCTGCTTTGCAGCTTTGTATTCGTAATTTTCACTTAAGTCACCGTATTCACGGGTTCTCTTGACTTCAGCAAGCAGTTGCGGACGGAGCACTTTTGTACGATGCTCAATTTCGTCCTTCATTTTTTGTATATCACCAGCGGTCAATTCGTCGTGCATTTCAATAACATTTCTTTTTCCCTTACTCTGCACACGCAGAACAGGAAAAAGCAAGCTCCTTATCTTTTATCATTTTACCGATTCTGTTTCCTCACGCATAGAAAGAAGCTTTTTCACAGCTTCAATTTTGACACATAATGCAAACAGCTTTACTGCAACTTCCAAATCAGCAAGCGGCGGGTAAGAAGGTGCGATACGGATATTGGAATCATTAGGGTCAAGACCGTATGGATAGGTTGCACCGGCGCCGGTCATAATGACGCCTGCTTTTTTACAGCGTGCAACAATTGCCTTTGCACAACCGGGAAGTGAATCAAAAGAAATGAAATAACCACCGTGCGGTTTGGTCCATGTGCCAATTTCAAGACCACCCAATTCCTCTTCCAGAATCTGTTCTACAAGCTCAAATTTCGGACGCAGAATATCTGCATGACGACGCATATGTTCTTCCATACCGTGGATATCGCCAAAGTAACGAACATGACGCAGTTGATTAACTTTATCATGACCGATGGTCTGAATGCACAGCTGACGGCGGATATCTTCCAGATTATTCTTGGAAGCTGCAATGGCAGCAATACCGGAACCTGGGAAACTGATTTTCGATGTAGATGCGAATTTATATACAAGATCAGGATTCCCGGCGCGTTTGCATTCTGCCAAAATTTCAATCAACTGATCCTTTTGACCGTCGTAAAGATGATGAATGGTATACGCATTGTCCCAGAAAATACGGAAATCCTTTGCAGCAGGTTTCAAACGTGCAAAACGGCGAACTGTTTCATCTGAGTAGGAGTATCCCTGTGGGTTGGAATATTTCGGTACACACCAAATGCCTTTGATGGCATCATCCTCACTGACAAGCTTTTCTACCATATCCATATCCGGACCGGTAGGTGACATCGGAACATTGATCATCTCAATGCCAAAATATTCTGTAATTGCAAAATGGCGGTCATATCCCGGTACAGGACATAAAAACTTGACATGATCCAGATGGCTCCAGGGAGTACTACCCATCACCCCATGTGTCATAGAACGGGAAATGGTATCGTACATGACATTTAAACTGGAGTTTCCGTAAATAATAATATCATCAGCGGATACCTCCATCATATCACCCATCAGGACTTTTACTTCCTTTATACCGTCAAGAACACCATAGTTGCGGCAATCCGTTCCGTCTTCACACAATAAATCGCTGTCACTGGAGAGCACATCCATCATTCCCATGGAAAGATCAAGCTGTTCTGCACACGGCTTTCCGCGCGCCATGTTCAGCTGTAAATTTCTTGCCTGATATTCCTTGTACTGTACATGCAGTGCAGCAGAAAGTTCTTTCAGTTCCTCGGTAGTATAGTCTTTATATGCCTTCATTGGGAAATCCTTTCTTGATTCTCATAAAACGCAGGATTTTAAATTAATTGTTTCATGAAAACCTGCGATTTGATTCTATAACATTGATATTATACCACTATATACACAATTTGTCAAGGCGGTTTTGCATAATCAAAAAATAATTCTTGCAAAAACATCTTTTTGCAGCAGATCGAATCGAATTCAGAAAATTCAACAGAATCCCTTGACAAAACAAATTGTTTTGGATATAATATTATATTGATACAGTGAAATAAGGAGACGTTTTCATGGAACAGAAAAAAGTGTATGGCGTTATGCTGATTGGCTGCGGTCATATCGGTGAACAGCACATAGAGGAAATATATTATCGTGACAATATCAAAATTATTGCCTGCGTAGACTATCATCTTGAAACAGCCAAAACCTTTGCGCGCCGTTTTGGAAGCGGTGAAGCAGAATACGACACAGATTATCACCGTTTTCTCTCCCGATCTGACTTGGATATTGTCATCATAGCTACCTATGCGGAGACGCATCTTTCCATCATGCGCGACTGTACAGCGGCTGGAAAACATGTTTTGTGTGAAAAGCCGATTGCGCCAACCATTGCGCAGGCGGAGGAATTCTGTGCGGTTGCGCGTGCTTCCAAATCCAAGGTTTTAATTGCACATATTCTTCGCCACAATGCGACGTATAAAAAAGTGGCTGAAATGATTCGTGCGGGAGCAATTGGTGATGTCCGCCTGATCCGAATGGTACAGAACCATCATATTATGAATAAAGCACGCTATATGCGTCTTTTGGAAGATTGTTCTCCGATTGTGGACTGCGGCGTGCATTATGTGGACGTGATACGCTGGTTTACAGGACTTGAAGTTACAAGTATCAACGGTATGGGAGGAATTGTGTCACGCACAATACCAGAAAATACCTACGACTATGGCATGATCACCATGAAGCTTTCAAACGGCTGTACTGCATATTATGAAGCCGGCTGGACCGATACGACTGCCAGTGAAAACTTGAAGGAATTTGTCGGTATGGACGGCAGAATTAAAATCATCCTTGCAGAATACCGTGCGGCAAATAAAGAAGAAGGCGATTTGATCGAGTACTACGACAAGCGTACCGAAACCTATTCCTCCATCAATGTAAATTGTAAATATAAAGATATGTATGCGCAGCTTTGCGCATTGATCGATATGATCGAAAACGATACGGAAGGTTCTCCGACACTGGATGATGCGATGACCGCATTCCGCATTGTTATGCAGTGTGATAAAATCATCCGCAGCAGCCTGCATTTGGATCAAAAAACAGAAGATACGGATGCATAACCAATCTTTTACGGGAAAATTGCCGCAGGTATCTGTTTGTTATGCCAAGCGCCTTCCGGTACCCGGTCAAGCGGCACGTCCTCATCTGAACGATTGAATGGTGTATGACCTTCTTCCTCCCATCCCGGCAGGTCTTTGGGTACATCACCGGACGGCGGAAAATCAAATTGCCTGCCGCTGTGCGAAGCACCACCGTTCATTCCCATCCGAAAACCGTTCCCATATACCAATTCAGACATACAAATTTCAGTTGCAATATCTCCGGTTTCCAGCGTGTAGGTCATTGAAACCTGCATATCGGGGATGCTGATCACAATGGAATTGTATGTCTTTTTTGCATCATAAGTGAAAAGAACTGCACCGTCTGCGTCATATAAGGTGACAGAGGATGGATTGATTTGCTGCTCTAAATTGATCAGTGCGCAGCATTGTGTAGAATGATTGTCGAAATTCATTGCCATTGATGAACCTCCAAGAGCAAGGACTGTACCGCCAGTAATGCTTCCTTCCCCGTCATAATCCAATGCACCATTCGCGCTGTCTGCATCTGCTTCTATGATACTAACACCGCCGGAAATTTGAATATCACCGTTGGAATCAAAACCATCACCGCCGGCATCGACATAAATATCGCCGCCGGATATTTGTATGCATGCGTTTTCACGGGATACTGTCTGCATATCACGGTTTTCATAAGGTTCTGCACTTCCACCGGATGCATTCAAACCATCGTCGTCAGATGTGACAGTGATTGTTCCGCCGGATATGATGATTTCATATGCTTCAATTCCTTCATAGCTTTCCATGATATTGATTTCTCCATCTGTAATGATAATCTTATCATCTGCATGTATTCCATCATCACCCGTCCGAATATGAAATACACCGCCAAGAATTGACATATTTCCGTTGACATGAAGTGCGTCGTCAGCGGTATTTAAATCAAAACTTCCGCCGGAAATTTCCAATGCGAGTTCTGCTTTTATCCCTTTGCAGCTCACACTGTCAGAATCTGTTAGCTCTGTATTTGCAGCATCGCTGTCTGTTTTGGGGTTCTCTATCGGACTTTCCACTGGATTCCCTTTCATACGATTTCCAAAATCGCCTCTGTCAAACAGCTTATCCGTTTCGATATGCGCAGCACCGTTTTCCATTCCGCCGCCGGAGGTAATATGATATAAGCCGTTGTCAATCTGCAATGTATGGGATGCAGATATGCCGTCGCCGGATGCGTTTATGGTATATACTCCGCCAAACAGATATACAGAACCAGATGCAGCAATATCGTTGTTTTCCGCATGAATTCCATCTTTTCCGCTTGTGATTGTGAAGGTTCCGTCTTTGATGCAGACGGAATCCTTACCGCAGATACCGTGCCCATCCGCTGTAACCGTATAGGTGCCGGACGCAATTTTTAAATGATCCTTTGAAACAATCCCGTTTCCATGTGCACTGATAACCTCAAGACTGCCTTCTCCCAAAAGAACGAGATCTTCCTTTGAAAAAATCGCAGCGGCATTTGCAGTACTGTCCTCCTCCTGCACATCATGGGTGGACATTATCGTATTATTTGTGTCAGCAGCTGTATATATCTGTAGTTCTCCGCATTGTACAATTGCAAT
>JAGAVJ010000004.1 GCA_017942005.1 Clostridia bacterium | reverse complement strand
TGGAGGCGTATTCTTCCATGTTTTGAGATAGCGTGAAAAATACCCCATCATTTACCGCAGTTACATGATGTAATGGCAAATTATATAGTTTTGAAATATCATATGATGAATATTGTGAATAACTCCAATAATTTCCCCAATAAATATGTTTGATTTTATCAGGTATAAAAGGAGTTGTGCCATATTTTTTAGAGGTTAATTTTACTGCATTGCTTACATCATCTATTCTCACGTGAAATGGTTGTATAATTTCAATGAGTTCTATTACCATATTTAATAATTGTTCTTGTATTATACGATGTGCAAATGGATGTGTCATATAAATATACAGTACGTTCCATGGTTTGAATTTAACTTGTTGCGTATTGACGCTGCTATCTTTGTAAAATGTATAACTCCAATTGAAAAACATATTCGTTTCAGGATCAGAAGAATCACAAATTTCATAAGCAGTACTAAGCACATTCTTTTTTGAATAGGATTGTATGATGTAATCTCTCATAGAATTATCATATTTCACCATTCTATACTTCTTTCCGCATATCTTGGTTGGAGGAAAGAGATTATATTTTTCCAAACATGTAAAAACCTTTTCGGAAATGATATTTTCATACTTTATATTAAAATCACACATGGTAATTGAGTATCCCGGTGTTTCTTTTTTATCATATTTCATAATATTCCACTGTTTTACTCTATCAAGCTAAGAAGATGCATTACAATACAAAATCTGAATACCTTTTATGGAGTCTTTATGCAAATAGTTCTCAGATGTATCATACACTTCAAGTATATCGTCTTCAATCCACTTTACTGAAAACGGAAAATTTGATATATGCGTATTCCCATGTCCTTTTCTTAATTTTTTACCATTTTCCATAATAGATAAATGATATATAAATCCAGAAGTTGCTCCACCATTGCTTTCAAAGACATATGCAATATAGTGACCATCTGGTGAAGATGCTGCCTGTATAATATCAGGCTCTGAAAAAAAGAAATGAAGTAATACCATTTGAAAAATAAATCCCATCAGTGCCATATAGGATATTAAAAGAATTCCATTTCTAACGATTTTATAATATTGTTTTTTCATATTACTATTGTTTTTTAATAATTATTTTTGAATAGGTGAATCTCACATTTTATATTTGCAGGGGCTGTTGTATTATCAAAAATTGATTAATTTTCCAAGGTTATCGTATTAAAATAATGACAAAACTTCTTAGTTGGTATACCTTACAATTTCTTTTATGTAACCGTATTTTTGATAAAAATTCAGCAGACCTGAAATCCTCCTCATGATGTCGTTCCTTTGATGCTGTGATTTCATGTCTGCTGATAACGTATAAATTCAATCGGTCAGTGCCTACGCTTTTTGTTATTAAATTATAGCATACACCGTTGTATCTGTCAACAAATTTTTTCAGTAAATTTTTCATTTCGTCTTATTGAACAAACTTACTTTCCTGTTTTTATGCAATAAGTATAATATTCTGTTTGTCTGATTGACAGATCATACCGTTTATAAAAATCGAAAAAAAGAAGGCTGCTACTAATTTATGCAACAACCTTCATATGGCTTTTATTCTGTGACAATACCCTTCATCCAGTAAACTGCATCGTCTATCCATTTTGCGACGGCATCATCTTCCCACGCCTGATTGCCGCGGGAGGTCTGCCAATCACCGAGCGCCATGCCGTGCGGGCCATGTGGGTAGATATGTAATTCAAACGGGATTTTCTGTTTAGAAAGTGCTTCTGCTGTATACAGTGCATTTTCCACAGGAACGACAGGATCTTCCGCCGTATGCATTAAGAATGCGGGTACTGTATGTTCATCAATATGTTTTTCAATGGAATACCGATCCAATTCTTCATTCGTCGGTGTTTGTGTGCCAAGTATGTTATAAAAGGAGCCTTTATGAGCCATTTCATTGCTTGTCAAAACTGCATAACACAGCACCATGCCGGCAGGCTTATTTTTTCCGTGCGGCAGACCGGACGCTGCATCAACTTCCGGTAAATGCCACAGGGTACCGAGAGAGGCAGAAAGGTGACCGCCCGCGGAAAATCCGACACAGAAAACACGGTTAGGATCAATGTGAAATTCATCGGCATGATCTTTGATATATGCCATTGCAAGAGATGCATCGACCAGAGGACGTGGAAATTTTGCTTTTGCCGCAACGGAATACTTTAACACAAACGCATTGACACCGCGTGCAAGAAACGCAAGTGCAATCGGTTCCCCTTCTCTGTCGTCACAGATTCCGGAATAACCTCCGCCGGGTAAAACAAGCATGGCATCACGGTTTTTCCATCCTTCATCTGCCACATAAGCAGTTAATGTAATATCCGGATCATCCGGTCTGAGTGAGATTACTTGATTGAGCATAAATGATTCCTTTCTGGTACTGATTCAATAAGGACGGTACCGCCTCATCATTCCATATAATTTTTGTTATAGTAAATCAACTTCATACTGTTATAGGAAATTATAACATAAGTATATCATATTTTCAAGATTTCTGCAAGAGCATAAATAAAAAATAATTCTATTATTGATTCTGAAGAAAAAGGGGGCTGCTGCAAGTTAAAAACTTGCAGCAGCCCGAGATCACGAAGTGATCCGAATTCGCTTTTTCGCTTGAAAAAGCGAAAAGGCGAATTTTATAGACTGTCGCATGCGACAGTCGTATGGAGCCATGTAAATGCGACAGCCCGCTGTTCATTGTATGTAAAGACACAACCATAGCATTATTTCGTTTCTGTATTTTCCAGATACACTTTGATATATGCAGCAATTTCCAATTCAAGGCTGCGGCACTCTAAAAGGGTGTCAATCAGCATAGAACGGCGTTCATTATTGCTTAGGGCAAGAATTTTTGGGTCAGACCATTCATTTTCAAAACCGATCTGCGCTCCGTTTTCCGCATTATTTTTCAGTTTTTCACATAATTCTGCGGCTTTTGCAAGACTCTTATCCGCTTTCATTTCTGCATACAGTTTTAAAAATTTATATAAGTGTGTTCGATTTTCCAAAAGTGCAATAAAATGTGGAAAGATTGGAGATGTGAAGTAAAATGCTTCTTTCTTTTCTTTATTTGCCTGGTCAAGCTGACGAATCCACTCATCGTAGATTGCCTGTCCGTATCCGTAATGTACCTTGGCGAAATCCATTTCCTTTGGCGGTTCGGTTTCTGTAAGCATTTGGACACCACGGGTGAGCGCTTCTCTGTAAGCATCGTCGCGGCTGTATGGCTCGCTGTTGGGATGAAACACGAGAATTTCCTTGAAGGGACCTTCTAAAGAAGAGAATTCGGCTGGTTTATCAAGGTTCAGTGCACAGTTCATGCCGTCATTTCCCTCTTCAAATTTATGACCGAGCAAAATTTCTCCGTGATTACGGTATCCCCAAATCAGGTAACTGAACGGCGTCTCGCTTTCGATCATATATACCGCGTTTCCCTGTGAAACCGTTTCTGTTACGATTTTCTCTACTTCATCAGCATCGGGAGATTGCAGTTGGGTAAAAGAAAGTCCGTAAATAGCAGCGCTTAAAACGGGTTCCGGCATGCAGTAAAATAGTCCAAATGCATATCCGGTTAATACGTTTTGCACCGAATATTCCATATCACTGTATATCAGTGCACCGGTATTTCCGACTTTTTCGGTTTTTCCGTATAAAAGACCGAGAGCCGCGAAAACTGCCGGTTTCACATTACTGAATGGCCATGCTTCACCACTGAAGGCTTCGATACTGCGTACTGGTTTGATAATAAATTCGTTTGGTACTTTGGGTGCCGTTCTGTAATCATTCATGGTTTTGATACCTCATTCATTTCAATTTTTGATGACAACAGTATACCATATTGAAAGCAGCTTGTATTATCATTTTATAACAATTTCTGCAAAGAAACAGCATTGGGATCAATCCATTTTTAAAACAGAAAAAAGCCCTAAAATCACTGTGATTTCGGGCTTTTTCATTGGCGGAGAAGGAGAGATTCGAACTCTCGAACTATGTTTGGTAGTTACGCGATTTCCAGTCGCGCGCGCTCGACCAACTACGCGACTTCTCCATTTTATTTTTGCCGCTGTTGCTTGATAACATATAAATTATATCATAAAAATCAAATTTTGTCAATACAGAAATGAAAATTTTTCTATTTTTCATATTAGCAGAAATTTGTTCACATAACTCTCATAATTGCATGATATACTGTTAAAAGAATCAGTTTCGTGAATATCAGGATGCCGCGCGTATCGGTAAAATCCGGCTGTATGCATAGAACCGGATGCCAAAATAACGTATTTATAACAGAAAGAAGAAATTGTTATGAAAAAAGCACCATTTTATCAAAATTGGGAAGTCGGCGATTTTAGAGAGCTGCTTTATGAAATTACTGAACGATATGCTGTCAATACCGCTTTCCTCTGGCGCGAAGGACCGGATGAAGACAGTGTCATGACGAAAAGTTATACAGAGTTTGCGGAAGATGTGAAAAATTTAGCTACCTATCTGTGCGCACTGGGACTGGAAGGAAAAACAATTGCTGTCACAGGTAAAAACAGTTATCTTTGGATGGTTTCCTATTTGGCAATCGGATGCGGCGTCGGGACAATCCTGCCACTGGACCGTGATCTCCGTTCTGACGAGCTTTTGGATTTGATGACAGATGCTTGTTGTGCCGCTGTCCTTTACACCGCTGATATGGAAGAAAAGCTTTCAGAAATAAAAAACCAAGGCATCAACTTTCTGCCGCTTGTTTGTGCAGATACCTATTTTGCACGCGGTGCAGAGCTTCGTGCTGAGGGCAGCACCATCTATGATGCGCATAAAGTAAATCCAGACGAACCCGGCGTTTTGCTTTATACATCCGGCACCATGGGTGTTGCCAAGGGTGTGCTTTTGTCACAGCACAACATCTGTGCGGACATTGAAAACGTTTGTCATCGTGTGAAAATTGTGGAAGAAGACCGTGTGCTTTCTCATCTGCCGCTGCATCACACGTATGAATGTACAACCAGTCTTGCAATTCTTTACAGCGGCGGCAGTATCGCGTTCAATGACAATTTGCGCCGTCTGCCAAAAGATTTTAATTTATTCCAGCCGTCAATCTTGATTACCGTTCCAGCGATTCTTGAATTTATGACCCGCTTTGTGCGCCGCGGATATGCAGAAGCACGCGGCGGTAAGCTGCTTCTCGGTATTCAGAAAACGGCGTCCGGTGTAGCGGGAACGACATTAAAACTGCTTTCAGAAAAAGCGGCACAGAAAAACAAACGAAAAATTTTCTCAACGGTCGATCATTTCTTCGGCGGTCGCCTGCGTGCTATCCTTGTCGGTGCGGCAGCACTTTCTCCTGAAATTTTCAAGAGCTTTGAAGCTTTCGGCTATTCTGTATATTGTGGATACGGATTGACGGAAACGGCTCCGATTTCCCTTATGCATGATGACAGCTACCGTTGTGCAGACGATACGGGTTTTCCTGTATTTGGTGTGGAAGCACGTATTGATGAACCGGATGAAAACGGTGTAGGAGAGCTGTGTCTGCGCGGTCCGAACGTGATGCTTGGATATTATAAAAATCCAGATGCTACAGCAGAAGTGCTGCGCGACGGATGGTTCCATACCGGTGATCTTGCGTGCCAGAAAAAGAATGGTGCATACAAAATTACGGGACGTATGAAATCCATGATTGTTTCCCCCAACGGCAAGAAGATTTTCCCGGAAGAGCTGGAAGCGTATCTGATGCGGTATCCTGTCATTTCAGAATGTATGGTATATGCAGAGGAAAAGAACGGCGTTCCGCAGATTTGTGCTGCGGTCTATCCTGATAAAGCAGAGGTCGCAGCTTTGATCGGTGAAAATGAAGTCGATTCTGCAAGCATGGAAAAGCTGCGGATTGTGCTGTATGATCTTGTCCGCGAGGTAAACCAATCTCTGCCGCCGTATAAGCATATCCGTCGGCTTGTCATCCGCAAAAACGAATTTTTAAAAACAACGACCAAAAAAATACGCCGCAGTGATCCTGAAAATACAGATGCCCCGTCAGAGTCTGTAGCGCCGTAATTTTTATGTGAGTTCGATGAATTTCATAGGCTGTCGCAGTCAGCAGCCGTGTGGAACCATGTTAATGCGACAGCCCGGATTCCTCTTACCCCAATTCCAAAAACTTTAAACCTGGATAAACTAACAAACATTCGTATATTTTGTTGTTCGTTAAAAGTTTTTGCGGTGGAGTTTGAGGAGGTGCTTTTTTCAAAAAGCATCTCCTCATCGTTAAAAATATGAGCAATATCATTTTTTGATATTGCTCTGCTTTTTTTCCATATAAGTATGATCCTGAAACGGCAGAAATCGGTGTGAGATGCTGTTTAAAACGGTCCAGAACATCGTACCGCATAAAAGCGCTTCCGCGCTTGGATCCCGCAGTGCGCAGAACCAAAATAACCATGCGGCAAATACGTAAAAAACGGCTTCCATGATATGTGCCATCCAGATCATGATCCGCATTCCATATTCTCTGTGTGTTTCATCTGCCAATCCAAGGATTGCATGAAGCAATTTTGCGCCATCATGTCCAGGGAGCGGTAAACTGTTGTAACATGCAAGCAACAGGTTCATTTCCATGTAAAGCGGCTTATGCAGTATCCGGAAAATACACATAAGCAGAATATTGACGGCAATACCCATACTGTGGATGATCGCTTCTTCTTTATATCCACAGTGAGAAAAATCACCTGCAATGGTTATACCGCCTGGAGACAATGTTACACAGTGAACAGGTACGTGAAATCGTGCCATGCAGATAAAATGTCCCATTTCATGCGCAAGACAGAACAGCAAAAACACTGCTGTGATACGAATTCCAGTGAATGCGATCAATAAAAACAAGGTACAGAAAAATAATGGATGACAACGAAAGGTCACGAATGCATCATCCCCCTTCCTTCCCTTTCTTTCTCTCGACTTTGCTGCGGCTTTCAAAATACTTCCATACAACTGCTGCTGTCATTGGAAATAAAAACAATCCCGCTAAGCCGAACAGCTTGATCCCAGTATACATAAAAAACAAGGCAGCTAAAGGATGCAGTCCGATGCTTTTTCCAATGATTTTCGGTTCCAATATCTGACGCACCATACAGATGATTAAATACAAAACAACCAGACCAATACCGCGGTACCATCCTCCGCGGATAAGCTCAAAAATTGCCCATGGAAGCAATAGGGTCCCCGTCCCAAATACGGGAAGCAGGTCAATCAAAGCGCCGAGCGCTGCTGCACCGAATGCCCAATGGATGCCAAGAATGGCGAATCCCGCATATAATTCAGCAAAGGTGATCAGACATAAAATAATATAGGCACGCAGATAAAGCCATACGGTAGAAAGCAGTGACAGCCGCAGCCCGGACAACAACGCAGTGGTCTTTTGGGGGCATTTCTTTTTCAAAAATGCGCCGATTTCGTGGTATTCTATTGTCATATAAACTGCGGCAAGCAGAAAGACACCGAGAAATAATAAAATTTTCGGAAGTGCCGCGGCAACTGCAGTAAGAAATGCCGGAATTTTTGCCGTCACTGCGGAAACGGTTTTCTGCATCGTATTGATTAGAATATCATCGACAGACAGCAGAAACGAAACAAGGATGTTATCCTCTGTCTCAGAAGGTACGGCTCGTGTACTTCCCTTTGCATGGTCGAGAAACGGCAGCGACTGCAAAAACTGTTCCAGTTGTTCTGTCATGCGTGAAAATGAGGTTCCGATGGTGTCGATATTGTCGCCAAGCCAGTTAAAAAACGTTCCGCATTCACCGAGTAATACATTTGTAATGCAGAAAATGAGGGTCAAAATCAAGGCGACGCATCCAAATACAAGTACAAATGCCCATACACAGCGGAGTTTTTTTCTTTTGCCGCAGATACGGTCCAAAAAATCAAGCGGCTTTTGCAGTACCGCAGCAAGTAGACCGCCAAGTAAAAACGGTAAAACCGGATTCCATAAAAAGCGGAAAAATAAGAAAAGTATAATGGCAGCAATTCCTATATAAATCAGTATAGAACCAAATTGCTTTTTTCCCGGTCCAATTCCTATGGACTGCATGATTTGCGGTATGTTCTGTTCTCCTTCTGTGTGATTCATGCAATCATTCCTCCGTTATATGGCCATGACACCATATGGCTGTTCCAGCCCCTTAAAAATCCTTTAACTTAGACTTATATTCAGTATACGCAAAACAGTGCCGCTTTTATGCAGCACTGTTTATTTTTCAGTTTCAAAGGAATTTTATGGGTTTAAAGCGTTGCTGTCATATTGTCATAGGCAGGAATGACGCCAAGCGGTGCAAGGCGCGCTTTCAGCAATGCATGGGAGGTATGCAGTGTACGTGCCATGTGATTGGCATATACCTGTCCGCCTTCTTTTAAGATGTGATGCCAACCGACAAGTGACTTTAACAGTTCTTCAATCATCCGGATATTGTTGTGTTCAAACATTCGGAAGTCGTTTTCAAGGTCACCTACGGTGCAGTCAAATACCATAGCGTCAAACTTTAGCTGCTTGATATGATGATAGGTGCTGTTGTAAAGCCATGCGCCGTCGCAGCCCCAGAAAAGCCGTTTGTCCTCTGCTGTATCATATATCACATAATGGACCGGCTGTTCTTCTTTGTATTGGGTGGAATGATTTGCCGGAAGCGCCGTAATTTCATAGGTACCGACAGTAAACGGTTCAAACAGGCTGACCGGAATGAAATGCAGCTTTTCAGATTCTGTCAGAAGTGTACCGATGACAGGCGTACCGTAAACGGTAATCGGGCAGTCGGCTTCTTCCGCCACACGTGTGATTGTTTCTGCACGGAAATGATCATTGTGCGAGTGTGTGACAAGGATTGTTTTCACCTGTTTGTAAAGATCATGATATCCAAACGTTTTTTCAAATTCAAAAACGCACGGACCACAATCGATCATCAGATCATCATTGAGCTTTGCAGCTGTCAGGCGGCGGAATGCAGGATCGGCAGATGCCGCCGCCGGATCCCAATCCGCAGCTCCGGTTCCTAAAAAGTGAAGCTTCATCTGTATGGTTCTCCTTTGTTTCATTTCGTTGATTGGTGGGACGATGCCGCCCCTCATTAAAAATTCAAGGTATCATGTTGTGATAAAACCGCCATTCACACCAAGCACCTGTCCCGTGATAAATGAGGCCTTCTCCGATGCAAGAAACGAGATCGCAGCAGCAATATCCTCCGGCGTCCCAAGTCTTCCCGTCGGCGTTTGTTCCGCCAAATCCGCCAATGTTTCTTCATTGTAACAGGAAAGCATATCTGTTTTAATGACGCCGGGGGCAATTGCATTGACTGTAATTCCAGATGGCGCCAGCTCCAACGCAAGCCCTCGGGTCATACCAATGACAGCTGCCTTGGATGCCGAATACAATACCTCACAGGATGCGCCGCAGATGCCCCACATAGAAGAAATATTAATGATCCTTCCCCATTTGTGCAACACCATATCGTCATATACCGCACGGCAGGTGTAAAAAACAGAACGGACATTGGAATCAAAAATATGATTGTAATCCTCCGTTTTCATATCGGCAAAAACACCGGAATGTGCGACCCCTGCATTGTTGACAAGCACATCCGGCAGACGGCCAAACCGCTTCTGTACATCGTCAAACAATACCTTTACAGCATCTTCTCCGGAAAGATCTGCCGTGAAAGCCGCAGTATCGCAGCCGTTTCTGTTGAGAGATGCAGAAAGCGCTTCCTCCATGGCACGGTTTGTTTTGCAGACAAGCGCAACTGCGTATCCTTCCTGTGCCAGGCGTTCTGCGGCTGCACAGCCGATACCGCGGGATGCCCCTGTAATCATCGCAAGGTGTTTCATAACAGCTGCGCAAGAATGGTCTGCGCATACACCCGCGCCAGAAAATCGCAGGGATGGTTGATGTTGTTTCCGGTCATATCATAAAATCTCTTTCTTGTCATTAGAGCTTTGTGTACGGATGTCATCGGCACCAGTGCAGCGCAGTCTCCCAATGTCTCACAAAGCGCGGAAAGCAGCGGCTCATGCGCTTCATGGTTCCAACAGAAGGTCGAAGCCATGGGGTTTGGAAGGGTCGTAGAACATAACAGGAATTCACAGTTTGGATTGAGCGCTTGTGTTTGTTTTACCATAGTGCGGATATGATCAATAAATGCAGTTTCTTCCACATGTCCGGATGCATCATTCATACCGAATCCGATAAACATAAGATCAGGGCATTCTCCTGCGAAATCAATCGGAAGACGTTCTGTTCCCCATTTGGATACAGTACCGCCGACCGCATGGTTGATATAATGTACATCGATGTTGTATGTTTCTTCTAATACCATGGAAACGAGCTGCGGAAACATGGGGATAAAAGGCGGCATGCTGATTACAGCGGAGGAATTGGCACCGGTTGTTATCGAGTCCCCAAAGAAACAGAAACGAAGTGTACCGCCTGCCTTTAATATTTGTCGTGTTTTGGGGAGCTTCTTCACCTTTGGTGTAGGGATAAAACCGTCCCAAGTTCCCTCATGCCGATAGGTCACAAGGTATTCACGGCTGTGCATGGCGTCTCCTTCACCAAAGAAGATTTTTCCGCCGCCTTCGCATGGGAACGGATACTTGTCTTCCCCTTCACCGATAATCTGATAATTCTGAAAAGGAAACCGTTTAATATCACTTCCTGCCGGGATGATCAGACTTCCGTTTTCCAAAGTATAATCCTTTCCGGGTACCAGCGTTTTCTCTCGCGTAGCAGTCGTTACCTTGATAATTTCTGCGGCCGGATAAAGCAGCGGAACGGTAAGCGGCGTTGTTTCATCCTCAGATGGCTGCATCAACGGAAAGAAGCTTTCTTCATAAATGGTATTGCCTTCCCAAAACGGTCTTGTAAGTTCCTTTAAATCAGAGGGTTTGTTTGTAAACATGACAGTGTTCCTTTCGTCATAAAAAATAAAGCTATGTATATCATACTCTATTTTTCTGTTTTTTTCAAGTAGAATAAGAAAAAAGATACATATGAATTTCAACAAAATTTGATTTTGCGCGATTGATCCATTTATTTATCCGGCGTTTGCAAAAACAGCACGAAAGGAAAAAATTTTTTCTTCCGTCTTTCGTGCTGCAAGAATAAAAACCGTTTTTTGGTTCATCCTCTCACCATGAGTGAAAGTGAAAGGGTGTTTTACATGTTGCAAAAGATAATCAACCGTTTGAAAAATTTTCCCGTGATGCTGTCCGGTGTTCGTCCCCTGTTATGCATCTGTATTTCTATACTTTGTGCTGCAACCATCATCAGTGCCTTGCCAACTGCTGGAGAAGAAGCGCTTTATGACCGCGTCATCCGTCTGCATGTACTTGCAAATTCTGATACAGAGGAAGATCAAGCATTGAAGCTGACCGTGCGCGATGCGGTTTTAACTTATTTAAACGATACATCAGCCGCAAGTACGTGTGCCGATGATGCTGAGGCACAATATCAAAAACTGCTTCCTCAGATTGAGCAGATTGCAGAGGAAACGGTACGTGCCGCCGGTTATTCCTATGACTGCCGTGTAACATTGACACGGGAAACTTATCCGGAACGGTCGTACAAGTCTATCACATTGCCTGCCGGAACCTACCGTTCGCTTCGTGTACAGATTGGAGAAGCTGCCGGTCATAACTGGTGGTGTGTGCTGTTCCCGCCTCTGTGTCTTTCCCTGGCTGTGGATGCTGAACCCTCAAAACCCAATACCGTTGCTGTATATGAAGATCAAGCCTCTGCAAACAAAAACAATACTGGTACTTCTGAAACGGCAGAAAATACAGCTGAAGAAGACACTCTGCTTGCAGTTGGATTTACGCCGTATGAGGTATCTTTGATTTCAGGAAATCATGAACAGCGCGGCAAGACCGTGGTCAAATTCCGCATTGTAGAGTTTTTCCGTACACTATTTGCAAAGTAAATGACGGTTATCATCCGTTTCGTATGTTCTGTTTTCTCTGTTTTGCAATCAGTCCCTGCGTTCCATCCTGCATTTGTGAAAGATTTCCAAGTGCCCATCCCAGTCCGTTGATCACACACATCCGCGGATTTTCCGCAATGCGGCAGCGCAGACCTGTTATTTTTGACATCCGCTTGTCTGTTCCGGACACCATTGCAGCGCCGCCCGTGAATAAAATTCCCTGTGAGGCAATATCACCAAGCAATTCTGTCGGAATTTTTTCCACGACCTTGCACACTGCATCTTCAATCTGTCCGGCAGTTTCATCCAGTGCATCTGCAATTTCCTGACTGGTTACAGTCACGCTCTTCGGCAATCCTGTCAAAAGGCAGCGGCCGCGGACTTCTATGGATTTATCTATAGCGCCGTCCCCCTGCCAGATGCTGCCAATGCGCATTTTTACCTCTTCTGCGGTTCGCTCTCCGATAAATAAATTGTGCTTGCGGCGCATATACCGTATGATGGCGTCATCGTATTTATCACCGCCGACCTTAATCGAATCGGAAACAACAATACCGCCCATGGAAATGACGGCGACATCGGTCGTTCCGCCGCCGATATCCACAACCATACAGCCGCGCGGAGCATCAATGTCCAGACCTGCACCTCTTGCCGCTGCAATTGGTTCTTCCAACAAATAGGTCTTGGAAGCGCCCGCCTGTGTTGCCGCATCGACAAGAGCACGTTCTTCCACCTCTGTAATACCGGACGGAACACAGATGACAAGACGGGGTTTGTAGGTCATCGTTCCGCCTGCATGCCGCAAAAAGTATTGCAGCATTTTCAAGGTCATATCGTACTGTGAAATCACGCCGTCACGCATGGGGCGAATGGTGGAAATGTGCGGCGGTGTACGTCCAATCATCGCTTCCGCTTCCCTGCCGATTTTCCGAATGGCGCCGCGGTCTGTATCCAGTGCCACAACCGACGGTTCGTCAAGGACGATTCCTTTTCCTTTCAGATAGATTAAGACCGATGAGGTCCCAAGATCAATACCAATATCTCTTGCCATCGTTATGACCATGACTTACGCGTTAGCGGAAGTTTCCTTTCTTCATGGAGTTATGACGAAATCACGGTACGAGAAATCAGTTATCATGATTTCTCTTGAAAATTTATTTTTCAGACTTATGACCATTGCTTTTGCATTGACAAAAGCGCATTCTTTTTATTAAAAAGCAGTCTTTTCGCTGGAAACGATTGCTTTTCATTGAAATCTTTTTTATTATGGCTGCAATACAGTTTTTGCAGCAGTCACGCAGATACATGCTGCAGCGCCTGCGGTCAATAACAGTCCGGCACAGGCGGAAAGCGTTGCACCGGTTGTCAAAATATCATCTATCAGCAAGACCCGTTTTCCATTCAGCTCTATTTTGGAATAGAGCTGATAGCTTTTTCCCGCATTTTCCAAACGACCGGCGGAATTAAGCGTTTTCTGTACAGTATTCTGGCCGCGAATATGACGAAAGCATTGCTTACAGGGGATACCGAGCAGATGAGACAGCCGTTTGGCAAGCGCAGCTGATTGATCAAAGCCATTCTTTGCCGAAGCCTTCCGGCTTCTTGGCGCGTAGGTGATGATCCAGTCTGCATTCCGCTTGTCCATAGCTGAATCAACGCGATGCTCTGCAATCGCACATTCACATAACGGCATCATCTGTGATGCAAGAAAATCAAGTGCGTCCGCATCCTTCTGCCGTTTTAAACGTAATAACAGCTTGACTGCCGGTGCACGGAGATTCCCGCTTTCATACGGCATGAGATGATAAAATTCTGTTTGCGGCAATTTGACGCCTGCCGCCTTTTCTTTTTGGAGCGCTGCCGGAAGACAACGGCACCGCATGGTGATCTGTCTGCACTCCGGACAAGGTTTCAAAAGCGCAGCTTGCCATACCTGTCTGCATGCAGAACAGAGCGGTGTCGCCCGTGAAAGGTTTTCAGTGATTTTTGAACAAAGAACACAGCGGCGCGGAAAGAACAGATGCCGGATTTCATCAAACAGGGCGTCTGGGTTACGCTTCATTTTCATATTGACTTAAATAATAAGGCAGTCCGGTATAACGCTTTGTCTGGCGGTTGTTGCCTACCATTTTATATACGGTTGCCTCATCCCCCACCAAAATAACCATACGGGAAGCACGTGTAACAGCGGTATACAATAAGTTACGTGTTAAGAGCTTCATAGAGTATTTATAAATGGGCAAAATAACAACAGGATATTCCGAACCCTGACTTTTATGTACTGTTACAGCATAGGCGTGTTCCAACTCATCCAGCATGGTATAATCATATATGACATGACGGTCATCAAAATTAATATGCATGGTCTGTTCATTTTCCTGGATGGATTCAATGATACCGATGTCACCGTTAAAAATTCCGACACCGTCCTGCTTTTTGCCCATGATCTCACGTTCCCATGTGATATCATAGTTGTTTTTAATCTGCATGACCTTGTCCCCCTCACGGAAAATCACATCACGCATTTTCTTTTCTTTTTTCCCAGGTGCCGGCGGATTCAAGACACTTTGCAGAAGGATGTTCAGCATTTCAGTCCCTGCTTCTCCTTTGCGGGACGGTGTGATGACTTGAATTTCATCACGAATCTGTTCACCGTAGGTACGCGGCAGTCGATATGCGCACAGCTGCGCAACGGTTTCTGCGATTTTTTGTCCGTCTGCACGCGGTAAAAAGAAGAAGTCTTTATTTTTGGTTGTCAGATCCGGCATTTCTCCGTGGTTGATTGCATGGGCATTGGTGATAATCAAGCTTTCCTTTGCCTGTCGGAAAATTTCAGTCAGCTGAACGGTAGAAAACCGATCAGAGGAAATTAAGTCGTTCAATACATTTCCGGCACCTACCGGCGGCAGCTGGTCGGCATCTCCGATCAAAAGAAGCCGTGCCCCTGGATGAATCGCCATTAACAGCGACTGCATCAATAAAATGTCAATCATTGATGCTTCGTCGATGATGATGACGTCCTCATCCAGATAATTATTTTCGCAGCGTCGGAATTTTGGCTCAATGCCGTCGTCATACTCTACCTCAAGCATACGGTGAATGGTTTTTGCTTCTTCCTGCGTTGCTTCCGACATTCGTTTGGCTGCACGTCCTGTCGGTGCAGCAAGTGCAATTTTCAGCCCCATATCGTGGAATATCCGCATCACGGCGCGAATAACCGTAGTTTTACCGGTACCGGGACCACCGGTTAATATCATTACGCCGCTTTCCAAAGCCATTGCAATGGCAGTACGCTGCAGCTTTGCATATTGGATATTTTCCTCATTTTCGATTTTATAGATCCAGTTTTCCACGTCCGACGAAGAAGATTTTGTGCATAGCTTTTCAAGCGTATCCAGCTTACGGCATACATACCGTTCCGCTTCATAATACTCTTTTAAGTAGATGCACTTTCTGCCGCTGCGTTTTTCGCAAACGGCTTTGCCTTCTGTCAGCATCTGCTCCAGTGCATCCTCTGCATCATTTTGATCAATTGCCAGCATATCCACAATTCCGGGAATCAATTTATCTTCCGGAATGTAGACATGTCCGTTTTGAAATGCATTGTAGCTTGCCAGATATCGGATACCTGCCATGATGCGGAACTGTGCATTTTTTTTCATGCCAAGTTCTTTGGCTATGACATCTGCCTTTTCAAAGCTGACGCCATAGATTTCTTCACACAGCTGATAAGGGTTTTCTTTAATGACATCAACTGCGGCACCGCCCCAGCGATTATAAACGCGTACTGCCGTTGTCGGACCGAAATAGTTCTGACAGAACATCATAACGGTGCGAATCCCAAACTGTTCTTTAAAGTTTGCAGAAATTTCCAATGCTTTTTTTTCAGAAATCCCGGGGATATGCGCAAGCCAATCCGGATGGTTTTCAATGACATCAAAGGTATCTTCTTTAAATGCCTCAACAATTGATTTTGCCGTTTTCGGACCAATGCCTTTTACATTTTTTGACGACAGGTATTTTAATATTGTCGCTGTGGTCGCCGGAAGCTGTTTTTCAAAGTAGGAAACCTTGAACTGCCTTCCGTAATTCGGATGCACCACCCATTCGCCAAGAGCCTTGATGGATTCCCCGACGTTGATATCCGGCAGTGTACCAACGACTGTATCATATTCATTGTCGGAAATAGAAACTTCACAAATTGCGTACCCATTGGCATCATTTTTATAAATGATGCGTTCTACGGTGCCTTCCAGCTCCAATAAATCCTTCTCGTCTTTTCCGTCCGGAGTACGCATATGGCTATTTCCTTTCTTTATCGCTATCGCTGTAATTTTTGTAATATTTCCGCAGCTTCCCTGTCTTCTGCAATCCACAAAGGAAGGACGGACACCCGTTTATACCACTTCTGGGATCGCCACAAATATTCGATGGCGTCTGCATCAGGATGCTGAAATTGACTGCTGCTCTTTCCAAACAGCAGACATCCGGCAGCCAAATATCCCAAATATACAAGTCCCCCTGATAAGGAGACAATCAGACACTCGAAAACAACCCGGAGCCACATGCTGCACCACTCCTCTTCTTTTGATTGGAACAGTAGCAGTATATGTCATTCCGGGTCGCAAGGTTCTTTTTCCATGAAGGAGCGTTGCCCTGTCATTGGAGAAAACGACCGGCGCGTTCGTTTGCACCAAAGTCTTTTCGTGAGAGATTGGATCCCTCACCCGAAAGACTAAGATGTCTTCCGCCGCCTATAGAGACGGGGGACATCCGGTCATCATTATAATGCTTTTTTCAGTTCATCCACAAGATCGGTCTTTTCCCACGGCACATTGACGTCTTCCCGTCCCATATGACCGTATGCGGCGATTTGACGGTAAATCGGACGGCGCAGATCAAAACGCTTGATGATTGCAGCCGGACGAAGGTCCATCAGCCCCGAAATGCATGCGGAAATTTTTTCTTCCGGAATCTTTGCCGTACCGAAGGTATCAATTAAAACGGAAACAGGCTTTGCCACACCGATGGCATATGCAAGCTCCACCTCGCACTGATCTGCAAGTCCTGCGGCAACAATGTTTTTAGCAACATATCTTGCTGCATAAGCGGCACTGCGGTCAACCTTTGTCGGATCCTTGCCGGAGAATGCACCGCCGCCGTGACGTGCATAGCCGCCGTAGGTGTCTACAATGATCTTGCGTCCCGTCAAGCCGGTGTCTCCCTGCGGTCCGCCGACAACAAAACGACCGGTCGGATTCACGAAAATCTTGGTGTTTTCATCGAGAAATTCTGCGGGAATAATCGGACGGATGACGTTTTCAATGATGTCGGCACGGATTTGTTCCAGCGTCACATCCGGGTCATGCTGAGAAGAGACAACCACCGCATCTACACGTACCGGCTTTTTATCATCATATTCTACAGTGACCTGTGTTTTTCCATCCGGACGGAGATACGGCAGTGTACCATTTTTACGGACCTCGGTCAATCTCTTGGACAGCTTATGTGCAAGCGAAATGGGCATCGGCATCAGCTCCGGCGTCTCATTGCATGCATAGCCGAACATCATTCCCTGGTCGCCGGCGCCGGTGTCAAGCGCATCGGTCATCTGTCCTTCTTTTGCTTCTAGTGCCTTGTCAACGCCCATTGCAATGTCGGGAGACTGCTCATGAATGGAGGAAATGACGGCACAGGTATCGCAGTCAAAACCGTACTTTGCACGATCGTACCCGATTTCACGGACGGTTTCGCGAACCACTGTCTGGATATCGACATATGCTTTGGTTGTAATTTCACCCATTACGCAGACCATACCGGTCGTTGCAAAGGTTTCACATGCAACACGGGACATGGGGTCCTGTGCTAACAGATTGTCAAGAATGGCATCAGAGATTTGGTCACAGATTTTATCGGGATGCCCTTCTGTGACAGATTCGGATGTAAATAATTTTTTCATAATTTTAATAACCATAGCTTTCGATTACGAAAGCTTCCTTTCTTTGGGGGAATTTCGGAAAAAATCAGCTTATCATCGGGATTGCAGATGTACGAAACGATATAAAAAATCCTCGGTTGTTTCAGGAACGACCGAGGATAAAAAGCTGTTTGATTCTCATCTCTCGGGAATTGGCACCTTATTACAAAACTATGTAACAGGTTGCCGGGCTTCATCGGGCCAGTCCCTCCGCCGCTCTTGATAAGCAATCTTATTATACCATATTTTATCAAAAAATACAATTGGTATTTTTCACAAGATTCACAGAAGGAAGGATAAAAATCCTAACACACCGTATGAAATCAGGGTCAAAAGGACACCTGCGACAAGCACGCCGCCGAAAATGCTGAGGGTTGCATTCTTTTTATTCATCTTTAAAAGAGAAGCGACCAGTGCGCCTGTCCATGCACCGGTTCCCGGCAGCGGGATTCCGACAAACAACAGCAGACCCCACGATGCGTATTTCGTGACTTTTCCTTTGTTTTTTTCGCCTTTTTCTTCAAAGAACCGCGCAATTTTGCCAAGATGCGGATATCGTTTCATGAAACTGAAAATCTGATCGATGAATAATAAAATCAGAGGAACCGGAATCATATTACCGATGACGCATAATATAAAGTTTGTATACCAGGGAAGTCCCATGGCGCAGCCCGCTGGTATTGCACCGCGCAGCTCAATCAGCGGAATCATGGAAATCAACAGTACATAAAAATAACGGTTCATGATGCGTTCCTTTCAAAGGTATGTTTTAAAGCATAATATAAAATTATTATACTATAAAATGTAAAAAAGCGCAAGAGTTTCTATCGGATCCAATTGTAAAATTTTTTATTTTTTGAAAACTATTGCTATTTTACGAAAGAGTCTATATAATATTAATAAACCATGTTCAAAAAGGAGATTCCATCGATGAATTACCAAAATACATATGACATTATTGTACTTGGCGGCGGCTTTACAGGCTGTGCAGCTGCACTTGCAGCATCCAGACAGGGTAAAAAGGTACTGCTTCTGGAAGCATCCGGATTTTTGGGCGGTGCGGCATCCAATTGCCTGATTTATCCGTTTATGTGCTACTGGACAAGCATCAAAAAAGAAGACGGTACCAAAGCGCGTCACCTACTGTCCCGCGGTATCTTTGGGGAGATTGTGGCAGAATTGAATGCACGCGGCGGCTTTGAAGACGAAACGCTGAAGGTCATTCTTGATGAAATGATGGTTAGTGCTGGCGTGCAGGTACTGTTCCATTCCACACTGTGCGGCGTGGAAAAGAACGGTACCCATATCGAAAACGTATCCGTTGCAACAAAAGCAGGCGTACTTACCTTCCATGGAAAAATGTTCATTGACTGCACAGGTGATGCAGACCTTTGTGTAACGGCAGGTGTTCCGACCAAGCTTGGCCGTGAAAAGGATGATCTCTGTCAGCCGATGACGCTTTGCTTCCGTGTTGCCAATGTAGACAAAAAGACCTTTTTTGAAAACCACGATCTTTGGCAGCGTCTCTACAAGGAACAGCTGGAACAGGGAAAATTCTCAAACCCGCGTGAAAACATTCTTGTATTCAATCATCCCATTGAAGGTGTATTGCACTTCAATACGACACGTGTCGTTAAGCACAATCCGGTCGATCCGTTTGATGTGACAAAAGCAGAAATGGAAGCACGCCGTCAAGTCATTGAAATTATGAACTTCTTCCGTGACAACCAGATTCCCGGTATGGAGCATGCACGTCTGGTGTACACGGCGCCTTCCATCGGTGTGCGTGAAAGCCGTATGCTCATCGGCGAGTACGTTTTGACCGGTGATGATCTCGTCGCATGTACAAAATTTGAGGATGCAATTGCAGCCGGTAATTATGACATCGATATTCACAATCCGGAAGGAACCGGAACCAGCCATTATTACTTCCCAGAAGGTACATGGTATACGATTCCCTATCGTTCCCTGATTCCGAAGTCTAACGACGCAGATAACCTGCTTGTCGGCGGCCGCTGCATTTCTGCAAACCATGAAGCACAGGCGTCTATCCGTATCATGCCGATTTGTGCTACAACGGGTGAAGCAGCCGGCGTCGGCGCATGTGTTACCATCGACGGAGATACTTCTGTACAAAACGCTGACACAAAGAAAATTCAGGAGATTTTAACCGCTTCCGGCGCATATACCGGTCTGTAATGAAATGAAACGGGTTAGAAAGGAACAACGTTTACCAGAGTAAATGTTGTAATTATAAAATGGCATTAATAGAAACGCATTTCTTTTCCAAAGTGCTTGGAATGCAGACAAAAATGAATGTCATTCTGCCGGTATATCCGGGAAACGCTGAACGGAAACCGTATCCGGTGTTATACCTTTTGCATGGCATGTCACAGAACTGCAATGCATGGCTGCACTATTCCCAGATTCGGATGTACGCAGAGGGGCTTGGCTTTGCAGTCGTTATGCCGGACGCTTCCATGAGCTGGTATACCGATATGAAGCACGGTTTTGCATATTGGGAGCATTTGTCAAAAGAACTTCCCGATGTTGTATCCCGTTACTTCCCTGCAATTTCCAGGACACAGGAAGATACCTTTGTCGCAGGACTTTCCATGGGAGCTTACGGCGCAATCAAATTCGGCATGCAGCAGCCGGAACGCTTTTGCTGTGTCGGCGCCTTTTCCCCTCCGCCGGATATGGAAATGCATATGTATAATCCCGATTTCGAGGAGTGGGAGCATAAACTGTATCATGATATTTTCGGCACGGATGAAGAATATCACGCTTCGACAAACGATCTTTATGCACAGGCTCCGCTGTGTGCTGCTCGTGCAAAAAATACGAAATTTTATCTATACTGCGGTACAGAGGACGTTTATCTTCCGCAGGCACGTTCCATTGCCAAGACCATGCAGGATGCAGGCTACGGTATTTCTTATGAAGAATCAGCCGGCAGTCATAACTGGGCATATTGGAACGGGGTACTTCCCCAATTTTTAAATAAGCTTCCTTTAAAGAAAGGAGAGAAGTAAATGGCACTTCTGCATGCAGAATATTTTTCAGAGGCACTGCACGGCTGGAGTGTCACCGTGGATGTGATTCTGCCAGAGGAAGAACTACCTGCCTTTGGATATCGGACGCTTTGGCTTTTACATGGTAAGAGCGACGACGAAACAGTATGGCAGCGCATGACTTCCATTGAACGGTATGCAGCGGCACATCATATCGCCGTTGTTATGCCTGCTGTCCAAATTTCCTGTTATTCCGATATGTCGCACGGATTCCCCTATTATACCTTTGTCAGCGATGAACTGCCGCGTGTGATGCGGGAGATGTTCCCGCTTTCTGCACGCAGAGAGGACAATTATATCGCCGGTCTTTCCATGGGCGGTGAAGGTGCGATGAAAATCGGACTTTCAAAACCGGAAAACTATGCTGCCATCGGATGTCTTTCCGCAGGCGCATTCAATCATCCGTGGAGCGAAACTTTCAACGAGCAGGAAAATAATGTGGCATTCCTTTGCCATGACGGAAAGACGCTTTCCGGGCTTCCTGAGGACTGTTTTGAGAACGCAAAAAAGATTCTCGCACAAGGCAAGCCGATTCCACGGATTTATCATGCCATCGGTTCCAATGATTTCCTTTTGGAATCTGCCAAAGAAACGCGCGATTTCTTTGAAAGCCTGGAAGGAAATCCGTTTGGATATGTTTATGAAGAAAATCCCGGTGCGCATACATGGGAATTTTGGGATACACATATCACCCATTATCTTGATTTTATCGACGGGAATTGGAAAAAGGATCATAATCTGTAAAATCATGTATGTTTGATAGATTTATGGGCTCATACGTTTGAACGTTTTTGCGGAGGAGTTTGAGGAGGTGCTTTTTTCAAAAAGCATCTCCTCATCGAACGCACGTTAAACAAAATGCTGCACGTTACCCAAAACAACAACGTGCAGCATTTTCTTTATACACGAATCAATTGCTTTCCGCCGGGAATACTTCTGTATTGTCACGGAACAGAAGCGAAATACACCAGACGCCTGCCAGCGCGACAACGGTATAAATGATACGCGCAAACATATTGTCCGGTGCAGGAACACCGCCGCCTCCGGTAATCAGGGAGACGAGATCGAAACGAAAGATTCCGACCAAACCCCAGTTCAGCGCACCGATCAGTGTAATAACAAGTGCAAATTTATCAAACATGAGTATATCCTCCATCTCTTTGTTTTCTGTTGATAGTATGTACAGATTTGTTTTTACCTATTCAAAGAAAAATAAAAATTTAAAAAAGTTTGTAACCGAATGTCAAAATACCACACTATCTGATTGAAAGGAAATAAGTCTGAAAAATAAATTTTTCAGACCGTGTTATGTGACTTCGTCACAACTCCACAATGAGAGGAGATAACTTTCACTTTCGTGAAAGTTATGGTCATAAAGATGCAAAAAACAAACGAAATACGCAATCGGCTTGTGAATGATTTTGCGGAACATTATTTGGAAAAGGTATTTTACTTTTGTCTGAAAAAGACAGGATGTCATACAGAAGCAGAGGATTTAACGCAGGATATTGCATGCAGCATCATTGCTGCGTTGAATACCGGTATGATTCCGGAAAATTTTTCAGCATGGATCTGGCAGATTGCACGCAACCGATACTCCGTATGGGCGACAAAGAAGCATAATCGCAATGCGTCGGTAACCGGTTCCGATATTTGTGATTATGAGATTGAAGATCCTGACGAAACAATACTTGATCAAATGATTTATGCAGAGCAATTAGCTTTGCTCCGGCGAGAGCTGGCGTTTATCAGAAGTGATTATCGTCATATTCTTGTTGCGTATTATTTGGAAAATAAAAGCGTTCGTCTTATTGCATCATCTCTTTCTCTTTTAGAAACCACGGTAAAGCAAAGACTTTACCGTGCAAGAATGATTTTGAAAGAAGGTATGGACATGGCAAGAGAATTTGGAAAACGCAGTTATCATCCGGAACAGGTATCCTTTGTACAAAGTGGTAAAGACGGCAAAAGGGGGCAGCCTTGGTCAATTATTACCCATTTACTGTACAAAAATATTTTTTTGGAGGCATATGAAAATCCGCAGACAGCAGAAGAACTTTCCCTGGAATTGGGAATTGCTTTGCCGTACATGGAAGATGAACTGGAATTTTTAGTAGAAGAACAGCTTTTGCGAAAAAATGGAAATCAATATCAAACGAATTTCCCGATTATCAGTAAAGAAGAACAGCGAAAGGAATTTGAATCCAATCTGAGTATACAAAAACCGCTGACAGAAAAAATCTGCGCATTGATTGACGCTTATATGCGGGAAGACGGTACGGAGATAGATATCCAGAATATCAGATATGAAGATGCAAAATGGGCATTGCTTGTACGCACGTTTGACTGGCTGCAATGGAACAAAAATGAAAAGATTTTTGGAGAAGAATATCGAAACGAGTATCCAAAACGCCCCGATGGCGGCGCGTGGATATTGACCGGATATGAAACGATAGATTGGCAGGTACCGGCATTCGTTGGTGAAAATGGATATATTTCCCATGATCAAAACGAAATTACAATCGATATCAATTTCGGGCAGTATAAATTTTTCTGGGAGAATATACAACAAAAAACGCCAACCCATTTATCGTATAAGGAAGTATATACACTTTGGCTTGTATGCAGCGGACGGACTGATGAATGTGAAGAAAGCTATATTGAAAATTTAATCACATACGGATATCTAAAAAAAGAAAATGCAGAAATAGGTCCAAATCTTGTCATTTTTCATAAACGTGCAGACCATCCTGATGGTGCAGCTTTGGCGCAGAAACTCCATACCGTTCGTAATGAAATCAACGATTTGCTCAAACAGGCACCCGGTATTTCACGCGGATATGTCGTCGATCAGGCGATTCAAAACGGTTGGCTTACCTATACAAATCAAACAGGCAATGCCATTGGCGCATTTATTTACATTTAACACAGCAACATTTTTATGATCGTAACTCCGCGCAAGCGGAGTTTTCCTTTCCTTGTGGAGTTGTGACGTAAGCCACAAAACACGGTCTGAAAAATTTATTTTTCAGACTTCCTTCCTTAAAATAATAGAAATCCTATAAGAATAAACAATCAGCGCCGTCCTGTGTAATAATTCTACAGGACGGCGCTGACGGTTTTTTATGATGTAAATTTTAGATACGGTTACAGCTGCTTTAATGGTTATGTGATTTTTATCTGTGCTTATTTCAATTTTGAAAGAATCGGACGCAGTTTCCGCGCCAATACAATGGCAAGTACCATTTTTAAGAAATCGCCAATCAAAAAAGGAACCACACATGCCATAAGCGCTGCAATCAAACCGGATTTGGTAAGGAACATATAATAACACGTTCCGCAAATCATATATGTAAGAAAACCGGAAAACATTGCGATAACAAGGACACGAATTTGGAGACCGTAACGGTCGACAATCCAACCAACAAGCGCGGCCGCAAGAATATATCCCACAATATATCCGCCGGTCGGACCGACAATGACATCAATGCCGCCGCGAAACGACGAGAAAACCGGAACTCCAATCGCACCGAGCAGAACATATACCGTTTGACTGAGCGCACCGTATTTTGCCCCCAGCAGCGCACCGGCTAAGAATACGGAAAATGTTGCAAGATTGATTGGGATTGGCGGCAGTGGAATTGAAATTTGCGACAATACCGCAGTCAACGCTGCAAACAGCGCACAGATACATAATTTTACCGTTTTTTCGTTTTTCATATAGTTCCTCTCAATCATCCTCCGATGGTTTCCCCTGATGTCAAGAAACTACCGGATCAAGTGAAAAATTTTTTTCCTGTATCTATTATACCATATGAAAAACGAATTGTCAACTATTAATTAAAATTCAGGTGACAATCGAAGGGCTATCTTCCTGTGACCGATTGAATGCGTATTTCCCCCGACATTAACGTGTGTAATGCTCCGGTTTGATCTTTCACAATCAAATGTCCAAGCGCATCGATATCAAGCGCGGCTGCATGATAGGCAGATTGCCCATCGAGTACAAGAATTTCTTTTCCAAGAATAAAGAGGCGTTCTTTATATTTTTGAAACAGAACTTCTTCTGTAAACTGATATTCTTTTCCAAGAATGCGGTTGATGATTTCCGCAGCAAACCGGTTTCGCGTGTTTGGAAGTGCCGCAGTTGTTTCTTCTGCGTAAACAGAAGATGCCAACGGCTGCAAGTCTTCTGGAAACGCTGCTGCTTTTGTATGGATATTCAGCCCAATGCCAAGTACAATCCACTGCATCCTGCCGCTTTCAAAATCGGAGACGGCTTCTGTCAAAATTCCGCAGACCTTCTTACCATGCAAAAAGATATCATTGACCCATTTGATTGTTGGTTTCTGTCCGGAAAGCGCTTCAATCGCATCACAAACTGCGACAGCGGCAAACGCTGTAACAGCCGTTTTATTTTGAAAATGCAAAGCATCCGGATGCAGCACCATACTGAGGTACAATCCGCTTCCCGCCGGAGAAAAGAAGCTTCTGTCAAACCGTCCGCGCCCGTCCGTTTGGGTGTCGGCAATGACAGTCGTACCATGTTCTGCCCCGGCAACCGCGAATTCTTTTGCCGTTTGATTGGTAGAACGCAAGGAAGGATAAATATGGATGCATTCTGCATACTTCTGACATTCCGGCAGCAGAAACGGCTTGATTCCCTGCACCGATAAAATATCGTTTTCTTGGGAAAGACAGTAGCCTTTGTTTGTCACTGCCGTGATCTGATACCCTTCTCCGCGCAGCTCCCCCATTGCTTTCCAGATCGCATTCCGTGATACATGCAAAAGCTCTGCAAGCTGTTCTCCTGAAATCGTTTCACCGCGGTGTGCTTCAAGCAATTCCAGAATGCGCATTTTTGTGTTCATAATAATCACCATAGCTTATGCGTTAGCGAAAGCTTCCTTATTTGGAATTTGTGGGTAGTTTTTCGCAGCGAAAGCGACAAAAACCATTGTGAAAAATTGTTTTTCACGTTATACCACAATTGATAAATGGAAAAGCTGCCGCAGATATCCCAACGACAATCACAGGATATCCACAGCAGCCTATTTATGAGATTCTGTCTTTGATTAGCGCTGTTGCTTTTTCACATACAGCATCAAGGAAATACGCATATTCTTCCTTTGAGAAAAACAGCAGCTGTGTTTTCGGTATATCGGTTATAGGATGTGCCATAATCTTAATTTTCCGGACAATGGCGCCCGTCGGTAAAAACGGAAGATAATCCGGGAATGCTGTCACCTTTCTCAAAATGGTATGATAGGGATGATTGGAATCGGAGGACAGATAGAGATATTCCAAATAGGAAAGATCCTGCATAAGTCCAGTATTGCCAAAAACGGTTTTTAGCGTATCATATGTCTTTGGTTGGTCTGCAAGTTGTTTTTGATAGGATTCTATCTCTGAAAGTCTTGCAAAGCATGCTGCAATACGCTCTGCATCATGCAGATATTCCGTAAACATGACATCGGTGACCAAATGCGTATAATATCCCCATAAGAATGCCCGATGCTCTTCTGAGAGAAAATGACAGCCTTTGATAAAAGCAGTATAAAATCCCTCATAATCTGCTGTAATTTTACTCTTTCCCGTCATAAAATGCGTCGTTTCACGCGGCGGAGTAAAATCAGACCAATCAGCGTTTTCAATATTGCAGTCTGGTGCAATGGCGCCGACAACAAAGCCTCTCCGATCAAGATACGGTGCGAGGCCATCCGACAGCAGTCGGTCTGCAAGGATGATGTGTGTCCCCCAACCAGCCATAAATGTTACCTGCTCCTCTGCACGTTTAATAGAATTAAACGTTTAATAGAATTAAACATTCAATAGAACTGCACATTCAAAAAAACTTTTCAGACTTAGACCATCAAATCACAAACAAGCTGAGAAAGCTCTGCCGGATTTTCTACAGACATACCGCCAATCAGTCGTGCCTGTGCATACAAAATCTTTGCATAGGAAGCAAGCTTGTCCTTGTCGGACGTATAAAGCGCTTTCAGCTTTGCTGCAATCGGATGCTCTGCATTGATTTCAAGGACAATCTGTGCTTTCACATTTTCTTCAGAAGAAGGCATTTTATTGAGCACCTGCTCCATACCGACGGACAAACCGCCTTCACTGGTCAGACAAACCGGATGATTCTTCAGGGTATTGGTAAAACGTACCGAAGCCACACTGTCCCCGAGTGCTTCCTTCATTGCTGTCAGCATATCGGCAGAATTTTCATTTTCGGTCTTGACTGCCTCTTTTTCTGCGTCTGTAGAAATATCAAGGTCTTCTGCACATACATTGACAAAATTCTTTTCCTCGTATTTGCCGAGCATCTTCAGGGCGAATTCGTCGATGTCGTCTGTCAGATACAGCACCTCATAGCCTTTGGAGGTCACTGTCTCGCACTGCGGCAGCATTTCAATTTTATCATTGGTTTCACCGCATGCATAATAGATGGATTTCTGCTCTTCCTTCATGCGGGAGACATACTCTTTTAATGTTGTCAGTTTCTTCTCATTGGAAGAAGTAAACATGACGAGATCCTGCAATACATCCTTGTACATGCCGTAATCAGAATACAGACCGAACTTCAGCTGCATGCCAAAGGCTTTCCAGAATGCTTCATACTTTTCGCGGTCTGCTTCCAGCATCTTTGCAAGCTCGTTCTTGATTTTCTTTTCAATTGCTTTTGCAATGACCTTTAACTGGTGATCATGCTGCAGCATTTCACGGGAAATATTCAGAGAGAGATCGGCAGAATCCACAAGTCCGCGGACAAAGCTGAAATAATCCGGCAGAAGGTCTGCGCATTTTTCCATAATTAACACACCGGAAGAATACAGCTGCAAACCCTTTTCATAATCCTTGGTATAGTAATTGAACGGTGCCTTTGCAGGAATGTACAATAACGCATCAAAGGTCGCAGTACCTTCAGATTTGAAGTGAATGGTCTTTGCAGGAGACTCAAAGTCATAATACTTATCGCGGTAGAATGCGGCATATTCTTCCTCTGTGATGTCCTGTGCACGTTTTTTCCACAGCGGAACCATGGAATTGAGCGTTTCTGTTTCCGTCACACTTTCGTACTTGTCTTCCGCATCGGACGATGGATCAACGCCTTCCTTTAATTTTTCTGTTGTGATATCCATGCGGATTGGATAACGG
This sequence comes from Clostridia bacterium, assembly GCA_017942005.1. Taxonomy (GTDB): domain Bacteria; phylum Bacillota; class Clostridia; order Oscillospirales; family CAG-272; genus RGIG3925. The sequence goes on along the minus strand of JAGAVJ010000004.1, from coordinate 13,409 downwards.
ATATAGTCAGAATACTTCTTTACAAGATTCTTGATGCGCCAGGAATCAAGGTATTCAGAATATTTCTCTTCCTCTGTATCTTCCCGCAGATGCAGTGTAATCTCTGTACCGGCAGTTTCCTTTTCGCATGGCGCAATGGTATAGCCGTCAATCCCTTCCGATTCCCAGCAATAGGCAACATCTGCGCCATATGCCTTGGAAACAACGGTAATTTTATCTGCCACCATAAATGCAGAATAGAAACCGACACCAAACTGACCGATGATATCGATGTCTTCCTTCTTTTCATTGTCATGCTTGAAGTCAAAAGAGCCGGATTTTGCAATGGTTCCCAAGTTGTTTTCCAGTTCTTCCTGTGTCATACCGATACCGTTATCGATAATACGAACCGTACGTGCATCCTTGTCTGTTTCCAGACGAATCTGATAGTCGGAGCGTGCCAGTGTAACGGTATCATCCGTTAAAGAACGGTAATACAGCTTATCCAATGCATCACTGGCATTGGAAATCAACTCACGCAGGAAAATTTCCTTATGTGTATAAATGGAGTTGATCATCATATCAAGCAGCTTTTGCGATTCTGTCTTAAATTGTTTCTTTTCCATATTCAATTTCCTTTCTTTGGTTTCCTTTTATATATTGTAGATGATAGCATGGGTTTAGCACTCTATATATTTGAGTGCTAATATATTATAACACAAATCGGGGGAAAGTCAAGCATTCTGCGCAAATATTAATAAATTTTACAATCTTTATTCAAAATTCAGCAGAATTTTAGTGCTAATATTCGCGGCACGTCTTTTTATTTCAAATTTACTTGTTCATTTTTCCTGTATGATCGATATGGTTTATAGAGTGACATAATTTTCCATTATGTAACATAAAATTTACAATATATTCATGACGCATTACGTTTGGTTATGGTATACTAAATTAAGATTATGGAATAAAAAAGAACATAAATAATATAAAGGAGCAACTGAATCAATATGGATATTTTTTCCGTATTCACATTTCTTGGCGGTCTGACGTTTTTTCTGTTTGGTATGAATGTCATGTCAGACAACCTTGAAAAACTCGCTGGTTCTAAGCTTGAATCTCTACTCCAACGCATGACTTCCAATCCGATTCGCGGTCTTTTGCTCGGCACAGCGATTACCATGGCAATTCAATCCTCGTCTGCGACCACGGTCATGCTTGTTGGTTTGGTAAACTCCGGTATCATGCAATTTTCGCAGACTGTAGAAATCATTTTCGGTGCAAATATCGGCACGACGATTACATCTTGGATTTTGGGTCTTGCCGGTTTGGAAAGCGATGCGTTTTATATCCGGATTTTAAAGCCTGCAAGCTTTGCTCCGATTCTGGCATTCATCGGCATTGCCCTGCGTATGATCTCTAAAAGCGACCGAAAAAAGACCACAGGTACAATTTTTATCGGATTTGCTGTTCTGATCTCAGGTATGTCGGCAATGAGCGACGCCGTTCAGCCGCTGGCACAATCTCCTGCTTTTATGAATGTGCTGATCCGTTTTCAGAATCCGCTTCTGGGTCTTCTGCTTGGTACCGTTATCACTGCGATTATTCAATCTTCTTCTGCATCTGTCGGTATTTTGCAGGCGCTTGCTTTGACCGGTTCCATCCCAGTCGGTCTTTCCATCCCGATTATCATGGGACAAAATATCGGTACCTGTGTGACGTCCCTGTTATCCGCCATCGGTGCAACTGACAAAGCGAAACGTGTCGGTGTGCTTCACCTGACCATCAAAATTATCGGTACCGCCATTGGACTGCCGTTGTTCTGTTTGGTAGACACCATTTTCGCACCGGCTCTTTTTGACGAACCGGTTTCTGCATTCGGCATTGCAATCATTCATTCGATCTTCAATATTGCAACCGTAATCATATTAATGCCGGTTCGCAAGCTTTTAATCAAGCTTGTGGAAAAAATCATACCGGAGAAGGAATCTCATACAGAATCTACAGAAGAAATTCTTTATCTGGATGAACGTCTGCTGATTTCTCCGACATCGGCATTGACGGCATGCGACAATGCAGCCAACCGCATGGCTGAGCTGGCACATGCAAGTGTGGATTTGTCGATTGCCACATTGAACACCATCGAAAATGACAATACTGCCGATATTTCCGTGAATTTGGATATCATAAAAAACACAGAAGACGAAACCGATGTATTTGAGGACAAACTTGGGACATACCTTGTCAAGCTGTCCGCGGATGCCTTGTCCGACCGCGATGCACAGGTTGTAACAAAGCTATTGCATGTCATTGGAGACTTTGAACGCCTTGGCGACCATGCACTGCATCTTTCCAAAGCAGCAAGAGAAATTTCAGAAAAGCACATGACATTTACACAGGATGCTATGGCGGAACTGAAAAATCTGTCCAATGCCATAGACGAAATTCTGGAGAATACCATGCGGGCTTATGTCGAAAACGATCCGATTCTTGCGTCCGACGTAGAACCGCTTGAGCAGGTCATCGACCGCATCATTGCTTCTATCCGTACCGGACATATCACGCGTCTGCAAAAGGGTAAATGTACCATTGAAGCCGGTTTTGTGTTATCGGATATTCTAACAAACTTTGAACGTATTTCAGATCACTGTTCCAATATTGCAGTGGCGATCATTGAGTCTAAACGTTCTTCCTTCGATACACACAAATACTTGAATGAAATGAAATACAGCGATGCAGACTTTAAGAAAAAGTATGATGTGTATGCAGAAAAATATTCAATTTGACAATAACGTCTGAAAAAATTTTCAAGAGAAACGGGCTATTGCATACGGTTTCAAAAAGCAGAAAAGTCTCGGTCATGAAAACGACACGAGACTTTTTTCTTTTTTATTTTTGAATGTATGTATCAGCAATATTTTTAATGATGCTTCAATGCGTAAAAATACATCATTTATTTCTGCCAATTTCCTTCACCGGAATGGATTTGAATTCCGGTAAAACACGGTAGACGGGACTGTCTGGCAGAAAATTTCCAAGGGTTTCGTCCCACATGGCTTCTTCCGTACTTGGATATACCAGACTTTCCTCTACGTTAGAGTATGTATAAACAGAATCTGCAATCATCGCAAGCTTGCCGCATGGAGCAATGATAACGTTGTTTTTGATGCTGGAATACGCAGGATTGATCGGAAAATCTTTGTCGTCCGGGTCGGTATCAAACGAGGTCTTCACACAGGAAAGCAGCGGATACTTTGATTTCCACGGTTCTTCTCTAAACGGAACCGCGTTCAAATGCTGCCAATGTGCTGCATCGGGCTGATTGACCGCAGCCCTTGCCCAGCCGTCATGAACAAAGCCGTCGCGGTTGCGGTCGTCATAATGAATGGCAGAAATTCCGGAATCAATGATTACGTTATTTTCAAAAACGCACTCTCTGCCGCCGCCGATTAATACACTGTATTTTTTTACATGAATCAGGAGATTTCCGTATGCGGTCTGCCCGGACAATCCATCATCCCAATAAATACCGTCCGGAGAAAAGCCTTCTCCTCCGATGTTTTTCAAACGGTTATACCGAATGACAGTTCCATTTGCCGCCCAATCAAAGCCGGAATAAATTGCACCTGCGTCGGAGGACAAAAGCACAACATCATGGATGTCGTTGTATTCAATGACATGTTCGTTGCCGCCGTAAAAAATCGCAGTATGCGGTGCGCGGCAAATTTCATTGTGATCGGCGATATTGCCGACTCCCTGTAAGCTGATTCCGCCTTGATAGGTTAAATAAATTTCTGCAAAATCATGGATATAATTATTGGTGACACGGTTTTCCCCTTTTGTTAAGGTTTGGCGATCTCCGCCCTCCACATAAATTCCGCCTTTTCCGGTATGGCTGATGTCACAGTTCATGACGGTATTCCTGTAACCGTTTATCAGTATCGCAGTACCAGCGATATTCTGAATGTTCAAACCGTCAAGTACCATATCTTCCCCATGTACAACGACTGCGTTTCCAATTGTCGTGGAAAAAGAGATTCCAGAGAATGTCATATTGCAGGTGTTTTCACACAGCAATAATGGCAGATCACGGTATGAAAAATCTGCGGATTCTGCGTTTTCATATGGCCAGAAATACAAATTGCCCGTTGTCCGATCAAGATACCATTCCCCTTCCGTATCCAATTCTTCCGGAATATTATAGAAATAATAATGCGCACCTTTTTTCGCGCCGAATCTCGAGACATATTTTGGATAAACCAGTCGGTTTTCTACATTGAAATCAACCGGTGCAGAGGAATCTGCCCAATCGTGATAAAAGTAACCGAATATCCATGCAGTGGAACGATCTTTCCAGTTCTTTATACGGGAATTGGTTTCCCGGTCGATGACATATGTTCCGCCGCGGTGATTTTTTCTGTCATCCCAATCGAGAAAATAATTCTGTTCTGGGAATTCTCGAACATCACCGACGTCAGCAACGGCGGAAAGCTCTGCAAAGGTTCCGGCATTCGGATACCGTGCTTTTATCATGCGGCGTCCGCCTGTAAAAAATTCACTGCCGCATCCTTTTGGTACATCATCATACTTATATGCAGTGTTATAGGCGCCAATCGGAATTTCCTCTCCCCACATCTCACGTGTCATGCCAAGCGCAGTCAGAGAAATCATTCGGATATGCGATCTCGCTTCCTCTGAAAAACGGCAAGCCATTTCTGCATCCGGCTGCCTCCACTGTTCTTTTTCCACATGAATACCGCCGCAGATCAAGACCGTACCGCCTTCTTGTGCACGGTAGATCACACGAGTGGTTTGGGAACAATCCTCGGCTGTAAAACAAAAATCCAGCGGATCATATTCTCCTGCGTTTAATGCAACACAAATTTCATCTGGTACTGAATCCGCGTGCAGAACCGTTCGTATCTCTGCTTTGACTTCTGCCATTGTGGCTGCCGTTGCTGTTAAATGGAGTGTTTTCGTCATCTTTCAGATAACCGTCCCTTCCCTATATGTTTACGGTCTGTAAACATAAAATTTTAATTGTAATAAGTATATCATATCACAGCACAGAATGCAAGAGATCATTGCAATTAGGGAAGATCAATTTTTTCAGCCGTAAAAACGAACGCTTTATCTATCAGATTACTTGATTTCTTCGTATTCAAACACGCCGTCGTATACTTTAATTGCGCCGCCTTTCATTGTCATACGGTAATCTTCTGAACACCATAACGTCAAATCTCCGCCGCGCAGAGACACCGTAATGGGCTCACCTGCCGGTGAAATTCCGTTCTTTACAGCGGCTGCAACGACTGCGCACGCGCCTGTTCCGCATGCAAAGGTTTCTCCGCTGCCGCGTTCCCAAACACGCATTTTCAAATGTGTGGGACTGATCACAGAAACAAATTCTGTATTGACACGTTCAGGGAATAGAGGAAGCGTTTCAAAGACTGGACCGATATCTTCCAGCTGCATGTGATCGGGATCAATAGGTGCACCGTCGCATGAAAGCACGACACAATGCGGATTTCCCATCGAAACTGCTGTTGCATGCCATGTCTTGCCGCAGACCTCTATTGGTGCATTGATCATTTCCTCTTGTGATACAACCGGAATAAAGGACGGTGTAAACACAGCACGACCCATATCAACGGTAACAGCGTCCACCAGACCGCTTCGTCCGATATCGAGCTTTAATGTTCTGATGCCGGATAGTGTTTCAATGGTAATGGTTTCCTTTGTAATGAGACGGTTATCATAAAGATATTTACCAATGCAGCGGATGGCGTTGCCGCACATCTTCCCTTCACTGCCATCATTATTAAACATACGCATCTTAGCGTCCGCAACGGCGGAAGGACAAATTAAAACAAGACCGTCTGCACCGACAGAAAAATGTCTTTGTGACATCATTTGAGAGAGTTTATCCGGATGTGCAAGTGTCCAGTGCATACAATTGACATAAATATAATCATTTCCGGCACCTTGCATTTTTGTAAACGGAAGTTTCAGCATAACAGCAGCTCCTTTTTAAAGCATTTTGTACATAAAAAAGAAAAAGCGTCCCATTCAAAAGAGAGTAATCCCTTATAAATGAACGCCTTTGCTCATATCTTTATTATACCACAAAATGGCCTTTTTGTCAAGTGATTGCCGGCGCCTTTTTAAATTTGAAAAATTTACATTATCTTCTTGTGAAATACCGTTTTTTATGGTATAATAAACGCAGAAGCGCTGCTGTAAAAGGCACAGCTGCTTTATCGCATCATTTGATACCCCAAAAAGGAGTTTCTGGCAATGAATGTCCTGTATTTCCTTGAAAATCTGCGGAATCCCCTATTGGATCTGCTGTTTTCTGCTGTAACATATCTGGGGCATGAGCTGTTGTTTCTCATCCTCATATGCATCCTATTCTGGTGTGTCAATAAACGCCTCGGATACTATATCATTGCTGTCGGGTTGAGCGGAATTATTTTTAATCAGATATTAAAAATGATATTTCGTATTCCGCGCCCATGGGTTATCGATCCGGATTTCTCCATTGTGGAAAATGCACGTGCAGCTGCAACAGGATATTCCTTTCCCAGCGGGCACACGCAATGTGCTGTCGGTGCATATGGAAGTATTCTATTATGGGAACGCAAACGCAGGTCCATACTGGTGACACTTTCTGCACTTCCATTGGTGCTTGTACCGCTGTCACGGATGTATCTCGGCGTACATACGCCGCTGGATGTCGGCGTTTCCTTTGGCATTGCACTATTGTTGATTTTTCTGCTGTATCCAGCTGCCAAACATGCGGATACCAACCCGCATCGATTTACTGCTGTTTTGCTGTTTATGGGCGGATTCAGTATCGCAAACCTGATGTTTTTATCTTTTTATCAATTTCCCGCAGATGTAGATGCGATTTGTTTTGCAGACGCTTATTCCAATGCATGGAAACTCATCGGCGCTGCATTTGGTATGACCGCCGTGTGGATTTATGATCATGATCGGCTGCATTTTGATACAAAAGCGATCTGGTATGCGCAGATCATGAAAGTTGTCGGCGGCTTGATACTCGTTCTGCTGATAAAGGAAGGCTGCAAATGGTTGTTTGCATTGCTGCTTCCCTATCCCATTTCAGATACGATTCGTTATTTTCTGGTCGTTCTGGCAGCGGGAATTCTTTGGCCGATGACGTTTCCGTGGTTTGCAAAGCTTGGCAAACACACCCCCGCATAATCAACCGAAACAATATGGAGAATTTCGATTCAATGAAGCTGTATTTTGCCCCGCTGGAAGGGGTTACAGATGTATACTTCCGTCGGATTCACGCGGATCTCTTCGGTACTTCACCGATGGGAAAAGCCGATGAATATTTCGCACCGTTTTTATCTATTACACAGGATTTAAAAATTCATGAGCGTGATCTGCATGCACTTGCAAAAGAGAAAAATGCCGGAATGCATGTAGTCCCGCAGATTATGACCAACCGTGCAGACGCATTTCTTTCTGCCGCAAGGCAGCTTTGGGATTTAGGCTACGATGAAGTGAATTTAAACCTTGGCTGTCCTTCCGGAACTGTTGTCGGAAAGAATCGCGGTGCAGGATTTTTATCAGAACCGGATATGTTGGATCGCTTTTTTTATACCGTCTTTTCTGACCCTTTGTTTACTTCCACTGAAATGCGTTTGAGTGTCAAATCCAGACTTGGCATGGTGGATCCTGATGAATTTAAAGACATTTTAGAAATATATAACCGTTATCCAATCTCCGAGTTGATTCTCCATCCGCGTGTACGTAAAGAAATGTACAAAGGGGATGTTCATACGGATATGACGGCATATACATCAGAACACACGACCATTCCCCTTTGCTGCAACGGCGATTTGTTTACAGTACGGGATGTAGATCATCTGTTTAGGGCATTGCCGAAAGAACCGCATGCGCTCATGTTTGGACGCGGTGCGGTATCCAATCCGAATTTATTTTTAGAAGTACGGCAGTATCTCGCAAAGGAAACCGTCACTCCACTGACAAAGGAACAGCTTTGGCAGTTTTCTGATGCACTGTGTCGTGATGCACAGACGCGCCTATCGGGAGCGGCATATGCTGTTCCGTTTAAAGGAGCTTTGGGCATATTGGATCGTATTGTTTGCAGATGCAGAGCCTTACCGAAAACGTCTGCGTAAAGCAAATACACTGTGCGAATTTCAAGCAGCCATTGACAGCCTTTTCCTGCATGGCATCCTATTATCGGATGCAGGCTTTGTCGGAAATGCGAAAATGAACCGCCCGACAACGGATTCTCTGTAAAAAAGAGATGCGGGCTGTCGCATGAACATGACTCCCCACGGACATCGTGCATGCAGCAGCCCTCCTTGAAACTTATACTTCAAGATAATTTTTTACCAGCGTATTCAAAAGCTCATCACGATCAATTTTCCGAATCAGACCGCGTGCGTTGTTATGGTTTGTGATATACGTCGGGTCCTCTGAAAGAATGTAGCCGACAATTTGGTTAATAGGGTTATAACCCTTTTCAATTAATGCGCGATATACCATTTGCAGCGTTCGTTTCATTTCAAGCTCCCGTTCATCTGCGATCGAAAACGTGATGGTTTTATCATTTTCAAAATTTGCCATTACCGTCAGCTCCTTTATTTTTGATGATTCTATCATACCGCAAAATCGCGGAAATTGCAAGTATTTACCACATTCTGTAGCATATTTTTAACATTTGCCGAATTTTGTTTCCAAAAAACAAAGGATGTCCAACCTATGTTATATCTTAAATAAAGCTTTTGGGTCAGACGGAATAAACAAAACCGCATCTTCTCCAGCGTCCCTTGCTTTGACAAGCCTTGATACTAACTGTTTTGCATGACCGTTAAGATAGGCTGCAACCGCAGGTTCCGGTTTTAAATCGGCAGTGATGGCATGAATGGCATCCGTGGTCATATGTTCCAGTTCTCTTGTGGTTTTTCGATGCAGCATTTGATAAAGCGTTGAAACTTCTTCCTCTGTCAGAACAAGAATACCAGTGTATTTTCCAAGCATCGAAGCCCCAAGTGCATGGTTGATAACAATCGAAAAGAAATTTACCCGCATGGTTACCATATCGACTGCATGAATCTGAGCATATGTTTCAAACAAGAGCGATTTTTCTTCCGGATCAAACATTGCGACAAATCGGTTTTCTGTGAGGAATCGATTTAAGTAATCCCGTAAATAATGAATGCCGTTTAAACGGCTCTCTCCGTCCGTCAAAGGATACGTCAATGTCTGCACCACGGTCTGTCCGGCGTACCTGTAATTATAGCGGTTCAGGTATGACCGAATTTCTTCATCCAGTGTTTTATTGTATGCTGCATTGTCTGTCTGTATGCGCGTCTTTTTGGCTTTTACCGATAATGCGATTGTCTCACATATCAGAGATTTTACCGCTTTCTGACCTTCGCGGTACATGTCCTCAACACACATCGCCTGTAATGCATTGATGGCATACATCGGATCGTGAAATCCAAGAAGGTATGTATCTACAGAATAAAAAATGGAATCCAGCTGCTTTTTTGCGCATTCTTCATCAACGGCAGCGGAAGAGACGCGGCGCAGCTCACGGAGACGGTCCTCCAAGATTCCGCGTACCTGCATCTGTACATCATCGACGAATTCAATTGGAATCATTCCTACGCGAAGCGCTTCTGCTATGAGGGACTGCGTATAGTGTGACTGATGTACATTGCGTTTGTTGATTAACTGAAATTTATCGCGCGTCCAATCTTCTTCAAAAGAATTAAGACCCATAACGATATGCTATGCCTCCCTTCTTGTCCAAAAAATTCTGAAAACTACTTGACATGGTGAACATTTCGTGCTATAATAATGCGGGTTCCATATTGGATTTTGTGCATTCTATACGATATATTCATTATAACATTCAATTATTGGTTTGTCAAGGTATTTCACACACATCACCTATAAAATTTACAGAAAATTTTTTATTTTTCTTATAAAAAACGCGAAAAAACAATTTTTATAAAAGAAAGGAATTTATTTCATATGAAACATTTACCTGTTGCTGTTCAACTGTATTCTGTGCGAGATGATGCATCCTCTGCACTGGAAGAGACCCTGTACGCTGTAAAAGAAATGGGGTATGACGGTGTAGAATTTGCCGGACTTTATAACAATTCCCCGGAACACATGAAGGAACTTTGTGCAAAAATCGGTCTTGTTCCGATTTCCGCACATGTACCGCTTGACGATATGGTGGCTGACCCGGAAAAGGTGATCGGCGATTATGCTGTTATCGGTGTAAAATACATTGCAGTTCCCTATTTACAGGAAGATCGCCGTCCCGGTACGCCCGGTTGGGAAAAAACCATTGCAGACATCAAGCGCTGTGCGAGCGTTGCCAAGGAAAAAGGCATCCAGATGCTCTATCACAATCACGACTTTGAATTTTTAAAGATCGACGGCAAATACGCATTGGATATCCTCTACGATGAAATTCCAGAAGACCTCCTTAAGACGGAAATCGATACCTGTTGGGTCAATGTCGCCGGTGAAAATCCCGCTGCATATATCCGTAAATACACAGGCCGTGCACCCGTGGTGCATTTAAAGGATTTTGTCATGGCAGGCAAAAAGCCAGATAATATGTATGAGCTGATCGGCATCAAACCGGAAGGCGCTTCTGCAAGTGAAGAAGCCTTCGGTTTCCGTCCTGTCGGTCATGGATATCAGGATATCCCCTCCATTCTTTCTGCTTCTGAGGACGCAGGTGCAGAATGGGTCGTGGTAGAACAGGATCGTCCCGGCCCTGACAAGACTCCGATGGAATCCATCCGTGCAAGCCGCGAATACCTTGCGACACAAGGCTGGTAAAAATCTGTAGTATGAAACTGCTGCAAGTACCGATATCTGGGATACTTACAGAAACCTAAAACAACATAAGTTCGATGAGGAGGTGCTTTTTGAAAAAAGCACCTCCTCAAACTCCACCGCAAAAACTTTTAGAAACCAATAAAATATGTATAAATCAAACAAAAAAACACAGTTTTGATTTGATTTATACATATAAAGTTTTTTGAAAAGGGGTTTCCCCGAGAATTTTATCGAACTTACGTTAAAACATTTGCACAGTATAACTAACAATTACAAACGCCCGACTTGTTTTCAGCAGGTCGGGCGTTTGCACATCTATAACACGGTGGCGGCAAACCGATTTATTTGTTTTTATAATCGATACATGCTTGAATATATGCCACAACATTTTCAATCGGAACTTCCGGTTCAAGCAAATGCGTCGGGCATACATAAAGACCGCCGTGCTTTCCGGCAATATCCAGATTTTCAAACACCTTGCGGCGTACCTCTGCCGGCGCAGCGAACGGCATGACGGACTGTGTGCCGATGGTTCCATGGAAGGACAGGCGATCTCCGAATTTGTCGTGTATTTCCTTGAAATCCATACATTCTGGCTGCACGGGATTGAGAACATCTACACCCGCTTCAATCAGGTGCGGAATCAACTCGGTAACATGACCGCAGGAGTGGTAGAAAATGATGATATCCGGATTCACCGCGCGGGCAGCGTCAATCACCCGCTTTAAGCGCGGCTTCAGCCATTCACTGTAAAGACCTTCACTCATCATAATGGTATGCTGCATGCCGATATCATCTCCAAGGAACAACCCATCCGCATTGGCTTTGGCAAAGCTGACGGCACGCTGGATTGCAAGCTCTGTCACACGGTCGAGAAGAACCGTTGCCATGGGGTCTTCACTCATCATGTCGCACATCAGGTTTTCCATTCCGCGCATATACCATGCAGTTTCCCAAATGGTACACTGCATATTTCCGATCACCGCTCTGTCCGCATCGTGATGTTCTTTTGCCTGTTTCATTTGCGCCGCAAGACCTTCCTCGTGGAACACCGGCATAGGGTAAGCGAGAATCTGCTCGACGGAGTCAAAATCCTGCATGGGGTTGTGCATATAGGTCATGTGATAGGCGGCTTCGGAACCGGGTTCATGTGCGACTCCCCACATATCAATGTACGTACCGGGTTTAAATGTTTTGCCTTTATAGTATTTTAAAAATTCTTCTTTCGATGCACACGTTGCGGGAAGATCACTGATATACCCTTCGCCTACCGGAAACGTCAGATCATGTTCCTTTCTATACGCCTCATACTTTTCTCTCAGGCTGGGACACATGGTAAAGTGGACCGGCATATAGTCGTATCCCTTTCGGCGAGCAATGGAAATGAAATTTTCACGGCTTGTCATAGAACATACCTCTTACTTCAATTCGGTAAAGGCTTCATTGATTTTTTCCAGATTTTTCATCGCCAGCTTGTACTTCTTTTCATACATAGAGGCAAAGTCTTCTTTTTTATACCACCAGAGGAACAACACCTCATCGTTGTATGTTCCGATTTGATAAAACCAACCCAGATCATATACATGAGAGGAAAGGATAATGTCCAGCATCTCTTCCGACTGTTCATCACGGATATACTTGCCGACAAGTGTCTTTTCATAATATGCAGGTGTCACGAGGTTGTAGGATTCAGCTGCAAGAGACTCTAAAATGATACCGGTTCGTTCTGCATCTTCCTGCACTGAAGGAACACATAAAAACACGGAATGCCATGGGCTGATGGTGGCATAATACCGATCCTGGTCGGCATCCAGCTTTGGCAGCGGCAAAATACCGAAATCTGTCTTCATATCACGGAAATATGTGACAAGATCAAGCATCTGCATAAAGAACAGCGCCTGATTATTGGCAAACATATTCACAGGGTCCGTAATATCGTAGCTGACGCGCTGATACGCATATGCCTGTGTTTCATTGTAATAGGCATCACGGAATTTTTCAAACATCGATAACACACGGTCATTATACAAGGTCAAAGAAAGGGAACCATCTTTTTCTACCGTTACGCACTTTTCACCGGCTGCATTGATAATTCCCATCATGGTATCATCCCAGATGATTGCCGGAAACATATCGTTTTTGTCGTATTTACCGTCGCCATTCAGATCTGCGGCAATTCCCTTCCCCATTGCGGTCATGGCGTCAATGGTCCACGTCCCATCGCTTACCATCTGATAGGGATCGGCAATATCGTGATCCTGAACAATCTTTTTATTAAACAGAACCGCAAGTGTTGCATCGTTATCGGCAGTTGAAATGTCACCTGTGGTGTAGAAAAGCTTGTCATGAATGGTCAGGTCTTCTGCCACACGCTGATCCCACCAACGCTGTGTCATATCGAGATACGGCAGCGTGTTTAAGTCATACAAATAGCCGGAATTGGACAAAGAAGCACAGTCATAACCGGCAATCATCCCTGCATCGTAAGAGGTATCCCCTGCCATGACCGCTTTTTGGATGGTCATAAAGCCGGTACCGGCACCTTTGGTTCCACC
>JAGAVJ010000027.1 GCA_017942005.1 Clostridia bacterium | reverse complement strand
TTCTGCTTCGTTTGTTTCTTCTCCTTTTCTCTATTCCTTCTTAGCTCAGTTGGTTAGAGCATCTGACTGTTAATCAGAGGGTCGTCCGTTCAAGTCGGACAGAGGGAGCCATTTGTAAGCCTTGCTTGTGCAGGGCTTTTTCTTTACTCTTTTTGATTTTTATATTCATTGATTTTATTATGATTAATTGAATTCCATATCGACAACGCACGATGGTTTTCCATAGCAGAAATTTGCATTGAACATGTGAAATTTGAATTGGAAATACGGTACAATCATCGCTTGTCTGAATACAATATAACTAATTGCTATGACCAATAAGACATATAATTTTCATAATCTCCGAACTTTTTTGTTATATATGATCCGATCTTGATTTTAACGACAAAATATGATATAATAATCTCACCATTGAAAAAGGAAACATATGTGAAAAGCAGAAAGCATTTCATAAAAAGTAGAGCATTTCACAAAGAAAGGGTCTTATCGCACGGGAGCAAATGCTGAAACCACGTTCAGAAACGGCTATGCAGATGCAGGCGGGAGCATTATCATCATGATAAAACAGGATAAATCAAAGACAGAACAGAAAAATCTGCATGCAGGTCACAGAGAACGCATGGAAAAACGGTTCTTAGCAACGGAAAAGGATAACAACAGCAGCTTTCAGAATCATGAACTACTGGAAATGTTGCTGTCTTTTTCTATTCCCAGACGAAATACCAACGAGACTGCGCATCTGCTGCTGTCAAAATTCGGTTCTCTGCGCGGTGTTTTTGAGACGTCCTATACATCCCTGCAAGAGGTTCCGGGGGTTGGAAGGCGGAGCGCCCTTCTGATCCGCCTGGTTTCCAGAATCATTCACTGCTATATCGAGGAAAGCGAATACGACAACAGGGCGATTCACTTGGACCAGATGCATCTGATTCTTTTATACCTGCACAATCTCTTTTTTGGCTACCGTATGGAACGTATGTATATGCTGCTGTTCGACAGATCCGGCGCTCTCATGGAAACCCTGATGCTGGCAGAAGGCACCGGGACGTTTTTGCGCCTGGATGAAACGCAGTGTGTCCGTCAGGCGCTCTCCCGCGGTACCTCCTACGTGATTCTCGCGCACAATCACCCAGGCGGAACCGCTGACGTTTCCAAAGAAGACATTGATACCACGCTTACTCTTGAACGCGCTTTCCGCACCGTCGGTATTACCCTCCTTGAACATTATATCATCACTGAAAAGGATCATACCCCCATTTTGAAGTCTTCCAATCCCTCATATACTGCATAGGGGAGAATGTACAGTTTACGACAATACATAGAAGGGAAGTGATAGTCTGAAAAATAAATTTTTCAGACCGTGTTTTGTGACTTAACCGCCTGCGGGCGGTCACAACTCCACAATGAAAGGAGATAACTTTCACTTTCGTGAAAGTTATGGTCATAACTATGAAAAATACATATGATAATGAAACGTTTTTTGAAGAATACGGAAAAATGTCCCGCAGCAGATATGGTTTAAGTGCGGCTGGAGAATGGCATCAGTTAAAGCCGTTATTTCCATCACTCCAAGGGAAAACGGTTCTTGATTTGGGATGCGGGTATGGCTGGCATTGTTCGTATGCAGCAGAACAGGGAGCAGTACAGGTATTGGGACTTGATTTGAGCAGAAAAATGATTGAAGAAGCAAAAAGGCGAAACACAAGAGCACAAATCACGTATCGTGTCTGTGGAATTGAAGAATATGAGTACCCGGAAACAATGTGGGATTGTGTCATTTCCAATCTGGCGCTGCACTATATTGAAAATCTTGAGACATTGTTTCAAATGGTATATAGGACATTGAAACCGAAGGGCGTATTTCTTTTTAACATAGAGCATCCGGTTTTTACCGCAGGAGTTGGACAGGACTGGATTTACACAGAAGCGGGAACGCCAAAATACTGGCCCATTGATGATTATTTCATTCCGGGAGAGCGGCACACACACTTTTTGGGGTGTGACGTAGTAAAACAGCACCACACACTCACGCAGATATTGATGGGGTTATTGCATCACGGTTTTGAACTGGAGGCGGTGATTGAAGCGGAGCCATCCGAAGAACTGATGGAGATTCCGGGAATGAAAGACGAATTACGCCGTCCAATGATGTTGTTGGTGAAAGCAATTAAAAAATAGAGAGATATCTTTTTTATGATATCATACATTTTTAGACAATTTTTAAAGTCACAATTTTATATTGTCCGCAGGGCATTAAATTGAAAAACGCGTCGCAAAGACGTAATACGGATGTAACCAATTGTAAAACTTTATTTTACAATTGTCTATATCATACATTATGCAATGGAGGGATCGCATGGGAATTTGCATGAAACTCTTGTATCGTTAACTTATAATACAGGAGGAATTTAATAAATGAAAAAATTAATAGAACATCATTGTTTGGGTGATGATGGGACCAGCAAACGGCGAAACATACCGCCACAGGGAGTCAGCACAGCAAAATCGGTAAAAGCAAAGCATTTAGGTCATGACAGTTTAGGTTGCGGACAGGAAGAAACCGGACACGAATGGCTCCAAGCTGCGGAGTGCCGGACTACGGAAACAGTTGACCCGGAGCAGGAATATAAGAAGGAACTGCACCACTTTTTGACTGTTGAATACGGCTTGTCGGTGAAAGAGATGTTTCCGGCAGCGCGTGGTTTTTATGGAGAAACATGGAATATACAAACCGAATGCGGTAACTATTTTTTGAAAATTGATTACTGGAATCACCACAAAGAGGAGTATCAAAGAAGCCTGTCTGTTGTCCAGTATATTACCGACAGTGGGATTTCTTTTGTTCCTAAAGTAATCAAAACAAAAGAGGGGAATCTATATAGCTGCTTTGGGCAAGGTATTGCTGCTGTTTTTGCGTATGTGCCGGGCGAATTGTCTGAAAATTGGTCCACAGAACAGCTATATAGCCGCCTTGCAGAAATTTATCGCCTGAATACAGATGGGATAACACTGAAAACAGAAACGTTTGGCACGGAACTGCTTGACACATTCCAACAGCTGCGGAACTTGTCTGTGCTTCCTGCCGCAGTAAAAAAAGCCATTGCTGATAAGGAATCTGCCATTTCCAGCTATAGGGAGCGTTTAAAGAAATTCTCCATGATCTGCAAAGATGACAAAGAGAATTTTCATATTACCCATGGAGACGCCGGAGGCAACTGTATTTTGGACGGAGATCAGCTGTACCTTGTTGACTGGGATTCCTGTCTGCTTGCACCCATAGAGCGAGACGCATGGATTTTTATAAGTGATCAAGATGAATTGGAAAAAATAAACGCCGTACTGGCAAAGAATCAGATCGATTATAGGTTAGAACAAAACCGGCTTTGTTATTATTGCTACCAGTTCTTTTTCCACTATTTGAATGAATTTCTGAAATCTATCTTCGATGCGAAAAGCGAAAGGCAAAAAGCGGAGATAGCAGAAAGCTTGATTGCGTATCTTAAAGATTGCTGGATTTATCAACGGCTGCAAGCGGCGGATGCGATTTCTTGTACGGCGAAATAGCCATAGTGAGATGATCAAACATTGAGATGAACAGCGTTTTCAGCCCCCATGGTTGACAACGATGTTTGCCTTTCCTAAATAAAAAATCAAGGTGAGAAGGCCGCAAAAAGGTCTTGCTTGCCTTATTTTATATTGTAAAAATGACGGACAGGTAATAGGGAACGCAGGTATTGCATGCATAAACAATACGAAGGAACCATATTTCCGGTTTATGGTAAATTCATGAAATTTATATAGGTATATTTGGGAGAGTGTTTGTAAAGATTGCCGTAATATTGCATACACAATTATATAAAATTTTGATATAAAAATTTTATTATTTCTTGACTTATTATAAAATATATGATATAATTATATACGATTTTAAACATTAAAAATATAATTTGTAAAAAGTGGAAGTAGAGGAATTTCGTTCAAAAATATTTTTTATTCACGTTGATCCCCTGATAAAGTTCCATTATTTTTTTGTAAAATAATGTATATTAAACGTAAGTTCGATAGAATTCTCGGGTGAAAATTTTTCCCCCAAACCCTTTTCAAAAAACTTTTTTATATTTTATTGGTTTCTCTGTTTAAAAGTTTTTGCGGAGGAGTTTGAGGAGGTGCTTTTTTCAAAAAGCATCTCCTTATCGAACTCACGTTATATTTATAAATAATTTTGGAATTTTATAACGAAAAACAAGATGTCCAACGTTCCTGCAAATGCTGGGAGACATTTCCTTGTGTTGAATGACGGGGAGATATCCGCCTTATTAAAAAATAGGCGGAATGTTTTTGAAAGTCAAAAAAATTATTAAATTTCTCTATTATTAAAAAAAAACGACGTTTGGTTCAGAAAAAATATGTTGTTGTGGAGAGTAAGGTTATGGAGAAAAAAGGACAGCATAATCCAAAAGAAACAAATTCTATGCAAAATGAGGTGTCACAAAAGCAGAAAACAAAACACTTTACGTTTGCACACTGGTATTTGACCGCATTTTTTTTGATCCTATTTGACTTGGCGGCATGTATTGGCTCTTATTTTTTGGCATTGTGGTTTCGGTTTGACTGTCATTATACACAAATACCAAGCGCTGAATTTTCAGCATGGCTGCGTTTTACCCCAATTTATGCAGTGGTGTGTATTGCGGTATTCTGGGCGCTGCGTCTGTATCAAAGTATTTGGCGGTTTGCAAGCTATATTGAATTGAAGCGGATTGCCCTTGGTTCCGTTATCGTGGGTATATTTCATGCGGTTTTCATCACAGTATTGTTTTTGCAGATGCCGATTGCGTATTATATTGTTGGGTTCGCTCTTCAGTTTATGCTAACCCTGTCTGTGCGTTTTGCATATCGGTTTGTGGTTCTGGAGCGCGGCAAACGGGCAAAGATGCAAAGAGAAGCGACAGGCAGCCGCGTGATGCTGATTGGTGCGGGCTCTGCGGGACAACTGATCCTGCGTGATTTGCACCATGCAAAAGAAGTGAATGATTACGTTTGCTGTATCATTGATGATGACTCAAATAAATGGGGACGGTATATCGATGGGGTGCCGATTGTCGGCGGCAGAGATTCTATTTTGTTAAATGCAGAAAAATTTCATATTCAAAAAATATACCTTGCGATTCCCAGTGCAACCACAGACCAAAGACGTGACATCTTAAATATTTGCAAAGAAACAAAATGTGAATTGAAAAATCTGCCGGGATTATTTGAGTTTGTGACGGGACGGGTAACGGCGAAATCCATGCAGGATGTTGCAGTGGAAGATTTACTGGGGCGTGATCCCATTAAAGTCAATATGGAGGAAATTTTTCAGTTCATACAGGATAAAGTCATTCTGGTAACCGGCGGCGGCGGTTCCATTGGCAGTGAGCTTTGCAGACAGATTGCACAGCATAACCCAAAGCAGCTGATTATCTTTGATATCTATGAAAACAATGCGCATGCAATTGGTCTGGAATTAAAAGATAAATATCCGAAATTACGTCTGGAAGTTTTAATCGGCTCTGTTCGCGACAGTATGCGTATCAATCAGGTCTTTCGCTTGTACAAGCCGGATGTTGTTTATCATGCGGCAGCACATAAGCATGTACCGCTGATGGAATACAGCCCATGCGAATCCATCAAGAATAATGCAATCGGCACATATAAAACGGCATATGCCGCGATGATGAACGGATGTAAACGATTTGTATTGATTTCCACCGACAAAGCGGTGAATCCAACGAATATTATGGGGGCATCCAAGCGCCTTTGCGAGATGATCATTCAGTCGTTTGATCGGAAAATCAGAGAAGGCAAGGCAAATGAACTTTCTCCCCTGCATGTACATACACAGGATTCCGAGGGCAGCATGCGGGATATCGCACATCCGGTCCAGCAGCCGCAGACCGATTTTGTTGCTGTCCGTTTCGGCAATGTGCTTGGAAGCAACGGCTCTGTTATTCCAATATTTAAAAAGCAGATTGCCAAAGGCGGTCCGGTTACCGTGACGCATCCGGATATCATCCGCTATTTTATGACGATTCCGGAGGCGGTTTCTCTTGTGCTGCAAGCCGGCACCTATGCAAACGGCGGGGAAATTTTTGTTTTGGATATGGGGTCTCCCGTAAAAATCGATACACTTGCACGAAATTTGATTTGGCTTTCCGGATTGCGGCCGGATGTGGATATACAAATTTCTTATACAGGACTTCGTCCCGGTGAAAAGCTGTATGAAGAAAAGCTGATGCTGGAGGAAGGCATGAGAACGACGCCGAACCATTTAATCCACATCGGCAGTCCAATTCCATTTGATACCGACGAGTTTTTAAAGCAGCTGCAAGTTTTGATGAAGGCTGCATATGACGGTCGGGATGACGAGATACGCAATCTTGTCATGGAAGCGGTTCCCACCTATCATCCGGCAGAGATGCAGGGAAACGCAGAAAATCATCCTCTATAAGAAAGTCTGAAAAATAAGATTTTCATGAGAAACCATTTTAATGGTTTCTCTTACCGTGATTTTGTGACTTAACCGCTTGCGAGCGGTCACAACTCCACAATGAGAGGAGATGGGGCTGTTGCAAGTTATAAACTTGCAACAGCCCGGGATCACGGAGTGATCCGAATTCGGCGTTTTCATAGTGGATTTTGACAAAAATCCACTATGAAATTTCGCTTGAAAAAGCGAAAAGGCGAATTTTAAAGGCTGGCGCATGTAAATGCGACAGCCCGATGATCATATAAAGGAAGAAAAGCTTACAGCAAGAATTCAGAGGACATATTCAGAAAAGCATTCATTCTTCTATTATTAAGAAAAAATTGCGCTGCTTTCGTTTCTGCTATGGTCATAAAACAATCTGTCACGGTTATATATGACCATAAATAAACATAAACAGCATTTGGCAAATTAGTTGTTAAAATTTTTTTAAATAGTTGAAAAGTGAAAAAACTTATGTTATAATATATGCAGCGATTTATATGCATTTGTAGTCATATTGTGATCGAATACAGTGTTGTCCACAATTCTGTCATTTCTCAATAAAAATATGTATTCGTTCTTTTTCACAGCAAATATAAGGAGTATAAAAACCGAATGGACAAACAGGAAATAAACACATCAGATGAATATACCATTGATCTATTGCAGATTCTGAAAGCGATTTGGAAGCATGCATGGATGGTAGCTGCAGCCGGTATCATCGGTGCAGTGGTTGGATTTTGTATATCAAACTTTACAATTGCTCCGACCTATTCGGCAAATGTAAAGCTTTATGTCAATAACAGCTCCTTTTCGCTTGGAAGTGCCAGTGTCAGCATCAGCCCTTCCCAGCTGTCCGCAGCGCAAAGCCTTGTCAAGACCTATGGCGAAATTTTAGGAAGCCGCAGCACGCTGGAACGTATTATTGATAAGGCTGGGCTTGACTGTTCTTGGAGAACACTGTCGGGGATGATTCAGTACGGTCAGTTAAACGGAACGGAAATCATGCGTGTGACGGTCACCTGCGGTGATCCCTATAAAGCGAGTAATATTGCAAATACGATTGCGGAGGTTCTGCCGGTTCGTATTTCCGAAATTATTGACGGCGCGTCCATGGAGGTCGTCGACAGTGCGGTGCCGGAGCTGAATAAGATTGCACCGAGCATTACACGGTATACAATGATGGGATTTCTCCTTGGTATTATGTTGATTGTGGGTATCATTGTGATTTTTGTTCTGCTCGATGATACAGTTCATGATGAAGAATATATTATCAAGACCTATCGCTATCCGATTCTTGGACGTGTGCCCGATATCTCGGAAAATAGTAATAAATATTATGGCTATTATGGGCAGAAGAATCAGAATGCAAAGCAATGAGAAAGGATGTGTGATGTGAATGGGATTGTTTGGTAAAAGAAGCAAATATAATCAGTTTGTTGCCGGAAACAATAAAGAAAATCCAAAAACACTTCCTAAAGATTTGGATTTTACTGCGAAGGAACAGTATAAACTGATTCGTGCAAATCTGGACTTCACACTTCCGGAAGATGAAAAGTGCCCGGTAATTGGTATCACAAGCGCAATTCGCGGTGAAGGAAAAAGTACCGTATCTGTAAATCTATCCTATGTGTTTGCGGAAAAGGGAAGCAAGGTTCTTTTAATTGACGGAGACTTAAGACTGCCGTCAATTGCCAGAAAAGTAAATATTGATAGTTCTCCCGGTATCGCCGATTTGCTGCGCGGGAAAGGCGCACAAATTTCAGAATTTCAATCGCATCTTTTGAACAATTGGTTTATTCTTCCGTCAGGAGATATCCCGCCCAATCCGTCAGAACTGCTTGGGTCTGGAAGAATGGAGAATATTCTGAATCGGTTCCGAGAGGTTTTTGACTACATCATCATTGATCTTCCTCCCGTTAATCTTGTTTCCGACGCCATTTCCATTTCAAGCTTGATTTCCGGTATGATCGTTGTCATCCGTGAAGACTATACAGAGAAGAAAGAACTGGAGCATTGCTTCAGACAACTAAAGCTTTCCAATGTCAACATTCTTGGATGTGTCATGAACGGAACCAAGGCCGGAAACGGCAGCTATGGAAAATATAAAAAGTATCAATATTACGGTCATTCCTAAGGAAAACTGAGAGAAGATCGGGTATGATTGATTGGCACAGCCATATTTTGCCGGGAATGGACGACGGCAGTCGGAATGTGACAGAAAGTGTTGCCTTGTTAAATATGCAGGCGGCACAGGGGATCCGTGTGGCGATTGCAACACCGCATTTTTATGCAGATAATGAATCAGTTGAGACGTTTTTAGACAGACGGCGCAGCGCATATGAAGCCTTGCAAAGTGCATGGAATGATCTGCGTGTGAAGATTTTGCTTGGTGCAGAGGTTCGATATTATCCGGGAATCAGCCGGATGGAAAAAGAGGAACTGAAGCATCTCAGAATTGAGGGAAGCAGGGTACTGCTGCTTGAAATGCCGTTTCAGCGATGGACGGATTATATGATAAGGGAACTGATTGCGTTATCCAGTATCAGTACTTTGCAGATCGTACTTGCACATATCGAACGGTACTTGGATCAGCAGGAACACGGTACCTGGGAAAGACTTGAAGAATGCGGCATTTTAAAGCAGGTGAATGCAAGCTTTTTTATATCGCTTGCTTCAAGACGCAAAGCGCTGGCGCTGCTGAAAAAAGGCAGTGTTCAGTTTGTGGGATCGGACTGTCATAATCTGACAGCAAGACCCCCGAGAATCGGCGAAGCTTTTGCAGTGATTCAAAAAAAGCTTGGCAATGAATTTGTATCTCAAATGCAGGAGTATGGATATTCCGTGCTTGATGCATTTCAGAATTAATTTATTTATGGAAAGGATGAATTCCAAAATGAAAAAAGTAATGTCAATTTGTTTGATGATGATCATGGCAGTTGTAATGAGTGTGAATGCATTTGCAGCGAAGGATAACTTCGTGTCCAGCCCGTCAGGTGTTCCTGCGCCAGGCCTTGTTTCAGTGGAAACAAATGTCGAGGGATGGGATGGACGTCTTGAAGTGGTACCTTTCAACGAGAAAAATTCACTTCCGGAAGACCTGAAGGAAAATTTTGAAAAAGCATACGATGAAATCATCAATGCGGAAAACTTAACAGCAATGGTTCCGGCTCTGGCAGAAATTGCAACAAAGTTGGGTATTGATCCCAGAAATCTTGCAGTCAGCGATTTGTTTGATATCCATATGACAGAAGGCAGTACACCGAATGTTCCCACTGAGTTTAATGTTGTTCTTGAAGCAGAAACTTTAAAGCATTTTGTTGCTTTGCTTCATATGAAGCAGGATGGAACATGGGAAGTTGTTGATAATGCAGCGGTTGTGAATGACGGTAAGAACTTGCAGTTTACCGTTAGCGACTTCTCTCCGTTTGCAGTTGTGGTAGATACAGGCAATGTTGGGCAGGATACACCTGTAACCGGTATTACCAATAGTATGCTTTACATCTGCGCAGGTATTATGGCAGTTTCTGCTGTTGCTGTATTCCTGATTGCAAACAAGCGTAAAAAGCAGAGCGTCTGATTTTGTCCATTGTTACATAAGAAAGAAGGCTTGTTATGAGGCGAAAAAAAACAAGAGATGACATTTTCAAATATATCACAGTTGTTCTTGTGCTTATTTTCCTCATAGCAGCCGCTTTCCTGTTTTTAGGGTTATGGGAAAAAAGGCAGGGACAGTATTCCGGTTCCGAGAAATATGACGGCAGTCTTTTCTATCAAGGAAAAGAATATGTGCTGAAAGACACAGTCGAAACCTTTCTTGTATTGGGACTGGATAAATATGATGGAGCTGCCGTCTCTGACTCTTACAACAACGATAAGCAAGCAGACTTTTTGATGCTGTTTGTATTTGATAATGACGCAAAAACGTGTACTGCCGTACACATCAACCGTGACACCATGGCAAATGTCCGTATTCTTGCAATTGACGAAACTAAGGTTGTAGATACGGTAACAAAACAGATTGCACTTGCACATACCTATGGCAAAGGCAGAGAAGCAAGCTGTCGGAATACAAAGGATTCTGTTGAGGACTTGCTGCATGGAATCAAAGTCAATCACTACACATCCTTTACGATGGATTCTGTTCCGATCATCAACGATTTTGTCGGTGGGGTAGAGATTACCGTAATGGATGACTTTACCGGGATTGATGAAAAGCTTGTAAAGGGAGAAACGGTTACCCTGATGGGAGAGGAAGCGCTTCTTTATGTGCGGGCTCGCAGCAGTCTTGAAGACAGTACCAACCTCAGAAGAATGGAACGCCAGAGACAGTATATTAACGCACTGTATCAAAAGGTGGTTTCCTGCATGGAAGCGGACGAGTCGTTTGCGGTCAATTTCATTGATACCATAGATGATTATGTCGTTTATGATTCCTCTGACCATAAGATGCAGAAGTTTGCTGAGAAATTTGATACCTATCAGTTCCTTGGCATCAGAGAAATTGAAGGCGAAGCAAAAGTGGGTGAAAAATTCATGGAATTTTATCCCGACGAAGATTCTGTATGGAACATCGTCATTGATTTATTTTGCACGCCAAAAGACTAAGTAAACATGAGCGCAATCAGATTCGCTCTTGGGGCTGTTGCAAGTTGAAAGCTTGCAACAGCCCCATCAAACTTACGTTATTTCATCGCTGTGTCTGTAAAGTCGCGTTTTATGTCCAAGACAAAAATAAAAAAATATGATAAAATGAAACGCAGAACCAGAGTCTGAAACAGTTACTGTTCATACTTTGATTCTGCGTATTTTATCGAAAAGGTACCAAGGGAAGGAAAACAGGATGAATCAGGTAAAAACGGGAAAATTGATCGCAAAGCTGCGCCGTGCACAGGGAATGACACAGGAGATGCTGGGGGAACAGCTCGGCGTCACCAATAAAACGGTATCCCGCTGGGAAAACGGAACCTATATGCCAGATATCGATAAATTGCTGACACTGTCGGATGTGCTGCACATCAGCGTCAATGAACTGTTATGCGGAGAATGTGCGGCAGATGCGGCAGCGTTTACCGCATGTGCAGAAGAGAATATCAAGGAAGTATTGCAGAAAAGCACCGTGTATTCTTTAAAAGAACGCATTGCCTATTTTCGAGGGAAATGGCTGCGGGAACATGTTCTGCTTTTGGTGTTCAGCATCGTTGGATTCTGCGCAGCCGTTTTTTATGCTGTATGGATTGCAAAAACGGTACTTTGGATTTGGGGCGTTTTTGTCGGCGGATGTCTCCTTTATATATATCTGCGCAATCAAATGATGATATATGTGGAACATCATGCGTTTGACGGCACATCGGACAGGGGAGCGGTGGGTCGGTGATTTAGAAAAAGAATGGGAAGTAAGGAACTTCTCAAAAAACACGGTGAATAACCGTGCAAAAATTGGAAAAACTCTTGCCTTTCTCTGCGGAATGTAGTATAATATACGCAAGAATTTCCCGCGGAAAATTCTGATAGAAATGATTTTCCGTAAGGTGTTTTTGCGGCTTTATTGCCTGTTGGCACACATTGCTATTTGGCACACATTGCTATAAAGAATAGAAAGGAGATCACGTTTTACCCGTTCAGCTTTTGTTGAACGTTTCAGCAAAAGCTGAACATTTCGGGAAAATGCTGAACGGGTAAAAGGTATGTTCATAACGTTATGGTACACTATTTTAAACTGGCAGGACAGCGAATGGTGCTTGATGAAGCATCCGGGTATACCGCAGCAGTAGATGAAATCACATATAAAATGCTTGCGTACCTGACACTGCCGCTGCCAAAGGACTGCCCGTCCGCCATCCGATATGATATGGCGAAATACGACAGTGAATTGGTGGAAAAAACTTATGCAGCCATCCTGTCAAAGCATAAAGCAGGCTGCCTTTATACGGATTCTGCTTTTGATGAGAACCGTCCGCTGACCCATTGTGCGCTGCCTTCTGCGGCGTCCACAGACACGCTGGAACGCGCGCTGAAAGAAGGGGATAACAACAGTGACGGGAGATGTGTTCCCGTCCTTTTCAGCGACACAGACGACGTTTTGCAGGCACAGAAGCTCTGCCTTGCTGCCAAGGAGCGTGGCGCGCAGGTGACAGTATTGATGACGAAAGAATGCAGGGACCCGGATACTGCGGAATTTCTTCTGACATGTGACCGTCTTCTGGTGCCGGAGACGCTGTATGAAGCGTATCGGAACGCAGCCCCTGCCGTGGGCGTTCGCCTTGCCTATGATGTGAAAGCCCCAAACCTGCTTGCACGTGTGAATGCATATGCAGATGCCGGTGTGACGCTGATGGATGCTTATCCAAGTGACCCGGATGCCTGTATCCAAGGAGAACAGACTGCATTGATAAAAGAACTCGGCAAGGTCGCAAAGGAGCTGTTTCTGCGTGCGAAGGAAGGCAGAGGCGTGGCGTTTTTGCCATTTTCCATGCAGTACAGAGGCGCGAAGCTTGGCGTCGATGCATTTACAAACACACGGTGTAAAACCTGTTCTCATAGGATGCACTGCGGCGGATATCCGCGCTCGGAGGCGGACTGCGAGGTCAGACGCGCATGCGCAGATGCAGAAATTCTGCTTGCACTGAATGCTGATCCGAAAAACTAATTTCTCATATTGGGATCATAAAAAACTGCCATTTCATAAAATAACGTAAGTTCAATGAGGAGATGCTTTTTGAAAAAAGCCCCTCCTCAAACTCCTTCGCAAAAACTTTCAAACAGAGGAGACCATATAGTATGCTTCAAATTGAACAAATATTTTATGCAAAATGTTGTTTCATATTCCCGTATAAAGTTTTTGGAAAGGGGTTCAGGGAAAACTTTTTTGGGGGAAAAGTTTTCCCTGAGAATTCTATCGAACTCACGTTAAAATAGTACAGTAAAAAAATTTTAGAGAAAGTGATGGGAAGCGAATGAAAACCAGCATCAAACAAAAGAAAACGGCAATTTTTGCATTTCTGCTGGCTGCCGCGACGGTTGCCGGTACAATGACTGCATGTGCGGATTCTGCAAAAGACGGCGCCAAAGACGGGACGGATACCGGTGCCGTAAAGACGAATCCTGCACAGACAGAGGAAACTGCGGATATCAATGACCCGTATTCGGACCGTATGAATATTTCAGCCAATTTACCGGACGGACTGGACTTTGGAGGCGCACATCTGCGCTCTATGGTTAATGATACCAATGCCGGCGTAATGACGAATGATATTTATACGGAAGCACAGACAGGCGATGTGGTAGATGATGCCTTGTATGACCGCCGTGTTTATGTTGAGGAATTATTAAATGTGGTGATTGATCCATCTGTAATCATGCCGCCGGATGATGCAAGCCCCGCTATGCGCCGGAGCGTCAATGCAGGTGAAGACGCATACGATGTATTTTTACAGCATATGATTATTGGCGGCGGAGATGTGCTGGAGGGTATTTTCTTAAACTGGTATGACATTCCGCATATGAATTTTAAGAACCCCTGGTATCCACAGACAACGATAGAAAGTCTTACGATTGACAATGTAATGTATACGTTAATGTCAGACGTGATGATTTCTTCCATTCATAACACCTATTGCTATTTCTACAATAAGGATATCGCTGCAAACAACGATTTGCCGGATTTGTACGATATTGTTTCCTCCGGTGACTGGACCTTTGATCAGTTAACAAAGCTGACAAAGGATATTTATAAGGATTTAAACGGCAACGGTGTCCAAGATATGGATGACCAGTATGGCTACGCAACATCCATTGATTCCAATGTTGCTGTGTATCTGTGGTCGTTTGATGTCGATATGGTCACGCCCTCAAGCAACGGCGTGGAAATCACTGCCAACAATGAGCGTATGGTCAATACGGTAGAAAAGCTGCGCGATTTCTTCTATAATTCCGGAGAAACGTTTGTCGCAGACGTATGGACCGACTTTATCAATATGTTTGTGGCGGAAAAGGTTCTGTTCATTCCGCGCAATATTGGTGAAACGCAGACCTTCTTCCGTGAAATGGATAACTACGGTCTGCTGCCGTTCCCGAAATATGACACGGCGCAGGAACAATACTATACTATGCTTGACGGATGTGCGCCTTTGATGTCAATTCCCAAAACCGCGCGGAACACCGAAATGATCGGCGCGGTGCTGGAAGCTATGGGCGAATATTCTTATAAGTATGTAGTCCCTGCCTATTATGACGTTGCGCTCAAGGTAAAAGGAACACGAGACGAAAAGTCCATTGAAATGCTGGATATCATTACCGCCGGTCGTGTGGTTGACTTTGGCTTTGTGTTTGATAACTGGAAGGGATTCTCCTTCTGTCTGTCCGAATTGCTTGCGAAAAATAATCATGCTGATTTTTCATCGTATTATGCAAAACGGGAAAAGTCAGTGATAAAGCATTATACCCAGGTATATGAAACCTTCCTTGAAGGCAACGAGACCTGATTTTCGTAATTGAACTGCAATTCTGCAAAAGAAAAGATACGCATGAAATGCATCGCATAATATCGTCATATGACAAACGCTGTTGTATCCTTTAAAAGGAACAGCAGCGTTTGTTTTTTTATCAATGCATCCATTTTGCCGCAGCTGTCACGACACTGCAAAAAAATAGAAATGTGTCAGCCCGATGGTCATAAGTTTGAAAGATAAATCTTTCAAACCGTGTTTTGTGACTTACGTCACAATTCCACATTGGAAAGGAAAACTTCGCTTTCGCGAAGTTTTGGTTATAAAAATGACGTTTATGGGAAATCCTATATACAGTATCATCGATTCCTTTTAAAAAATAAAAGGAGCAGCCATTTGGCTGCCCCTCTGCAAAACGTGGTATAATAGATATTTTATTTGGGAGTTATTCTATGAAGAATTTACAAAAACCGAACAAAAGAATTCGGAAGATCATTACTTCAGAACGATGATCATCTGACCAGCAACCACATAGATGTCGCCGGAAACAGGATGTGTCGAACCTGTCATAAGGGTCTTTGTAACATCTGCCTTGGAAACGTTGCCGTCCTTATCGAGGACACCTGCATTGTAAATGGTGATGTTGTCAAGACCGAAGGTCAGGACATCGCCTTCCTGTGCATAGGTGGTGGACTTGTCAGCAGAGTTCTCTGTCTTTACAACAGCCTGTGCCTTAACGACACCGACGAGACCGGAGTACTCAACGTTAACAACATAATTGCCGACCCACTTATCAGTGGTGTTTTCAACGATGACATTGTCGCTGTTGATGATGTAGTACTTGCCGGAGAGAACGGAGATGTTGGAGGAAACCGGGATGGAAACCTCAACCTTTTCGCCGGTCATCAGGTTGATTGCATTGTAAATGGTCTTTGCGTAGTTTGCTTCAACAACAGAAGCGTCCTTGACAAATACGATTGCCTGACCTTCAGCAAGAGCCTTGGTCTTGGTGATGGTGGTAACAGGCTCGTGACCGAATGCAACATAGATGAAGTTGACCTTGCCGTCACCGTCTACGGTATAACGGTAGTTGACATTCTTTCTTGCAGCAAATGCGGAGAGCTTGTTGTAGGTAACCTTTGCGTAAGAATCAGTCTTTGCGTTAGCATCGACAACTTCTTCGAGGATGACTGCGCCGGAAGCAACATACTTGCTTGCAACATCATTGATGTATACGTAGCCGTTCTTTACTTCAAACTGTCCAGCCGGCAGATTTTCATCTGCTGTACCGTATGCATTGATGAGACCGTTTGCGGACTTGATGTACGCGCCGGTATCTGTCTGTCTCAGGGTGAGGATGGTACCTTCGGTAAGCTTGTATTCTTCAACAAAGTTGTTGGAGGAATCGTTATGACCAACTGCAACAGCCGTGTTGTATTCCTTGCCTTCAGCATCCTTTGCAGTATACTGCTTAGCGACCTTGGAAATCAGTCTGCCGCTGTCAACACCTTCGATGGTGACAGTGATGTCAGCATAGCCTGCGGACTTGTTGTAACCGGTGACAACTGCCTTGCCGTCTGTAACAACAGCGGAGTTGACAACGACGTCGATATCCGTCTTGGAAGCAGAAGCGACCTTAACGTATTTGCCGCCGATGGTGAAAATGGAAACATTCTGGTTCAGAGTCCAGGTTTCAACAGCGGAAGCACCTTCTACAAAGCTGTACTTGGTGCCGTCGATGTTGGCATAGTTGGAGCCGATACCGACGAGCTTGCCGGAAACGACAGCTGCGGTTTCGAGAACGTCAGCAACATAAGCATTGCCAGCGTCATTGAGTGCGATGGTGTCGGCGATGAGCATAGGAGTCTCATTGTCGGTCACGAGCGCAGCGCCGGTCCAAACAACGGGCTTTTCATTATCAACATTGTCATCGTTGTTGGTGAACTTGCCGGGAACTTCGTAAATCACAACGCCCTTGGAGTTGGTTTCAACAATCTTTGCGGTTGCGATGGAGTAGGTAGCGATTGCGAGACGGTCGCAGTCGCCGTCTGCATCATCATCAAATGCAGCAGCCTTGAAGTAGGTCGGAAGCTTTTCAGCTGTTTCCCACGGTTCGCCTTCTACGGTCACATTGATGCCCTTAGAAGAAGTGGTGCCGCCAATGACGCCGGTATCGGTGACATCTTCGCCTGCAACATTGTAGGTGATGCCGTCTACCTTGATCTGGTTCTTGATAACATTGTTTTCAATGACGTTTTCAATCTTTGCATCTGCATAGGTGTAAACGGTCATGACAGAGTCAACAGAAACACCGTAAACAGCGTTGGAGATGGAAGAATAGGTCAGGGTGACCTTGCAGCCCTTGATATCAGCTGCGGTAACGTCTGCGCCTGTAGCCTTCAGTGCAGCATTGAAGGCTGCTGCGGATACCTTTGCGCCGGTGGAAAGTTCAACGACATCGGTAACCTTTGCGATTTCTGCGGTAATGGTCTTAAGACCGAAGCCTTCTGCGATCTTGCCGTTTTCTGCGCTCAGCATGTTGTAGCCGATCTGCGCCATCATAGCTCTTGTGCAGGGTGCTTCGTAATCGAATACTTCGATACCGTTGAGCAGACCCAGCTCTTCAGCTGCGTTGATCCAGTAGGTTGCCCAGTAGGTGGGCTTGTAGGTCTTGGTGTTTTCGATCGCATCGGAAGTCTTCTTGGCGGAAGTTGCCTTGACTGCGAGTGCGATTGCTTCATCTACCTGAAGCGTGCCGTTCGGCTTGAATGCGCCAGTGCCGTCACCGGTCATGATGTTACGCTGTGCAACATAATTGATGTAAGCGAAACTCCATGCAGCGTCAACGTCTGCAAACTGGCAGGTGCTGGAAGTCCATTCGTAGGACTGACCCTTTGCACCGGAAACGAGCTTGGCTGCCATAACAGCGGCTTCCACTCTGGTCAGTGTACCGTTCGGGTTGAAGCTGCCATCACCGGGGCCTACCATGACGCGAAGGTCGGTGAGCGCAGCAACTGCTTCTGCATAACCGGATGCATTGACAGCAGCCTGGTCAGAGTAAACAGCCGATACACTGACTGCGCATGCGCTTACCATGAGCATAGCAAGCACGAGCGCGAGAAATTTTTTCAGATTTCTCATGTTTTGGTTCCTCCTGTAAAATTTTACATTCAGAGTACCGTGTCTGTACGCGATATTTGCATAAAACACTGTCCTCTGTGCTTATTATGATACAATAAAAACCAAATTCAGAAAAAACCACATACATACGGCACTTTTTTGAAAGCGTGTTCTTAATTTGTTATCAGCAGAAGATTTTTTCGCAGTTCTTCAACGGTTTTGTGGGTATATACCCGTTCCCCTGTGCCAGGAGAGGTATGTCCCATCAAACGGTCAATGCATACCTTATTTGCACCGGCAGTGTCCAGTCTGGAACGGAAGGTATGGCGGCACTCGTGGGGGGTATGGGTCATGGAAAGGGCTTGCATCAGGCGTTTCCAGCCGCGGCGGAACTGTGTTTGAGAAAACGGCTTGCCATTATTTTCAAATAAATATCCTGTTGCAGAATTCTGCATATGCCGCTCTACGATGTGCTTGATCTTCGGATGAATCGGTACGATACGGTTGCGTCCGGCATCCGTTTTCATGCCGCCTGTGAGGGTTTCTTCTTCCATATTCACGCTTTGCAGCGTCAGCGACAGCATTTCCGAGATGCGAAATCCTGTATATAAAAGGAAAAGAGCACAGTCTGCATACGGTACGTCCTCCATTTGCCATAGTAAATTTGTTTCCGCCTCTGAAAAAACGGTTCTTGTTGTTGGCGGAATGGATTCTGATGTCAAAAGTGATGCATGGGATTTTTCGATGATATCCATCTCCAGCGCAAACCGATCAAGATGCCGGAACAGATTTTTTATGGCAGACTGGGATGCATATCCGAGACCGCAGCCGTCGATGCAGTCCTGCATCTGCCAGGTACGGATGGATTTATACGGCTTTTTATACAGTTGTTTACAATGGCTGTATGCCGATTTCAATGCATTTCTTGCAGCAGGCTTGTATTTCGCAGCTCGCTTTTCCAACCACAGTGCATATAACTCTGAGAGAGTGGTTTTTTCCGTATCCAGATTCCAAGGATTGCAGTTGTACTGCGCGAGAAGAATCAGAGCTTCTTCTTTTGTAGATGCATAACCGATGGGATGCTGGTGACCGGTATGTCCTTCTTTTATTACATAAGGGCGGCGGCGATTGCCTGTGAGTTTTGTTATTGTTCCGTAACCATTTGGATTTTTCATGCGTTTTACTGTAACAATTGCCTGTGCAGCGGTTTCTGTACAGGTATGCTGTTATCCTTTCATTTCGATTTTAACTGATTTTGCATAAAGGGTGGAATTTGTTACTAATTTGCTACTAATATGCCTTTTTGTGTGCGGATATTCTGTTTTTTCGGGTGGGAAAACCCGCAGAATATCCGCATAAAAAATATACAGACGGTATCGGTGGTCCGGGAGGGGGGTGTCTGACAGGATGAATGGTGTTTCGACACGATTTCCCGGTAATAATGGGAGATGCTTGTAACATTTCCCGCACTTCTGCAACATTTCCCCGGGAAATGTTACAGCCGTGTTACAGATTTCAAAAACCTCTTGCAAAAAAAGTGATTTTATTGTATCATATAGGCACAGAGAACGGAGCACCGTGTGGGCGCTCCACTCTGAATGTAAAATTTTACAGGAGGAACCAAAACATGAGAAATTTTAAAAAGTTTCTCGCACTCGTGCTTGCTATGTTAATGGTAAGCGCTTGTGCTGTCAGTGTATCTGCTGCTTACTCTGACCAGGCTGATGTTAATAAGACTGGTTATGCAGAAGCAGTTTCCATTCTGTCTGATCTCGGCGTTATGCAGGGTTCTGGCGATGGAAAGTTCAACCCGAACGGTACACTGACCAGAGCAGAAGCTGCTGTTATCGCAGCCAAGCTCGACACTGGTGCTGCTGGTCAGAAGATCGACTGGACTTCCAGCACCTGCTCCTTTGCAGATGTAAAAGATGCATGGAGCTTTGCGTATATCAACTACGCATCCCAGCACGGTATCATGGATGGTATCGGCGACAATAAGTTTAACCCGAAGGGCACCCTGACAGTTGCTGAAGCAATTGTTATCGCAGTGAAGGCAGCTGGCTACAGAGCAGACGTTGCTGAACTCGATAAGGTCAGCAAGCCTTCTTTCTGGGCTACCAACTGGATCTCTGTTGCAGATACAAAGGGTCTGACCAAGAACGTTACTGTTTTTGATTACACCGCTCCCTGCACAAGAGCTATGATGGCGCAGATTGCGTACAACATTTTCAACTCTGTTGAGTCCATTAAGACTGCGTTCAACATGATCAAGGTTTCCGCGACTGTTGAAACTGTCTCCGACAGCAAGGTTTACATCAATACCGGTGACAAGACCCTGACTGTTGACCGTGCTGCATTTGAATTAGCTATGGCTGCTACCGGTGCAGAAGGCAATGCTGAATCCATCAAGGGCGCAAAGATCACGATGACTTACTCCAGCGACAACGGCGTTGTCTATGGTGTCACCCTGAACTCCAATACCCTCGAATTCACCTACGCTGACGGCAAGCTCGCAAATGTCAAGGAAAACAACGCAAACACAAACTACATTACTCTTGACGGTCAGAAGTACATTGTTTCTGACAAGGACGAAGTCAACGATAGCACCATCGGTTCTTCTTCCGTTGTGAAGGCTATCTCCATCACAAAGAACTTCAACTACTACAAGACTTTTGAACTTGAAGAAAAGAACGAAATCAAGAAAGAGGATGGCACAACAGAAACCGTCACTACTAAGACAACTGTGATTGCTACCGCTGCTCCGTTCCTTCCGAAGGAAGATGTTCCTTCCTACTACAAGGCAACTGCATTTGACGACAACGGCGACGGCTACTACGACCGCCTCGTTCTCGACCTGTACAATGTCGGTATGCTCAAGGCAAACACCGCTGATGCACAGACCATCGACAATGTCAAGTACACCTTTGATACCATTTCTGATATCAACGCAAATCCCGTATTTACCAACCTGACCAAGATCGGCGCTATTACCGGCGACGATAAGGTTCACAACATCAACTACACCGGCAAGACCTTCAACTACGGCGAAGTTCCGGTTCTCTATCATGTTGCCTACAATGCAGGCACCAAGATGTGGGATGTCGATATCCTCGAAGTTGCAGCTACTGTTACCGGTAAGCTGACCGCAATCTCCAATGCATCCAACTATGTCACCATCGACGGTACACAGTACGGCTTTGCAGCAGAGAAGGCAGCTCCTCAGTCCTGGACGCTGAACCAGACTGTCACCATTTACACAATCGGTGGCCGTTATGCGAAGTTCGCATCCGCTTCTAAGTCCAACAAGACTGTCATCGTCAACAACGTTACCGTAGATAACGGCGTCGCAGTTGTTACCGGTTACGATGTCGGCAATAACTACGCAGAAATCGAACTCAAGGTCGTCGGCGCACTTGAGAACGGCAAGCTCGTTTCCAAGACCGCTCACGACATTGGCAATGCAGCAAACACCGATGCGAAGAAGTATGCAGGCAAGGTTGCTCTCGGCACCTACAATGCAACATCTGCTGCATGGACCAACTTTGTGACCTTCGATGAAGGCGGCTACTATGAATTTGCAGTCACCAACGACGGTGTCTATGCAGTTTCTACCGCAGCTTCCAAGAACGTTAATACCCTTGAAAATCGTCCTTATGGCACATTTGAAGTAAAGAACGGTTACGTTTACATCGACGGCACCGCTACTTACTACACCAACAACGTTGTTATCCTCGAAGGCGTCAAGGCTCCTGCCGATAACTACAACGCATATGCAGACGCCTACAACAAGTACACCTCTTACAACAAGAGAGCGAACGTTCAGGCCGCTATACTCGACACCAACAAAGACAACAAGATTGAGTTCATCTACGTCAGCAACGCAGACGACCTCGCATCCGAAGCTACCGCTGTGGAAGCTGGTCAGACCATCGTCCAGATCATCAACTCCACCGCAAAGGAAATCGGCTTCGATTACAGCACATACGATGCAATCGATCTCTTCACCGGCGCTAAGGTCGTTGTGAAGTCCACCATCGGCGGTGTTGCTGGTCAGTACTATGTCGCAAAGGATGGCGCAATCGTTGAGAACACCACCAACCTTTGGGTCAAGACCAACACCATCAGAGCTGATTACCCGAACAACGGTCTGATTGGTACTGTTAAGGCAGATACCACCAAGATCGCTACCCTGAAGGGCAACAAGACAGCAGAAGTCAACGAGAAGGATGTTACCTTCGGTGTTGATACCATCACCATCTACAAGGCAGATGCAAACGGCGTTATCGTTGATGCAGACAATAACGGTGCAGCAGATACCCTGAAGATCGAAGATGAACTGCTGAAGGGCAGCTCCGCTACCTACAACTACGTTTCTTACGTAGTCAACGGTAAGATGGTTGTCATCATCAACAAGTAATTGTTCGTGATCGCATCATACCATTAAAATCAAATCGATTTTGGGAGAACAGCGAAAGCTGTTCTCCTTTTTTTGATATGATTCCAGTGAAGTTTTCTCTTGTTTTAAACAGCGCGAAAAGGATACGGTATATTACACAGTCTCATGTCATAACGGTGCATAGGACGCGCAGTACAGAGAAACGGAGGAATGGATAGGTTTTGATATCCTATTGGTTTTCCCATCTGACACAGAGGATTCTGCGGCGCGTATTGACCAACAAATTAATATACGCAGAGAACAACAAAATCCCTGCAACCAAGTCGACATAAAAAGACAAAAAAGGGGTGCTGTTGCAAGAAAAACTTGCAACAGCACCCTGTTTTTAGTACGAACGCAGAATTATAAATGAAAGAAGTTGTCGGATACGGTCATTTATTTTACCTGAAATTTTTGAGGGACTTTATCAAGCAGGAAACGCGACTCAATGGTAGTCTCGTAAGTGTTGGTATCCTGTGTGATGATACTGTCCGGAGCGGCTTCGGTATCCGGGATATCTGAAAACTCCATTTCATCATCCGCAGATGCCTGATACGTGTAATAGTTGTAGGTCTCCGTGATTTTATAGTTTGTGGCGATGAGATAATCTTGATCTAAGAGTGTGAAGGAACACTTGGAATCTTCCGAATTGAATAAAAGCACACCGTCCCGGTACAGGGATAGCAGCTCCTCCTCGGTCAATTCCGCCACGGTTTCACCGTTATGCAGTACCTTAGCTCCGGTGAATTCCTTTTGATACATGGTATTGTTCCGGTCGTAGAAGCCTTCTGTTGTATCCAAAATCAGCTGCTGTGTTTCTGTCTGATAGTCGAAAAGCGGCAGTGTACTGTAGGAGGAAGTTCCGATGCGGAACCGTATCCAGCCGCTGTAGGAGTGTTGCAGGGCGGTGGAACCCTGTGCAGACAATTCTTTCTGATAGGACTCTAAAATGGCGCGCATCTCACCGCATGTCATATCTTTGTATGCATAAATATCATGATCTCTGTCCGGTACGGCGTACAACGGAAAGTCAAAGGAGCAGGAAATGTTCGCCGATTCCTCCGTATTCCGGATACGCCCCTCTTCTGTCTTCAATGCATTGAACGAATCGGTAAGCAGCAATTCTGCAAAATTTTGCTGTGCAGTCAGCGTCTTTACAAAGGTAATCCAGTCACTGTACTGTACATAGATATATTTTGCGATTGGAATGAGATACCGGGTGTTCCATACGGTGGTATAGCTATATACAATTGGCATATCGGGAGTGCTTTTCAGCTCTGCCCTGTTATTGTATTCCATTGCGGCGTCACCGTACTTGCTGTGTGCTTTATAACCGTTTTCTGCCATGGTATTGTACATCCGGATCAAATCGCGGTCTTTTAATGTGATGGTTGAACCGTATGTGGTAAGCTTGACATTGGAGGTCATTGCGGGAGAGGGAACATAGTCGTTGAAATTCAAAGGGTCTGTGTGGATGAAAATGGTGAAAGCAAGCATGCACGCAGTTAAGACACAAATGCCGCGGCGACCGGTGAACATCATTTTCGGTGTTTTGTAAAAGATGGTATTGCAGAGCATCCATGCGACGAATGCTGCAAAAATCACGCCGAAAATCATCCAGAACAGCGACCAGACGTCTTCCGCCATGACCCAAAACAGCATCCCGCCCAGAACAGAGGACAGTCCAACCACAAGATACTTGACAATGTCGCGGACACGTGCAAAGGCAAACGGGGTTCCGGCGTTTTCACTTTTCCGGACCATGGTCAGAATGACAGCGCCGGCAATAAATAAAAGTCCAAGCAGTGCCGTACCAAGCAGAAACCAGACGCTTTTTACATCTGCGATATGGTAAAAGATGCGGTATACACCGGAAATTTTTGTAAACAGCGCATTTGACATATACCAAGAGGAACGGAATGTCTCAAATGCAAGCTCGAAGAACGCGATAAGAGACAGCGCCGCAATCGGAATATATCCGCCAAGCATGAAAAGCATACAGCCGCCCATGACGCCCGTACCGCAGAAGCAACAGGCAAGAAGCGTAATCCCCCAGAAATACAGGTGGATGCACAGCCACGCACCGAAAATTCGGAACAGTCCGCCTAAAATCAAGAACAGGTGCGGCTGAAGCAGCGAGGTGAACAGCGCGACCAAAATCATTAAAACAGAAGCGGGAATCCATGCGAGCACTGGCCATGTCAGGTTTGCCGCTGCCTTTGTCAGAAGGTATGCGCCGCGCTTGATCGGCAGAGAACAGACAAAGTTGGTTTTACGCCGGTCAAAAAGATATTCGCTTGTGACAAAGGCACATAAAATTCCGCCGAGAAAGGCATAAATGGTAATCACTGGATTGCCGGAATCAAAATAATCAGACAGAAAATTTGACAGACTTTCCGGGTGATTTTCATAGAACACCGCATTGCTGGAGCATGCCATTAGATTGGCAACGGGAATGGCGATAAACAAGATCAGCGCGAACAGAAGACCAAGCGACCAGGTACGCTTCAGCTCATTTTTGTACAATCCCCAGACGAACCAGTTGTTGTGCCGACCAATGAGACGGGTCTTTGGGGTACTGCCGCCGTGCGGATTATCCGATAATACTGTTAAAGTCATAGCCTTTTTCCTCCATTTCACAAATAAAGATTTCTTCCAGGGTCAAGGGAACCAGTTCATGGAAGACAGGGTTCATTGCCATAATCGCAGCTTCGACATCTGTGCGTTCTCCGCGCAGAATCAGATTATAGATACTTCCGCTGCGTTTGTAGTTGACAACATGCAGAAGGCGGTCTGTACCCGGTACACGAAACGAATTCAGATTGGGTTCTGCACCGGTCAGCACCAGCTGTACTTTGTAGATGCTTGTCTTCATGGTATCGACGTCGCGGTCAAAGAGGATGCCGCCTTTGTGCAGAAGTCCGATGTGATCGCAGATATCCTCCAGTTCCCGCATATTGTGAGACGCGATGACAGGGGTCATCGTACCGTCTGCCACCTCTTCTGCAAGCAGACGCTTGACAAACTGCCGCACGACAGGGTCCAGTCCGTCAAAGGTTTCATCGCATAAAAGATATTTTGGACAGCAGGACAGCGCTAACAGCACCGATGCCTGCTTCTGCATGCCTTTGGAAAAGGTCGAAATTTTGCGGTCTGTTTCCAGATTGAACATGGCGCAGAGACGGCTGTATTTTTCATTTGACCAGTTGACGTACATGGTTTTATAATAATCTGCCATATCGGCAATGGTTCCGTGCGGGAAAAAGAACTGGTCGTCGGACAGATAAACAATATCCTGCTTGCGCTGTGTGTTTTCCCAGATGGGTTCCCCGTCGTAGGTGACATATCCGGTATCCGGCTTGTAAATACCTGCCATAATACGCAGCAGTGTGGATTTGCCGGCGCCGTTTGAGCCGATCAAACCGAAAATGGATCCCTGTCGGATTGTGGCGGAAACCGCATCCAGAGAGCGGACAGAACCAAATGTTTTGGTGATATTGGAAATAACGATTTCTCCTGTGTCATTTTTTTGTATCCCCGCATCAAGCCTTTTTTCAGAGGATTCTGTGATATTGTCCGCATTTGTTGGCTTTACAGGGGTTGTAGCTTGTTCGTTCATATAATATCGCAGTTACTTTTGTCAGTGAAACAAAAGCGCTCCTTCTTCAAGAATTTAAATAAACATCCTCAATCAATGCAGCGGCAACGTCCTTTTGAATCCCACCGTTTTTTGCATTTTGTGCCGCCAGACGCAACGCATCGGTCAGACGCTTGTGCTCTGCCATGGTAATGGTGGAAATATCCGGTGAAATAAAGTTTCCGCGCCCGGGCAGTGCATAGATGATGTGCTGCCGTTCCAGCTCTGCATATGCTTTTTGTATGGTATTGGGATTAATCGCAAGTTCTGTTGCCAATTGCCGCACAGACGGTAAATGTTCATCCGGCGCAAGGTATCCATTCACAGCCAGGGTTCGGATGTTGTCCACAAGCTGTTCATAGATAGGTTTTCGATCACGCATATCTACTGTAATCATACGTTTTGATGTGCCTCCTTTTGTGATCGGTATCGGTTATCTGTACTACTTGTATTAGTACAGCTATATAATATCATACAGAGTCGTATTTGTCAAGCAAAGAAAACCAATTGATTTTGAATATTCTGTAAATATATTAAATGGAATACAATGAAATATTCATATTCTATACCGTTTCTGCATGTAATGGTAGCAGAAGAAATCGGAAAAGAGATATGCCCGGACAACTTAAGAAGCCGCCATTCCGACTTTTTGGGAGCTGCTGCATCACAGGTCACCTCCCAATTTACAAGAAAGGAAACTTCGCCTTTGCGAAGTCAGGATGATCATTATGACACGAAATGAACCAACGAAAGCAAAACGCCAGATAAAAAAGCCGCATCTGCGCGCAGGGACAGCCGTCTCTGTCAACACATCCGGTCATTTTATGATCACAGCAGCGCAGTCCGCCTGTATTGCGCTTGCTGTGGCAATCATCGTCCTGCTGGTACTCTGTGCGGTCTGTATGGCGCTTGACGATCCGACCAAGTATGCATCTATGCTTGCACGCATTGCGCTGGTACCGGCGTCGCTGACAGCCGGTGTGCTGTGCGCAAAGCGTTCCGGCGCCGGCGGAATTCCATCCGGTGCAGCGGCAGGAGGGCTTTTGGCAGGTGTACTGTTCCTTATGGGAGCATTGATCCCATCCACACCCGATGCTGCACAGACCGCAGCCGGACAGTCTGGTATAACAGAGGAGCTTTTGATTGCTGCAATTTGTGTTTTGTTATCATGTATTGGCGGATATGCGGTCACGCATAAAAAACCGAAGACACATAGAAAAATGCACCGTTGACATGCATGAAATCGCAACATGTGTTTGGATAGTGTTTCTGAGGACATTCACAAATTCTCTCCTGTGTAATACTGTAAACAAAACATAATCTCCTTATAAAAAAGTTTTTGCGGGTCTTAGGGAGCTTTTTTCAAAAAGCTCCCTAAAATAGTACCCCCCAAAAATGCAGATATCCATATGCAAAAAGCCGCCCTGTATGGGCGGCTTTTTTACCAATATCCAGATATTTGATTAGCCAAACAGAACGACCGGCAGATATCCGACCGTTGGTCTGCCGTCACAGACAACTTCAAGAACCGGACGGTTGACATAGTCTACCTTTTCTCCTGCGGTAATGGTAAAGGTGACCTCAGCCACGCCTGCATTGTGCATGGTGCGGTCAGGCAGATACAGATCCTGTCTGCCGCCGGAAACGGTAAAGCCGTCGGGAAGCAGCCAGCGCAGATGCAGATGCTTAGGGCCAGGAATGGCATTGCGGACGGTGACGGTCACGTCAATCGAGGCACCGGGCGCGATGTTTGGGGTGTTTGCATACTGTAATACCGCATTGCCCCAGATAAAGTCCGCGTCATAGGAAAGCCCGGATTTTGCACATAAAAGCTTTGCATATTCGCCGCCGACAAAACGGTCGAGGTCGGCGCTGTCTGCGGAGGTGGGATCGTCGGAAATGCGGACATTTGCAACATTGTTCGCTTTCAGAGTCACATCAATCATGTTGTAAACGCGCTCAGAGAGGGCAGAACAGGTAGGAGGAATGCCCCAGAGAGAGCCGCGGTCAACAGCAACGGTTGTAATGCTGTCACCGATATGCGCAGCCCAATCCTTCGGTATGCAGGAAGAGCCGTACATAATACCGAACAGCGAACCGAGCGTTGCGCCGGTACAGTCGGTATCGTCGCCGCAGTTGATCGCAAGAATCATGGACTTTTTGAAGTCACCGCCGCCGTACAGCATACCAAGCATCGCAAATGCAACATTTGCAGGCGCTTCAAACCAGCCGAGATCGGCAGAATCTTCTACCAGACGGTTGCGCGCATCTTTCCAGTCGACGCCGTTGTCGTAGCAGTCAAGCAGGAGACGGATGCTCTGGGTCATGCGGCAGTTTGCCGGAATTTTGGACAGACCGATTTCGATTAAGCGACGGATATCACTTACGACGAATGCGGCAGATTCCATTGCTGCGACGAAGATGGCGGCATAGGTGCCTTCTCCTGCGCCGTGGTCGACACAGGCATCCTCTCTTGCATAGCGGATGGCAGCATCCGGCGCTGCCGGTGCCATACATGCCCAGACCTCTGTACGGATCCATGCGCCGTTGGAATGCTTCCAGGTGTTTTCATATTCACCGGAGAGCGGCGGAAGAAGACCGACACGCATGTTGTTTTTGCAGATACCGTATTCGTTCC
Organism: Clostridia bacterium; assembly: GCA_017942005.1. GTDB lineage: Bacteria > Bacillota > Clostridia > Oscillospirales > CAG-272 > RGIG3925. The sequence goes on along the minus strand of JAGAVJ010000027.1, from coordinate 221,334 downwards.
AGTGCGGAGGGATGTAATTGATCCAGCATTCACCGAGAATTTTTGCATTCAGGTTGTACGGACCGTACTTTTCCATGGCATGCAGCCAGACCAGCTGCAAATCCAGGTCATCGTTTGGCAGAACAACGCCTTCCGGTGTGGAAAAGCCCTGAATGTCGTTCAGCTGCTGCTGTCCTTCATAGGGGGTTCCCATGGTTCCGCCGATGTTTTTGCCGATCCAGCAGGCGTGGATTTTATCGCGGAGAACTTCGCGGTTTAGATTGATCATAGTAATGATCTCCTTTCTGTATGTATCCTATTTAAAATGATGTTTTTTCAGATGATTTCCATATCGTTTTCAGAAGGTAAGGACGGATAGATATCATCCAGCGTGTCGGAATACCAGTATGCAACAGAGGAAATGTCGTCCATCAGCGGCAGATACCGTCCCTCACTGCGCCAGCCAAGTGCCTGAATGGTGACACGCAGGTTTTCCTTAAAATAAATGGGATCTGTGATGTGCCAGCGGTACAGATTGAAGTATCGCTGCGCACGGTAGGTCGCATCGGTAGCGCCGACCTTGTACATGCCGGTGTACGGTGTGCAGAATTCGGTATAGCGTCCGTCTACGTCAAAATTGTATGCGCCACAGAAATAGTCCTCTGTACCGGTGCCGCAGATGGTTGGAAAATCGCTGTCGCCGTCGATATAGAATTTGATTTCGCCTTCTCCCCACCAGCCGTTGGATTTGACGCCCCAGTTGAGATAGGTACCGACATACTGTCCGCTGCCGCGAATGTTGTCAACAATCGTATAGACCTCCTTATACGGCAGAGGATTGACGCGGCGGAACTGCGCATGGAAGTAAAGACTGTCTTTTTCAATTTCCTTTTTCTCACAGTCAAGCTGATAATACACATTGCATGCAGCCGTACCGCGGTTTTCAATGGTAAATTTGCATGCGGTAAAATACGGCATTTCAAAATAACAGTTCATGCCGCGTTTAGGATTAAAGCAGATGGGGAGACTGGAAAGCTGACGGTATTCGCGGTAATCTGCATTGCAGAAAAAGTCGGAGAGGGGAACCTCCACCGATGGATGTGTATTTCCGTCAAAATAGATGCGCAGAATCAACTGTCTTGGGGCTTGTGCGCTGTCGGTAATCCAGAAATGCTTGATGGCTCCCTGCCCGACAATATCGGCAAGAACAGCGGTTTCTTTGGGCGGCAGTACGATAAATGGGTTGACTTTCCAGCCTTGCCCAAGTTCTCTGGCGGCGTAGGAAGCACTTCCGGTTTCTGCCATGCCGCCTTTTCCTTTTTCGCCGGTTGGATTTTCCGGAGAAATGGAAAAGGTTTCAATATTTTGCTTTTGTGTCAGATTATGAAGCATGGATCATTCCTCCTCTGTATGCGGAATTTTGGTTATTGCAATTATAACAGAGAAACGCAGCGCTGTCAAGGTGGTTTTCATAAATATTTTCCTTTATTTTTTAGGGGAAAATTTTGCGATGCATTTTTAGGTGGAATCATTTGTATTTATAGGATGCGGCAGCCGGACAGCGGTAAGAGTACCATTGCGTTCCTGTATACAGGGGGAGATTACAACAGAACGGTCGCATCAGGCACACATCTATAACGGTGCCTGATATCAAATATTTGCATATTTTATAATCCATTCTTTCATAAAATCGCAGCAAAATCGGGGAAACCCTGCGGAAAATGAAGGAATTTTATGAACAAGTTGCAAAATTATCGGAAATTTGCAAAAACCTCTTGACAATGCGCGCAATGTGATATATAATAAGTTTGTTGAGATTCTTTAATTTTTCCGATAAAGGAGATTACCCAAATGAAAAATCAGTATATGCTTGACGTACTTGAAACCGTCAAAAAGAGAAACCAGGGTGAGCCGGAATTCATTCAGGCTGTCACTGAGGTTTTCGAGACCATTGAACCCGTCATTGATGCACGTCCCGATTTTGTCGAGGCAGGTATTCTGGAACGCATTGTTGAGCCGGAACGCCAGATTATGTTCCGTGTTCCGTGGGTTGACGACAAGGGCAAGGTACAGGTCAACCGCGGCTACCGTATCCAGTTTAACTCCGCGATTGGTCCGTACAAAGGAGGTATCCGTCTCCATCCGTCCGTTTACTCCGGTATCATCAAGTTCTTAGGCTTTGAGCAGATTTTCAAGAACTCTCTGACTACACTCCCGATGGGCGGCGCTAAGGGCGGTTCTGACTTTGATCCTAAGGGGAAATCCGATGCGGAAGTTATGCGTTTCTGCCAGTCCTTTATGACAGAGCTTTATCGCCATATCGGTGCAGACTGTGATGTTCCTGCCGGCGATATCGGTACCGGCGCAAGAGAAATCGGCTATATGTTCGGTCAATACAAGAGACTGCAGAACGAGTTTACCGGCGTTTTGACCGGTAAGGGCATCCCCTATGGCGGTTCTCTCGCAAGAACACAGGCAACCGGTTACGGTCTGTGCTACTTCACTGACGAAATGCTCAAAGCGAACGGAAAGTCCTTTGAAGGTCAGACCGTTGTTATTTCCGGCTCCGGCAACGTTGCAATTTACGCATGCGAAAAGGCAACCTCGTTCGGTGCAAAGGTCGTTGCTATGTCCGACTCGAACGGCTATATCTACGATGCAGACGGCATCAAGCTGGATGTTGTACAGCAGATCAAGGAAGTCGAAAGAGGAAGAATCAAGGAATATGCTGCACGTGTTCCCGGTTCTGTTTACACAGAAGGCTGCAAGGGTATCTGGACCATCAAGTGCGATATCGCGCTTCCCTGCGCAACCCAGAACGAAATCGACGGTGAATCCGCTGCGATCCTTGTCAAGAATGGCTGCTATGCAGTTGCAGAAGGCGCAAACATGCCTTCTACTCCGGATGCAATCAATACCTATCTTGCAAACGGCATTCTTTACGGTCCGGCAAAGGCTGCAAACGCAGGCGGTGTCGCTACCTCCGGTCTTGAAATGTCCCAGAACTCTCAGCGTCTGTCCTGGACGTTTGAAGAGGTTGACGCAAAGCTGCATGGCATCATGAAGAATATCTTCGCAGCCTGCGACAGCGCTGCAAAGACCTACGGTATGGAAGGCAACTACATGGCAGGCGCAAACATCGCCGGCTTCTTAAAGGTTGCTGAGGCAATGAAGGCACAGGGCTGCGTGTAATATCATCAAAGCGTATTCTGTTTTTTGTACAATAGAATGTGACATAACGGGTACCAGAAGAGCTGTCATCTGCAAAGAAAGACGGCTCTTCTTTTTGCATTTATATGTAAAACGATACACACAAGAATCATATTGCATCATGTGAAAAAGTCGATGCTGCTGCACGATTGTGTCAATACAATCACGATTGTACTCATACAATATTGAAGAAAATGGGATATTTTGGCGTACCCCTACTTGACAAACAAATCTGTGTGTGATACAATGACCTCAAAAGAAAAAATGAGGGGTGAAAGCATTGATACAAATGACAGCTTCTTTATGTACAACCTCCGGTATGGTATCGACAGAGCATCTGCGGGTGACACAAATGCAGTGCGGAGAAGAAGGGGTAACGGTTTTTTATGTGGATGCACACAATCGCGGCGCAGAATCCCTGCATCCGGATCATGCCGTGACACTGCATATTGCAGGACTTGAGGATACAAAAAGCTATTGTGCGGTGACCATGTATTCAGAATATTGGTCTCATCCGAAGTTCGGAAACGATCTCAAAACAGTTCCGGCACGAACGCAGGGATTGATTGTCGAAAAAGAGAACGGGATGTTCTGCGTATTTCTGCCAATGGTTTCTGAATATTATAAATGCGATTTGCAGGGGGAAGAAACAGGACTGTCCGCTGTGTTGTATACAGGATATGATAAGCTGAACCACTGTAAAGCGCCTGCGTTTTGTTATATGGAAGGGACCGCAGACAACGGAAATGATCCGTTTGCGATGCTGCAGGCATGCGCCAAGGCTGGCATGGAAGCGCTTGGACAGGGGGGACATGTCCGCGCAGAACGCCGTTATCCGGAGATGTTTGAATATCTTGGATGGTGCTCATGGGATGCAATGCAGATTCGTGTCTCTGAGGAAGGGTTATTGCAGAAATGTACGGAATTTGTGCAGAAGCAAATTCCCGTTCGTTGGGCAATCCTCGATGATATGTGGGCGGATATCAGAGAGTTTTGGGGGGCAGATTATCAAAGCTTTGGTGACATGTGTCAGCTGATGCATGCTTCCAGCCTGTATGATTTTGAAGCGGATCCGATCCGGTTCCCGAAGGGGTTGAAGCACTGCATTGATCGGATGAAGGAAATGGGAATGACCGTCGGGATGTGGCATCCTGTGACAGGGTACTGGCGCGGGATCAATCCTGAGGGACCGCTGTTTGCGAAAATCAAAGACCTTTTGATACAGCGTCCGGACGGCAGATGGATTCCCTCGCCGGAACCCGGAAAACTGTTTCTGTTCTATCAGAAGTTCCATTCCTTTTTGCGTGCATGCGGCGCAGAATTTGTCAAAATTGATTATCAGAGCTGTTTGAATACCCTGTATCGCGGAATAGAACCGATAGGTGTGACGGCGAAAACCATGCAGACTGCCATTGAGGCGTCGGCAGGCGCGTATTTTGACGGCAATCTGATCAACTGCATGGGTATGGCAAGCGAAAACATGTGGAACCGCACGGTTTCCAATATTTCCCGCTGCTCCGATGATTTCAAGCCGGAGGATCGGGCATGGTTTACAAAGCATATCACGCAGTGTGCATACAATTCACTCGTGCAGGGGCAGTTCTGCACCTGTGATTGGGATATGTGGTGGACGGACGACGGTCAGGCGGTAAAGAACAGTGTTCTGCGTGCGATTTCCGGCGGACCGATTTATGTTTCTGATCAGATCGGACGTTCCAAAAAAGAAATACTTTCGCCCCTGATACTGGACGACGGCAGGATTCTGCGCTGTGATCGACCGGCAATGCCTGCAAAATACAATTTAACAACCGACCCCGAGCATACAAAGGGGGCGATGCTTGTACAAAATACCTGCTGTAACGGAAAAGCAGGTGTGGTCGCGGCATTCAATCTGCATGCGGATGATACGGAAGCTGCGGGGTGTTTTGGTGCTGCGGATATTTACGGTCTGATACCGGCTGCACAGTATGCAGTATATGAATATTTTACAGGAGAATGGTGTATTTTGGATGCTTTGAATGTGTATCGATTTACACTTGAAAACCAGGATGCATTCCGATTGTATCTCGTTGTTCCATATCTTGAGGAGCGTGCTGTTTTCGGTATCATTGATAAAATGATCGCACCGAAGACCATTGTCAGGGAAGGAAAGAATCCGGCAGACACGGAAACATGCTGCCCGGGGCGGCTTGCTTATGTAGAACACGGCGCACTGCATATCATCGAAAAATCATGCACTTGATTTGATCATAAAGAAGACCGCATCAAATTTCCGGAAAATGATTGACAAATGCGTTATGATGTAATATAATAAAATATAGTATGGAATGAATGATGTTTTCTATATAAAATCATTTATAAATAAAAGGACATAAACGATGAGCAAGAAAAGAAATTTAGCGCTTTGCCTGTCCCTGCTTCTGCTGGCATCCGGTATCGCAACAGGATGCGGCAGCAATACAGGAGACAGCAAAAAGGAAAACGACACACAAAATGACGATACGGCTGCTGAAACTGCCGTGGAAACGGAGAAAGTCAGTGCGCTTTCCACCATTCCTGTTGTCGACTATAACGGATATGTATTCCATGTTCTGCATGAAAATCAGGAGAACCAGCAGGTAGACATTGAAACTGCTGGTGAAGAAAACGGCGATGTACTGAACGACCTTGTCTTCCGCCGCAATTCTCTGATTGAGGATACATATAATATTAAAATTGATGCGACAAACGCGGAAGGCAGCAAGGTCAATTCCACCATTCAAAAGCAGGTAACGGCGGGATTGAATGAGGTAGATCTGTATTTCCACAACTGTACTGTGATGAGCGTTGCATCAAGCGGTTATCTGTACAACCTGTATGATCTGCCCAACCTCGACCTTTCCAATACATGGTGGGATAAAGCGGCGCTGAACGGTCTTTCCATTTCCAACATGGCATATCTTGCCACAGGCGATATCAGCCCCACCTCCTTGATGACAACCTCCTGTCTTGCATTCAATAAGAATCTGTTCAATACCTACGACCTCGAATACCCGTATGACATGGTCAGAGAAGGAACCTGGACGATTGATGTTTTTTTGGAAATGACCAAAAATCTGTCCCGCGACATGAACGGTGACGGTGAAATGAAATACGGCGATGATCTCTATTCCTATTCCGGCTGGTGCTATGATAACTCCTATGCGCTGTTCTACGGCGCCGGTGGTATGCTATCGGAAAAGGACGCAGAGGATATCCCGCATGTTTCCTATGATTTTGATAAAATCACTTCAATCTATGATAAAATTTATACCATTATCATCGATCATAACTCGTATTATGTCAAGGATTTTGGCATTTACCCGCAGGCTTATTCCAATTTTGCCAACGGCAATGCGTTCTTCTGCGATACTACCTTCTTTAAAATCGATCGCAATTACAGAGAAATGGAAGATGATTTCGGGTTGGTTCCAAATCCAAAATATGATACCGCACAAGAACACTATATTTCGGTTGTCAACGGCGCAGGTGACTATATCGTCGTTCCCAATAACCCGGCAGATGCGGAACGCACTGGTCTGATTACAGAAGCGCTTGCAGCTTCTGCCCATGACGGTATCACACCGTCGCTTTACGACATTATCATCAAGGGCAAGAATACACGGGACGAGGACTCTGTGGAGATGATCAACATTGTGATTTCCAACCGTGTCTTTGATCCTTGCTTTATCAATTATATTCCAGGATATAACTTCACGCAGACCCTGCTTGACAAGAAGAGCAAGGAGGTCATCTCTACATTAACCAAGTCTCAGGACAAAGCGGACAAGGCACTGCAAAAGATTGTGGATGCATATATGGAGACAAAGAATCATTAACCTATCATAAAACAAAAAACAGCGATGCTGCATGTGCAGTCTCGCTGTTTTTTAGCTGTGAAACGTTACACGTCATTCAGGGCTGCTTGTGTGCAACGATTTACTTACGGACATATACGGAATGTTACCTTTAGGTGATGTTCCTTCTTTTGCTCTGTTTCATAATATGCATGAAATTGCTTTGGCATGGTGACATGGAACGCTTCCGGCTCTCCCTCGTTCAAATCCACATCGTATCGGTCGGAGAGCAGAAGCGATGCAAAGCAGCCGGCATCCGGAACGATCTTCATGGTATATCCGCCGTGCGTCAAGGTGATTGTCTGCCCAAATGCAGAAGGTTCTGAGAGCATGTGCAGCGGATAGGTAACCGTGACAGCAGTATCGGACAGGACAGTGTCCTCAATGACCACGGTATGGTCATCTGTGAAAGAAAAGGTGCGCTGCCATGTCCGGAGCATGGGGTAGGAGGCGGTCATATCAAGCACTGCATACCGCTTTTGCGTTTTTGCATCGATTCCGCACGAGACGATTTTTGCGGTATGGCGGAAATCACGGTACGACTGACCGACGCCATCAATTAAAATGGCATTATGCGCTTTTGTCGTGTTCAGCCATTGCATATGGTGTTTGGTACCGTATGCACGGCCAAAATACCCGGAGGGCGCGATAAACGCATTCCCACCGTAAAACAGCGCAAATGAACCGTTGTCCGGCTGTCTGTGGCTGCCTGGACCGAATTTGCTTGCACGTGCGATCAGGTGCAGATCGGTCTTCGGGTTGGTATGGCAGCTGTGCAGGGAAATAAAGCCTGCATCCGGGAAGGCATCCGCATCTGTTACACATGCAGCATGGAAGGCTTGCGGCGCTGTTTGTATTGCTTCTGTCGGCAGGAATACATCCAGCAGATGCAGCTGATAGAGTTTGGGGGCGGAAAGCTGTCTGTCATAGACTTTCGCTTCATCCAGTCCTGACAATGCGGCGTAGATATGAAACGGATTCTGCGCAAAAAATCCGGGCCATTCCGGGGAATCCGGATTGCACCAGTAGCCGTCGCCAAACGGATGAATTTCATGATCCGGCAAAGCAAAATGGAGCAGAAAATGGGCAAAATTCCGATAAAACGGACGGTCAAAGAGGGACTTTCCGGAAAAACGCGCGACAGCAGAGAAAAAGGGCAAAAACCACTTTGTATAGCTGGTGGAATAAAATGTTCCCTCTGCCCAGCCGCCGTCCGGTGTGCCGAAAAACGGGAACGGACCGCCATATACCGTCAGCGCATAGGAAAGCCACCGGCGCAGGGTATCAGGGTTCTGTCCTGCTTCTCCCCATAAAACAAGCGCGGCTTCTCCAAGATAGGCAGGCAGCCGTCCTGCGTGGGAGTCTCCGGGCGTTTTCAAATAGTCCAGACGCGAAAGACGCGCTTCACATTGTTCTGCGTATGCGGCGACCGTGTTCGCGCAATAAGAACGTTGTTTGTCATCAAGCAGCGGGTACACAAGATCAAACACCGCCGGAAAACAGCGTGCACAGGATAATCCGATCTCGTCTCCCCATGACCCTGTCAGCGCACACGGTCCAAGCGGATTCCAGTCACAGATGCAGAGGAACAGTTTCTTTGCAAACTGTCCTGCCTTTTCCGCTTCTGCTCCGTCGAGCAGATGATACCCAAGAGCGCATGCGACAAGATTGCGGTCACAAAAATCGCGGAAGCGTCCGAAATATTCACGGTAGGGGAGTGCGTCGGCATCTCCTGTATGAAAGCGCGGGTGTTCCGGCAGACCGTCGTCATAGGCACGCCGGATATTGCGCCGCAGGGTTTCAAGCTCCCTTGTATGTGTGCGCACGATTTCTGGGATGTCGTTTTTTGTAAACAGATGACGCGGATGTGCACAGGGAATTCCGGCAAGCACTTCATCGACTGTTGGGCGCAAAAATGGAATGGCGTCATCCGCGATGATAAAATGCTCTTTGCCGCGCACCATACCAAGCGCCGGCGCTTCGACATCCCATGTATACGCTCCGGCAGAAAGCAGTTGATCCGGTACACAGGTATTGCCGTATACTTCTTTGCAGAAAACGGGATTGTCTGCGGCATCCCATACCGTAATCCGGTATAGTACCGTATGCGCGGTATCTTCCTCCGGCGGCAGCCAGACAAAAGCGGGCGGCGTTTCGTGAATCGTTTGGCCTTCTACAGGGGAAGGGAAGACCATTCCGCCGCTTTTGCGTTCTTTGGGAAATTGCAGGAGGGTGTGTGCGGTTTGAGCGTCGACTTTTGCAGAATCAGGGATATGTGTATCGTTTAACATATCGTATCAGCCTCCAGATGTAACGTGATACAAAAAGAGCTGCTGCATGGGAATACAGCAGCTCCGTACAAATACAGATAGAACCGCATGAAAGCGAAATGATTATAGGAACCATCCGGATTTTGGACTTCAGGCTTTTTCCTTTGAAAACCAATGATATGCGCCGGTTTGTGGATCGATAGACCCGACCTGCTGTGCGGGAACGCCTGCCATGATGGCATAATCCGGCGTCGAATGGGTAACAACCGCCCCTGCACAGACAAGATTTGCACGTCCGATGGCAACACCGGCTGTGACGGTGACATTGCTTGCCAGCCACGAGCCAAACCCGATAACGATGGCGTTGTTGTAATCGCCTTCTGTCCGCGCGGAAAAGTAACCTGTCGCCGGATCAAATTTATGGTTACCTGCGGCAATTGAGCAGTGCGGTCCGATTAACACATGATCTTCTATCGTAACATTGCCGTTGATATAGGCATAAAGTCCGATGAAAATATCAACACCGAACCGTGTGCGTGCGTCCGGAACACGAATGATTGCACCGGGCGCCACAAGGATGTCTTTTCCGCCAAGTCCCAGCATTTCCGCACGGCGGCTGTCATCTTCTTTGTTATCCGACATGGAGGTCAAACGCACATATGCGGCGTATTCTTCGTCAGAAAATGTGAGATGTTTCAGATCGTTCATCATGAAAATTAAAGGATCGTGGGTTTATCGACCGGGTAGAGAATCTTTAACTGGTTGATTTTAGACTGGTATGCTTTCTGCTGCTTTTCACCAAGAAGCTTGTCCTTCAACTGATCCTTGATTTGCGCATACGGCATTTCCGCAGCATCGCCTTTTGCATTGAGACGAATCAGGTGATAACCGAACTGCGTCTTGACCGGACCGCGTGTTTCACCGACTTCCATGGTAAAGCACGCTTCGTCAAATTCCGGGACCATTTGTCCGCGCGTAAAGTCGCCGAGTGAACCGCCTTCCTTTGCAGATGGGCATGTGGAATACTGCTTTGCAGCGTCTTCAAAGGAGATGCTGCCGGCATTCAGCTGTGCAAGGATATCGTTTGCCTTTTCTTCGGAATCCACCAGAATGTGGCTTGCGTTGACAGTGGGTTCTTTGACAAACTGCGCTTTGTTTTCGTTATAGTAGGCTTCCACCTCAGCGTCGGTAATGCGAACGTCACGGACGGTCTTTTCTACGGCATAATTGGCAAGCAGATCTTCCTTGACGCGCGCAAGCTCTGCCTTGAATTCCGGTTCGCGTTCGTATAGATTGCGTGTGGCATCCAACACGAGAAGCGCCTTGTTGATCAGCTGCTCCAGTACCATTGCTCTGCCCTGCGGATTTTGGTATGCCTGACCGCGCTGTCCCAGTGCAGCAATAAAATTGTTGACATCTGCTTCTGTAATGCTCTTTGTGCCGACAACTGCAAGAATTTTTTCTTCCATAATCGTTTTATACTCCTTATACAATGCGTTTCCTATTCCATGGGTAAGTTATGTTTCTAAAATTTTACGCCACATTATATCCATTATACCATGCCATACAGCGAATTGCAACTGTTTTTTGTATTTTCTTTGGCATAGTGATGTAAATTTTCTATTTCTCTTAAAAAATAATCAAAACAGATTGACTTTTTTCCTGAAATCATATATAATTAGAGACAGATAAAACTGTGCGTATTTTTATGAAAGGGATTGCATTTTTTTATAAATGTAGTGTTTTTCGGAAATTGCGGATTGCGCCGTGCCGCAGTCCAGCTCCAATACCATAAGAAAGGAACACTTTTGCTGACGCGAAAGTCCGGGTCATAAGTATGAAAAAGGAAACCGTATTTCTGCTTTTTTCAGCATTGTTATTGATCTCAGCCTCTTCCTGCGGACAGAACAAATCCGATGCCGTTACAAAACAAAAGAATACGGCGGCAGATACTGCACAAGTGATGGCAACGACAGAAACAGAAGAACCGAAAGTCGATTGGACCTCTGCCGGTATCGAAGCCAAGGATTTTGGAGGACGTACTTTTACAACCATTATTGAGGAAGTATCCGGCAATGCGTATGCATGGTATCGGTTTGCTCCGGAGGAAAACGACGGTGAAACCTTGAACGACGCATTGGTGCAGCGGAACAGTAAAATTGAAGAAGTATTCAACGTCGATATCAGGGAAGTTTCGAGAACGACGATTGCCACCGATTTCCGTAAAGCCGTTACTTCCGGGGATAATTCCTACGACTGTGCGCTTGACATGGTTCAGCGGCTGTTTGCGCTTGCACAGGATGGACTGCTTGTCAACTGGTACGATTTACCCGGTGTGAATTTGAAGGCACCGTGGTGGGATTCTTCGGTGGTAGATCAGCTGACGGTGCACGATAAGCTGTATTTTTGTACCGGTGATATTTCCCCTGCAACCAATATCCGTGTGTATTCCCTGGTGTTCAACAAGGATCTTTGCCGCTCACTTGGCATTGATCTGCCGTATGATCATGTCAAAAATGGCACATGGACCATTGATGTGTTCAATCAATATATCACAGATGTAAACCATGACGTCAACGGCGACGGCAAGATGGACTATGATGACAGATGGGGATATTTCAGCCAGAGCGGCAATTCCTTTATGATGTATTTTGCAGGCGGCGGAACGGTTGTCTCTGTGAATGAGAACGAAGAACTTGTTCTGACATTGAATCTGGAGCGCAATTTAGAGCTTGCGGTTAAGGCGCTTGAAATTTCCATTGATGACAATAAAACGCTGATGGCGGACCCATATGTGCAGGCAAACGGCGGTCAGTGGCCAGCTGCTTCCGCATGGTTTGCAGGCGGCAATGCATTGATGCGCTCCTCGGTGTTTGAACCTGTGCCGCGGGATTACCGTTCTATGGAGACTGATTTTGGTGTGCTGCCATATCCGAAGATGGACGAAAACCAGGATCGTTATTATACCCCGGCAGAGGAAGCTTCCCGGATGTTCGGTGTTCCGCAGACGGCGGACCTTGAATTTGTCGGAACGATGCTTGAGGTGCTTGCCGCAGAATCTGTATCGACGGTTTCTACTGCATTTTATGATGTCTGTTTGCAGGGAAAATCAGTGCGTGACGTAGAGTCCGCGGAAATTTTGAACATACTCTTTGACAACAAGGTGTTCGATTATGCATTGATCCATGATATGAACAGCTTTAAGAATATGATGAAAACGCTGGAATCTAAAAAGTCTACAGATGTTGCATCTACGTTTGCATCGGAAACAAAGAAGCTGGAAAAGAATTTGATTAAAATTTCAAAGGCATTGGAAGACACGGACTGATGTTGTTTGAAACAGATTTGTTTCAAACGCTGCTTGTAGAGAGGTATTATCTTGGACAATGGAAGGAGGACGATATGATAATAGAAATAAAGCCTGATGGAATCTGGTATCATGGCTCAAATGTGCTTTTTACAGCGTTAAGAGCCGGCAGTACGATTACACAATGGAGAGAACTTGCAGAGGCGTTTTCACACCAACCCAGTTGTCTCAGTTATGACGATAACGGTGTCATTTCCCATAACGGAATGGAAAAAGGATATTTATATGTCATTGACGAACCGATTGACATTCAGAATGATATATTGCAGCATCCGAGAACAACCATGGATGAAAATGCTGAATTTTTAACAAAGCGTCCCTTAAAAGTAAAGATGATTTGTACATTGTAATGTGCAGATTTGAAATTAGTTAAGTTTATTTGGAACATGTTTCTGAAAAGGGAACGTTTCGTTCCTATGAAGAAAGGAGAGAACCTTTTACCAGTTTAGCAAGTGCTAAACATTTCAGTCAATGCTGAACGCGTAAAGGTTATAATCATAATGATGAAAACAAAAAAGCAACTGGTTTGTCTGTTCACAATGGGAATTTTATGTGTATCACTTGCTGCATGCGGCGGCGATACAAAGGAGGACGACACAAAAGATCGTTCTTCAGATGCGGCAGCGGTTACCGTATTGCAGGCATCTGCAAAGGAGATTGCTGCCAAGGTACAGTCCGGTGTGGAGCTGACCGGCGCGTCATGGATTGCATCAGATGAACCTGACGCAGATTTGACGCTGATGTTCAACTACGGTGTAGAAGAGGACGAACAGGTCGACGCCATTGAAGATTATGTGCTTTCCACCATCACAAGCAATGACTACCCGTATTATTTCGGTGTGATCCGCTGCAAAGAGGGAACAGACAAGGCTGTGATTGACGCCATTGCCGAGACAGTGCGCAATTCCTATCCGCAGGATGTCATATATCAGATGGCGAAATATAACGGCGCGTGGTCTGCCGTTGCAGAAGGCTTTACCCTGAAAACCTATGACAACGGTGTGGTCGTTGCCGCATATGATACTGAGGGGAACGATGCGGTCATCTCTCTTGTAGAGGAAGCGTGCAGGGCGGCGCAGTAAAACCGCAGCGCAGATCATAAAAAACAAGGATTGTTGCAAATTTTCATTTTTACAACAACCCTTGTTTTTTATGTGCGGTTTTCGTTAAAAGGGGACTTTTTCATGTTTTTTCAAACAGGTTTTTTACATTTAATGGGAACTATTGAATGTGATATATACAAGTTCCTGTGTCTCTAAATCATAAAGATAGTCTCCATATACTGCGCGCAGCATCCCATCTGCATCTTGATATTGAAACCAATAATCAAAGAGTGCCTGGTTGTTTTTGGACCATTTTTTTAAGCTGGCGTGTTTGCGAACGAGTGTCTGCCCTTTGAATTTCGGGAATTTTTCTTTTATTTCCTGATCAATATCAGAGAGGGTCAATGTCGGAAGCTCTTCAAAGGTTTGCTGACTGAATAACTGTACCGTGCTTTGTTTGTTAAGTTCAAACGATTGCAGAACAAAATATTTGCTGTTTGGAGAAAACTTGACATTTGGAAAATGGTATTCGCCTTCATATAAGCGAGCAATATAGGGATTATTTGGAATTGCTGTATTCTTCTTGATGGTGATATTTTGATAGGGAATTTCCTTTGATGTATCAAAATAATCATAGAAATCAAATCCGTGTGCCAAAACTGTATAAGAACGGTCGGGAGACGTCCAACGTTTCTCAAAGCTTTCCGGTGTGATGGCATAACGGATTGCCATCGACAATACGACCAGGCGCTTGCTTTGCAGGTCGCCTTTTCTTGCGCGGGTTTGATTTTCTTGTTCTATGGTCATGAGATGCGGCAGAGCAGCTTTCCCAAGCCATTTGAGACGGGCAAATGCCTTTGGCACAGCTGCGGTCATTTCCTGTGTGGATTGGGCGTTGGGACATTTATCCAGGATTTCTGTCATGTTTTCATCAATAAACGCGCGCATTTCTTCTGGGGTATGTAAATAGTCGGCGGGGTCTCTGTCCAGCATGATGTCTGCGCCCTCATTTGCAAACAGGGTACGTATTGCATCCATATCGGTGGGATAGGAGTATGTGGCGTCAAGTACATCCCAGAGAATCATCATATCGTTTCCCGGAATTGTTTCATTATATTGGTTTACCGGTACCACCGTTACATATTGGCTGTTTAGAGACCATGTCACACGGAAATTGTGATAGTCTTCAAACGGGACGAGATAGGTACGGTCCGCTTCATAAAATTGAAACATATCAAAATTGTCATGGAGTTGAATTCGGTACACCGCGACCATACCCCGTTCTTCATCATAATAGAATAACTGTGGCGCCGCATTCAAGGTGAATTTCCCGTTTGGAGATACAGAATCTGTTACAATACGGTCGCGATCCAGCATCTGTAAAAGCATATATGCCATGACACGGGACGCGCTTTTTTTCTGCAGTTCTGTTTCTCCAATGCCGCATTTTGTAATTTCCCACAAATAGTAGACGGCATCGTCCCCGTAGGAAAACAAGGTTTGAAACGCCTCTGGGTGCCGTCTGATCATATCCTGATCGATATCGTCAGGCTGCGCGGATTCAATCAATGCTTCAAGATCACGTCTTACAAGAAGCGACATATGGTCTGGGGGAAACACAGATTTCTGCGGTGACATACTGCATGTAAGCGGCGAATCCTTTGCGATGGTATACGACAGCTGTACGATTTCCTGCTTTTCCAAATCATACACATAATATCCAACGGGGACGGATCGCGTATACTTTTTGTTTTGCAGAACAACCTCCATTCGCACGGTGTTGTCCATCCATTCCTTAAAAATAAAACGAGGATAATTGCAGCAGTCGTCTGAAGTGCTGTCACGGCTCGGCAGAACATTCATATCGCGTCTTAATTGTTTTTCCAGCTGCCATTCTGTGGGAAGTGCGAAAAATACTGCATTTTCCGTATCATACACATACACGTTACGCATAAGGAAGTGTGATTGCTCGCAGAACAAAAGATAACGGCTGTCGTCAGACCAAATGGGTTCATTTTGATTCTCTGCTGCACTGGTATACACCATTTTCTGCTCCGGATCAATCAGCGTCAATTCTCCTGTCTGCACCGTTTCCAAATACGGCACGTATTGGATACCGACGGTGTCGTCATGAGAATCCATAAAGGAAACCGGACGCATATGTAAAATATACTGCTGATTGGGGGAAGGAAGATTGATCATTTTATAGGAAAAATCTCTCATAGCAAGCAGATAATTTGCCATACTTTCCCGAGCAATGTCTTCCCATGTACGGTAATTGCGCGGGGAGGTGCTGCCGTCTTCTCCTGCCAGTTTGCGCAGATACGGTACGGCTTCTTCTCCTAGATCACGAATATTCTGATAGGCATCCGGATGCGCATGGATCATTTCTTGTTCGCTGAAATACTGATACGGTTCCGATATCAAAATGTCCAGATTTTCATCAATCGTCTGTTCTGTCGTTTTGGGGGCGGATGCGGCGGCGGCAAGGGACAGCAAACACATGCAGCATAGCAAAAACGCAGCAGTCAGACCAATACGAAGTTGGTTTTTCATGGTAGTGGAAACACTCCTCTCATTGCAATACAATTTTTCTGAATCATGGCGTATCCCAAATGGATTAGATTTTCGCATGCTTGTTTTATTTCCATGCCGGAATTCTGTATCGGCTGAAAGCAAACAGCAGCGAAAATGACATCCATCAGGTCATAAATGATTTTGTACGGTAGGTACGATTATAGAAATTTGAGGTTGAAAGAGATGTGCGTTGTCTTGCCAATGGTATAAAGTTTGAAAGATAATATCTTTATGAGAAATCATTTTAAATGATTTCTCGTACCGTGTTTTGTGACTTATGTCACAATTCTACATTAGAAAGGAGGACTTCGCTTGCGCGAAACCATGGTCATACGTTTGAAACGAAGGATTCAGCGCATTTTAATTTTTCTTTGCCAGAATTGGGAGATCGTTTTGGAAAGCCGGCATGAGCTGCAGCTTGAACAGGTTACGTACATGGCGGGTGTCAATTTTTTCCCGGATAGCGTCGTCCTCACAGATACCTTCCCGGATATACCGATCCAGCGTCGCATACGTGAACCCGAGATTGTCTTCATCCGTTTTGCCGCAGAGACCGTCAATCGGCACCTTGTCCACCAGCACGTCCGGCAGTCCGCATGCACGTCCGACGGCTTTGACTTCCTGCACCGTCAGATTGGAGCACGGTGAAAAATCGCCGGCAGCGTCGCCGTATTTGGTCGAGTAGCCAACCCAGTCCTCAGACAGATTGCAGGTATTTGCAACACGGCCGTTGAAGGTCTGTGCATACAAATAAAGGGTCGTCATGCGCAGACGCGGACCGAGATTGGTTGTCGCCTGTGTGGAAAGTGGAGAATCGCCGGTTACTGCTTCAAACTGGGACTGCATTGCCTGATAAGCGTCCTTAATGTTAAAGATATAATGGCGAATCCCCAGATGCTCAACAAGCAGTTTGGACATATCGATGTCAAACTGTTCTCCGTTCGGCATCAGGATGCCGATGACGCGGTCGCGTCCCAGCGCTTCTGCGCAGAGAGCTGCGACGCAGGAAGAATCCTTGCCGCCGGAAATACCGACAATGGCATTGCAGCCGCGTCCGTTTTCCTCAAACCAGTCTCGAATCCATGTCACAATGGCGTCCTTTGTTTTCTGTGCGTCAAATGTATATGCCATACAAAATCATCCTTTCTTCAATCATAGGCGATGAGCGGCATCGCCTCATCCTTCAGCAAAAAAAGTGTAACGATACACCCATATGCGTCTTTTTAAAATGTGCATCGTTACACAAAAAACACATTACAGCTGGCAGGCTGTCATATCTGCATAGGTTTCACGGCGTACCGCAAGGGTGTCTATACCGTCTGCGATCATTACAATCGGCAGTTTTGTGAGGCAGTTGTAGTTGGAAGCCATTGCATAGTTGTATGCACCGGTAACCAGGATTGCCAAAATATCACCGACTGCCGGCTTTGGCAGCAGCATATTCTCACCGATCAGGTCGCCGGATTCACAGCAGCGTCCTGCCACAGTACATGAAAAATCGGCTTCTTCGTTGGCACGGTTTGCAAGAAGGGCGGTATATTTGGACTGATACAGCGCGTATCTGGGGTTATCCGTCATGCCCCCGTCAATGGCGGCGTAGCTCTTATACCCGGTGATGGTCTTGACGTTCTGTACCTCGTATAATGTAACGCCGGCATCTGCGACGAGACTTCTGCCGGGTTCCATTAAAATCTGCGGCATCGGATACCCGGTTTCGTCACAGATTTTATGCAGATGTGTGCCGACCAGACGCAGGGTGTCCTCAATGTCGATATACGGATCCTGTTCTGTATACCGCACACCGATGCCGCCGCCGAGATTCAGCGTTTCTGCAACATAACCGTATTTGTCACGCAGGGAAACCATAAACGTCAGCATCAGGTCAGCAGCATCACAAAACGGCTTTTCATCAAAAATCTGTGAACCGATGTGACAATGGAAACCGCAAAGCTGAATATGATCAAGAGAAGATGCATAACGGAAGATTTCCTCTGCCTGTCCGGTTGCAATGGCGGAACCGAACTTGGAGTCCACCTTGCCGGTATTCACCGCATCAAAGGTGTGGGGATCAATGCCGGGGGTGATGCGGAGCAGTACCTTCTGCGTCATTTGTTTTTCCTTAGCATACGCAGAAATTCGGTCAAGCTCTACCATGTTATCTGCAACAAAGTATCCGATGCCTGCGTCCATGGCATACCGAATATCAGCGACTGTCTTTGCATTTCCGTGGAAGTAGATGTCTTCCGGCGGCATACCGGCTGCAAGCGCGATATACAATTCGCCCGGTGAAACCACGTCGACTGCCATATGTTCTTCCTTTGCAAGACGGTAAATCCCTTTGAAGGAAAGTGCCTTGCTTGCATACAGCGGACGTGCAGTTTCTGAAAAATACTGCTTCATGGCGCGATTATAGGTGCGGCATTTTTCGCGGACACGTGTTTCGTCAAGCAGGTACAGCGGTGTCCCGTATTTTTTTGCCAATGCCACGGTATCGGCATGACAAAGTGTCAGATGGCCTTTTTCATTGACGGATAAATTTGAATGAAGCATAGGATTCCTTCCTTATATAAACAATTTGGGGAAAACTTTTCCCTCAAAAAAGATTTTCCCCAAACCCCTTTCAAAAAACTTTAAACGATATACAAATAAACAAAGAAGCATATACATTTATATGACCATAACTTTCACGAATGTGAAAGTTATCTCCTCTTATTGTGGAGTTGTGACGAAGTCACAAAACACGGTCTGAAAATTTATTTTCAGACTTATATGGCTATGCAGGTAGTCACATTTACAGGGTGTCTTTCTTTTATTGTAAATATCGACTGAAAACCTGTAAAATGACGCAATGCCTGTATCAGAGGAGATGTGCGCGTGCTTCTTCTGCTGAGACCGGAGCCAGATCAATCGGCGCCACATCAAATACGGTCTTGCAGCCGACGACTCCGCGTGTATGCATACGATACGCTGCACGTGCAAATGCTGCAATCACAGATGCGGTAAATTCCGGATTGGAGTCCAGTG
This sequence comes from Clostridia bacterium, assembly GCA_017942005.1. Classification (GTDB taxonomy): domain Bacteria; phylum Bacillota; class Clostridia; order Oscillospirales; family CAG-272; genus RGIG3925. Next base: position 201,989 of record JAGAVJ010000027.1, on the reverse strand, counting down.
TCAGCTTATATTCGATGACATGTGTGTTTTCATTGTCTGCGCCGGTTTTGCCGGAACGAATGACCATACCGCCATGCGGAATGCCCATGTGTTTTTCATGCAGTTCTTCCATGGAAATGAAGTTGACTGTGGTATCGTAGTCGGCAAAGTAGTTGGGCATTGTTACAATGGCTTCTTCAATTGCCTTTTTATCTGCGCCTTCTTCTGCAACCACATAGCATTCACGGGTATGCTTTTCTCTTGTGGTCAGCTCTGGCTGCTCACCGCTGCGTACACGTTCCAGCGCACTTGGAACCGGAACGGTATACTGTCTTGCATCCAGCACACCGGGAATCCGGCGGATGGCGTCGGAATGTCCCTGGGAAACACCGCGTCCCCAGAAGGTATAATCAGCGCCGTCCGGTAAAACAGACATGCCATAAAGACGCGCAATTGAGAACATACCGGGGTCCCATCCGACGGAAATCATTGCGATATGACCGGAAGCCTTTGCGGCATTGTCTACGTTTGCAAAGTGACTTGTTATGTTTGCATGGGTATCAAAGCTGTCGATGACATTGAAATCCTTTGCCAAAGCCGGAGTCATCTCCGGAAGGTCTGTGGCACTGCCGCCGCAGATGATTAAAATGTCAACTTCATCTTTGTGTGCAGCTGCGTCCTCTAAACGGTATACGGGGACGGTGGGGTCAAGGAGCTTGACTGTTTGGGGATCGCGTCTGGAAAAGACTGCGACAAGCTGCATATCGGGATTTTTTTGAACGGCAAGTTCCGTGCCGCGTCCTAAGTTGCCGTATCCGGCAATTGCAATGCGGATCATATGATAACCATAACTTCGCTTGTTCAGCTTTGCTGAACGGTGCGAAGGTTTCCTTTCTTTTCTTTGTTGTGGTATAGACAAAAGCACCTATACAGGAAAATCATTTCTATGAAAAGTTGTTTTTCTGACTGCTTTTGATGTTTTTTTATTTCGTACTGATCACTGAAATGTTTTGTAAAACGTTTTACATTCGGCGGGGTATACATACTGAAATATGAATGTAAAACGATACACAAATGGTTACTTACAGGTCGCCACAAGGTCGTCCATGGTGTAGATACCCGGATTTTCGCATTCTGAAAGATATGCTGCGGCAAGAACGGCGCCGTCTGCAAATACGGCACGGCTGTGTGCTTCGTGCTTCAAGGTGATGGTTTCATTTCCGGTAGAAATGACCACTTCATGAATGCCGACGACATTGCCCAGCCGCAGGGAATGAATGCCTACTTCTTCTTTTCTGCGCTTGCCATTTTCATGACGGCCGACAACAAATTCGGATTCTTCACGAACGGACTTGACCGCTTCTGCCAGTGACAGCGCCGTACCGGACGGAACGTCGAGCTTTTGATTATGATGGGTTTCCACAATTTCAATATCGGCATCTGGGAACATACAAACGGCTGTTTTTACAAGCGAAATCAGTGTTGCGATGCCAAGCGACATGTTGGATGCACGGAAAATCGGAATTTCCTTTGCCGCTTCTTCAATAAATGCTTTTTCTTCTGCGGTTTGCCCCGTAGTAGCAAGCATAACTGGTTTTTTATGTGCAACTGCCCACTGCAGGAGCGGAACCGTTGTGACATGATTTGAAAAATCGATGATACAGTCTGCCAAAGCAGCAATTTCCTGCGTGCAGTCTGCAATTTCCGGAAACGTATGGAATGCTTCCGCTGCTTTGTGATCCTTATAATACACGTCGATACCAGCACAAACACTGTGACCGGATTTGTTTACAGCGGTGATCAGATTCTGCCCCATCCTGCCGGCAGATCCGTGGATGATGAAATTCATGATTATGACCATAACTTTTGTGTATGCAGCATGTGCTGCACAGGCAAAAGAAGTTCCTTTCTTGCGTTGAAGTTGAATTGCTGTGAATTTTTATCACTTAGGCAAGAGCTTCTCCACTTTTTCTGCGGCTGGTTTCGTTTGATTTCCTGATAAAAAATCTTTATATAGAATTAGACGCAGAAAACAGGAAAAAGTTCCCTAAAAAATGAAAAAAACAGAAAAAATGCAGGCGAAGCTTTTGCACAACAGCGATATGTTATACTTGCATGGAAGGCATGCAGAATCGCCTGCCTGATATTATGCAAGAATACCGTGCTTTTTCATTTGTGCGAGCAATGTTTCGCGATTTGCCTCCTCCATTGGCGTCAGCGGCAGACGAATCGTATCATCGCAGTATCCCATAGCATGCATGGCCGCTTTGACGGGAATTGGATTGACTTCACAGAAAAGTGCGGAAATTAGGGGCAGATAGTCCAGCTGCATTTTTGCAGCGCCGCGGACATCGCCAGCCATGAACTTTTTGACGATCTGTGAGGTTTCATACGGAAGAAGGTTGGACAAAACGGAGATGACGCCTTTGCCGCCAAGGGACAGAATCGGAACAATCTGGTCATCATTTCCGGAATAGATGTCGAGCTTGTCACCTACCCGTGCGATGGTTTCCGCAACTTTGGAAATGTCTCCGTTTGCTTCCTTGATTGCAGCGATCATCGGGTGTTCTGCAAGTGCCGCATACGTGGCAGGCTGAATCGCAACGCCGGTTCTGGAGGGGACATTGTAAAGCACCAGCGGTTTTGTGGAGGCATCCGCGATGGTTTCATACATCTTGATCAAGCCCTTCTGGGTTGCCTTGTTGTAATACGGCGTTACAACCAGCATGGCGTCATATCCGACTGTACATGCATACTGCGTCAATTCGATTGCATAAGCAGTATCGTTGGAACCGGTACCTGCAATCATCGGTACACGTCCTGCTGCACGTTCTGCGGCAAAACGGAGTACCTCACGGTGTTCCTCATCGGTCAGCGTGGAGCCTTCACCGGTTGTTCCTGCAATGACCAGCGCATCAATTCCAGATGCAATCTGCCAGTCAATCAAGCGTCCAAAGTTTTCATAATCCACTCCATCCGGTGTCAGAGGGGTAATCAGTGCGGTAGCCGCGCCTTCAAAAATTGTGTTTTTCTTCATATCGTTGTTTCCTTCCTTTATTTCAGTCAAAAGAAATGACAGCCGCAGAACTTCGTCCGCAGGCTGTCAGAAAAATCTTTTTCAAAAATTTTGTTCTGAAAAAACACCGATACGTATTTCTCCATACACATCGGACTCAAAGGAAGAAAAGACAACCTGTTACACCCTCATGCGTGGAAACGCCGTTGCTTCTTCGTTTGAGGAATTTTTTCTGATAGCGCTCCGGACAAAACGGTTTCTGTCCGACAGTTTCGCCAATCTTCTTGACGAAACCAGGAAAAACCTCCGCTGCGGTTTCCCTTCGGCAGCCACCCCTTTTGCGAATATTCACCGTTCCGCGGAGAACTGTATCAAATACTCGGGACTGATGGTCAGCTGCGCCTCTATCATTTCTATTCATATGATCGAGTATAGTATAGCACAGATTTTATGAATTGTCAATAGGTTTTTCAAATTTACTACTTGACATCGTTATCGGAATATGATATAATATAAGTATCGGGATGTAGCGCAGTTGGTAGCGCGCCTGCTTTGGGAGCAGGATGTCGCAGGTTCAAATCCTGTCATTCCGACCATGTGAAAATAATCCGAACATTCTCTTACTTGGAGAGTCGTTCGGATTATTTGTTTTATTTGAGTATCCCAATTTTAATAGCAAGAAATGAAAATAGCCTCCGACAAGGATTTTCCCTATCGGAGGCTAACTTTATCTTGACCACTTACTGAGCATTTCCATATACTTCGGGTTTTCACGAAGTTTTGCAAATTGAGGATGCGGAGAGTTCAAAAGTCTATTCAAAAGCCAAGTCTGCATATCATCGGTTTTATATGTGGTTTTGATCTGTTCCGCGAGAACTTCATCGGATTTTGCAAGAGCCATCATTTTTTTCATTGACGCAAATTGCTTTTCTCTTATGCGAATTACATCATCAATCGAGGCATTGTCAGCCGTAAGCATACCCGCCAAAATAGCGTATATGGATTCTTCTCCAATGCAGCAGAATTCAAGGTCTTGCTTTTGACTCATTTCCGCAAAGGCTTCTGCCATCGGTTCAAGACGTTCAAGCTTTTCCGCAACCGAAAGCGTAGGGTCGAAACGAATGATGCGAGCAAGTTTGATAGACATTGCATCCATCAGACCATAGCAATTCTTTTTGTTCCAATAACGATATTCAGCAGTATCTTTTCCGAAAAGTTGCTCTTTAACTATCGGAGCGTACCATGCGGGAAGTTTTGATAGAATTTCAAGAGCTGCATTGGTATCACCCGCCGCATGAAGCAATTTTGCTTTCATATTGATGGCTTCGGCGCGAAGATCATCTTGGGTACAACCTTCTAAAATACAGTCGCACAACTGCGTCAATTCGTCCTTGTTCTTCAGCAAAGTTTGAGAATCATTTCCGGCACTTCCACCAGCAATATCCCACATATACTTATTCATAATGCGGTAGTCATGGGGATATTTCTTTCGCGCGGTGATAATCAAATCTTTGCCCTCGCTGAATCTACCATCTACATATAAACGGTGATATTCGGCAAGTATTTTGTCCACATCCGCCTTTGCCTTCGCTTCATCATAGCCTAAAAGCTCGTCAACGGTAACGCCAAATATCTCCGCAAGAGGAAATAACATCGTGATATCTGGATAGGTGTTTTTAGCTTCCCATTTACTCACTGCCGCTGTTGAGATCGTCAAAAGCTCTGCAAGCTGCTCCTGCGTCAATCCTTTAGCAAGGCGCAACCGCTTAATGTTCATTCCAATATTCAATTCCATAATCATTCTCCTTGTAGGTAAAGTTAACAGGCCCGTTTCTGATTATATTATATCATAAATTTCCCCTTTTACAAGCGAAGCGTAGGCAACAATGATTTAACTAACGGTTAATTATTTTGAACAGCAGAAATAAAATCAGCTTCGACAAGGAAACTCCCTGCCGAGGCTTTTCTTTTTGCCCGAAAGCCCTTATTTCAAAGAATTTTCTTTTTTAATGGTAAAACGAAACAGTTGGAATGGTTGAAAATTTTATAATTTCATGGTATAATTAAAACGATAAATGGAACGTTGCAGAGGTGTTTTTATGGTTGAATTGTGGGATGCATATGACAATCATTTGAATAAAGTAGATGGCGTTACGCTGATTAGAGGTGAAGCGATTCCAGATGGTATGTATCATTTGGTTTGCGAAATCATCGTAAAACACATGGATGGTACATATTTACTAATGCAAAGAGATTTTCGGAAGCATTTAGGCGGCAGGTGGGAAGTGACCGCAGGCGGTTCTGCACTGAAGGGCGAAAATCCTTTAATGTGTGCTATCCGAGAATTAAACGAAGAAACAGGATTAATCGCTGAAGATATAAAAGAAATAAAAAAAATCGTACATGACGGACATCATACTTTCTATATAGAATACTTGTGTGTTACGGATTGTGATAAAGATTCAATTATTCTGCAAGAAGGGGAAACCGTTGATTACCGATGGGTAGATAGAGATGTTTTATTGGAAATGCGTGAGCATGAAATGGCATCTGAAAGAACGATGCAATTAATCAAAGAATTGCATATATAAATTCCGATTTTTTATATGCAAAGAGATTGATGCTGCAATTGAGAAATTAGCTGCTTTTCATAAAGCTAAGGAAATCATATCTTGACATTCCGATCACTTGAAAAATAATCCGAACATTCTTTTATTAGGAGAAGCGTTCGGATTATTTGTTTTATTTGAGTGTCTAAATTTTTATAGCAAGAAATTAGTATAGCCGCCAATATGATTTGTAAAAACAATTTAAAATTGAATTTTTATCAATTAACAGGATATAGACAACTGCAAAATCTTATTGTATAATATATTCACAGCCGGTTGAAAAGCATTTTATTGGAGGATTATAGTATGAGTTTTGGGAAAACAATAAAAGACCTTCGTCATAAGTATGATATGACACAAGAACAGCTTGCTGAAATTTTGTCAATTTCTCCACAAGCAATTAGTCGCTGGGAAACCGATATGGCAATGCCGGATATTTCCCTCATTGCCCCGTTGTGTAACCTGTTCAACATTACTTCTGATGAACTTTTAGGCATTGACCTCACCCTCAGGCAGGAAGCGATTGATGCAATTTGTGATGAAGCTGACAAGTTTTCAAAAAGAGGGTATTTGGAGAAAGCCCGCAAGATTTTAGAAGATGGGCTTCAAAAGTATCCAGACAATTGTGACATTATTTATAATCTTATGTATGTTTCATCTTGGCAAAAGGATGTTACGGGAGATCGTAAATATCTCGATGAAGCTATAAAATGGGGAGAAAAAATCCTTGAACAAAGTACGAAAGATTATCAACGACACGGTGCAATTCAAGTTTTATGTTTTTCGTATCGTGATATTGGCAGATTAGATGAAGCCGTAAAACTGGCAGAATCAATGCCGTTTATGGCTGTTTCACAAGAAATGCTGCTTAGCCGCGTTTATTCTGGGGATAAAGCATATGCTTCCAAACAGAGTGAGGCTGAAACTTTGCTTCAGCATCTATCTAACAGATTGTTTTATATGCAAACCCAATTAGATTCTGGAGAAATGGCTTACACGCCGGAAGAGGATGCCATTCTTCGTGACAAACGTATTGCATTTTTACATTTACTTTTTGAAAATGGGGATTTTGGTTTTTATCACACACATCTCTCTGATACACATCGTGAACAAGCCTTTTATTATGCCAAAACAGAAGATCATGAAAAAGCTTTATATCATCTTTCTTTGGCAGCAGAACATGCGATTAAATTTATTACATCCGTAAATGAAGCTTGCACATCTCTCGTTTTTCGTGGCATGGTTCGTGGCAGTTGGAGTACAAATGTTTCTGAAAATGCGGCGGCTCAGTTACTCAAAAAAATGGAAAGCAGTGTTTTTGATAAAGTACGCGGAAAAGCAGAATTCATAAAAATCAAAGAACATCTTTCGGAGTATGCCGGTAATTGGCGCACTAAATAATCAACAAAAAGGATAAAGTCTCAGCAAGGCAACTCTCTGCTGATGCTTTATCAATTACGCCGCTTCCGCTTTTTATATTTTTTCAAATTTATCTTCTGTATATCGACAACAATAAAATAAAAAACAGGAGCAAGAAAGTGCTTGACTTTTCTGCTATTATATGGTATAAATATACCATACAATAACTTCTCTTCCAAAATCTTAATTTATATAGGATAATTCTTGGAGAAGTGAGACTATAAGAACACAGAAAAGGTGAAGATATCTATATGCAGCATCATAATAAAAACTCAACGCAACACACTTTTAAGCGAACAAAATATACCTGTTATTATACCTATCTCGCAATGTCGTCTGTATTCAGTTTGCCGCCGATGCTGTTTATGACGTTCCATGAACTGTACAATATTTCTTATACGCTTTTGGGAACACTGTTATTGGTCAATTTCTGTATGCAGCTGTCGATTGATTTGATTTTTACATTTTTCTCAAAGTATTTTTCTATCAAAACGGTCATCCGCGTGATGCCGCTTTTGACGTCTGCGGGATTGTGCATTTATGCGTTGGTGCCGTTGTTTTTCCCGGAGAAAGCGATGGTCGGTCTTTTGTCCGGTACGGTCGTTTTCTCGATTGCAGCAGGCTTGTGTGAGGTTTTACTAAGTCCGCTTGTGGCGGCGCTTCCTTCCGAACATCCGGAAAAGGATATGAGCGTTCTTCATTCTCTGTATGGGTGGGGCGTTGTCACCGTGGTTGCGGTGAGTACCGTTGTTCTGCAACTGATTGGAAGACAAAACTGGATGTATCTTACCATTTTCTGGGCGCTTCTTCCGCTGATTGCTTCCGTTATGTTCTGCGTTTCTCCCATTCCGGAGCTGAATTTGGAATCCGATGACAATAGTGCCAGCAAAGCGAATAAAAGCAAGGCGATTTTTCTGTGCGCCGTATGTATCTTTTTAGGCAGCAGTTCTGAAAATATTATGACCGGCTGGATTTCCAGCTTCATGGAAAAAGCGCTGCTGATCCCAAAAGCGGTCGGCGATATTATGGGTATGGCGGTGTTTGCTTTGCTGTTGGCATGCACCAGATCGTTGTACGCAAAGTATGGAAAAAATATTCAAAAGATGCTGCTTTTCAGTATGATAGGCGCCGCGGTCTGCTATATCGTAGTCGGCTGCTCCGGTCATGCGGCAGTGGGCTTCCTTGCTTGTATTCTGACAGGAATCTGTACCTCGATGCTGTGGCCCGGAACTTTGATTCTGTTAGAGGAACTGGTTCCGGTGCCCGGTGTTGCAGCGTATGCATTGATGGCAGCCTGCGGAGACATGGGAGCTGCACTTGCACCGCAGCTGACAGGTATTTTGGTGGATTGCTTCTCGGAAAGTGCGTTTGTTGTTAGATTGAGCACGCAGTATGCGGTTTCCGCAGATCAAATCGGATTAAAGCTTGGAATGCTTTGCGCCGCAATTTTCCCGATTCTCGGTACCATTTGGATGCTGTTTGTAAGGAAATCATATTCAAAAGCACTTAAAAATAAGTAGGGTGTTTTGCAGCAGGAATCACTTTAAGATAATCAGAGAATTCTGAATAGCAATACAAAGGTTAGAAAGTTTTGGAGGGAGTTTGAGGGGGAGCTTTTTCAAAAGTCCCCCTCATCGTTTCTTTTCATGTTACGCATGTGTTTTTTCGACAATCCTCTTGACCATTTCTCCCGTTTGTGCTATAATACTATTGACAATTGCATAGAGATGTCTCTTGCCAACCATCTCATTAATAAAAAACAAGGAGAAGCATAAAACAATGTTGTCCAAACTGAAACATAAGACCTCTGAAATCATCGTTCTGCTCCGGAGCATACCGTCCCCGATTGTAACTGTATTCGCAGTATCTGTCATTATGATGAATTTGCTTGCGAATAAAAGCATCTCGCTTGCGGTGGATTGGCTTGCACTGGATTGCGGAATTATCATTTCATGGGTTTCTTTTTTATCAATGGATATCGTCACAAAGCATTTCGGTCCCAAAGCTGCGACAGAACTGTCCCTGTTCGCTGTTTTCGTGAACCTTTTGTGCTGTGCCGTGTTCTTCCTTGCCGGAACAATTCCCGGTATGTGGGGGGAGTCCTTTGTAGCAGGGAGTGAACATGTGATCAATACCGCCCTTGACAATACCGTTTCCGGTACATGGTATGTATTGTTCGGAAGTACGGCCGCGTTTATTACATCTGCTGTGATCAATAATTTTTTGAACGCATTCATTGGTAAGATGTGCAAAAAACAGGACGGTTTCGGTACTTATGCACTGCGTACCTATCTTTCCACAGCGGTGGGACAGTTCTGCGATAACATGGTTTTTGCATTGATTGTAAGCCATTCCTTTTTTGGATGGTCGCTTTTGCAGTGCGTGACCTGTTCTGTGACCGGTATGGTGGTGGAGCTTCTTTTTGAAGTCGTATTTTCGCCCATTGGTTACCGGGTTTGCAAAAAATGGAAAGCAAACGGCATTGGCAGTTCCTATTTTGCATTTTTAGCGGAACACAAACCGTCCGCACGCGGAACATAAACTGTCCGCATTTTGATAAAAAGACGGTGTATTTTAGGAATTGGAGGAACGAAAAACCGTGTGTGTCTTAATTACAGGAACGAGCAGTGGGATTGGTCAGGGAATTGCAGAAAAGTTTTTACATATGGGATATTCCGTCGTGGGGATAGACCGTCTGGAAGCAGCAATCACACATCCTTCCTATATCCATTATCAAACGGATATCCTGAGAGGGGAACTGCCAAAACTTCCACCGGTGGAAATTCTGATCAATAATGCCGGTGTTCAGAATTCCGGCGAAGACATTGACATCAATTTAAAGGGGACCATCCGCATTACGGAAACATACGGCATTCAAAAGGACATTAAGAGCATTTTGTTTATTGCTTCTGCCAGCGCTGCAAGCGGCGCGGAATTTCCAGAATATGCGGCAAGCAAAGGCGGCATGGTGACCTATATGAAAAGCACGGCGCTGCGCATTGCCGCATTCGGTGCGACGTCCAACAGCTTGTCCCCCGGCGGCGTTTTGACCGATTTGAACAAACACATTATCGACAATCCCAACCTGTGGCAGGCGGTTATGGTGGAGACTCTGCTGCCGAAATGGGCGTCGGTAGAGGAAATTGCGGAATGGGCGTATTTTGTCACGGTGGTCAATCAGTCAATGACTGCGCAGGATATTTTGATAGACAACGGTGAAATGGCAAAATCAAATTTTATCTGGTGATGCTCGCTTTGCAAACGCTCAAAAACGGTTTTCACAGCTGTCATGATCATTCAGCTGCACGAAAAGTTCTAAAAAGAAGATTGGGGAAACTCTTTTTGGGGAGAAAAGTTTTCCCTATGAAACCATTAAACTTACATGAAAGAAAGGAACCTTCTCTCGTTCTGCCTGTACGGGAGGGGAGAGGAATAGATAATTTTATGCTGCTTTGTATTGCATTTGCTCCATGCAGAGTCTGAGGAATCTGTATGGAGGAATCACTTTGTGCTGATTTCCTCAGGCTTTGCTTCTGTTTTCAAAAAATAAACTGTGATCGAAAACACAAAAGGAGCAAAGAAATGAAACATACCAAAAACCATGCGTTATTTGCATTAAAAGACTTTTTGATTCTGTGGAGCACGCAGAGTATTTCGCAGCTTGGCAGCAATATGACAGCGTTTGCGCTGTCCTTATGGCTGTATGAACAGACCGGTTCTTCGCTTGGAACAGCAGCGCTGACCATCTGCTCGTATGCACCGTATGTATGCGTCAGCATATTTGCCGGTGCATTGACTGATCGGTTCCGCAAAAAAACAACGATGCTTGTCTGCGATTTGTTTGCCGCGGTCTGTACCCTTATAATTTTCCTGTTATACCATACCAATTGCTTGATGATATGGCATTTGTATGCGCTGAACATTCTTTCCGGACTGATGAATACCGTGCAGCAGCCCGCGTCGGAAGTTGCAATGACATTGATCATTCCCAAAGAATATTATCAGAAGACAAGCGGACTGTGCTCGATGTCACGGTCGTTGATATCCGTATTGAATCCGTTGGCTGCAACTGCTTTGTATGCGTTTGGCGGATTATATGGTGTGATCTTTGTAGACCTTGGAAGCTTTCTTGTTGCCTTTGCGGCGCTGTTGTTTTTTATCAGAATTCCGGAACAGCAGAACCGTGAAGATAAGCAGGGAAATTTGTTCCATCAGTTAAAAGAAGGACTTGTATTTTTAAAAGAAACACCGTTAATTATGACGCTGATTCTGTTTATGGCAGGTGTCAATTTTGTCGCATCTGCTTTTGATGCGACATTGCCCGGATATGTGCTTCCGAATCCGAGGGGCGGTTCCTCTGTACTTGGGATTGTGACCTCCTGTGCAGGAATTGCGATGACGGTCGGCAGCCTTGTCGTTTCGATTTTGCCAAAACCGAAGGACAGGGTTCGGGTGGTCTATCTGACCATGCTGTTTTCCCTTGGAACGGAAAACTTTATCTTGGCATTTTCCAGAGAGCCGGTGTTATGGTGTATTGGTCAGGGAATCGGGTGGCTTCTTGTACCGGTGATGAATGCCAATCTGGATGTCATTTTCAGAACGACGATACCGGTAGAATTACAGGGGCGCGTCTATGCATGCCGCAATACCCTTCAGTTTTTTACAATTCCGCTCGGACTGTTTTGGGGCGGTTTTATGGTGGATACGGTTTGCGAACCTTTGATGCACAGCTACGGTGACATCTCCATGTTAAATACCCTTTTTGGCGCAGGAAAGGGTTCCGGAGCAGCACTGATGATGTTCCTGCTTGGGGTCAGCGGCTGTCTTGTTTGCGGTATTGCCGGTAAAAAGCTGAAACAGTATCATTTTCGTGAAAAATAACGATATGGCATAAAATGTGCTGCCGTACCCTGCGTGAAATGTTTTCCATAAATTGCTTATCAATGCCGATGTATTTTTTTGGATAATCATTCAATATATCCCCACACGGCAAACGCAAGAGAAACATTTCATTGTGGTGCGGCGGCGTTTTCTTGACGTGAATGCGTGTGCAGAATGCGAGATATATCCGTGCAGAGAACTGAAGCAATATCAAAAACGATATGTCAATCAATGTAATCAGATATCGGCGTGTGATGCAGAACAGAGTCGTGAAAATGCGGTAAAGAAATTGTAAGAAAAGAGAAAAAAGGCTTGACAAGAATATGCTTTTGTGATATACTATCTTTATTCATACAAAGTGATATACCAAATGAAAAGCGATGATGGGAACAAGTAGGTTTCCGATTTCCCATGTAGTACAGAAAGCAGCCGGTTGATGAAAGGCGCAGCACATGGAACGGAAATACGAATACCTCCCGGAGCTTCATACGAAATCCGGTTCTGATTGGCTTTGGCTTTGATAGAATGGATTCTCTCCGAACATACGGATGTGTGTCTATTGATATTCCGATAGAGGACTACACATTGCGTATTGGTAGGGTATGACGGCACGCGTCCGTTACCATACGCGGGTGTTTTGATACGAAAACACACGGAGATTCGTACCGTGAGGTGCGGATGAAGCAATGGTGGTAACACGGAGCAGGGGAGTTTTATCCCATTCTGCATCTGTCCTTGCGCTTGATCGAAGAGGGGCGCAGGGATTTTTTATTTTTTAATAAGGGAGCACATTACCCCGTCACGTTAACAAACAACCTACAAGCTGATAAACCCGCGCTTTTGTATGAAGACACTGGAACCGAAATGGATTTATTTTGAAAGAGGGATATGAAGAATGCAGATTTATGAAGAACTGGTTGCGCGCGGATTGATTGCGCAGACAACCAATGAACCTGAGATACGGGAACTGATCAATTCCGGAAAAGCCGTATTTTATATCGGTTTTGACTGCACTGCGGATAGCTTGACCGCGGGTCACTTTATGGCGCTGACCTTGATGAAGCGCCTTCAGATGGCAGGTAACCGACCGATTGCGCTGATTGGCGGCGGTACTACGATGATTGGTGATCCTTCCGGCAGAACCGATATGCGCAAGATGCTGACGAAGGAAGACATTGACCACAATGCACAGTGCTTCAAGCGGCAGATGGAACGCTTTATTGACTTTGGAGAAGGCAAAGCAATGATGATCAACAATGCGGATTGGCTTTTGCAGCTGAATTATGTAGAGCTTCTGCGGGACGTTGGCGCATGTTTCTCTGTCAACAATATGCTGCGTGCGGAGTGCTACAAACAGCGTATGGAAAAAGGACTGTCGTTCCTGGAATTCAACTATATGATCATGCAGTCCTACGACTTCTACTACCTGTTCCAGCACTATGGATGCAACTTACAGTTCGGCGGCGATGACCAGTGGTCGAATATGCTTGGCGGTACGGAGCTGATTCGCCGGAAGCTTGGTCAGGATGCAAATGCAATGACCATCACGCTTCTGACCGATTCTCAGGGCAAAAAAATGGGAAAAACCGCAGGAAATGCTGTCTGGCTTGATCCAAACAAGACCTCTCCGTTTGAATTCTACCAGTATTGGAGAAATATCGGCGACGCGGATGTTTTAAAATGCATCCGAATGCTGACCTTCCTTCCTGTGGAAGAAATCGATAAGATGGATGCATGGGAAGGCAGCCAGCTCAATACCGCGAAGGAAATTCTTGCATATGAGCTGACCAAGCTTGTCCATGGAGAAGAAGAAGCCGCAAAGGCACAGGCGCAGGCACGCGCATTGTTTTCTGCCTCCTCCGATACCGATTCTGCGCCGACCGTCACACTTTCCGCTGCGGATTATCCGGACGGCAGAGTAGACCTGCTTGCATTGCTTGTCGGTGCAGAACTGTGTGCGTCCCGTTCCGAAGCAAGACGCGCGGTAGAACAGGGCGGCGTTACTGTCGACGGTGAAAAAATCACAGATGTCCGCGCTTCCTTTGCTGTGACAGAGCTTGCAGACGGCAAGCTGATCAAGCGCGGCAAGAAGAACTTTAAAAAGGTTGTCGTATCGTAAAATGTAAAGCGATACACATAAATCATAAAGAAAAAACGCTGCAGAGCAATCCGATGTTCCGCAGCGCTTCTTTATTCACTTACTGTTGTGTAACGATACACAAGAAAGGGGATGCTTATTCTGCGGGAATAACAACGGTAATGTCACATTCAAAAGAAGGACCGGAGGTGTACTCCTTGCCGTTTTTATACAAACCGAGAATTGCTTCTTCCTCTTCCGGGAATGCAGAAGCCCAGACGCCGACGCCGGAGCCTGCGCTGTCTTCGCCGTCTCCCAAGAACCAGAGATATTCTCCAGCTTCCAGTCCGCGGCGATCTTCTGTTGCCAGCTCAATGGCTAACGTCGAGTTGTCTTCGTAATCGACAAAGGTTTCCGTGGCAACCGGTTCTGCCGCGATGGTGGTTTCATAATCGGTATCCCATTTATAAATCTTCATTGTCAGGTTACCGACATCGTCGCTCCAGCTGGGACAGTTGGCGGAAACGGATTCTAAGAATCCTTCCTTTACGACAAAGTGTGCTGCAACAGAGCTTGTACCGTTTTTCAGATCAATGGGAGAACGGTCACCTTCCGTATAGGTAGCAATATATTCATAGGAATCACGTTTCGGTGCTTCGGTTACGGCTTCTGTGGTAACGGGTTCTGTTACCGCAGGTGCTGTGGTGGTTATTGCATCTGTCTGCTTCTGCGTATCGGTGGTTTTTTCATCATCACCGCTGCTGCATGCGGATAACGCAGAGGCGGAAAGTGCGAGGAGAGCAGCCATGATAAATGCAAGTTGTTTTTTCATGATAAAAATTCCTTTCAGCATATGCTTTTCATGAATTGTATTACATGAGGTAATATAGGAACACGGGCTGTCGCATGAACATGCTCCATCCTATAAAATTCGCCTTTTCGCTTTTCCAAGCGAAATTTCACTGCGCATTTTTAACAAAATTCACAGTGAAAACGCCGAATTAGGATCACTTCGTGAGCCCTTCTTTGTATCATGTGCCTTGCAGGGCACGGTTTATTTTCTTGCAAATTTGATAAAATGCATCAAACATCTTCGATTGCTGCTTGTAGGGTGCAGTTTACCATCTTGCGAGATTTGACAAAATTGCATCAACATCTTCGGGTGTTACAGGACGCGGATTGGTCGCTGTGCATGCATCCTTCAATGCTGCTTCTATGATTGCCGGTTTTTCTGCCTCATATGCTTCCTTTGTGACGCCGGCATCTTTGAGTGTTATCGGTGTATCTGTCATTTTTAACATATAATTCAGATGACGTACCAGCGAAAGCACAAGTGCATTGGTATCAACGCCGCAAAGACCGATTCGCTGCGCAATATGTGCCAGTCTGACAGAAGCGCGCGTTTCGGATTTTGCACCGAAATTGGCGTTTAAATCTGCATTGTACCGCATGACATACGGAAGCAGCATCGCGTTGGCTCTGCCATGCGGAATATGGAACTTTGCACCGAGCTGGTGTGCAATACCGTGATTGATGCCAAGCGAAACCGCATTGAAGGCCATACCGGCAAGACAGGATGCGGTATGCATCTTTTCACGCGCCACAAGGTCAGAGCCATCCATATACGCTTTTGGCAGATATACAAAAGCAAGCTCCAGCGCTTTTTCCGCCAATGCATCGGAGTAATCGCTTGCTTTTGTAGAAATATATGCTTCCAGTGCATGTGTAATGACATCAAATCCGGTATCGGCTGTGATACGCGGCGGTGCGGATACCACAAGCGTTGGATCCATAATTGCGATATCCGGCAGAAGTTCATCATCCACAAGCGGATATTTAATTCCCTTCTGCGTATCGGTAATGACAGCAAAGTCTGTCACCTCAGAACCGGTGCCGCTTGTTGTGGGAATGGCAACCAATTTGATACGTTCCTTTGCGCCGGAACGTTTTGCCATCAGAATGGTTGCTTTTGCCGCATCAATAGAGGAGCCGCCGCCCAGCGCGACAACAACATCGGCATCTGCTTCCAATAGAAACGCCATGCCGCTTGCAATCAGCTCAATCGGAGGATCCGGTTTGATTTCATCAAAAATTTTGACAGATCGACATTGACTTAGATATCCTGCAATTCTGTCAGCTGCACCGGATTTCACCATAAAGGCATCGGTAAAAATAACGGCATTTTTGCCTTTAAACATACCGAGTACCTGCATGGCGTCGTCGCCGGAGCAGACTTTTGTTTTTA
This sequence comes from Clostridia bacterium, assembly GCA_017942005.1. GTDB lineage: Bacteria > Bacillota > Clostridia > Oscillospirales > CAG-272 > RGIG3925. Next base: position 185,763 of record JAGAVJ010000027.1, on the reverse strand, counting down.
TATAGAATTTTTGCATGTCGATTTAAGATAACCTTAAGGTAATACGAATACCGCACAATTTTCGGCTGCTGCCCCAAATACGTATCTGCATGCTTAGAATGATGCGGTATTGCCTTAAATTTTAATTATAAAATGGAATCCCACAGTCTCTTGTCGGGATTGGGGATGACGGCGCTGTCGAGCATCATGCCTTCTTCGGATGCGACCTGCTCTGCGCGTTCGATTGCTGCGGTAACTGCTGCAACGTCACCGGTAAGAAGCAGATAAGATTTTCCGCACATACCGCGTGCGAGGCGAAGCTCAATTAAATTGACCATAGATGTTTTCGCTGCAGCATCGGCTGCAACAATTGCAGCAGCGGAATTGAAGGTTTCCATGGTACCCAGTGCCTTGACATCTCCGACGTCGGATGCACCGTAAATCGCCGGGAAGATGCTTTCATGGGGATTGCCGAGTACAAAGGAACCGATAATCTTGGAACTGAATGCTGCCTTTGCCGCATCAACAGATGCTCTGACTGCACTCAGATCGCCGGAGATCAAAACGATGTATTTTCCCGGACAAACAGGCTGACTTTCGATGATTTCAACCTCTGCGGTTTTCAGCATTAAATCTGCTGCCTGCATACCAGTTGAGATCGTCTGGCTTTCAACCATGCCGATTGCTTTACTCATGATATAACCTTGCTTTGCAAAGCAAAGCTTCCTTTCTTTGGGGGATTAAACAGGGTGTTAAGACTGCGTCTGCGAAAATCAAACGATACCCGCACATCTTTGTCTTTTCACCTTGCCTGAAAACGTCCGTTCAGACAAAACCGATGGCATAAAGCGTATTTATGCGCGGATTACGATGTACTTGTCAGCAACCTCTACCACCGTGCCGGAAATGGACGCATGCACCGGCATGGAGAGCTTTCCCTGTGCTGCCTGACCGATGATTTCACCCACGGTGACAGCATCGCCCAGCTTGACACATGGAGAAGCGGGAACACCGATATTCTGGCTCATCATAATTTTCACAACATCCGGTTTGACGGTTTCTTCTGCAATGGGCGCCGGTTTATCGTATGCCGACAGTCCCAGACGGGCAGTCAGGCGATCTACCGGAACCATACGGCCCGAGCGGTTTTCACTGACGGGACCCATTTCAACGTTGGGATCAGGCTTGATGCCGTTTGCACGCAGACCGTTTTTATACTCACCGATCAGTGTTCTGGGAGATAATCCCTGTCCGCAGGCGTACATTTCGCAAAGACCGCACTGTGAACAGTACATCGTATTCATAAATGGAGCGAGATCCTTTGTCACACCGGAGGTTGCGCTTCTCATAAAGAGATGCGGTTCAATCGGATGACCAAGCAGATGGCGGGAGCAAAGATCCGTGCACATCCGGCACTGACAGCAGGCCGCCATTGCCCGCTTCATATCAATGGTGATCTTAGACGTCTTCTTCCGTATGACATAATGGTCGGAAGGAAGCACAAGGATTGCGTTTGATGTTTTTGTAACAACATCAGATTCAGCAACAATACGTCCTGTCATAGGACCGCCGCCGACCAGCTTGTAATCCTTTACGGTTGCGCCGCCTGCAAGTGCAATCAGCGTACTGTATGCGGTTCCAAGCGGGACCTTCAGCGTAATGGGATTCTGTACTTCGCCTGTGACGGTGACATATTTTTCGGTTACAGGTGCAGCCTCATGCAGCGCACGGTAGATATTATATACCGTTTCTACATTATACACGGTAACGCCGACGGTAATCGGCAGTGCACCTGGGCGGACAACGCGGCCTGTTGTTTCGTAAATGGTGACCACTTCATCGCCTGCCGGATATACCTCGGGAAGCAGCCCGATTTTTGCCTTGGGATAGTTTGCAATGACAGCTTCCACAGCTTTTACTGTTTCCGTATAGTGCGGCTTGACTGCAATGATAATGCTTTGTGCATCTACTGCATCTGCAATGACGGTCAAGGTTGCCAGAATCTCATTTGCGTACTTTGCCAGAACCTGTCTGTGCAGCTTCAACAGAGGTTCACACTCTGCACAGTTCAGAATGATCGTGTCGGCTGCGGCATTTAATTTTGCGTAGGAGGGAAATCCTGCGCCGCCTGCACCTGCGACACCAGCATTCTGCATAAGGCTTGAAAGTTCAGTTAAATTCATATTATGACCATAACTTTTGCAAAGTAAAAGTTATTTCCTTTCTAATGCGGAATTGTGGCACGCCCGCTTGCTGGCGGCAAGCCACAAAACACAGTCTGAAATTTGATTTTCAGACATTATTTCTCCAATTGTGTGCCATCGTCTATAATGCCGACAACGGCGGCGTCGCACGGTGCGTCCTGGCGGTCACAGGCAAGTCTTGCTGCACTGCCGCGGGCGACCATAACGACGTCTCCGATTCCGGCACCGATTACGTCAACGGCAACGAATTTATCGCCCGTCTCATCCTGCTTCATGTCTTTCAGAGATTCGATGATCAGAAATTTTGAACCGATGAGCTTTTCATTTTTGCGTGTGGCGACAACACTGCCGATAACTTTTCCGATAATCATAAATTATTTGAGGATGGGGAGAATCTTTTCCACATCGTCGTGAGGACGCGGGATGACATGGGTTGCAATGACTTCACCCAAGCGTTCAGCAGAAGAAGCGCCTGCTTCTACAGCGGATTTTACAGCGCCGACATCGCCGCGCACCATGACGGATACGAGACCGGAGCCGATCTTTTCTGTTCCGACAAGTTCTACATTTGCTGCCTTCAGCATTGCATCTGCAGCTTCAATGGCTGCAACAAGACCTCTGGTTTCAATCATACCAAGTGCCTGATTTGTCATTTTTTTTACCTCCGTGTTGGCGGAAATCTGTTGTTCCGCCTGCGTTGTTTCTGCCGTAATCGCTTCCTTGTTCTGAACTGGCTGCACATCGGCTGCCAGCTCAGGGGAAGGCGGATTCACGGTCGTTTTTTTCCTTTTTGCGGCGGGCTTTTTTCCCGGCGCTTTATCGTTTATATCGGACATTCTTATGACTATAACCTTTACATGGTAAAAGTTATTTCCTTTCCTTTGAGGAAAACTTATTTTCTGCCTGAGTCTGTGACAAGCGTCACAAAACTGCTGTACGGAAAATCATTTTAAAAATAATTTCTCCGAAAATTTTATTTTTAAACTTCCTCCAAACCGCCCCATATGGGAATGGATACGGTACGTAAGATATCTTCGATAACAAAGAGCATCCCTTGTTTGGGGTTACTCGATATTGTGGTTGCTTGCGCTGATAGCGAGAATCCGTTTGGTTTCCTCATGCGGGTTGGGAATGACAGCCGATGCGGCGGGCTTGACGATGCAGGATGCGTTTGCAGCGTTGACCGCTGCGGTCACATCGGAAACATCGCCTGTAATCACGACTGTGACCAGCCGTCCGCCCAGCTTCTTTTCCCACGTAATAAGGGTAACATTTGCCGCCTTGCACATGATATCCAATGCATCAATGGCAGCGACGGAACCGGATACCTCAATTAAGCCAATGGCTTTGATGTTCATGGGACCTTCGTCCTTTCTATGGATGAGGCGATCTGCCAAAACGAAGAGAGATATTCCCTATTTGGGAGAGGGGAGATATCTTTAGATCTTGGGGAGAATCTTCTCAACGTCGTTATGCGGACGCGGGATGACGTGTGTTGCGATCACTTCACCGAGGCGCTCTGCAGCTGCAGAACCGGCTTCGACTGCTGCCTTGACTGCGCCGACGTCGCCGCGAACCATGACGGATACGAGACCGGAACCGATCTTTTCTGTACCGATGAGTGTAACTTCTGCTGCTTTAACCATTGCATCTGCTGCTTCAACTGCAGCGGTGAGACCTCTGGTCTCGATCATGCCTAATGCTTCCTGTGCCATGAATATAATCCTCCGAATATGTTGGTTTATTTACGTTATTTCTTTTTTTGCGGCTTATCAAAGCCTGAGATGGTGAGCATTTTTTGTGTATCCTCTGCGGGACGCGCGATGATGTGACTGGCAACAACGCCTGATACACCGTTTGCCGCCGCCTCCGCTGCTTCCATTGCCGCTTTGACCGCCGCTACATCGCCGCGGAATTTCACAACGACGATCAGCGGGACGGCGAGCGTCTCCGGATGAGAGGGTTTGTTTTTATCGAAGTTTTCGACGGTGACGTCCGCTGCTTTACAGCCTGCATCACATGCGACAAATGCCGCGACCAGACCGTAAACTTCGAGAATGCCGACTGCCTGTGCCATGAAGTATAACCATACTGTTTTGCCTGTTTTGGGGAAACCAAATAAGCAAACGGTATTTCCTTTCTTTTTAAAAGCATATTTTTCTCGGAAAAGTTTTCCGTGGAAAAGTCTGCTTTATATGGGATACGGTATCGTCAAAGGAAAGCAGATCAATTGACAATTGCAATCTTTAAGCCTTCCTGCTTCAAATTGACTTCCAGCGCCTTGTTGATTTCGTTTAACGGGAACTTGTGGGTGATCAGCTTCTTCATCGGAAGTCCGATTGCCTGAGAACGCTTTAAGAAATCAAACGTGGTTGCATAGTCACGCAGGGTGTAAACCCAGGAGCCGACGGTGGTGATTTCCTTTGCGCAGATATCAAAGTGCGGGTTGATGGTTGCATCGCCGCCGTTGATGAAGAATCCAAGCTCACAGAGACCGCCGCCATTGCGGATAAACTTGTAAATGTTGGAATGTGCAGCAGGAGAACCGGTGCACTGGAATGCAAAGTCTGCAAAGTAGCCGCCGAATGCATCCTTGACATGATTGGTAAGGTCTTCAATACCGTTGGTATCCTTGAAGTTTACAGATGCGCCGGCACCCATTTCCTTTGCAAAGGCAAGGCGCTGTGCGTTGCCGTCGACAGCAACGATGTTTTCAATACCCATAGTACGGAGTACAGCAATACAAATCAGACCAATCGGTCCGCAGCCCTGTACAACAACGCGGGAGTTGAAACGGAGAATGCCGGTGGTCTTTGCACGTTCTACTGCGTGAATCAGAACGGCACACGGCTCAATTAAAATTCTGGAATCGAGGTCGAGGTCAGAGACATTGAAAATGGTGGAGCCGCCGCGGACAAGAATGTAGTCTGCGAACCAGCCGTTTAAGTGGATATCGTCATCAGGAAGCAGACCGTAGACATCTGCACCGCCGACATTCTGCTTGTTCAGATCGAACATGGTGATGTCGGGATTGTCCTTGAAGATCATGCAGGTGACGACCTTGTCGCCGACGGCAAGAGACTTGCCGGCAGAATCCTTCTGGACATTCTTACCCATTTTCACAATTTCGCCGGTTCCTTCGTGACCCAGTGCCACGGGAATCAGACCAAACGGATCGCGCTTGAATTCATGTGCGTCCGTACCGCAGACGCCGCAGCCTTCGACGCGGACGAGGATATCGTCATCGCCGACAGCGGGCATCGGGAATTCTTTTACAACAAACTTTTCCGGCTCTACAAGGATTGCAACATGTGCCTTGTCCGGAATACCGCCATTGTTCTTGCCAGTGGAGACTTTTGCTGCGGGAACGCTGGACGCGCTGTCAGCAGCTGCATCACCGATCATACCGGCAAGAACCTTCTTGACGATTTCTTCGATATTTTGAGATTGATAATCCATTTTGTTTTTTTGATCCTTTCCGAAAGGAAGTTCCGTTTTGATGATCCCTTTACAGGGAATCATTTGACGGAAATATCATTGATACGAGAGTTTTCACGCTTTTTTTGCTGCGAGAAACTTTCACATATGGCGGAAGGTATCCCCTTCCGACCAAGCTGTGGGGCAATGCACGATGAAAATTGTGTGAATACGTGAATTGCTTTATTTGCTCCATGAGAGCGCCTTGACATGGGATGCAAAATAGGCTGCACCAAATGCGGCAAGGTGGGTGTCCTGTTCTTCTGTACCGCCGGAGACACCGAGACCGCCGATGACACGTTCACCGACCACAAGCGGTTCTCCGCCGCCGAAAATGACGATATGACAGTCATTGGTGAACTGGATGCCGTAAAGAGATCCCCCCGGCTGCGCAAGCGGTTTTAAGTCAATGGTGGACATTTTCAGTGCGACAACCGTAAATGCCTTCTGCAATGCGACATCATAGCTTGCAATAAACGCATCCTCCATCACATGAACGAGCACCGGACGTGCTGCACGGTCAGATACTGCAATCACGGCGTTGACGCCGATGCGTGCAGCTTCTGCTTCCACCGCTTCCGACAATTCCTTGGCAATGGAAAGCACCATATTGTCAAATGCAGGCTGTGCAGTTTGGGTTTCTTGTTTGTCTGAAATGCAAACACGGTTCAGCTCTTCACGGATGATTGTTTCAAGCTCGTTTGTATTCATACCGATAAGGGATGAGAGACGCAGAAGAATTACTTGCCCATCTGTGCGAGGACACGCTTTGCAATTTCAGCAACGAGGTCATTGTCAGCGGCAGCAGCATTTGCAGCCTTTGCGGTGGAGCAGTCAGCGCCGGAGAAATCGCAGTTGGGGCATGGAGTCTTGCCCTGTGCGAGAACGGGACACAGATCAGCCGGGTGCTTGCCCTTCATACCGAACTGGCGGCGAATCTCATACAGTCTCTTTACCTGTGCTTCAGAAAGTTCCTTCGGACCGCCGAGCATCTTAGAGATGAACATCAGCTGTGCGTAGAATTCGACAGATTCCATCTTGTGGTATGCATTGAGCAGAGAATCGGAGTATGCAAGTGCGCCGTGGTTCTCAAGCAGGACTGCATCGTAGTGCTGCAGGTACTTTGCAACATGATCCGGAATTTCTTCGGTGGAAGGTGTGCCGTATTCTGCAATCGGAACACAGCCCAGTGCGATAACAGCTTCCGGCATGATCGGCTCGGTCAGCGGAATGCCTGCAATTGCAAAGCCGGTTGCGTACATCGGATGTGCATGGACGACAGACATAACGTCGGGTCTTTCCTTATACACACGCATGTGCATCTTGATTTCGGAAGAAGGACGGAAACCTGCATAAGCCTGCAGAACTTCACCCTTGGAGTTGACCTTGCAGATGTATTCCGGGGTCATAAAGCCCTTGGAAACACCGGTCGGTGTGCAGAGGAATTCATCGGGACCGATTTTTACGGAAATATTACCGTCGTTGGAGGCGACCATGCCTCTGTCGTAGATTCTCTTGCCGATCTCACAGATCTGCTGTTTAATAGCGTATTCGGATGCCATGTTTTTGTTCTCCTTTATAAAAGAATTTAGGGTTGTACTTTTTTGTATATAAGAACGTATGCCGCTAAAACGCGGAGGACGTGCTTAGCATAAATTTAAGAATTGAGATAGGAAAGTATCTCCGGGATGCCGCGCCGCGTGATGGAATCAACGCAGAAGATGGGATTGCATCCGGCTTCCTTCAGCCAGCCGCACGCCATTTCTGCCTTTGCGTTTGGTTCGTCACATTTTGTGACAATCCCGATCACAGGACGTGTGGCGGTTGCCGCGATGCACGGACCGAACAGGGTATAGGGTTCGGTCGCGGAAGCAAGCAGTCCGATGACATCGGCTTCATAGGAATACACGGCGAGCGCACCGCCGAGATGGCGTGTCTGCACATATTCTCCCGGTGTGTCGACGACAATATCATAATAGTTGACGGACTGCGTCTTTGCGTATTCCACGGCTTCTCCGCGCAGCACCTGCTTGAGTGTGGTTTTGCCAGCTTCGGAACGGCCGATCAGAATGATTTTTTTCATGTTTTTGTGAGAGGACAGACGGAAAATCCGAGCTTTTCCTCACAGTAGGAAAGCGCTGCACGAAATGCCGCTTCTACATCAGAAATGGTCCCCGTGATCAACAGTGTACCGGAAAACCGGTCGACAAATCCGATCTGTGCGCCGGATTCCTTGGTTGCGATATCTGCCGCAATGATTGCGGTTTCCGCAGGGGAAAGCGTGATCATGCCGATGGCAGCGCCTAACCAGTCGACGGTCGGGTCAAGTCCCAGCTTCTGATACAGAATCGGGTCCGGACTTGCGATGATATGTGCCAGTGTAATTTGCTTGCCGGGAACAAGCTCCTGAATGATGCGGATTTTTCCGGCAGCATCCTGCGATGCATTTTCCGGCAGAATAAATGTGGATGGTTGGTTCATTTGATTCCTCAAGTTTCAAGTTAGAGGTATATTACAATTGTCAGTCAGTACGTTAACCGCCGATGTGACACAAAATGCCAGTCGATGCACAGATGCGCCGCAGCATTTCCATTTTATCCTTATCGGGAGAGGGAAGCTCTCCCATCGGATAGGCCCTGCCAAGTCCGACATATTTATCATAGCCAAGTCTGTGGTAGGGGAGGATGTGCATTTCAGAGACGCCGAGTTCTTCATAAGCAAAAGAGGCAATGGCATGCAGCTCTTCGGGGGTGTCGTTGAACGTCGGAATGACGGGAACACGGACGATGATGTTGGCGTTGGCTTTTGCCAGACGGCGCACATTTGCGAGAATCAACTCGTTTGGCTGCGTCGTGAACTCCTTGTGCTTTGCGGAATCCATGTGCTTGATGTCCACAAGAAACGTGTCGACGAGCGGCAGAAAGGGGGCAATAACGTCCCATTCTGCACACAGTGTCGTTTCAACCGCGGTGTTCATACCGTTTTCGTGACAGGCGTAAAGCAGAGCACGGGCGAACTCCGGCTGACAGAGTGTTTCTCCGCCGGAAAGTGTCACGCCGCCGCCGGAGCGTCTGTAGTACGGCATATCTTTGAGCACTTCTTCGATCACTTCTCCGACGGTAATTTCATACCCAATGGTCTTTTTGACGCCATTTTGCAGCATCGTCTCGATTTCCCAATTCTGAGATTCGGGATTGCAGCACCACCGGCAGCGCAGCACACAGCCTTTTAAAAACACAATGGAACGGATACCCGGTCCGTCATGTACGGAAAACTTCTGAATATCAAAGATGCGGCCGCGTACATCGTTGACGGTATTGGAATTTGCATTCTGCAAGGGCAGCACCTCATTTCACGGTATCAATTTTCTTTTGCATGTCATTGCGCCTGTTGTTGCATCCTTCATCAAAACCGGGACTGCTCCGTGCGGTTGATGATATCGTCCTGCAACGATTTTGACAGCGTGGTGAACAGTGCGGAATAGCCGGCAACGCGCACGACAAGCGAGCGGTATTTGTCCGGATTCTTCTGTGCGTCAAGCAGGGTTTCTCTGCTGACGACGTTGAACTGCACATGCATTCCTTTCTGGTCAAAATACCCGCGGATCAATGCCACAAAGCTTTCCAGACCTGCCTGTCCTTCCAGTGCGGATGGATGGAACTTCATGTTGAACAGCGTACCGTTGGACGCAATGCCGTGATCCAGACGGGAGACGGAGTTGCAGGAGGAAGTCGGGCCGTGCGTGTCCTTACCGGCAGAAGGCGAGACGCCGTCTGCAACGGGAGTGAATGCCAGTCTGCCGTCTGCGGTTGCACCGGTCTGCGCACCCAGCGGAACATTTGCGGAAACGGGGTACAGTCCTGCCTGGAACTGACCGCCGCGCGGGTTGCGGAAGGTTTCAAGGGGTCTTGTATAGGTGTAGGCGACCTCACGTGCAAATGCATCGACTTCTTCGATGTCGTTGCCGAATTTCGGTACGGTATCGATCTGGGCGCGGACCTTTCTGTATCTTGCGCGCTGGAATTCGGAGGTGTTGCCCTGCGTCTTCTTGCGCTTGAAGGTTTCCTTGATCAGATTTTCCGTGATGGCTTTGCCGGACTGTGCAAGCTGCTCAATTTCCTTTGTCGTCAGCATGCTGGCAATACTGTCGGAAATATCTTCACCGAAGTTGTGATCCACAGCTTCCTTCAGTTCTGCCATAGTCAGCTTCTTCTGCTCAAAGACCAGTGTTTTGACCGCATACAGCGCATCGGTCATATTGGCAATGCCAAAGCCCTGCGGACCTGTGAAGTTGTAAACAGCGCCGCCGTTTTGCAGCGATTTGCCGCGTCCGATGCAGTCTTCCACCATACAGGACTGGAACGGCAGCGGGCAGCGTTCTGCATGTGCCATATCAATGGCGTTGTCGGCGTTGACGAGAAGCTTGAGCATGTAGTTCATCTGCGTCTTGTATGCGTCAAAGAACTCGTCAAAGGTTTTCATCGTAGTGACATCCGGTGTTTTCGGACCAATTTGTACGCCGTCTGCTTCCACCCCGGAGCGATCTGCGCCGGAATTCATGACAAGCTCCAGCGGGCGGCACATGTTGAAGAATGCAGCATCGTGCCAGCCGTCGGTTTTGCCGCCCTTCTGCGGTTCGACGCAGCCGATGATGTTATAGTCGCGGGCGTCTTCCATGGAAAGACCGCGGCTGAGCAGCGCCGGAATGATGACTTCATCGTTATAATACGCAGGCAGACCGACGCCGGTACGGGTCAGTGCGGCTGCTTTCATTAAAAATTCATGCGGTGTTCCGTTCCAGACACGGACAGAGAACGAGGGCATCGGCAGAAGTACATGCATCGTTGCCTGAATGCACATAAAGGACAAATCGTTCGTTGCGTCCAGACCTTCCGGTGTCTGACCGCCTGCAATCAGGTTCTGGAACAGGGAGTATCCTGCAAAGCCCTCTGCGGAAGCGGCGTCGCGCACCTTGTTCAGATCGTTGAGCTTGACCCAGATGCAGTCCATCAGCTCCTGCGCAAACGCAGGAGAAATCTTGCCGGCTTCCAGATCGGCTTTATAATAAGGGTACATATACTGGTCGAAGCGTCCGGGAGAAATCGAATGTCCGGAGGACTCCACCTGCAAAAGCATCTGGATGAACCAGAAGGACTGGCATGCTTCATAAAAGCTTGACGCGCCGTATTCCGGCACATGGGCACAGTTTGCGGCGATTGCCAGAAGTTCCTTTTTGCGCGTAGGATCGCTGCACTTGTCCGACATCTCCATAGCAAGACGCGCATACCGCTTTGCGTATGTGATTGCAGCCTCACAGCTGAGGATGACAGCGTCAAGGAAATGTGAACGGCTTGCATATTCCGGATGCTCAAAGCCGTACTTTGCGCGTTCTGCTTTTGCTTCCTCTATGATGCCGCGGTAGCCGATTTTCAATACCTTTCCATAATCGACGGTCACATGACCAATGCCGTTGTAGAAATAGTTGCCCGGCGTGAAGATGTTGTGCTTCATTGCAAGCAGTGTTTCGTCTGCCATATAGGAGGTTGCAAGCTCGGAGGTCGTTTTTCCGCTCCAATACTTGTATACTTCGTGCAGCGTTGCTTTTGTTTCCTCGGAAATATGGAAGGGGTCAGCAGAACGGGTTTCCAGTGTGTCAAATTCGGACTCCAGCCAGGTAAAGGAGTATTCCGGGAAGACCTGACAGCCGCGTGCAACCTTTGTTGCAGAACCGACAATCAATTCCTCGTCACGGATGGTGATCGGGATATTTTCGCAGATATGTGCAAATGCCTTTGCACGGCGGGATATAATCGGTTCGCCTTCCGTCTGCTTATAGGACTCAGTCAGGAGTACAGCGCGGTCGGCTTCAATTTCCGGCATATGGTCAAACAAAGCGTTGATCAGACGGCCGATACGCGGTGTGCGTTCCATGTCAATGATATGATACTTCGCCATGATTTTTGTAGTTCGCTATCCTTTCTGTTTGTTTGGCGTGCTGCGCCTGTTTTGCAGCTTCCCGGTCTTCCTCTGAAAGAAAATGAAGCACGGAATCTGCGACATTTTGTGTATGATAAGGGGTTATTGTAAATACATCGTGTTTTGCACCGTAGATTGTCACTGCACGTCCGCCGCCATTTGCAGCATATGTAAGCAGTGTGCGGTCGTTTTCGCTGTCGCCGAATACCAGAAGATCGGCGGGCGTAAGGTGCAGTGCCTCGCACAGAACCTTAACCGCGCTGCATTTGCTGATATCCTGCCGCACAAGCTCTGCCACAATCGGACTGTCATATACGGCGCGTGTTCCTTTGGGGAGAGAGAATGCAGCTGCTGTCCGTTTTTTAAATACAATAATTTTATAGATCGGTTCAGTTGGAAGCGCCGCGCCTTGCGGCATGGGACGCAGGGCGTCTCCAATGCGCATCTCCTCCGTGCGTATCAGCGTATCTTTTGCAAAAGAGCTGTGTACAAAGGGAGCGGCAGGATAAAGATATGCTTCTGTTTGGGTACAGAATTCCACGCCGGTTACAGCGGGATCTGAAAGCAGCCCCATACTGTCCGAAATGGATTCGTTGTCCAGCGGAAATCCGCACAAAAGCGTTTCACCGGCGACCGCAAAGGCACCGTCCAATGGGGCAAAAAGTAATTGATCAGAGAATGGGGCAAAAAGCCGTTTTAATTCAGGATAAGAACGACCGCTTGCAATCACCATTGGAATCTGCCGTTCTTTTAGGGTGTGAAGCATATGTGAAAACAAATGTGGATTCATTAGTTTCCCTCTGTGAAGTAATGTTCCATCTGCATCACTTATCACAATCCGAATCATACGACACGCCTCCTCTCAAAACGATTCCTTATATATGATACAACATTTTACGGGAAAAGTCAAGTTTTTCAGTGTAAATTCTCGAAACTTTCTGAGCAGAAATTCCTGTTTTTGAGAGAAATAATTTTGGATGTGTTGTCAAATGTTAGGAATTTAACGATAATATTAACAATAGTTAGTAACATATAATAATTTTAACATAAAGAAATAATAACAAAGAGAGAGGCCGTTTTTTCTATGCTGCCTCTCTCATCATGTTCTATTCGTTTGTCAAAACGGTATGTGTTTTTAAATACGTGATCCATTTTTCAGAGTATGCCGCATTGATATGAACACCGTCGCCTGTTGCTTCTTTGAAAAGGTTTCCCGTTTCATCCGTCATCACTTCGGCGACATTGACAAAATAGACAGACTTTTCCTTGCACATCTCCGCAATCTTTCCGTTAAAGGTCGCAGCGGAAACATTGTTGACATAGCTGCGATATTCCTTGGACTGCGCCCATTTTTCTTCGTTGATGGGAAGGAGGGACTGCACATAAATGACAGCGTCCGCATTGACCTCACGGATACGGTCAATCAGCTTTCCGTAATATTGAACAAATGATGTGATCGAACCCCAGCCAAGTTCATTTACGCCAAACATCAGATAAACCTTCTGGAAGGAGACGGTTTCCAGCGCGTCGGACACGGTGGCGTAGGTACCGTCGGACAAAAGCACCGTTTCTTCTGTAAATACATGTGACACGCTCAGACCGACGGATGCGAAATAGGTCGCTTTCAGGGTGACTGCTTTTTGTAAGCCGACGATTAACGAGTTGCCGATGAACAGTGCATCGTCAAAGTAGTCGTCTCCAACCGCTTCCGATTCTAAAACAGCACCGGATGTATCATAAGGCGGTATGACAATAGGCGGCTCTGTTGTTTCCTCGGATGTGGTGCTTTCTCCCATCTGTACAGCGGCGATTGCTTCCCATGTATAGCAGGCAAGGTCTGCATAGGATACGGCTGCACACAAAAGCACTGGATATGTGGTTTCCGCTCCTTCATACACACGGTAGAAGTACAGATTGTCGTCGTCCGCAGCGATATTGACAAAGCTGGAGGGATCATTTGTACAAACAGTATCAATAAACGCACGATCCGCTTCCAGACCGCAGAGTGCAAACGCATTTTGAAATGCGTTTTGCATCAATGCAGTCAGCGCCTCACAGGCTGCTTCCATATCATAACGATCCAGCGGTGCATACACTTCGCCGGCTTCTGTGTCATAAATGAGAACCGTCACATCCTTTGCCTGCAAGATGTCGTTTTCTGTTTCCGTGTATTGTGTGCGGATCAGTGCGGCGCTGTATACATGCTGTGCGGTGTGCAGGATATAATCAATCGAGACCGCAGTGCATCCGCCCTCCCGCAGGGTAGCCTGCGCTTTTACGGCAGTTGCAAGTGAGGAAACGGTAGAACGGCAATAGTCATTGAAGCCCTCGGAATCGGTTTGCGGCAGCGCCGTGTAGATCCGATATTCTGTATCCGCAGCATATTCCGCCGGGACAGCTTCTCCTGTATGCTCCCCTGGAAAATACATACGGTCAGATTCTGCGGTGTAATAAGGAGGAGGAGGTTCCGTCTCGGTGTTCTGTGTGACGGCTGCGGTTTCGCTTACCTGCGTGACGCATGCGGAATCGCTGTTTGTGTCCCGCTTCCCAAACGCCCCGAACAGCTTATCGACGGTAATATGCTGTTCCTTCATTTCTGCGGCGATCAGCGTGATCATCACGATGACCAAAAAAAGCAGAAGTGTCAATAAGATCCATAAAACCTGGTGTTTTTGCAAAAACTTCCTCATGATAGAACCGTTCGGTTTCCTTTCCGAAGAACAGTCGTTTAAAGAACGACAGGTGTCTTGTCAATGACAAAATGAACCGGAAGGCCGTGGATGTACTGCGGTGTGGTTTCTCCCTCACAAAGCGGAAGAATATAATCGACACACGCATCTGTGACATGATTTCCAGCGGCGTTGATAAATTGATCCGGCACGCAGCGCACATGGTTTGCAGCGGAATTGATATCGATGCCGACGATGTCAATGCCGTATTCAGTACCCGGTCTGCGCCGGAACGCCATCATCTGTGCGGTAGCGCCGTCACATGCCGCATGTACGGCGGCTTCTCCGATGCGCACGGATTCGTCGATGTCCGTATAGGAGGCAAGATGGGATGCGCAGCGCTGCATGATGTTCAGCTCAATGGAGCGTACCTTTGTGTTGAATTGTTTTTTGATTGCCGCTTCCAAAGACCGTCCTGTACCGGACAGATAGGCATGACCGAAGATATCCACCATACCGGATTGGCTGCCTTGACCGACATAGTGCCCGTCCGCATGCCGGATTCCCTCCGAAACGGCAATGACAACGTTTGGATGACGCAGAAAGGCGGCTTCAATATCGTCAAAGAAGGAACAGTAGTCAAACGGTCTTTCCGGAAGGTAGATGTAATCCGGTGCAACACCGCAGTATTTGCGCGGAAGCGCAGCGGCACAGGTCAGCCATCCTGCATCGCGTCCCATAATTTCTACAACGGTGACCGCGGGTACCGTATAGACGGCGCAGTCACGGATGATTTCCTGCATGGTGGCGGCGATGTACTTTGCGGCAGAGCCGTAACCCGGCGTGTGATCGGTTCCGCAGACGTCATTATCAATGGTTTTCGGGACACCCATTACACGGATGTCGTAATGCTGCATCTGTGCGTAATAGGAGAGCTTTGCAACCGTATCCATGGAATCGTTTCCGCCGATATAGAAGAAATAGCGGATGTTATATTTTTCCAAAATGGAAAACAGCTTTCTGTAGGTTTCGTCGTCGGAGGCGTAGGACGGCAGCTTTCTGCGGCAGGAACCAAGGGCTGCTGCCGGTGTATGGATCAGTGCGGTAAGATGCTCTTCCTTTGAAAATTGGGGCCCTAACTCCGTAATCTGTTCATTTAAAATACCTTCGATACCGTTTACAGCACCGAATATACGCTCTATTTCTACACAGCCGAGCGCACCGCGGATGACACCTGCGAGCGTGGCATTGATTGCTGCCGTGGGACCGCCGGATTGTCCGACAATTGCATTGCCTGTCAGTTTGTTCATATGATAAAAAAGACCTCTTCTATAATATTGTATTGCTGCATAAGTTCGATGATGAACACCCGCCGTCAGGGCATCTCAAAAACTTTTAAACAAATTTATTGAAGTATAAATACGACAAATTAAATCCATGTTTTCTTTTCTTAATTTAAAGTTTTTTGAAAGGGGTTCGGGGAAAATCTTTTTTTCAAAAAAGTTTTCCCCATGAATCATCGAGCTTTTGTTAATGTAAATAAAAATAGTGGGACGCTGCTTTGCAGCGTGATGCCTTTGCCGTATGCTGTCGTATACAGAAATTTCTGTAAGACATAACGCGGTAAAACAGACATGTCACTACCATAGACGATATACAATAGTATATCACATTTTTGCGCGTCTTTCAAGGATTGTTGCTGCATTTTCAGAAAAAAACAGGGACGCTGAAAAAATTTACATTTTATTCATACGGAGCAAGAGATGTTCTGCTATACTATTCCGTATATACAAACAGAGGCAGAACCTATCTTTTTCTTTTGGCAAGGGCGGCGGGAATCCCCTTGCAGCGATATGACCATCTCACACAAGTTCTGTTTGTATAGAAAACCGGATGATACACCTCATATCACATAACCATTCCCGAAAAGGAGTTATCCATGAAACATACGAAACACTTCTACGCACAGTTTCCAGTGCGTGCAATGCTTGCAGCAGTGCTTGCCGCTTTGTGCATGCTCAGCAGCTGCAGCCTGACACAAAAAAAGCCAGCTGAGACCGAGACACAGCCGCCAGAACCGATTCAAACGGAAACGACCGCTCCAAAGGAAACCAAACCTGTCACAGAGGAGCAGACACAAGCAGAGACAGAACCTACAGCCCCGATTGAAACGGAGCCAATGACGGAAACGGAGCCTATTGCACCGACAACGGAAGCGCCGGTCATTATACTGACGCCGGTTGACGATACACCCAAAAATCCGCCGAAGGACTCCGGAGAGGAGACGGAGGCAGAAGAAACCTTACCTTTGACTTCAGGGGAAGAAACTGCGGTCCCCGAGCCGCCGGAATATCATGAAACGCCGAAGCTTGTGATTGATTTGACAGATCAGGTCATAACAGCAGATTCTCCCATTACAGGACAGCTTGTTTCTGCACAGTCCCCGTATATCAAGCTGGTGGTCAATTACAGCCTTGCCTGCCAGGGTGAGGGGGAATACCTTCTGGGGCTGGATGTGGGACTGTCCTGCTATGAACTGTTTTGCAGTGAGAAGCCGTCGGGCGGTACCATTACGGTGGACGGCGTCAGCCGTACCTTTGCATCTCCCGCTGTTGCACACGGTGAGCACAAGGAAACCTATATTCCGTTTTTTACACAAACTTATAACTGTACAGGCAATTTGACGGCATCCATTGATGTCACATGGGCATTCAACGGTACCTATGGAACCACAGAGATCGGCACTCTGAATGCAGGCGGTATTCTGCAATGGGGAACGGCAGGAGAATGCTGCGTACCATCAGAGACGGATCCCGCAGTTCCGACACCGCCGGCGGAAGCGGAAGCGGAAACGGATGATATGCCGATGCCGGAAACAGAGACAGAACCCACCGCTCCATGATGGGGCGAGGCGGCGAAAACACAACCCAACTTCATTTTTATGACCATGACTTCGCGCAAGCGAAGTCTTCCTTTCTAATCTAATGTGGAATTGTGACCGCCCGCAGGCGGTTAAGTCACAAAACACGGTACGAGAAATCATTTAAAATGATTTCTCATAAAGATATTATCTTTCAAACTTTTCTTTCTGTGAAAAAGTTTTGAGGGGAGTTTGAGGGGAACTTTTTCAAAAGTTCCCCTCATCGCTGTTCTTGAAAAAAGTACACGCTGCTGCCCTTTGGATTTTTATCACAGGAATTGACAAATGAACGATTTCATGTTATAATATAGATGAAAAACGTTTAAAATCACATTTTACATCACATGCTCACATTTATAACCAATCAGGAGAAACAACTACTATGAAACGTATTTCTTATCTATTGCTGGCGCTTCTGACGCTGGCAGCGGCAGTATCCTGCGGAGACACTTCTGAAAAGCAGTCCGATAAGGATACAGTGGCAGGAGGAGAAACCGGGACGGCATCTGCCGAGACGGAAACTGCAGAACCGGATCCCTTTGCAGATTTTGACTATAACGGCGATACGGTTCGCATTTACACCAGTACCAATGAACCGGGCGGCGTCGGCAATTCCAACTACCTGATCCAGGGACCGGAGGAGGAAACCGGCGATGCAGTGCAGGATTCTGCCTACAATCGCAACCGCAGGGTTGAGGAGCTGCTCAACGTCAAGCTTGAATTCACACCTCTGGATGCAGATTACAATTCCTGCAGCGGTTCAATTTCCAAATTTATTCTCGCAGGTGAAGATGTCTACGATATTGTGATCAACGACCTGTTCCCCCTTGCAAACCTTTCTCTGCAGGGGATGTTTTCCAATGTTGCAGATGCACCGTATATTGATAGAACACAGAGCTATTGGTATCAGGACTATATGAATCAGCTGTCGCTGGACGGCGGAAACCATGAGTTTATTATGGCAGGCGATTTCTTCATCGACGTGCTGCGCTCTGCACATGCACTGTATTTCAACAAGAGCATGCTTGCAAGTCTCTTTGACGACGGCGACGCACTTTACAATGAGGTGCTTAACAATACCTGGACCTACGATAAGATGCTTTCCTATGTCAATGAAGCATATCAGGATTTAAACGGCAACGGCAAAAAGGATAGTGAAGACCAATACGGTCTTGTCGTCATGCAGGTATGGGGACCGTCGATTCCGTTTATCGTTTCCGCAGATTTGAAGTATGTCGATTTGAACAGTGACGGCACCATGACGCTTGCCATGAACAATGAACGTTCCATTGCGCTTTTGGAAAAGCTGAATGAAATTTTCTATGCAAACGGCACAGGAAACGGTGAAATTGATCTGTATCCGGATGGCAATGCCAATGAGGGCACGACCAACCTGTTCAAGTCCGGCCATGCATTGATCCTTGGATACAACCGTCTCGGTTCCTTTGACGATCTGCGTGATATGAAGGACGAGGTTGGCATCCTGCCATATCCGAAGTTTGATGAAACACAGGAACACTATATTTCCTCTTCCCACGATACAACGGAAATCGGTGTGATTCCGATTACAACCTCAAAGTTTGACATGACCTGCGCGGTACTTGAGGTACTCAACCGCGAAACACAGAAGATCGTGCTTCCGGCATACTACGAAACCGGACTGAAGGTCAAGTATTCCCGTGACGACCTTTCTTCCCAGATGATTGACATCATCCATGACAACATCGGCGGTTCCTTTGCGCTTGCGTATTCTTCCTACTGCCAGGATGTCTTTATGAAATCCACCTTCTATGAACCGCTGAATGCAAAGAAGACGGACTTCGTCTCCAATTATACCAAAAAGGAAAAAGGCGCGCAGAAGAAAATCGACAAGATGGTAGAAGCATTCCTTTCCATCGAGGATTAATTTTTGCAGTTATAACTAAAAGTAAGATGTCCCTCGCCTCTATAGGCGGCGGGAGCCACTTACTTTTTCCGGTGGTGGTACAATCTACCACCGGAACGCCCCAATGACGGGGCGTTGCCCCTTATTGAAAATTTTATCGCATCTTACCCGAACTTTCAGTCTTTTGTGTCACGAACAATTGACAAAACATCGCAGATGTATTATAATATACACAGAGAGGTTTGTTTTGCAAACAATGTGCGTGTGCAATATGTACATGGCGGAATGCTGTATGACAGCACGCTGTTCCACAGCACGCTGTTTTTAACAGCACGCCCTTTGATGCTACCATCGCACAGACGCATCACGCCGCTGTGTGCCGAACGGTATGATCATACATCTGACAAGAGCATCGGGTGTGATGCGATTTTTTTATTGAAAAGGAAAAATGACCATGAAAAAGAGAAATTTGATTTTTTTGGCGCTGCTCGCTGTGGGAGCAGTTGCAGCGCTTTCCTGTTCTGATGCACAGGAAAAGAACACTGTGGGGAACACAGAGGCAGTACAGGGGATGGTGTCTGCGGATACAGAAGCCGTCACCGAAGAACCTGATCCGTTTGCCGATTTTGATTTTGGCGGAGAAGAAATCCGTATTTATACCAGTATCAATGAGGTTACGGGCGTCGGCAATTCCAATTACCTGATTGAAGGACCCGAAGAAGAAACCGGCGATGCGGTGCAGGATTCTGCATACGAGCGCAACCGTTCTGTGGAAGAAATTCTGAATGTCAAACTGAATTATACCGAAGTAGACGTAACCTACAGCAACTGCGGCAGTGAAATTTCCAAGCTGGTTATGGCAGGCGATGATGTATATGATATCGTCATCAATGACCTGTTCCCTCTGGCAACACTCTCTGTTTCCGGTAAGTTTATGAATGTTGCAGATGCGCCGTATATTGATTATTCCAAGAATTATTGGTACAAAGGATACATGGAGCCGCTTTCCCTTGACGGCGGAGAACACCAGTATATTCTGGCAGGCGACTACTTTATCGATATTCTGCGTTCCGCGCACGCCCTGTATTTTAATAAGAATATGCTTGCAAGTCTGTTCGACGACGGAGATCAGCTGTACCAGGAGGTTTTGAATAACACCTGGACTTATGATAAACTTCTGTCTTATATCAATGAATCCTATCAGGATTTGAACGGTAATGGCAAAAAGGACGTGGATGACCGCTTCGGTATGATCGCATTTGAGCTTTGGGGACCGTCCATTCCGTTTATCGTGTCTGCCGATATGACCTATGTAAATCTGGAAAACGATGGTACACTGACACTCGCCATGAATAATGAGCGTTCTGTCAAGCTGCTGGAAAAACTGAACGATATTTTCTATGCAGATGGAACGGGTTCTATTTACACAGATCTGAATCCGAATTCTCCAACATCAGACCCGGAAGCAACGAATATCTTCAAATCCGGCAGAGCGTTGTTTTTGGCATATAACCGTCTCGGTTCCTTTGAAAATCTGCGCGATATGAAGGATGAAGTCGGCATCTTGCCGTATCCGAAGATGGACGAAACACAAAAAGAATACATCACTTCTTCTCACGATACCACAGAAATCGGCGTCATTCCGGTTACCGTCTCCAAATTTGATACCATTTGTGCCGTTTTGGAGGTACTCTGCCGTGAAACGCAGAAGATCGTGCTTCCCGCATACTATGAAACCGGTCTGAAGGTTAAATATTCCCGGGACGACTATTCTTCTCAGATGATCGACATCATCCATGACCACATCGGCGGTTCCTTCCCGCTGGCATACGGTGATTATTGCTCGAATTTCTTTTTAAATGGCGCATACTATACGCCGATGAATAATAAAAGCCGTGATTTTTCTTCCAACTATGCAAAGCATGAAAAGACCATTCAGAAGAAGCTGAACAAGATGGTGGAGTCTTTCCGCGAAATCGACCAGTAAATAGAAAAAAGTTTTCCCCATAAAAATATATCAAGCACACACAGTATGAAAAACCGTTCTTTCTCTGCATCTGATTGGTTGAGAGAGGGAACGGTTTTGTTTTATCGTTGTTTTCCATATTCATGAAGAAAAAATAAAAATACTGTCATTTCAGGTTCATAACCCGGTGGTATAATACCGATATCGTAAAACGAATACATGATAGAAAGTCTGAAAAATAAAATTTTCAAGAGAAACCATTTTAATGGTTTCTCGTACCGTGATTTTGTGACTTTTGTTGCTTGAAAAGCAACGATGCCCGCCTGCGGGCGGTCACAACTCCACAATGAAAGGAGATAACTATGAAAATTTATCCAAACCTAAATCATACAGGGAGTATTCCCATAACAACAGACCGCTTGGTTCTGCGTCCGTTTGTCATACAGGACGACGCTGCAATGTATCGTAACTGGGCATCCGACCCGGAAGTCACACGCTTTCTGCGCTGGCAGCCGCATGCAGATGTATCGGTTTCTCATGCGGTCCTTTGCGACTGGATCGCGCAGTACCAAAATCCTGCATGGTATCAGTGGGCGATTGTGCCGAAGCCTGATACGGATTTGGCGATGGAGGATGGCGCGGCACAGAGAGGGGAGCCGATTGGCACCATCGGCGCAGTTGATATGAATGAGATTACAGGGTGCGTGCATATCGGATATGCACTTGGTCAACAATACTGGCATCACGGGATCATGAGCGAAGCGCTTTTGGCGGTGATCGCGCATTTTTTTGATACGGTCGGGATGCAGCGCATCGAATCCATGCATGATCCCGATAATCCGCATTCCGGAGATGTGATGAGGAAATGCGGTATGACCTATGAAGGGACACATCGTATGGCGGATTACAGCAACCGCGGTATTGTTGACGCCTGTTATTATTCCATTTTGTGTACAGAATGGAAAGGCAGAAATTGACGCAGCGCAGCAAGGCGAAGCGTGGAAGCAGACGAACAGAACCCAAAGAACAAAATCGGAATTGAAAAAACAGAAACGAAAAAGCAAGAAAATTAAAGAAGGCACTGCACATTGAAACTGAACCGGGAAAAATTAATCGAAATTGCAAAAAAAGTTTTATACTGCATCTCCAACCCAAGACTGCTTCTATGCTTTGGCATCGCATGGATGATCACAAACGGGTGGTCTTATGTCATGATGGGGATTGGAACCTTTTTCGGCATCCAGTGGATGATGGCAGTTTCAGGCGCATACCTGGCGTTTTTGTGGCTGCCGATCTCTCCTGAAAAAATTGTTACACTGGCAATTGCAATTTTTCTTTTGAAAAAGCTTTTTCCACACGATACCAAGACGCTTGGATTATTGCATGAGCTGCATATGAAGACCAAGGCGCTGTATCAAAAGGAGAAAGAGAAAAAGAAACAGAGACGGGGAAAGGCACACACCAAAAACGAGGATAAAGACGCTGATTCAAATGAAGAAATGGGAGTATCAGACAGTTTGGAGGAAAACGAGCAGGGACAGCAGCAGGTACAGTCGCAGAAGCATACGGATGTATGAAAGCAAAAATGCATAAATTTTCAAAAATGATTTGTATTTATGCAAGAGGGCGGTCCGCAATCATTTCCGCTCTCCAAAGAGGACTGTAACGAATAAAATTCTTCAAAAACGGCGAAAAATACCTGTTATTGTAATAAATATACAGTGAAAACTAAAAATACAGCTGCTTTTTCGTCAGGATGCATCTTGCACTTTTTTTAAAAATATTGTATAATTATACTGTCATTGGAAAAGAAACGATATCCAGAAGCGTTTATCGTTTTTTTCCGTGAAATTGGGAGACTCCATGAAAGGAAAACTCCGCTTGTGCGGAGTTATGGTCATAAAAATGAAAAAAGAAGACATCAAAAAGGTAGTTTTAGCATACTCTGGAGGTCTTGATACTTCCATCATCATTCCGTGGTTAAAGGAAAATTATAACAACTGTGAAGTGGTTGCCGTTTCCGGAAACGTCGGTCAGGGAACAGAACTGGACGGTCTGGAAGAAAAAGCGCTCAAGACCGGCGCTTCCAAGCTGTATATTGAAGATCTGCGCGAAGAATACATCACCGATTATATCTGGCCGTGCTTAAAGGCAGACGCCAAATATGAGGATTATCTGCTCGGTACCTCTCATGCGCGTCCCTGCATTGCAAAGCGTCTTGTGGAAATTGCGATTGCAGAAGGCGCTGACGCCATTTGCCATGGCTGTACAGGCAAAGGCAATGACCAGGTTCGTTTTGAATTGACCATCAAGGCATTTGCCCCCAACATGGCAATCATCGCACCGTGGCGTGAATGGAACATCAAATCCCGTGACGAGGAAATCGATTACGCGGAAGCGCACAACATTCCCTTAAAGATCAACCGCGAAACAAACTATTCCAAGGATAAGAACATCTGGCACCTCTCCCATGAGGGTATGGACCTCGAAAGCCCGGCAAATGAACCGCAGTACAACAAACCCGGATTTTTGGAGCTTGGCGTTTCTCCCGAACAGGCGCCTGACACTCCCACCTACGTTACCATTCATTTTGAAAAGGGCATTCCGACCGCAGTCAACGGGGAAGCGCTTGCACCGATTGCATTGGTGGAAACACTCAACAAGCTCGGCGGCGAAAACGGCATCGGCCTTCTGGACATTGTCGAAAACCGTCTGGTCGGCATGAAGAGCCGCGGTGTTTATGAGACACCCGCAGGTACCATCCTTTACAAGGCGCACAATGTGCTGGAAACCATTTGCCTTGATAAGGAGACATTCCACTTCCAGCAGGCGATGATTGCGCCGAAGATGGCAGACCTTGTGTACAACGGACAGTGGTTTACACCGCTGCGTGAAGCGCTCAGCGCATTTGTAGACAAGACCCAGGAAACGGTAACCGGTGACGTTACGCTCAAGCTTTACAAGGGCAACATGATCAATGCAGGCGTGACCTCTCCTTATACACTGTACGACGAACAGACCGCTTCTTTCGGTGAGGATGAGGACTACAACCAGGCAGATGCTGCCGGCTTTATCAATTTGTTCGGTCTTCCGATCAAGGAAAAAGCAAAGCTCGACGCAAAAAGAAAGTAATATCACGTAAGTTCGATGAATTTCATGGTGGAAGACTTTTTTGAATAAAAGATTTTCCCCATTCCCCTTATCCCTTTTCAAAAACTTTAAACTGGATAAACCAACAAAAATCAGCTTATTTTACTTATTTTATGTGATATTTTATTCGTTAAAAGTTTTTGCGGAGGAGTTTGAGGAGGTGCTTTTTTCAAAAAGCATCTCCTCATCGAACTTACGTTAATATCCGTTTTTTGGGTACGATAAAACCGATCAAAGGGTTGTTGCCGCAAAACGTAACAGCCCTTTTTCATATGGATAAAGGAGATATAAAACCATGAAAATGTGGGCAGGAAGATTTTCAAAGGACGTTGACCGCCGCGTCAACGATTTCAATTCCTCCATTTCCTTTGACTGCCGGATGTATCGGCAGGATATCACCGGCAGCATTGCACATGCCACCATGCTTGGAGAGTGCGGCATCATTGCAAAGGAAGAATCCGAAAAAATCGTGGATGGACTCAAGGGAATCCTTGCTGATCTTGAATCCGGAGCGCTTGAAATCAATCCGGAAGCAGAGGACATCCATATGTTTGTGGAGGAGGTTTTGACCGCGCGTATCGGTGATACCGGCAAGCGTCTGCACACTGCACGTTCCCGCAATGACCAGGTGGCACTGGACGTCCGCATGTATTGCAAGTATGAAATCAAAGAGGTCATGGCGCTGGTACGCAATCTGCTTTCTGCCATTGTGGAAAAGGCAGAGGAACACACCGATACCGTCATGTCCGGTTATACGCATTTACAGCGGGCACAGCCTGTGACGTTTGCGCATTATATTCTTGCATATGCGCAGATGTTTCTGCGTGACCTTGACAGACTGTTCGATACCTATCGCCGCACCGATGTCATGCCGCTTGGTTCTGGAGCCTTGGCATCTACAACCTATCCGATTAACCGGGAACGTGTCGCGGAACTGTTAAACTTTGCATCTGTTACGGCAAACTCCATCGACGGTGTCTCCGACCGTGATTTTGCATTGGAATTTGCGTCCGACCTTTCCATTCTTATGATGCATATGAGCCGTTTTGCCGAGGAAATCATTCTCTGGTGCTCCAGTGAATTTGCATTCTTAGAACTGGATGACGCATTTTCCACCGGTTCTTCCATCATGCCGCAGAAAAAGAATCCGGATGTTGCAGAACTGGTGCGCGGGAAAACCGGCCGCGTCTATGGAGATTTGCAAACGCTGCTTGTCATGATGAAGGGACTTCCGCTTGCATACAATAAGGACATGCAGGAGGATAAGGAAGCCATTTTTGACGCCATTGACAATACAAAGATTGCGGTGGAGGTCTTTACAAAGATGTTTGCAACCATGACCGTGAAGAAAGACCGGCTGAGAAATGCGGCATCCGGCGGCTTTATTAATGCGACCGACTGTGCAGATTATCTGGTAAAGCACGGTATGCCGTTCCGTGCGGCGTATAAGATTGTCGGCGGCATTGTCGCGTTCTGCATTGCAAACGACAAAACACTGGAAACCATGACATTGGAAGAATACCGTTCGTTTTCCGAGGTATTTGAAGCGGATATTTTCGACGCCATTCGTCTGGATACCTGTGTCAATGGCAGAAACGTCACAGGCGGTCCTGCAAAAGAATCTGTTCTGCGGCAGATCGCCGCTGTCAAGGCTGCGCTTGAACATGCAGATGCAGCATCCGAAAATAAATAATGCATATGCTTTACCATTTGTGTAACGATTTACAAATGATATTGTGAATCGTTACACACTGCAACATAATAAAAAAGATCTTCTCATTCTGTCGGAAAACGGGATGCAGAAGGTCTTTTTTTTGTGAATGGATGTATTGTTTGAAGTTCTGCTGTGAATGATGATTTATATCATCATTGATGGAAAACAATACGGTTAAGCTTCCCACAAGGCGCGGCAGCTTGTGGAAACGCCGCATGCTCCGGCAGAAAGCAGTGTCAGAATTTGCTCTTTTGTCTGAATCAATCCGCCCGCGATCATCGGCTGTGACAGCCTTTTGGTCAAGCGTTTCATGACAGGAAAGATCAAGCCGGGCATCAGCTCGATGCAGTCAGGATTTGTTTGGGACACTGTGCGCAGTACCGTTTCTTCTGCTTGTGAATCCACGACAAAAAAACGCTGAACCGTTAAAAATCCGGCATCCTTTGCACAGCGGATCACGCCGGATCGGGTTGAGATGATGCCGTCTGCCGGTGTTGTTTGGCGCAGATAGCGCATGGCTTCTGTGTCCGGCGATAGTCCCTCGATTAAATCCGCATGCAGAAAAACAAGCTTTCCAGCTGCTTTTGCTGCCGTTGTCTGTGTCTTTGCATCAGACAGGGTTGCGTGCAGGATGAAGACAATCTCTGTGCTGTTTTCTGGAACGGATAGATAGGAAATTTCTGACGCTTTGCGGACGGCAGCGATGACCGGCGCACGTTCCAAAATACGGGAAATGGGTTCTGAAGAATTCATAAAATTGATGATTTCAGCATGTTTATGATCATAACTTTCACGAAAGTGAAAGTTATCTCCTCTTATTGTGGAGTTGTGGCGTAAGCCACAAAACACGGTCTGAAAATTTTATTTTCAGACTTTACAGCGATTGTATCGGTGCTTTGCTTATATGCATACGTAAAATCGCTGTATCATGCAAAAGAGACCTTTCTTTTGAAAATAAGACGTTCTGTTTCAAAGGAGCGCCGTCAATGATTTTTGCAAAATTTGTTTTTTTGCAATACGAATACATTTACATAGAAAATGACAGATTTACCGGGAAATGCTATGGACTTGCAGCGCATGACAGGGATGCAAAAAACTCCCGTGTTTGATTTTTTTCGATGCGGGAACAATGGTTACAGAATACAATTCCATACGGAATACAATTTCATATAGAATCTGTTTTATGCGGCATTTATTCCGCTTTGGAATGCATTCCGTATGGGACGTAGTTCAAAATGACAGAGAAAGGATGATGAAAATTTGAAGAAAAAAAGTTGTTTGACATCTGGAATTCATTCCACGGTGTCCTTGCCACAGGTGCCTCTGGCACGTGCGGTACTGCTGTTCACCGCGGTGCTGCTTTTATTCACTGCCGTTGTTTCTGCAAAAGAAGGGGATGCGATGGGGTGGTATTTTAAGAAAACAGACGATCACTCGCTGCCGCCGCTGGACCAGAATCTTTCTTATATTACGCAGTATGACGGATATTATGCGGATACCGACGCAGACGGCGACGACCGTGTGATCTATCTGACGTTTGACGCCGGATATGAAAACGGGAATGTGGCAAAAATTCTGGATGTCTTAAAAAAGCATCAGGCACCGGCAGCATTTTTTGTGCTGTCCCATTTAATTGAAGCGGAACCGGAGCTTGTGCGCCGCATGACAGAGGAGGGGCATCTTGTGTGCAACCATTCTGCCAACCACAAGGACATGACAACGCTTTCAGAAACTGAGTTTACAGAAGAACTGACGAAACTGTCCAATTTGTATCATGATACGTTTGGATGCGATATGCCGATGTATTACCGTCCGCCGGAAGGAAAGTTCAGTAAGACATCTCTCGGATATGCCAAGAAGGCAGGTTATAAAACCATCTTCTGGAGTCTTGCGTATCCCGACTGGGATAACAATAAGCAGCCTGATCCTGCGGCATCCAAGGAAAAGCTTCTTGCGCATACACACAACGGTATGGTACTGCTTTTGCATCCAACGTCTGCAACAAATGCCGCGATTCTTGACGATCTTATGTGTGCATGGGAAAAAGACGGTTACCGGTTCGGCACTTTGGATGAGTTAACAGCGTCCCCCTCTCCTGATCCCGGCACAGCGAAAGAAGGCGAATGCACATGCGGATGAAGTTACTGCTTTGTTCCGTTTTGATCGTATGCATGATGGTCCTTCCGGCATCTTCTTACAGTGTCATGAACGACAGCAATGTATTCCGGCATCATGACAACGGATGCATGAAGATTGCAATCACGTTTGACGATGGACCCAGTCCAAAGTATACCGCGGACATCCTCGATTATTTAAAAGAAGAGGAGATTCACGCTACGTTCTTTGTTGTCGGTTCTATGGCAAGACTTTCACCGGAGCTTCTGCGGCGAGAGGAAGCAGAGGGGCATGAAATCGGCAACCATACGGACAGTCACCCACGACTTTCAAAACTGCCGATTGCCACAACTGCTGCCGCCTGTGCAGACGGCTCTATCCTCCGGCGGGAAATTGAAGACTGTGCAAGAACCGTCTATGAGACAACAGAGATCCGGACAACGCTGTTCCGCCCACCGGAAGGCTATTGTACCGAAGCGATTTCCGCCGCAGCAAAGGACATGGATTATCGCATTATCCTTTGGAACATCGACACCCGTGACTGGGACCACGCAATGGCGGATGACATTGCTGCGAATATTTTAAACAATGTGACCGCCGGAGATATCATCCTGTTTCACGACTGCGTTTCCCGCAAGGACAGTCAGACACTTGCCGCGCTGAAAAAGGTAGTTCCGGTACTGAAGGAACGCGGATACCAGTTTGTTACGGTATCAGAATTGATTGATACAAAGAATGCGTGACACAAATACCCCATTTGTGTAAAGCCGCTGCATAGGTATATACGGCGGCTTTTTAACGTGAGTTCGACGAGAACGCCCCGCCGCTTGGGCATCCCCAAAAAACTTTTTAAAATTATATATATATTCCGTTAAAAGTTTTTGGGGGAGGAGTTTGAGGAGGTGCTTTTTTCAAAAAGCATCTCCTCATCGAATTTACTTTTGTTCTGCACGCTGTGCCCTGCGTGCCCTGCGCACCCGATTGATATGCCGTTCAAACTCACCGCTGTTTAAAAGCTCTGCTAACACATACTGTTCAAACACAGGGACAGTGCAGGAATAAAAGCCGAGATGTTTTTCAAAGACTGGAAGAAGCAATGGGGGGAGGAGCAGATATCCAACACGGATAGAAGGAGCGACGGTGTGTGAAAATGTGTTTAAATATAAGACATTACCGTTTTCGGCAAGCGAAAATACCGTATCCTCGTTTTTGGTCGAAATTGTCAGCTCAGAATCATAGTTGTCTTCGATCAGATAACCGCCGCGCTTGTCAGCCCAGTCGAGATACTCTCTGCGTTTGGAAGCATCGGCGGTAATACCGCTGGGATAGCTGTGAAACGGCGTGATATGCAGTATTTGTGCGTTTGTTTTTGCAAGTGCGTCACTTTGAATGCCATCCTTGCCCAGTTGCAGCAGATCACAGACAACGCCGTTTGCTTCGTAGACCTGCCGTATTTTTTCGTATGAAGGAGACTCCAGTGCAAAGATCGGTGCACCGCCCGGTATCCATGCACGGAACAGCTGTACAATCAAGCTGTATAGATATTCCGCACCGGAGCCGATGATAATCTGCTTGGGATGTATGGTCTTTCCGATAGAAAAGGAACGGTTTAAGTAGTCGGCAATTGCACGGCGCAGCTCGCTGCATCCATGGTTTGGGGACTTTATCAGAATTTTTTCACCGTATTCTGTTAAAATACGGCGCATGGTACGTGCAAGCATCGGAAAGGGAAGGGGACTGTCGGTGGAAGCGGAGGCGGAAGCTGCATCCTGTATCACAGGGTCCTGTAATATTTCATCTTCCATTTGCAGCGCATGCTGCGATGACCCGTCAGCGCATATTCCCGACACCGCCCCCAAAGTGACTGGCTGTACAGCCGACGGTGTCTTGGGATGCGGTGACGCTCCGTTTCGATTCGTTGGAAAATCTGTGCGAAGATAGATGACATAATAGCCGCTGCGCGGACGGGCTTCGATATAGCCTTCATCGCAGAGAATCGAATAGGTGTGTTCCACCGTAATCACACTGACACCGGATTCCTCTGCAAGCAGCCGTTTGGAGGGCAGGTGGGTACCGGCAGGATAAATACCGGTTTCAATGGCGCGCCGCAGAAGCTGATACAGCTGCATATAAGCAGGTGTTTGTGTATTGGGTTCGATATGAAAGTGCATAAAGGGGGTGTCCTTTCCATATCGCTTCAGGTATTGTCCTTGTGCGATTTTGCATTCTTTGCGGAACTGCGGCTGCGGTTGTTCAAGCGATGCAGTGCATATGTGGAAATGAGAATCATGGATACAGCCATGGTCACAATGATGCCGATGACGATACCTCCGGTCATCGCAGTGATTTTACGGCGGAATGCTTCGCTGTTTGGAACCTTACCAAAAAGGGCAAAGGTCAATGCGGACTGAAATGTCATCACCGAAACCAGCGCTGCGGCGATACGTACAACCTTTGTTGCTGTGTAAACCGGACTTTTGTATTTGCGGAACTTAAGGAGACTGTACACAGAATAGATCAAGGCACACACGGTATAGATGCCAAGTACAATGGTGGTGATGGGATTGTGGGAGATGACGCGCTTTTCATACACGATAAACACTACAATGACACCAAGCGCCAAATTCATTGCAAGCAGAATCCAGCCGCACAGGCGGTATCGGTTCCATTCGCGCATCAAATTGCTGCCGGGGGAAAAACTGCCCCCCTCACTTCCCCGACCACGCACCTCACGCAGCAAAAACAGGCGCATCAGCACAAGAAGTCCGTAATATACGGCAAATGCATAGTACCATAGCGAGCGATGATACATGCCCATACACAGCATAAATAGTGCATAGGCGGTATGGATGGTCACGGAAAAGCCGAGAGAAAGCTTAATGCGCAGCGCAGTGTCGGAAAGAATCAGCTGTACATAGGGGTTTTCTGTACGAACCCTTTTCCAGTAGGCAATCCATCCCGGTATTTTGCGGCAGATTTCGACGGTATTGTATATAGAGATCGCGTAGGAAATATACCGTGTCTGACGGCTTGCCAAATCCACGGTATGGGAGAAAATCAAAAGAACAATGGAGGTTGGAATGAGCAGAAGAACAATGGCGGTCGGAGGGTTCCAGAATGCATCCAGGGAACGGCAGAAAAGCCATCCCGCACGTGTCTGCCGAAAGGCTTCTTTTCGTTTGGCGAGATTACAGCGCAGCATTGATCTTTTCTGCATAACGCACAGTTTCCATAGCGTCCTTTGCATAGTGATCCGCACCGATTGCATCTGCATATTCCTGTGTTAAAACGGCGCCGCCGACAACGATTTTGCACCAGGGGGCCGATATGCGCAGCTGTTTTATGGTTTCCTCCATTGCCGGAACGGTAGTGGTCATAAGCGCACTCAAACCGACGAGCGGTGCATGCTGCCGGACTGTTTCGTCAACAATGACCTGTGGCTCCACATCACGGCCAAGGTCGGTGACGGCAAAACCGTAATTTTCTAAAAGGAGTTTGACGATGTTTTTGCCGATGTCATGAATGTCGCCATGAACGGTTGCGAGAATAAAGGCACATTTGTCTTTGGAGGTTTCTGTGCTTGCTGCCGCCTTGATTGCGCCAAACGCCGCTTTGGCGGCTTCTGCACTCATCAGCAGCTGCGGCAGATAGACGGTCTTATTTTCAAATCCGGCGCCGACAATGTCCAATGCCGGGATGATCTCGTTTTGTACAATGGACAGCGGTTCCGTGCCTGCGGCAAGAATGGCAGCGGTGATCTGTCCTGCCTGATCCTTTAAGCCGCGGATGATGGAATGCTGTAGCTCTGTTGTGTTGTTTTGCAGAGAGGCATTGTCAGAGGAAGGCGCGGTGTTTGTTTTTGGGGATGAATTGGATTTTTCTTGGGGTGCTATCGCAGATACAGACGCCGATCCGTTCGCAGAGGAAGGGGCAGGGGATGCTGGAAGGGCGGCAGCATATGCAATATAACCGGCGCAGGCGTCGTCCAATCCGGACAATGCAAGATAGGCGTGATAGGCGTTCATCATATCGTTGGCATACGGATTCATGATAGCCGCCGACAGACCTGCACCGAGCGCCAGCGTGTAAAACGTGGCAGTGATGATTTCTCTGCGCGGCAGACCGAACGACACGTTGGAAATGCCGAGCGAGGTGTGGCAGTCAAGCGTTTCCCGTATCATGCGCACGGCACGCAGCGTTTCCACACCGGCACGGTTGTCGGCGCTGATGGTCAGTGCAAGCGGGTCAAAGAGAATGTCTTTTTTGCCGATGCCGTATTTAGCGGCTTCTTTTAAAATGCGTTCTGCAATGGCAACCCGTTCTTCCGCTGTGTTCGGAATGCCGGATTCGTCAAGCGTCAGGGCTACGACGACACCGCCGTATTTTTTTGCAAGCGGGAATACAGCGTCCATGCTTTCCTGTTTGCCGCTGACAGAATTGATCATCGGTTTGCCGTTGTAGCGGCGCAGTGCGGACTCCATTGCCGCAGGGGATGAGGTGTCGATTTGAAGCGGGATATCAAGAATCGCCTGCAATTCACAGACGGCTTCGGTCAGCATGGAAACCTCATCAATTTCCGGCAGTCCGACGTTGACGTCAAGAATATGGACGCCGCATTCTGCCTGTGCGATGCCTTCTTTGCGGATATAGTCCATATCATTTTGCCGCAGCGCTTCCTTGAATCGCTTTTTTCCGGTCGGATTGATACGTTCTCCAATCAAAATGGGAGCAGCGCCAAAATCAACTGCATGGGTATAGGAGGACACGCAGGTGATATTCTTTTCTGTTACGGGAACAGGCTGCACGGATGCGGTTTTTTCATACAGCGCCGCGATATAGTCCGGTGTTGTGCCGCAGCAGCCGCCGGCAATCCGTACTCCTCCCAAAATCATTTCTAAGACATCCTTTGAAAATTCTTCGGGAAGTACATCGTATACGGTTTTTCCGCCGACAACCTTCGGCAGTCCGGCATTCGGCTTGACGAGTACCGGAACCGATGCACGTGCAAGGTATTCGTCCACAATGGGGGCAAGCGCTTTCGGCCCGAGAGAGCAGTTTACGCCGATGGCATCCGCTCCCATGCCTTCCAGCGTGGCAATGACCGCTGCGGGGGAGGCGCCGGTCATCAGCTTTCCGTCTTCTCCATAGGCGCAGGAAACAAAGACTGGCAGATCGCAGTTTTCCTTTGCCGCAAGCAGCGCAGCCTTTGTTTCGTATAAATCGTTCATTGTTTCGATGAAGATGAAATCCACGCCGCAGCCTGCACCGATCCGTACAACCTCTCCAAAGAGGGATACCGCATCTTCAAAGTCAAGGGTACCGAGCGGGCGGAGCATTTTTCCGGTAGGACCGATATCCAGTGCGATAAATTTTTGCTGCGCGGAGGCGCTTTCTGTACGCGCTTTTTTTGCATTGGCAACAGCGGCACAGATAATTTCTTCCAACTCCGCGGATGAAAATTTCAGTCCGTTTGCACCGAAGGTATTGGTATTAACCACATTGCTTCCCGCATCATAGTAGGATTTGTGGATGGCGGTGATGCGATCCGGATGTGTGAGGTTCCATGTTTCCGGAAGCTCTCCCGGCAGCAGTCCCTGTGCCTGTAAAAGCGTTCCCATACCGCCGTCAAGAAGCAGAATGCGGTCTTGCATATATTGTAGGAGATTCATTCGTCGGTTCTCACTTTCGCGCGTTTAATTGAGAATATCGGAGAGATTGTCGAGAATTTTTTTGGCAACGTCCGGCTTGTTCATGGAGTAAACATGCACATGCTTGATGCCGTTTGCAAACAGATCAATGATCTGGTCG
This sequence comes from Clostridia bacterium, assembly GCA_017942005.1. Taxonomy (GTDB): domain Bacteria; phylum Bacillota; class Clostridia; order Oscillospirales; family CAG-272; genus RGIG3925. The sequence continues at coordinate 151,900 of JAGAVJ010000027.1, read as the reverse complement.
GTGGCATATGCAATGCCTGCCTGCTTCATGGCGGCGGGAGAAGTGCCGAACTGGTCGACCAGACTCTTGAAGCGCTGCGGCATAAAGGAGCCGGAAAGCTTGACCGCGCGTTCCACCTGATTGGCATTGGTAATCGGCATAATTCCCGGTACAATCGGAGTCGTTATGCCGGCTTCTCTGATTTTATACAGGAAATTGTAGAGCAGATTATTGTCAAAAAACATCTGCGTGGTTAAAAAGGAACACCCTGCATCGACTTTTTCTTTTAAGTGCAGAATATCCTCTGTCTGGTTCCGGCTTTCCGGATGAATTTCCGGATAGCATGCACCGCCGATGCAGAAATCTGCACCGGACGCTTTGATGTCCCGGATCAAATCCACAGCATGGCGGTACGCCCAGCCACTGCGGTCGCTTTTTTCAAGTTCCGGCGTCAAATCGCCGCGCAGCGCCATGACATTTTCAATACCGGCGGCTTTCATCTCCTCAATTTTTGCCATGACAGTTTCCCGTGTGGAGGATACGCACGTCAGATGTGCCAGGGTGGGGACGTTGTGCTGATCTTTGATGTTTTTGGCAATGTCCAGTGTGTAACGGCTCGTTCCACCGCCGGCGCCGTAGGTTACGCTCATGAACGAAGGATGCAGCGCTGCAATCTGCTCGGTTGCGGTCTTGACCGAATCAAAGGCGGAGTCGGTTTTGGGCGGGAATACTTCAAAGGAGAGGGTAAAGGTTTCTTTTTTTAATAATTCATCGATTTTCATTGTATGGTGTTCCGATAGCGGAATTCTCCTTCATTGTGTGTTATCATGATGTGATTTTATATGTATGAAGTCTGTATTTTTTATCGTTATGCTTTTTCAAATGCAGAGAAATACACAATTTATACTTTATACCATAAAAGTAAATACACAATATATTATACCATAAAAGGTAGGAAGAATCAACCTATTGAATGTGTAGACATTTAAAATTTACAAAATAGATACGATTAACACCTTGCATAAAAAACCGCGATACATAAAAGGCAGCGTTTCTGTGCATTCTATCTGTAACAAAAAATAGAAAGGAAGCGCAATACGATGAATCAAACACCGAATTCAACAGCAAAAAAACAACAGAGAGAACCTCTGCCGCTCAGTACCTTCTGTCGGACGGATATGGCGTCAGAATTGTATAAAAGCAGTGAAGGAATCAAGGGAGAGGGCGAAAACGGAAATAAAGCACGCATCCATGAGGCGGAGTGGGAAGACCCATATACCCTTCGCGACAGCGGAATGCATTATGAAGAACGTATGCACGGTGATATCCGCGTGGAAAAACTGGTTGTTTCCGGAGAGGCGGCGTCGCATAAGCTTGGAAAGAGCATCGGTACGTATTATACGGTGCATACAGGGGAGCTGCGGTTCCTTTCCGGTAAGAGTTATCATGACGCGCTGACGGCGGTCAGAGAAACGCTTGTCGATGCGGTGCATACGTATTTGCCGGAGTTCCGGATGCCGAGCGCCAATCCATACGGTGAAGGCGCACGCTTCCAGACCTCCATTGACAGCCCCGGCGTCGTCGCACAGGACCGTTCCAGTGTTTCGCCTGAATGGGATCAGCAGGGACATCTTTACAATGTACCGCCTTCCTTTTTGTCTGCGGTGCAAACAGAACGGACAGGCGAGGATTCTAAGGGAGTGCCTGAGGTAACGTCCTCTCAGACAGAAGAGGAACCGCTGTTTATCTCAAACCCCGATTTGTCGGCGATCACGGATATTCCGCCGGCGCCGCTGCCGGAGAACCCAAAGCTCTTTCGTTCTCATTCCATTCTTGTCGTTGGACTGGGCAATCCCCAGCTGACGCCGGATGCACTTGGCCCCGCATGTGCTGCAAGACTGCATGTTACGCGTCACCTGGTCGATGATGCATGCTGTGAAGAAAACGGTAACGGGCAAACGAAAAGTGACAGCGGGGCTGCAGAGGATGCAGGTTCTTTGTCGGTCTGCGGAATTCACAAGCTGTCTGCACTGACGCCAATGGTACTCGGACAGACTGGCATTGAAACACTGGAGCTGGTACGCGGCGCTGTGCGTTCTGTCAAACCGGACCTTGTTATTTTAATTGACGCACTTGCTGCTGCGGAAACGGAATCGCTTGTCCGCTGTGTACAGATTGCAACAACCGGCATTCACCCCGGCGGCGGTGTCGGCAACAAACGGCAGCCGCTGGTTGCAGAAACGCTTGGTGTGCCGGTCATTACCATCGGCGTACCGACCGTCATCGGCGCATCGACGCTGGTCTACCGTGCATTGGAGGAGACAGGAATTCTTTCCCAAATGGACGGCAGCAAAACTGCAGAAACCCAGACGGAGATGCAGCAGAAGGAGACGGCGCAGTTGCAGAAAATCCTTGAGCGGGTGGACATCGGCTGCGTGACGCCAAAGGATATTGATGCAGGCGTCCGCTCGTTTGCTGCGTTTTGCGCACAGGTCATCAATACCCTGATGCTCGGTGAAGAAACCGCGGAGGAGTGGAGCATCGGCGGCGGTGTTTGATGTTGGGAACGGGGAGACGATGGGGAAAACTTTTTTGAGAAAAAGTTTTCCCCATACCCCTTTCAAAAAACTTTAATCTATATAATACGGGCAAACACTTGTATACTTTTGGTCATATTAACGCTATATTTTTTGGCAATATAATTGTTCAAATGTTTTTGGAGGATGCCATAGCGGCGGGGTCTGTTGCAAGTTTTCAACTTGCAACAGACCGGGATCACGAAGTGATCCGAATTCGGCGTTTTCACAGTGAATTTTGATAAAAATACACTGTGAAATTTCGCTTGAAAAAGCGAAAAGGCGAATTTTATAGGCTGGCGCATGTTAATGCGACAGCCCGTAAGAGCGATAAAAATTCTTTTCGTATCCGGTTCTATTCCTGGAATCCAGCGCATAGAATATACCAAAAAAAATAAAAGATGGAAACGTATCGCAGGTGACACAAAACAAACGATACGAAATGGAATGCTTTCGTTTGTTTATGAAGCTTCACTGACGGGACGAGCGTGATTTCGCAAACAAAACGCAGCAATTCCAAAAGAAAGGAAGCTTTGTATTCGCAAAGTGATGGGTATCATGATGGATACAGTAAAAGACGGAATGAAAACAGCGAATCCGAAAAAATGGAAAAATCGGCGTGTTTTTAAAAAGCTGCGGTATTTTTATCAGTGCTTTTTTTTGCATTTTGTACTTGGGCTGATCACCGTAACCGTATTGTTCTTGGCAAGCTTTGCAATGGAACAGGCACTATGTGAAGACGGGATGCTGCTGATGCTGCAAAAAACGGTCTATGATTTTTATCCGCCTGCCGCATATACCCCAAAGTCCTTATCGGCGGCAGTGCTTGGGTATGCCGTTTATATGGAGGGGGAAACAACGCTGTCCTATTTTGAACCGGAGGGACTTGCGTTTCCGGATGTACAAAATCCGCTGAATCCTGCGTTTTCCGATTCGGATTCTCAAAACAAACGCGCATCTGCCGGAATTGCAGATGCGTCGGATGATCCAATTGCACAGCGGCAGGCAATCAAAGAAAGCGGGGACAGCCTGTATCAATATGACCGCACACAGGTGAAAAAGGGACAGAGTGCAGTCATTCCGATGGATTTGTCTTCCATGTCTTTGTATACAGCGGAAAATCAAGGAATCCTGTTTTCCAATCAGACTGCGTATGAAATCAACCCCACAGAGCTTTTGTCCCGTGACTATCCCATTGCACCTGCGGAATGCGTGCCCACCGGGGGAACGACAGAGGACACGGCGCAAAAACCGCTTGTGCTGATTCTGCATACCCATGGGACAGAAGCGTATGCGCCGGAAGGCTGCACTGCGGTAGACAGCACCTTTTACGCACGTTCGGAAGATATAGAAGAAAATGTTGTCTCTGTCGGTACCACCCTGACAGAGACATTGGAGGCTGCCGGGATTGAGGTTCTGCACTGTACAACGATGTTTGATGCAGAATCCTATCCCCAAGCCTATACAAAGGCCGCCGCATACATAAAAGAGACCGTTGCGGCGTATCCTTCCATTCAATATGTGTTTGATGTGCACCGCGATGCGCTTGCCACGGCAAAGGGCGATATCCTGCGTCCTGTGACGGAAGTGGACGGGGATGTCAGCGCACAGGTGATGTGTGTGGTAGGAACAGATGAAGCCGGAGCGAATCACGCAGGGTGGCGGGACAATCTGACTGTGGCGGTGCGGCTGCAGAAACGGCTGAATACGGCATATCCTACATTCGCACGGCCGATCAATCTGCGTTCCGCCACCTTCAACGCGCAGTATGCGCCGGGATCGCTGCTTCTGGAAATCGGTTCTTCCGGAAACAGTGTGGAAGAAGCGCGTTCCGCTGCGTACTATCTTGGCTGTGTGATGGCAGAAATGATTTTACAGGGGGATTAGCGCTGATCTTCACTTAAATCTGCATTGTTCGTCTCATTTGCGCCATTGTCTGTCGGTTTCCCGTTTTCCTGCGTTGGAAGAATGTCGGCGGGACGTTTTGGTTCATTGGGCAGATTTTGATCGGTTGGCGGTTCAGGATTGGCAGAAGCGTTATCTTGGGTATTTGATATTCGCTGTGCGGCGTCGGAGATACCGCTTGGCATTTGCTGCTCCGCGCTGCTTTTCGGGGGGATATCGGCGGGAAGCGGTGTCGGAACAGCGGGCTCTGCATTGATTTCACAGGAGAGGGCGCTTGCCTGCGCTTCTGTTGGGAAAATTGCAGTACCGTCGATAACTGTATCAAAGCAGCAATCCCCGGCAGAAACGGTAAAGCGCACACCGGTGATATGGATATAGCGCACAGCTTCAAAGGAATACGTAGACAGCGGTCGGTTCAGAGCATCGTTGTTATGTGCGCAGACAAAAATTTCATCATCCCGCATGGCGGTAATGATTACCGTATGATAAAACGTTCCGTCCCGGCGGCCAAGCTGGATGATATCGCCAAGCTCAATGCGTTCTCTTGGCACTTCTACACCGACAGGGCCGTTTCCCATATTGCTGATTAAGAAGTTATAGAGATAGGGAACGCCGGTCCATGCAGGCGCATAATCTCCGGGAGAACGGAAAAACCAGCCGAAGGTCGGCGTGTCGTTCATGATACAGCTTCCGGCAAAAATACACTGGGAAATGTAATTGGTGCAGTCGCCGCCGCATTCGGCAAAGTCCTGAAACAGCGGATTGCGGTCAAGCGCCCATTTTTTTGCGTATTCTACTGCATGCAGCCTTTGATATGGTTTGAGTGCAAACATATAAAAAGACTCCTCTCATTGTGATGGTCATAATGTATATGGAAAGTAAAAAAAGAGTTCCTTTTACATGGTATGCACAGACAATAAAAAAGGTACTGCTGATAAAAGGGATTTAAAATATGTACCCCATTCCCCCCATACTGCTGCGTATTGAACATAAAAAATACGCCTGCAGTCCGGTCACAGCTGGATATGCAAACGTATTGTGAAGAGAATGGATTTGATTACCTGATGATTTTAAACGGCGCAAAAATTTCAAGCTCCCGCGCTTTTCCCTGCGCTGCGGATACGATACCGAAAATATTAATGCCCCAAAGCGCCAGATTGATCAGCCCGACAGCAATTGGTGCAATCCAGTCAATGACCGGAATGAAGTAGAGAATCCTGCAGATGATATTACCGCCGACTTCTGCAACCAGATGCCATAACAGGAGATTGAGACCGATTTTTGCATGATACTGTGTAAATGGAGATTCCCGCATGCCGATGAGCGGTACGATAACAAGAATATGGAGATACGATAACACTGCGACAAGACGGTTCTGGTCACAGTCCCCGGGACGATAGGAAGCGGTGGTATCTGTATATGCAAGGTAAGACTCAAAGGACGTGCCGGATCCTGATTTCTTTTGTTTATCGGAATTTTCATAGGAACCGTTTTGGCTGTTTGATTTGTTTTTGCTATCTGCGGATGCGGCATGAAAGCTTCCGTCTACCTTGGCGCCGCAAAAGGTACAAAACCGTGCGTCGTCCTCAATCTTTGCCCCGCATTGACTGCAATATGCCATAATGATGACCATAACTTCGCATCTTCTGCACTGCTGAAATGTTCAGCAAAGTTGAACGGTGCGAAGGTTTTCCTTTCTATGTGAAATTGCGGCACAAGCCGCCAAGGACAGTACATCAGAAAATAAAACTTGATCTGATATCCTTTATTATACTAAAGAATATACGGTTTGTCAACGTTTTTTTGTAAAAAAACAATGGCGGAAGCATCTCCTTTTCCCAAAAAACAATGAGAGACACATTTGAAAATGTTCCCCCATACTCCTCACTAAACTTTTTATCGGGGAAAAATTGAACTGGGTTTTTGTATTTGTCACCATCCCTTAAAAAAAATCCGAACAAATTCTTCCATACCCGTTGATTTTTTGAAAAGAACTTGATATAATAATGTTGTTATAAATTTGTTTGAATTAGCCGATTGTAAAAGTTATAATTTTATATTACCCGTAGGGCAATATATCAATAAATGCGTCGTTATGACATAAGACGTTCAACGTCTTATGTCGTGCGGGTATCTCCCGCCAAAAAAGACACCTTTAAAGCGACCAAAGGGAGCCATCGGACTGCGTCATTACACTGATTCAGCAAGCTTCATCAGTCCGATGAAACCAATTGGAAAACGGAGTTTTACAATTGCCTAAATCCGTTTGAATAAAAAAGGAGGCCCCACCATGAAAATGACACTCAGATGGTTCGGTGAAGGATATGACTCTGTGAAGCTGCGCGAAATCCGTCAGATTCCCGGCGTTGTCGGCGTCATTACCACCTTATACAACCGTCAGGCTGGCGAGCTGTGGCCGCGGGAAGAAATTGCGGCACTGAAGGCAAAGGTCGAAGCAGAAAATCTGGAAATTTCCGGTATCGAGTCCGTCAATATCCATGACGATATCAAAATCGGACTGCCAATGCGCGACAAGTACATCGAAAATTATATCAAAACCCTTGAAAATCTCGGCGATGCAGGGATTCATATGGTATGCTATAATTTTATGCCGGTCTTTGACTGGACACGCACCAATCTTGCAAAGCCGCGTCATGACGGCTCGACTGTGCTTGCCTATGACCAGTCAGTGGTCGATTCCATTGATCCGCAGGTATTTTTCAACCAGACGGATGCCAATTCCAACGGTTTTGTCATGCCGGGATGGGAACCGGAGCGTCTTTCCCATGTCAAGGAGCTGTTTGACGCCTATCGAGATGTCACGGCAGACAAGCTGTTTGACAACCTGATCTACTTTTTAAAGGCGATTATGCCAACCTGTGAAAAATACGGCATCAAAATGGCGATTCATCCGGACGACCCCGCATGGCCCGTGTTCAATCTGCCGCGCATTATCACAAACAAAGAGAATATTCAGAAGATGCTGAAAGCCGTAGACAATCCCTACAACGGACTGACTTTCTGTACAGGGTCACTTGGCACTGATTTAAACAACGACCTGCCGGATATCATCCGTTCCTGCAAGGGCCGCATTCATTTTGCACATGTACGCAATTTGCAGCACTTTGCGCCGGGACTGTTCGAGGAGGCTGCACATCTGTCCGCGGACGGCTCGTTCGACATGTACGAAATCGTCAAGGCGCTGTATGATATCGGCTTTGACGGTCCGATTCGCCCCGATCACGGCAGAACGCTATGGGGTGAGGTCTGCATGCCCGGTTACGGTTTGTATGACCGCGCAATGGGCGCATGCTATATCAACGGACTTTGGGAAGCCATTGACAAGGCGACGCAGAGAAAAGACGCGCTGCTTTGATTTTCGGAAAGGAGATAACTTTTACTTTGGTAAAGTTATAATTCTCATCATGTTATATTTAAATCAGGACGCGCTTGCGGACAAGGCGGCGTTTGCCGCAGCCGGGATCAACACGCCGACCTATGACCGCGAAAGCATCATTGCAAAAACAACTGCCGCGCCGACATGGCTGCACTTTGGCGCAGGCAATCTGTTCCGTGCATTTCCTGCAAAGGTATGCAACCAATTGCTTTGTGAGGGAATTCTCGACCGCGGTGTGATTGCGGCGGACGGTTTTGACTACCAGATTATCGATCAAATTTATGCGCCGCATGACAATCTGTCCCTTTCTGTCACCCTGCTTGCAGACGGCAATGTGGAAAAAGAAGTCATTGGTTCTGTGACAGAAGCGATCAAGGCAGACGAGATGGGCATGGCACGCTTGTCTGAAATTTTCTGTGCGCCGAGCTTGCAGATGGTATCCTTTACCATTACAGAAAAAGGATATGCCATTCGTCGTCCGGACGGGACACTGATGCCCTCCATTGCGGAAGATATGTCAGATGTGCCCCAAAAAGCGAAGACGTTCCTCGGTCGTTTGACTGCCCTTGTATACAAGCGGTACCAGGCAGGCGCACTTCCGCTTGCACTTGTGTCCATGGACAACTGTTCCCACAACGGTGATAAACTGATGGCTGCCGTCCTTGCCATTGCCGATGCATGGACAGAAAACGGAAATGCGGAAGCAGGCTTTTCCGCTTACTTAAAGGACGAAACAAAAATTACATTCCCGATATCCATGATCGATAAGATCACCCCAAGACCGGATGCCAATGTTGCTGCGATGCTGCATGACGTCGGCTTTGGCGATACCGAGACGATTGTCACCGATAAAAATACCTATATCGCACCGTTTGTCAATGCGGAAAAACCGCAGTATCTTGTCATTGAGGACAAATTCCCGGCAGGACATCCCGCGCTGGAGCGCGGCGGCGTGATCTTTTGTGACCGCAGCATTGTTGACAAAACGGAAAAAATGAAGGTCTGTACCTGCTTAAATCCCCTGCATACTGCACTTGCAGTGTTTGGCTGTCTGCTTGGCTATACCCTGATTTCCGCGGAAATGAAGGATGCAGAATTGGCAGAGATGGTGCAGGTCATCGGATATAGAGAAGGACTGCCGGTGGTTGTCAATCCGGGCATTCTCGATCCTGGGGCATTTATCGATGAAGTGGTCAAGGTACGGCTGCCCAATCCGTTTATGCCCGATGCACCGCAGCGCATAGCGACCGATACCTCTCAGAAGATGGCGGTTCGGTTTGGAGAAACGATCAAGGCGTATCTTGCAGGCGGCAGAGATATCACCGCTCTCAAGGCAATTCCTCTTGTCATTGCAGGCTGGTGCCGGTATCTGCTCGGTGTTGATGACAACGGTGCGCCGTTTGCCATTTCTGCCGATCCGCTGCTGGAAACGCTGCAGGCACATCTGTCTGAAATCACGCTGGGCAAGGCCTGCCCTGCATGTGTGCACCGTGCGCTGGAACCGATTCTTTCCAACGCCAACATTTTTGCTGTGAATCTGTATGAAGCAGGACTCGGCGAAACGGTGGAAGCACTGTTCCTCCGTTTGACAGCTGGACCGGGTGCAGTTCGTGCCGTACTGAAGGAAACATTTACAGAAGGTAAAACAGGGAATTGATCATGCGTACAGCCGAAGAAATTCAAATCAGAGACCCGTTTGTTCTGACAGATACAGAACACGGCGTATATTATCTTTACGGTACCGGCGGCGATGACTGGAATATCCGTCCGTATCCGCATTTCGTGGTATATAAAACCAAAGATTTAGTACATTTTGAGGAGCCGAAGGAAATTTTCCGTGCACCGGACGGCTTTTGGGCAACACGGGACTTCTGGGCGCCGGAAGTGCATGCGTACCGCGGAAACTATTATATGTTTGCTTCCTTTTTTGCAGAAAATCACTGCCGCGGTACACAGATTCTTGTCTGTGATACCCCGGACGGTACCTTTGTTCCATTGACAAAGGAACCTGTAACGCCGCGGGAGTGGGAATGCCTTGACGGAACCCTGTGGATGGAAAACGGAACGCCGTATATCGTCTTCTGTCACGAATGGCTGCAAATACATGACGGTACGATAAACGCCATGCCGCTGACCGAAGATTTACGCTTTGCAGACGGCGATGTTACCGTATTGTTCCATGCATCGGAACCCTCCTTTGCAAACAAAACTGGACAGGATTTTGTGACGGACGGTCCGTTTCTGTTTCAAATGAAAGACGGTACGCTCTGTATGCTGTGGTCTTCCTTTGCAAACGGCGCCTATGTACAGGCATTGTCTGTCTCGGAGTCCGGCTCTGTGCTTGGACCGTGGAAGCATCTTGATACGCCGATTTTTTCCCGGGACGGCGGTCATGGCATGCTGTTTACCACATTGGAAGGTCAGAAAATGCTGACGCTGCACAGACCGAATAGTGCGCCTGAGCATCCGCGTTTCTTCCCGGTAAAGGAAGAGAATGGAACGCTTATATTGATACCGTAACCAATCTTTGAAAAAATAGAAGGAAGAATATACCCATGTTAAAAGGAATACCAAAGATTCTTTCACCGGAACTGTTGAAAATCATGGCGGAAATGGGACACGGCGATGAAATCGTCATCGGAGACGGCAATTTCCCTGGCGCATCCATGGGACAGCGTCTGGTACGCTGTGACGGTCATAACGCACCGGAACTGCTTTCCGCGATATTGCAGCTGTTTCCGCTGGACACCTACGCAAAACCGGTGTATCTGATGGCAAAGGTTCCGGGGGACACCGTGGAAACGCCCATTTGGGATACGTATGCGGAGATCATCAAGCCGTATACAAAAGAAACCCCTGAAATGATCGAACGCTTTGCGTTTTATGAACGTGCCAAAAAGGCATACTGCGTTATCCAGACCGGTGAGTCAGCCTTATATGCAAACGTCATCCTGAAAAAGGGCGTCGTTGTCGATTAAGCAATTTTTTATAAACGAACCGGATTTTTACAGATTCGGAACACATAAATCATTTTTATACATGGAGGATCAACTCATGGAAAAAGTAAAAGCGGCACTCATTGGCTGCGGCGGCAGAAACGGTGTGCATTATCAGAAGCTTTCTGAAATGGAAGATGTCGATTTAATCGGCTTCTGCGACACAGAGGTATCCCGTGCACAGGCGATGGCAGACAAGTACGGTTCCGGCAAGGTATACGACAACTACAAGTCGATGCTTGCAGACATCAAGCCGGACGTCATCTTTATTGCGGTTCCCCCGCACCAGCACGGTGAAATTGAAAACGCAATCATCGACCTTAATATCCCGTTCCAGGTTGAAAAGCCGATGGCACTGGATATCCATGTAGCAGAGCAAATTCTTGCACGCGTGGAGGAGAAGGGACTTCTTACCAATGTCGGCTTCCAGGACAGATGGCAGAACCTGACAGAGGAAATGAAGGATTTCTGTGAAGAACACACGCCGGTTGTTGTCCGCGGCTCCTGGCTTGGCGGTATTCCCGGTGTCTGGTGGTGGAGACATCAGGACACCTGCGGCGGTCAGATTATTGAGCAGAACATCCACTTGTTTGACCAGCTGCGCTTCTTGTTCGGCGAACCTGCATCCGTATACTGTGCAGGTACCAACGGTCTGATTACCGGAGATGAATACGGCATGCCAGGCTACGACCTCGACCTTGACTATTCCGCTGCTGTCATGAAGTTCAAAAACGGTGTGGTTGCAACGCTGTTTACCGGCTGCTACAACAAGCCCGGTTCTAAGGTGACCAACGGTATGACGGTATACTGCAAGGACGGTACGCTGGAATATGCGCTCCGTTCCACACTGGATATCTACACCGCAGAAGGAACAAAGCACATCGACCGCGGTGAAGAGCAGACCGGCATTATGGACCGCGCCTTCATCGATGCAATCAAGACCGGCGACGGCTCCAAGATCCGTTCTCCGTACCGCGATGCGATCAAGTCCTTAAAGCTGACGATGGCATGTGAGGAATCCGCAAAGACCGGCCGCGCAATCGAGCTGTAATCTATAAAAAATTTTGCGGGACGTTTTGAGGGGAGCTTTTGAAAAAGTTCCCCTCATTCGTTATCCCCTAAATGGGAGGCTTGTACAAAACAACCCAATGAATGAAGCACTGCTGACGGCGCTTGCCGTCATTACGGATGAAGAACGTGAGCTATTGTCTGGAAGACGGGAAATCGACCGTTCTCTATATATGCACGGTACCTCTGCGGAGGTAGACAGTGCACTGCTGCTTGATGCCGGAAAGCTGATTACCATACGGCCGCATACTCGGTTTGTCCGTTTTCCGCGCCATACACATAATTATGTGGAAATGGTCTACATGTGCAAAGGGCATACGCGCCACATAATCAACGGTACCAAAGTGCTTTTGTCAGAAGGCGAGCTGCTGCTTATGCGCCAGAATGCCACGCAGGAAATTGAGGCAGCAGGAGAAGACGACATTGCGGTAAATTTTATCATTCAGCCGCAGTTTTTTGATACGGCAATTCATATGATGGATGAGAGCGAAAACAGCATCCGTGATTTTCTTGTAGGATGTCTGCGCGGCGATAAATCCGGTACCGGTTATCTGCATTTCCGCGTGGCGGACATTCTGCCGATTCAGAATCTGGTGGAAAACCTCATTTGGACGCTGGTAAACGCGCAGCCCAATAAACGAAGCATCAATCAGCTGACCATGGGATTGCTTTTTTTGCAGCTGGTCAACCATACGGAGACGCTGCGTACCGACCCGCATTTTGCGCATGAACAGCTGATGCTGCAGGTTTTGCGCTATGTAGAGGAGCATTATGCAGAAGGGTCCCTGGAAGCGCTGGCAGCGCAGCTGAATTATGACGTTTGTTTTCTGTCTCGTGCCATCAAGCGCGAAACAGGACAGAATTTTACCGTATTGATTCAAAATAAGCGGCTGCGTCAGGCAGCCTATCTGCTGCGTTCCACTGCCATGCGCGTCATTGATATCAGCGCCAGTGTCGGCTATGAGAATATCAGCTATTTCCACAGAATTTTCCGCGCGCATTTCGGTATGACGCCGCATAAATACCGCACAAGCACGGAAACTGCAATAAAGGACACTTTTTTAGACAAATAGGGTTCTTTTTTATTTGACAGTTTTCGGTTAAAATAGTATCAGGTCATTGTATGCTGAATGGCAAACGGTACTTGCGGTTCTTTTATGGGGAGCGCACATCCGCTTGACACCAGCCAATTGCTTAGATTAGATTAAAGGAGTATCATTTATGAACAGATATGAATCTGCAAAAGCGATGTATGCCGCATACGGTGTTGATACCGATGCAGCCATTGCAAAGCTGAAGGAAATTCCGGTCTCTCTGCACTGCTGGCAGGGTGACGATGTCATCGGTTTCGACCATGACGGCCCGCTTTCCGGCGGTATCCAGACCACCGGCAACTATCCCGGCAAGGCAACCACACCCGAGCAGCTGCTTGCGGACATGGAGAAGGCAATGTCCCTCTGCCCCGGCAAGAAGAAGCTCAATGTACATGCATGCTATGCGATTTTTGAGAAGGGCGAATTTGTCGACCGCGACAAGATCGAGCCGAAGCACTTCGCAAAGTGGGTTGAACTTGCAAAGAAGTACAATACCGGTATCGACTTTAACCCGACATTCTTCTCTCACCCGATGGCAGCAAAGGACGGTCTGACCCTGTCCAGCCCGGATGCAGAGGTCCGCAAGTTCTGGATTGATCACGGCCGTGCCTGCATCCGTATTTCTGAATACTTTGCAAAGGAAACAGGCTATCCCTGCGTCATGAACATCTGGACCGGCGACGGCTATAAGGATGTTCCCGCAGACAGAATGGGTCCGCGTATGCGTTATAAGGAATCCATTGAAGCCATCCTTGCAGAGCCGTTTGACAAGAACCTTGTCAAGCCGTGCGTAGAGTCCAAGGTCTTCGGTATCGGCGTGGAAGCATTTACCGCCGGTTCTGCGGAATTCACACTTTCCTTTGCAGCTTCTCACGACGGTGTCCTGCCGCTGATGGACAACGGTCACTATCATCCGACCGAAGTCGTTTCCGATAAGATTCCCGCACTGCTTTGCTTCTATCCGGAAATTGCACTGCACATCACCCGCGGCATCCGTTGGGACTCCGACCATGTCCTGCTGCTTGATGATGAGACAAAGGAAATGGCAAAGGAAATCGTTCGCTGCAATGCCCTGGATCGTGTTTACATGGCGCTTGACTACTTCGATGCTTCCATCAACCGTATTTCCGCATGGGTTGTCGGCTTCCGCAGCTGGCAGAAGGCTCTGCTTTCCGCACTCTGCACACCGAACGAGATGCTGAAGAAGCTCCAGGACGAAAACAAGTATACCGAGCTTATGGTAATGCAGGAAGAAATGAAGACCCTGCCGTTTGGCGATATCTGGGCAGAATACTGCAATTCCTGCGGCGTCGCTGCCGATACCGCATGGTATAAGGAGATCGAAGCATACGAAAAGGATGTTCTTCTCAAGAGATAATTCCGGCTTGTTTTCTTCATCTGTGAATTTCCCGGGCTGTTGTAAGTTTTCAACTTGCAACAGCCCCATGTTTTTTGGACTTTTATGAAAGTGTAACGATACATAACATGCAGCAAAATTCGAGGAAATCCGTTTTCCCACATTGTTCACACATTTATATAATAATATGCGTTTATTTTTAAAATTCAAAGGTCCGCCTGTGGAAAAACAAGTGAAAACAGTGGAAAACGGGATGCAAAATCACGATTGGTTCTCCACAGTATTCACAGTACAGGCTGTGGAAAAATGGAATGCTTATATGAAAAATAGGGGATATTATAAATATGTGTATCGTTTTACAAATGGAGTTATCCACAAGAGCGTCCTACAAAAAACAGACCGCCATGATGATTTTTCGTGACGGTCTGTTTTTTTTTCGGAATTACTCCAGCTCTTCAAATTTTTTCATGTATTTATCCAGCTTTTTCTGCGCCGATTTTTGAATTGATGCGGTTTTGGAAGACAGGGTATCGCTTTTTCCGGTGGAAACAATATTGGCAATGGCGGTTTGCATACCTGTGATTGTGCACATATAGTCAAGCGAATACACTTTGGAATCAAAAAGAATGTCGATCATCGCCTTGGACTGCTCATCGCGTAAAATTTTTTCATCTAAGAACACTTCATAAAAGCTCGGTGTGAGTGTAAACATGGATTCATAGCCAAGCGCTTCTGTGATCAGGGCTGTTTTGTGCAGGTCCGGAACCGTTGTCGGAATCACAAGCGGCATAGAGTCATTATGTACCATGCAGTAATAACCGTCCTGGGATTCATCGTATTTCGGAATGGGCAGTACGCCGAAGTCCGTTTTCATGTCGCGCAGGTCTACACTGTCGCCAAACGTACCGGTACGGAACAGCGCACGGTTTTCAGAGAAAATTTTTGTCGCCTCTGTCCAGATATCAACCGTTGTGATTTCATTTGCGTGAGTACCGTCATCCATGATGATGACCGCATTTTTGTCACAGAGAAGCTTGAATAAATTTTCAAAGATATCATAGCTTTGCTGATTTTGAATATCGGCGATGTAGGTGCTGCCGTCAAACCGGATCACATCTTTGCCGGAGGCAAGGAACAAATACCAGCCTGCGATGTTTTCGGAAATGAGGCCGTACTTGTCTGCGACATCAAGTTTACCGTTGCCGTCCAGGTCCTTTGTCACATCGCGTACCATGGAAGAAAGCTGCTCCCATGTCCAGGTACCGTTGGAGACAAACTCATATGGATCCGGATAATCATATTCCTCATACACCTTTTTGTTGTAAAGCACGGACATTTCACGCAGCTCGTCACGCATCTGAATATCGCCTGTGATGCAGAACAGCTGTCCAAACACAGTCAAGCTGTCCTGAATACGCTGGTCCCACCAGGGCTGCTTCAGCTGCAATTCTTCAACGGTGTTCAGGTCCCAGAAGCAGCCCTGCTGTGCCAGTGTCATCAGTTCACCGATATTGGAGGGAAAGACAATATCTGCAAAGTCATCGGATGCCTGAATGTTTTTGCGCAGGACGGCATTGGTATCTTCCAGCTCTATTAGAGAGAGCTTGATATTGTATGCTTCTTCAACGGCGCGGTTGCGAAGGTAAATGGCGTCATTGAGGGTGTCGCCGTTCTGTTCCTCTGTCCAATAGCCGACCTGCTTAAACACAAGTGCGTTGTCCTTTAGTACCGCCATGCGGTATGCATAATTTCCGAAATCTTCTACCGCAGGGGCAGCCGCTGCATACGCTGCACGCGGATTATCCGTATCGGCTTCTGTCACGGCGGATTTGGTTTCTTTTTCGGTAACACTTGGGAGTGCATCCGTTTTTTCCGCATTGGCGCATGCAGTCATAAGGATGGGGGATGCACAGAGGAGTGCCGCGATTCCTGTCAGAATTTTTTGTGTTTGTCTCACGAAAATATCTCCTTTTAAATCTTTAAATTTTTATATAGTATAACATAGATATCTTTATTTGTACACCCTAAAATTATATTTTTAAAAATTTTATTTCATTTCACGTGTTTCTTTATACGATTCTGCCATTGCTTTTTTCTCTTTTTTATGCTATCATATTATTATATTTTTCCTTTTGAAGCGGGGCTGATGCAAATTGATAATTTGCGGCTTACGCTGCAATTCCACATAAAAAGGAAGAATAGAACAGATAAAAGGGATTGTGTTTTAATAGCGGCGCACCGGTCGTTTGAAAAAAATAACGAAGCGATGCCCTTTACTGAAAACGTGTTGGTTGGAGGAAAGACAATGTTTATTGATGAAAACGGCAAAACCTGGTATAAGGGAAATCTTCATACACATACAACGGTGTCCGACGGCAGAAAAACGCCGGAGGAAGCCATTGCATTGTACAAAGAAAACGGATACGATTTTCTGGCACTTACCGATCATTGGAAAGGTTCAGTTGGTAAGGTAACAGAGGACGGAATGTTGCTTTTGCCAGGTTGTGAATATAATGTACATGGGGCAGATGTGCTGGAAGGTGTGTTCCATGTGGTAGCCATCGGTGAAAAGCAGCCGGCGGCGCTTGACAGAACCGATGCGGCGCTTGGTGCACAGGAGGTTGTAGATGCGGTACATGCAGTCGGCGGCATCGCAATTTTGGCACATCCCGCATGGTCGCTTGATACCTGTGAGCAGATTATGGCATTACACGGCTTTGACGGTGTGGAAATTTACAACTCGGTTTCCGGTCTGCCGCGCAACTGCCGTCCATATTCCGGCGAGGTTATTGACCAGATTGCCGTGCGCGGTGTGGTGTATCCGTGTATGGCGGCAGACGATTCTCATTTTTATGAAAATGAAGCATGCTATTCCTATATCTATGTGCAGGCGGATGCGCTGACCGAGGAGGCTGTGCTTGACGCCATCCGTGCGGGGCGTGTGATGGCAACCCAGGGACCGCGGTTTCATATCACCAAAGAACGTGCGGAAAACGGCACAGACTGGGTTGTGACATTGACATGCGATCCTGTGGAGACCGTCATCTTTTATACCGGTTCTGTGTGGCATAACCAGCGCAGTCTGCATGCGGAAAACGGAGAGGGGCTGACTTGCGGTACGTTTGTTCTTCGTCCGCAGGATCGGTTTGTTCGTGTGGAAGTCATTGACAAAAATGGAAAGCACGGATATGCAACGCCGATTCTGTATGAGGCATAATCAACGCGGTTCTGCCAGGAAAAACCGAGCGATTTTTGTAATTCTGTGATGGAATTGCCTGCGGACAGATACAGATTCCAGTTGGAACGCAGACGTTTCTATTGAAAAAGAAAAATGGCGCAGCTGTTTTTTCCCTTTTTTTGTGAAGTATTTGACGAGAATTTGTATTTTCCTATTGACAAATCCTGCTAAAAGTAGTAAAATATTATATAATCCAATAATTATAACTGGATTCTAAAATAAGATTCATCTGTATGATAAAAGGAGATTCGTTATGAACAGAGTATTCAATTTTTCTGCCGGCCCCTCCATGCTGCCGCTTCCTGTCCTTGAAAAAGCTGCCTCAGAGCTTGTCTGTTATGGGGATTCCGGCATGTCCGTAATGGAGATGAGCCATCGATCTCCGGTTTACGAGGAAATCATTGCCGATGCAGAAGCAAAGCTGCGTAAGCTGATGAACATCCCGGACAACTATAAGGTGCTTTTCATGCAGGGCGGTGCTTCCACCCAGTTTGCATGTGTGCCGCTGAACCTGATGAATGGTTCCGGTAAGGCAGACTATATCGTTTCCGGTCAGTTCTCCAAAAAGGCATATGAAGAAGCAACCAAGTACGGCGATGTCCGCGTGGTTGCATCCTCCAAGGATAAAAACTTTACCTATATTCCGCAGATTACCAAGGACGATATCCGTCCGGATGCCGATTATGTGCATATTTGCTTCAACAACACCATTTACGGTACCAAGTTCAACTACATTCCGGATACCGGTGATATTCCGCTGGTTGCAGACCTTTCTTCCTGCATCATCAGCGAACCGATTGATGTAACCAAGTTCGGTGTCATCTATGCCGGTGCACAGAAGAACATGGCACCCGCAGGCTTAACCATCGTCATTGTCCGTGAAGACCTTCTCGGCAATGCGCGTCCCACAACACCTGTCATGCTCAACTGGAAGACCATTGCCGACAACGATTCCATGTACAATACGCCTCCCTGCTACTGCATCTACATGGCAAAGTTAGTGTATGAGTGGATTCTTGACATGGGCGGTCTTGACGCCATGAAGGCACACAATGTCAAGAAGGCCGCGGTTCTGTACGACTATCTTGACAGCCAGAACTACTATATCGCTCCTGTAGAAAAGGAATACCGTTCCATGATGAACGTCACGTTCGTCACAGGCGATGCCGACCTTGATAAGAAGTTTGCAAAGGAAGCAGACGCTGTCGGCATTAAGAACATCAAGGGACACCGTTCTGTCGGTGGTATGCGCGCATCCATTTACAATGCAATGCCGATTGAGGGCGTAGAAGCGCTGGTCAAGTTCATGCAGGAGTTTGCTGCAAACAACCCCAAGGCATAAGGCAGAGAACCAATTAAAGTACAGCAAAGTAGGGTGAAACACATGTTTAATATTCAATTATACAATAAAATTGCAAAAGTCGGTACCGACAATTTCGCAGCCGACAAGTATCAGGTAGGAGAGAATGTAGCCAATCCGGATGCCATCATGGTTCGTTCTGCTGCTATGCATGATATGGAATTCAATCCTGAACTGAAGGCCATTGCACGTGCAGGCGCAGGCGTCAACAATATTCCGGTAGAGCGCTGCGCAGACGCGGGAATTCCGGTCTTCAATACACCGGGTGCCAATGCAAACGCAGTCAAGGAACTGGTTGTCTGCGGTCTGATGCTCGCATCCCGTGATATCACGGAAGGCGCTGCATGGGTCAAGACTCTGGTGAAGACACCGGAAATGGATGTTGCAAAGCAGGTAGAAAAGGGCAAGAGCAAGTTCGCAGGTCATGAAATCAGCGCAAAGAAGCTTGGCGTTATCGGTCTTGGTGCAATCGGTGCACTGGTTGCAAACGCAGCAGAAGACCTGCATATGGAAGTGCTCGGCTATGACCGCTTTATGACCATCGATGCAGCATGGAGACTTTCCAGAAAGATTGAAAAGGCTGCAAGCATGGATGAAATCTTTGCAAATTGCGACTACATCACCGTTCATGTTCCGTCTACACCGGAAACCCGCGGCATGTTCAACAAGGAAACTTTTGCAAAGATGAAGGACGGCGTCCGCATTCTGAACTTCTCCCGTGCTGATCTTGTCAATGCGGATGATCTGAAGGAAGCGATTGCTTGTGGAAAGGTTGCTCGCTATGTCACAGACTTCCCGACAGAAGAGACGGTCAATGTACCCGGCATCATCGCACTGCCGCACCTTGGTGCATCCACAGAGGAATCGGAAGACAACTGCGCTGTCATGGCAGCCGAGGAACTGATCAACTTCCTTGAAAACGGTAATATCCGCAACTCCGTCAACTATCCGGATGCAGAAATTCCGCATACCGGCGACGCTCGTATCTGTGTCTTCCACAAGAACGTTCCCGGTGTGCTCAACAACATCACCGCAATCATTTCTTCCCAGAGCATCAATGTGGAAAACATGATCAGCAAGTCCAAGAAAGACTACGCATATACGATCCTTGAAATCAGCGGTTCCATTCCGGAAAATGCGGCTGAAACCATCTCCAATATGGAGAGCGTCATCCGCGTCAATGTGATCAAGTAATCGTAATGGGGCGATACCCCTGATTGATAAAATTTTTCAGGTTTGTTAAAATTACAGTTCGGTCGAATCATGACTGAACTGTAATTTTTTTGAATCTTTCCGTTTTTTTCCAAAAAAGACTTGATAAAATCGCGGAAAGTCTATATAATATAGTATAGAAGCCATATCTTTGAAGCAGGATTTTGAGATCCGGAAAGGATTTTTATACATGAATGAAAAATTGGAAGCGTTCTGCCATGAAATCAAAGGCAAAACCGTATCGGTGATTGGGCTGGGAATTTCCAATACGCCGGTCATCGATTTTCTTCTGCAATGCGGCGCCTGTGTGGTCGGACGCGATAAAAAAGATACAGAACAGCTTGGCGCTGTGGCGGAGACGCTGAACGCAAAGGGTGTTGCACTTCATCTTGGTGCGCAGTATCTTGCAGATATCAGAGAGGATGTCATTTTCAAATCGCCCGGAATCCGTCCGGATGTGCCGGAGATTGAAGCCGCGCGGAAAAACGGCTGTGCTGTCACCTCGGAAATGGAGGTGTTTTTGGCGCTTTGTCCGGCGCAGATTTTTGCGGTGACAGGATCAGACGGCAAAACAACGACAACAACGCTGATTTATAAGATGCTGGAAATGCAGTGTCAAAAAGAAGGCAGCGGCGCAAAGGTATATGTCGGTGGAAATATCGGAAAGCCGCTTCTGCCGGAAATTGCATCCATTACAGATCGGGATTTTGTCGTTTTGGAGCTGTCCAGCTTCCAGTTACAGGCAATGAAGACCGGAAGAGAAATCAAACCATGGCCAAGTGTCGCATGCATCACCAATATCACTCCAAACCATCTGAACTGGCACACCGATATGGAGGAATACACCGATGCAAAAAAGCAGGTCTTTTTATCTCAGGCACGCGGCGGAAGATTGATTTTGAATTATGAAAATGAAGTGACGCGAGCGCTTGCACGGGAGGCGGTCGGTCATGTCACGATGTTTTCCTCCAAGCAGGTACTGACGCCGGGGGAGGGATGTGATGCGGTGATTTTTGAGCAGAACGGGGAAATCTGTTTTTCCTCCGATGTGGGAGAGGAACCGTTTCCAGTTCTCCGCACCGATGAAATTCTTCTGCCGGGGCGGCACAATGTGGAAAACTATATGACCGCAATCGGTGCGGTACGCGGCTATGTGGACGCAGATACCATCGGAGAAATCGCACGTACCTTCGGCGGTGTGGAGCACAGAGAGGAATATGTTTGTACAAGGGGCGGAGTAAAATACTATAACAGCTCCATCGATTCTTCTCCGACACGTACCATCGCGGCGCTGTACGCATTCAAGCAGAAGCTGATCGTTATCATGGGCGGCGCCGATAAAGGAGTGCCGTTCGATGTGCTTGCAGAACCGCTTTCCGTACATGCAAAGGCGGTCATTCTTACCGGAGCGGCACGGGAAAAGCTGTACACGGCGATTACCGCGAATGAGACGTTTCGCGCGTCCGGTGTGCCTGTGGCCGTTGTACCGGATTTTTATGACGCCATTGACGCAGCCAGAGATGCGGCGGCACCCGGAGATACCGTCATCCTGTCACCGGCATGCACCAGCTTTGACGCGTTCCCGAATTTTGAGGCGCGCGGGCGTGCATATAAAGCACACGTGGTGGCGTATGAAGACAAAACCTGCTGACAGAAATGCTTTGAAACAGGTTATCGCAAAGGAATTGTGACAATACGAAATAACAACGGCATATCGCGGTCAAGTCTGGAAGTTTTCTGTACGAAATCGTAAAAATGCTTGACATAGGATATAGAAAGGGAGACTTCATGCAATGAAGTCCGGAGAAACAAAGTCTGAAAATAAAATTTTCAGACCGTGTTTTGTGACTTCGTCACAACTCCACATTAGAAAGGAGATAACTTTCACTTTCGTGAAAGTTATGGTTATAGACATGGAAATAAAACCATTTTCAAATCAAATGATACAGCTGCAAAAAGAAGCTGAGGAAGCGCTTGCAGATCGCTTTGCACAGTTTGACACACGTGCATTTCATCTGACGCAGCGCGTGTTATGTGCTTTTGCAGAAAACAAGGTGTCGGAAGCGCATTTTGCCGGCACAAACGGCTATGGATATGACGATATCGGGCGCGATACGCTCGACCGTATTTATGCGGATGTATTTGGTGCGGAGGCTGCGTTCGTCCGCCACTCCATTGCAAACGGAACAAACGCCCTGACCATCGGTCTGTTCGGGCTTTTGCGCCCCGGGGATATCCTGCTGTCCGTGACCAGCCGTCCATACGATACCTTGAGCGAGGTAATCGGCACGGACGATGATCACAGAGGAAACGGCTCTCTGCGTGATTTCGGTGTGGAATACCGTCAGATTGATTTGCTTGAAGACGGCGGCGCCGATCTTACAGCGATTGCACAGACACTTGACGACCTTGGCAGCCGGGTCAAGGTGGTCTTTATTCAGCGTTCCAAAGGCTATCTGAACCGCAAAACGCTGTCGGTGGACGCCATCGGCGAGATCATCAAGGTGGTACGGATGCATTCCGATACGGCGTATGTTATGGTGGATAACTGCTATGGCGAATTTACAGAAGACAAAGAACCGACTGCGGTCGGCGCAGACCTGATTGTCGGTTCCCTGATCAAAAATCCGGGCGGCGGTATGGCGGAATCCGGCGGTTACCTTGCAGGCAGCGCACGTGCGGTGGAGCTTGCGTCTTACAGACTGACCTCTCCCGGAACCGGTCTTGAAGTCGGCGCAACGCTTGGACAAAACCGTTCTCTCTATAAAGGATTTTTCTATGCGCCGCACACCACGGCACAGGCACTGAAGACCGCAGCCTTTGCCGCATACATCTTTGAAAAACTGGGATGCATTGTAGAACCGCGCTATTGTGACGACCGTTATGACATCATACAGGCAGTGCAGTGCGGAACACCCGAGGGGCTGTGTGCATTCTGCCGCGGAATCCAGTCTGGCTCTCCTGTGGACGCATTTGTCACACCGGAGCCGTGGGCGATGCCCGGCTATCGGGATGAAGTAATTATGGCGGCAGGCGCGTTTACGCAGGGGTCGTCAATTGAACTGTCCGCCGACGGACCGCTCCGCCCGCCGTATACGGCGTATCTGCAGGGTGGACTGACCTATGAAGCCGGAAAATACGCTATTATGCGCGCGGCTGACGAAATGATAAAAACGAGAGGGTGACACCATGCTGCATCATGCTGAATGTATTACCAATGCGCAGTTTGAAGCGACAAAACCGCTTGCGGTATTTCATAGAGAAAGCGAGCCGTTTCAGAATCTGCATCCGGCGGAATACGAAAACCGCCACATCCTGTTCCGCCGTGTGTTTACGTTGGAGAATAAACCCCGGTGTGCGACGCTGTCCATTTCTGCAGACGATTATTACAAGCTGTATGTAAACGGTGTTTTTGTCACGCAGGGACCGGCGCCGGGATATTCGCAGCACTATTACTACAACGACATCGATATCGCAGATTATCTCTGCAAGGGCAGAAACGTTATCGCTGTGCATACGTATTATCAAGGGCTATACAACCGTGTGTGGGTCTCAGCGGATCTGCGGCATATGCTGATCTGCGCGCTGTCCTGCGATGGAAAGGAAGTGCTTGTCTCTGATACCGCCTGGCGGTGCAGAGAACACAGCGGCTACAAGCATCCGCAGGTGCGGAAATTCGGGTATGACACACAGTTTGCAGAAGATTTTGACAGCCGCTCACCCGAGGTCGGGTTTGAAGCCCCTGACTATGACGACAGCGCGTGGGACTTTGCGTGTATCAAACAGAATACCGATTACCGCTTTTATTTGCAGCCGACAAAACAGCTTGCCATTTATGAAGTCGCACCGATGACCCTGCGCCGTACCGCGTGTCCGGATGGCACAGTATGCATTGACGGCGATATCGGGTTTGAATGCGTCGGCGCACTGACACTGAAGGCAAAGGGACTTGCCGGGACCACCGTTGGTATTTTCTGCGGAGAAGAGCTTTGCGACGACGGTTCTGTGCGGTATAACATGCGCTGCAACTGCACGTATGAGGAATACTGGACGCTGTCCGGCGGTATGGATACACTGGTTCCGTATGATTACAAAGGGATGCGGTATTTTCGACTGCGTCTGCCGGCAGGCTGTACCGTTGCGGACGGTGACATCAAAATGCAGGTGCGCCATTATCCGTACAGAGAAGCGATTTCCTGTCCGAGTACGGATTCTACTATTCGCGCCGTCTGGAAGCTGTGTGCCGATACCATCAAATATGCAGTGCAGGAAGTCTATATGGACTGTCCGACGCGGGAAAAGGGACAGTATCTCGGCGACGGCACCGTTTCGTCAGCAGCACATCTGCTGCTGACGGGGGATGGCGCAATGATGAAAAAAGCGCTGTATGAATACGCGCGTTCTACGTTTATTACGGATGGCATCATGACGGTAGCGCCGTGTTCCTTTATGCAGGAAATTGCAGACTATTCCATGCAGTATCCGCATCAGCTTCTGTGGTATTTCCGCCACACACAGGACCGTGAAACGCTGGAAGCGCTTGCCCCTTACTGTGAGGCTGCCGCTGCCTATTTCCGCCGTTTTGACCGCGGCGACGGTCTGCTTTCCGGTGTTGATACGTGGAACCTGATCGACTGGCCGGAAAATCTGCGGGACCATTATGATTTTCCGGCAAAAAAGCCGATTGGCCTCGGTGCGCACAATGTCATCAATGCATTTTGGTACGGAATGTGTTCCGATTTGGACGAAATCCGTACACTGCTTGGTACCGCAGCCGATCGTGCCTATACGGAACGGGTAGGACATGCCTTTGTGCGTGAATTCTATGACCCAGAACAAAAGCTGTTTACCGATGCCAAGGCAACGCGCCATACCGCGTCCCACTCCAATTTCATGCCCTTATATATGGGACTTTATCGCTATATAGAAGAAGATATCCGGCCGCAGATGGTATCGCTGATCCGGGAACGCGGTTTTTGCATGGGGGTCTATATGGCATATTTCATGCTGGAGGGTCTGAAAAAGGCAGGATACATGCAGGATGCGATTGACATGATAAAATCTCCCGGGGGCTGGTGCAATATGTTAGACGAGGGCGCAACGACACTATATGAAGCATGGGGAAAGGATCAGAAGTGGAATACCAGCTTCTGTCATCCATGGGCTGCCGCGCCGATATTGGTTCTTGCAGATGAAATTACAAAATAAACAATCACGGAAAGGAACGATATGGAAATGAATACACCTGTTTTATATCCGATGCAGCTGTCTCCTGTATGCCGTTCTACGATTTGGGGCGGCAATCGCATGCGGGATTGCTTTGGCTTCCAGACAAAGCTTGAAAACATTGCAGAAGCATGGATGCTGTCTGCGCGGGACGACAATCCCGGGTTTATCTTAGGCGGGGAATACATGGGCGAACGCATTGACAAACTGCTTGGGCAGTATCCCGGGATGCTTGCCTGGGGCAATGAAAATCCCGTATGTCCGCTGCTTATCAAATTCATTGACGCGAAGGACAAGCTGTCCATTCAAGTACATCCGGACGATGCTTATGCACAGGCAGCAGGCTGCCGGGACCCGCGCGGCAAAACGGAAATGTGGGTCGTCCTGGAAGCGTCCATGGGTGCAGAACTGATTTACGGCACAAATCACGAATTTACGGAAGAGGAGCTGCGCGCAGCCATTGCAGGCGGTACGCTGGAGTCACAGCTGCAATTTGTTCCAGTCAAAGCGGGAGATGTTTTCTATATTCCGGCGGGATTGATTCATGCCATTGGCGGCGGCATTCTGCTTGCAGAGATACAGCAGAACTGCGATACCACGTACCGTGTCTATGATTACAATCGCCGTCAGGCAGACGGCTCTCTGCGCCAGCTGCATGTCGAGGACGCGGTCAAATGCGCAAAGCACTTTACAGACAGCGAAATCAAAGCATTACAGTACGAAAAGGGAGATACCGATGCACTTGCAGATTCTGCCTATTTTCATGTAGAAATGCAGTGTGTCCGTGAGGAAAAAGCATTCTCCGTCGGAGATGATTCCTTTGTTTCTTTGCTTGTCACAGGCGGAGAGGGAACGCTTGTGCATGACGGCGTGGAATATATGCTTACTGCCGGCACCAGCTGGTTTTTGCCTGCGGGTATGGGCACCTATACGGTACGCGGCACAAGCGGCGCCGTCCGAATGATTCTGTCACGCATATAATTATTTTGGGGGACTTTTTTGAAAAAAAGTCCCCCAAGACCCCCCAAAAAACTTTAATCGTTTGGGAATATTCATATTGTTTGTTTGCAAAAAAATTATCCCTTTCAGAGAAGTTTTTTGAAAGGGGTTCGGGGAAAAGCTTTTTTTCAAAAAAGTTTTCCCCGACTCTTTTTTACTCAACCTCAGCAAAGGCGGCAAGTGTTTTTTCGATTGCTTTTGTGATGGATTTGCTTGATTTTTCCACTGTGGAAACGATATCGCTCTTTCCGGCAAACAGGGCGTCTGAAATTTTGCCTCTCAGACCGCCCCAGTCGTAAACAGCGGCAAGATCGACAGAACCGTTGGAGAAAATAATGTCGAGCATCTGCTGACCTTCTTCGTCCTGGATGTACTTAAAGTCCAGCGTTTCATCGAAGTAGATATTCTTTACTGTGTCATGAGAATACGCAGAGAGGTATTCTGCAATCACGCCGGTGCGTTCGGGGTCGGGATTCGTCTTGGGAATTCCCATTGCGCCTGCACCGTGGAATATATAGGAACAGTAATCCTTTTGTGCTTCGTCATATTTCGGCATGGGAATTACGCCGATTTCATAATCAACGTTCCGCAGCTTTTTGATGCTGCCAAGCGGCTCAATATAGAACAGGACACCGCCGCCCTTCATCATATCATGGATGAGGAGGTCCTCTGTACTCTGATATCCGGATGCGTTGGCTGCGTTATCGGTTTTATCTGTGAATATTGTGGAAATTAACTTGTTGTAGGCGGTAGCGTACAGGTCGCTGACGCCGTCCCAGACGGGAATGCCGTCTGCGTTTTTGGAAATGAGACTGACGTTGGCGGCAGTTAAAAATCCGGTGCTGTTATGCGCGTACAAAGCAATGGGGTAGTGGTCTGTGACGGTCCATGTACTGTCGCCGTCGACATCTGCTTTTGCTTCCTTCATCATAGAGGACATCTCGTCGATGGTCCAGCGGTTGTCTTTGACCAGCTGATAGGGGTCTTCAAGGTCAAGATTGTTGATGATGGTTTTGTTGAAAACGACAGGAACAAAGCATTCGTAGTACATCAGGTGCAGATCGCCGAAGGCTGCATAAATGGGGGAGCCGATGACGGCGGAATCAATTGCTTTTTTATTCCACCAGGGGTTGTCAAAGTTCAGAGATTCTATCTGTGTCATGTCTAAAAGATAATTGCTGGATGCCTGACCGAGAACAAGATATAACTCATTGAAGTAAATATCGTATAAATCTTCTCCCGCTTTGACAGAAGTAGCAATGGCGTTTTGGTTGTCTTTCCACTCCTTGTCTTCAATTTGCAGCTTGATGTTCAGCGCTTCTTCTACGCGTGCGTTCCGCGCATAGATTGCATCATCCAGTGCTTCTCCCGTCTGACCTTCTGCACCCATATTGGTATAGGCGAAACTGGAAATGTTGTTAAGAATCCGAAAGGTATATCCTGCATAATCGGCTTGGGGCAGGACATCGTAAATAGGATCTGCGGTTTCCGCTTCTGTTGTACTTGTTTGGGCAGCTGTGGTTTCTGTCTCCTTTTCTGTTTTGCCGTCGGTTTGGCTGGCGCAGGAAATGACTGCTGTTCCAAGCAAAAGCACGGCGCACAGACAGGATAATGTCTTTTTGTGATTCATGGTAAAACGAATCCTTTCCGTTTGTATATTATTTTTTGCGGTGTATGCCGGTATTGATTGTAGGGGAAAAATGCAGGATACAAAACGTATATGAAAAAAGACCGGAAATCAATACCGATCTTTTTCGTCTCTCTCATACTTGCTGTAGGAGAATAGTCTGAGAATCAAAAATAAGGTTCCGCTGACGCGAAAGCCATGGTCATAACGATGATTTTTGTCAAAAGCCATGATCATGATGAAACGATGAATTTTGTATGGTAATGGGAGAGAAAACGGGAGAGAGGGGGTGGGAGGGGATTATTTTGTTTTTTCTTCGAGATATGCAACAACATCACCGACGGTGAGGAATTTTTTGTAGTCCTCTTCATCGATTTCAATATTGAAGGTGGATTCACAGCTGAAAATCAAGTCGGCAAGCTCCAAGGAGTTGATGCCAAGGTCGGAAACAAGCTCTGCCTCAGGCTTTATGTCGGCTTCCTCAATATTCATTTGTTCCACAAGCAGTTTTTTAAATGCTTCATACATCATGTGTGATGATCCTTTCTGATCTGGATGGAGCGTTTGCAAAGGTACAAAACTCCTTATAATAATACAGATATATAATACTGATTTTTTACGGTTTTGTCAACGTGTTTTTGCAAAATATAACATATAGTTCAAAAATTGTTCACAAATAGAAATCGAAAAAGGACTATACAGATTGGAAAATTTATGGTATACTATAATACAGGAGTAACATACCCCAGATTATATCACCAGAAAGGAAGGTATATGCTGTAATGAAAATGCGTGTGATCTGCTACTCGAAAAAGAAAAAAATGGAGGGTTATTGCGAAGCCATTGCATCTGCACAGGGATGCAAATGGGATAAGCTGCCTCTGGCATACCCCTGCGACAAGGAGCGCCTGACGGTTTTCGTAGCATCGGTTCCAAACGACCAGCTGTCCAGCATGGTGGCGGAGATGACCAAGGAAAGAAGCGCCAATGTCGCATTCCTGATCGACGGTGCGGAAGGCAGCGCTGCCGCTCTGATTGAGACAGCAAAGAAGGCCGGCACCAACGTCATTGACAATGTCATGTATGTGAAGTGCGGCGCAATTTCGTTCCTTGACAAAATTAAGGAAGACGATAAAGCAAAGGCAAAGGCCTGGGCTGACGAAATTATTGCTGCAATGAAGTAATTCTCTTTTTTGTTTTCCCGTTTCAAACCATAAAAGCGAAAAGGCGAATTTTATAGGCTGCCGTATGGTTATGCGGCAGCCCGATCTCCGATTTTGGGGAATCGGGTAAAGCTGCTTGCAGTTCTATCAGTTAAAAAGCAGGAGAGAAACCGGACATTGCTACATCAAAAACCGGTTTGAAAGGAAACCTCAGTATGAAAACCATCATTGGTATTGATATCGGCGGCTCTACGACGAAGATTGTGGGATTTTATGAGGATATGTCGCTGATTGCACCGATGTCGGTACGTGCAACCGATCCCCTTACATCGGTCTATGGCGCATTTGGTAAATTTCTGTCACAGAACGCGCTGGAGCTGTGCGATGTGGAGCAGATCATGATCACAGGCGTGGGATCTGCATATGTGGATAAACCGCTGTACGGTCGTCCGTGCTCCCATGTCGGAGAATTTCAGTGTGTCGGTTACGGCGGTATCTATTTGTCGAAACTGGAGGAAGCCATCGTTGTATCGATGGGTACGGGTACGTCCATTTCGCACTGCGCTTATCCGAACACGGCGCTGCATCCGACGGTGACATATCTCGGCGGTACCGGCGTTGGCGGCGGTACCCTTGTGGGGATGTCCAAAAAAATGCTGAATATGGATTCGATTGAACATATCGTTGCGCTGGCGAAGGACGGCTCTTTGGAAAATGTCGATCTGCAAATTAAAGATATGACAAAAAAAGAGATTCTCGCTTCCAATATGACTGCTGCAAATTTCGGCCGTGTCAGTGATGTCACGAGCCGTGCGGATCTGGCACTCGGCATTATCAATCTCGTATTTGAAACCGCAGGCATGATGAGCATTTTTGCCGGGCGGAGCTACGGGATTCGTGACATTGTCCTGACAGGAAACTTGACCGTTCTGCCGCAGGCGGAACCGATATTTGCTCATTTATCGGAAATGTTTCATGTGAATTTTATGATTCCGGAGCATTCCCGGTATGCGACGGTCATCGGCGCCGCATTATCCTATTTTGATACCATCGGGGTACTGCCTCATGAATGATGTTCTGCAAAATAAAAAGCTGTTTATCTTTGATATGGACGGCACCATCTATTTAGGCGGACAGGTATTTCCGTTCGCAGTGGAGTTTATCCGCCGTCTGCGTCTCGCAGGCAAGCGGGTGCTGTTCTTTACCAACAATGCTTCTCACTCGGGAGCGTTTTATCTGGAAAAGCTGACAAGGCTTGGCTTTGCACCAAAGAAAGAGGAAATTCTGTCAGCGGGGGATGTGACCATTGCATTTTTAAAGCTGCACAGACCGGGCGCGTCGGTATACCTGATGGGAACACCGCAGCTTGCCTCTATGTTTGAAGCGGCGGGAATCCCGCTCCTTCCAACAGATGCCGTGCATGCCGATGTGGTCGTTACCAGCTTTGACACGACCTTGACCTATGAGAAGCTGGACGCTGCATGCCGACTGATTCGAGGCGGTGCGGAATACCTCTGTACGCATCCGGATTACAATTGCCCGACGGAAAACGGCTTTATTCCGGACTCCGGCGCGATTGCAGCGGCTGTTACCGCATCAACGGGTATAAAACCGCGTTTTTTTGGTAAACCTTATGCGGATACCGTCTCCATGATCTGTGAGGTGACCGGTTGTACCAAGGAAGAAATGTGCATTTTCGGTGACAGACTGTATACCGATATTGCGCTTGGACGCCGCCACGGCGTGACCGCAACACTGGTTTTGTCCGGGGAAACAACCGCAGAGCAGCATCACGCAGCAGAAAAAGAAGATCAAGCGGATTTTGTTTATCCATCTCTTGCAGAGGTTGCTGCCGATATGCAGCTTCCTATGTGATGAGATTTTGAAAATATACATTATTTTGTGAACTGAATTTTAAATTCTGTTAAAGAATAAGGCATATTTTCAAATTTTTGATTGGATTTTTAAATACACGTGTCGGATGTTGGTGAAATTGCACAAAACCAGAACGCAAATTTGTGCAAATCAATGAAGATGCAGTTTTTATGCGAATATAATATTGCTATTCTTTAAAAATGATGATATAATTATCTGTAAAGAAATCATTGTTTTCCTGTGCGGTTTCAGAGGAGCCCGTGAAAACGTGATTCTCAATCGCACAAGTAAATTTTTGAGGAGGAATTTTCCACATGAAACGAATTCTGGCATTTTTACTGGCAATGATGATGATTGTCGGTATGATGGTCAGCTGCGGCAGTTCCGAGGAAGATGACAAGGGTGCTGAAATCAACATCTACCTTGGCTCCGAAATCCGTAACTGGGATCCGGCACAGATGTATACACAGGCGTCTGCTGTCAAGTTTTTCAGCCTGGTTTACGAGGGTCTGACCCGTATCAATGCAAAGGGTGAACTTGAACTCGCGCTTGCAAAGAGCTATAAGGTCACAGAAAACGCTGAAGATAATGACTACTACATGATTGTAGAACTGATCGATACTGCATGGTCTGACGGTCGTCAGGTTTCTGCGGATGACGTCATCTATGCATGGAAGCGTCTTCTTGAGCCGGATTATCAGTCTACCGCATGCGCAATGCTGTACGGCATCAAGAATGCGCGCGCAGTACGCAACGGTGACGCCACCATTGACGACCTTGGTCTGGAAGCACTGGATACCACGGAGTTAAAGATTACCTTTGAAGGACCGATTGATTATGATCTGTTCCTTGAATACTGTGCATCTCCTGCACTGGTTCCTCTGCGTGAAGATGTTGCAGGACGTTACAGCGATATCAGCTCTTCTGATTACTGGGGCAAGAAGTCTGCAACAACACTGTCCTCCGGTCCTTTCTGCGTAAAGAATATGGACCCGGATTCCACAGGAAAGTCTCTGACGCTGCAGAGAAACGACTATTATCATTCCCTTGACGGTCATGATGAGGTTAAGATTGATAAAGACGTGACGCCGTACAGACTGAATATCAATTTTGGTTATGATGCTGCCGGACGTGTTACCGCGTTCAACTACGATTACACCTCAGGTGCTGTTGATATCACCGGCGGTACGCTGAAGACCGCGGCTGATCAGATCATGTATCTGTCCGACGTTGCACCGGATACAGACGGTGTGCACACACAGGACGGTACCTCTGTATATTCCCTGTATATGAACTGCAATCACAGCGTTCTTTCCAATGCAAAGGTACGTCAGGCGCTTTCTGTTGCACTTGACAGAAATACCATTGCAGGCATGCTGAATGCAACAGAAGCTGCAACAGGACTTGTTCCGAAGCCTGTTTATGCAACGACCCTTGGCGGACAGACCTTCCGTGAGCTGGCAGGCGATACGCTTTCCGCCGCTGCTGACGCTTCTAAGGCAAAGAGCCTTTTGTCTGAAGCAGGCGTGAAGTCCGGAAGCATCAAGCTGACCTACTACAGAGTTCGTGAGGGCGCTGAGCAGGTTGCTGAATATATCAAGTCCACATGGGAGTCCCTTGGATTCTCCGTAGAACTTGATGCAAAGGGTATTAACCAGTATACCAACATGTTCTTTAAGGACGCGGATACCGGTGAATATAACTTTGAAGTCATCGCAATGGATTATCAGGCGCTTTCCGCAAATCCGTTTACGATGCTTGCTCCGTTTGCTGTACCGTTCTCCGGTTCTGCAAAGGATATCAAGAACAATAATTTCTCCGATGTTCCTTCCATTTCCGGCTACGCAAGCGACGCTTACGATGCATTAATTGAGGAAGCATACGCAGCAGAAACCCGTGATGCGATGGCAGCAAAGCTTGTCGAAGCAGAAAAGCTTCTGATGACAGATGCGCCGATCATCCCGCTGGTTTACAATAATGATACCTATGTCTTCCAGGACGGTGTCATCTCCAATATTGGTTCCAACTTCTATGGTGGCCGTGTCTTTACAAAGACCAAGATGAAGAACTACGAGAACTATATTCCTGTAGATACAGAAGCAGCTGATGAAACCGATGCTGCACCCGCAGCTTAACCTTTCAACAAAAGATACAAGAGTTCCGCGCCTTACAAAAGACGGGGAACTCTTTCCCTTTTATCGGAGATGATTTTGGGGAATGCTAACCGCAGCATAAAAATACGTGAGTTCGATGAGGAGATGCTTTTTGAAAAAAGCACCTCCTCAAACTCCACCGCAAAAACTTTTAAACAGAGAAATCAATAAAATATGTATAAATCAAGCAAAAAACGTACCGTTTTGATTTGATTTATACATATAAAGTTTTTTGAAAAGGGTTCGGGGAAAACTTTTTTTCAAAAAAGTTTTCCCCGAGAATTCTATCGAACTCACGTTAAAAATATAAAAGACACAGAGAAAAGGAGCATTTTATGCGATTGATTCATTTTTCGTTTCTCGGAAAGGGAGACGGCATGGAATGGGAACGGCGAATTTACGGCGATCTCTACTTGCCGGACACTGGTGTACCGTTGCGCGCTGTCATACAGTTTGTACACGGAATGGACGAACACTTTGGGCGGTATCGGGAATTTGCGGAATTTTTATGTGCGCGTGGAGTTGCGCTTTGTGGGGAGGATCATCGCGGTCATGGCAGAAGCACTGTATGCAGCAGTGCAGGGAATCCCATTTTTGGATCGTTTTCTGCAAATGAAAACGGCTGGAATCTGGTGCTGTCCGACTTATGGAAGCTGCGGAGGGCTTTAAAGCGGCATTTTCCCAATGTACCGTATCTTTTACTGGGACACAGCATGGGAAGCTTTCTTGTGCGCAGCATGCTCGCAGCAAAGGAACTTCCGGGGTGGGAGATGCTTGCGGATGGAATGATTCTTTCCGGCACTGCATACCATGAAGCAGCTGTACTGGAAGCCGGACGCGCATTGGTAAAGCGATTTATTCAAAAAAAGGGAAGGGAAGCGCCGTTTTCTTTAGCGGTCAATTCCTCTGCGTTTTTATATAACTTACGGATTCACAATCCGAAGACGCCGATTGACTGGGTAGCTGCCGATCCAAAGACGGTACAAAAGCATTTGGACGATCCGTTCTGCGGTCATACGCCAACGGCGGGATTGTTTGACGATATGCTCGGCGGATTGATGGCTGTTTGTGCAGGCACTCTTGTCCGGCGTATACCGGTTCCTATGCCGACGTTGTTTATTGCAGGCAAGTGTGATCCTGTGGGGGATTTTGGCGCTGGGGTAAGAAAGACAGCCGCATTGTTTCGTGTGTGCGGCTGCCCCAGTGTAACAGTCAAGCTCTATCCGGATGCACGGCATGAGGTGCTTTTAGAAACCTGCCGCCAAACGGTATATGAAGATGTTGATGCATGGATCTGTGACGCTGTTTTGAAAAAGCAGTTTTGAAGTTTCCTTTGATTTTTCACTGTTGTAAAAAGAGCATACCATTTCATTGTGGAATTGCAGCAAAGGCAATCATACACGGGTTATAAAATGGAGTGATCCTTCTGAAAGTCGGAGAACCTTTTAAAAAACGGCGCCCAAAAAGGAAATTTATAAAACTACTTGACAAAATAGAGAAAAAAAGGTATGATATATGCATGACAAAATGAATCCTTAACATGGAAAGGAACATCGTACCGATATGAATTCATCCACTGCAATTGCCATGCCATTGTTGGTTTTGGCAATCCTCATGAGCGGCATATATGCCGTTGGCTTAAAACCGGCGAACAGCCGCTGTCATTCCCTTGCGGAGCTGCAGCTATTCAATGGCTGTTTTTCTGCGGCAGCAATGACAGGCGCACTGCTATATGCATCAATTTCTGCAAAAACGCTGTATATTCCGCCGCTTGGCCTTCTCTGTGCGGCGATTTTCGGCGTCTTCTTTTCCATTTGCGTGTTCACCAACCTGAAGGCATTGGAAGAAGGTCCGCTGTCTTTGACGACGCTGATCGTCAATTTCTCTCTGATTTTTCCCTTGATCTATTCCTTTTGCTTTCTGCATGAACCGATATCCTTGTTCCGTATTGTCGGAATTGTGCTTCTTGTGATCTGTATGCTGCTTTTTACCAACCCGAAAATTACAGGTGAGAAGAAAATATCAGTCAAATGGATTGCGCTTGCGGTGACTTCTATGCTGTGCAACGGTTTGCTATCAGTGATCTCCAAGGTTTACGCGATGGCATCAGAAAACGCATATGCTCCCCAGTATCTGGTATATTCGTATCTGTTTGCAACTGTGACGTCTTTTGTGTTATTCGCAGTCCTGCGTTCCAAACAGCCAGTGGAGAAGCGAATCAAGATGAAAACGTTTTTTTCCCATACGATGCTGCTTTTGATCGTTTTGATCGGGTTTGCAAACTTTGGTCTGAATTTAATGGTGGTGCTGCTTGCAACGCTGATG
Source organism: Clostridia bacterium (assembly GCA_017942005.1). GTDB lineage: Bacteria > Bacillota > Clostridia > Oscillospirales > CAG-272 > RGIG3925. Next base: position 116,350 of record JAGAVJ010000027.1, on the reverse strand, counting down.
GACGGCGCGATTGTTTATCCTGCGGTACAGGGCGGCGGACCGATGATTGCGGTGCTTGGCTCGAGAATTTTCTTCGGTGAGCAAATATCGTGGAAGAAATGGGCAGCCATTTTGCTTGGAATTGTAGCCATTGTCTTATTGAATTTATAACGAAAAGTAAGTGTTCTTCCCCCTCCCGCTTTTATTAGCGGCGGAAGATACTTACTTACGTTGAATGATGGGGCGATGACGCCCCTTATGGAAAAATGGAGGAGGCAATTCCCTTACTCTCAAAAAAATTATTGCATAGGAGTTTTGTTATGATGCCAAAAAAACCGCTGGTTGGTATAACGCCGCAATATGAAATAGAACGGGAACGTTCGTGGATTCGGCAGAGCTATGTAAACGCTGTGATTGCCGCAGGAGGACTGCCAGTCATGTTGGATCAGTATACCGATCAAACGGTCATGCATGACCTCTGTGCACGTTTGGATGGTATTTTGTTTTCCGGCGGTGTGGATTTGCACCCGAAGCTGTACGGCGAAGCAGTAACACCGGAATGCGGCGCTATTGCCGAAGTGCGTGATGTGTTTGAAGAAAAGCTGTATGCAGAGGTGGATCAAAGCCAGATTCCGGTGCTCGGTATCTGCCGCGGAATACAGTCCTTAAACGTTTTTTCCGGCGGCAGTCTGTACCAACATATTCCCAGTCACAGCGATGTTCGTCATCCTGTCAGGATTGTCCCCGGTACGCGACTGTATGATATTCTTGGCAAAACGGAAATCGACGCAAACAGCCATCATCACCAGGCGGTGAAAGCAGTCGGTAAGGGCTTTTTGATCGCTGCAAACGCAGAAGATGACATAAAAACCATTGAGGCGATTGAACGCCCTGGCGCACGTTTTTTCATCGGCGTACAGTGGCACCCGGAGGCGCTGCCAGGCGAAGAGGATCATGAGAAGCTTTTTCGTGCATTTGTCGCTGACTGCGCAGAATACGAAAAACAAAAATAACGATAAAAAAACAGGATTGCCGCATTTATACCATAATTTAACGTGAGTACGATGAGGAGATGCTTTTTGAAAAAAGCACCTCCTCAACCTCCACCGCAAAAACTTTTAAACAGAGAAACCAATAAAAAATGGATAAATCAAGCAAAAAAACGCACAGTTTTGGTTTGATTTATCCATATAAAGTTTTTTGAAAAGGGTTTGAGGAAAATTTTTCCCCAAGAATTCTATCGAACTTACGTTAATTTATCAATATCATTGTTAAAAAGTTTTTGAGGGATGCCTTAGCGGCGGGGAATTTTTTCAAAAATTCCCCAAGAGCGACCTCATCGAACTCACGTTAAGTTACGGAAATTTTGAATGCGGTGGAAGGTCTGGTAATTGGAATCATGGAAATTAGCAGGTTTGCCGTATGCGGTTCTTGAAAGAAAGAGAATGTCGTCTCCATCAATTAAGAATGAGACATATTGAAAACCCACAACAGCGGGATTCAGCGCTTTGGCATCCAGAATATCCGCAACGAATTCCCATGTCATTAAATCTGCCGAGCGGAACAGGGCGAGAAGATTGCGGTTGGTCTTTGGTTCTTCCAGAGCATGGCTTGCAAGCATATAATACTGTTCCGACACATCGTCCCATACAATGTCGAATTTCGACGGTGTGATGTCAAGCGTCACAAGTCCAGCATAAGAGAGTACGCCTTCCGGCTGCATGGGGGTAGAATTGATTTTTAAAAGCAGACATTTTTTCTGTGTATACCGTAAGAAATCGTACAGGGTTCCGTCTGGGGCGGAGATCACAGTCCCTTCGATGCCGCCGACACAGCCGGGGACAAGCTGCTCAGGCTCCGCTTTGGCTGCAAAGTCCGCATAACGCCAGAATTCTGTCATCGACCAAACCGCAGGATCGGTATAATCTGCGGCATCGTCAGGGGCGGAGAGTACCGCGTTGTTCATCTCATGCTTTTCCCACGCGCCGTACTCTACGTCGGTCCATAATCTGCCGTTTGCTTCCCACAAACGCATGGGCGCACGGTGCAGACCGCGTTCATGCGGACTTGCCGCACCGCGGAAAAGCACGGTCGGCAGCGTCCAGTCACGCCCTTCATTGTCAGACGCACCGATGAGTAGATCTCCGTATTCTGAGGACACAGCCAGCATGTACAGTCTGTTGCCGCGCACAAACAACTGTCCCCAAAAGCATGGAAACAGTTCTGTCAGATAGTGCCAGGAGTCCCCGTTGTCATCCGAATAGAACAGTATGGTGAGGTTCTGCGGTGCGCCGCCGCGAAAGACATCCATAGAGGACAAAAGTCTGCCGGAAGGCAGTCTGCAGAGACAGGGGGAACACAGGTACTGCCCGGAAAACGCATAGGCGGGGTCATCTGGGTGAAGATAGTTGACCACACGCCCGGGAACAACACTGGTGTAGACAAGCCGTGTTTCACTGCGTGCGCCGTCACAGTCGCGTTCGACAAAAAATTCATAGTCGGTATGCGGTTTCAGGCTGCACAGCTGCCCACGGTCCGCCTGCTCCATTTCGCATTTCATCCATTCTGGTTCTGCGTTTGTCTGTTGTACAGCGGTATGATCTGCGGTGGGACGTGAACTGCGTACCCGGTAGTACAGTGTGTGGGTTGCTTTCGACGGTGCGCCGTTGTCGATAAAATCAAAGTCAAGTGTTGTCAGTCCGGGGGCAATGCGGCAGATGTATGGATTCTGCGCACGCTCCGGACGGTCGAGCGGGGTATAGGGCGTAAAGTTCCAGGAAGATATAGGTTTCATATATATGACCATAACTTTCACGAAAGTGAAAGTTATTTCCTCTCTTTGTGGAGTTGTGACGAAGTCACAAAACACTATCTGAAAAATTTTATTTTTCAGACTTATGACGCTAACTTATAAACGAAAAGTTAGCTCCTTTCCAATTCGGGGGAATGCGGCATCAATCAAAATAGATTGTTTTGCCCGTTTTTGCAGATTCGTAAACCGCATTGATGATCCGTACCGCCTTGATGGCTTCCATTGGCATGATCTGCGGGTCACGGTCATAAAGAACTGCATCGATGATATCGTCGACCATGGACTGATGCCCTGAGACAAGGGTGGGATCCAGCACGGCTGCCATACGGTTGCCCTGACCGTAGCGTTCGAGCATATCCTCTTCTTCATCCTCGTCTGCATCACGCAGTTTCCATGCCGTTAACGAATCCCCGTCTGCCTCAATCGAACCGCCGGTACCGTATACCTGAATTGCGGTGCAGATACCGGGATATGCACAAGTTGTGGAGACAAACGTTGCAACAGCGCCGCTTTTAAATTGAATCAAAGACGCTGTAAAGTCCTCTGTTTCGATCTTATGATCTACAATACGCATTTTCGAGGTGACGCTTTCCACATCCCCCAAAAGCCATTGCATCAGGTCCACGGTATGTACGGATTGATTGATCAGAGATCCGCCGCCGTCCATGTCCCATGTGCCGTGCCAGCCGACATAATAATTGTCGTCGCGGTACCATTTGACGGCAAAGGTGCCGCAGAAGACCTTGCCAAGACGTCCGGAATCAATCGCGTCCTTCATCGGACGCATGCAGGCATTGTTGCGGTTCTGAAAGATAATGCCGGCTTTCTTTTTGGTGCGGATACGCGCTTCTTCAATCGGCATCGCACGCTCTACGGTCAGTTCAATCGGTTTTTCGCACAGAATGTGCTTTCCCGCTTCCAGTGCACGCACCGAAAAGTCCGCATGCATACCGCTGGGAACACAGATGGAGACAATGTCGATGTCCGGATTTTTCAGCATTTCGTCAAAGTCCGTGTAGGTTTTCGTCTCGGGACTTTTTTCGACGACCTTGTCCATTTTCTCCTGAATTAAATCGCAGACTGCAACAAGCTCACATTTGGGATTTTGGCATGCTGCGTCTACATGGGCTTTGCCGATACCGAGTCCCACGACAGCATATCCGAGTTTTCCGTTTTTCATTTTGTACGTAATCCTTTCGGGTATATAAATATATGAAATGAAGATTTATTTTTTCAATACGCGGTGTGCGGTTGCGCGGTGGATAAATTCTGTTGCTGCGGTATCCATTTCCCGTTTGGCATATCCGATTTTTTCGTCGATTTGCTGACATTTGCGGGCAAGCATTTCCTGGAAGCCGTCAATTTCTGCGCGGATTTCCGCAAGATCGGCATTTACCGCTTCACTGCATGACGATTGAATCCCGGAAAGCTGTGTGTGAATATCCTCAATGAGTGTATCGGCATCGGACTGTGCCTTCACACGTGTTGCACTCAACTCCGCATTGACGCCGGACAACAGCTTTTCTGCTTCTGCACGCGCGTTATGCAGGATTTCTTCTGCGTTTGCATTGGCTTTGAGCATGATCGCACCGACGTGTGCGGACATACGGTCGTACTGTTCTGCTTTGAGCTTCAGCGCTTCATAGTCCTCGGGATAGACAATATGCGTTTCTTCTGCGGCGTCCTGTTTGATGGCAGAACCAGTAAGCGTTGCAGAACCTGTACTGCTTGTAGAATCTGCAAGTGCAGCGGTTGGCGTATCATGATCGATAACAGTTTCCTTTACCGTTTCTGCCTCCGCGCATGTATCTGCCGGGACTTCGGTTTTTGCAGAGAGATTCTGCATTTCCGACAGCTGTTCTTTCAGTATGGAATTTTGTTCTTCCAATTCTTTACAGCGCGTCATGGACTGCTGCAAGGCTTCTTCTTTTGCAGCGGCTTCGGCTTTCGCTGCAATTCGTTCGTCTTCCATCTGTTTTTGTGCGGCGCTGTGGGCATTTTTTTCAGCTTCCAGCTCCTCTTTGCATAAAGAAAGCGTGTTTGAAATACTGTCAAGCGCATTTTGCAGCTGTGCGTTTTGTTCTTTGAGCAAAGCGGCATCTTCTGCTTTGGCGTGCAGGGCGTCCAGAGATTCTTTCTGGCGGTCAATGGTATTTTTCAGGGTTTCTTCAATACCGGTAAACTGCGCCTGCATGGAAGCGATATATTCGTTGACATCTTCTTTTTTATATCCGCCGCCGATGGTAGAGCGGAACTTGATTTCATTTTCCATAAATATGTATAACACTTTTACACGTTTGGCGAGCGTTAAAAATGTGATCTCCTTCTGATATATTCGGATTTGCCGGATGCGTATCTATCGCACGGGGATTGTGAGAATTCCGAATGGAACGATGCTGCGTGGATACGGTATCATTGTACCACGTTTTTTATGGAAAATCAACCCCTAATGAAGAAAATTCCGAAAAACCTGACGTCTTCTCCCAAAAAAGCAAAAATCTCCGCAATCCAGCCGCCAAAGGTTGGAAAGGGAGATGTCCGCTATTGCAATAGGGGAAACACGTATTATGGTAGATACCATTTTTGAGATCGGCTTTATTTTCAAATTGAAAGCTGCGATTTCGGAAGCTTTCAGACTGCTTTTTTATGAAGCTTATGAAATAAACCTTAATTTGCCCGTTCTACTTTACCGGAACGAAGGCAACGGGAGCAAACGTACACCGTCTTGGGTGTACCGCTGACGACAGCCTTGACTCGTCTGATGTTGGACTTGAACGTTCTGTTTTCCTTGCGGTTTGAGTGAGAAACCGTGCGGCCGAACGCGACGCCCTTACCGCATACACTACACTTTGCCATGTGACAGACACCTCCTGTAAAAAAATGTTTATCGTAGAATTCCTTACGAACTGTGGATGATTCGTATCTATTCAGGACACATTCAATATTATACCATAAATTTTCAAAAATTGCAATAGGTTTCAGTAAAATTCTTCTCCCTGAATTGCGGTTTATTGAAATAACGGAGTAACGCCGCAAATTGGACGGAAACGGGTACATTTTTCAGGAAAAGTCGGGAAATTCCTTTAAAAACCAGATATGAGCGCGGTCTGCTTCCACCGTTTTTCCGCACAAATAGTCAAGGGAAGACGGGGTTTTGAACGCAAAAGTCAGCTTATAGGAGTACAGCGCCTGATATTTGTATCCGTCTTTTTTATCGTCCCGGTTGATGCCGTATTTCCCGTCTCCCAACAGCGGATGACCGATGGTGGAAAAGTGCGCTCTGATCTGGTGCGTGCGCCCTGTCAAAAGATGCACCTCACAAAGGGAACGGTCAGCCTCTCTGTTTTCTGCCAACACGCGATAGGCGGTGACAATTTCCTTCACTTCGCGGCTCTGGGTCGTCTTTTTATCGAAAACAGAAACCATGTTTGTAGCGCTGTCTTTTTTTAAATAGCCGTGCAGCGTTCCTTGCTTTTGCGCAAAAATTCCGTGTGCGGCACAAAGATACCGTTTGTCAATTTCACCGGCACGGATTTTTTCATTGATGACACGCAGCGCTTCTGCATTTTTTGCAGCAATGACAATTCCGCCGGTGTTGCGGTCAATACGGTTGCACAGCGCCGGCGCAAAGGCGTGTTCTTCCTCCGGACGATATTCTCCCTTTTGCCACAGATATGCCTTGATGTGGTTGATGAGTGTGTCCACATCCTCCTCATCGTCCGCATGGACAATCAGCCCCGGTTTTTTATCGCAGAGCAGAAGATTTTCGTCTTCATACACGATATCGAGTTTGGGTGTGATGCGGCGGTAGGCATTGTCCGGCGTCACCGCTTCAAAAAATTCTTCTTTGATGAACAATTCCACCGTGTCGCCTTCACAAAGCACGGTTTTCTGTTCCGCGCGCTTGCGGTTGACTTTGATTTTTTTCAGGCGGATGTATTTATACATCAATGCCGGCGGCAGCGTTTTGAAATTTTTGGTCAGAAATTTATCCAGCCGCTGTCCGGCGTCGTTTTTTCCGATAATGAGACAATGCAAGGCAGATACTCCTTTGAATTTAAAATCACAGAATTATTTGCACAGGCAAAATACGACCAATCGTATGCCGGTATCAAACAATTCCACCTTATTATAGCATACATAAAACCGCCTGTCAAGGGGCGGTTTTGCATAACATGGTGCGGTTTTATTTGGATGGGGGTACGGGTTAGGGGGATTTTTGAAAAAATCCCCCTATGACCCCTAAAAACTTTTTATATTCTGTGTATATTAAATTATTTAATATATTTTGCAATATTTACAAAAAACAATAAAAGTTTTTGAGGAGTTTGAGGAACTTTTTTCAAAAAGTTCCTCATTGTATTTCCACGTTCTTTTCTCATTACCCCATATGCTCACTTAAATAAATACTGGCACGGTTCTGGATGCGCGCTGTGATGTCAGTAAGGGAATGGATGCCTTCAAAGAAGTACGCGGCTTCTTCATAAATGATGTCCATCACCGCCTGGTTTCCGGAATACCGGCGTGTGGCGGTTTCCACAAGGTTGGTAAGAATCCCGCGCACCTCCATATTCGCAGCATGATATAATGTATTTTCGGAATCTTGACTGGAAAAATTGGTATATTCCAGGATTTTTTGTGTTCCGTCGAGCAGGTATGTATATGTTTCATAGGCATCCAGCTGTGCATGAAATGCATCATAGGTGCAGGGAAGATAGGGCGCGTTTGCCTGTTTTTGAATGCGGTTGACCTGATAGGAGAGATACCCTTTCATAAATTCCCATGCGCCGTCTGTATGTTCGGCGTTTGCGGTTAATCCAAACTGCACATAGGGGGTCACTGCGGTACCGGATTCTGTGGAACCCTCCGCGTGCGGGTAACCGATAAAGGTCACACCGGAACCGGTCATGTTGGCAGGGAAGTGGTTATCCAGAATGTTCATGACGTCGGACGGATACCGGATAGAAAACTTTCCGTTTACATCATGATACGGATTGTTATAGAGGATTGTTTTGCCGCGCCGGAATTCATTCATGAGACCGATGTTTTTGTAAATCCGCTCAGCGGCAGTGGTTGTTTTTTCCTCGATTGCCTGATCGTGGTTGATGAGTACCTTTGTACAAAGCGTTAAAAATTCGCGGAAGCTGTCGGAATCAAAGGAACAGCTTCCCGTGTCCTCGTCGATATAATCGTCCAAAATCACAGGCAGAAAGCTTTTTAATACCAGCATCGCAGGGCTGTCTGTGCCGTTTTTGGCAAGCTGCAACAGAATCTGATCCCAATCCAAAGTGTCCATATACGCCATGCATTCGGCATATGTCCAGGATTCCATGCCGTTTAACGTATTCTGCGTACCTGCAAGCGTGGTCAGACCGAAATCTGTGGTCAGAACGGGAAGTGTCCCAGCGGAAGTTTCGTAAGCGGCACGGATACAGGGGAGAAAATCGTCCCGTGTATACTGCGCATCGCTGTCAATGAATGGGTACCAGTCACCCAAAATGTCGAGGTTGTCAAAGTATTCCATGGTCACAGCATCGTGGAACAGAATCAGGTCGATCTGTTTTCCCTGCGCCATATCGTTTGCAATTTGTTGATTGACAGAAAACATGCCGTCCGATTCTACCGGGTAATATTCGACCTTCACTTTGTAGTCCTTGCTTTTCCGGTTGAACACCGTTGCGGCAATCTGAAGGGCACGTGTGGAGCGGTCTGTGTAGTCGCCGCATGCGATAACAAGCTCTGTCTTTTGTGGAACGGTGTCTGCGGGGACGTAGCTTATGAACACGACTTCCAGGTTATCATTGAGAATATCGCGTGAGAGAACGATGAACTTATTTTCTTCCGTGACATAAATGGTGTCTATTTTGCTGCCAATAATATTGAGAGACGCCCAGTCAAACAGTGCTTCTTTGGTGCCGTCTTTTTTATGTTGGTATAAATTCAAACCGTCCGATGAAAACACGGTATCACTGCCGTCGGATTGTTTGGAGGAAAAACAAAGCCTGTTGTTAATTGATGTATTCTCCATTATCACAGGCGTACCGAGCGTCAAGTTGGAAAAATCAATGGCACTGTATATCCATATCGGTGTATATTTATCATCGTTTGAATAAGAAAGATAGCAAGCTCCGTCCGGCGCTTTGTAAAGAGAAGCATATGTAATATAATTGTTGCATGGAATATCGATAATTTTAAGCAGCTGACCTTCTGTATCTAAAATAAGCAACTGATTTTTATAAATTGTACAAAAATAACCGTCATCAGTTAACAAAATTGGAGTAGAAGTGTATATATCCAAATTTATATCATCAAATTGAGGCAAATCAGAGAGTACTGTTTCATATACAAGTGAACCGTCTGCCTGAAATACTGCCAATGTATATTTTGATTCAGCAAGAAATCTTCTCGACATATGAAGCTGGAAAGGTGTTCCGTCCGGTGCAGTAACGGTTTTTACATCGGTCGGATCGTAGTCCGGATTGATGGAGATGTCATTTGCAACATAAGTAAGCGCATACATGCTGGAGGTATTATATGAAAAATTGCTGTGATAAGCAAAGTCGCGTTTCGCAGTTTTGATTTCCTTATTATCGTCATTTACATACGTGAAATATGTATCGGGATTGTTTTCATCAAAAAAATTGTGTTTTTTGATACGGAAATCCATTGCGGTATGATTGATTTTCTCGGTTTCTGTGTCGATGAAAAGGAAGCTTTGCTCAAGATTTTTTACTTGTTCTCGTTCTGTAGGGTATACAGAAAAAATCAAGCGATGATTGCTGTATGCAGCAGTATATTTGGTGATATACTTGGCGTCATCATAATAGGGGCGAATATTTCCGGCACATTGAATGGGAATGTCATCAATGACGTTTGGCAGAGAAAGAATTTCTGCTGTATACACATAATCTGAATGACTCGAAGCGGGTGATTTTTCTTGTTGTTTTTGTGCTTGGTCACAGGAAACGCTGGTACAGAGAACGGCAGAGAGACATACAGCAGAAAGTAGTTGAGATATCAAACGCTTGATTTTCATATAAAAGCTCCTGCATAGATTTGTCTTTTAAATGAGTGGGTGGAGAGCAATGAGACAAATATTATCCCATATGCTCACTTAAATAAATACCGGCACGGTTCTGGATGCGTGCTGTGATGTCGGTAAGGGAATGGATGCCGTCAAAAAAGTACGCGGCTTCTTCAAAAATGATGTCCATCACCGCTTGGTTTCCGGAATACCGGCGCGTGGCGGTTTCCACAAGGTCGGTTAAAACCGCACGTACCTCCATATTCGCAGCATGATATAATGAATATCCGGAACCTTGACTGGAAAAATCGGTATATTCTTGGATATATTGTGTTCCGGGGAACAGATATGTATACGTTTCATAAGCGTCCAGCTGTGCATGGAACGCATCATAGGTGCATGGAAGATAGGGCGCGTTTTCCTGTTTTTGAATGCGGTTGACCTGATAGGAGAGATACCCTTTCATAAATTCCCATGCGCCGTCTGTATGTTCGGCATTTGCGGTTAATCCAAACTGCACATAGGGGGTCACTGCGGTACCAGGTTCTGTGGAATTTTCTGCATGTGGGTAACCGATAAAGGTTACATTGGAACCGGTCATGTTGGCAGGGAAATAGTTATCTAAAATGTTCATGACGTCGGATGGATACTGGATGGAAAATTTTCCGTTGATATCATGATCCGGATTGTTGTACAGTACGGTTTTTCCGCGGCGAAATTCATTCATGAGACCGATGGCTTTGTAGATTCGCTCTGATGAATTTGCTGCATTTTCCTCTATCGCCTGATCGTGGTTGATGAGGACTTTTGTACAAAGTGTCAGAAATTCACGGAAGCTGTCGGAATCAAAGGAACAGCTTCCCGTGTCCTCGTCGATATAATCGTCCAAAATCACAGGCAGAAAGCCCTTTAATACCAGCATCGCAGGGCTGTCTGTGTCATTTTTAGCAAGCTGCAACAGAATCTGATCCCAATCCAAAGTGTCCATATACGCCATGCATTCGGCATATGTCCAGGACTCCATACCGTTTAACGTATTCTGCGCACCTGCAAGCGTGGTCAGACCGAAATCGGTGGTCAGAACGGGAAGAGTCCCCGCTGTGGTTTCGTAAGCGGCACGGATACAGGGGAGAAAGTCCTCCCGCGTATAGTCTGCATCGCCGTCAATCAATGGGTACCAGTCGCCTAAAATGCCGAGGTTGTCAAAGTATTCCATGGTCACAGCGTCGTGGAACAGAATCAGGTCGATCTGCTTTCCCTGCGCCATGTCGTTTGCAATTTGCTGATTGACCGAAAACATGCTGTCCGACTCCACCGGGTAATATTCGACCTTCACTTTGTAGTCCTTGCTTTTCCGGTTGAATATCGTCGATGCAATCTGGAGGGCGCGTGTGGAGCGGTCATTGTATTCGCCGCTTGCGATAACAAGTTCTGTCTTTTGCGGAACGGTGTCTGCGGGGATATAATTAATAAAAACGACTTCTGGATTATCATTTAGAATATCGCGTGTGATGACGACAAAATGATTGTTTTCAGTAGTAGAATAAATTGTGTCAATTTTGCTGCCAATGATATTCATGGACGACCAGTCAAACAGAATTTCTTTGGTTCCGTCCTTTTGATGTTGGTACAGATTTAAACCGTCCGATGAAAACACAGTGTCACTGCCATCCGATTGTTTGGTGGAAAAACATAATTTATCATATATATTGGTATTTTGCAAAGTTATTGGTTCGCTGAGTGTCAATGTGGAGCAGTCAATCGTGCAATAGATCGGAAACGGTATTTTATCGTTGCTTGGGTAGACAATATAACAGGTTCCATCCGGTGTTTTATAGAGTGAAGAGAGGTTGGAAGTATGATTGTTTGGCAATTCAATCGCTTTCAAAAAAGTCCCCTGAGGATCAATGATAAACAAATAGTTGTCATAAATCATGCAGACATATCCATCATCTGTCAATATTAACGGAAAAAGTAAATTCGTATATTCGTTATGATACTCCAGATACGGCAGTTCGGAGAGGGTTAAATCATAAACGAGAGTTCCGTCTGCTTGAAACACTGCAAGCATATATTTCGTATCAAAAAGAAATCTGCGTGAATGAATATATTCATATTTTGTATCGTTTTCTAAAATGATTGTTTGTGTATCGGTTGGATCATAATCCGGATTGAGCGAGACATCGCTTGCAGAATAAGTGACTGCATACATGCCGGATGCATTGCATGCGAATTGATGAGATTCTTGGAAATTATGTTTTGCTGCTTGCCGTTTTTGATTTTTTTCATCAATGTATATAAAATATGTATCCGGATTGTTTTTATCCATAAAGCTTCCTTGATGAATTCGTGAATCAATCACGGATTGGCTGACTTCATGAGTTTCTGTATCGACTGTGACAAAGAATTGCTCAAAGATATTATTATCTCTTCTTTGAGGAAAACAAGCCAGAAAAATATTGTTTTTACCATAAGAAGAAATATATTGTGTTATAAAATAGGGGATGCTATAGTGAGAATGATCACCAAAATATTGAATATTGATACCATCAATTGCGGTCGGTAAGGAAACAATTTCCATCGTATACACATAATCAGAATGACCCGGAGCAGGTGTTTTTTCTTGCTGTTTCTGTGCTTTGTCACAGGAGATGCTGGTACAGAGAACGGCAGAGAGACATACAGCAGAAAGTAGTTGAGATATCAAACGCTTGATTTTCATATAAAAACTCCCCTGTATAAATTTGTATTTTAACTAAAAGAAACCTATAGATACTGCTTGCTTTTTTACACAGAATACCTATGAAATTCATATGCACAATCATAATTGCATGAACGGTTCCCATGAAAATATGGAACTGATGAATGGTCTAAAAATACAACGCCAAAAATATGCAATACAAGAAATTTTATTACTTTTTATCTGCTTTGAGTATAACATAATTTCCATTTCTTGTCAATAGTATTTGTGCAATTTTATAAATAATTTTTTGGGTTGTCCGATTCATAAAAAAACATCCCACATAAAACATGTGGGATGTTTGATAAAGGATTATATTCTGTTAAACTTCAGCGGTGGGTTCTTCTTTTGCGACCACAGCGATTGCCAGTTCTTCAAGGCCTTTGGGGTCAGCGGCGCCGGGCGCACCGGACATTAGCTCAGATGCGTTTTGTACCTTCGGGAAGGCGATGACGTCGCGGATATCCTCCTGTCCAAGCAGAAGCGCAACCAGACGGTCAAGACCGAATGCCAGACCGGCATGCGGGGGAACGCCATACTTGAACGCTTCCAGCAGATAGCCGAACTTTTCCTCTGCATCTTCTTTGGAAATACCAAGCGTGTCGAACATTTTGGATTGCAGCTCGCTATCATGGATACGGACGGAACCGCCGCCAAGCTCTGTACCGTTTAGAACGATATCATATGCCTTTGCACGGACTGCGCCGGGATCGGTGTCAAGCAGCGTCAAATCCTCATCCATCGGAGCGGTGAAGGGGTGATGCATGGCGTAGAAGCGGTTGTCTTCCTCGCTCCACTCTAAAAGCGGGAATTCTGTGACCCAGAGAAATTTGAAATCGTGCGGGTCAAGCAGTCCCAGCTTCTTTGCACAGTGACGGCGGAGTGCGCCGAGTGCATCGAAGACGACGCTGTTTGTGTCAGCTACGATGAGCAGAAGGTCGCCGGGAGCGGCTTCAAGCACCGTCTTGATGGCTTCGTTTTCCGCCTCTGTCAGGAGTTTTGCGTAAGAGGAAGAAATGTCGCCATTGTCTGCCCATTTCAACCATGCAAGACCCTTTGCGCGGTAAGACTTGACGAATTCCGTCAGTGCGTCGATTTCTTTTCTTGTCATTTTGGCGCCGCCCTTGACATTGATGCCGCGTACAGAACCGCCTGCGTCAATTGCTCCGCGGAACACCTTGAATTCGGTATCTTTTACAGCATCGGAAAGGTCATGCAATTCAAAGCCGAACCGGATATCGGGCTTGTCGGAGCCGTAGCGTTCCATCGCTTCCTTCCACGGCATCCGCGGGAAGTCGTAGTCCAGTGTTTTTCCGAAATAGCGCTGGAACAGGTATTTGATAAAGCCCTCATGTATCTGCATGACGTCGTCTGCGGTGGCAAAGGACATCTCGGTATCGAGCTGTGTAAACTCAGGCTGTCTGTCCGCACGGAGGTCCTCGTCGCGGAAGCATCTTGCAATCTGGAAGTACCGGTCAAACCCTGAACACATGAGAAGCTGCTTGTACAGCTGCGGGGACTGCGGGAGTGCATAGAACGAACCCTTGTGTACGCGGGAGGGAACAAGATAGTCGCGCGCACCTTCCGGCGACGGTTTGACAAGACACGGGGTTTCGATATCAATAAAGCCGTTTTCAGCATAATAATCGCGTGCAATTTTGGTAATTTCGGAACGTGCGATGATATTGCGCGCAAGGTCAGGACGGCGCAGGTCGAGATATCTGTGCTTTAAGCGCAGTTCCGGCTTCACGTCGCTGCCTTCCACAATGGCGAACGGAGGGGTCATCGATTTGGATAACACCTTCATTGTGGTAACATTAATTTCAATTTCTCCGGTCGGAAGGTTGGGATTGACCGCACCCGCTCCTCTTGCACGGACAACGCCGTGTGCACAGAGCACATATTCCGCACGGACATTGAATGCCATATCAAAGACATCGCGGTCAGTGGTATCACCGAACGCAAGCTGCACGATTCCAGTTCTGTCGCGCAGGTCGATAAAAATAAGACTGCCGAGGTCGCGCTGTCTTTGCGCCCAGCCCATGACACATACTGTGTCTCCAATGTTTTTTGCGGACAGCTGTGCGCAGTAACAAGTGCGCTTGTCTTCCGCCGTTAAAAATGCTGCCATTTTCTTTTATCTCCTGTCTTTGAAAATATTGTTGTCATTAGGCAATTGTAAAACTCCGTTTTACAATTGATTCCATCGGACTGACGCAGTCCGATGGCTCCCTTTGGTCGCTTTAAAGGTGTCTTTTTTGGCGGGAGACCCGCCAAAGCGACGCATTTATTGATATATTGCCCTACGGGCAATATGAAATTAAGACTTTTACAATCGCCTAAAAATATTGTTGTCATTCATAGGAAAAAATACCTATGATATTTAAATATTATACCATGTATAGCATGAAATGTCAATCTTTTTTTGTTTTCTGTTTTAACCATTGTGTTGGAGACAGACCGACGTTCTTTTTAAAGACGCGGGAAAAATAATAAATGTCCTCAAACCCGCACAGCTCCGCAATTTCACTGATAGAGTAATGCAGATCACTGGAAGAAAGCAGGTGTTTGGCATTTTCCATGCGCTTTTCCGTAAGATACTGCAGCGGCGTATAGCCGGTTTTCTCTTTAAATAAGGAAGAAAAATACATTTTCGACATGGGAATGTTGTCGTATACGGTATTGATATTGAAATTTTTGTCCGTGACGCCTTTTACAATGATGGCAATGGCAGCGTCGATACATTCGTCTGTCGTATCTGTGCTTGGACAGGAGAGCATCAGCTGTATCATCAGCGCCAGCAATGCGTGGTTGATTTCTTTCCAGTTGCTTTTCTTTCGGGTAAAGTGAAACCGCAGCTGTATAAAAATATTTTCCATTTCATGCATTTCACGGTCTTTGTAGTCAAAAGTCCGGAGAGGCAGCGCATTTTCAATATCGGCAAGGATATAGATGTTTGAAAATTTTGAGTCTGTATTTTCACTGTGCGGTGTATTTGGCGGATGCGCTATGAAAAAATTCGGGTGGAAAACATATTCTTCTTTTCCGCTTGTCACGGTTCCGTAACCATCATAATAATATACAAATTCCCAGTACTTATGAAAATGCGTCTGGGAGCCAAGCTCTGCATCGGTGCGGGATCCAATGGATAAGACTTTATACACGATGATACCCCTGACTTTTACAAAAGTAAAAGCGCTCTCCTTTCTGAAGTTAAGAATGTTCCCAGGATATTCTTCTTATATCATAGCATATTTTCTCCGAAAATACAAGATACAGAATGGAAAAAATCAAAAAACGATTAAAAATCCAAATGAAAAATACAAAAACAAAGGACTTTGAAAAATATAAAAAATGATGTAAAATCAAGTAAAAAACGGAAAAATAAAAATAAAATCAGATATAAAAACAATGAAAAGTCCAAAATAAGAGTTGGTTTTTTTCCATTTACATTTCCATGGTTGTATGCTATAATATAACCGAGCTCAAAAAAGATGTATATATCGGAATATTGAAATAATGATTTTTACATTTGTAAAAATTAGGAGGCTGTTTATGAAAAGAATTTTATCTCTTGCGGCAGCTGCGATGGTTCTGATTGGCACAATGATCGTATCGGTTTCGGCTGAAGATATCGTCGTTGTAGGAGACCAGTTCAAAACCGCTTACGGTACCCCTGTCATTGACGGAACGTTGGATGAAGTGTACGGGGAAAGTGACCCATATCGTATTCAATTCGGCAAGGATAATGCAGAATCTTATTCCACTGCAGTTGTTTATTGGGCGTGGGATGAAACTGCACTGTACTATTATGCAGACATTACAGATGATACTGTGAGTACAGAGGCGGATACAACCAACATTGGCGATATCTGGAAAACCGACTGCGCTGAGGTCGGGTTCAATGTAACGCCGAATCAGGAAGCCGGTGATCCGCATAACACGGCAAACAGCGGCGTATTCCTTGGCGCATTGATGTATGGCAGTGAAATGGATACCTACGGCAGCTTGTCGGATTGTGCATATGTATGCAAGACGGTCACCACAGATCACGGCTGGGCAATGGAAGTTTGTCTGCCGATTTTCGGAGAAGCAACCGGGCTTACGCCAAAATCGGGCGACCAGATCGCAATGTATACCATTCTGCACAACGACACCGACAATGACAACGAACGCAATTCGGAAACATACCGTGACGAAGTCAGCATCGGCGTGCAGTATGATTCTTCCAAGATGGACTGTATCGTCCTTTCTGAAAAGCCTGTGATAGAAATCGCAGAACCGGTCGCAGATGAACCAACAGAGATCGATAACGTTCAGACAGAGACATCAGCACCCAAAACCATGGATCGCGGTTTTGTTGCTGTTGCTGCTTGTACAATGATTTCGCTTGCGGTTGTCGTGGATTCCAAAAAACGCAGATAAAATCACGTTTGGAGAGCGTATTCGTTTCACCAAATCATTCAGAACATAAAAGTGTCTTAAAAAAGGGCTGTTGCAAATTTTCAATTTGCAGCAGCCCCTTTTCAATAGCACAAATACATCGTGCCATTGATACACGTGTGGAGAAAAGGGCAATATCAGACAAAAATAGGGTAAAATATATCATGAAAATTCCGGCAGAGTTTGATATAATAGAAAAAACAGGACTTGAGTCGTAAAAATATCTCCCACAAGAGGAAAGGAAAAAATAAATGTTAAAAAAATCAACAATAGCCGTAACACTGTTGTGTTTGCTTGCACTCGCTGTTTCCTGCGGAGAAACGCAGCCTACACAAAAGGAAACAAAGGCGTCGGATTCATCCCTCGTTACAACTGCCGATACGGAAACGGAAGCCGTTATAGAGGAGAAAAATGTTCGCGGAAGCGATATCGCATCCGCGCTGCCAACAGATTTGGATTTTGGCGGCGCGTCATTGACACTGCTCAGCCGTTCGGAGGATCGGTATCTTCATGAATTTGAAGCAGAAGAAAATGGTGAAGTCGTAAACGACGCGATTTTCAAGCGCAATCGCAATGTATCGGAAACACTGAATATCGATTTTCATGTCATCTCACGCGACGGACAATGGGGCGCGCATACAGATTTTATGAAATCGGTCAGTGCAGATATTATGGCAGATTCTAAGGAATATGATATAATCTCCTTTTATGCCTACTGTAATTCCGTGATGGCTTCGGAAGGTCTGCTGATGAATCTTTATGACTTAAAATACATCGATTTTGAGAAACCGTGGTACCATCAGATGTATATTGACAGTGCGACTGTATACGATAAGCTGTATGCAATTACGGGCGATATCAATCTAACCTCCATTTCCATGCTGGATGCAGTCTATTTCAATAAGAACAAACTGAATGAATATTATCCTGATCTCAATATTTATGAAATGGTTTTAGATGGGAAATGGACAATGGACGTTGCTCTTGGTTTGACAAAAGATGTATATACGGATATTGACGGTGACGGAAAAGAATCCGAGGGAGACTTTTATGGCTTTGATATCAACGGCGCGCTCGATTTGTGGCCTGTCGGTATGGGGCTGCGCTATACAAAGCGCACAGAAGAGGGCGGATAT
Source organism: Clostridia bacterium (assembly GCA_017942005.1). Classification (GTDB taxonomy): domain Bacteria; phylum Bacillota; class Clostridia; order Oscillospirales; family CAG-272; genus RGIG3925. The sequence goes on along the minus strand of JAGAVJ010000027.1, from coordinate 98,216 downwards.
GTATATGACTTTTTCAATGAACGGAATACAAACATCATTGACAGCTTCTATGATACATACAACAGCAACACAGGCATCTATTTTGTCGATTCGTTTAAAGAGAACCGTTTTGTAGAAGGACTGTCCCTGTTTACGACAGCAGGTTTACAGTATACCGACAAGCTGCGGGATATGAAGGATGATTACGGCATTCTGCCAATGTTTAAATATGACGAAAACCAGGAACGTTATTATACTTCGATCAGCGACAATTCCTCGCAGATTCTGGTTCCGACAACCTGCAAGGATCCCGATATGATCGGCGCATTCATTGAGTGTATGAGCGAAGTATCCTATAAAACGGTTACGCCGGCATGGTATGAAACGGCAATGAAAGGAAAATATCTGCGTGACAATGAATCCTGCCAAATGTTTGATATCATCACGGAAAGTGTATGGTACGACTTTGCTGTAATCAATACCTCTGCACTCGGAGATCCTGTTTTCGTGACGCGCGGAGCGGAACAGCGCAGAGAGGGAAATTTCGCTTCTTATTGGAAAAAGAAAGAAAAGCAGTTAACAAAAAAACTGGAGCAGCTTTTGGATATTTATCAAAAACATTGATAAACATCGAAAAACTGGGTCTGCTGTAAGTCGAAAGCTTGCAGCAGACCCAGTCCCATTTTCTTCCAAATGGGATATGCAAAGTATACAAAAATGGAATTTTGAACGGGTAAAAGTGTAAAAAGGCAAAAGGTAAAAGGGTATATTTTTAAGGGTTGCTGCGTCAAAGTACAGCAACCCCGGGGGAGGCGGTCATGCTTTTGTGCGCGGCAGGATACGCTTTTGATCTGCGGTATCCGTATCGCCTGCATCGCAAAAATATTGCTTTGGAGAAATTCCTTTGTATTTGTGAAATGCTTTGGAAAAGTATGCGTAATTGTTGAAGCCGACCGATGCCGCAATGTCGGTAAGCGACGTGTTTGCATCAATTTGCAGCTTCATGGCGCGATCCAATCGATAACGGTTCAGGTAATCCATAAACGGTATGCCAAAGCACTCGCGAAACCGTCGGCAAAAATAGCTTTTGCTGTAGGAGAGGATATCGCATACGGAAGCGGTGGAAAGATCGGTCATATACTGTGTTTCGATCAAATTGCTCACTTGACAGACAAACGCAAAGTCGGGCTGGATTTTCGCCTTGGTGGTGTTTCGCGCTGCGTGTGTGAGTATAAATTCGAGCAGATCATATACAGGAGACAATATTTTACTTGCTTCATTGTTTGTATACCGATCATGTAATGACTGAAAGATGGAACGTATTTGCTCCGATTGTGAGATAATTTGTGATGCATCGACCGATTCGCAAAAGCGTACCGTTCCGCGGCAGATATCGTGTAGGATTTTTGCCTCAGAAAACGGAAGCACCTGCGAAAAATAGGAAAGATCAAGGATGGTGAAGTAATAATAAAGCGGTTCTTCTGTGAGTACGGTAAATCCCTCGTGCGTATCAAAAGGGTTGATGATCACAAGATCACCGCACCGATACAGCCGTTCTTTTCCGTTGATTACAATGTATATGCTGCCCGAGACAATCAAGTGCACTTCCAGTTCTCTGTGCATATGCGGCGGAAAGCAGTTGATGCGGCCGTTGTTCATCGGTAAGTGCTGGTAGGGAAGCGGCTCTTTATATTCGCACGGATGGTTGGGTAAATAACCAGATTTGGAAAAATACGGATCATATGCACAGACAGGCAGTCCATGAAAATTTTTTTCTGCCAAAATTTCAATCATAAGCGTTCTTCTCCCTTCGCAGATGTATCGCATTTCGTTTTCTTCTATAGTACGCCTGCTTATTTCCGCACACGGGTTCTGCCCATCGTATTCCGTTTCTCTGAGAGCACAGCTGTCAATCGACTTGATTCATATATGCAATCTGTTCATTTGTCAGTGCATCAATGCTGACACCCATGCCGGACAGCTTGATATTTGCAACCTGTGCATCGATTTCGCGGGGAACCTGATACACTTTATGCTCCAGCTCTCCCGCATGTTTGACCAGATATTCCAGGCACAGCGCCTGAATGCCGAAGCTCATGTCCATAATCTCTGCGGGGTGACCGTTTCCAGCTGCCAAATTGACCAGTCTGCCGTCTGCCAGCAGATTGAGGATGCGTCCGTCCTTCATTTTATAGCCGCGGATGTTCGGCTTGCGTTCCCAGATTTCCACAGCCTGTGCTTCCAGTTCGGTTTTATTGATTTCCACATCAAAGTGACCGGAATTCGCTAACAGTGCGCCGTCCTTCATCACCGCAAAATGCCGGTCGCGGATGACGTCTGCACAGCCGGTCAGTGTGACAAACAGATCGCCGATTTTTGCGGCTTCGTCCATCGGCATCACCGTAAATCCGTCCATGACCGCTTCAATCGCCTTGATGGGATCGATTTCTGTGACGACGACCACAGCGCCCATACCCTTTGCACGCATTGCCAGACCCTTGCCGCACCAGCCGTAACCGGCGACAACCACGGTTTTTCCTGCAATGATCAAATTGGTTGCATTCATAATGCCGTCGAGTGTGGATTGTCCGGTGCCGTAGCGGTTATCAAACAGATGCTTGCAGTCCGCGTCGTTGACGTCGATCATCGTATAATCGAGCTTGCCAGCCTTTTGGCGGGAGAACAGACGGTGAATACCGGTCGTTGTTTCTTCACAGCCGCCGATGAGATTTTTGCCGTATGCTCTGCATTCCCCATGCAGAAGGTGAGTCAGATCACCGCCGTCGTCAATCATAACATCCGGACAGAGGGAAAGCGTCTTTTTTAAGTGTTCCTCATATTCTTCATTGGTTACGCCGCGCCATGCGTTGACTTCAAAGCCTGCGTCAACCAGAGCCGCTGCGATATCGTCCTGTGTGGAAAGCGGATTGCAGCCGGTGACATATACCTGTGCGCCGCCGGCAGCCAATGTCATTGCGAGATAGGCGGTTTTGGCTTCCAGATGGATGGACATGGAAATCTTTTTTCCGGCAAACGGTTTTTCCTCGGAAAAACGCTTGTTGATGGAGTTTAAAATGGGCATATAGCTTTTTACCCAGTTGATTTTATCGTAGCCGGACTTCGCTAAAGAGATATCCTTGATCGCGCTCATAATTTTTTCTTCCTTTACTATATACTGTGAATCGCAGTTTTTTATTTTATTATATCATATTCCACGGCAGATTGCAAGTAGGCGGCGTATTTTTCTGCCATGTAGTATCTGTAATGCAGTGTCTGACATGCCGCGCAGAAGCTTAAATTAACATGCGTTCGATGAGTACGCGCTCCCCGGGATTTTTTGAAAAAAATCCCCGCCGCTTGGGCACTCATCGTATCCCTCTTCGTTCATAAAAACACTTGAAATGTTTCACATATAATACATAATTTAATTTGCTAAAGTTCTTGACTTTTCGGTCGGATTATGATATAATAATGCATGTAAATATAAAACACTGTGAAATGGATCAGTAAACAAAAGAGGGTTTCGTACAGAGAGGTGTCGGTTGGTGCAAGACACGGGGAGATCTGTTTGTTGAACTCACCATGGAGTGGCTGCAATAAAATCCAAGCATCATCATATGTTTATGAAAAAAGGATTGGCGAGCAGACAAGCGGACAGCGGAGAGGCGCAGCAGAATTGCCCAATGCAGAAATACAGCCGCATCGGTTCTGTCATATCCCAATAATGGAAAGTAAATGCAGACGGCAGCTCCCGTGAAAGAGCAAGGGTGTAGGGCACCTTGAGCGCATCCCAAAGGCATAAATGCCAAATGAAACGGGATGAAAAAGAGTGGTACCGCGGAAGTGAAACGATAGGGAAGCGCTTTCGTCTCTTTGTTATCAATACCATGGATAACAGAAGACGAGAAGCGTTTTTTTGTTATCCGCGTAAAAAAACAGGAGGTATCAGACTGAATGGGACAAGAGAAAGAAACGATTGGCACACAGATGACCGGCGCACAAATCGTGATTGAGACATTGATCGAGCAGGGTGTTACCGATGTATTCGGTTATCCGGGCGGTCAGGTATTGAATATTTATGACGAACTATACAAAGCGAGTGACCGTATCAACCATGTATTGACCGCACATGAACAGGGGGCATCTCATGCGGCAGACGGATATTCCCGCGTTACGGGAAAAGTTGGCGTTGTCATTGCAACGTCCGGCCCCGGTGCAACCAACCTGGTAACAGGAATTGCAACGGCGATGCTGGACTCCATTCCGATGGTGGCGATTACAGGCAACGTTCCGACATCCTTAATCGGACGCGACAGCTTCCAGGAGATCAACATCACAGGCGTTACACTGCCGATTACAAAGCACAATTATTTTGTCAGCGATGTCAATGAGCTTGCGGATACCATCAGAGAAGCGTTCTGCATCGCAAAATCAGGAAGACCGGGTCCTGTCCTCATCGATATTCCAAAGGATGTGCAGATTGCATCCTGCAAATTCTGCCGCGGCGATGTGGTGGAATGCATGGCACAGGACAACGCAGACGATGCGGATATCGACCGTGCGGTTGCGCTGATCAATGAGGCAAAGCGTCCGTATATCTACATCGGCGGCGGCGCTGCCGGACGCGGTATGACAGAAGATATCATTGCATTGGCAGAAAAAATCGACGCATATGTCGGATGCTCCTTTATGGGACTTTCTGCCATGAAGAATAGCTACGACCGTTTCCTCGGCATGGAGGGCATGCACGGCAGATATGCGTCTTCCATGGCAAACAAGGAAGCAGACCTTGTCATCGGTATCGGTGTGCGGTTCAGCGACCGTGCAACCGGCAATGTTGCCAAATATGCAAAGAATGCAAAGATTATCCAGCTGGATACCGATCTTTCCGAAATCAATAAAAATGTCCGCGTCGACGTGGGACTGATCGGCAGTATCGTTTCTTCGTTCTCCCGTATCCTCAAGCGCTGTGACAAGCAGTCCCATCCGGAGTGGAGAACCATTGTAGAAGCGCTGAAGACCGAGGAACGTCTGATTGAACGTGAAGCGGAGCGCAAATCCGGCGGCACTATGACACCGAGAAAAATTTTCGATGTCATCAATGAAATCAAGGATGCGCGTACCATTATTGCAACAGACGTCGGTCAGCATCAGATGTGGGCAGCACAGTATACAGACTTTGAAATGCCGAGACGGTTTGCATCCAGCGGCGGTCTTGGCACCATGGGATACGGTCTGGGCGCCGCCATCGGCGCGCAGATTGCATCCGGTGACCGTACCGTTCTGATTACAGGCGACGGCAGCTTCGGTATGAACCTGAATGAAATGGCGACCGCAGTTTCCTACAATACCCCGATTGTCATTGTCCTGTTAAACAACGGCGTTCTCGGTATGGTGCGCCAGTGGCAGACGCTGTTCTTTGGCAAGCGGTATTCCAATACGGTGTTGAACCGGCAGACCGATTTCGTGAAGCTGTCCGAAGCATTCGGCGCAAAAGCACGCCGTGTAGACAATATCGACGATTTCCGTGCGGCATTTGAAGAAGCGATGCAGCATGACGGTCCGTACCTGATCGATACGCTGATTGATATGGACGAGTTTGTGCTTCCGATGCTTCCGCCCGGTGGTTCGATTGACGATATCATTACCGCAAAACCGGAGGTGAAGTAATATGCGTTCTGTCATTGCAATTTATGTAGAAAACAAGTACGGTGTCCTGACGCGGGTTGCAGGCATGTTTATGCGCAAGGGCTTTAATATTGACTCGCTGACGGTCGGTGAAACCGACGATCCTGCATATTCCCGTATCACCATTACGTTAAACGGTGACGAATACGCAAGAGAGCAGCTGATCAACCAGCTGAAAAAGCTCTTCAATGTCAAGCAGGTCAAGCTGCTTGCGTCAGATGCTTCTGTGGAACGGGAGCTGATGCTGATTAAGGTGCGCAACACGCCGGAAAACCGCAGTGAAGTCATCGCGGCAACGGAAATCTACCGTGCAAAGATTATCGACTATACGACAGACGCCATGTGTGTGGAAGTTACCGGAGAGCCGCAGAAAATCAAGGCGTTCATCGACGTCATGAAGCCGCTTGGCATCATTGAAATGTGCCGTACCGGTGTGGTTGCACTGGAACGCGGCATGACAATCATGCAGAAGAATTAATTCTATGCTAAACGCAATCCGGTCTTGCCGGCGGTTATCGCTGACAAAGCAGCCGCAGGCAGTTCGGGTTTAAAATATACCATTATTTAAAAGGAGATTCTTATCATGCAGAACATTTATTATCAGCAGGACTGCAATCTTGCAAAGCTTAACGGTAAAACCGTTGCAATTATCGGTTACGGTTCCCAGGGTCACGCACATGCGCTGAACTTAAAGGATTCCGGCGTGAATGTCATTGTTGGTCTGTACGAAGGTTCCAAGAGCTGGGCAAAGGCAGAAGCTGCAGGTCTGAAGGTTATGACTGCCGCAGATGCTGCTGCAAATGCAGATATTATCATGATTCTGATCAACGATGAAAAGCAGGCAAAGCTGTACAAGGAAAGCATTGCGCCGCACATGACCGAAGGCAAGACCCTCGCATTTGCACATGGCTTCAACATTCACTTTGGCTGCATCAAGCCTCCGAAGAATGTCAACGTTATCATGATCGCACCGAAGGGACCCGGTCATACTGTCCGTTCTGAATATCAGGCAGGCAAGGGTGTTCCGTGTCTGGTCGCTGTAGAGCAGGATGCAACCGGCGACGCACTGGAAATTGCACTTGCATATGCACTTGGCATTGGCGGCGCACGTGCAGGCGTCCTTGAAACCACCTTCCGTACCGAAACAGAAACAGACTTGTTCGGTGAACAGGCTGTCCTTTGCGGCGGTGTCTGCGCATTGATGCAGGCTGGCTTTGAAACACTGGTTGAAGCAGGTTATGACCCCAGAAACGCATACTTTGAGTGTATCCATGAAATGAAGCTCATCGTTGACTTGATTTACCAGAGCGGCTTTGAAGGCATGCGTTACTCCATTTCCAATACTGCGGAATACGGCGACTATGTCACCGGTCCGAAGATCATTACAGAGGAAACCAAGAAGACCATGAAGAAGATTCTGTCCGACATTCAGGACGGTACCTTCGCAAAGGAATTCCTGCTTGATATGTCCGATGCAGGCGCACAGGTACACTTTAATGCGATGCGTAAGCTGGCTTCCGAGCATCCCTCTGAGGTCGTCGGCAAGGAAGTCCGCAAGCTGTACAGCTGGAGCGACGAAGACAAGCTGATCAACAACTAATCGGCAAACAAAATCATAAAATAACATGAGTTCGATGGAGGATTCATGGGGAAAACTTTTTTGAAAAAAAGATTTTCCCCAAACCCCTTTCAAAAAACTTTGAACCGAATAAAATGTAAAAAGCAAATGCTTTTGTCGTATTGACGTTATATTTTATCAAAAATATTAGTTTAAAAGTTTTTGGGGGATGCCATAGCGGCGGGGCGTTTTTTCAAAAACGCCCCAAGAGCGATCTCGTCAAGAGCGATCCCGTCGAACTTATGTTGAAATCAGTTTTCAATTGTGCGTTTGTGACCCCTATAGATTCTGACTCCGACAGATGCGGCGTCATAATAGGGGTCACAATAACACAGGAAAGGAAGCATCCGTTTTGCCTGTACAGCAAATGCTGTACGGTACAGCGTTCGCTGTACAGGCAAAAGGAGATATTGTAAAGATATGATTAAAGATACTATTGTGGACGGTGCGCATAACGCACCGCACAGATCCCTTTATCATGCACTTGGTCTGACCAAGGAAGAGCAGGCGCGTCCGCTGATCGGTATTGTCAGCTCGTACAACGAAATTGTGCCCGGTCACATGAATCTCGATAAAATTGTAGAGGCGGTCAAACTTGGCGTTGCGATGGCAGGCGGTACGCCGATTGTGTTCCCGGCGATAGCCGTCTGTGACGGTATTGCCATGGGGCATACGGGCATGAAATATTCCTTAATTACCCGTGATATGATCGCGGACTCAACCGAAGCCATGGCTTTGGCACACGGCTTTGACGGACTTGTTATGGTACCGAACTGTGATAAAAACGTTCCCGGTCTGTTGATGGCTGCCGCCAGAGTCAATATTCCGACGATTTTTGTCAGCGGCGGACCGATGCTCGCAGGCCGTGTGGACGGCAAAAAAACCTCGCTTTCCAGCATGTTTGAAGCGGTCGGCTCCTACAAGGCGGGAAAAATTGACGAAAAGCAGCTTTGTGTCTGCGAAGAAAATACCTGTCCCACCTGCGGTTCCTGCTCCGGTATGTACACTGCAAATTCGATGAATTGCTTAACCGAAGTGCTCGGCATGGGACTGCGCGGCAACGGTACGATTCCCGCGGTTTATTCTCAGCGTATCGAGCTTGCAAAGCATGCAGGTATGCAGGTGATGGAGCTTGTGAAGCACAATATCCGTCCGCGCGATATCATGACAAAAGCTGCGTTCCGCAATGCACTGACAGCGGATATGGCGCTCGGCTGTTCGACAAACTCCATGCTGCATTTGCCGGCCATTGCCAATGAATGCGGTATTCAGATCAATCTCGATATGGCAAATGAAATCAGCGAAAAGACGCCGAACCTCTGCCATTTGGCGCCTGCCGGTCCAACGTATATGGAGGACTTGAACGAAGCAGGCGGTGTTTATGCCGTATTGCGTGAAATTGCAGAGATCGGTTTGCTTGACACCTCTGTCATGACCTGTACGGGTAAGACCATGGCAGAAAACATCGCAGACGCGGTCAATCGCAATCCTGAGGTCATCCGTACAGTCGACAACGCTTATTCCAAGACTGGCGGTATCGCTGTTCTGCGCGGCAATCTTGCCCCCGACGGATGTGTCGTCAAGAGAAGTGCCGTTGCGCCGGAAATGCTGGTGCATGAAGGTCCCGCAAAGGTCTTTGACAGCGAAGAGGATGCCATTTCTGCCATTTATAACGGCAAAATTGTGAAGGGTGACGTTGTTGTCATTCGGTATGAAGGTCCTGCCGGCGGCCCCGGTATGCGTGAGATGCTCAATCCGACGTCAGCCATCGCCGGTATGGGACTTGGCAAGGATGTTGCGCTGATTACAGACGGTCGTTTCTCCGGTGCAACCCGCGGCGCTTCCATTGGACACATTTCTCCGGAAGCGGTACGCGGCGGTCTGATTGCATATGTCAAGGATGGCGACCGCATTGCAATCAACATTCCGGAATATTCCATTACACTCAAGGTTGATGAAGCGGAGCTTGCCCGGCGGCGCGAGACTATGGAAATCAAGAAGAAAACAGGCATCAAGGGCAGCCTTGCACGGTATGCGGAACAGGTTTCGTCCGCAGACAAGGGTGCGGTTATCAATCGGTTTGTCGATTAATGTCTGAATAGAAAATGAATGATTATGATGAATGATTTAGAACGCAGGCAGCTCGGCTGTGCCTTGTCTGCTTTGACTGTGTTCCGCGGTGTGCTCCGTCACGCACCGATGCAGGCGCTGCTTGCATATCTGAACGGAAACGGTCCTGCCTATCAGCGGATGTCGGATTATGGTGCATTTGTGGCATCGCTTGCAGAAGATGACACCAATTTTTCCGTATTTCTCCGCCGTGCGGTATATACCGATGAAAATCCGTATGTGATCGGCACTGCGAAAAAGAAGCCCTTATCGGCTTCTTTGAAAAAAAATGCTTTGGCGGAGCTTGCACTCTTTTCACGCCTTACCCGTTTGACGACGGAGGATTTGATTTCGGCGGATGAAAATACCTGTGATGCAAGTACGTGCACTGCAAATGTGTGCGACGCAAGCGCGTGCAGCGACATTGCATATATCCCAGTATTTGAGAATACACCGGTTGATTTTACCGCAGCCTATGAGAAACGTCTTGCCTGCATCGGTCAATACGGATACGGGATTTTCGCACAGGCGAAGATGTTCCGTGTTGCAGGAGAAGAAATTGTTCCAGTGGAAGCGGCTGACGAAATTGAAGTGGAACGCTTTGTCGGATATGAAGAAGAGCGGCGTCAGGTCTTTGACAATACACGTGCACTGGTAGAAGGGAAACCTGCCGCCAATGTTCTGCCTTTTGGCGATGCCGGAACCGGAAAATCGTCAACGGTCAAGGCATGTGCCAATTATTTTGCAGACCAGGGTGTACGCTTGATTGAGCTGCGCAAGGATCAGTTGTTTTCGTTGTCTTCCGTGATGGGAAGAATTTCCGAAAATCCGTTGAAGTTTATCATCTTCATCGACGATTTGTCGTTTAATAAAAATGACGACTGCTTTAGTATGCTGAAGGCGGCGCTGGAAGGTTCTGCATCGGCCAAAGCGAACAACGCGGTGATTTATGCGACGAGCAATCGCCGTCATATTGTGAAAGAGAATTTCTCGGACCGTGCAGGTGCAGACGATGTGCATCACAGCGATACCGTACAGGAGCTGATGTCCCTGTCCGATCGGTTTGGTTTGACGGTGTATTTCTCCAAGCCCAACAAGGCGCTGTATCTGGAGATTATCCACAAGCTGGCAGAAAAGCATGGCGTGGATGTGCCATATGCGGAGTTGGATGTCAAGGCAGAAGCGTTTGCGCTTGCAAAAGGCAGCCGTTCTCCGCGCGCAGCAGAGCAGTTTATCAACAGCTTACTGTAATCATTGAAAAACATCAATATAAAATAAAAAACCTTGTATGTATGACGGTACATATAACGAAAAGCAAGATGTCCGGGCTGTTGTCCGCCGACAGTCGTGTGGTGCGATGTGAATGCGACAGCCCGATGGTTATATAAAATGAATGAACTAACACTTGATAATGTATACAAAGCAAGTTATGTCCTTCGCAACGTTGTGCGGCAGACGGATGTGCTTCCGGCTCCGAAAATCCGCCCGGGATATGATTTGTATCTGAAAACAGAAAATTTGCAGGTAACCGGTTCCTTTAAGGTGCGCGGCGCTTATTATAAGATGTCCCAGCTTTCAGAAGAAGAAAAAGCGCGCGGTGTCATCGCGTGCTCTGCCGGAAACCATGCGCAGGGTGTGGCGCTTGCCGCACAGAAAAACGGAATCAAAGCGGTGATCTGTCTTCCGGACGGCGCACCGATTTCCAAGGTGGAAGCGACAAGAAGTTACGGTGCGGAGATTTGCCTTGTGGACGGCGTTTATGATGACGCCTATGCAAAGGCACTTCAGTTGCGTGACGAGGAAGGCTATACCTTCATTCATCCGTTTGACGATCCCGATGTCATTGCAGGTCAGGGAACAATTGCCATTGAACTGACAGAACAGATTCCTGATATGGATGCTGTCATTGTTCCCATCGGCGGCGGCGGATTGATTTCCGGTATCGCTTATACCATCAAAAATCTGAATCCGAAGATCAAAGTCTACGGTGTACAGGCATCCGGCGCACCGTCCATGCTCAATTCCATCCATGATGCACAGATCGAAACACTGAATTCGGTTAAGACCATTGCAGATGGTATCGCAGTCAAACAGCCGGGTTCCCTGACCTACGATCTTTGCGCAAAATATGTAGATGATATCGTGACTGTCACAGACGATGAAATTTCCGCTGCTATTTTGACATTAATGGAACAGCATAAGCTGGTCACAGAAGGCGCCGGTGCGGTATCGGTCGCAGCTGCCATGTTCAATAAGCTTGATCTGGAAGGAAAGAAGACGGTATGTCTGCTTTCCGGCGGCAATATTGATGTAACCATTCTGTCCCGCGTCATTACGCGCGGTCTTCTGATGTCCGGACGCAGCTGTCAGCTGACGCTGGAGCTTGTCGATAAACCTGGTCAGCTTGAGAAGGTTGCTTCCATCATCGCAGAGAATGGCGGCAATGTCACATCTGTACACCACGAACATGCCGGAGAAGGCATGGATGTCAACGGTTGTTTTCTGCGTGTGGTTCTGGAAACAAAGAATTTCGCCCACATCGAACAGATCAAGGCATCCCTCCGTGCGTCCGGTCTGAAAATCGTGGAATAAATCTAATCTGAAAAAGGATATCTTCAGATAAGGAAGTTTTATTCCTGAATTTTCGTATGGAGTGAATTTCATTAAAAATAAAATATCACATGAACCTGAGAGGGGAATTTCCATGTCAGAAAAAATTTCCACTGCAAATGCACCCGCAGCCATCGGTCCGTATTCACAGGCGATCAAGGCGGGGAATATGATTTATACCTCCGGTCAGATTCCGCTGGATCCTGAAACCGGCGCCATCGTCGGTACCGAGATCAAGGCGCAGACAGAGCAGGTAATGAAAAATCTTGCTGCCGTTCTTTGTGCCGCCGGAGCGGATTTCGATCACGTTGTCAAGACCACATGCTTTTTGGCTGATATCGCGGATTTTGCAGCTTTCAATGCGGTATATGCAAACTATATTACTTCTGCCCCGGCACGCAGCTGTGTTGCTGTGAAGGATCTGCCCCGCGGTGCATTGGTAGAAGTGGAAGTCATTGCTGTCGTATAACCGCGACATGATATCCCCCGCCTCTTATAGGCGGCGGGTTCCATCTCAGTCTTTCCGTAGGGGATAAAAATCCCCTACGGAAATTCTAAGGGGCAAATGCCCCAGGTCGCTTGTTGAATGACGGGGCGTTGCCCCTTATTGAACGCAAAAGCCTGTATCAGACGTGATGCGAGGGAATCGCTGTATTATCGCCGCGCATCTGTTTTGGTGCCGTTTTGCCTATCGTGAATACTGAGAATAAAACACAGGCTTTTACTTGCCTGAACATTTGATAGAAGAAGGAGCTGACTTTATGATCAACACCAATAAATATACTCGCCAATTCTTTCCGGTTGCGCATCCGACACGGAAATGGGTAAACAAAACCTACGTTGACAAAGCGCCTGTATGGTGTTCTGTCGACCTTCGTGACGGAAACCAATCCCTGATCATCCCGATGAGTCTGGAGGAAAAGCTCGAATTTTTTGAATTGCTGGTCAAGGTCGGCTTCAAGGAAATCGAGGTTGGATTTCCCGCTGCATCCGAAACCGAATATACCTTTTTGCGGACGTTAATCGACCGCAATATGATTCCGGACGATGTTACGGTGCAGGTTTTGACCCAGAGCCGTGAGCATATCATCCGCAAAACCTTTGAATCGCTGCGCGGCTGTAAAAATGCCATCGTTCACCTGTACAATTCCACATCGCTTGCACAGCGTGAGCAGGTTTTCCGTAAATCCAAAGAAGAAATTATCAAAATTGCCACCGACGGTGCGGAATTGTTTGAAAAAATCGCCAAGGAAATGGGCGTCCACTATCGCTATGAATATTCTCCGGAATCCTTTACCGGAACCGAACCGGAATTTGCACTGGAAATCTGCAATGCGGTGCTGGATATCTGGAAGCCGAGTGCAGACCGCAAGGCAATTATCAATATTCCTGTGACCGTGGAGCTTTCATCTCCCCACGTATACGCCGACCAGGTGGAATATATGTGCGACAATTTAAAGTACCGCGAAAACGTCGTGGTTTCTCTGCACCCGCATAATGACCGCGGCTGTGCAGTTGCGGATTCGGAGCTTGGAATTCTTGCAGGCGCGGACCGTATTGAGGGAACTCTGTTCGGCAACGGCGAGCGTACCGGCAACGTTGACATTGTCACACTGGGTATGAACATGTATGCACAGGGTGTGGAACCTGGACTTGACTTTACCAATATGCCGGCAATTGCAGAGCTGTATGAGCGTGTCACCAGAATGCAGGTGTATGACCGTCAGCCGTATGCAGGCAAGCTGGTCTTTGCCGCATTCTCCGGTTCGCATCAGGATGCCATTGCAAAGGGTATGAAGTGGAGAGAAGAAAAGGCGTGCGACACCTGGACCGTACCGTATCTGCCGATTGATCCAAACGACGTCGGACGTGTCTACGAAACAGATGTCATCCGCATCAATTCTCAATCCGGCAAAGGCGGTATCGGATATCTTTTGGAACGCAATTTCGGTTATGTTCTTCCGCAGAAAATGCGTGAGGATGTCGGATATACGGTCAAGAGCGTATCCGATCATGCGCATGCAGAGCTTTCTCCGGAACAGGTGCTTGCTGTCTTTACCGATACATATGTCAACATCAACACACATATCAAGCTTGTGGACTATCACTTTGTCCGCACCCCGGACATTCATGTCAATTTGACCGTTGAAATCAACGGGGAAACCAAGGAACTGACCGCTGTCGGCAACGGTCGTCTGGACGCGGTCAGCAATGCGGTCAAGCAGCATCTCGGCATCCGTTTCTTTGATCTTACCTATGAAGAACACGCACTGACACAGGGGTCTTCTTCTCAGGCAATTACCTATGTCAGCATTACCATGGAGGATGGAAAGAAGATTTGGGGCGCCGGCATCCACGACGATATCATTGCATCGTCTGTCAACGCGCTGTTCTCCGCCATCAACCGCTCCATTGATTATAAAGAAAAAGAGGGCAAATAAAGTATGGGTATGACGATGACTCAAAAGATTCTTGCCGCACATGCAGGACTTCCATCCGTGGAGGCCGGACAGCTGATCAATGCAAAGCTGGATATGGTGCTGGGCAATGATATCACAACGCCGGTCGCTGTGAATGAATTTAAAAAAGCCGGATTTGATCAGGTATTTGACCGCGACCGCGTCGCAATTGTGCTTGACCACTTTGTTCCGAACAAGGATATCAAAGCAGCAGAACAGTCCAAACAGTGCAGAGAATTTGCCTGCGCACACTGTGTCAGTCATTTTTATGATGTCGGCAAAATGGGAATTGAACATGCACTTCTGCCGGAACAAGGCGTGGTGACTGCCGGTGACTGTATCATCGGTGCGGACAGCCACACCTGTACCTACGGTGCACTCGGTGCATTTTCAACCGGTGTCGGCTCTACCGATATGGCAGCCGGCATGGCAACCGGCATGGCATGGTTTAAGGTACCGTCCGCAATTCAATTTGTACTTTCCGGAAAGCTTCCCGACAATTGCTCTGGAAAGGACGTCATTTTGACCATTATCGGTATGATTGGTGTCGATGGCGCACTGTACAAGAGCATGGAGTTCACAGGAGAGGGTGTACAAAGCCTTTCCATGGATGACCGTCTGTGCATCTGCAATATGGCGATTGAGGCCGGCGCAAAGAATGGCATTTTCCCGGTGGACGCAGTGACCGAAGCATATATGGCGGGCCGCTGTGAACGCAAGCCGGTTGTATATGCCGCTGATGCCGATGCAGAATACGAACGCACCATTGAAATCAACCTTTCTGAAATTGTTCCGACTGTTGCATGTCCGCATCTGCCGGAAAACACACATCCTGCCAAGGAGCTGGCTGATATTAAAATCGATCAGGTGGTCATCGGCAGCTGTACCAATGGCAGAATGGAAGATATGGAAGTCGCATACCGCACGTTGGCAGGCAAAAAGGTTGCTGATGGTGTCCGCTGCATCATCATTCCTGCAACCATGCAGATTTACCGTGAATGTGTGGAGCGCGGGTATATCACGGCATTCATTGATGCTGGCGCCGTTGTTTCCACACCGACCTGCGGTCCGTGTCTGGGCGGCTATATGGGCATTCTTGCCGCAGGGGAGCGCTGCATTGCAACGACCAACCGCAATTTCGTCGGCAGAATGGGACATGTCAACAGTGAAGTCTATCTGGCAAGCCCGGCAACCGCAGCAGCAAGCGCTTTGACCGGCTTCATTACCAATCCGAACTGAGGAGGCTGCGACAATGAATACACAGGGAAAAGTTTTTAAATATCCGGACAACGTGGATACGGATGTCATCATTCCTGCACGTTATCTGAATACATCCAACGCCGAAGAACTGGCGCTGCACTGCATGGAGGACATTGACACAGAATTCGTGAAAAACGTGCAGGCGGGGGATATTATGGTCGCAGGCTGGAATTTCGGCTGCGGTTCTTCCCGTGAACATGCGCCGCTGGTCATTAAGACCTGCAAAACCGGTTGCGTCATTGCAAAGAGCTTTGCGCGGATTTTCTACCGCAATGCCATCAATATCGGACTTCCGATTCTGGAATGCGAAGCAGCAGCGGAGGAAATCCAGGCAGGCGATCACGTCTCCGTTGATTTTGACACCGGTTTGATTACCGATCATACCACAAACAAGACCTATCAGGCACAGCCGTTCCCGCCGTTCATTCAGAACATCATTAAAAAAGGCGGACTGCTTGCTTCTTTGAAAGAAGGTAATTAAATGAATAAGAATATCACGGTGCTTTCCGGCGACGGTATCGGACCGGAAATTGTTGCAGAAGCCATCAAGGTCATGGATCGCGTCTGCGAAAAATACGGTCATACGTTCCATTATACCTATGTCGATATTGGCGGATGCTCTATTGATAAATACGGTGTCCCGATCACAGAAGAAGGTATGGCAAAATGCAAGGCGTCCGACAGTGTGCTGCTGGGCGCTGTCGGCGGACCGAAGTGGGACAGCTGCCCGCCGAATATCCGTCCGGAAAAGGCGCTGCTTGCTGTCCGCAAGGAACTCGGACTGTTTGCCAATCTGCGTCCAACCAAGCTGTTTCCGCAGCTTGCAGACTCTTCACCGCTGAAAAAAGAAATCGTTGGCGGCGGTATCGATCTTTTGATTGTACGTGAGTTGACCGGCGGCGTTTACTTTGGACCGAAGAAGACCGAGGAGGTCAACGGCGAGCTGGTAGCGACTGATATCATGCCGTATTCTGAGCATGAAATTGAACGTATTGGAAGAGTTGCCTTTGAAACGGCAATGAAGCGCGGCAAACGTCTTGCATCGGTAGACAAGGCAAACGTCCTTGACACCTCCCGCCTGTGGAGAAAGACCATGCATCGTTTGGCAGAAGAATATCCGGAAGTGACCTGCACGGATATTCTGGTTGACAATACCGCAATGCAGCTGATTAAGAATCCGACACAGTTTGACGTCCTTGTGACGGAGAATATGTTCGGCGATATCCTCTCAGATGAAGCATCGATGCTGACCGGCTCCATCGGTATGATGCCGTCTGCGTCCCTTTCCGAGGGAACGCTTGGCATGTATGAACCGATTCACGGTTCTGCACCGGACATTGCAGGCATGAACATTGCCAATCCGCTTGGCACGATCCTGTCTGCTGCAATGATGCTGCGCTATTCCTTTGACATGGCAGCAGAAGCCGATGCCATCGAAAATGCAGTCAATCTGGTGCTGGATGCAGGCTACCGTACCGGCGACATTATGCAGGAAGGATGCACAAAGGTGACCTGCTCCGATATGGGTGATCTTGTCACAGAACGTATTTGAAGTGTATAGGGGATGCGCTCAAGGGAACTTTTCGAGAAAAGTTCCCTTGAAAACCCTCAAAAGCTTTTCAGATGGGGTGTTTTTCGCATGAACCCCTAAATAGGAATGGAAGTTTAGCTCCAAAAATATTTTGGCATATATAAAAGGTTCGCATATTACAATACGCGAACCTTTTATTATACAGTTTTTAATAAAAAATTTCATCCCAAAAGTTTTTGGGGATGCCAAAGGGACTTTTTTCAAAAAGTCCCTTTGGCGTACCCCACCTTCAGTACGATGAAATCGGTGTGTTATAGATATCGTGCTTTTTTGCCAGGTCTTCGTCGACGGAAATTTTTTCGATCATGGGGGCGATTTTTTCGGCATAAACCTCAGACTTGACCAATTCCTTAAAATTGCCCATCATGGTTTCGTAGTTGGCGTCAGCCCAGCCGTTTTCCGGCAGTTCTGTACGCAGCATAATGTGGGTGGCATAGGATGCGTCAACACGTGCAATTTCACCGATTTCCATGTCAAACGCCTGATTGACAAATTCGTCCGGCAGCGGGGTAGAGCGAGATACGATGTAACCGTTTTTCAGCGTATACCGTCCGGAATCCTCACTGTATTCGTTTTCCAGCGTGATAAAGTCTTCACCGGCGTCCAGACGCGCCATCAATTCGTCACACAGCGCGAATTTCTGTGCAGCCTCTTCTTCTGTTAACGCTGCCGTAACGACGCTTCCGTCGCTTTCATATTGTACATCGCCGTTTTCATCAAGCACATTCTTGTCCGCAGTACGGATGTAAATGTGGCGGACACAGACATAATTTTTTTCGTAATAATCATTGTACTGTTCGGTGGAAATCGGTTCTGCACCGGTCGTTCCAAGCGTGGTGTTTCCATACAGATAATCATACACATAGCTGATTTTTTCGTCGCAGAGATACATCTCACGCAGGGAATCGGCGTTTAAACAAATTTGAGAAAGTGTTTGGTTGAGTGCTTTTCGTCCGCCGGCGTTTTCAATTTCACTTGCGACAGCTTCATTGACCGCAGAAACGGTGGAAGCCGGCAGCTCCAGTCCATATGCATCAAACAAATGCAGGCTGATGCAGTTGTTCTCGATGATTTCCTCAATTCTATCAGAGAGATAATCGGCAACGGAAATAGAATCGCTGCCGCCTGCGGCATTGGGAATCTGAATGACGGTATTTAAAAATTCTTCCGTATCTTCGCCGCCAAGTAAAGACAGGAAATAGCTTTTATAACCGGACATCCAATAGGTGTACATGGCTTCTGTGACTTCTGTTTTTTCATAAAGCATGACAGGCGGAGTATGATCGGCTGAGCAGGATGACAAAACCGGAGCAGCAAAGAGCAGAGCGGCAGCGGATATGGCTGTCACGATGGATTGTTTTTGCATCATTGGAGTGCCCATAGCTCTCGCTTGACGAAAGCTTCCTTTTCTAACTTATTTCTTTTGCGCCTTAATGGCTGCCTGTGCCTTCAGACGCAGGGAATTGTCGAGAATTCTCTTGCGGAGACGAATTGATTTCGGCGTGACTTCAATCAGCTCGTCATCTGCGATGAATTCCATTGCTTCTTCAATCGACATGATTTTCGGCGGGGTCAGGGTCAGCGCTTCGTCCGCACCGGAGGAACGGATGGCGGTCAGATGCTTCTTTTTGCAGACGTTGACTGCGATGTCTTCGACCTTCGGGCATTCGCCGACGATCATGCCTTCATATACCTGCACCTGATTGGAAATGAACATTGCGCCGCGGTCCTGCGCATTGAACACACCGTAGGAGGTGGATTCGCCGGTTTCCGATGCGATCAGAGAACCGGTAAAACGGCGGATGATTTCTCCGCAGTACGGCTGATAGGAATCAAATACAGCGTTCATAATGCCTTCGCCGCGGGTATCGGTCAAAAATTCGCTTCTGTAACCGAACAGGCAGCGGGTCGGAATCTCATAAATGATGTGCATACGTTCGCCGCGCTTCTGCATATCGATCAGATTTCCTTTGCGCTGGCTCATTTTTTCGATGACAGTACCGGAGAATTCATCTGGAACGTCGATGTAAACTTTTTCGACAGGCTCACACTCTACACCGTCGATTTCCTTCATGATGACATGCGGGGTGGAAAGCGCCATTTCATAGCCTTCTCTGCGCATGTTTTCGACAAGAATGGAAAGGTGCATTTCACCGCGTCCGCAGACACGGAATTCGTTTGCGGATTCACCGTCGCTGACACGCAGGGAAACATCCTTTAACAGTTCTTTGTAGAGACGCTCACGCAAATGACGGGAGGTGACATACTTGCCTTCTTTGCCTGCAAACGGGGAATCGTTGACAGAAATGGTCATTTCCAGCGTCGGCTCAGAAACCTTGACAAATTCCAGCGGCTCGACACAGTCCAGCTTGCAGATGGTATCGCCGATGGTGATATCCTCACAGCCGGAGAAACAGACGATATCGCCGACCGTCGCTTCCTCGACTGCGACACGGCGCAAACCGTCAATCTGGTACAGTGCCTGTACACGTGCATGCTTGGATTTTGCGTCAGGATTGTGATAATTGCAGATGGCAATTTCTTCATTGACATGCAGAATACCGCGCTCAATGCGTCCGATGGCGATACGACCCACATAATCGTTATAGTCAATGGAGGAAACGAGCATCTGCAGCGGTTCCTCCGGTTCGCCCTCCGGCGCTGGGATATAATCAAGAATGGTTTCAAATAGAGGCTTTAAGTCGTCCGATGCTTCATAGGGGGAGTAGGAAGCGGTGCCGGCACGTCCGGAGCACCAGATCATCGGAGAATCCAACTGCTCGTCTGTGGCGTTCAATTCCAGCAGAAGCTCCAGTACCTCGTCACCGACCTCGTCAAGGCGTGCGTCGGGCTTGTCGATTTTATTGATGACAATGATAACACGGTGGTTCATTTCCAGTGCCTTTTGCAGGACAAAACGTGTCTGCGGCATCGGACCCTCTGCCGCGTCTACCAGCAGCACAACACCGTTGACCATTTTCAGGATACGTTCTACTTCTCCGCCGAAGTCCGCGTGACCGGGGGTGTCGATGATGTTGATTTTGACATCTTTGTAATGGACGGCGGTATTTTTGGCGAGAATGGTAATGCCGCGCTCGCGCTCCAGGTCGTTTGAATCCATCACACAGGTCTGCGTTTCCTGGTTGTCGCGGAAAATACCGCCCTGCTTGAGCAGTCCGTCTACCAGCGTGGTTTTGCCGTGGTCGACGTGTGCGATAATTGCTACATTTCTTAAATCTTCTCTGACCAAAATTGTCCTCTCCTTTGCTATGTGTATCAAAAATCGGTACACACATTCCTTTTTAAAATAATATCCTATAATTTGAATGAATACCATTATATTATATCACAAAAAACGTCATTTGAAAAGAGAAAACCATGAATTTTATAAGGTTTCCATAAAAATTCAGAAAATGTTCACATCTGCGGCGATATGGTGCAGAAAAAATAAAAAAGTACAAAAAATAATGATAGAGTTACTTTTCAAAATGAGATAATTATAGAAAGTATATAAATGCTGGATTGACAAATCAGAATTTATGTGGTAAAATAAAATCGACAGTTCCCAATATTCTGCTTTTTATTATAACTACCCTGGGAAAGGAAAATTTTCGTACCGTTCAGGCTCTGTTTGACATTTTTAGCATAGCTGAATATGCGAAATTATGGTTATAACTATGAAAAAATTATTCCTACATATGTTGTTTATTACAACGGTTTTTATTTTGTTGCTATCTTGTAATCATGGCGATAGCAGCAACGTGAAAATAAGTCCTTTTCAAAATAAAAATTCAGCAATCGATGATGCAGAAACGAATACCGGTGAGATACGACAATATGAAGCCAATCACGGTATCTATGAAATAAGCCTTTTGGAACTTCCGGATCGTCAGATGCAGTGGCTTGTACAGACTTATAATCATCAGTATCTATATCAAGATCAAATTCGATTTTTAAGTATGGTCGTCTCTGATACAGAAATTGAAACCTATCAAATATTTTACGATAAAAACGGGACATATATAGGCAAAAACGATATTAATTTAAAAAGACAGAAAATCCAAAATCAAAACAGTGATTATGATATACGCGGCAGCGAAATTGGTGAATATCTGTATCTATTGCAGGATGGAAAACAACTGACATGTCAAGTGTTTGAAAGTGATCAACAAATCATATTTTATCTTTTGAATGCATCAGATGTGATCATTGATAAATCTGAGCCATTACCATTTGCAAAAACAGCAAATGCAACGAATCATCCAGTTGTAATTCCGGTGGATGAGGACTGTTTTGTATATTATGATATATATGACAGCCATAATTTTTATCTCATCGACAGCACGCTTGCTGTATACGGTCCGTTTTCGACAGCATCCGCACTGTCCGGCGGCTACCGTGACGGCGACGGTACGGTAGTGCTGTACTGCGACAACAACGCGGCGCATCGGTTTGATCCCACGACAAAGCAGGTAACGCCGGTTGTTTTGTATAAGGAAACAGAAGCCTACCGGCAGGCAGACACTGTGTTGTATGCAGAGAATACGGTATATCTCATCGGACGCGACGGCATTGTAGTGCAGCGCGGCGATGCACACGAAGAATCGCTGCTTGTGGATTGGAAACTTTCCTATCTCGACCGGGGAAATCTCCAGTTTTACGGCGTGCTGCCGGAGGATACCTTTCTTGTGTGCTACAAAGACCCCCTGACCTATGAAGAAGTCCCCGCAATTTTAAAGTCCGCGGGAGAGGTACAGGTGCCGGTGCGTGAGGTGGTGCGTGTTGCCAGTATTGGAGATTACAACAATCCCGGTCAGACATTTCTGCGCGAAGCCATTCTCTCCTTTAATCGCGAAAATCCGGATTATATCGTGGAATTGATTTCTTATGAGGAAATAGCGGCAAAGGGAAATGTATCTGCGGATTTTGGAGATATCAAGCAAACCAATCAGACGTTTTTAATCGATATGATGAGTGGAAGCACAGCGTATGATCTTCTCGTTTTGGGCGGATATCACGGTAGGGAGCTGCAAACGCAGCTGTCTGAAAAAGGACTGTTTTATGACCTGTCGTCGCTGTTTGACGGTGAATTTATCGGCGGTGCGGATATCATGGAATGTGTCCGCTTTATGACAGAGGGCGGCACGGTGGAAGGACTGCCGCTTGCATTGCGCATTTCCACATTGCTGACAACAACCGATACACTGGCAGCTGACGTACCGCTGACGATGGATGTGATTTATCAAATGGCGGAAGCGCTGGAGGAAGACGAGGTGCTGTTCTCCGATGAAAATGGATATCAATCGATTTTACCGATGCTGCGCGCCACAGCACAGTCCGAATTTTTGGACATGGAACAGAAAATTAGCGCCTTTGATTCCGATGCCTATATTGCCTTTCTGACATTCCTTTCACAAATGCAGACAGGACAGCAAACCGGAGAAGGAAAACTGATTGACAAGGAAAACGGATATTTTCATATCGCAGACGGAATACACTATGGGATTTCCATGGGAGGTGACCCGATTGCAGCGCTGTGCGGCGGAACCGTAAAGTTTGCCAATCTGACCCTTTCGTCTGTGAACGATGTGCGCTGTATGCTGTATTTTCTGCGGCAGATACCGAATCTGCGGTTGTGCGGCTATCCTTCCTCGATCGGCGGATGTCTGTATGCGGAAAGCGAGTTGAATGTCAGTATGCTGAAGGATGCTGCCAATCCCGGCGGCGCAGCTGCATTTTTGTCGTTTTTGTATTCCGACACGGTGCAGACATCGGCAGCACTGCAGGACGGTTATGGAATTCCGGTGACAAAATCCGCGCTTGCCAAATGTATTGATTTTGGTTATTATTATTTTGAGAAGTGCAGCAATTCGCTTTCCATGTATGATTCTATGGGTAATTTGATAGAAAGTCTGCATTCTGTACTTTGCAGGGAAGTTACGAAAAACAAACTTCCGCTGTTGCTGCGTGCCAATTTAGAAGAATATTATGTGAAAAAAGAGGAAGTGCAGTCGCTGATTTCCTATATTTCCAAAACGCCGATGTGCGGCATTGCGGATACCACCATTGCGCAGATCATAGACGAGGAGCTGTCGGAAGCATCAAGCGGCGTCCGCTCCATAGAAGAGGCGGCACAGTTCATTCAGCGAAGAGTGTTCCTGTATATCAACGAATAAACGAAGAAAAAACGGTTCTCCCAAAGCGACTTCTTTGAGAGAACCGTTTTTTGTCGGATAACTTCACGTTATCGGATAACTACAAGTTATCATGTGGTCCTGTTCTGTTCCTTTTCGGAATCTGTATGCGTCATTTTTTTGAGAATTGCCATACCGGCGAGCATGCCGATGGGGAAGATGATGGCAAACAGCATGCCGACCTTCAGCTCAGTTTCCGCACCTTGGGGAATGATGGACTTGATGGCGGAGAGTCCGTTTGATGTCGCATCGGAAATCATGCCGACCATACCGGGACCGCCGCCGCATCCCAGATCACCGGCAACCGCAAGGAGGGCAAACAGCGCGGTACCGCCCGCAGGATAGGTCTGTGCAGCGGTAGAAAAGACGCCGGGCCAGAAGATACCGACCGAGAAGCCGCAGATGCCGCAGCCGATCAGGGAAAGCACCGGATACGGGGAAAAGACGGTCAAAAGGTAAGCGCCCAGGCACAAAACCGCTGAGAACACAATAAACTTTTGGACATTCATTTTGGAACCGCGCTTGCCGTAGATCAGACGGGAAAGTCCCATGGTCAGAGCAAACGCACACGGCCCAAGCAGATCTCCGAGCGTCTTGGAAACACCGAGTCCGCGTTCTGCAAAATACGAGGACCATTGGCTCATTGCCTGCTCCGCAGCGCCTGCACAAAGCATGAGGAAGAAGAACAGCCAGAAAATTTTCTTTTTGAACAGTTCTGTAATCGGAATACGGTCTTCTTCTGCAACCAGTACATGCATGGGAACACGTGCAAATAAAAAGATGTTGACAAGCGGCAGAAGTGCCCATAAAAACGGCAGATACTGCCAGTGCTGTGTGCCGACGGCAACGAAATAAACTGTGGACAGAATGACGACCGCCATATGTCCCCAACAGTAGAACGAATGAAGAACGCTCATTGCAGACGCCTTTTCGTCGCCTGGCAGTGATTCTACAATCGGGCTGATCAAAACCTCGGTTAAGCCGCCGCCGATGGCATTCAGTATCATGGCGATGACAATACCGAGAAACGGATCCATTACAAATGGCAGAATGCCAAGCAAAACAAGACCGGCGACAGCAAGCACATGTGCACAGACGACGGACGGACGGTAACCGATTTTATCTACATATTTTGCACTGATGAGGTCGACAATGATCTGTACGACAAAATTCATTGTAATCAGTGCGCTGATTTTGGTCAAAGGAATATCAAACTGGGTTTGAAAGGTTACAAATAATAATGGCGGAAGATTATTGATGATTGCCTGCGTGATGTAACCAAGATAGCTTGCGTATAAGGTATGTTTGTCTGTAAGCTTCATAAAAAAATAATGCCTTTCTGCATGATAAACTGCATGTAATATCATATCACAATTGAGATTGATATGTCAAGAGAAAATGTATTTTTCCATACAAAATTTTTAGTGCTCCAAACGCCTGTATTTATCGCTGTACTTTAAAAAATAATGCCGGAATAGCATTGACCGCGCATAAAATACGCTTTTTTCACATTTTTCAAGCAATCTACTTGATACACATCAGATTTTATGGTATAATATATTACATATTACATGATATATTGAAAGTCTTTTGAAAAGAGGTGACGTATGAATGGAAGAAATCCGCAGCCACTACGGACGGTATGCAGCACTGTTCGGACGTGAGGTTGACGTGATTGTCAACCGTCCGCTTGGCAGTACCCCGAATCCGAAAAATACGGCTGTACGCGCACAGACAAATGAAACGGTTTTATCAAAATCCGCTACATCGGATTTTGATGGTGCAGAAGGTGCGAGTACAGGGGAAAAGAACGGGAAGAAGCGAAAATGTTATCCGATCAATTGCGGATATATCACAACCGATTTGTCTGATATATTTCCCGGTATCAATAAAGTGAATGAAACAAACACGGAAAACGGAACGGCGCTGCATCCAAGGCGATATGATATCGGTGTTCTTCCGCCGCGGTATGTATATATCTTAGGGGTAAACGAACCGCTGGAAACCTTTCACGGCAGAATCGTCGCGGTCGTCCACCGCAATGTGCGGATTCCATTGCAGAACGGATGCGTTCCGCCGCCGCAGTACAGCTACGACAGGCTGATTGTCGCCCCATTGGACATGGAACTGTACGAGCCGGAAATCCGTCATGCCATTTCCTTTGCAGAACGCCGCGGACGTTACCGGTTGTACTGCATGTATGAAAAGTCCTGCGGCGCTGTCGTTTACGCCATGCATAACGGACAGCCGCTGTATCTTTTGATCCGCAACCGTTCCGGTCATATCGGCTTCCCGAAAGGACACGTGGAATACGGCGAGAACGAATATGAAACCATGGTGCGGGAAATCAGAGAAGAAACCTCTCTTTCCGTCGTACCGGATCCCGATTTCCGCTGTGAATATCATTACGTGCTGTGGGGTGTTGTACACAAGCGTGCGGTGTATTCCATGGCACAGTTTTCTTACGGGCATTCCGTTACTACGATGGAAAATGAAATTTTCGGCGACTGGCTTGTGCCCTATGCGGAGGCACACAAGCTGCTTTCCTATGACAACGATCGGAAAATTTTATCTCTTGCAAATGAGAGAATCCGCAGTTCCAATATGGGGAAACCTATTTCATAAAAGAAGCCTTTTGCCGTGTTTTATGTTTTATCACTGACCCCTTATGACAGAGACAAGATCACGTCCGGGGACGCAGATTGATTGGAATCTGAGCAGAAGATATATTACCGGACCGGAGAAGCATCATGGAAAAAACAAAACGTTATCTATTTACCCGCGACCGCTCCTTTTATAAATCGCTTGCGGCGCTTGCAGTCCCGATTTCCTTACAGAACCTCATTACCTTTGCCGTTGGCTTCGCGGATAACCTGATGGTATCGCAGCTTGGCGATGCGGCCGTTTCCGGCGTCTATATGGGCAACCAGATTCAGACCTTTTTACAGCTTTTGCTGACCGGTGTTGTACAGACGACAGGAATCCTTGCCGCGCAGTATTGGGGAAAACGCGACATGAAGACCATCAAGCAAATCGTGTCGCTCAGTATGCGCGTCGGATTGGCGCTTGGTCTGATTACGATGCTGCTGGCGCTTTTTATCCCGTCACAGCTCATCGGATTGCTGACACCGGAGGCGGATGTCATTGCAGACGGCGCTGTATATCTCAGCATCGTCGCATGGTCATTCTTATTTTATGCGGCGGCGCAGATCATCATTGCGGCAATGCGTTCTGTTGAAAACGCAAAAATCGGGATGTACATATCGCTTATCGCGCTTGTGATCAATATTTCCCTCAACTATGTTTTGATCTTTGGCAAGCTGGGCTTCCCGGTCATGGGAATCAGCGGCGCAGCCATTGCGACGCTGATTTCCCGTATCGTGGAATGCACGGCCGCGGTGTTATATGCACGGTTTATAGATCATAAAATGAATCTGCGTGCAAAGGATTTTCTTGTACATCCGAATCCGCTGCTGCAAAAAGATTTCCTGCGGTACGGAACGCCGATTATGGCAGGAGAAATTGTCTGGGCGATCAATACCATTACACAATCCGGTATTCTCGGACATTTTTCAAAAGCGGTGATCTCTGCCTCCTCCATTATCGGAAATATGCATAACCTTGTATATATCTGGGTGCGCGGATTGGCAAGCGCTGTGGGTGTCATCACAGGAAAAACGGTTGGTTCCGGCGATGTGGAAAAGGTCAAGGAATATGCACGTACCACACAGGTATTATTTTTAGGCGTTGGTGTATTTACCTGTACCTTTATCATGCTTCTGCGGCAGACCTTTGTGTCTATGTATGCGGTCAGCGATGAGGCTGCGGCGTATGCGATGCAGTTTATGATCGTGCTTTGTGTCTCCATGTTCGGAACCTGTTATCAAATGCCCTGTCTGTCCGGACTTGTCAAGGCTGGCGGCGATATTTCCTTCGTTTTTAAAAACGATACCTTCCATGTGTTTTGTATTGTACTGCCGTCGGCACTGCTTGCTTCTTACCTTGGCGCACCGCCGTGGGTTGTGTTTGCATGCTTAAAGAGTGATCAGATTTTAAAGTGTTTTGTTGCTGTGGTAAAGGTCAACCGGTACCGTTGGATTCACAATTTAACGAGAACGGTATCGTAAATGATGCTTTCCTGTAAAGAAAGGAAATCACTTTTCTTTTTGTAAAAGTGATAAACAGAATTATGGCATATATCCATACACTTGATGCAGCCTGTCGTGTGCTGCTGATTATGAATCCTGTTTCCGGAATGTACCAGTCAAAATCCCTTATGTATGACGTGGTTTCCGTTTTTACAAAAGCAGGCTGTGTGACGACCACATTGATGACAACGGCACCCGGAGATGCTTCCTCCTATGTGGTGGAACATGCAGAAAAGCATGATATTGTAGTCTGTTTGGGTGGGGATGGCACATTGAATGAAACCATTTCCGGAATGATGCGTCTGGAGCGGGAACGCCGAATTCCCATCGGCTTTCTTCCTGCCGGGACAACAAACGATGTTGCGCGGGCGCTGCATGTACCGATTGGAAACGCCAAAAAGGCAGCAAAGCAGATTCTTTCTGCCGACAATATCCACCATGATGTGGGACTGTTTCAGGGGGACCAGAACCGCAGTCAGTATTTTACCTATATCGCGTCTTTTGGCGCATTTACAAAGGTTTCCTATCAAACGCCGCGATGGAAAAAGCACTTGTTTGGGCGTATGGCATATTTGATGGACGGTGTACAGGCGCTTGGCGATATCAGACCATGGAATATCCGCATTTCCTGTGGGCAGAGAGACTTTTCGGAGGACGGTCCGTATGCATTTGGCTGTGTGTCCAATTCTACGTCCATTGCAGGACTTGTCAAATTGGATCAATCCCGTGTTTCCTTCAATGACGGAAAATTTGAGGTCATGCTGATCCGGCATCCGAAAACGGCAATGGAATTGGAGCTGATTATCCGATCTCTTGTGAACCAGAGCTTTAATGTTCCAATGGAGGGAAAGCCTCCTATGGTGCGTTTATTCCGAACCAGCTGCATCACGTTCCGCCCGGAGGATGAGATGCCGTGGACAGTGGACGGGGAATACGGCGGTGCGCCGCGGGAAGTTGTCATCAAAAACTGTCACGGCGCTGTTGAAATCCTGCGCAGAATATCATAAAAGAATGTGAGTGCGATGAGGAGGTGCTTTTTGAAAAAAGCACCTCCTCAAACTCCTCCGCAAAAACTTTTAACCAACACAAAATACACGGATTTTTGTTAAAATCCACTGTGAAAAACGCCGAATTTAGATCACTTCGTGATCCCGAGCTGTTGCAAGTTGAAAACTTGCAACAGCCCCCTCTAAGTATAGTTTTCCATATGCCGCTGCCGATTCTTACCTGAATTCTTGAAATTTCCGTAAACGATTGACGACATCCTTTGACTTTTTCTGTCATTTGCGGTATAATAGAACGCGGACAGCATTGCTTTGCCATTTGGTGGTCGGATGCTGCTGTCAGTTCCAGAAAAGAGAGGGAACATCATCTCCGAAACACAGACTGAAAAAAATACCGATTCTTAAGATTTGATGTGTAAGTACCAAAAGCGCTTTGCAGTCATTTCTGATAGAATTATTATGAACAGAGAGGACTCCAATCAAATGAAACCAATTGTAAAAAAAGCACTGACCGTGTGTCTGACGCTTGTATTGTCTGCCGGCATGTTTTTATCCTGCTCCAAGGAGGAGGGGAAACCTGATACATCAGATACCATCAGCAGCACGCAGGCGGTTACAGAAACCGATACGAGTGTACAGACAGAGACAGACGTCCAAACAACAGGACCCGCAGAAACGATAGACAACGTCATGGAACCTGTAACAGAAACCGAAGCGGTTACAGAAGCACCGAAACCCCAAGAGCCTGCCGCTGCCGTAGTCGTGGATAACGGGAAGGATACCCTGAGCATTTCTTCTCCCGCCAAAGGCACCTATATCAATCCACTGACGGGTCTGTCCTGCACAAAGGAACGGGCGGAACGCAGACCGGCAGCCATTATGCTTAACAACATTTCTACCGCATTGCCGCAGCAGCAGATTTCGTATGCGGATATTCTGTACGAATGCCAGGTAGAAGGCGGTCTGACCAGACTGCTTGGTATTTACAATGAATGGTCTGATTTGAAAGTCATCGGTTCGGTTCGCTCCTCCCGTGAATATTATATCGACTTTGCATCCAACCATGATGCCATTTATGTTCACGCAGGCGGAAGTGAGTCTGCTTATCAGAATCTGAAGCAGCGTAAAACAAACAACATCGACGGCGTCAATGACGGTGTTTCCAGCGGATACTTCTACCGTGACCCGGTCAGACTGCAAACCATGCGGTATGAACACACGCTTGTCATCGACGGTGACAAGCTGGATGCGGTTATTGCAAAGAAGAAGTATCGCACTACATATTCTTCCTCATTTGCAAATCCCATGCATTTTGTCGGTGAAAATCAGGTTTTGACATTGGCAGATGGAAAAAAGGCAGAAAATATTACTGTCAAGTTTGATGCACATACCACAAGCTTTACATATGATGCAGAAAAGAATACATATTTGCGTTTTCAGAATGGAAATAAACACATCGACGGTGCAAACAATGATGTCCAGCTTGCGTTTGAAAATATCATCGTACTGATTTGTCCGTACACCTTCCTCAAGGACGATGCAAACCACATCGAGGTCGCAGACGTCGGCAGCGGTACCGGTTATTATTTCACCGGCGGAAAGTATGTTTCTATCAACTGGTCCAAGGCAACCGCAGACAGTCAGGTCAAGCTTACCTATGCAGGCGGCAGAGAAGTGTATTTGACACCTGGAAAGACGAACATTGAGATTATCAATGCTTCCAAGAAGGTCACAGTTTCGTAACGCAGATTCCCCCTATAGAGACGTGAGTACGATGAGGAGATGCTTTTTGAAAAAAGCACCTCCTCAAACTCCACCGCAAAAACTTTTAAACAGAGAAACCAACAAAATATGTATAAATCAAGCAAAAAATGTACAGTTTGGATTTGATTTATACATATAAAGTTTTTTGAAAAGTTTTCCCCGAGAATTCTATTGAACTCACGTTATAGAGGACAAAGACATAACAAAAAATCGTAACCTGGTTACGATTTTTTTGTTGCAGAAAAGTATTCGTTTTTAGAAGCAGAAAAAGATTCAATGTCGATGTCAGGCGGTTTGTCAATATCGTCTGATACATATTTACCGTTCTTTTTTCGCTGCTTGACGCATTCGGTTAAAAGATATTCGATTTGTCCGTTCACAGATCGGAAGTCATCCTCTGCCCATGCAGCAAGTTCACTGTAGAGCGTTTCAGAAAGCCGCAGCGGAATTTGTTTTTTATCAGCCATAACCGTATCAATACAAAGAACCGGAATTGACGATGGGTTGTGCATCGTGGTTGCCGCAGAGGACGACCAGGAGATTTGAGACCATCGCAGCCTTGCGTTCTTCATCCAGATTTACAATATCGTGTTCGTTCAGGCGTTCCAGCGCCATTTCCACCATGCCGACCGCACCGTCAACAATCATTTTACGCGCATCAATGACGGCAGACGCCTGCTGGCGCTGCAGCATGACCGCAGCAATTTCCGGTGCATATGCGAGATAAGTAATGCGTGCTTCGATAATTTCAAGTCCCGCTTCCAGCACTTTACTTTGGATTTCATCGCGAATCCGTGCTGCAACGGTGTCCGAGGAACCGCGCAGACTGCCTTCATCTGCGACGCCGTCTCCGGTAGTGTCTACATTTTGGGCAATGTCATACGGATAAATGCGGACAATGTTGCGCAGCGCCGCATCACATTGCAGAGACAGGAATTCCTTGTAGTTGTCTACACAGAATACCGCCTTTGCCGTATCGGTCACACGCCAGATGACGGCGATGCTGATTTCAATCGGGTTGCCGAGACAGTCATTGATTTTCTGGCGGTTGTTGCTTAAGGTCATGATTTTGGTGGAGATTTTTTTGGAAACGGTTTCTGTGCTGATAGAAGCGCCGTTTGCAGTGGCTACGAGATTGATGCTGCTTTTCATTGTACCGCTGTCTGTGTCACCGGATTGGGACAGCCGTGTTTTCGCAGCAGGATTGACTGCAACGGAAAACGGGTTGACCCAATAAAAGCCGTCTCCCTTTAATGTACCGATGTAATTGCCAAATAAAGTCAGGACCAGTGCTTCACCGGGATTGAGCAGCTTAAGACCGCAGAACGGAATCCAGCCAACCACGGTCCAAAGGATGCCGACGACAAGCAGGATTACACCCGGCAATGTCGCATAGGGGTCTGCGTCTAAAAGAAGTCCGCCAAAAACAATGGCGCAGATGCCAAGAATGTATAAGAACACCCAGACAATCAGCATGAGAATGCCGTTTTTGTTTTTGTTTAAAATTTTTTCATTCATATGATGTATCCTTTCCCCGATTCCAAGTGCATCCATCCGTCTGCACTTGACAGGTTTTGTGTGATATCAATATGATATCATATTGCTGACCATTTGTCAAGGGTTTTTCTAAAAATATTTTTTTAGAAGCATTTTCTTTTTCCTGTAAGCATATCAGAAGAAGAAACTGTAAGAAATCCGTAAAATTTTTTCCAAACCTCTGTTAATTGCGCCTGAAATTTGATATAATATAAGTATCTATCCATTGACTCAGATCGGAGGGAACGGATTCTATGCCGCCGAAACACAATGATTTTTTAAACGCGCTCAAACAAGCGCAGATTTCATATGAAACCGGGCTTTCCATGGCAGCAAAAACCACATTCCGCATTGGCGGCAAAGTGCAGTATGCAGCTTTCCCAAGCAGTCGTGAGGAACTGCTCAGACTGTTTGATTTATGCAGAGAAGCAGATATTCCGTGTGCGCTTGTGGGAAACGGGTCTAACCTCCTTTGGGATGATGACGATTTTTTGGGCTGTGTCATTTTTTTGGGAAACATGAAAAGCGTCACCGTTTGTGACGATACTGTTTGTGCGGAAGCCGGTGCAAGACTGTCTGCGGTATGTACTGCGGCAAGAGATGCAGGGCTTTCGGGGCTGTCGTTTGCGTATGGCATACCGGGATCGGTCGGCGGCGCGGTCTATATGAATGCAGGCGCGTATGACGGTGAGGTAGGACAAAACATACAGAGTGTGACCTGTTATGATCTTTTTGCGCGGAAGACTGTGACATTTCCAAAAGCAGAATGCGCTTTTGGTTACCGTACCTCCGTATTTGCACAGAAACGCAAAAACGCGGTCATCCTCGGGGCGGAATGGAAGCTTGCGTTTGGCGACCGTATCCAAATCAGGGACGAGATGGAAGCCTATATCGCACGGCGCAGAGAAAAGCAGCCGTTAGAATATCCCAATGCAGGCAGCGCATTCAAACGGTACCCGGGGTATTTTACGGCAAAGCTGATTGACGAAGCCGGTTTGAAGGGGTATTCCATCGGCGGAGCACAGGTCAGCGAAAAGCATGCAGGCTTTATCATCAACCGCGGTGACGCGACTGCAAACGATGTCAGGGCACTGCTTTCCGAAATTGAACAGCGTATCGAAGCACGGTACGGCATCCAAATTGAACCGGAGATTCGCACCCGTGAAGACTGTCTTCTTACATTATAACAAAAAACAGGATGTCTTTTGTCTCGATAGGCGGCAGGAGACGTCAGGCACAACTTTAGACATGTTGTCATGATGCGTGCGTAATCATAATAATCTGCGGCACGATAGAACCGCTTCTGCGGCGGCTGCAAGGATAACACAAGGCGCTCTCATTGCCTATTTAAAAAAGAAAAGAGGATTTTATCACCATGTCCTTTTCAGCAGAGACCAAAAATGCCTTATGTGATATGAAAATCAAGAAGCTGTGCTGCAGAAAGGCACTTCTGCTTGGCATTCTGCGGGCATCCTATCTTTTTTGCCGACGCGAAATCCGGTTTACGACCAGAAGCAGCCACACCGCAGCGCTGACACGGTCGCTTTTATCAGAGCTTTACGGCATTCAGACCGCAGCGGCAGACACTGCTTCTGCACAAGCGCCTGTTTTCATAGAACCGGCAGCTGCGGAACCGGTGATAGAACCGGAGGGAGAATGCGACCAGATTCTTTTGCGGGAAGAGGACGCAGAACGGATCGCGGCAGAATTCCCGCCGTCTGAAATCCCGCATCCGGCAAGTGTGGATCGCCCGGCAGCGCTGCCGAGCGGCGTATTCCGGTGTCCCGGCTGTGAAGCCGCATTTTTGCGCGGCGTGTTTCTTTCCTGCGGCAATGTCACAGATCCTGCCATGTATTACCATCTGGATATGGTGCTTTCTGAAGATGATATGGCGGAGGAGCTGGGACACTTTTTGGAGCGAATATCGCTTCCGCCAAAGCATACGGCACGCAAGGGAATGCCGGTGTTATACTATAAGGAAAGTGAAACGATTGAAGACTTTTTGAATGTCATCGGCGCTAAAAAAGCGGCGTTCGCTATTATGGACACAAAGATATTCAAAGATATCCGCAACAATGCCAACCGTGTTTCCAACTGCGAGCTTGCCAATCTCGGAAAGACGGTTGACGCAGCCACCGCACAGTATGAAGCCATTCGGTCGCTGTTAGCGCAGGACAGGTTCCGCCTTCTGCCGCAGAATTTGCAGGAGACAGCGCGGCTGCGGTACGAGCATCCGGAGCTTCCGCTCAAAGAACTTGCAGCACTGCACGACCCGCCCCTGACAAAATCAGGCCTCAATCACAGACTGAAAAAAATTGTAGACTTTGAAAAAAAAGAAACACCGCAAACCGAAAAGGTACATACCACAAAAGAACCTTTATAAAACGTATAACGAAAAGAGGTAAGAATATCCCATGCTTGAAGAAAATGCATTTGTCCACTTACATCTTCACAGTGAATACAGCCTGCTTGACGGTGCAATCCGCATTACGGATATTCCCCGCCTTGCGAAGGAAGCCGGACATACCGCTGTGGCATTGACCGACCACGGCAATATGTACGGTGCAGTCGCATTTTTCTGCGCTTGTGTCAAGGAAGGCATCAAGCCGATTCTCGGATGCGAGGTTTATGTTGCGCCAAAGTCGAGATTGATAAAAACCGCAGACAGAGAATCGAATTATTATCATTTGGTTCTGCTTGTGGAAAATGAAACGGGGTACAAAAATCTGACAGCGCTTGTTTCCCGCGGCTACACAGAAGGGTTTTACGGAAAACCGCGTGTGGACGGGGAACTGCTGGAACAGTACCATGAGGGACTGATCTGTCTGTCCGCCTGTCTGGGCGGCTATATTCCGTCGCTGTTGTCCCGCGGGGATTATGAAGGAGCAAAGCAGTATGCACTGTGGCTCGACTCTGTTTTCGGTTCTGAACACGTTTATCTGGAAATGCAGGATCATGGGATGGCAGAGCAGAAGTCGGTCAATCGGAGTCTGCGGAAGCTTGCCAAAGAAACCGGATTGCCGCTGGTTGTGACAAATGATGCGCATTATCCGCGCAGAACCGATGCGGATATCCAATCGATTCTCATGTGCATTCAGACCAATACAACGGTTTCCGAGGGCAGACCGCTCGGGTTTGAAACGGACGAATTTTATTATAAGTCTACCGGGGAAATGGAGGCATTGTTTCCGGAGGATGAAGAAGCGCTGCGCAATACTGGACGGATTGCAGAACGCTGTCACTTTGCGTTCCAATTCGACAAATTGTATCTTCCGGTTTTTGAAACGCCGGACGGAACGGATGCGCCGGACTATCTTCATAGGCTTGCACTGGAGGGCTTTGCGCAGAAGATTGCAGACGGCAGTCTTGTTTTGAGCGCCGCTCATCCAGAGGAAGAATACAGAGAACGAATTGCATATGAATGGCGCGTCATTTGTGAGATGGGGTATGCAGAATACTATCTGATTGTGTGGGATTTCATTCACTATGCAAAAAGCGAAGGAATCCCGGTGGGACCCGGCAGAGGCTCCGGCGCAGGTTCCCTGATTGCATACCTGATTGGTATTACCGATGTGGATTCGATTAAATATCAGCTGATGTTTGAACGTTTTCTGAATCCGGAACGTGTCAGCATGCCGGACTTTGACATTGACTTCTGCGATACCCGCCGCGGTGAGGTGATTGAGTATGTCAAGCGTCGGTATGGAGAAGATCACGTTGCCCAGATTGTGACCTTTGGAACGCTTGCCGCCCGTGCGGCGGTACGGGATGTCGGCCGTGCGCTGGGAATGCCGTATGCAGAAGTCGATGCTGTTGCAAAGGCAATTCCGCAGGATCTGCACATGACGCTGGATCGTGCACTGGAGCAAAAGGAACTGCGGGATATGTACGACGGCAGCCCCACTGTAAAGAATCTGATCGATACCGCAAAGGCGCTGGAGGGAATGCCGCGTCATGCGTCTACGCATGCTGCCGGTGTCGTGATTACCGACCGTCCGGTCATGGAATACGTGCCGCTTGCGGAAAACGGCGGTATGGTGGTGACACAGTTTGACATGGATACGGTGGCGGCGCTGGGACTTTTAAAGATTGATTTTCTCGGACTGCGGTATCTGACCGTTATTGCGGATACCGAGGCGCAGATACGGGAACACACGCCTTCCTTTCAAATGGACAAGGTACCGTTTAACGACACTGAAACCTATGCGATGATCGGACAAGGGAAAACGCTCGGTGTGTTCCAGCTGGAGTCCGGCGGTATGCGGAATATGCTTATGCAGCTTGTGCCGGAAAACCTGGAAATGATTGTTGCGGCAATTTCGCTTTACCGTCCGGGACCGATGGACTCGATTCCGAAATTCTTATACAACCGGCAGCATCCAACAGAAATTACCTATACGACGCCGCTTTTGGAGGATATTCTGGACGTCACATTCGGATGCATTGTATATCAGGAGCAGGTCATGCAGATATGCCGTACCGTTGCGGGATATTCCTATGCGCGTGCAGACCTTGTCCGCCGCGCAATGGCAAAAAAGAAAACCGACGTAATGGAAGAAGAGCGACAGGCATTTTTGTACGGTCAGAAGGACAAGGATGGCAATGTCATCAATACAGGCGCACTTTCGTCCGGTATGACGGAGGAAACGGCGGGCGCACTGTTTGACGATATGGCGTCGTTTGCAAAGTATGCGTTCAATAAAAGCCATGCAACCGCGTATGCCTATACGGCATATCGAACGGCATACTTGAAGCGTCACTATCCCGGAGAATATTTTTCGGCGCTTTTGACCTCTGTCAACGGCAGCATGAACAAAACTGCGGAATATATTGCAGAAGCACAGCATATGCATCTTTCCATTTTGGCGCCGGATATCAACGAAAGTGCAAAATACTACCATGTTGCAGAAAAAAACGGGCAGAAGTGTATTCGCTACGGACTATTGGCTGTAAAAAATGTTGGAGTCCAATTTGTTTCCCATATTATAGAAGAACGCGGGAAGCGTCCGTTTTCCGATTTCGAGGATTTTGTCGCGCGTATGACAGAACAGCAGGATTGCCCCCGCCGTCCTGTGGAAGCGTTGATCAAATGCGGTGCATTCGATGCACTACCACAAAAGCGCAGTCAGCTTTTTGCCTCTTTTGAACAATTGATTGATCAGTATGCAGACAGGGCGCGTACCGCTGTGACAGGACAGCTGGATCTGTTTTCGGCGGCATCGGAGGCGGAGGAACCTGCATCCGTGTCTTTGGGACAGGCGCAAAGACGGATGACAGAAGGCTTTCGATACCCGGATATTCCGGAATTTTCCGGCAGGGAACTGCTTTTGATGGAACGCGATGCGACCGGACAGTGCTTCTCAGGACATCTTTTAGACGACTATAAAGAGCATTTATCACAGCTGCATCCGACAGAGATCAGCGAAATTCTGGCATCCTTTGAGGAGGCTGACGGGGAAGACGAACCTGGTTTTATGGCAAAAGGCGACTTTGATGGCGGTACATTTGCCGACGGAAAACAGGTTGCGGTTGCCGGTATTGTGTCAAAACGGATATCAAAGCAGACCAAGCGGGGAGATCAGATGGCATTTATCACCTTGGAGGATCGGTATGCGGAAATCGAGGTCATTCTATTTCCAAAGGTATTGTCCTCATGTACACCGTATCTGATTTCCGATGCTGCACTGTACATTGTCGGCACATTGTCGGTAAAGGAAGAGGAAGCGCCGAAAATTCTTGCAAAAACAGTTTTGCCCCTGAAACAATCCACAGCATTTGGGGGAGACGGACTTCCACAAATGGATGGGACAGGCATAGAAAACAATGGAGTTTCCTCAACGGAACCCATTGCAGAGGAATCCCCTGCGGAGAAAAGTACCATCGTGAGAGGGGATACGATGCAATTGCAGCCAAGTCCGATGCCGCAGGCAGCCGCTCGCGTGTCAAAGCCTGTATCGGAAACACCGTTCCCGCCGAATGCAAGAACGCTGTTTCTGCGTGTACCGCATGTGGACGAGGGGGACGAGCGGTTCTGTCATGCGAAAAATCTGGCGGAAATATTTGTGGCGGATCGTGCGGCATACAGCATTGCTATTGTATTTTATGACGAAGCGGAAAAGAAGTATATCCGCAATATCACGCCGCCCATTGTACTCACACCGTATGTGCTTCTGCAATTTGAAGAACTGCTTGGAAAAGAAAACGCCATTTTACGATAAAAAGTCTAAAAAATAAGATTTTTACGGGGCTGTTACAAGTTATAAACTTGCAACAGCCCGGGATCACGGAGTGATCCGAATTCGGCGTTTTCATAGTGGATTTTGACAAAATTCCACTGTGAAATTTCGCTTGAAAAAGCGAAAAGACGAATTTTATAGGATGGAGCATGGAAATGCGACAGCCCGATGGTCAGAAAAAGGAAAGGAAGGAATCGCGTATGAACAAAACGCCGATGGAAGATCTGCACGCGGAGAAAACCGCACAGGAACAATCCGGAGAACCAAGATTGGATCAGCAGATTTCCGCGCAGGATCAACAACACAAGCAAACGACACCGCCTTCACCGCCGGATGAAACAGCGAACAAACAGCAAAAGAATGCGGCTGTGATCGTAGATCAGACACAGGCGAATCAAAAAAATACAAAAAAACATTATATCAATGAACCGCCGAAACCGCGCAGCGATGACGATCAAAGGGTACATTGGGGCAGTGAACTGCTTCATGCCGGCAGTATTATGGGTTCTGTCCTTCTGCGTATCGGTTCCTGGCTTTTGAATATTGTAATTACGGTTGGTTTGATCGGCATGATTACCGGTACCATTGTTGTCGGCGTACTTGCGCTCTGGATTCAGAACTATGTCGATCCGACCATCGACTCCTCTCTTTTAACAGTCAGTCAGAACCTGACAACACGGCTCTATTATATGGATTATACCGACGATGCGCGCGGTGTTCCCATCGAAATTGAAGACCAGCGGCTGCACAGTACAGAAAACCGCTTGTGGGTTTCCTATAATGAGCTGCCGAAAGATTTGGTGGATGCGTTTATTGCCGTGGAAGATCACCGCTTTTTAAACCACAAGGGTGTGGACTGGTATGCCACCATTGGTGCGACCTTTAACTATATGCTGGGACTTGGTTCCCGCGGCGGCTCTACCATTACACAGCAGCTGGTTAAAAATCTGACGCAGGATGACGAAGTGACCATTCAGCGGAAAATTCAGGAAATCTTCCGTGCGCTGAATCTGGAAAAGCAGCTTTCCAAGCAGGAAATTCTGGAATTGTACCTCAATACCATCAACTTCGGTTCGGGCTGTTACGGCATCCGTGCCGCGGCACAGCGGTATTTC
Organism: Clostridia bacterium; assembly: GCA_017942005.1. Taxonomy (GTDB): domain Bacteria; phylum Bacillota; class Clostridia; order Oscillospirales; family CAG-272; genus RGIG3925. Next base: position 58,905 of record JAGAVJ010000027.1, on the reverse strand, counting down.
AATAAGGACGTTTCGGAACTGAATCTGACGGAATGCGCAGCGCTTGCTGCCATCCCGAAATCGCCGACGTATTACAACCCCTATTCTCATCCGGATAAAAATGAATTCCGGCGCAACAATCAGGTATTGGCGGAAATGCTGGAATACGGCTATATCACGCAGGCAGAATACAATCTGGCATGTGAGCGAAAGCTTGTACTTGACATGCAGTACGATGAAGTGACGGGAACCTCGACAAACTCCTGGTATACCGATGCTGTGATAGAAGATGTCATTGCCGATTTACAGGAAACGTTCGGTATCTCCTATATCGCCGCATCGACTATGCTGTACTCGGAAGGTCTTTCCATTTATACCTGTATGGACCCGTTTGTGCAGGATACGCTGGAATCGGTATTCAAAGACGATTCCAATTTCCCGAATGTCGCAAGTGCGGTCAAGCCGGAATGCTCTATGGTGGTCACAGACCCCAAAACAGGCAATATTCTCGGTCTTGTCGGCGGACGCGGAGAAAAGACCATTTCCCGCGGCTTCAACATTGCAACGATGGCAAAACGGTCCCCCGGTTCCTCGATTAAGCCTCTGACGGTATATGCGCCGGCAATGGATGCGGGACTGATCACATACGGTTCTGTGTTTGATGACACGCCGTTCCGCTTCAATGAGAAGACCACCTCTTACGGCGCGACAACCTACAGCGCCTATCCTGCAAACCTGCCGACGGTGTATAAGGGTCTGACTACCATCAATTCGGCGGTAGAACGGTCTGTCAACACGATTGCCATGAAGGTGCTTGATCGGCTTGGTACACAGGCGTCCTATGATTTTTCGCAGAAAATCGGGATGAAGAGCATTACCAAAAGCTATCCCCGTGTTGATGGTTCGATTTTGTCCGATATTGACTATGCACCGCTGTCTCTCGGTGCACTGACACTCGGTGTTTCCCCGCGTGAGATGACACAGGCCTATTCGTTCCTCGCAAATGACGGTATTTATACAGAGGCGCGGACGTATTTAAAGGTACTTGATAAAAACGGCGAAGTGCTGCTTGACAATCAGCCGGAGAGTACCATTGTGGTCAGTGAGCAGACCGCTTCCATTATGACCAAGATTTTGCAGAACGTCGTGAAAAACGGTACCGGTAAGGCGGTTACGCTTCAGAAATATGTGGATGTCGCTGGCAAAACCGGTACGGCAACAGATGACTTTGACCGCTGGTTCTGCGGTTACACCCCGTATTATGTCGGTGCATGCTGGTTCGGTTATATGGAGCAGCGCACCATCGGCAACATTGCAACCGTTTCTCCAGCCACCTATATTTGGGATGTGGTCATGACACGGCTGCATCAGCCGCTGATTGAGGAAGCGCAGAAATCCGGAAAACCGCTGGAATCGTTTACTCTTGCGTCCGGTGTCGTGACTGCCACCTATTGTATGGATTCCGGCAAGCTTGTGACGGATGCATGCAGACATGATCTGCGCGGCAGCCGTGTGGAAACCGGATACTTTACGCAGGAAACCGTACCTACAACGGCATGCGATACGCATGTACTGGTCAACTATGACAAAGTGACGGGTGCGGTTGCATGTGAGGACTGCCCCGAAGAAAACATCACGCAGGTTGGCTTGATCCGTGTAGAAAACCGGGACTTCCCGATTCAGGTGGTGGTGACCGATGCACAGTATGTCTACCGCACATGGTCGCCGGAGAACGGCGTCACCGATTCCAAATCTCTTCCGTATTGGAATGCCCTTCTTGGCGCAAATCGGTATGCAGGAACGTCGGGGACATCGACACGCGCCGTCAATTCCTTCTGTATGGAGCATTATGTCGATCATACCAAAGACGAGGAGACGACGGAACCCGAAGAAGAGACAACGAATCCGCCCGTACCGTCTGTCACAGAACCGCCGGTCACGGATGTACCTTTAGAAACAGAACCTCCGATAACCGAACCTCCGGTAACAGAGCCGAAGGAAACGGAACCCCCAGTGACGGAACCGAAGGAGACAGAGCCTCCGATAACGGAACCGCCTGCCACCGAGCCGCCGCAGGCAGCAGATGTCCCGGATACACCGCCTGAAACGGCGGCACAAGAGACAGAAGCGTCAGCTAACGCTGATGTGTCAGTAAATGCTGACGTGTCAGCAAGTGCTGACGTACCACAGGCGGATGCCGGTGAAACCACGGTTAATGCCGACAATGCAGCAGATGCAGGCGGAGAAGGCGAAGCGGCCTAACAGCGGCGCTGTTTTTGCCCCGGGACAACGTCCCGATTTCATGATGAGAGAGGTGTTTATATGACACTCAATGGAACATGGCTGTGCCATGTAACGGACAATGGTACGCACAATTACACCATAGAGGCACGGGTTCCCGGCTGTGTGCATACGGATTTACAGCGTGCAGGAATTCTGGGAGATTTATTTTACCGCAAGAACGCCGAGGACTGCCAATGGGTCGAACGGTGTGACGTCAGCTATACACGTACTTTTTCTGTAGAAGCAGAAGAAGCAAAAACGGATGCAGTGCTGTATTTTGCAGGACTGGATACCTACTGTACAGTCTTTTTGAATGGAAACTGCATTGGAGAAGCGGACGATATGTTTGTTTCCTTTCGTTTCCCGACAAAGGGATTTTTGCACCCGGGAGAAAACACAGTGGAGGTGCACTTCCGTTCTCCGGTGCGCGAGGTGGAAAGTCTGCCCCCGCGCAGCGGTGCATTTACGACAGAACGGTTATACACCCGCCGGATGCAATGCACGTATGGATGGGACTGGGTTGCACGGTTTGTGACCATGGGAATCTGGAAAGATGCTGCTTTGGAGCTTCCCAGGGCAGATCGGTTGGAACACCTTTATGTCTATACAAACACCATTCTGCCAGACGGCGATGGGGGCTCCCTTGCTCAGATCGGAATCAATGCTGCCTTTGCAGCATTGACGGGGAATGGGGAAGCCGAATTTGTCATTACAGACCCGGAGGGGAAAACGGTCTTTTCCCGTACACGCCGGATTCTTCCAAGTGAAAAAGATCAAACGGAAACTACGCTTGCGATGTATGCGGACCTTGCAAATGCACAGCTGTGGTATCCGCACGGATACGGTGCGCAGCCACTGTATACGCTTGAAGTGCGGCAGAACGGCGAAATTGTCAAAACACAGACATTCGGCATCCGCACGGTTGCCATTGCAGAGGTAGAGGACGCATCGGATTCTGTGGAAGCAGTACGCGCCAAAAACTTAAAAACGTATGCACATATGACCGAATGGGATAAAAATGAAGGTTCTTCATCATTTATTCTGTACATAAACGGAATCAGAATTTTCTGTACCGGTGCAAACTGGGTTCCGGCAGAACCGTTTCCCTCTGCGGAAACAGCAGAAAAGCTGGAACATCTGGTGCGCCTTGCACGGGACGGCGGTTATACGATGCTGCGTGTCTGGGGCGGCGGTATTTTTGAACATGATGCATTTTATGACGCATGTGACCGATACGGCATTCTTGTCACGCAGGACTTTTTGATGGCATGCGGTGTATATCCGGAAGAAGACGACGCGTTTATCGATCATCTGCGTCTGGAGGCAAAGGAAGCGGCGCTCGCTCTGCGCAATCATCCCTGCCTTGTGTATTGGTCGGGAGACAATGAAAATGCGATTCTGGGTGACGAAAACATGGCGCAGTATTCCGGCAGACGCGCTGCATTGGAGGGAATTGGTCCTGTGCTTGCCGTGCTTGACCCGCACCGCAGATTTCTGCCGTCCAGTCCGTACGGCGGCAAGCCCTATGCTTCCGGTGTACGCGGAACGACGCACAATACACAGTTTTTAGGGAACTTCTTTGCCTATATCAGAGAGGGAAATTTTGATGCATATCAGGCGTATTTTGCCCAATATCTTGCTCGGTTCTGTGCAGAACAGCCGGCAATGGGAATGCCGTATGTCTCTTCTCTCAGACGCTTTATGACGGATGAGGATATTTTCGGCGATGACGTTTCGGTATCGGAATACCATACCAAAAACAATCCGGGGCTTGGCGACATCACCCTGTACGGCTATCTTGACCGGATGGCGCGCGGCATGTTCGGCGATTATAAAGACGGCGCCGACCGTATTGCAAAGATGCAGCTTCTGCACTGCGAATGGATTCGCCTCAGTTTAGAGCTGTTCCGGCGCAATGCATGGTTTTCTTCCGGCATTGTGTATTGGATGTTCAATGACTGCTGGCCGGCAGCCAACAGCTGGTCCATGGTGGATTATTACGGTGCGCCGAAACCCGGATACTACATGTTCCGCCGTGCGGCAAAACCGATCATCGTATCCATAGCACGGGAGGGGGAGGACAAACCCCTTTCTGTCACGGTTTGTCATAGAGGATGTGATACCGTTTCCGGTACGGTGCGGCTCTATCGGTATCATATCCCCACCGGTGCAGAGGAGACCCTTGCGCATCTTTCGTTTACATCCCTATGCAATGAAAGCCGCGTTTTGTATTCTTTTGCAGATTCGGCAGATATAGGTGACAGTGAATGGATGCTGTTGTGTGATTTGACCTCGGATGCAGGGGAAGGGGAGGACCGTGCATATTACCTGCCGCTTGCATGGAAATATATGGCGTGGGATGACACACCTTCCTTTACGGTTGCGGCAGAAGATGATACAACCCTGACCGTACACGCAAATACTACAGTTCCGGTACTGTTATTGGATGTGCCGTATCTGCTGTCAGATAACAGCATGTTCTTAAAGCGCGGTGAAACCGTATGTATCACGAAAATAAGACATCTGTAAACCGTAAAGAAAAAATAAAAAGGAAAGAAAAGCACTATTATGGCAAAAACCGAATGGCGCGGCGGCGCTCTGATTGCACCGATTCCGCCGGTCATGATTTCGCTTGGGACGATGGAAGCGTCCAACATACTGACCGTTGCATGGACGGGAATACTCAACACCGTTCCGCCGAAAACCTATATATCCGTGCGTCCGCGCCGATATTCCTATGACATCATTAAAAATTCCGGAGAATTTGTCATCAATCTGACGACAGAATCCCTGATTCGTGCTGCGGATTTTTGCGGGATGTACACAGGGGCAAAAGTCGACAAATTTGAAAAATGCGGACTGCATAAAGCCCCGGTTCCGGGATTTTCGTGTCCGATGATTGCAGAAGCGCCGCTGTCCCTTGCCTGCCGTGTCACCGATGTAATTCCGCTTGGCTCTCATGATATGTTCATGGCGGATATTGTATCGGTCCATGTCGAGGATGCTCTTATTGGAGCGGACGGGAAGCTGCGTCTGGAACAGGCACATCTTGCTGCCTTTGCACATGGCGAATATTTTGCACTCGGCAAAAAACTCGGCTGGTTTGGCTTTTCGGCGTCCAAGAAGAAAAAGCCGCATGCCGGTGCAAAACAGGCGCCAAAGTCAGGAAAAAAGCAATCGGAGAAAAAGTAGTATATGGAAAAAACAATCATACATGATCCGATTTTTTTAAGCATTCCCTCTGCATATGCCGTTTTAAGTGATCCCAAAGACATAGAAACGGCAGACAATTTGATGGATACTTTATCCGCCAACAAAGAGCGTTGTGTCGGTATGGCGGCAAATATGATCGGCGTATCCAAGCGCATCATTGTATTTGACGATGCAGGGCGGTATTCCGAGATGTTTAATCCGGAAATTCTCTCCCAAAGCGGCGCATATGAAACGGAGGAAGGGTGTCTTTCTCTTGATGGCGTGCGGCGCTGTCGGCGATATATGAAAATCAAAGTGCGTTATCAGATGCGGAACGGAAAACAAAAAGTCATGAATTTTACCGGACGCACAGCACAGATCATACAGCATGAGATGGATCACTGCGACGGTATTCTGATATAACTGCGACATGATGTCCCCCGCCTCTTAGGCGGGTTCCATCTCAGTCTTTCCGTAGGAGATTTTATCCCCTACGGAAAGACTGAGGGGCGAATACCCCAAGTCGCTTGTTGAATTACGGGGCGTTGCCCCTTATTTAACGAAAATAAGATGTCCCCCGCCGTTATCACCGACGGGAGACATCATTATATGCTGTGGAATGGATTTACACCGCTGTATTTTTTGTGTGGCTGATCCATGTGCCCCTTTGATAGAAGAAAACAGACAGAACCGTTGCAACTGTCCAGCCAATCGGCCATGCAAGCCAAATCCCTGTTGTGCCAAACGAAGCAGATAACACAAAAGCCAGTACAACACGCAGAATTAAGTCGGTAAACGTTGCCGCCATAAACTGCTTCATCAAACCGGCTCCGCGCAAAACACCGTCGGCGGTCAGCTTTGCGGAGACTACAAAATAGAACGGCGCCAGAATGTGCAGGATTTCAACACCGACCGTGATGGCTGTTTGGGAAGGGGAATCAAGAAAGATAGAAATCAACGACTTTCCTGCAAACAGGTAGAGCGCCACAATCGGGATGCAGATCAGCCATACAAGCTTGAGTCCTGCTTTGAAACCGTCCGGAATCCGTTCCAGCTTTTTCGCACCCAGGTTCTGCGCGGTATAATTGGAGATACCGTTGCCAAGCGTTGTGAAAGACGTAATTGCTAAATTGTTCAGTTTGATCGAAGCAGAGTAACCTGCCATGACAGCGGAACCAAAGCTGTTAATGATGCCTTGAATGATGATATTGCCGACAGAAATAAAGCACTGCTGGAAAATACTTGGAATTGCGACGATTGCAATGCGTTTCAAGAGACTGCGAGAAAAAATTGCCGACTTTTCTGTTGTCTGAATCTTAGAAAACCGCAGGAATACGGCGATCACCGCGCATATACAGCTGATTCCCTGACAGAGAAGGGTAGCCCACGCGACGCCGGCAACGCCCATATTCAGTGCCGTGACAAAAAGAATATCTACGGCAATATTGGAAACCGACGAGCAGGCAAGGAATAGAAACGGTGTTTTGGAATCTCCGAGTGCGGAAAAAATACCGGTTGCGATATTATAATAAAACACAAACGGCAGTCCTAAAATGTAAATATCAAGATAAAGTTTAGAATCCGTCATGACATTTTCCGGCGTTTGAATGAGCGTTAAAAGCGCTGTGCTGCACAAAGCCCCTGTGATCATCAAGATGGCGCAGAGAACGCCGCCGGCAATCAGGGTTGTATATACCGCAGTTTTCAAGTCACGATAGTTTTTACCGCCGAAAAGCTGAGAGACAATGACAGAGCATCCGATATTGCAGCCAAACGCAAACGCAATAAAAATCAATGTAATTTCATAACTGTTGCCCACCGCCGCCAACGCGTTTTCCCCGATAAATTTTCCGGCGACAAAACTGTCGGCAAGATTGTAAAGCTGTTGAAAAAGGATGCTGCCAAACAAAGGCAGACAAAATTTCCACAGGACAGAAGACGGTTTCCCGGTTGTTAAATCGTTATTCATGAGGGTATTTCTCCAAAATTTGCATATGTTTTTTCATTATTTGATTTTTTTATGTTGTTTTTCTTCTGGGCAGGAAAATAAGAGCGCTGCATAGACGAGCATTATCCCAAGAAAATAGAAAACGACAATCCAGCGCACCGGCGGCAGAAAAAGTTCCTTTATCATTCCCAGCGCAAAGCCGCCGCCCATAAGCAAAGCGTTTCTGCGTTCCGTTTTTACATCGGCATACGTGTGTGTGATAATCCGGTATAGATAAATACACATCGCCGCACAAAAGAAAATAATCATCATTGCTTCAAAAATCGTGTCCATAAGAACCTCCTATAAAAACCATCTTGTATTTTCAAGATCGTATATAGTATAGCATAAATATTGACATATGTAAAATGTATAAAGCAAATGATAATCATATAAAAATGATATGGTGTTTGAATATGTATATTAATTACGATTATTACCGCGTTTTTTACTATGTGGCGAAATACGGAAATTTTACGCAGGCAGCGGAGTTTTTGCTTGGGAATCAGCCGAATATCACGCGCACCATTAAAAATTTAGAAAATGAATTGGGGTGTACCCTGTTCATTCGTTCCAATCGCGGTGTTCGTTTGACGCCGGAAGGGGAAAAACTGTATGCACATGTTTCGATTGCTGTAGAACAGATTTTAATGGGAGAAGAGGAACTGTTGCAGAATAAAAGTCTGCAAAGCGGCGTGGTATCTATCGGCGCCAGTGAAGTGGCGCTGCACTGCTGTCTGCTCCCGATACTGAAACAATTTCACAGAGATTATCCGGGAATTCGGATTCGTATTTCCAATCATACAACACCGCAGGCGATTACCGCGCTCAGTCGCGGATTGGTAGACCTTGCTGTCATCACGACGCCGTTTGAAATCAAGGATCCGTTGAAATCGGTAGAACTAAAACCGTTTTCCGAAATTGCCGTGTGCGGTACTTCCTTGCAGCATTTGACCGGGGCACCGGTGCATCTTTTTGAATTATGTCAGTATCCGTTGATATGCTTGTCTCCGCAAACAAAAACATACGAATTTTATTCCCAATTTTTTGCAAAGCACGGACTTCACCTCTCTCCCGATGTAGAAGCTGCAACGGCAGACCAATTGCTGCCGATGATCAAAAATGATCTCGGCATTGGATTTCTTCCAGAGGAATTGGCGGCTGCTGCGATGGAAGCAGGAGAAATCTTTCAGATTCATCTGTACGAGGAAATTCCAAAGCGCGCAATTTGTATGTTGAAAAATACAGATAAACCGATGAGTATTGCTGCAAAGGCAGTCGAGGGGGCGATACGAAACCCAAAGTAAATTGCAGTGTTATTCGTTCTTTCCAGCCAAAAGAAACCGGACGAGCCTTTTTCAATTTCTGTTTATCAAGTATGATACAGCTTACGCTGCATACTTTAATCAAAATAAACTTTCCATAAAATAAAACGAAAGGAAGCTTCCGTTTTACGGAAGTCAAGGTTTTCAGTATGAAATTTGAACAGACCTGGCAGGGAGCGCTTCTTGCCGACAAAAATCCGGACTCTGTGATCACTGCATTTCCGGCAGAGGTTCCGGGCAATCTGCAATATGACCTTGCGGTAAAGGAAGGCATTGCCGACACACTCATGTATGGAACAACTGCGAAACGGTTTCTGGAATTGGAGGATCATTTCTGGAAATATGAGACCACACTTGATTATACCGTCAAAGCGGGTGAGCGCGTATTCTTTGTGGCGGAAGGGATTGACTATATTTTTGATATCTTCCTTGATGGCAGTTGTATCTATTCCCACGAAGGCATGTACACAAAGACCGAGCTTGATGTAACGGATACCGTGCATCCCGGCTCCAAACTAACGGTTTTGATTCATCCGCATCCAAAGCTGCCGGGAGAATTTGCAACGCCGCGTGAAATGGCAGCGCAGTCCTGCAAGCCGCCGGCAACCTATGAGTGGGACTGGAACCCCAGACTGATCATTTCCGGTATCTGGAAACCCTGCTATATAGAAACCAGAACACAGGGATATATCCGCCGCTGTGAGCCGTTTTATACGCTGAACACGGAGAGAACGACCGCAGAAGTTCGTTTTGAGACCGATTGTGACGTACCCTGTACCTATACCGTTGCGGATAGAGACGGGAATATCGTGTATGAGGGAACAGAGCCTGCATGCACCTTGGAACACATCCATCTCTGGTGGTGCAACGGACAAGGGGAAGCATATCTTTATACCTGGACAGCGAAAAATGCAGAGCACAGTATTTCCGGCAAAATCGGTTTCCGCACGGTGCGGCTGGTGATGAATCGCGGCGGTGCGGATCATGAGCCGCTCGAATTCCCGAAGTCCCGTTATCCCGCACCGATTACCATTGAATTAAACGGCCGCCGCATTTTCTCCAAAGGATCCAACTGGGTCAATCCCGACTTGTTCTTTGGCAGAGTGACAGAGGAACAGTACCGCACGCTTTTGGTTGCTGCAAAGGAAGCAAATATGAATATTTTGCGCCTTTGGGGCGGTTCCGGTCTGAAAAAGAGGGAATTTTACGACATTTGTGACGAGCTTGGCATCATGCTCTGGCAGGAATTTATGCTTGCCTGCAACAATTATGTCGGTACGCCGGAATATCTGCGCATTTTGGAGCAGGAAGCGACCGCGGTGATAAAAGAACTGCGCTGTCACCCGTCCATTGTCATGTGGTGCGGCGGCAATGAGCTGTTCAATGACTGGTCGTGTATGGATGACCAATCCCACGCCCTGCGCTTGCTGAACAAGCTTTGTTATGAGCATGACTTTGCACGTCCGTTTATCATGACCTCTCCTTTGATCGGCATGAAGCATGGCTGCTATGTCTTTGACGACGGAAAACAGCAGGTATACGAGATGTTCCAGAAGGGACATGGCACTGCATACAGCGAATTTGGCGTACCGTCGACCGCTTCTGTGGAGAATCTGAAAAAGATCATTCCGGAGAACGAGCTGTTCCCGATTGAAAAGACAGAATCCTGGCTGTATCATCATGCATTTAAGGCATGGGGAGAGGAGCGATGGCTGTGTCTTGACATTGTGGAAAAATATTTCGGCAAGCCGACCTGTATAGAGGATGTCGTAAACGCGACACAGTGGATGCAGTGTGAAGGATACAAGGCAATCTTTGAGGAGGCGCGCCGCCAGTGGCCGTACTGTTCCATGGCGATTAACTGGTGTTATAACGAGCCGTGGATTACCGCTGCCAACAATGCACTGTTTACCTATCCGGCAGAAAAGAAGCCGGCGTATGATGCAGTCAAGGATTCTCTGCGGAACACGATTGCATCCGCACGCATTCCGAAGTTTGACTGGCATGCAGGCGAGGAATTTTCTTTTGAGCTGTGGTATTTGAACGATGCGCCATACGAAGTTTCCGACACAATACATGCTTTTCTTACGGTCGGCGACAAGCGTCTGAAGCTTGCGGACTGGACAACCGGTACCGTCGGTGCAAACGAAAACTGCAAAGGCGAGACCGTCACGGTCACGCTTCCGGCTGTAGATGCATCGGAATTGCACCTGATACTTGAAAGCGAAAACGGCAATTCTACGGAATACCGGTTATTGTACCGTCTGTGATTTTTATGGGGAAAACTTTTTTGTGAAAAAGTTTTCCCCATGCCCCTTTCAAAAAACTTTATTCCGGATCGTATTTTCAATAAAGGGCGGTATCGCCCTTTATTGAGGCGTTTCGGTGATAGATTATACCGCCATCGGAAAAAATAAGTTGGCTCCAGCCGCCTCTATTATAGGCAGGCGCCGCTTGCTTGTGTCAGTAGAGGGACTATCCGCTGCTGAAATGTTGAATGATGAGGCAAAGTCCTTTATTGAATAAAAAATCCATTGGGATTCAAAAAGGAGGAGAATTGTATGATAAGAAAAAGCGATATGGATATTATGATAAGAGAAATAGAAAGCAAAGATTATCATGCCGCAGCGGCAATCTGGCGTGATGTGCTTGACATTCCGTCGGCAACCGATGAAAATGTCATCCGTATATATGAGAAGATGAAAGGTGATGACCGATACCGCACGTTTGTAGCTGACTGGGACGGTAAAGTTATCGGTCTTGCTGCGACTGTAGAAACGTTATCGATTGGCGGCAATCCCGATGGATATATAAAGCTGAATGGACTTGCCGTTTTGCCGGAATATCAGCACTGTGGTATTGGTACGAAGCTGATCAAGCGTGTCGAAGCACTGGCAAAAGAACGGGGGACTTTGTACATTGGACTTGCATCTGGGTTTCAGCGAACAGATGCGCACGCATTTTATGAACACTTGGGTTACCAAAAAACATCGTTTTGGTTCCGCAAGAGAATAAAAGACGAGAACTGAGTAAATTTTGCATCAGACCGGGATCACAAAATCTTTTGTAAAATAACATGCAATCAGCATCCAATGGAAGCGTTTGGTTTCGTTCAATTTTTTTCACTTACCGTAAACGTTGTTTCTGTGCTTTCACCGCTGCCGCTTACGACGATACGGTAGGTTCCGGCTTTGGTTCTGTAGCCTACCTTCCATTCCCAGAAGACTGTACCGTCAGAATCAGAGGTTTTCTCTTCAAGCCCCTTGGCAGTGCTTTGACCGGAGCTATAAAAGACTGCGATGCTGTACACGGTATTCGGCTGTCCCTTTGCTTTGAGTTTTGCGGTTTGTCCCAGTGTGACAGGAGAAGAAACGGACAGGATTGTAATGGCGCTGTCCGTTTCTTCCGTGTTTACGGTATCGGCTGTTTCCGTTTCCGAAGGTGTCTGTATGACATACGGTGGTATGTGATTGTTGGTACCGTCATCTGTAGAATCGAGCAAAGTTGATTGTGTGATTTCCGATAATGGTACGGTAGTGTCCGACTGCAACTGCATAGGAGCTGTTTGAACAGTTTCCTCTGCGGTCTGAATTTTCCCCGGAACGATATAAATGCCGGAAGACTTCGTTTCTGCTGTCGGCTTACAGGCGGAGAGCGTAATACAAAGCAAAAGTGCGGCGATGTGCAGATGGGCCCTATGTTTCATGACAAAATCCTCTGCCTGCAAATAAAAGTATCGTCAGGCGACCGTATATCGATGTCAGAGCAATCGTATTTTTTGAGAATGATTTATCTGCGGTATGTTTTTCCAAAAAAGTTTTTGGGGGTTCGGGGGATTTTTTCAAAAACCCCCCGAATCGTATTTCCCCCATAAGAAAAATGCTGCTGTGACAGAGATGCATTTATGGGTGTTTGATATCAAATAAGAGATCTGCCAGATGTCCGAATTCCGCGGTGGAAAGACGTTCCCCGCGGATATTTTCTGCAAACCTGGCACGTGCAATCGCTTCTGCCAGCTCACTTTTTGTAAAATCCCCCATACCGGCGGAAAGTGCGTTTAGCAGGGTCTTTCTGCGCTGACCGAATGCGGCGCGAATCACGCGGAAGAACAGCGCTTCTTCTTTAACCTTTACCGGTTTTTCTTTGTAGAGGTGCATTCTGACGACGGCGGAATCCACTTTGGGTGCGGGCAGAAAATTACCGGCGGAAACCTGGAACAATTTTTCCACCTCTGCGTAATACTGTACGGCAGCGGTTACCGCGCCATATTCTGCGGTGCCGGGCGCTGCTGCCAGACGGTCAGCGACCTCTTTTTGAATCATAACAGTGATATTGTCAAGCGGCAGTCCGGATTCCAACAGCAGCATGAGAATCGGCGTGGTGATATAATACGGCAGGTTGGCGCAGACGGTCACGTTTTTGCCTGCAAAATGGGAGGCAAACAAGGCAGGGAGATTGATTTTCATGATATCGCCTTCGATGACCGTTACGTTGTCATAAGCAGCAAGTGTTTCGTCCAGAATCGGAATGAGCGCACGGTCGATTTCCACAGCGACGACCTTTTCGTACATTTCACAAAGGTACTGCGTCATGGTGCCGATACCGGGGCCGATTTCAAGAATCGCGTCTTCGGGCTTCGCACCGCACTCTGCGGCGATCCGTTCTGGAACTGCCGGGTTGATTAAAAAGTTCTGTCCGAATTTTTTCTGAAAGGTGATGCCGTGTGCGGACATCAAACGTTTGACATAGCCGATATCGGTTAGTTGGATCATGATAAAATAAAATCTCTTTCTCCGGATTTAAAAGATTTGATAGAAAAGAAACAATCCTGCCACTTTAGGGCAGGATTGTTCATTGGTGGGGGATGGTGGATTCGGACCACCGAAGTCGATAGACAGCAGATTTACAGTCTGTCCCCTTTGGCCACTCGGGAAATCCCCCTGGAGCTAATGACGGGACTTGAACCCGTGACCTGTTGATTACGAATCAACTGCTCTACCAACTGAGCCACATTAGCATCCGTTTTGCTGTGCTTTGGGAATCCGTATTGTATCCCTCTCATGCAATACCTATTATATCATAAAAGATGGTATTTGTCAATAGAAAAATAAAAAAATGAAGGTTCCTTTTGTTTTTAGCATTAATATGAAGGGGATGACGCGCTTCCCCTGGTCATATAAATGCTGTACAAACACGAAAACCGTGATAATATTTACAATTTACACTTGCAATTTTTCACCGAACCGTGTATAATAATAAAAATACCGTATATAAAGAAGCGGATTAAAAAGAAAAATGATTTTTCAGATTTTCGTTTCTGCGTTTTATATCGGAACGCAATACTTCATTCCATCAGAGCCACAATTTCATACAGAAAGGATACTTTCGCAATCCGAAAGTTACGGTGTAAATTATGATAGAAAAAATCATCGGCGGTGCATATTTGGTCGACGGAAAAACCGTTGTGACAGAAGAAGCTGCGCTTGCGGGAATGGGAATTCATACCACAAAAGAGGAAGCGCGGGACCATACGATGGCATGGTCGATTCTCTCCTCCCATAATACAGCCAAACCCACGGAGGACAACGGACTCTTAAAAATTAAATTTGACGCAATGGCGTCGCATGATATTACCTATGTCGGTATCATTCAAACCGCACGTGCCAGCGGCCTGACAGAATTCCCGCTGCCGTATGTGCTGACCAACTGTCATAACAGCCTGTGCGCGGTCGGCGGCACCATCAATGAGGACGACCACGTTTTCGGTCTTTCTGCGGCAAAGAAGTATGGAGGCAATTTTGTTCCTGCACATCTGGCAGTCATTCACTCCTATATGCGTGAAATGATGTCCGGCTGCGGAAAGATGATTCTCGGTTCGGACAGCCATACACGTTACGGTGCGCTTGGTACTATGGCAATTGGAGAAGGCGGTCCGGAGCTGGTCAAGCAGCTGTGCAAACGTACATACGATATCACCCGTCCAAAGGTCGTCGGCGTCTATCTGACCGGAAAACCCGGACACGGTGTCGGTCCGCAGGACGTGGCGCTGGCACTGATCGGCGCAACCTTCAAGGACGGCTTTGTCAAGAACTGTGTGCTTGAATTTGTCGGCGACGGCATTGCAAATCTGCCGATTGAATTCCGCAACGGCATCGATGTCATGACAACGGAGACGACGTGCCTTTCCTCTATCTGGGTGACTGATGAAGAAACACACCGTTATTTCGCCGTTCACGGCAGAGAGGACGCATACAAAAAGCTGCAGCCCGGCAAGGTCGCGTATTACGACCGTATGGTGATTCTTGACCTTTCCAAGGTGGAGCCGATGATTGCACTGCCGTTCCATCCTTCCAATGTCTATACCATCCGCGAGCTGAATGCCAACGCAAAGGATATTCTGCATACCGTGGAATGTTCTGCCGCAGAGCAGCTGGAAGCGCCGAATTTGACCTTTAAGCTGACCGATAAGATTACAGCAGACGGCAGAGTGCTGGTCGATCAGGGGGTGATTGCAGGCTGTGCAGGCGGTACCTATGACAACCTTGCCATTGCTGCCAATATCCTTGCGGACGGCAATACCGGATGCGATGCGTTCCAGCTGTCTGTCTATCCGGCAAGCCAGCCGGTCAATTTGGCGCTGGTACGTTCCGGTGCATCGGAAAAGCTTCTTTCTGCCGGTGCAACCATCCGTACCGCATTCTGCGGTCCGTGCTTTGGCGCGGGCGATGTTCCGGCAAACGGCGGTCTGTCTATCCGGCATTCTACAAGAAACTTCCCGAACCGTGAGGGTTCAAAGCCGACCAACGGACAGATTGCTTCTGTAGCACTGATGGACGCACGTTCTATCGCTGCAACCGCAAGAAACGGCGGTGTCCTGACCTCCGCTGCGGAAATGGAATATTGTGAGACGATTCCGGAATACAAGTTTGACGGATCAATTTATCAGAAGCGCTGCTATTTCGGCTGGGGCAAGCCGGATACGGATGCCCCCTTAAAGTTCGGTCCGAATATTGCAGACTGGCCAAAGATGCAGCCGCTGACCGATGACCTTTTGCTGCGTGTCGCATCGGTGATCACAGACCCGGTTACGACCACCGATGAACTGATCCCGTCCGGCGAGACATCCTCTTACCGTTCCAACCCGCTGAAGCTTGCAGAATTTGCACTGTCCCGCAAAGACCCTGCCTATGTATCCCGCGCAAAGGAAGTTAAAGCACTCGAAACCATGCGCCTTGATCATACAGAGCCAGAAATTCTTGAGGATATTTACCGCGTCATTCGGTCGATAGCCGGCAAGGAGGCGCTCGACGCAGCAAAGACCGGTATTGGTACGCTTGTATATGCAAACAAGCCTGGCGACGGTTCTGCGCGTGAACAGGCGGCTTCCTGCCAGAAGGTTCTCGGCGGCTGGGCGAACATTGCTGTGGAATATGCGACCAAGCGCTACCGTTCCAACCTGATCAACTGGGGTATGCTTCCGTTTATCTTTGCAGATTCTGAGATGGCAAACGCACTGCCGTTTGCAGTCGGCGATTGGATTTTCATTCCCGATATCAGAAAAGCGGTTGCGGAAAAAGAGGATTCCATTTGTGCTTATACGGTAAAACCGGATGGCACAAAGACCGCATTCCAGTTAAAGCTTGGGGATCTGACCGACGATGAACGTCAAATCATCCTTGACGGCTGTCTGATCAACTATTACAACCACGCTGAATGAAATAGAATCGGAGCTGCCTGCAAAGAATGAGATTTGCAGACAGCTCCTGTTATTTATATGAAAAATGGAACCTTATCCATACGGAAAGGTTCCATTTTGTTATGAATTTGATATAAAAACGGTAGTTGATTGGAGTTACTTTTCAGACGATGCTTGCTTGCTGCGATTTTGCTTTGGCGTTGTCGTCTCTTGTTGTGTTCCTGTATGACACTGCATACCGCAGCCTGCGCATCCTCCTCCACACGCGGAGTTTCCGCCCGTGGAGTTTCCACATGCGGAGCAGCTGCCGCATGATGCGCAGCCGCCTTTTTTTCGGTCATGCTTCATAATCAAAACGGCAGCCAACAGCACAAGAACCAATATCAGAAGGACGAGAAGTGTTGCAGCATTTTCTGTAATCCATGCAATCATAATGATGACCATGCCATCCGATGCTCCATATCGGAACATGGGAGGTTTTCCTTTCTTTTGCAAATTTGCAGTGATAAAATGACAGTATGAACGAAACGAACGATTTATTTTCAGAAATTGATCTTCTGTTTTTTATATGGAAGTTATACTTTGGCTGACGCTTTATTCGGTTTATATCCCTTGCGTACCAGGAGATAAATCATCAGGGCAAGTATGCACGCTGCTGCAATGACACCGGGAACAGAGCCGTTTCCGGAGAAGAACGAACCGAATTGGTAAATCATCAGAGAAACCGCGTAGGCGAAAATACACATATAGGCAAGCGCGAATGCAGTCCAGCGTCCGCTGTTCATCTCTCTGCGAATAGCGCTCATTGCAGCGATACACGGTGCGCAGAGCAAATTGAAGATCATAAAGGAGTAACCTGCAATGGCAGAGCCGCCGAAGATTTCCGTTCCGATCAATGCAAAGCTGTCACTGTCCGAGACAGCGCTGTTTGCCATGGAAGCCAAAGAGCCGAGAACACTGACAATTTGTTCCTTGGCAAGCAGTCCGAGGAGCGCTGCAACCGCTGTCTGCCAGGAACCAAAGCCAAGCGGTATGAACAAAACTGCGATGACACCGCCGACGACCATTAAAATACTTCTGCTTGTGTCGCCTTCCGCAATGTAATGGAATCCGTTTTCAAAGGAGAGGGAATTGAGAATCCAGATAATGACAGATGCCAGCAGAATGACGGTACCTGCGCGCTTGACAAAGCTGAAGCCGCGTTCCCAGGTGCCGCGCATAATATTTTTCGGTGTCGGCGCATGATAGGCAGGCAGCTCCATGACAAAAGGAGAGGGATCTCCTGCGAACAGCCGCGTTTTTTTCAGAATCAGACCGGACACAATGACGGCAGCCACACCGACGAAATAGGCGGAAACGGCAATCAATGCAGAACCGCCGAACAGGGCGGAGGCGATCATACCAACCATCGGCATTTTTGCACCGCAGGGAATGAAGCCTGTTGTCATGACCGTCATTCTGCGGTCGCGTTCTTGCTCAATGGTGCGGGATGCCATAATACCGGGAACGCCGCAGCCGGTTGCAATCAGCATGGGGATAAAGGACTTTCCGGACAGACCGAACTTACGGAACACCTTATCCATGATAAATGCGACGCGCGCCATATAGCCGATGTCTTCAAGAATGGAGAGCAGAAAAAACAAAATGAACATCTGCGGTACAAAGCCGAGTACCGAACCGACGCCGGCTAAAACACCATCCGACACCAGGCTGATCAGCCACGCCGCACAGCCGGATTCTGTCAAAAACCGTGTCACTGCCGGAATAATCCATGCTCCAAATACCGTTTCGTTCATAAATTCGACGGTCCATCCGCCGATGGTGCCGATGGAAATGGTATAGACTGCAAACATGATCAGTGCAAAAATCGGAAGCGCGGTATATTTGCCGGTGACAATCCGGTCGATTTTCGCGGAAGCAGAAAGCGCACCGAGTGACTTTTTCGTATAGCAGCCGGAAAGCGCATGGGCGATGTAATTGTAGCGTTCATTTGTGATGATTGCTTCCGCATCGTCGTCACATTCCCGTTCCGCCGCCTTGATATCAGCTTCGATATGTGTCATGGTCGCTTCGGGAAGCTTCAATTCCGCAAGCACCTTTTCATCGCGCTCAAAGATTTTAATTGCGTACCAGCGCTGCTGTTCCTGCGGCATATTGTGCAGACAGGCCTCTTCAATGTGCGCAAGCGCATGCTCGACCGCGCCGGAAAAGGCATGGTGCGGAATCATTTTTCCGTCCGGCTCTGCCGCACGTTTGGCAGCCGCGATTGCAGCGTCTGCCGCTTCATTGATACCAGTGCCTTTCAGTGCGGAAATGGTGACAACGGGACAGCCCAGCGCTTTGGATAAGCCCTGAATGTCAATTTTATCGCCGTTCTTTTCTACCAGGTCCATCATGTTGACGGCGATTACCACCGGAATGCCAAGCTCTGTCAGCTGGGTGGTCAAATACAGATTCCGTTCAATATTTGTACCGTCTACGATGTCAAGGATCGCGTCAGGCCGCTCTCCAACCAAATATTTGCGTGCGACAACCTCCTCCAAGGTATAGGGGGACATTGAATAAATACCGGGTAAATCCGTTAAGATGATCTTGTCAGATGCATTGCCGCTGTTTGTATTTTTTAAATATCCTTCTTTTTTTTCTACGGTAACGCCCGGCCAGTTTCCGACAAATTGTGTGGAGCCGGTCAGAACATTGAAAAGTGTCGTTTTGCCGCAGTTTGGATTTCCTGCTAAGGCAATTCTTATCTCCATGTCATGTATGCTTCTTTCTGTTTCAGATTACAGCTTCTGTTCCGGTGTACTGCGGCAGCCAAGCTGCCCGACAGCATATGCTGCATTGCGCCGGAAAAACGTTTATATTAAATACTTTCAACCTCGATGATCGACGCGTCTTCACGGCGGAGGGAAAGCTCATATCCGCGTACCGTAATTTCAATCGGATCACCGAGCGGTGCAACCTTCAAAACGAGAATTTCGACACCTTTGGTGATACCCATATCCATAATCCGTCGTTTCAATGCACCTTCTCCATGCAGCTTGATGACACGGCAGGCGGTGCCGATTTTAATATCTCCGAGTGTTTTCATGATACGATGCACGCTTTTGTTTATTCTGTACAAAAGCCCTTTCTTTTTATTTTTGCCGTATGTTAGCAAATGCTAACATACTATATCATATCACAAATAGAGGTGTTTGTCAAGTGGTTTTCAATGAAAAATGATGAAAATCAAGGTTTTTGGCGAATTGTCATTGTCACGGTTATCACAGGATATAGGATTGTTGCATTTGACAATCGAAAAAATGAGTGGAAGGTCTTGCTTTTTTTTCAAATAACGTGTATAATGTTAATAATCAAATCAATTGGAATTGATAAAAGGCAGGATTATGCCTGAACCTTGACAGTATATACTGTGCTTTTGTGTCTTTGACCGCCGGATGAGCGGAAAATTGTTTAGCAGTCCAGCCCATATCCAATTCCACAAGAAAGGAAGCTTTTGCTTTCGCAAAAGTTAGGAGTATCAGTATGATTTTATCCACTCAAACAGATGTTGTGTTTCGCGTGTTCGGCGAAGAAGAAGGAATCGGCGTTTTTGCAAAGGCCGGCTTTGATGCTATCGACTATTCGATGTTTCCCATGAGTGCGGACGACTGTCCTTTGAACACCGGAGACGTGGTTGCCCATGCGAAGAATCTGCGGAGCATTGCAGAAGCAAACGGTATCCGCTTCAATCAGGCACATGCGCCGTTTCCGTGCTGGAGGCCGGATGACGATGCTTACAACGCAAAGATGCCTGACCGTGTCAAGCGTGCCATTCAAATTGCAGGAACCCTTGGCGCGTCCTGTGTGGTCGTGCATCCGATTGCATATCCCGGCAGCGAAGAAGCACAGAAAGAATTCAATTTAAACTTCTACCGTTCTCTGGAAGAAACCGCACTTTCCTATGGAACAAAGATTGCACTGGAAAACATGTGGGGATATGACAGACGCCGCGGCTATATTGTTCCGAATGTATGCTCTCTTGGCGCTGATCTTGCCGATTATTATGATGCGCTGAACCCGGATGCATTTACGGTATGTCTCGACCTCGGACACTGCGGACTGGTTGGAGAAGAACCGGACGACGCCATTCGTGCACTTGGCGGAAAGCGTCTCGGCGCACTGCATGTACATGACAATGATTACAGGAACGATACCCATACGATGCCGTACATGTTTGGCAGCGCGATGAACTGGGATGCGATTACAAAGGCGCTTGGAGAAATTGCGTATCAGGGAGATTTCACCTTTGAAGCAGACAATTTCCTGTGCCGCATGGGACGGGATATGCTTCCGTCGGCAGTAAAATTCATGGAACAGATGGGACGGGTCCTGATTGCAAAAGTCGATGCAAACAGACCGAAATAAACGTCTTTTTCTGTGAAGAAAGGAAAGCGGGGCTGCTGCAAACTTACAGCAGCCCGCGAATAATATCCATCTGAAAACATTAGATTTAACGGAAGGTTCCATTTTTCAAAAATTAATACGTTTTTCGCTGCCGATGATTGCAGGCAACCTGCTGCAGCAGGCGTATAACCTTGCAGACACACTGATTGTTGGAAGGTATATTGGTTCGGATGCACTTGCGTCTGTCGGTTCCGTATATACACTCATGATTTTCATCACATCGATTATCATTGGATTGTGTATGGGAAGCGGCGCCTTTTTCTCTGAGGATTATGGGCGAAAAGACGAACAACAGCTGAAGGAAGACATCGTGCATTCTTTTGGATTTATTTTATCCGTTACGGTGGTAATCTATTTGATTGTTTATCCCGGAATGGAGTGGATTCAAAAGCTGCTCAGGACGCCGGAAGAATTGATGGAGATGACAGGCGAATATGTTTCGGCGGTGTTTGTCGGAATGATCTTTATCTTCCTTTATAACTTTTTCTCCTATTTGCTCAGGGCAATGGGAAATCCCGTAGTACCGCTCCTCTTTTTAGCGATATCCTCTGTTCTCAATATTTTGTTGGATCTTTGGTTTGTGATAGGTCTTGATGCGGGTGTAAGCGGCGCAGCATGGGCTACGGTGATCGCACAGGCGGTATCCGGCGTTGGAATTACAGTATATTCTCTGATGAAATTGCCGATTTTGCGATTGCATTATGGAAATATCAAATGGAACAGACGCCGAATGAAGGAAATTATCATAAACGATGCTGCAACAGGCATGCAGCAGTCTGTGATGAATTTCGGTATTTTAATGATACAGGGGCTTGTGAATCGTTTTGGAACCGTTGTCATGGCGTCATTTGCTGCAGCAGTAAAGATTGATACGATTGCGTATATGCCTGCGCAGGAGTTTGGAAATGCGTATTCTCTTTTTGTATCGCAGAATTACGGAGCCAAAAAATCAGATCGCATAGAGATCGGAACAAGACTCGCATTTCGTTTGTCCGCTGCCTTCTGCGCTGTAATTTCTGTTCTGATTTTTCTTTTTGCAGAAACGTTGATGCGCTTTTTCGTTGATCCATCCGAAATACAGATCATAGCAGAAGGGGTACGGTATTTAAGAATTGAAGGAAGTATGTATGTCGGGATCGGTATCCTTTTCTTGTGGTACGGTTACTACAGGGGAATCTGCAAACCGCATATCTCCTTTATACTTACTGTGATTTCGTTGGGAACACGTGTGATTCTCTCCTATACGTTTGCGCCGCATACTGTTCTTGGCGTCGCTGCCATATGGCTGTCGATTCCGATTGGTTGGATGATTGCCGATACGGTGGGATATGTTCTTTATCAAAAGAGGAAAACAGCGAAAACGCCTGATTCCAATTTGCCCAAAACAGAAACACATTTAACGTGAGTTCGATGCGTACGCGCTCCCCGGGATTTTTTGAAAAAAATCCCCGCCGCTTGGGCAACCCCAAAAAACTTTCAAATGAATAACCTTAAAAGTTTTTGCGGAGGAGTTTGAGGAGGTGCTTTTTTCAAAAAGCACCTCCTCATTGAGTTCACGTTATTTTATGTATCACAGCAAAATGTGCCGAACTGCATCCGGCAGAATGCAAGGTCTTCCAGATGACAGTATTCCGCAGTCATTTCCGATATCGGACGGCAGAAGCGCTTATGCTGGTTTTTTCCGGTATTTCCAACAAGAACCGCTTCGATCTGCGGATCGAAGATGCAGTCAACACCGCCGACGGTCACAATGACCGTCATATGCGGCTTGTATCCGTCACCAAGCTTGGAATCCACGTACAACGGGCAGCACGGAAGTCCGATGCGGCGCATCATAACAGCAAAGGCGGAAGAATAATGATCACACCAGCCGGTCATACCGTCAAACAGTTCCGCGGCATACATGGCGGCATAGGCTTCAAGCGCGCCCTCTTTGACCGCCGCAGCAAAATAGTCGTAGCCGCGATCGCCAGAAAGGCTGGGATTCACAGTGAACAGGGACAAGGCGGAAGCAGCCGATTCCGAAAGCGTATAGGGATTATCACGGTATAATGCACGGTGGTTTCCGGAAGCGGGACTTTTTCCGTAGGTGCATTCGGAAACCAGATAATCATAACATGCTTTGACTTTTTCATAGGTGGTCATGTCTTGTGTCAGAATTTTTGAGAAGACCGCGTCGATTTGATCGTCAAGCGCCTGATATCCGGTCGCAGTGGGAGATAATACGGCATCGTTTAAAAGCGCTTCAGCAGAAAACGCATCGGTTGGCGGTGTCATGCGCCATCCGTGTGCGAGATAGTCGTCCTTGTAAGATGGCGGAATTGCTGCTTTTTCGCCGAGTGCATTGTAGACGATGATTTCATTGGCGGGAAGCGTCACAGAGATTCGCATGGAAGGGTCAATGATACGGATGAGAATGGCGGCAACTTCTGCACGGGAGATGGTACCATCCGGATGAAAATTTCCGTCTGCATCAACGCCGACCGTAATACCGGCACGGTATGCACGGTAGACCGCTTCTGCATAAGAAGCGGACAGAGAAACGTCGGGGATAACACCGTCCGCAATCGAATTGCATACTGTCCAGGCTGTGTCTGGCAGTGCGGAAAGCAGGACAAGCAGCTGTGCACGGGTAAGCGGCTGCATCATGGAAGTATCGAGAATGGCAGAGGATGTTTCATCAAGCAGACCGGCATCCATGCAGTAATCGTAAAATTTTTGATACCATATCTTGTCTGCGGCGCTTTGTGTCAGCAGTGCATCGGGATTTTGCGTAAGGTTGGCGTGCACCCGTGCGAGGAGTACCAGCCCCTCCGCACCTGTGATCGGCTTTTCCGGGGAGAAGCAATGTTCGGATGTGCCGATCATCAGCTTTTCCTCTGAGATGTGCTGTACACTTTGATAGTACCAGCTGGTTATAGGAACATCGTCAAAGGAAATTCCGGCGTCACTGCCGGCGGAAACCGGTACAGTCATCTGCCAGAGCAGTACGCATAAAAGTAAGAATAAGGAACAAACTTGTGGATAACGTGCGTGTTTCATGTGTGTTCTCAGGTTTCCGGGTTCTGTTCGGGTTCTGTCTGTATTTTTGCAGCACTTGTCTTTGCACGTGCGGCATCGCGCTCCAATAGCGGCTTTAAATACTGACCGGTGTAGGATACCGGATTTGCGGCGATGTCCTCCGGTGTGCCGGTTGCGACAATGGTACCGCCGCCGTCTCCGCCTTCCGGTCCGAGGTCAATGATATAGTCGGCGGTTTTGATCATGTCGAGGTTGTGTTCAATAACGATGACAGAGTTTCCGGCATCAACCAACCGCTGCAGCACTTCGATCAGCTTTGCAACGTCTGCGGCATGCAGACCGGTCGTTGGTTCGTCAAGGATATACACCGTGCGTCCTGTGGCACGACGGGAAAGCTCCGTTGCCAGCTTGATGCGCTGTGCTTCGCCGCCGGAAAGCGTTGTAGAGGACTGACCGATTTTGATATAGCCAAGCCCAACGTCATACAGTGTTTGCAGCTTGTTTGCCAGCCGCGGCAGATTGGAAAAGAATTGCAGACCTTCTTCTACCGACATTTCCAGTACGTCGGAGATATTTTTGCCCTTATAGGTACACGCGAGCGTATCATGGTTATAGCGCTTTCCTTTACAGACATCACAGGTGACATAAACGTCCGGCAGAAAATGCATCTCGATACACTTTACGCCGTCACCCTCACAGGCTTCACAGCGTCCGCCCTTGATATTGAAGGAGAAGCGCCCGGCGGTATAGGCGCGTTTTTTGGCTTCTATGGTTTGTGCAAACAGATTGCGGATATCGGTAAACAACCCTGTATACGTAGCGGGATTGGAACGCGGTGTGCGTCCGATGGGGCTTTGATCGATCTGTATGACCTTGTCAAGCGCCTCCAGTCCTTCGATGCGCGTATGCTTTCCGGGATAGGCGATGGCACGGTTCAGATTTTTGGCAAGAGAACGGTACAGAATGGTGTTGACAAGCGACGATTTACCAGAACCGGAGACGCCTGTCACACACAGAAACAATCCCAGCGGGAAATCAACGGTGAGATTCTTCAAGTTGTTTTCCTTCGCGCCAACGACACGCAAGGTCTTTCCGTTGCCGGGACGGCGTTCCTTCGGCAGGGGAATGCATTTTCTGCCGGATAAATAGCAGCCTGTGATGGAGTCCGGATTTGCCATGATTTCCTCCGGCGTTCCCTGTGCGACAATCTGACCGCCGTGAATGCCTGCACCCGGACCGATATCCACGATATAGTCGGAGGACAGCATGGTTTCTTCATCGTGTTCTACCACGATAACGGAGTTGCCGACGTCACGCAGGTTTTGCAGGGTTTCAATCAGCTTGTGGTTATCGCGCTGATGCAGTCCGATGGACGGTTCATCGAGAATGTATAAAACGCCCATCAGAGACGAACCAATCTGCGTTGCCAATCGGATACGCTGTGCTTCTCCGCCGGAAAGCGTTCCGGCGCGGCGGGACAGGGTCAGATACTCCAGTCCCACATTGACAAGGAATCCGAGACGCGCACGGATTTCTTTTAGAATTTCACCGGCAATCTGAAGCTCTGTTTCGGTGAGTACACCGTCCAGAGTGTTGACAAACGCAAGTGCATCAGATACGGACTGAGAGCAGAATTCGTCAATGTTTTTGCCGTTGACCGTGACTGCCAGAACCGCAGGATTCAGTCTTCTGCCTTTGCATTTCGGGCATGGGGTGTCATCGACAAACTGGTCGTAATAATCGGATTTTTCCCAGTTCATGCGCTCCGTAATTTTATGAATCAAGCCTTCCCATTTCATGCTGGTATTCTGTACTCTGGTATCAAAGGAACGGGTAATGGTGAAGGTTTCATTTCCGGTGCCCCATAAAAGTGCATGCAGCGCTTTTTCGGAATAGTCTTCAATCGGTGTTTTCAGTGTAAAGCCATATTTTTCACCGATTGCGTCAAAAATTGGACGTGACCACGTGCTGTCTTCCAGCGACTTGAAGCCATTGACGACGACCGCACCATCTGCCAAGGACAGCGATTTATCTGGAATCACTTTGTCCGGATTGATGACGCGCATTTCGCCGATACCAGCGCAGTGTTCGCAAGCACCCATTGGGTTGTTGAATGAAAACATACGCGGTGCAAGCTCCCCAATCGAAAAATTATGTTCTTCGCAGGCGAAGCTTTGGGAGAAGGACATTTCTTCATCAAAGCCTTCCGGGGCATCGGGACCTGGGAGAGAAATGAGCAGATTGCCGTCGGCGAGATGCAGCGCCGCTTCTACGGAGTCCGACAGGCGGGAGCGGATGTCTTCTTTCATCACAAGACGGTCAACGACAATTTCAATGGTATGCTTTTATTTTTATCCAGTACGATTTCTTCAGACAGCTCGTACATAGAGCCGTCGACACGTACACGGACATAACCGCTCTTCTTTGCGTCCTCAAAAACTTTTTCATGCATCCCTTTTTTGGCGCGGACAATCGGCGCCAACACCAGCAGCTTGGTACGGGGCGGCAGGGTACAGATTTTATCCAGAATCTGGTCTACGGTCTGCTGCCGTATTTCCTTGCCGCAGACAGGACAGTGCGGAATACCGATGCGTGCGTATAAAAGGCGCAGATAGTCATAGATTTCCGTTACCGTTCCGACCGTAGAACGCGGATTTTTCGATGTGGTCTTCTGATCAATGGAAATGGCGGGAGACAGTCCTTCAATTGCGTCGATATCTGGCTTGTCCATCTGTCCAAGAAACATGCGGGCGTAGGAGGACAGCGATTCCACAAAGCGGCGGTGTCCTTCTGCATATATGGTATCAAAGGCAAGCGACGATTTTCCGGAACCGGACAGTCCGGTAAAAATAACCAGCTTGTCGCGCGGAATGGTCAGGTCAACATTTTTCAGGTTGTTGACACGAACGCCTTTGACGGTTAAATACTGTGATGCCATGAATGATAACCCGGGCTGTCGCAAATTTCAATTTGCAACAACCCCTTCCTTTCTATTTGTGCAAAATTCGTTCTCAGACTGTTTATCTTGATGTGGCAGACGCTTTCTTGATATCGTTGATCCGGTCACGCAGATATGCGGCGCGTTCAAATTCCAGGTTCTTTGCCGCAAGCTTCATCTCCTCGGACAGCTGTTCGATCAAAGCGTCGCGTTCTGCCTGCGATACCGGTATCGCGTCCTTCTTTTTGCCTGCTTTTTTGCCGCGTCCGGAAGCAGCCGCAATTTCGTCCTTGGCACGCAGTTCAATGACATCGCGTACCGGCTTGACAATGGTTTTGGGGATAATGCCGTGTTCTTCGTTGTACTTCATCTGGATGGCACGGCGCCGGGTTGTTTCGTCAATGGCGGCACGCATGGAACGTGTGATGGTGTCCGCATACAGAATGACCTTACCGTCGGCATTCCGCGCGGCTCGTCCGATGGTTTGGACAAGGGATGTTTCCGAGCGCAGTAGTCCTTCCTTATCCGCGTCCAAAACGGCGACCAAAGAGACCTCCGGCAGGTCGATGCCTTCTCTGAGCAGGTTGATGCCGACAAGTACATCAAATACGCCCAGACGCAGATCACGCAGAATTTCGGTACGTTCCATGGTTTCCACATTATGATGGATGTACCGGACGCGCACCCGGTTGGATTCGAGATATTCGGTCAGGTCCTCTGCCATTTTCTTGGTCAGTGTTGTGACAAGGACACGTTCTCCGCGTTCCGCACGACACCGAATTTCCCCGAGCAAATCGTCAATCTGCCCTTCAATCGGGCGAACCTCCACCTCAGGGTCCAATAGTCCCGTCGGACGAATCAGCTGCTCTACCTGCTGTGCGGAGTGATATTTTTCATAATCGGACGGGGTTGCGCTGACAAAGATGGTCTGATTTAACTTTGTCTCAAACTCTTCAAAGCAAAGCGGACGGTTATCAAAGGCAGACGGCAGGCGAAAGCCATAGTCGATAAGATTTTTCTTCCGTGCATGGTCGCCGCCGCTCATGCCCCGCACCTGCGGCAGTGTCACATGCGATTCATCGACGAACAGCAAGAAATCGTCCGGGAAAAAGTCTAACAGCGTATAGGGAGTGGAACCGGGGTCGCGTCCGCTCATCACACGGGAATAGTTTTCCACGCCGGAGCAAAAGCCGATTTCGCGCAGCATTTCCAGGTCATAGCGTGTTCTCTCCTCAATGCGCTGCGCTTCAATCAGCTTGTTTTGCGCACGGAAAAAGTCGATGCGTTCCAGCATTTCGTCTTCAATCATGCGGTACGCCTGCTCCCGTTTTTCGTCGGACACCGCATAGTGTGTAGCAGGGTAAATGGGGTAATAGCTCAGGTTTTCCGTGATCTCTCCTGTTACCACATTGATGAGGGAGACACGGTCAATTTCGTCTCCGAAGAATTCCACGCGCACCGCTTTGTCATGCATGGAGGCGGGGAAGACATCGACCGTATCGCCGCGAACCCGGAATTTATCACGGGTAAAAGAAAAGTCATTGCGGTCATAGCTGATACGAATCAACCGTTCGATAAATTCGTCGCGTTCCATCTGTAAACCGGGGCGGACACCGAGCAATTGTTTCTTATATTCCTGCGGGTCACCGAGGGAATAAATACAGGAAACCGACGAGACGATGATGACGTCCCGCCGCTCTAAAAGGGAGGAGGTTGCGGAGTGGCGCAGCATATCGATTTCATCGTTGATCATGGAATCTTTTTCGATATACATATCCTTGCCGGGAATGTAGGCTTCCGGCTGATAGTATTCGTAATAGGAGACAAAATATTCCACAGCGTTGTGCGGAAAAAACTCACGAAATTCCGAACACAGCTGTGCTGCAAGGGTTTTGTTGTGGGCAAGCACCAGTGTCGGGCGGTTCATACGCGCGATGATATTTGCCATGGTGAAGGTTTTGCCGGAGCCGGTGACGCCAAGCAGCGTCTGATTTTTCATGCCCGCTTCAATACCGGCGCATAAACGGTCGATTGCCTGCGGCTGATCTCCGGTTGGCTGATATTCTGAGACAAGCTGGAATTTTCTGTCGTGATTGGACGCGGCACTGCTGTTTGCCGCCTGTTTTTTTGCCATATACAAGTCCCCCTGCAAAATGGATTCAAAACGCTTGTTTTTCTGTATCAACATTATATCACAAAATAAATGTTTGCGCAAGTGTTTTTTCGGCAGAAATCGGCGCGTTTATGATAATGTTACAAAGTGTTCGGATTATGGCTTGAAAAAGGGAAAACATACCATATGCAGAAGTCCTCTTAACAGAAAAAAGAGGGGCTGCTGCAAATTGAAAACTTGCAGCAGCCCGGCTTGCATGGTATTTTGTTCATTAAAAGTTTTTGCGGAGGAGTTCGAGGAGGTGCTTTTTTCAAAAAGCACCTCCTCATTGAAATCAAACTCACATGGAATAGGTATATCCCATCTCAAATGCACGGAGATTGACGTCAAGAAATTTTGGGGGAACGGTGGTTTTCAGCACTTCCACCCAGGTATCGTGCGGAATGTCGGTTCGTTTTGCCAGAATACCGATTAAAACCACATTGGCAGCCTTATCGGTACCGGCTTCCTTTGCCATGGCGAGTGCGTCGCAGGTGATCAGATTTGCTTTTGCCGCGATTTTTTCGCAGAGCTGTTCCGGATAGCTTGCAGCGCCAATGATGACCGGCATCGGATCAATGCACTGGGTTGCGGTGATCATCGTACCGTCTTTTTTCAAATACGGCAGTGCGCGATACGCTTCCAGCTGTTCAAACGCCAGGATGATATCCGCCTCTCCTTCCCCGATGATGGGAGAGTATACCTTTTCACCGTATTTGACATAGGTGACGACGCTGCCGCCGCGCTGGCTCATGCCGTGAACCTCGGAGACCTTGACGTCGTGTCCTTCCTTGACAAGCACATTGCCGAGAATACGGCTTGCAAGCAGGGTTCCCTGACCGCCGACGCCGACGATCATAATATTGACAGATGAATTCATATTCCGTCTTCCTCCTCAGTCTTCCACTTTTTCAATGGCATGGAACGGACAAACGCCGACGCACAGACCGCAGCCATTGCACTGGTTCTGGTCGATGACCACAGTGCCGTCTTCCTTTTTGGAAATGGCAGGACAGCCGAGCTTCATGCACATGCCGCACGTTTTGCACTTGTCGGAAATGATGCAGTGACCGGTATACTTGACCGTTTTCAAGAGTGCGCACGGACGCTGTGCAATGACAACTGCGGGTGCTTCCAGAGCGCATGCTTCCCGGACAACTGCTTCAAAGTTCTTTAAATCAAACGGATCGGCAACCTTGACCCAATCAATGCCGACCGCATGGCACAACGCTTCCAAATCCACTTCCTTGGTGGCTTCACCGCGGATGGTTTTGCCTGTGGTCGGGTTATCCTGATGACCGGTCATGCCGGTGATGGAGTTGTCTAAAATGATGACGGTGTTGATTCCCTTGTTGTAAACGATATCCACAAGTCCGGTAATGCCGGAATGCATGAAGGTCGAGTCGCCGATGACGGAAACCAGCTTTTTGGCAAAGTCATTTCCGCGTGCTTTTGCCATACCGAGTGCGGCGGAAACGGACGCACCCATACAGACGGTGGTGTCCACGCTGGCAAGGGGAGCAAGCGCACCGAGCGTGTAACAGCCGATATCGCCGGAAACGGTTAGTCCCAGCTTCTTTAAGACATAATATGTCGCTCTGTGCGGACATCCTGTACACATGACAGGCGGACGCATCGGGATCGGATCAATGACAGCATGTTCAGCCGGTGCTTCTCCAAGAATGGCTGCGGCGATCATCGCAGGTGTATATTCGCCAAGCATCGTAAAGCATTCCTTACCGTGAACGGGAATACCGATGGCACGGCAGTGATTTTCAATCACAGGATCCAATTCTTCAATGACGTAAACTTCATCGCATGCGGATGCAAAAAACTTCAGCCGTTCTACAGGCAGGGGATAGACCATTCCAAGCTTGAAGTAGCTGACACGGTCTCCAAGCGCTTCATGCGCGTACATATCGGTAATACCGTTTGTAATAACGCCGATTTTTTTGCCGTTTACCGTTTGGCTGCTGCGTGTGACGCAATTGATCTCCAGCATGACTTCTGCCAGTGCGGTCAATGCCCGCATGCGTTCTTCTACAACGACATGACGCCCCTTTGCCTGCGCAGGCATCATGACGTATTTGGAGATGTTCTTATTATATTCTTTTAATGGAACATTTTCGCGTTCTGCGGTTTCCACAAGACTCTGGGAGTGGGAAACGCGGGTGGACAGGCGGAGCAGAACCGGAGTATCGTATTCTTCACTTAAGGTAAACGCAAGGCGGGTAAACGAAAGACATTCCTCAGAGTCGGACGGCTCCAGCATGGGAAGCTTGGCTGCTTCTGCATAATGGCGGGAATCCTGTTCGTTTTGAGACGAATGCATGCCGGGGTCGTCGGCAACCGCAACGACCATGCCGCCGCCGACACCGGTATAGGATGCCGTGAAGAGCGGGTCTGCCATGACATTCAAACCGACGTGCTTGCAGCAGGTCAGTGCGCGCGCACCGGCAATGGATGCGCCGATTGCTACTTCGCATGCCACCTTCTCGTTTGGCGCCCATTCCACATAGACTTCGTCTGCCGGATAGGTTGCCATAACCTCTGTAATTTCTGTACTCGGCGTTCCGGGGTAGGATGCGGTGACGCGGACACCCGCTTCATATGCACCGCGTGCGACCGCTGCATTGCCGATCATAAGTTGTTTCATTATCGATCACCATGGCTTTCGCATGTGAAAAAGCGCGGAACGTGCGTTTGAGCAGATTCTTTTTTTGCTGCACATGCGAAATGCTTCCTTTCTATTCTGTAGGACGGGAGGGGGGGAGGGGATAGGATATCGTTTAAAGATATTTTACAAAGGATCAGTTTTTGATCTGCTGTTCTACCAGGGACTGACCGCAGTACATTTCACGCAGCTTTGGCTTTTCAATTTTACCAGTGGGATTGCGCGGTACCTTTGCGAAGATGTAGGTTCTGGGGCGCTTATATCGCGGTAAGCCGACACAGAAATCGCTGATCTCTGCTTCTGTCAGTGTCATGCCTTCCTTAACTTCAATAATGGCGGCGGCAATTTCACCAAGCCGTGCATCCGGCAGACCGATGACAGCGACATCCTTGACCGCATCATGACGGCGGATAAAGTTTTCAATCTGTACAGGATATAGATTTTCACCGCCTGTGATGATGACATCCTTTTTTCGGTCGACAAGATAAATGAAACCATCTTCATCCTCCTCTGCCATATCGCCGGTAAAGAGCCAGCCATCGCGGAGGACTTCCTTTGTTGCCTTTTCGTCATTGTAATAGCAGGTCATAACACCTGGCCCTTTGACGCAAAGCTCGCCGACTTCACCGCGCGGAACTACACTGCCGTTTTCATCTGCGATTTTAATGTCCCATCCATATCCGGCTTTTCCGATGGCGCCGACTTTATGGATATTTTCGACACCCAGATGTACACAGCCGGGGCCGATGGATTCCGACAGACCGTAGTTGGTATCATATGCCTGACCGGGGAAGCGTTCCTGCCAGCGGCGGATGAGGGACGGAGGTACCGGCTGTGCGCCGATATGCATTAAGCGCCACTGGGAAAGTGTATAGTCGGAAAGCTTTAAGTCGCCGCGGTCGAGTGCATCAAGGATATCCTGCGCCCACGGTACTAACAGCCAGACAATGGAACATTTTTCATCGGAAACGGTTTTCAGAATCCATGCAGGAGAGGTTCCTTTTAACAGTACCGCTTTGCTTCCGGAAATCAGAGAGCCGAACCAATGCATCTTTGCGCCGGTATGATACAGGGGCGGAATGCACAGAAAAACGTCGTCATGCGTCTGTCCGTGATGTGCCTGCTCACAAACGGCAGAATGGGAAAGACTGCGGTGCTTGTGCAGAATTGCCTTTGGAAAGCCGGTGGTGCCGGATGAAAAATAGATGGCACCGTCATCATCGTCTGTCAGAAGGATATCGGGCGCATCCTTGGAACAGAAGCCGATCAGTTTATCGTAGCTGTCTGCAAAAGTCGGGCAGTCCTCGCCTACATAGAATAAATGGCGGATATTTGGAATTCTGTCGTAAATTTCTTCCAGACGACCGATGAATTCCGGTCCGAAAACGAGCATGGAGCAGTCTGCCTTGTCAAGACAATACTTGATTTCTTCCGCTGTATAGCGGTAGTTGAGCGGAACTGCCAGGGCGCCTGTTTTTAAGATACCAAAATAAACAGGGAGCCATTCGATGGAATTCATCATTAATATAGCAACTTTATCACCGCGCATGACGCCGCGGGTCAGAAGCAGATTTGCGAAACGGTTTGCTTTTTCGTCAAAGGTACGCCATGTGATTTCGCGGCGGAAGGGCTGACCGACTTCCGGCTGAATCAAAGAATAATCCCGCCATGTGATACGGGACGACGTTTCAAATTGCGGATTGATTTCCACAAGTGCGGTTTCTTCCGGGTAACACTGTGCATTTTTTACGAGCAGATCGGTGATTGGCATAGAATTTGTCCTTTCGTTCCAAAACTAATACTGATATTATATCATTGATCCTACGGTTTGTCAAGAATTCTGTCGAAATTGCAGCTTTTTGGATTATTTAAATAAAATGTAAAAAAATATGGGAATGGAAAAAAGGGATTGACAAAATAAATTTTAGGTGGTATAATAACAGAAAAATGGATTAGTATGTGTTGAAAATAGATGCCGCTGTAATAGAATGCTTTTCATGGAGAACTGGAGTGCGGCGAAACCATACTGGAATCTGCAAGTTGATATGCGTGCAGCATTTTTTCCAAACAGATTTTCATTTTTGTACATTTTACAGGAAAGGATCAGATGTAAAAATGAAACACAATCAAAAAGTGATTTGCCTTCTTTTGGCTGCATTGACAGTGGGCGGTACCATGCTGTCCTGCGGCGGAACGGGAGACAGCAAAAAAGACAATACAGAGACAAACGCGCCTGCCAATGATACCGTTGTCACCGATGCCGAGACAGAGGAGGTTCGCGCACTGAATACGCTTCCCACCGCAGATTACGGCGGACATGTCGTGAAGATTCTGCTGAACGACCAGGATGACCGTTTTGTTGATATTATGACAGACGGTGAAGAAACCGGCGATGTCATGAACGATATCGTATATGCGCGCAACCGTGCAGTAGAAGAAAAGTACAATGTAAAAATTGAGGGCGAATCCGATACCTATACCAACGTCAACGCGACATTAAAGAAGGAAGTGCAGGGCGGTTTGACCGATTATGATCTGTACTTCTCCAACAGCTATGCGGCAGAGCTTGCGTCCGGCGGCTTCCTGTATCAGATTGATGAGCTGCCCAATGTCAATCTTTCTAATCCGTGGTGGGATCAGGCTGCACTGGAAGGACTGTCTATCGCGCACAAGAATTATCTTGTCACCGGTGATATCTCTCCCACATCCATGCTGACTTCCTCCTGCCTTGTCTTCAATAAGAATCTGTTCTCTTCTCACGATATGGAGTTTCCGTATGCGCTGGCAGCCGACGGTAAGTGGACGCTTGACAAAATGGTTTCTATGACAAAGGACCTGACAGCAGACCTCAACGGTGACGGCAAGTATGTTCTTGGAGAAGATGTGTTCGGCTTCTCCTCCTGGATGTGCGATTCTCCGTATTCCTTATTCTTTGGTGCAGGCGCAGCCTTCTCCTCAAAGGACTCCGATGATATTCCGGTACTGGATTTTGATGTAGACAAGATTTCCACCGTTTATGAGTCCCTGTATCAGCTGATTCTGGAACAGAATTCCTATTTTGTCACAGATGCGGCAAAGTATGAAACCACCTATCAGTGCTTCGCCAACGGCGGTGCATATATCTGTGAGATTACCTTACAGAAAATTGATCTGTTCCTGCGTGATATGGAAGATGATTACGGCATTCTGCCGATTCCGAAGTGGGATGAAAATCAGAAAGATTACCTGTCCTTCGTCAACAGCGCCGGCGGTGTCGTCGTTGTCCCGAACAATCCGGAGGATGCAGAGCGTACCGGCATGATTATGGAAGCACTCGGCGCCGGTGCCTATGATACCATCACACCTTCCATTTATGAAGTCATTACCAAGACGAAAAACGTGCGTGATGAAGAATCTGCAGACATGGTCAACCTCATCATCCGCAACCGTGTCTTTGATCCGTTCTATATCAATCTGATTCAAGGTTATTCTGTAGTTCAGCAGCAGCTGCAGAACAAGAAAGAAGAAATTGCATCCGCACTGGATAAGCAGAGAAAAGGTTCTGAAAAAGCGCTGCAAAAGATGATCGATGCTTATCTCGAACAGGAATAAATAATTTATACGGAAATATTGCCTGGATATTTTATGATCTGGGCAATTTCCGTATTCATGTAATGAATATTTCATGTAATGAATGTTTCATACAATGAAGAAGGCAAAATGGTTTGCTTGCAGCATTTTTTCATAAAAATCTGAGAGGGCAGGAAGACTGCTCCGATACAATAAGAAATAGAAAGAATACACGATTCCATGAAAAGAGAACGAAAAACAATATTTGTTCTGATCGCACTTTTAACGGTAGGAAATGCGGTGATGCTTTCCTGCGGTGAAAGCAAGCAGGAGACAAAAACAGACGATATCCAAAGCACAGATACGGCAGAAATCAGTGCGGTGACGGAAGAAGCAGAAGGGGTCAGTGTACTGTCGCAGCTGCCAGAGACCGATTACGGCGGACATACCGTCCATATTATTTTAAACAACCAGGACAGCCGACAGGTGGATATTATGACGGCGGGTGAGGAAACCGGCGACGTCATGAACGACATCGTATATGCACGCAACCGTGCGGTGGAAGAAAAGTACAATGTGAAAATTGAGGGGGAATCAACAGATTATACGACGCTCAACGATCTGCTGAAAAAAGAAGTACAGGGCGGCTTGACCGATTATGACCTCTATTTCTCCAACTGCTATGCAGGGCCGCTTGCATCCGGCGGATATCTCTATTCGTTGGGAGATTTGCCGAACGTTGATTTAAGTAATCCGTGGTGGGATCAGGCAGCGCTGGACGGGCTTTCTGTCAGCGGCAGAGTGTATATGGTCACAGGTGATATTTCACCGACGTCCCTGCTCACCTCCTCCTGTCTGGTGTTCAACAAGAACCTGTTTTCCGCACATGATATGGAGTATCCGTATGCATTGGCGTCAAACGGCACATGGACGCTTGACAAGCTTGTCGGGATGACAAAAGGTTTGACAACAGACTTAAACGGCGACAGCAAATATGTGCTTGGGGAGGATCTGTTCTCCATTTCTTCCTGGATGTGCGACTCTCCGTTTTCTCTGTTCTATGGTGCAGGCGCAAGATTTTCTGAAAAAGATCAGGACGATATCCCGCATATCCGGCTGGATGTCGATAAAATCTCTTCTGTTTATGAAAAAATGTATCAGTTGATTGTAGAGCAGGATTCCTATTTTGTCACCGATCCGAATCTGTATGAGACGTCATACAGCTGCTTTTCAAACGGCGGATCGTATTTCTGTGAGATTACCTTGCAGAAAATTGATCTGTTCCTGCGTGATATGGAAGACGACTACGGCATTCTGCCGATCCCGAAGTGGGATGAAGCACAGGAAGAATACATGTCTTTTGTCAGCGGTGCAGGCAGCTTGATTGTCGTTCCGAACAACCCGGAGGATGCAGAACGTACCGGAATGCTGATGGAAGCGCTGGCGGCAGGGGCGTATGATACCATAACGCCGTCTG
Organism: Clostridia bacterium; assembly: GCA_017942005.1. GTDB lineage: Bacteria > Bacillota > Clostridia > Oscillospirales > CAG-272 > RGIG3925. The sequence goes on along the minus strand of JAGAVJ010000027.1, from coordinate 22,183 downwards.
TATATGAAACCATTTCAAAAACAAAGAATGTCCGTGACGAAGAATCGGCAGAAATGGTCAATCTGATTATCCGCAATCGTATTTTTGATCCCTTCTTTATCAATCTCTGTAATGGCTACAGCATTGTGCAGACACAGCTCGCAAGCAAAAAACAGGAAATTGCATCTGCGCTGCAAAAGCAGGAAAAGGGTGCGGTCAAGGCGCTTGATAAAATTGTAGAAGCCTATTTAAACCATGAAACGACATAACCTGTTTCCGACAGTTTTGTGTTCAGACAGAAATCACATGTGACACTGCTGTCTATCGCATAAGAAAACACATCATAGATTTTTGTATGAAAGAAAGGACATTTTATTTATGATTCAAAACAATCATAAGCTTGTCTGCTTTTTGCTTGCAGTATTGACACTTGGCGGTGCGATGCTGTCCTGCGGCGGAAATGAAAAGACAGATGAAAACAAAAACGATGCAACACAGCCGATTACCGATTCGGAAGCGACAACGGCGCCAGAGGAAAACATTAGCGCATTATCAAAGCTTCCCGGGGAGGATTATGGCGGATATGTTGTCAATATCATTCTCAATGCAGGTGACGACCGCTTTGTTGATATTATGACGGAGGGTGAGGAAACGGGCGACGTCATGAACGATGTCGTTTATGCCCGCAACCGTGCCGTTGAGGAAAAATATAATGTCAAAATTGTCGGTTTTTCCGATCCGGATCAGGATATCAATGCGGTTTGCAGAAAAGAAGTACAGGGCGGATTAAACGACTATGACTTCTATTTTTCAAACAGCCACGGTGCATCGCTTGCATCAGAGGGATTTTTGTATTCACTCGGGGATTTGCCGAACCTTGATTTGTCAAACCCCTGGTGGGATCAAGCGGCATTAAAGGGACTTTCTGTCGCGGGTAATGTTTATATGGTGACAGGCGATATCTCTCCGACATCGCTTTTGACCTCTTCCTGCCTTGTTTTCAACAAGAAGCTGTTCCAGGCACAGGATATGGAATATCCTTATGCATTGGCGGCAGAAGGAAAGTGGACGCTTGATCGGCTGATCGAAATGACAAAGGGATTAACGACCGATGTCAACGGTGACGGCAAATATCTGCTTGGAGACGATATTTTCGGGTTCTCCTCCTGGATGGCGGATTCTCCGTTTTCACTGTTCTTCGGTGCAGGCGCAACGTATGCTTCTAAAGATGAAAATGATATCCCTTATGTCAATTTTGATGTAGATAAAATTTCTGCCGTGTATGACAAGATGTATCAGCTGCTGATAGAACAGGATTCCTATTTTGTGACAAGCGGTGATTTGTATGAAACGACGTATCAATGCTTCTCAAACGGCGGTGCATACTTCTGTGAAATCACGTTGCAGAAGATTGATCTGTTTTTGCGTGATATGAATGATGACTATGGCATTCTGCCGATTCCGAAATGGGACGAAGCGCAGGAGGCGTATCTGTCCTGTGTCAATGCAGCAGGCGGTTTGATTTATGTACCGAATAATACGCAGGATGCGGCGCGTTCCGGTATGCTGATGGAAGCGCTGGCTGCCGGTGCATACGACATGGTCACGCCGTCCATTTATGAAGTCATTACCAAGACGAAGAATGTCCGCGATGAGGAATCTGCTGAGATGGTCAATTTGATTATCCGGAACCGTGTATTTGATCCGATTTATATGAATTTAAGTTCCGGATGGAATATTGTACAGGAACAGCTGCAAAATAAAAAGAAAGAAATTGCATCTGCACTGCAAAAGCAGGAAAAGGGTGCGGTCAAAGCACTGGACAAGATTGTCAATGCTTACCTGGAACGGGAAAATTCTTGAATCGCAGACTCCATCAAAATGAAAGCCGATTCCACTGGAATGCAGGCGGTCTTGATGGCAGCGCTTGTATTCCTATAAAGAAAATAACTTTTTTGATAGAAAGGTTATCATAATCATGATGAAAAAATCAATTACAAGTATATTGGTTCTGCTGCTTGCCGCCGGACTGGTCGTGTCATGCAGCAGTACATCCGATAAAGATCAGGAGAAAGAAACAACGCCGGGGGAAACGTCAGGCGCGGCAGCAGACAATGGGGATGACACCGCAGGTCCAACCGCCGATACCTCTGCGCTGGATCAGCTGAAGACAGACGATTTTGGCGGATATACATTTTCAGTACTTGCTGTGAATGATGCCGCAAATAATCGCCATTATGATATTCAAACCGCAGGAGAAGAAAACGGCGATCTGCTCAATGACCTCGTTTACAACCGCAACCGTGCGGTGGAGGAAAAATACAACATTACCCTCAAGACAAGCAATGATGACTTTAATGCGGTAACTGAACAGGTGCGCCAGCAGGTACACGGCGGACTTCACGACTATGATCTGTATCTTGCGGACAGCCATGTTGCCAAGCTTGCGGCGGAAGGCTTTTTTGCGGATATGAACAGCATCGATACGCTGGGACTCACCAATCCCTGGTGGAGCCAGAACGCACTCCAGAGTCTTTCTGTAGAAGGCAAGGTCTACTTTATGACCGGTGATATCAATCCGACGACGATGATGTCCGGCGGCGGTCTTGTCTTCAATAAAAAACTGTTTGCAGACCATGATTTGGCATATCCTTATGAAACAGTGCGTTCCGGCAAATGGACGATTGACGCACTGCTGACACTGACAAAGGACATGTCACAGGATATGAACGGTGACAATGCGATGAACATCGAAGATGATTTGTATTCCATGTCCGGCTGGTGTGCATCGAGTCCGTATTCGTTCTTTTATGGGATGGGCGGTATGATGTCCGAAAAGAACAATAACGATATTCCAGTTCTGCGCTGGGATGCCGACCAGATCAGCGGCATTTATGAAAAGCTGTATGAGCTTATCATCACGCAGCAGTCGTATTTTGTCACGGATGTTGCAAAGTATGATACCAACTTCAAATGCTTCTCAGACGGTCATGCCTATTTCAATCAGATATCCCTTTTGACCGTTGACCGCAATCTGCGCGATATGCAGGATGACTATGGTATTCTGCCGATGCCGAAATACGACGAATCACAGAAGAATTACGCTTCTTATGTCAATGCGGCATCCAATTTTGCCATGATTCCTTCCAATACGGAAAATGCATCCCGCACCGGTATGATTACAGAAGCGCTTGCTGCTGGCGCATACGATATGGTGACGCCGTCCCTTTATGAAATCATTACAAAATCCAGAAATGTACGTGATGAAGAATCTGCCGAAATGGTTTCTATCATTACCAGCAGTATTGTGTTCGATCCCTTCTATCTGAACCTGCTTGATGGATATTCGCTGATTCAGGAACAGCTGATTGCAAAGAATGCCAATATCACATCTGCCATGGAGTCCAAGCGTTCTGCTGCGGAAAAAGCAATGGAGAAGCTGGTCGAAGCATTCCAGAGTATCGAATAAACTGTCATCGTACACGATACAGAATCCTTCCCGTAAAACAGGTATGCACCGTAAAAAGGCGTACCTGTTTATTTTATGCAGCAATACGGTGGATCAAAGAAGCGGATGAAACGAGAATATCGTAATGCTGTAGTTTTCCTGCGCGGATTCTGTGCCCTCCACAAAAAACAGAAGCATTTCAAATACTTGACAAAACATGCGTTTTGCTGTATAATAATAAATATATGTTTCATTGATCACGAGTGTATAACGACACACATATGCAAAATAGCATTTGCGTATCGTGAAAAAGGAGATTCTATGCAGTATCTGACATCCTTTACCCTCCCGACAGAACGGGACGAATCCGGGTATTTGCTTTCCATGTCGAATCCGCGGACCACGATGCGCTGTTATCCGCAGACCAGTGCATATCCGTTTAAACTGTTTCCGCAGAAAGCGCTGTCGAAAATCACCTTTGAACCGCTGACAATTTTTTACGGTACCAACGGCTCGGGAAAGTCGACGCTGCTGAATATCATCGCTGAAAAATTGGAGTTGGCACGTGCGGCGCGGTTTAATCATACGCCGTTTTTTGACGACTATCTGGCAATGTGCCGTGTCAATGCAAAGCCAACGAGGGACTCCAAGATCATCACAAGCGACGCTGTTTTTGATTTTTTATTGGATCTGCGTGCGATCAATGATGGGGTTGACAAAAAACGGGAAGAGATTTTTGAAGAATACGACAAAAGCCACGACCCAAACGTTCATATGCAGCTTCGCAGCCTTGATGAATACGAAGAATTCAAACGGTTTTATGATGCAAAGCGATCCACAAAATCCGATTACACATATCGCCGCATTCCGGAGAATATTCAGACAAAGTCGAACGGGGAAGCAGCGTATGCGTATTTTACAGAGCAGATACAGGAAAACGCACTGTATCTCTTAGATGAACCGGAAAACAGCTTGTCGGCGGCAAGACAAAGAGCGCTTGCACAGTTTTTGATGGAATCTGTTCGTTTTTACCACTGTCAGCTGGTAATATCGACGCATTCACCGTTTTTGCTTGCCATCAAAGGGGCAAAAATATACAACCTGGATGCGTATCCGGCGGATATATGTAAGTGGACGGAGCTGGAGGCAGTGCGCACCTATTATGAATTTTTTCAGGAACACGCACACGCATTTGAACAAATGTAAAACGATACACATACAAGAAGAGAGGCATTTTGCATGGATGACAAACACCGTATCTTAAAGCAGTATTTTGGTCATGACACATTTCGCGGCGGTCAGGAGACGCTGATTGACCATTTGCTCCAAGGTACAGATGTGCTTGGTGTGATGCCTACCGGTGCCGGAAAATCGATGTGCTATCAGATACCGGCGCTGTTGTTTCCCGGGATTACGGTCATTGTTTCGCCGTTGATCTCCCTGATGTGCGATCAGGTGAAAGCGCTTGTCAATGCGGGCGTTCTGGCGGCTTATCTGAACAGTGCATTGACGCCGGGACAGTGCAATACGGTATTGAAACGGCTTGTGGAGGGGCGGTATAAGCTCATCTATGTGGCGCCGGAACGTCTTCTGACACCGTCGTTTCTTTCTGCGTGTAAATCGATACACATATCCTTGGTCGCCGTGGACGAAGCACACTGTATCTCTCAATGGGGACAGGATTTCCGACCGAGCTATCTGAAAATTGCAGAATTTATCCGGATTCTGGCAGAAAGAGAACGCCCGGTGGTCGGGGCGTTTACGGCGACGGCGACAGATACTGTCCGGGACGATATCGTGCGGCTGCTTGGGCTTTGTGAACCGTTTCGTATGACAACAGGCTTTGACCGCCCAAACCTCTATTTTGGTGTGATACAGCCGGAAAATAAAAATGATGCACTGCTCTCGATTCTTTCCAAACAAGGAGAACGTTCCGGTATTGTATACTGTGCCACACGAAAATCGGTGGAAGAAGTCTGTTCCTTTTTATGTGAAAACGGATACAATGCCACACGATATCATGCAGGACTAACGGAAGAGGAACGGATGCAGAATCAGGAGGCATTCGTTTATGATGAAAAGCAGATCATGGTAGCGACCAATGCGTTTGGAATGGGAATTGACAAATCCGATGTTTCCTATGTCATTCATTATCAGATGCCCAAAAATATGGAGAGCTATTATCAGGAGGCAGGACGTGCGGGACGCGACGGTTCAGGCGCTTCCTGTATTCTGCTGTTTTCGATGCAGGATGTCCGCATTGCGAAATTTCTGATTGAAAACGGAGAACCCAATCCGGAAATCGAAGAAGCCGTACAGGAGCAGATCAAGGAAAAAGAATATATGCGGTTAAAGGCGATGACTGCATACTGCCGTGCAGACCGCTGTCTGCGGAAGACGCTGCTGCAATACTTTGGAGAATCGGCACAAAACGACTGCGGAAACTGTTCTGTCTGCAAAACGAGAAATCAATGGGCGGAGCGTGACTGCACAAAAGAAGCGCATACGATTCTTTCTTGTATTCAGCATATGGGACAGCGGTACGGTCAGACACTTTTGATGGATGTACTGTGCGGTACGGCAAGTGAACGTGTCAAAGCGCATTCCTTTGCAGAACTGCCCTATTATGGCAGTATGCGGAATTCCAAGGACGATTTGCGGCGTCTGATTGTTGGATTGTGCGATGCCGGTTATCTTGTGACAGAGGGAGATCCATATCCGGTTCTGCGCATTACGCCGGCGGGAATGGCACTGCTGCAAAGCACGGAGGACGGGAGCCGTACAGATGCGCAGTTTCTCCTGCGCATGCCGGAGCCGACGGAAAATAAAATGCTTGGAAAGATGCCGGGACACAGGGGAAGCCGCTATGCTGATGGTACCCATCCACGGGGAAGCGTGCAGGACGGCGGCGGCAAAAGCGCTGCCGACGAAAACGGCAGAGGAACACGGAAAAAGCAGAGAGATGCGGCGGCAGGTGTCCCGGATTCACCGCTTATGCAGGCGCTGCGTGTACTGCGCATGTCGCTTGCCCGACAGGAAAAAGTACCCGCGTATGTCATTTTTTCCGATGCCACGCTTGCAGACATGTGCAGAAAGCTTCCGCAGAACACGGAGGAATTTCTGTCAGTTTCCGGCGTTGGGGAGGTCAAAGCGCAAAAGTACGGAAGTGCATTTCTGCGGTTGATCGCTTATTACAAAGAGCAATGATCATGGGGGCACGATGAGGAGATGCTTTTTGAAAAAAGCACCTCCTCAAACTCCACCGCAAAAACTTTTATGGGACAAAATATCCTGTAAAACTAACAAAAAATATACAAATTTTTGTTAAGCTACCTCGTTTAAAGTTTTTTGAATGGGGTTTAGGGAAAATCTTTTTTTCAAAAAAGTTTTCCCCATAAAATTCATCGAACTTACATTTATAAAAAACTGCCGGAGCATTGTCCGGCAGTTTTGGTACGAAAAAGGATTCTTTTATTCGTTTTCTTTATAGGCGTCAATGGTTTTCTGCATTGCCTTTTCCGCAGTTTTCTTGCGCTTATCCCATGTGGAAGCGACGTTATCTTTGCCGGTATTGATCAAATCGATAATACCAGAGTATAGATTGCCCCAGTTGTAAATGTATGCAAGATCATAGCTGCGCGTGGAGAGTATAATGTTCAGCATTTCAGCAGATTCTTCATCACGCATGAATTTATAGGTCAGAGATTTATCGTAATAAGCATCTGTGACCGTATAAAGGGACTTTGCAGCCATGGCTTCCAGGATGATACCGGTCATTTCAAGGTCATTCTGGGTGGTGGGAACGCAGACGCCCTTACATGCAGTGGAATGTGCGATATGATGATAGCCGTCTTGTGCAAGATCATATTTCGGGAACGGAATTACGCCGAAATCGGTTTCTGATTCACGCATACGGGTGACGCATGCCATAACCTCACCAAAGAACAGCGCACGTCCTTCTTCAAAGACATATCGCAGCTCGTCGGAAGAAGTAATACCGTTTTGACCGCTTCGGACGGTGACCTCTTTGTCGGAAATCATTTCACCAGCGGCGGTAACAACCTCTGTCAAAAGGTTGGTATCTGTTTTGAGAACCGGAAATCCTTCGCTGTCCTTTGCGGATAAGCTGAGCCCGGAGCAGTACATATAACAGTTGCCGGACCAGTCTGCGGTTGCAAGACCAAATTGGTCGTTCGGTCCTTCCATTTTGCCGTCACCGTTCAAGTCCTTGACAGCCGATTTTGCACAGCTGTACATCGTTGCCAAATCCCAGGTGTTGTTTCGTACCATGTCATAGAAATCATAGTCAAGATTGGCAGCCATCTGCTTATTGAACATCAGAACCGCAGTTGCGTCATTGTCGACAATGGTGATATCGCCGGTTGCAATATACGTTCTGCCGGCAATAGAGGTATCCTTTGTAAGACCCTGGTCCCACCAGGCTGCTTTCAGATTCAAATAGGGAAGCGTCTGTAAGTCGAGAATATAATTTTGGGCACCCATATTACAGCCGTTTGCAATACCGGTCATAACAGCATCGTAATCGGTTACACCGGAGGTAACGGCCTTTTTGGTTTCTGTCATTGTGACGCACTGGTACTCTGCAATTTTGATATTGAATTCTTCCTCCAGCCAACGGTTGCGCTGATATACCGCATCGGTGATGATATCGCCGGTTTCCTCTGGCGCATAGATATCCTTTGTGACCCAGTCAACGCCATTGTCGTCATTTTCATTCGAGGTTAAAAACGTAAAGGTACGACCGCCGTAGTCCTTTTTGGGCAGTTCAGGCATGATTTCGATGGTTTCGGCAGCAGTCGTTTCACCTGTGCTTGCAGTTGTGTCAGGGGTCGTCTGATTGTCTTCTTTTGCGGTGGTTCCGCCGCAGGCCGTAATCGCTGCGCCGATGGCGGCAAGTGTTAAAATAATCGAGCAAATGCGCATTTTCTGGGACATGGATATGTTCCTCCTCTGATTTGTTTTGATGCATATTGCAGTATTGTTGTGACGTTTATGTGAAATGTATCTTTATTATAGCACACATTAGAGAGAATGTCAAGAAATATTGCAGAAAACCAGTTTTATTCTATAAAAAATGCAGACTGGTGCAAAAACATTTGCACAGTCTGCAAGCAAGGGCAGGAGGGAGATTATAGATTGGAGGGACTGCTGCATAAAGGAATTCCATCATGCACGCAGGATATCGCCTTTGGATACGGGAAATGGTGTAGGCATGGAAAATCGCATAAATGGGTGCGGCGCCGTTTCAATCGATTCTCCGACTTCGTTTTTCATATCGTGAATGGGCAGAGCGCGTCCGGTGTGACCGGGGGAGATTAACTCCGCATAGGTATTTGTGACCACTTTGTTGCGCTGTATGAACTGTGCAATACCGGTCACGGGATCATAGTCGTCAACGACGGCGAGATATGCCTTCTCACGCAGATATCCCATTTGTGTAACGGTCTGCGCATTTTCCATCGGACGGTCAAAGTAGTATCCGGTGGCATATTCTCTGTGGCTGACACTTTCCAGTTCCCGCAGCCATAGCGGATCGTATTCATATGATGCAGGGGCGGCAGCATAACGATCCATCGCCATACGGTAGGCATTGGTGACAACAGCGGTATAATAAGCGCTTTTCATGCGGCCCTCTATTTTAAAGCTGTTGATGCCGGACTGCATCAGCTCCGGGATATGTTCGATCATACACATGTCTTTGGAGCTCATGATAAATGTACCGTGTTCCGTTTCTTCAATCGGGAGCGGCATTTCCGGACGTTTTTCTTCCGAAATGGTGTAGTTCCAGCGGCAGGGCTGCGCACACATACCGCGGTTGCCGTCACGTCCGGTAAAATGATTGGAAAGCAGACAGCGTCCGCTGAAGGAAATACACATGGAGCCGTGAATGAAAGCTTCGAGTTCCAGGGTATCTGGAATCTGATCGCGTATACGCAGAATTTCCTCCAATGTCAGTTCTCTGGCAAGCACGACCCGTTTTGCGCCGAGGGTATGCCACGCCCTTGCTGCGGCAGAAGAGACGCAGCTGGTTTGTGTGGAGATATGAATCTCCATATCCGGGAGAAGCTCCTTCACCGTTGCCAGAACGCCGATATCCGCCACAATAAAGGCATCAATGCCGGCGCCTGCGATGCGTCCGAGATATGCCTTCAATGCGTCATATTCATATTCATGCGGCATGGTATTCAAGGTTAAATACAGCTTTTTATGACGCGCATGCGTATAGGCGACCGCTTCATACAGTTCTTCGTCGGTAAAATTTGCAGCTGCGGCACGCATGCCGAACATATTTCCGGCAAGATAGACCGCATCTGCGCCATAAAGCAGTGCAGCACGCAGTTTTTCAAAATTTCCTGCCGGAGAAAGAAGTTCCGGGATGTTGTTCATGAAGTTGATAACCATACCCTGTACCGGTTCTGTATGCAAGCAGAATAAGCACAGGGGTTTCCTTTCCTATTATGGCGTTGTGAAGAAGGCGGCGGCGATGCCTTTACCGTTACCGAACGGCGGAATATGCAAGCGCGGGATTATGTGTTAAAACCGCGTCGCATCCAACCCCGGCTAAAGCACGCAGCGTATGGACGTCCTCTGCTTGTGCCATTTCATGTGCCGGTATACTTGTGGAACATACGGCGTAGATCATGACGCTGTTGTTGTGCGCACGGTCGACGATTTCACTGCCATAGGGGTCTGCATCGATTAAAATATCGCGTGCATTCAGACAAAGTACCTCCGCCCCAAGATACGCTGCGTAAATCCACGGACGCACCAGCTGCTCTTCACATAACGGTGAAATACGGATGGAGGGTTCCTCTTTATACAGCGCATCCAGGGTTTTATGGTATTTTGAAGCAACCAGCAGCCGTTCTGTCATTTCCTGCCGTTTTGCTGTGAGCAAAAGCGCTTTGATACCGGATGCATCCAGAGAACAGTCTAAAATCAGAAGAATGTCAAGTGTGTCTGCCTTGTGCTGAGAGAGGAAACTGTCCAGTGTGAGCGGCACAGGCTTTACAGGCTTCGCCGTTTCTTTCTCTTGTGTATGCGGTTCTTCGGTTGCTTTTGCTGAAGGCGCTGCCGCCTCAGACGCTGCACTCGCAGCATTTGCACTCGCAGCATCTGCACCCGCAGCATCTGCACCCGCAGAATCTGCGGTGGCAGGCTGATCAGCGGATGAAGAAATCAGCACCTGCGATTTTGAATCCGGATAGACGAGAACCAGCTCACCAAAACGTTCCCTTGCATGGATGACAATGCCGTCGGCATGCTCCAAATCGATAACCGTATCCGGTGCGGTATGATATTGATAAATTTTTGTACGGTCAAACAGAGATTTCATGAGAAAATCCTTTCGGTGAAACGGTATTGCATTACTGCAAATATTCTTTTTTCAGCGCTTCATGCTCTTCGTTGGTCTTTGAGAAGTACGTGTTGCCTTTTCCGTCTGCAAGGAAGTAGTAATAGTCGGTTTCTGCCGGATAAAGCGCACAGTTGATGGCATCCATACCGGGATTGCAGATGGCGCCGGGCGGCAGACCTGCATACAGATAGGAATTGTACTTGGAATCGATCAAGAGATCGGAGGCGGTCAGAGATACCTTGCGCTTGTCAAGGATATATTGCAGGGTTGCGTCAGATTGCAGCTGCGGGAACAACCGCGGATTGTTCAGACGGTTGTGGAAAACGGAAGAAATGTTTTCAAAGTCTGTAAGGGAAAGACCTTCTGCCTGTATCATCGAGGAAAGGGTGATGATTTCGTCGATGGACATACCAAGCTGTGCGGCGCGCTCATAATACGCATCCGTGATTTTTTTATCGAAGTTTTGAAGGAATTTGTAAATCACTGCAACCTCAGAGGAATCCTTGAAGAAATAGTAGGTATCCGGGAAAAGATATCCTTCCAGTCGGTATTTGCGATCCGGGTCAAGCGTTTTCATTTCTTCTAAGAAACGGAAATCGGTGAATTCATAGTTATTGATTGCGTCTACAAACCCTTCGCGTGTGCCAATGCCGTTTTTCAGCATCAAATCAATGATCTGATCAACGGTATATCCTTCAGGAATGGTGATGACTACCTGCTCCCTGGTGTTGGCGATATACGTAAAGGTATCATTGATATCACCGTAATTCATGGACGGTGAAATTTCATATTCGCCGACAAGATAGTCGGTGGATTCCTTTTTCAAACGGACGTACAGCTCATACATGGTCGGGTATTTGATAATACCGTTTTTGTATAACATCTGCGCCACATCTTTTGCGGTCATGTCTTCTTCAATGACGACGGAAACCACTTCATCGTCCTTGACAAAAGCAAATACGTCGTTTCCCACTTCAATGACGGCCCATGAGGCGAATATCGAAATGACCAGCACAGAGACGATATAGACAATTCCTTTGAGCAGAGAAGTGATCGCGGTATGATCCGTTTCTTCGTCATACTCCTTGTCGCCTATGTCCTTTTCTTTTTTTCTCACACGCTGCGGCGTGATATCATGTATCTTGTTCGCCGCAATGGCAGCCTGTGTCGCAGTGTTGTTTTGGTGCTGCCTTTCTGCCTGCTTTTGAATGGAGGCTGTAGAAACAGAGCGGGTCGCATCATTTGCATCTGTGTGATTTTGCGGTGCAGCCGTGGGTCGCTGGACCAGGACAGCTGCCGTCGGTATTTCTGTATGCGGCGGTGCAGCCGGATGCTGCTGTGATACCGCGTTGTGCATCTCTGCTGCATCCTTGTGCGGCGTGTTCTGCTGCGGCGCAGTCTGCGCATTTGGACTTGAAGCAGCAAAAGACATTTGTGTCTGCGTTTGGGATTGCTGCTGTTTGCGTGCGATCAGTGCACGGCGTTCTTCATCGGTTAAGCGGGAGAGGGAAAAGGCACGCTTGATCTGCATACGCTCCGCTTCTGTCAATTGGCTGCGGGCGCAGGCATCACGAAACTGCTGCTTTTCTTCCTCAGACAGCTTTCCCATGCTCAATGCGGCGATGATCCGCCGCTTTTCCTCGGGTGTCAGTTCGTCTAATGTAAAGGTGTTGTTTTTATCGTCCATTATGATCCTTTCCATGTGCTGGATATCTCCGCACGATATGCAGATGGCGGGAATATCAGGTATCAAATCAAGGTCCATTTTTGGGGGTATCCCAATTTTTTAAAGAATAACGTTTGTCGCGATCACATACGTACAACGCATAAAAAAAACAGAACAAAGCATCCGATGTATGCAGGGGAAAAGAGTGCAAGAAGAAAGCTTTTGAACGCATGCGGGATTTTTCCTGTTTTTTGGTCGAGGTAACGCGGCAGCGGTTCTCCACGGATGCCTTTATCGTAGAGGACGCGCTCTGCCTGGGACAGCATCATAACGGCGGAAATGAGCAGCAGTGTGATTAAAATGAAAATAAAGAAAATCTCATTCTCCGGTTTTGCGATAAATGCCCAGATGTATTCTTCAAAAAAGAGACTGTAGAGATTATAAAAGATATGGATAATCAGCGGTGCAAAGACCGACTGTGTAACATAAACAGAAAAGCCAAGCAGCAGTCCGCCGAAAAACGACGGGATAAATGCAACGGCGCTTTTATCAAAGAGACTGTACAAAAGCGCAGTTAATATAATGGTCGCCGGAGCGCCGAGCGACTCATATTCCGTATACAGTACAGAGCGGAATAAAAATTCCTCTGTCAGTGCCGGAAGAATGGCAAAGACGATCATGGTATAGAGGGAATCGTAGACATTTTGTCCTACCTGCGGCAAGGGGTGCCCGTAAATCATGTACTCACTGTGTGCATAAATACCGTCTGTGATGCCGAAGTTGCGCAGAAGCAGCTCCACTGCGGTTACGGAGGTTACCATAACAAGAACAGCAAAAATCAGAAAGACCGCTTTTTCCAGTCCGAACAATCGGAATTTCAGGCGGAAAATGTAATTCTCCCCTTTTGCCTTACAGAAGAAAATGGCAGGCAAAACAAACGCCAAAAGCTGTAAAATAACGAAGGAAAGATAGGCGTCACGGGAATTTGTGGGACGCAGTGTGTCGATGTAGTCCGATAAAATCAAAAACAAAAACGAGAACATCGGCAACAGGGGAATCAGATGGCGGGATTTATTTTGCATGTACGGCTTGTACTCCTTTTTCCGTGACTAAGATATCGACACTGAGATCAAAGCGTCCGCGCGGAAGTACTGGCAGAATGAAATCGGTGTATATCGTACCGACACGTACTCCTGAAAATTCGGGGAGGTAACGGTCATAATACCCTTTTCCATATCCAATGCGATAGCCTTCTGTGTCAAAGGTCAGACCCGGAACCAAACAGACCGCGTGCCGCAGTTCCTCGTGTATGGGATGTTCTGCATGATAGATGGGAAGGGCTGCATCCGGCTCCAGAATGTGATATGCGCCCGGTTTTAAGTCATCGAGAGATGTGACGATATGGTAGGTCATTTCACAACTTTCCGTATGACAGCGCGGAAACGCAACGGTTTTTTTGTGCCGCAGTGCATCTTTGGCAATTGGCAGAATGTCAATTTCACCCGGCATCGGCGCATACAACAACAGAACTTCGGCATAACGGTACGTCATAGAGGCGAGAAACTGCGTGCAGATTTTCGTGTCATATGCTGCTTTGAGGTCCTCTGGAAGGGCTGCACGGCGTTTTTTATATTCTGCACGGATTGCATTTTTTTGTGCACGAAGATCTGTGCCTGTTGTTTTGGGTATCATATGGAAACGTTCACCTCCGGTTCTTTGCAGTCTGCTTGTATTACATGAAAAGGAAGCGCTGCACTTCTGCACGCCGATGTAAAATTCATTGCAATGCAAAGCGATTGGGGAATATTATACTGCCATTACAGATTTTTTCAGTTCTTCCGCCGTTTCTTCTCCGAAGAGCGCTGCGACAAGGGTCAGTCCAAAGGGGAGCGCGACGCCCATACCTTTGGCAGTGATGAAGTTTTCATCGGCAACAACCGGCTTTGCGGAGATATTGGCGCCAATCAGGTATTTTTCAAATCCGGGGAAGCAAATGGCAGAACGGCCGGAAAGATAACCGAGCTTGCCTAAAATCATCGGCGCTGCACAGATGGCGCCGATGGTAACGCCGCGTTCTGCCGCCCAGCGAATGGTTTCATGTACAGCGCCGGATGCATCGAGATTTGCGGTGCCTGGCATACCGCCGGGCAGAATGATCATTTCCAGGCTGCGGTCCAATACAATTTCATCTGCGGTGATGTCTGCCGTGACGGTGATATTGTGGGAACCTGTGACAGTTTTGCCGGTGACGCCGACCGTCTGAATGTCTGCTCCTGCACGGCGCAGTAAATCCAGCGGGCAAAGGGCTTCAATTTCTTCAAATCCGTCCGCTAAAAATAAGTATACCATAAGAGATTGTCCTTTTTACTTGAATGTATTTGTATTTTGTGCATTCCTTGACAATATTATTTAATCATGAAGCAAAAATGTTTGCTTGCAAGGACATTTTTGCGAAGTCGTCAAGGACGCAGCTGTGCGGTAAGCACAGTGCAGCAGCGGCGCTGCTGTAAAAGACTTGCACAAGCAAGACTTTCTGCGTATATTATATCACGAAATGTCCGATAATCATAGGGATAACGAAAAGCATTCACATTATTTTTACAATATTTGCGTTTTTTTCAAAAGTTCCCCTGTGACAAGTGCCATAATTTCCGAATGGATGTCGGAAATGGGTCTGGGATCATTGTCTGCATGGCACACAATACGGTTCCAGCCGAGTGTATCGGAGGCATACTGTGCCGCTTCATAGCTTTTGATGAGATGTGTTTTGTTTGTTTCGTGAATATCCTGTTTCCGTCCGGTTTCCTCTGTTCTGTGGGCAAGCAGACGCATGGAAATGTCCGGATGCATCTCCAGATAAAAAATCATATCTGGCAGAGGAAGTCCAAGCTTGTTGAACTCAAAGTCCCAAAGCCAGTCGAGAAAGCTGTTCCATTGCTCTTTTGGAAGCTTGGACAGCTGATGTACCGCATTGGCTGTGGTATAGCGATTGGAAACAACAATGGTGTTGGGGTCGTCGATATCTTTTTTCCAATCGGTGCGGTAGGAAATGTATCGGTCTACAGAAAAAAAGGTGGATGCGGCAAAGGCGTTGGTGTCCTCCGGCTGCGCGCCGAGCGTACCGTTTAAATACAGTTCCACCGGTACGGCGCCCGGATGCCCGTACATGGGAAAGGAAAGCGCCCTGACCTGATATCCTTGTTTTTGCAGTGCGCTGCATAAAAGATCGGACTGCGTCTCCTTTCCGGAGGCATCAAGACCGTCAAGTGTAATAAAAAATCCCATACTGTGTCGTGCTTTCTATAACCGCGACATGATGTCCCCCGCCTTTATAGGCGGCGGGTTCCATCTCAGTCTTTCCGTAGGGGGATAAAAATCCCCTACGGAAATTCTAAGGGGCAAATGCCCCAAGTCGCTTGTTGAATGACGGGGCGTTGCCCCTTATTGAAAATTGTTTTTGGTGGATGATGGAAATGGTATCAAAGGATGTCTTCCTGTTTTAATACCAACTCCATATACTGTTCCTTGGTGATTAAAATCTGACGCGGCTTGGAGCCTTCCGGAGGGGAGACGTAACCAAGCGACTCCATGCGGTCAATCAGTTTTGCAGCCCGTGCATAGCCCAGTGAAAGTCTGCGCTGAATCAGCGAAGTGGAAATTTTTCCGCTTTCCACAGCCAATTCAATTGCTTTTTTCAGCATTGGATCCTCCGGTGCGCCGTCTCCGTCATCGTCGTCACTGTCTATGGTACGTGCTCCCTTTTTCTGTCCGCACATGGCAGCTTCCTTTTCGATAGATTCCATGACGTCGTCGGAATATTCCGCATGACCTGCGGTTTTCTTCAAGAAGTTAATGATTTGATCGATTTCTTCTTCCGATACAAACGAACCCTGTACCCGTTTCGGCTTCGGTGCACCGACTGGCTTGTACAGCATATCGCCGCGTCCGATCAGCTTTTCCGCTCCGATTTCATCGAGAATGACGCGGGAATCCATCTGGGAAGAGACGCGGAATGCGATACGGGAAGGAATGTTGGCTTTGATCAGACCGGTGATGACATCTACAGATGGACGCTGTGTACCGATGATCAGATACATACCGGCGGCACGTGCTTTCTGCGCCAGACGGCAAATGGATTCTTCCACTTCGTCGGGCGCTGTCATCATCAAGTCGGCAAGCTCATCGATGATGATGACGATCTGCGGCAGGTATTCGCGGTCAGGATCGTTCTTTGTGACATCGTTATATCCCTTAATGTCACGCATACCGACGTCTTCAATCAGCTCAAAACGGCGTTCCATTTCCGTCACCGCCCAATGCAGCGCTCCTGCTGCCTTTTTCGGATCAGAGACAACGGGAACAAGCAGATGCGGAATGCCGGAATAAATGTTGAGCTCAACCTTTTTGGGGTCAATCAAAATCAGCTTGACTTCGTTTGGCGCGGATTTGTACAGCATCGACACAATCAATGCGTTGATACAGACGGATTTACCCATACCGGTTGCACCGCAGATGAGAAGGTGCGGCATTTTTGCGGCATCGAGAAAGACCGGTGCGCCTGCCACGTCCATACCAAGGGCGGTTGTCAGCTTGCCTTTTGCATTTTTGAACGCGTCGCTTTCGATCAGATCCCGGATATATACGGTGGAAACGGTTTGATTCGGTACTTCAATGCCGATGGCGCTTTTGCCGGGAATCGGCGCTTCGATACGAATGCCATCTGCTGCAAGTCCGAGCGCGATATCATCGACCAGATTGGCAATGGAACGGACACGGGTTCCGGCTTCCGGCTGCAGCTCGTACCGTGTAATGGTAGGTCCGCGTGAAATGTGCAGAAGTTTGGTTTTCACATGGAAGGAAGCCAGAATTTCCGTCAGCTTTTTCGCATTGGTTTCCAATTCTTCCGTTACGTCTTCAGATTTTTGAGAGGTGTCCTTTTTTAACAGTGTGACCGGCGGATAAACGTATACCGGCGCAGGTGGTTCTGCAGGGGAAGGGGCAGCATATGGTCCGTTTGGTGATGTACCCCTGGTATACGCGGCATTCAGGGATGCAAGGAGCGCTGCCGGATCGTCTGCGGGATCCGGTTCATCGCCGCGGCCGGGATAATCGCCGACATTCTTGTGTGACAACAAAATATCCCCTTTGGATGCGCGGATGGCTTCTTCAATCTGCTCTTTGGAAACGACATCCGGGATTTCTGTCATGCCGTTGGGCGTTGCGCCGGCGTGTGCCTGCATTGCGGCAGGATAGGAAAGCCGTATATCCTGTGTGGATGTATCCGCGGATATGTCCGGAGTGGATGTATCCGATGCGGATGTATCCGATGCGGATGTATCTTCCCACGGCGGTGTATCCTCCGATGCGATGCATCCGTCCGGTGTGGTTTTGGTTACGGTCAGTGCATCCGGTGTAAAATCGTTTTGGTCTGCATCCTCTGCCGCAGGGCCATATTTTTCAATCTGTGCGTTGTCATTTGGCGCATCAAATAGGGAAAATATATCCCAGGCGTCGTTTTCATGTGCAGTTCCTGCACGTGCAGAAACTACACGCGCAGTTTCTGCGCTTGCAGGAAGATTTTCGTTTTGCAGAACGATTTCTTTTTGGGATGCCGTGTCTTCTTCATACGGAACGCCGCGTGCAATCGCATCGGAGACGTCTTGTGCGGCGGATGCATATGCAGACGGGTCCGGCGGTACAAGGGAATCCGCAGAAAGCGGGTCGTGCTGTTCTTGAGGAAGCGCCGTATCGAATACTTCTCCGGTTTCTGTATTCACGGTGATAATTGGGGACAGCGGTACCGCATCGGTGTTTGCTTTTGCGTCATTTGTGAGGATACGGTTGTCTATAACGGTATCATTTTCCATAGCGGCGCTGCTGCCGGTTTCAGCACTGACGCTGGCTGCATCACTGTTGCTGGCAGCAGTATTGATATCGGCTGTCATATGCCGGTCATAAACTTCTTCCGGTACGGGGGTACCGCTGCGGCGCGGTTTGCGTGTTTTCGCGGATTCCCCAGTATTTGCAGACGCGGAAAGCGCTGACATTTGCGGTTCTTTCTGCGCACAAGCGGCTGTCTGAACCTCGTTTAAAGTGGGAGATGCGGTACGATCAGTGTCCTGTACGGGGGTAGGATCGGCATAGATATTTTCATCAATGACACCGCGACGGCGTGTGACAGCCGCCGCAGCTTTTTCCTGTGCGCGGAGTTCCTGCTCCATGCGCTGCCGCTCTATTTGTACCTGCCGCATCCGTGCAAGCTCCTGCTGCCGTTCTTTTAACTGCGCTTGCCGTGCTTCTTTTTCCGGAGCAGCGGCTTCGCGGTATTCCTGCTGTTTCTCGCGGAATTTGTAAATGTGATAAAGTACCGTAATCCAAAGGGATTTCGGCGTCATGCCGACATAGAACAACGCAAGCAGAAAGACCGCCGGGACAGCGACGATCCAGGTACCTGCAAGTCCCAGATATCCAAGCAGTTTTGTAAGCAGACCACCGAATACGCCGCCGCCGATTGCCTGTGTGCCGCCGTCATAAAAGGCACAGAGAACGCCCCATGCGGAATCTGCCTGAAATACGGGGTCTTCTCGGACAGAGACATGGAACAGAACCCCGATAAACGAAATTAAGAGAACGGCGAATAAAAATTTATAGGAGACTGCATGGTATTCGACGTCTTTTTTGAAAAAATATGCGCCGATAAAAAGCAGTACCGGAAGAAAATAGGAAGCACGTCCGAAAAGTCCGAATACCGCATCATGCAAAAAACTGCCGACACTGCCGGTTGCATCCGGAAACAAAATACAGGTCAGAAGAAAGATACCGCCGATGGTAAGCAGCAGAATACCCGTTAAAATCATCCCCTCTGAAGGACCAGCGGTCTTTTTTGCACTGCCTGTGGATTTTTTGGATGCTGCGGCAGAAGAATTGGTACGTTTTTTTGATCCGGTACCAGTTGGTTTCTTTTTGGTAGATGTATTTGTACTGCCGGATTTCTTTTTGGTCTTGGATTCAGCCAAAGGGAACTCCTCCTTTTTCATTTCATTGTGGAGTTGTGACGCGCCCGCACGCGGTTATACCGCAGGGCGAACATCGTTGCCATCCAAGCAGCGAAAGCCACAAAATCACGGTACGAGAAACCATTTTCATGGTTTCTCGTGAAAATTTTATTTTCAGACTTTTTGGACAAATGATTAATCTGTTTTCATCCTGGTGAATCTTTATATAATCCTATATATTATACCAAATTTTTTGAAGAAGTGCAAGGGGTAGTTTGAAAACTTGACACGCAGCGGTGTTATTTTTTGCAGAAGGCGGGGGAGTTTCCTGCGTATTGAATTGCTGCTCATAAAAAAAACGGGCTTCTGTACCGTGACACGAGAGGTCGGGGGTACGAAGCATCCGTTTTTTTGAAAGGGGGGGAATGGCAATTTTATTCCATGAATTCCAATGTTTTTTTGAAGCTTGCCTCAATGGAGGGACGGAAGGAATCCACAATGGAAACGATGTTGTTGTTTTTCTGGTTGACAACCGCAGTATTCATTTTGGCAGAGAGGTCTTCGGTCCAAGCATAGCCTTCTCCGATATCAAAGCTGCGTGTTTGGCTGATAATTCCAAGCATTTCAATGGAATCCTCATTGCGCAGTCCCTTCTGTGCGACCTTGACATTATAAAAAACAGGAAGAATATCGGTATTGCTGAGATAAGCGAAGGCATCCATGATCATACCAGTGCGTGCAGGATCGGGATTGGTCACAGGGACGCTCATGGTTAAGCAGACATGTGTGCGATGGCTGTAGTAGGATTCCTGCGCCTCATCATATTTCGGCATCGGAACGATCCCGAAGGTATCCTCCATATCGCGGTATTTCGAGCTTGCCTTGATTTCTGCAATGGCAAACAGCGCGCGTCCGTTGCGGAAGATCATTTCATAGTGGCTGTTTCCGCTTCCGTTCATGAAAATGAAGTCGCCTTCCTTGCTGTAAATCTGATATGCCTTATCCACGATATTGTAGAACCGTTCCAGATTTTGCAAAAGGTGCGGCTGTCCGTTGTCGTCAATGGTGACATAGTTTTCTCCGCCGCCGGTGATAAATGCATTTAAAGAATCCTCATAGGACGCAAGACCGTAAATGGCATTGCCGTTTTCATTCCATGCAAAGCTGCTGTCGCCGTTCAGATTTGCACCGGCTGCGGCATATTCACCGAGGCGGTCAATGGTCCATGTGCCGTTGCGGACGAGCGTATACGGTGTTTCCAGATCCAGATTGGCAAGCATCTGTTCATTGAAATAGCAGCAAAGGGTACCTTCAAATCCGATAAGGGAGAAATCGTTTCCGGCAAAATACAGCTTTTTCTGGTTTCCGACAAGCGATTTTTCCATGATGACCTGATCCCACCACGGCTGATCCAGCTGAAATTCCGGATAATCCAGCAGATTGTATAAATATCCTTCTGCCATAAACGGTGCAAGGCGGTCGCAGCGGATATAGGCAACGTCATATACGTCGTCCTGTGCAAGAATGGACGCGCGGTATTTGTCGTAGTTTTTATCGATATCCTCTTCCACTACCTTCAGCGTTAAGTTGAATTTTTCTTCAATTTTGCGGTTTCTTTCAAATACGGCATCGTCTAAGATTTCGCCGGTCGGCGTTTCAAAATCCATATAATGATAAAATCCCCATGTTGTGGAAGCATTGAGTACTGTAAAATCTTCACCGCCGCAGTCCAGCTCCGGGTATTGGTAAACAAATTCAGTCTCCGCTGACGTATCGCTGTTTATCTCAGATACGGCTTGCGTTTGAGAATCGTTTTCTTTGGGATTTTGTACAGTGGAATCCGCACAGGCGGTCTGCATGGCAATCATTACCATGAGCAGTGATACAGAGATAAATTTTTTCATTGGATAAATTCACTTTCTTTTATAGAGATAAAATAAATATGCGATTTCATTATAACACAGCACCAATCAAAAGTCAATATTCGTTTCCATAAAATGTATTTAGAAAGCGTGGTGATATTCCATATGCAAAAGCAGTCGTTTTTAAAACCGTTTGGAACACAGCAGCACTGCTCTTCCATTCTCTGGTTTGCGGAAATTGTACTTTCCGGATTCTGTGCAGGCATTATCAACGGTCTTCTTGGGACGGGTGGCGGCATTCTTCTGCTTTTTATCTTACGGCGCGTGTACCGAATGCAGCCAAAGCAAAACACAGGCAGTACTGCCGTATCAAACACGGAAACGGAATCGATACAGCGGTATTCACAGGGACAGGATCGCTGCAAAGGGAAAACAGCGGACGCAAAAGACGCGTTTGCGGCGTCGCTTGCTTGTATTCTGCCGTTGTCGGCGCTGTCGCTTTTCAGAACGCTGTGGAGAGGGCAGGTACCTTTTGATCAAGTTTTTTCTGTTTCCCATATTCCGCTTGCCATTGGTGCCGCCGTTGGCGGAATGCTTGGCGCATGGCTGCTGTCGCGGCTGCGGCTGCCGTGGGTTGAAACGATTTTTGCACTTCTGATGATTTTTGCAGGATGCAGAATGATGTTTTCCTAACACGGAATTGGCAGAATATAACCGCGACATGATGTCCCCCGCCTCTTATAGGCGGCGGGTTCCATCTCAGTCTTTCCGTAGGGGATAAAAATCCCCTACGGAAATTCTAAGGGGCAAATGCCCCAGGTCGCTTGTTGAATGACGGGGCGTTGCCCCTTATTG
>JAGAVJ010000026.1 GCA_017942005.1 Clostridia bacterium | reverse complement strand
TGCCACAATGTAGGTCGTATCCTGCAAAACGCAACTTATAAGGGATATATCGGCTACAACAAGTCGTACAGCAATAATTACCTTGAACAGAAGCGTATTCATAATCTTGACAGAGATACCTATGAATATGTTAAGGGTGATTTTGAGCCGATTATTACCGAAAAACAATGGGACAGATGTCAGGCTATTCTCAAAGAGAAGCGTAAAACCACACTCGTTGAGAACGGCGAAGAAAAGAAAAAGAGCAACCGCACTTCCAGAGACATTTGGGTAAAGAAGTTACGCTGCTCTTGTGGTTCATCTTTCAGGAAAAACCGTTATCACAAAAACAAAGACGGTGTTGTGTCATACAACTACGTCTGCTACAATCAGGTGAATAACGGTAAGGCTTCTCAGCGTGAGAAGATGGGACTTGAAACAGACGGATACTGTAACGAACATTCCGTTACAGATTGGAAAATGGAAATGATGGCAAAATACTTCCTTAATGAAGCTTGGAAAAATCGTAAAGAGGATTTGATGATTGCCCTTGAATACATTAAGAAGTATTATACCGACGCAACACGAAACAATACTCAGCACAGCGAATTGTTCCTTGACGCTCAGATTGACAAGGCTGAAAGGAAGCTGAAAAATCTTATTGACCTTTTTACTGACGGTCAGATTAGTAAGGAAGAATTTGCTGAGTTTAAAGCAACCTATTCTGCAGACTTGCAGAAGTTCAAGGACGAAAAAGCAAGATGTGGAGAACAGCAGGAACTCTTTGAAAGCTGTATGTGTGATATGACAGCAGTTTCGCAGGCTCTCGCAGGAATGGTGGATATGAGTTCACCTGAATACACTTCCGACCTCTTTAACGAAATCGTAAATTCCATATTGGTTGAAAATAACCGCTTTATATGGAATTTCAGCTATAATAAAAACGCCAACACAGGTATGAATATCAGCGTTGACGGAACCAAGAGATGCCCTGTAATTTCGATTGACGGCGAAATTATGGGGACTCCTTCGGGAGTCCCCGATTTTTTACATATATCAGAGGATAATTCTTTGAATTTACCTGCGGAAATTCGCAATAATCCGCTGTTTGCCAAAAACTTATCCCTAATACTCCACCTGCACAGGCTGCCATCGCTGCTAAGAAAGCAAAGTAATATAACGAAAAGTAAGATTGTCCCCCGCCTCTATCGGCGGGGGACACTTATTTTTTTCCAGTGGTGGATTTGAAATTGGGGCATTTGCCCCAACCCCCAATTCAGGGGACTTTTCGAGAAAAGTCCCCTGAAAACCCTCAAAAGCTTTCAATGTTTAAAAATTTGGAACTGCACCATATGTACGACAGTATGTATCATGTGCAGCTATGTATGATTATATCAGAAAAGTATGACATTTTCTACAGCATCTCCGATTTCTGCTGAATCCGCATTTCGGTTGATAGATTGCGCCATAAATCACCTGCTGTGCGAAATGCTATCGAAACAAGCTGTTGCATTTTTTCTTTTTCTGTAGTATACTATACGCACAACCGATACGCGCGAACCGGAAATCAGGCACAAATAAAAGGAGATATTTCTTATGACAGCAACAGAATCTGCACATCCTCAAACAGATACCCTATCGGAACTTGGCAAAACCATCTCTGCACTGCGCAAATCCCGCGGCGTGACTCAGGAGACGCTTGCAGAAGCCCTCGGCATTTCCGCACAATCCGTGTCCAAATGGGAAACCGGTACAACGATGCCGGATATCTCTCTGCTTCCTGCCATCGCCGATTATTTTGACGTTTCCATTGACTACCTGTTCCGCGGGGAAACCGCCGTCAAGGGCGATTTTCTCTCTGCGGTGACCGACCGTGTCATCAAGCGCGGCTATGACGATGGATTCAATGAATATGTCTCAATTGCTGCGGCAGCATTCAACGGTCTTCATGCGGGCAATATGCGCGGCGTACAAGGAGATGCTCTAATTTATCACGGCGACGCAAACGGTCTTGCAGGACTGGATCGGCACGGAAACGGGAGTGAAAGCAGTTTTGTCTTTGGTATGACACGCGGCTATTTTTCTCATATAGACGCAGAAAGCACCGCTGACCATTTTGCCGCACTCTGCCGTGCGCTTGATACAAAGGAAAAGTGCCTTGTCCTTTTAGCTGTGATTGCGATGGACGACGCAAGCATCCACGAGCTGCCGGAACTCACCGGTCTTGACGCACAAACCGTTTCCCATGTGACCGATGCACTGGTACGCGACGGCATTCTCACCTCCGAGGTCTCCAAGCACAAGTCGCTCGGCGTCACCTATCATGTACAGGATATGCGCTATCCCGCGCTGGTACTGATTGCAGCAGCCATATTTTGTGACCAGGAAGCATCCAAAAACGGGTATTCCTGCTGTCTCGGAAAAGGAGATTTTCCAATTCAAAGGAAAACGCGGCTTTCTTGAAAGAAAGCCTGGCAAAGAACTTTGTATATTTATTATTTTTATTGACATACAGAGAGAATTGTTATATAATGGGAATGTATCAACATCCATCATATAACATATTCAAGGCACAACCATATCCAGTGCTCAACCTTTGTCCGTTTGAAAAAATTTTCCAACTTATGGAGGAAGTTTACGATGTCGCTGCATAAAATACCGTATATTCATATTTATGAGGAGCATCCCTTTACGACAGAAACACTTCACAAAACATTTACCTTATTGGAAGAATACTGCGATTCATTTTCACTGATGCAAGCATACTGGTATAATACCAATCCGATCTTAAAAAATGAACTTTTGCCATATCGGACGGCACAGTACCAGACAACACACTGGTTTTGTTATGATATGCTGGAAACAGAGCCATTGCAAGTAAGTCTTTATCCAGTCTGCACACAGACAAAGGAAATTCTGAACCGTTTATTTTATCCTTATCATATATATTTTGACGTAGATCTGAGAAAAACCAGCATACCGGATTTAGAAGACCTCTGCTTTTTCAAGGACGGAGAACTTGTTTTTGGCTCAGTTGCACATGAATCAATCTTTTACCTCTATTCGGAGGATGAAGCACTGATTAAAGCCATGCTTCAAATTTATCCCTATTGGGAAAAAGCAGACGAAGAATTTGCACGCCGAAGCAAGCCGGAACACATCCGGCTGAAAGATTATCAAAACTGTATCATCGGATAAATCCCACGGGCTGCCGCAAGTTGAAAACTTGCAGCAGCCCCCATCTTTTTTGATTGTTCAAACAAGGCGGCAAACGGAATACTCCGTTACGGTTATGCCGTAAGTGTTTCCCCTCTCACCTCCTCCATTGCAATTTCAACCACTGCCACCGTCATGTCATCCTGCCGCCCGATCCGTTTTTTCGCTTCCTCCCCAAGCGCACGCGCAATATAATCAAGCGGCGACAGCAAACGCCCCTTTTCTTTTTTGTTTGGTACCGGTTCTTTTTCCGCATTCAAATCCATATCGGAATCGGAAAGAAGTGATACATCCTCTGTATTTTTTATAAACCCTGCATCCTCTGTATTTGGGGCAGACACTGCATCCTCCGCCTGTTCCGGATTCATCGTTTTGTCTGCCGTTGTTTCTGTATGTAGGTCCCCCTCTTCTTCTAAAATCACATCCTTGCAGCGCTCCCGCGTTTTCATGCGTGCATATTCTTTGGCGTAATTTTCCCTTGCCAGGTCAAGCGCATCTGCAATCCAGGAAGCGTCCTCGCATTCCCCGCAGACCCCGTCGGAAAAGAACAGCAGAATATCCCCGTCCAAAAGAGCAAACGCAGTTTCCTCCGCCGATACCTCGCGCAGGATTCCAAGCGGCATTGTGGAAGACGCAATGCGGAACATGCTGTCCCCGCGCACGAGATACGATGCCGCCGCACCGCATTTGACAAAATGCGCGTCGCCTGTAATCATGTCGATTTCACACAGATCAACCGTTGCAGAGCATTCCCCGGCGCGGGAACGCAGATACCCGTTCAACAGGTTGAGCGCAGCGCCTTTTGCACAGGAAACGGACAGCAGCTTTTCCAAAAATAAGGTCGATATCTGCGCGGTCACAGAAGCCTCACGTCCGCTGCCCATGCCGTCACAGACCAGCGTGTAGAAATAATCCGCACGGTTGGCAAACAGTGTCAGCATATCTCCTGTGACTTCTTCTCCCGCTTTTTTCTCCCCCCAGCACCCGCTTTTGACCGATACCTTCGGGGCAGCATGCATGGTCATCACCAGTTCCGCGCCACCGGCGGTCAGACTGTATTCCGGTGAGCGATAGCGCACGCCTGCCAGCGCGGAAAACGCTTCGCGCAGTTCCTCTGTACCAAGCAGCGTGCCGCCGAATGCGGCACGGTTCCATACATCGCGTGCGCCCTCTCCCGTACATTTGCCGCCAAGGTCCACGCCGCGTGCAATCACCGTGCGCCGTCTTGCACCGTATACGGAAACATCTCTGGCAAGAAAGCCCATCCGTCCCATCGCACGCCCCAGCCGCCGGGAAAGCGCTGCGTCCTTTTCCCCGGCTTTGGATGCTTCTTCCGCTGATGCACGCAAAAGCTTTGCCATGCCCTCATAGTCTCCGGCAGCAACCTCGGTTTTGTCACTTGTGATCTTTTCCTCAAAGAGCGCCGCAGCCGCATCGTTCATGGAAGCAAGCATTTTCTGTAAATTGGGGCACCGTTTCTCCAGCGGCTGAAACGCCGTTCCCGCAGAGCTCTCTGCTCTGCCGCGCCTGTGAATGCACAGCGTAATCCGTCCCATTGCGTCCGCAGTTGCAGAAAAATCCTGTTCCCAGCATACATCGTGCTTGGGGCAATGTGCGCAGTACCGATCAGCGGTACTCTCACACAGCTGCCTGATCTCATACAGTCCCGGTTTTTTCTGCCTGTCCGACAGATGATAAAACGTGGTGGACAAACCGTTTAAAA
Source organism: Clostridia bacterium (assembly GCA_017942005.1). Classification (GTDB taxonomy): domain Bacteria; phylum Bacillota; class Clostridia; order Oscillospirales; family CAG-272; genus RGIG3925. The sequence goes on along the minus strand of JAGAVJ010000026.1, from coordinate 144,370 downwards.
TCCCGGACAGCGTGTCCAGCTGCTCTGCCAGTCCGGGAATACCCAGCTGCTCCGGCGTGACACGGTCGGCTTGTTCGGTATTTGTATACATTGGCGGCGCCTGCGCTCCCGCTTGAGAGGATGGGAACAAAAAGGACAGTTTTTTCCCAATGCCGCTTTTTTTGAGTGTGTCCGGAAGATACCGTGCAATCGGATACGCAAGGGCAGACACGGCAATCATTTCCGGCACAACAGACCGAATCGCCGCAAACTCTCCGACGTAAATCGCGTATGCTGCACCGGAACACAGAGACAGTACCACCGCAGGAGCAAGATACAGGTTCCAGAACAATCCGGAAACTGCGCCGATCAACGCATAGGCAGGCGCATACAATGCATCACAGGCAAAACCGCAGAGCAGCCCGCACAAACCGCCGCGCAGATATCCGCTTTTTTTTGAGATGAACAGCGTCATCGCGTGTGCGCACAACAGCCGCAGAGAAAAGCCAAACAGCATGCTTCCCCCAATAGAAGCTGTCACAGCATAGCATAAAGCCCCAATCGCCCCCTCCTTATGCGCCGGAGTACAGCGCGCGCCATCCTCATCAAACAATCCGCAGAACAACCATGTAAATGCAGGTACCGCACACAGCATAAAGGCTGCCGCACTGACTGCCGTCACCGTTTCCGGCGTGGTCAGAAGAACGCCTGCCGCTATGGGGCATGCTGCCAAAATGGAGATACCGACCCGCATTCCCACACTCTGTGTAAATACTTTTTCCGGAAACAATAACCGATAAAGCCGGACAATTCCCTGTATGTAAGGCGGCATACCGTCAAGAGTCGATTGGGGCCCATCGTATGATGGGGTTCCATCCGCTGGCATCGCCGCTGCCTGTACATTTGCGGAAAAAGACAGCGGCTTCGTTTTATGCAGACTTTCTGCACGGGCGTTCCGATCCCTTCCCCACCTTTTCTTTCCGATTCGTTCTGTGGCAGAACGTTCTTCCACAGCATCGTTCCGATACAGAAAGCGTCCTGCCGCATAGCGGATTCCAACGGTGATCAATAACGCAACCAGATATAAATTGACGCCCTCCGAAAAAACGCCGAGCAGTCCAGCCATCAATACTCCTGCCGCCGCCCACGGCAAAACCGTGCCTGCGGCACAGACAAATGCAATGCCAAGCGGCTGTAATTCATACAAAAGCAGCGCATGCGAAAACAAAAACGCAAGCAGCCATGCTGCAATTCCGAAAAACAACGTTCCAATGATGCGCCTGGTCGTACTGCGAAAAAGCGGTGCAGTTTTGTGTTCCCGTTCCGTATGGATGACACCTGCGCCAGCACCCGCATCCGCAGCAGCGGCAGATGCAGCAGAATCCTTTCCATTTTCGATGCTGCCGTTTAAGGCGGAGAATGTCTCCTTGTTCTTATGCATCGGTTGATTTTGTGCGTGTGCGTACTTCGGCATTTGTGTTTTGTTTGTCATGTTTTACTTCCTCTCTTTTCTATGCACTTCAAAGATCATGTCCGACAGTACCATTCCAAAGCGGCTCGCGATCCCGCCCGGCGGTTTGTCCGGACACTGTCTTTTCTCTTCCTTTTGTTGTGCCTATATTGTACCACAAAGTGCGTGAGGAATGTGTCGTGCATTGGATGGACTTTTTGGGAGTTCCTTTGCCGTTTGGCTGTCTTTTTCAGTTTCGCAGCCGGGAAATTACGGGAAATATTCCCGTATGGCATATTGTGCGAACGAAACTTTTTTGATTTCTCTTTTTCATGGAATCTGCCCTTTCGGCTGCGTTTTCAAACATGTATCTGAAAAGTTTGCTGAATCTTCCCTGTTTCTCTTGACAAATCACGCCATTCATGCTAATATTAAAAGGAATTCCAATCCCATAAATAAAATATATAAGGAAGGAAACTCAAATGAAACACCCGCATAACCGTTTTCCGCTCATCGCCTGTGTGCTCTTTTTCCTTTGTACCGCGCTGCTTTTTTCCTGTGACAGCCATACCTCATCGCATGAGAACGGCGATACGACGGAAATGGAAACCCAATCATCACAAATCCTCTCCGACACACCGATTTATACCATTGTCCGTTCCGACAGTGCCGGTAAAGAGGAAATTGACGCAGCAGTGCGTCTGCGCAATGAGCTGCGAGACAATTACAACATGGATGTGACCTTGACTACCGACTGGATCAAACGCGGAGAAGATGTAGAATCCAACCGCATGGCGCATGAAATTGTGTTCGGCAAAACCAACCGCGCGGAATCTGCCTCCGCATACGAAGCGCTGAAGCTCGGCACGCCGGACATGCTCGACTATGCCATCACCGCATCGGAGAACGGCAGCCACTATGTCCTTGCGGCAGCAGACGGCTGTTATGACGACGCAGTCACAGTACTCCTTTCACGCATCAAAGAGGACTCCACCATTTTATATAAAGCCGCTTTTGATCTGAACGAAAACAGACAGCATGCATTCCCGCTTTCAGACATGACATTTGCCGGTGTATCGGTCTCCCAGTATGGAGGTATTGTCTATCCGGCTTCTTACGACATCTATCGAAGTGCAGATGCCGCTTCTCTATCCACACTCATTTTTGAAGGCTGCGGTATTTCGCTCCCCGTGATGAAGGATGACGATGCCAATTCCGCAAATGGTACCCCAATGATCCGTATCGGTACCCGTACGGAGGAAGATGTTCTTTCCGCCGGGGATTTCAGCTATGCCCTCTCCATTACGAAACAGGGAATTCTCATCGACGGACAAGATGTATGGGGGGACAGCCGCGGTCTGGATCAGCTGAAAACGCTGATTTCCGACGGAATCGCCTCCGGTGAAAACACACTTTCCATCGACGCGGAACAAAGCGTCCGTCTGCTTCTGCCCCAAAACAAACCGACGCTGATGCGTGCCGCATGGGTCATCGCGGCGCCGGATATGACGGAGGAGGCACAGTTTGCCGAAATCAGAGACTGCGGCTTCAATCTCGTCATCATCCAAAGACCCGACGACAACGCCTTATTTGATTCTTACTGTAAGTGGCTGGCAAAATATGAATTGAAAGCATTGTGGTTTGACGGCAGTGCGCGTGTATACGACTTTGATCCGGCAACACCCCTTCGCGGTGAAGATTTTGTCAAGCTTGATCCAGACGGTTATCTGAACACCGACGTCACATGGGGACATATGCTGCGTGATGAACCCAATGCGTATCTGTTTGACGCACTTGCAGAGGCGTATCAAGCCTATGACGCCATTGCCGATGACGATAAGGTCGGCTATATCAACCTGTTCCCCTCTTATGCAACACCGGAACAGCTCGGAAACCTGACCTATGAGGAACATCTTTCTGCATTTTTTGATACCGTTCAGCCGGCATATGCATCGGTTGATATTTATCCTTTGAACACCGGCGGCGGTATCAACGGCGACTACTTCTATAATCTCGATACATTTTCCGCTGAATGCAGACAGCGCGGCATTCCCTTCTCTGTTTATATCCAGTCTGTGTCCTTTGCTGCAACCAAGCGTACCCCAAATGAACAGGAAATGCGCTGGCAGGCATACTGCGCACTGTCCTTTGGTGCACAAAACATTGAATTTTTTACATACCGTACCCCGAATTCCGATGCAGAGCCATTCAAAGACGCGCTGATTGCACGTTCCGGCGACAAAACGGAAAACTGGTACGGTGCGCAGAAGGTCAACGAGGAGTTAAAACTTTTGTCAGATGCGTATATGCAGCATCGTTCCCTCGGTGCGTTCACTGTCAATGCAAATGCGGGTGCTTATATGCAGTTTGACGGACAGTATACCGATTTCGATGCCATAGAAGATGTGACAGTTTCCAGAGATAAACCGGTTTTAATCGGTGCCTTTGTCAATGATGAAACAGGCGGATATGCGTTTACCTGTGTCAATCTGGGAGACCCCGGATATCCGGCAGATCCCATCACCGTGACGGTCACACTGTCGGGTTCTGTATCCGATATCAAGCTGTACTGCCATGATACCATTTCCACGCTTGTTCCGGATGAAAACAACAATATCACCTTCTCCCTTTCCTCTGGGGACGGATGCTTTGTGGTATTGAATCCGTGATCCATGCAAAAAAACGCGATCGGAAATCCAATCTATGAAAAAATGTTTCTTTCAAAAAAGAATGAGGTGTCCCATCTTATGACCGATACAAGAACCAAAGCCTTTCTCAATCTCCATGCCATTTTAGGCTCTCTGCCAATGCTATGCGCCTTAGATGCCGATGCATCTGCATTGCTGCAAGCAAAAAATACCGACAGAACCGTCGGTATCTGTGTCACAAACGGTCCTGCCGGAATATTTTCCTTTCAGGGCGGCGCATGTACGTATACGGAATGCACACCTGGAACGCCAAGTACACTTGGCACGCCAAGCACGCTTGACCGCCGCGCCTGCGATATTCTTCTTTCGTTTCCCACTCCGGAAAAGTTCAACGGGATGATTGATGGAACCGTCACGCCAATCCCCAAAAAGGGATTGACCAAAGCCGGATTTTTAACGGGTCCTTTTACTCGCTTGACCGACCGTCTGACCGCCTATCTGCGTCCCGAAAAGGCGGCGCTTGCGGATCCTGCATTTTTCCGAATCAGCACATACCTGATGTTTCATGTCATCGCACACGCCGTCTGCTGTATCGGCAATGAAGACGCCATCGGGCAGTTGAGCGCCTCCTATATTCCGGACGGTACGCTGCTGCTCAGCGCGGGAAGTGATATTTCCTTTGCGATTTGCTTCAAGGATCATAAACTGACTCTGTCCGCCGATCCCGCAAAGGAACATATCACGTCAGAAATGCGCTTTGCCGATCTTACAACCGCACGCGCCCTGTTTGACGGTGCGATCAACGCGGTTTCCAGTGTCGGCGACGGCATCATTCAGATGCGCGGCATGATCCCGCAGGTAGACAACGTCAATCGAATTCTCGACCGCGTCGCTCTGTATCTTGCTTAAAATAAAAAAAGGAACGACTTAAAATCGTTCATCTCAACGGAATTCCTATAATGAAAGAAAATAAACCTTTACCCCGTAAAAGGAACCATAATTATGATGCATAAAATTAACGATTATACCAAAAGCCATGAAGCCTTTGCACGCGCCAAGCGCGTCATCCCCTCCGGCATATACGGTCATCAGGGACCGGCAGAAGGCTGTTTTATTCCCACCGATGCGTTCCCGTACTTCTCCTCCCGCGCACAGGGCAGCTATTTCTGGGACGTCGACGGCAACCGCTTTATCGACTACATGTGCGCATACGGTCCGAACATTCTCGGCTACAACGATCCCGATGTCGACGAAGCTGCACGAAAGCAGCGCGAGATGGGAGACTGCATCACCGCTCCGACCGAGCGCATGATTGAATTTGCAGAGCTGCTCGTCGACACGGTCGCCTGTGCGGACTGGGCGTTCTTTGCCAAAAACGGCAACGACGCCACCTCCGGCGCGGTTCTCTGCGCGCGTGCCTATACCCATAGAAAGAAAATTGTGTTCTTCAAGGGATACTATCACGGTGTTTCCGCATGGACACAGAAGGCGGACTATCCGGGTGTACTTGAGGAGGACGTTGCCAACAACATTTATATTCCGTGGAATGATCTTGATGCGCTGCATACGGTTTTTGAAACCTATAAGGGACAAATTGCCGCTGTCATCGGTCAGCCCTATATGCACGGCAATTTTGCCGACAACCAGCTGCCAAAGGCGGGATTCTGGCAGGAGGTACGGCGTGTGTGTACGGAAAACGATACGGTTCTGATCATCGACGACGTCCGTGCGGGTTTCCGTTTGGACATTGCCGGCTCCGATCACTATTTCGGGTTTGAAGCCGATTTGATCTGCTTCTGCAAAGCGCTTGCAAACGGCTACAATGTCTCCGCGCTCTGCGGCAAGGAATTTTTAAAGAACACGATGTCGTCTCTTTCCTACACTGGCAGCTACTGGCTTTCTGCCGTTCCCTTTGCCGCCGGCATTGCGTGCATTCAAAAAATGAAACGCCTGGACATGCCGCGTATGTTAATTGAAAAAGGGCAGAAGCTTTCCGACGGTCTGCTTGCCGCGGCGCACAAATACGGGTATGATCTGCATATCTCCGGCGTTCCTTCACTCTTTTATCTGCGGCTTGCAGATGACCCGACGCTGATGCTTCATCAGGCGTGGATTGCAGAATGTGTGAAGCGCGGCGTCTATTTTACCAATCATCACAATCATTTTATCAACGCGTCTTTATCCGACGAGGATATCAGAGAAACCGTCGAAATTGCCGATGAAGCATTTGCGGTTCTGCGGCAACGCAACGGATCATCGGTAAACCGCGCTTGATAAGGATACGGTGGGGCGTTGCCCCAAACCCCATTCAGGGGGGCTTTTTGAAAAAAGCCCCCCTGAAAACCCCTCAAAAACGTTTCGATTTGGGATTTCAATATTCAGATGACATCTTTTATGAATCCGCTTTAACATAGTAGAGCGTATTGTGATCGATATCCAACAATGCAATTATATAGTTATGGGAGTATCTGCTAAAAACTTCGTTGAGATCCGTTTCACTGTAATACACTTTCGGATTTTGATCATCGTAAAAATAGACGTATCCTCTCTCTATGTTGATTTCCGGGATCTGGATATCGCCGGTACCGTGATACAAAAACGAACCAATACTTTCAAATTCAGACAATTCCCGCCATCTTGGTTGATCTGAAATCATCTGCATCATTTCCACCGGGTCAAGCTTCTCAAATGCATAATATGTCGTTCCGTCATTGAGAAATCCGCCATGACTTTCCAGTTCCGCTATCAGGGTATAGGTGGTAATGTTTTTTCCGCCGATTTTGTGCAGTGCATTTTCATATCGATTTTTGGGAATCGCACACAGGATAAGAAGCAAAACCAGGGAAAACAGTATGATTATGATTATCATGATTCTATTCTTTTTCATATGTATAACTGCTCCTTTCCTCTATATGAGTTTCATATTAAGCGCGAAACACCCCCAAAATATCGTCAATTTTTACAAAATATATCGTTTCATTATATGATGTAGTATAACATCCTTTTCTATATTTGTCAATCGTTTTCCTATAAAATCGACAATTTATACAAAATATACTTTTTGTTTTATGCAGCATCAACAAAAAAGCGCCTCTGTCAATCGCTTTGGCAGAGGCGTAATACATGGATATAAAATTTAGAACTTACACCTGTACAGAGTAGTTCGGTGCTTCTTTGGTGATGTTGATATCGTGCGGGTGAGATTCACGCAGTCCTGCGGCAGAAATCTTGACAAACTGTGCATTTGCCTGCAAATCCCCAATGGTCTGGCATCCGCAGTAGCCCATACCGGCACGAATGCCGCCGAGCATCTGATAAATGGTATCGGAAACGGACCCCTTGAACGGAACACGGCCTTCTACGCCTTCCGGAACGAGCTTTTTGTTGCCTTCCTGGAAATACCGATCCTTTGAACCCTTTTCCATCGCTGCAAGAGAGCCCATGCCGCGATAAACCTTAAACGAACGTCCTTGATAAATTTCCATTTCGCCGGGCGCTTCTTCGCAGCCTGCAAACAGCGAGCCCATCATCAAAACGTCCGCACCGGCAGCCAGTGCCTTGACCATATCGCCGGAATACTTGATGCCGCCGTCGGAAATAACCGGAATGTCATACTTCTGCGCCACACATGCCACATCGTATACGGCTGTGATCTGCGGAACGCCGATGCCTGCGACGATACGGGTGGTACAAATCGAGCCGGGGCCGATACCAACCTTGACCGCGTCAGCGCCTGCTTTGATTAAATCCTCTGCTGCGGCTGCGGTCGCAATGTTGCCCGCAATCAGCTGTGCATCCGGATAAACCTTCTTGATATTTGCCACACATTCGATGATATTTTTGGAGTGACCGTGTGCAGAGTCCAGCACCAGCACATCCGCGCCGGCTTCCAGCAGCTTTCCTGCACGTTCCACAACGTCGCTGGTCACACCGATTGCGGCGCCGACCAGCAGTCTGCCGCGGGAATCTTTTGCGGAGTTCGGGTATTTGGTCGCCTTCTGGATATCCTTGATGGTGATCAGACCGCAGAGCGTACCGTTGTCATCGACGAGCGGGAGCTTTTCAATTTTGTAGTTGGAGAGAATTTCACGTGCCTTTGCAAGGTCTGTACCGACCGGAGCCGTTACCAGGTGATCCTTTGTCATGACAGAACCAATCGGCACGTCATAATCTGTCAAAAAGCGCATATCACGGTTGGTAATGATACCAATCAGCTTCTTGTTTTCATCACAGACCGGTACACCGGAAATACGGTATTTTCCCATCAGCGCATCTGCTTCAGCAACGGTATTTTCTGCCGACAGGTAAAACGGATCGGTGATGACGCCGTTTTCGCTTCTCTTAACGCGGGTCACTTCTTCTACCTGACGCTCCACCGGCATATTCTTGTGGATAATGCCAATGCCGCCTTCCCGTGCCATTGCAATGGCCATGGCGGATTCCGTCACGGTATCCATTGCCGCGCTCATCATGGGAATGTTGAGTGTAATCTTCTTTGTCAGTCTGGTCTGAAGCTTGACCATTTTCGGCACAATGTCACTGCGTGCGGGAATCAAAAGGACGTCGTCGAAGGTAAGACCTTCTTTTACAAATTTTTCAGATACGTTTTCGTTTACCATCTGTGTAATTCTCCTTTACTGTCGAATTGAGTGGATTTTTTTCAAAAAATGGGGATATCCGGATTTTGTGATACGGTATCAGGGTTGACATAGGGAAGGGTATAAAAAAATACCGCTTGTGCGCAAAGTACGTTTTTCGTTTCACACACAACCGGGAGTCAAAAGGGGGTTTTAGAAAGAATGGTTTGCATACGCATAATTATACCGCATCCGTCAAGTGCAGGACGCAAAGAGGCGTATGCGATACAAGGCATATTCGCGGTTTGATCAAGCAGCGCGATGTTATCCTTCATTCTAAGCTCTCCTTTTTCATAGATATTATTGATATTATATCGCATTTTCCTCGTTTTGTCAATAGGAAAATGCGATATTCTTTCTTTTATCTGCAAAAAAGTATAGAAACGCTCATTTTTGTAAAAGCAGCCGCAGGGTATCCCGCCGGAATTTATAATACCAGAAGCCAACGATCAAAAGATACACCATTCCGCCGACAAGGACCTCTGATAACAGCAGAAGCAGTGGAGAAATCGCCGCAGCCGTCAATGTTGAAAGCAGATTGCCACAAAGCCGGACCGCTGCAAACATGCATCCTCCCGCAATTGGAAAAATGGCACATGTGCGCACATAGGAACGGTACGGCAGTTCTTTTTTTAAATAAAAGTACTGCACCGCAATCACACTTCCTTCCGCCGCAAGCGTTCCCGGCAATGCGCCAAGCGCACCGGCAGCATCCCGCGTCAGGGAAAGCGCTTCACATATGGAGGAAAACCACGGAATACATACGGCATTCACAAGCAAATTAACAGCAGCACCGGCAAGGACCGATACCACAAAAATGCGGTCGCGCTTGTGCGGTATGATATACTGCGCCCGAACAACGTCCGCCCATGCAATCATAAAAATGGTCGGCGACAGCACAAGCGTCAGAACCGAGGCTTCCGAAAAAGACGCACCGTAATAGTATGGCACAAACACATCTGAAACTGCGGCAATGCCAAACGCAAATGCAGCGCCCAAAAAGACGGAAAACTGCATAGAGGTTCCAATGTATTTCTGCGCCTCCGAATCCCGTCCCTGTGCAAGCAGGTTGGACACTCTGGGCAGCATCACCCATCCAAGTCCTGTGATAAAACCGAGCATACAGGTTTGCAGCTGCTCCGCCGCACCGTACAGTCCGACGGCATCCGCGCCTGTCATCCCTTCCAGCATCAGCTTATCCATAGAGCGGAACAGTGTCGGTGCAAGCATCGGCAAAAGCAATGCCAAACACGGCAGAAAATGCTGTTTGATCTCTTTCATCGGAACAGGGACAAATTTGACAAACCGATGGACGCCGCACCACAGATAGAGCTGTACGGCAATGACGCCAAGCGAACACAAAAGGGCATAAATCCAGAGATCCCCCTCCTCCCGCACAAGCAGAAAGATTCCCGCCGCTACCGCAGTTTTGGCGCCAATCGTACAAAATGCAACCGGGCGGAACTGCTCCATACCGTAGTACAGCCATGTAATTTCCAGCATTGCCGACACCATATTGATGCCGAATATTGCAAACAGGACACGGTATAGGCTGTCACGGTAAGACAGCGCCAACACCGTATAAAGAATCCCCACAGCAAAAGACAAAAACACCTGCTGATAAAAAATACCGGAAAATACGCGGTTCCGTGCACATGGGTCGTCTTTTGCCTGTGCAATGCAGCGATTGCCATACGCCTTAACGCCGCAGTTTGCAAAAAGCACGAAATAGCTTGCAATGGTCTGTACATACTGATAGGAACCGATGCCCCCGCGTCCGAGCACGCGGGTCACATACGGCATCGTAATTAAGGGAATTAAGGTTGTCAGCAGCTCGCTGATGACGTTATACAGATAATTTCGTTTGGTACTGGTCGCTTTGTTCATTCTGATATCGATTCTGTAATTCCAAAGACTTCGGACAGGATGCGGGGAATCTCTTCCTCTGAGAGGACACGCTCCGTCACACCGTCCCCCGAAAAAATACGGTATACGTTTCCGTCAAGCGTTTTTCTGCCGTCGGCGGTTTTGATGGACAGCATATAGGCACCGCGGAACGGGGAGTCCGGATGCATTTCGCACCAGAAGGACGGCATAATATAATCAATGCCGAGCTGCGGCTCTTCTGTAAAGCTGTAGAATCGACGCCATTCGTCTTCTCCCTCCGGCGTTTTGCGGCAATCGGAGATCACCCAGCCGAAAAAGTCTTCTTTTTCCACACGGTAGCATTCCCCACACTGCTTTGATATAGCACCTCTATAAAACGGCAGCGGATACCGGAACGACGCCTGTCCGATGCCTGCATCACAAATAAAACGGCTGTGTGGTTCGCCTGCTCCGGTTTCCACACCCAACACTCTATGGCGGCGCATCGGGATTTCGGTTTCACCGCGCAGATACCGCGCCATATATTCTGTGACGGTATAACCGAGCGCACGCAAAAAGGCTGCAAGAAATCCGTTGATTTCAAAGCAATACCCGCCTCTGCGGCGTGTGACAATTTTATCGTACAGAGCATCCTCACAAAGGGACAGCGGAATGCCGCGCAGGATATCGATATTTTCATACGGCACTGTCGTGCAGAACGCATACTGAATTTCTCTCAACAGTTCCGCCGTCGGGGTCAAGTCCCGTTTGGGATCAAGACCGATGCGGGACAGTGTCGATGCAATTTGTATTTCTGTCATACTACTGTAGCTTTTACCGCAAGTAAAAGCGATCTCCTTTTCTTTATGGGAATTTTGCGGCGTTAGATGCAAAAACACATAAAAATGATTTCTCTGAAACTATAGGTTTCAAACCGATAACCGTAACTTTTACAAAAGCAAACGCTATTTTGTCCGGAAGCGAATGATTCTGTCCACATCTCCAGTATATTCCAGAAGTCTTCCAAGACCAAGCACCGAGCAGTCTGTCGGATTTTTGGCAATGGAAACCTTTAAATGCGTTACTTTGGAAATCAACGCCGGCAGACCGCCGAGCAGTGCGCCTGCACCGGAGAGCACAATGCCTTCCTCAATCAGATCTGCCGCAAGCTCCGGCGGAATATTTTCCAGCGTTGCGCGAATACCGTCTACAATCTGTGCGACCGGCTCCGCCATTGCTTCCGCCATATCCGCACCTGTCAGTCGGATGGCGACAGGCAGTCCTGTGATAATATTGCGTCCGCGAATCTCCATTTCCTTCGGTGCGGGTGCAGCGCCTGCGATTTTTGACTCAATGCTGCCGATGCTGCGCTTGACGTATTCCGCGGTGTTATCGCTGATCATCACATTGTACTTGCGGCGGATATAGTCGCTGATGGCTTCATCCAGCGTATCTCCCGCGGCACGTACAGACCGCGCTGCAACAATCGCGCCGATGCTCATGACGGCAATTTCCGTTGTGCCGCCGCCGATGTCTACAATCATAGATCCCTTCGGATGGGTGACACGCAGTCCCGCACCGATGGCGGAAGCAAGAGAGGATTCGATCAGCGCCACACTTTTGGCGCCCGCTTCCAAAACAACTTCTTCAACCGCACGGCGTTCCACGTCGTTGATGGAATAAGGTACGCACACCATAACGCGCGGGTGTCCGGAACCCAATGCACCGGCGCTTTTCTGCATGAAAATATCCACCATGGCAACCGCCGCATCAAACTGTGCAATGACGCCGGATTTGATGGGTCTGCACACCGACACCCCGTCCGGCGTTTTTCCTGCCATGCGCTGTGCATCCAGTCCGACCGCCAGCACTTCCTCTGTTTCATCGGATACCGCAACCGCGGACGGCTCACGCAGAACAATGCCTTTCCCACGCAGGAAAATGCGGGTATTCGCAGTTCCCAGGTCAATGCCGATATTTTTCATGCTGCAAAAAATCCCCCTCTCCCTGCTCCATAACCAGATTCATCAAACCAATGCCGAAGGCGTGACGCATCAATGCATCCACACGCCACACGGGCAGACCGACCACATTGAAAAAATCGCCGGATACCCCTTCGACCAGCAGTGCTCCCGGTCCCTGTATCCCGTATGCGCCTGCTTTGCCCATAGGGTCTCCTGTTGCGATATAGGTATTGATTTCTTCTTTTGTCAAAGAGCGAAACGTCACCGCAGTACGCTCTGCATCCACCGTCAGATGATTGCCATGCATCAGCGCAACCCCGGTAAACACATCATGCGTGCACCCGGAAAGCCGGCGCAGCATCCGATACGCATCCTCCGTATCCTTTGGCTTTTCTAAAATCAGACCGTTTAACGCCACCACTGTATCTGCTGCCAAAAGAATACAGTCCTCTGTCCCCCGGTTTGCATCACAAAGCAGTTTATGTACCGCGCGCGCTTTTCTGCTCGCCAGTCCCATCACAAGCTCCTCCGGGGTCAGCACATTGCGGTCACAGCCTTCCCTCTCATCTGTATCCGGCACAATGATTTCCGGAAAAAGTCCCAGGTTTCCAAGAATTTCTCTTCGTCTGGGAGAACTTGAAGCGAGTATCAGTTTCATAAAACGTTCCGTCCCTATTCTATCATATATGATTTTTTGTGTGCTGTTCCACTACAGAAGGCGCTCATGCAAAACAAGATCAGCGGCGAAGGCACCGTCCGACAACCAAACTGATGATAATAAACAAAATCACCGATACCGACAAATCGACCGTCAAGCCAAAGGTCAGGCGAATGACCGACAGATTGAGAACAATCGGCGACTCCAGACCAAAGGACAGTGCATAAGAAAGCCATCCGAGCGCCGGTATGTGCGAGGTGACATTGGCGACCAAGGTTCCTACCACAATCCCGACCAGAACAAGAAAGACATAATAAATTTTGCTGTTCATTTCCGGGTTTCTCCTTTAGTTTCCGGTAGAACCGAAGCCGCCGGCGCCGCGTTCCGTTTCGTCCAGTGTATCGCACGCGGTCATCACAGCCGCATATACCGGCACAAACACCATCTGCGCAAAACGCTCATCCGGCTGCATGAAATACATCTCGTCGCTCTGGTTGAATACGGATACCATCACTTCTCCGCGGTAATCGGCGTCCACAACACCGACGCAGTTAGAGGGCGCAAGCCCCTTTTTATGTGCCAGACCGGAACGCGCAAAGATAAGTGCCGCAACGTCATTCCGTTCCGGCGCAATGGCAAATCCGCAGGGGATGCGCACTCTTGTATGCGGCGGAATTTCAACCGGCGCGTCGATAGCAGCGTGCAGATCCATCCCTGCGGCGCTGTCGGTTGCATAAGAAGGCAGCGTCACCAAAGGATGCAGACGCTTGATTTTTACATTGAGATTCATATCGATTTTATGACCATCGCTTTTGCGTGAGCAAAAGCTTCCTTTCTTTATGGAAATGCCTGCTTTTTATCAAAATCAGCGGCAAAAAACGCAGTCCAAAGAGGGCATCGGGTGTTTTTTAAGAATCTGCTTCCATAACATCCACATCAATTTTTTCATACTCATGCCGCACTTCCGGAACATCTTCTTCAAACAAAGCAACCGTGATGACCGCCGCATGCTCCGTATGCTCCGACGCCTTCTGCGATAACAGTACAAATTCATCCGTCACAGCCGTCAGAGAATGGAGAATGCAGGCGTTTTCCAGAATCGGCGCTTCGTTGTACGCAAGGCTTAAATCGCCTGTGAACAAATTTACCCGATAAATAAAGTCGATATCATACAGATAAACGAATACCCCATCCGGAGAAAGCGGAAGGGCTGTGGTATCCACCATATGGGAATTCCCTGACCCGTTTGCCCCGCTCGATGAAAAACGAAACCGATACAGTCCGCCGACATCCATCGGAACGCGCTCTCCTGAACATACATGATAAAAATAACTCGTGTCATCATTACCGCAAAGCGCTGCGGCGGTGTCCCGTACAAGGACGCACGACCACAACTCACCCCCATCCGGCGGTTCCGGAAAGATACATTCCATACGCGGAAGTTCCGTGTCCAAAATACCGGCAGTATCATATACTACCTCTGTATGATACCATGTCCCGTCTGCTGTCTGATAGATAATCAGCATGTCCGCAGAACCTTTAAAATCAGAAACGGAATCCAGGTCAGCCGCGTACCATGCATCGGTCACACCGATGCTGCCACTGTTCTGACTGCCTTCCACATCATCCGGATATGAGCGACCCTGATACTGATACACGCAGCGCGTGCTCCCGTCTTTCCCGCAGTAGTCATACAGACTGCCGTTTTGGTCGGAATACAGTATGCGGTCTTCTTCTGATAAAACAGAAAATACAGTGCCAAGCGTATGGGTAAGCACGGTACAATGTTCTGCATCGGCAAGGCATAAACACGTTCCCACCGAAACCACAGCACAGTCAGACACACTCCCTTCTGCGATTACAGCAGGAAACGGAAGCTGCTCCCCTTCGACGGTGGATGCAAAAAAGACCGGCTGCGTTTCGTCTTCTCCCACTTTGACGCACGGTACGGAAAGGATGATATCCTGACCTTGAGTCAAATCCATTTCCGGAAGGTTTTTGTTAAACTCTATATCTTGTAGGGTCTGGTTTAAATTTATATCTTGTAGGGTCTGATTAAAATTCTTATCATGTAGGGTTTGATTAAAATTTTTATCATATAGGGAAAGATGCAGCGGCATCATTTCCACCGCCGCCAAAGAAAATGCATCTTCCTCTATTTGATACACATAAGCATTGATATCGGTCGGCACCGTATTTTTGCCATCAAGTGCGGTACACATCGGATTGTCTCCGATCATCGGTATCCGGTACCCGAAAAGAACGCCGCACTGCTCACGGTAATCATAGCCTTCTTTCGGCAGAAAAACTGCCTGTGATCCGCTTTTGCACCCGACGGCACCAAGCAGAAGGAACACTGCTGTCAGCACAAGGCATATGGCGCGCATCATACATCAAGATCGGCAAGATCAAAGTCAAAATCATCCGCTTTGTATTCGTTGGACGGATTCGGCTGATTGGAGAGCTCACCGGATGCGGGCGTTTGGACTGCACCTGCTTCCACAGGGGCAGTCTCTGCCGTCGCTTCCGCATCATCCAAAGCAGCGTCAAGCACAGCGCTGTTTTCGATTTCCGCTTCCGCACTGCTGCTTCCGCTTCCATTTCCATGCGCAAGCGTTACAGCACTTCCATCGCCGAGAACCTCCCGAAACGTCACATTGGGATTCTGCGACAGAATATTTAATACGGTACAGAAATCGCGGATGATTTCACGCGGGGTAATCATCGCGTCCGCACCGGCTCTGGCAAGACAGAGCTTTAAAAATGCGGTCATATCCTCCGTCGTCACACGTGCGGAAATATCCCAGTTGTAATTTTGTCCGTGCAAACGTGCGATGCGTGCAATCAATGCATACATTTCGTCATCGGAAAGGCGGCGCAGACGGATGACCGGACCGAGCATATTCTTGTACGCAGTCGTATTGCCTGCACCAACGCCGTTAAACTGTCCTTCCGCCAAGCGGGAACGCAGCGCTTCATAGCTGAACAGTCCGCGTCTTGTGTCCTCTAAAAATTGCGGTGTTCCGCCGAGCAGAAGGGCAAGCCCCTCCGCTTTCCCCTGCAGGGTGTCGTTGAACATCGACAGAATTTTCTCGTAATTGTTTTCGCGGGAAATGCGGTTGGTGATCTTATAAAGATTGACACATTCGTCAATCATCACAACAAATCCCCTGTAGCCGATTTTGCGGAAAAAGACCGCCCACAGCTTAACATAGTCGTACCAGGTATCGTCGTCTATGATGCTTCCGACGCCAAGCGCCGCTCTGGCTTCCGTTTTTGTGGGATATTCCCCGCGCAGCCAGCGAATGCAGGCGCTCTTCGTTTCTTCGTCCTCATCGGTATACGCATGGTAATAGCGGTTCAATACCGATGCAAAATCAAATCCGCCGACTTGTCCCTCCATATCGCGTGTGACCGTAAAAATTTCTTTTGTCAGTGCGCGGCGGAACTCCTCAGAGCCGGGATTCAAACCGTCTGCCGCCAGCGTTGTCTGAAGACCGGAGAGCCAGCGCGTAATAATTGTGGTCAGCGCGCCGCCGTCCGGTGATGTTTTGGAAGACAGATTGCGCATCAGTTCTCTGTAGGTTGCAATGCCTGTCCCCTTGGTGCCGCAGATGCGTCTCTCCGGCGACAGGTCGGCGTCCGCACACACAAAGCCGCGTTCTAATGCCGTACCGCGGATGAGCTGCAAAAGAAAGCTCTTGCCGGAGCCGTATTTGCCAATGATAAACCGCATTGTAGCTGCGCCTTCTGACACATTGTCAAGATCAGACAGCAGCGCGGCAATTTCCTCTGTTCTGCCGATGGCGATATATGGCGCACCGGTGCGCGGCACAACACCCGCTGCAATCGAGGTCAGCAGGGTGGATAATATACGCTTCGGTACGCGAATTGTCTCATCCATGGAAATGTTCCCCCAAATCTTAACACAAATAGTTTACATCATGCGCTATGCGTATATTATACCATGTTTCAGGTAGAAAATCAATCCGGAGAAGTAAAAAATTCCGTGTTTTATCTTTACAAATAAATAGCGCATGAAAACCCGTATCCTATTTTGCTGTACGATTGATTACACTGTACACTCCATCTGACAGTCAAACGGCTCCTTTTCCACATGCGCCTGATTGTACTGTTCCGCCTCTGTACAGCCCATCTTGTGATAAAACGCCTGACTTTCCACAGCGGAATGCGCGGAAATATATAGCTTTTTCGCACCGTGTTCCTTTGCCCACGCTTTCGCTGCCAAAAAGAGCGCCGCACCGATGCCCTTTTTCCGCATATCCTCCGAAACATGAAGGCTTGTCAGATCAAGATAATTTTGACTGCCGCCGAACAAGGTACGCTCCACAGAAACGAACCCCTTCAGTACGCCGTCTGCAAATGCGCCCAAAACCAAACCGCCTGTACAAACGGTATGTTTCAGACAGGAAATCAATTCCATATAATCGTCTTCCGACCAATCATCGATAAACGGCGCATCCCGGATCACCCATTGTCCGTTTTCCTTTCGATAGCATTTTGTAACCACCTGATGACGCTGAAAGTGTCGGAACAATTCCCTCTCAATTTCATGCTCCTGCAATGTTCTGTATTCCAACATGATATGTTGCTCCTTTTTTCGCAATGTGTTTATTGTATCGTGGTTTGAAAACAGAGAAACCGCGTGCAAATTCTTCTGCACACGGTTTTCTGCACGATTTTAATAGTCTGTTTTGAATCAGGAATCAATGGAAGTATAAGCTTCAATCAGTTTATCCAGCTTTTTCTGATATGTTTTTTCGCTCTTTGCATATTTGGAAGCAAAATCGGCAGATTTTCCGCCCATCAAATCACGTTCAATCAGACCGATACCGTTGAGCGCGTAGTTATAGATAAACGCAAAGTCAGTCGTCGAGTTGTCGTGAATGATATCCAGAATCTGCATTGCCGCATCGGTGGAGTCCCGCGTATATTTCACCTTGATTGCGACCTCATAATATGCCGGCAGCAGATTCTTGTAGCCTTCAAATGCCAAAGTTTCCATAACCGCCCCTGCCATGTCCGCCTTGGTGCAGGTCGACGGCAGACAGGAAATTACAGAAATATCGTGTGCCAGTGACAGATAGGTTTCCTGCGACTCGTCATATTTGGGGAACGGAATGACCGCATAATCGACTTCCATATCACGCAGAAGCTCAGATGTATAAAACCAGCCCGGCAGATATAAAAGCTCGTTTGCATTGAACTTTTTCGGCATGACAATGTCCAGAGAATTGTAGTCCGGCGGGAAGACACGGACGCCGGGATTCTGATAATACAAATCATACAGTCGCTGCGTATGGTTCACCGTTTTTTCATTGTTCATCACAAGATACGGGAGATTGTTTTCGTCGCGCGCGGTCACACGGATTCCTGCGTCATAGGTAAAGTGGTCGGTCAAGCTCGCAGTAATAACACCGATACCGTACCGGTCCTCGTCGCTTGGCTTGCCGTCGCCGTTCAGGTCCTGATACAGGTCGGTGCAGTTCTGTGCAAGGCGTTCAAAGGTCCATTTTCCGTCCAGCACCTCCTGGTACATTTCATCAACGCTTTCATAATACTGGGCATACAGCTGCTTATTGACGTACATGCAGCTCATATTGCGCAGAACGCCCAGCGTGATATCCCCTGTGACAAAAAACGTTTTACCCTCGCCAATGGTCAGCTCCTTATTAAAATTCTGATACCACCACGGCTGATCAAGATGCAGATATTCATTACCTTCCAGGTTGTAGAACATATTGTTGACGACCAGCGGCGCCAGGTTGTACGCACAACCGAAAATCAAATCGTAATCGTCAGAACCCGCAGTGACCGAGCGGGTAATCAGCTTTGCAGGGTCTTCTGAACCTGAGGTCTGCGTACAGATATCCGTATATGTAAACTTCATATTGAGATCCGATTCCGTTTTTGCAATGCGGTTATATACCGCATCGTTGACAACGTCGCCGCTTGCCTCATCTACATGCAGCATCCATACATCATTTTCAAAATAAGGACCGCTAAGTACCCTGAATTCCGCTCCGCCATAGTCCAGTCCTTCGGGTAAAAGGGATTTCAGCGTTTCCTCTGTAACGGCTTCCGTTGCAGCGGTGCTGTCCGTCGGTGTGGTGTTTTCTTCCTTTCCCTTTTCACTGCTGTCACCGCAGGAAGAAACTGCTGCAAGCACAACGGCTGCAAGCAAAAGGGACACGATTGTTTTTTGTTTCATTATAATCACCTTTCTCATCAATTCTGTATTAGAAACCGTTCAATTATTCTCAAACATAGAAATGAGGCTGGCGGTTTCATTTCCATGTTTTTATACAGTAAGTCGGAATATCGAACAGATCCACTGTATATTTGATTCTCTGCCGTATAAAAACGTTCTTATATCTGTTTACTTATGTTTACCTCTATTATATCAAATATATGCAGATTTGTAAAGAAATTTTTCTTTCTTTTTCATAAAAAATTTTCCCACAACATTTTTTCTGCGGAATACCGGAAAAGTTCACATACACTCAATTGATTTTCCGTTGTGAATATGATATAATTAAATTTAAGATTGCATCGAACAGGAGGATTTGATATCGCATGCGTGACAGAACTGATAAAGACAGCACAGAAACAGCACAGAAGCAGCAGACCTCAGACGAACAGAAAAAAGACGACTTCTGGGATCTTGACAACATGCTGCCGCGCCGTGCAAAGCAGCAGTCACCAGCAGACTTCGCGCCGCGTGATACAAGTACCGTAGAAATCGATGCGCCGCATGTCATAGAGGACAACCCGGGAATGGACATGGCAGACGAGGTGCGCATTCCGCTGCCGCCAACGCCAAATATCACAAACCGAATGCAGCGCGCCGCAGCCTACCGCCGCCAGAACCGTTCATTTCCCTCCGAAAATCCCGAAAATCTTACCCCTGCAGAATGCAGTGCTAATCGATATCCCGGGTCAAAAGCATCCGCTCTCCCCCTGCATACCCCCGGCGACGTCGCCCCGCAAATGGCACAGCCGGTATGCAGCTATGTGCCGGAAAACAGCTTTATCAAACATGTCGGTATTTTCCGCTGGCCGGAGCGGTTTTCCTATTATGAACGCTTCACGGCAGATGCCGAACGGTACTACAACCGTACCGCAGGAGAGTGCCCGTTTGTCAACTTTTTTGCCTATATGCCGCAGTACGCAGCAATGTCGCAGGATCAGCTGCGGTGGTATCTCTATTGGCGCGACAATGTACGGCACGGCGTCTATCTCGCCTCCGACTACAGCTATATCTTTCTTTACGTTTATGAAATCATCAATCTGCCGGACAAAATCCCACCGAAAGAAGGATTGCAGAAGCTTTGCGACCTCTGGCTCGCCTACAGAGAACAGTTTCCGCGCCTTGACCGCTATCTCGGAGAATGGGTCTGCGACTACTGCCTTGTGTGGGAGCTGCCAGCCCCACTCAATCGCCTTGCCGACATTCTGCCGACACTGGTTTCAATATTGACCTTTCGGGAATTCTATATTGAATTCAACGCGGACGGCGACTGCCCCATCACAGCACAGCTGTGTGATGTGCTCACCGGTGCGCAGTGGAAGCAAAGCAAATATCTGACACGCGAAAACCGTCCGCTGTTTGAAGAACATCTTTATACCTCCGTGCTCGGCGCCCTACGTTATGCGTGGGAAACCGATCCGGACTTTGTATCCTTGCTCGGCTTCAGCGAAGTGCAGCAGTCGCGTAATGCCTTTTCGGGTGCGCTGTGTACCTATGCCTGCAAGCGGCGCATTGACGTATCCTACCTGTCGCTTTCCCGTTCCTATCAGCTGAAATTTATTATTTCCGACCTGTTCAAGCTTGCGGAAAACTGCATCCGCGCACATCTGGGCATCAAAGCACGGCTGAACGCCGCCGGTGTTCCGGAAATTTTAAAAACCTATATCAAGGATTACTTTGCACGTGTTCTTCCTCCGCCGCAGAAACAGGCAAAAACCGCAAAAAAGCCGTCGGACGTAGCTTCTCCGAAAAGCGCCGCAGAAAAAAAGCGTCTGGAAGAAGAATCCGCATATGCCGCCTTGTACGAGCCGCTTTCCACAACCCTCTCCCCCACAGCTGCACTTGCATTGGAGCAGGATTCCTGGGCGAATACAGAGCTGCTTGTGCCAATTGAAGAAGATCACGCCCAGAACATCCCGTCCAGGCTGGACGCTCCCCTATCGACGACAGAACCTTCCTTGTCGGCAGCATCGGATACCGACAACAATCCTGCCGCCGCAGCGAGTTGTGCCGTTTCTGATACCGCGGAAGCTGAGGACGATTCCGAGGAGGACATTTTATATGATGACCCCTATGAAAACTTTGTCCGCCATCTGAATACATTCTACTATACCGCGCTCAAGCACATCATCTGCCGTGAAGAAGCGGAATTCTCCGCACTGTGCGCGTCTGCCGCGATGCTTGGGGACGCGGTCGCCGATGCGATCAATGAGCTTGCCGTCACCTATACGGATGATACTGTACTTGATGCAGACGGTTCCTTCTGGTCGCTGTCCGATTTTTATGCAAACGACGTCATGAATGCCGTGTGCGCACGTGAGGACGATGCTTAAGAATGCCTGCCGCATGCATCCGTGCAGATGATACGCCAATTGTCACATAGACGCCATATCTCTCCTTCTCCCTTTCATCGAACCTGTCAGAAAGGAGCTGCTTTTACCGCTCATGCCGAAAAAGAAACAAAACCGTTCTGCCAAAAAAGCTGCCCCCACGGCAAACCGCACCCACAGCGCAAAGCAGGGACTGTGGCGGTATGCCGTTTTATGCGTGCTGTTTCTCACCGTCATCAGTCTGTACATTGTACGGTTTATGACCATACAGCATGCGGACATGGACGGCAGCACCGTTACCTACAATGGAGAAAAAATCACTGTAACACAGCGCACGGTAACTGTCAAGGCACGGCGCGGTTCGATTCTTGACCGAAACGGCACACCGCTGGTACAGGATATCATGCGGTACCAAATGGTACTGGACGCGGTATCCTTTCCAAAGGAAGACGCTTCCGCAAATGAGACGCTTTTCACGCTGCTTACCCTGTTTGATCATGCCGGAATCGATATGCGTACCTCCACCCTGCCTGTCACAGACGGATATGCCGACGGACGGTATCTGTTCTTTTTAAAGCCGGAAACGCTTTCGTCCTCCGACCGTACCCGATATGAGAATTATCTTGTGACGCTTGGCATGGATACCACAGTGTCTCTCACCGCAGAGCAGCTGCTTGACGCCATGTTTGTGCGCTATCATCTCTATGAGGAAACGGAAACCGATGAAATGAATGGAAGCAGCCATGGTGCATCGACAAGTAAAAATGCAGTCTCCTCCAGTTCGGAACCAGAAACAGAAACATCCTCCAAACACCTTCTATACGACATGCACACCGCATACCGCATTGCCGCTATCCGCTATGATTTAGAGGTTTTGCAGTTTGATGCGGTCAATCCCTATGTTCTGCTTAAGGATACGGATTTGTCCCTGATTACGCCAATCAAAGAACAGAATATCAGCGGTGTCACCTTCCATGTACAGACAGAACGGGAATACTGCTATCCCGGATATGCGTCGCATATTCTCGGCAGAACAGGAAAAATTCAGGCGGAATCCGTTGAATACTATACTGCACAAGGCTATCCGCTGGATGCTGTGGTCGGTCTGGACGGCATTGAAGGCGCCATGGAAGAAGTTCTGCGCGGTACGGACGGCAAGATGCAGCTGGAAATGAGTGCAGACGGCAGCATTTTAAAACAAACCGTGATAGAAGAGGCCATTCCCGGTAAGGATGTGTACCTGACGCTTGACATCGAACTGCAAATCAAAGCGGAAGAAGCGCTTTCGGAAAATATCGCCTATATTGCGGAAAATGCACGTGCCACAGGAGAAGCACAGAGCGGTGAGGACGCGGACGCCGGTGCGCTGATTGTGGTCGACCCGAATAACGGCGCCATTTTGGCGTCCGCTTCCCATCCAACGTTTGACTTAGCGGCTTACGATTATACAGCGCTGTCACAAGATGAGAAGCTCCCCCTTTTAAACCGCGCATTACAGGGAACTTATGCGCCGGGTTCCGTCTTCAAGGTCGGCATTGCCGCGGCAGCAATGGAAAACGGCATCATCACACCAGAAACAAAGATTGACACCAAAGGGATTTATACCTATTACGACGATTATCAGCCGCGCTGCTGGTTATATACGCGCACAGGTCTGTCCCACGGCAGCATCAATGTCATCGAAGCATTATGCGACTCCTGCAACTATTTCTTCTTTGATGTAGGGCGCCAGCTGGGCGCCAACACAATGGCAGACTTTATGACGCATCTCGGTCTTGGTCAGAAAACGGGGGTTGAACTTCCGGAATCTGCCGGAATTCTTTCCTCTCCTGCCTACACGCAAAGCAAGGGGATCACCTGGACAGGTGCGGCAACGCTTCAGACTGCCATCGGGCAGGCATACAACGCCTACACCCCGATTCAGCTTGCAATGTATCTTTCTACCATTGTCAACGGCGGTACGCGCTATCAGGCACACTACGTGCTCGGGATGAAGGAAGCCGGAGCAACTGCCGCTCCCCTGTTTGATGCATCCGGTGAAGTCATTGAAAAAATTTCGATTTCCGAGGAAACCCACGCCGCACTGATCGAAGCCATGCATGAGGTCGCGGAAAACGGTTCCGCTACCCGCGTCTTCCGCGGCTACGGTATTCCGGTCGGCGCAAAAACCGGAACGGCGGAAATCGGCGGAGACGGCAGCCCGAACGCTGTCTTTGCAGGCTTTGCGCCGCTGAACGCCCCGGAACTTCTATGTGTGTCTGTCATCGAAAACGGTGCGTCCGGAACCAGTGCGGGGCTATGTGTCCGCGATGTATTTGACGCATGGTTTGGCGGACGTTAGGGATACGGTTTTGGGGAAAACTTTTTTGCAAAAAAGCTTTTCCCCAATCCCCTTTCAAAAAACTTTTATACAGAATAATATTGATCTATCCTTCTTTGAACGTTTTTGTGTGGGAGTTTGGGGGAGGTACTTTTTCAAAAAGCATCTCCTCAAACGTATCCTCGTTATACGCAAAGAACCCCTGTGACCATATCTTAGCCGCAAGGGTTCTTTGTTTTATTCATTACAAGGTATTGAAAGCCGTTGTCCGTTCAATTTCGCGCTTTACTCTCTTATTTAACGTAACGTAAGTTCGATAAAATTCTTAGGGCTGTTGCAAGTTGAAAACTTGCAACAGCCCGATACCCTTTTCAAAAAACTTTATATGGATAAATCAAACCAAAACTGTGCGTTTTTTTGCTTGCTTTCTCCATATTTTATTGGTTTCTCTGTTTAAAAGTTTTTGCGGTGGAGTTTGAGGAGGTGCTTTTTTCAAAAAGCATCTCCTCATCGAACTCACGTTATTTATAAAGCTCATATACAGAATCAAGCTTTGACCGAATGGATTTTTCCACCTTGGCGTATTTTGATGCGAAGTCAGTACTCTTTGCAATCAGGCAGTCGCGGAAAAGATAGGGAAGATTCTCCAAATACACACCGTACATGAAGGCAACGTCAAAAGAAGCATTTCCGACGATGATGTCCACCATCGCCGCAGTATCGGGATCCTGTGTGTATTTCGACTTCATCGCAATGTCATAGTAGACCGGATACACATTGTGATAGGTGTCTGCGCACAGCGCCTCTGTGATCATTGAGACAAAATCGGTGTCCTGAACGGTGACGGGCAGTCCCCAGATGGTGTAGCCGTCGAGAACGAGATTGTGATAGCGCGCCTGCGCCTCATCCATCTTCGGCTGAGGAAGAACGCCGTAAGGGTCGGTCATATCACGGAACGTTGTAAAGGCGCTGAGAAGATAGGTCTGATAGAAGACATACTGATTATTGACAAAGGTACGGGCATGATCTATAGCAAGTTCATCCGCCCAATGGGCGCCGACATTGTTGTAAAGCAGATCATATACGCGTTCAAGTGCGGTATAGGTTTTCTCTCCTGCAATTTCAACAGTCAAAGAACCGTCCGGCGCCTTACTTGTAATCGGAATTTCAAACGCCGCCGGCCATACGTCCAAGCCGCACCAGTCGCCGCCGCCGTATCCGTATCGATCATCATCGTCGCGCTTGCCGTTGCCGTTCAAATCCTCATAGATATCGGTAACCATTTTATTCAATGCGTCAAGCGTCCATTTTCCGTCCTTGACCATCTGATAAAGCTCGTTCATATCGATATCGTAGTTACCGAGCAGCGTAGAGTTAAAGAAGATGGCGCAGGTGTTCTGCATATAGGTTAATGCAAGCGTACCGGTCAAGCCTAACAGCTTCTGATTGAAGGTAGCATTGTCGTTGATTTCCTGATTCCACCACGGCTTGTCAAATTGAATGTACTTGGTATCGCGCCAGTCCTGATAAATACCCTTAGTTGTTGCGCGGTAGAAGTTCCAGACCTCAAAGCCAGCAAGGTCGCAGATATCCTCATCCGCCATAACGGCCCGCGCCAGGGTATCATAGTTGTCAGCAACGCTGAATGCATACACAACGGGCTGAATATCGATATTAAACCGTTCCTCAATGCGGGTATTTCGCTCATAAACCGCATCGTTTTCCACATTGCCGTTGAGACTCTCTGCTTCAAACTCAAAGGCAGAGTCGATGCCGACGGCGACGCGGAAGGCACGTCCGCCATAATCGGTGTCGGGCAGACCATCGCTGAACGCCTCCGTGACAGCTTCTGTTTCCGCAGAACCTGTTCCGCCGTCAGTAGTATCGGTTTGGTCTGTCGGAGATGTCGTTTTGTCGCCGCAGGACGCAAGCAATGCTGTTAAAATCGCTGCGGACAGGAATAATGCCGGAATTCTTTTCTTCATAATTGTACTCCTTTCAGAAAGGCAGAAGCGGAAAATAAAGCTTCTGTGAGGAAGTGCCTGTATCTAAGAACAATAAATATCCCTGTGAAACGGAGAATGCCTTACAAGAATTGGGGTATTGCCAAAGGTACGCTCGATCTTATTTTGAAAAAACACCTGACAAACGCAAAAAAGCGTTTATTCCAGCTCCGCATAGGTATCGACGACCTTTGCAAGCAGCTTGTTCGTCTGCTTTTCCTTCTGAGCAATTGTTGACATTCCCTTGTCGATAGAGGAAGAAGTATTAAACATCGAACGGAAAATGGCAGTGTTTGACGAAATGAACTGATTGAACAGATATCCAAAGTCAAAAACAATGGAACGTGTTGCGATATCCAGCATGGCAGCCGCATCTTCGTCACGCGCATACTTGACCTTCAATGCAACGTCGTAATATGCCGGCGTAACAGAACGGTAAGATTCTGCACACATCGCTTCCAAAAACGGTGCTACGCTTTCCGCAATTTTACAGGTCGTCGGAATGGCAAAGACGGTAAAGCCGTTATGTACAAAAGTGGTATATTCCTTTTGCGCGTCGTCCAGCTTCGGCATCGGAATGATACCGTAGTCCGACTTCATATCGCGCAGCTGATCGGTACCGGACAGCATATGCGGCATAAACAATACGGTGTCATTGATCATTTTCCACATCAAGTCAACGCTGAACTTGTGTGTATTTTCATCTGTAAAATAGGTGTTGTTATTTTCGTGAAGGATTCCCTTGATCTTTCCAAGGAAATTTGCAGTCCGTTCATTCTCCAGCGTCCAATAATAGTAGCCGTCGTTTTCATCGTAGGTCGTAAAACTGACGTTCGCGCCGCCTGCAAACGCATCCGCCTGAATCTGATCCTTGTCATAAACCATAGCAAATCGGTCTTCTTCATCGACAGAACCATTGCCGTTTAAGTCTGCGTACATCGTATCGCAGTACATCTTCATTTTGTCCAGCGTCCACTCGCCGTTTTTGACAATTTCATACAGGTTGTCATCCCCCCAGTGCTCGTTCCACAGCTTCTTGTTGAAGAACATGACATAGGTACCGGAGATCATCGTCTGCGCAAGCTCGCCTGCACACATATACTGCTTACCGTCCAGCGTGATATGTTCATTGTAGGACTGGTTCCACCACGGTTGATCCCAGTCAAGATACGGCAGATCCTTGATATTGAGGAATGCGCCTTTGAGAATATACGGTGTGATCTGGCTCATATGGTTGCCGACCAGGTCATAGGCGTCTTCTCCCGCAAGTACGGACTTGTCAAGCAGCTTGTTCAGCACGGCGCCGTCGTGTCTGGTCGCGCCGGTTCCGGCTTCGATGATTTCCATATTGACATTCAGCCGTTCCATGACCGTGCGGTTGCGCGCATAGACCGTATCTTCCACGATGTCGCCTGTCTCCGATTCCGCGATAAACTCTACGCGTGTGTCGCGGTCGTCTGTACGGGTCAAAATGCGGATGGTCGAACCGCCCAGGTCCAGGTCATCCGGCAGATTGTCTTTTACCGCCGCACGCCCGGTCAATTCCTCTGTTTGTACCTCTGTGACTGTGGATTGTGACTGTGTTTCCACCGGCTTTGTGTCAGCATCCTGTGATGTTTTGGCATCACCGCAGGAAGCAATCGCAGGTACACACGCAAGTATCGCAAGCAGATATGCCGCACAGCGTACCATGTTTGTTTTTTTCATCATAATCTATATCCTTTCTAAATAGAAAATATTAAAAAATTCTCTGCCATGATATGCGGAAAATTTTTTCCGCTGTGTCTTGCGGTGCACGCCGCAATTTATTCCGAATATGTTAATTTCATTATATCATAATTGAAACAGAAAAGCAAGGATTTTTTTATGGAAGTTGATATTTTTTGGCTGTTTTATACTGTTTACAAAAAATTTAATATTCAGGTCATTTCATCTGCTTGCATCCCATTGCAAAATATGATAGAATACATATAAAAATAGTAAAAAAACGCCCCGCTTCAAAGGAGGAGACACAACCAATGCCTGTCACAGAGGAACAAAAGCATTTAGCAAACGCCATTACCAACGCACTCGAAGCACTTTACCCAACGGTAGAATGCGCACTGGAATCCGGAGGAGACCCCTTTCGTCTGCTCGTCATGGGCAGACTGTCCGCACAATGTACCGATGCACGGGTCAACACCGTGTGCCGTGATCTGTTCGCCGTCTATCCCGATGTTTATGCCATGGCAGAAGCGGACCTGCCAACGCTTGAAAAACTTGTCTTCTCTTGTGGGGTGTATAAGGTAAAAGCGGCAAATATCCGCGATTTTTCTGTCATCATCCGTGACAAATTCGACGGTCAGGTTCCCGACACGATGGATGATCTGCTTTCCCTCCCAGGCGTCGGACGCAAAATTGCGAATCTGATTCTCGGCGATGTCTACCACAAGCCTGCCATTGTCGCTGATACGCACTGTATCCGCATTTCAAACCGCCTCGGTCTGTGCGACAAAAAAGACCCCGTCCATGTGGAAAAGGCACTGATTCCTTTGATCGCACCGGAAAAATCTTCAGATTTTTGTCATAGACTTGTCTGGTTCGGCAGAGAATATTGTATGGCACGTGCGCCCCGCTGCGAAGAATGTCCTCTGCGGGCGCAGAATCTTTGTACATTTACAGAAAGGAAATCTTGATATATGAAAAAACGGCTTTTGTTGATCACAGGTCTGCTATTCTGTCTTTCCCTTATGTGCGCATGTACGGTGGTCAACAACTATCTCCCGGCAGAAATTCAAACCATCCGTCTGCACGGAGAAATGAAAACCGTCACCATCCCGCTTTCCTATGATGAGAAAGAAGGACTTTCGCTTACGGTAAATATGCGGTTTAAAGACGGAGGGAACAATCCATTCGTAATCAGTGCGCCGCAAAAAGATAGCGCTGCCGACATCACGCCCAACACACAAAACGCTGCGGCACAAAATCCCGTTGCGGTCATCAGTTATCCTGCCGACCTTGACAACTATGGCTTTTACGCCGAAGCCAGCGGAAATACACTCAAAATCGGTACCTCCACAAAGTACCAGTTCGACACGGACGATTTCCGTGCCGCCATTACGGCATGCGTCACCTCCTATACGGTGAAAGGAAGCATCACGCTAAACGCGGATGCCGGCGGTCCATTCTACAGCAATGCGGACGGTACCTCTGACCGCAAGGATTTATCTCTGCACGTCACAGGCGCCATGGAATGCAGCATTGCCAATCTCTGTGCAAAAGATGTTTCCATCAAGGTCGATGGCGCCGCCGACATCTCTTTGTACGGAGAAGCCCAAACACTGTCCGGTCTCATCAATGGCGCTACAGACCTAAACTGCGACGATCTCAAAGTCAAGGATGCCAACGTGCAGATCAACGGTGCCGGTCTTGCTGCACTCTATGTAACCGACACACTGGACGCCGAGGTCAACGGTACCGGCAGCATTGTATATCGGGGAAACCCCACTGTACACAAGAAAATCAACGGTCTTGGTACGGTAAACAAAAGCAATGATACTGACGACGACGATTGAAGCATCGGATTGCAGGCAATACCGTCTATAGAAATAGAAAATTTCACCCGGAAACAGATCTGTCATATCGACTGTCGTTTCCGGGTGAAATCGTTTCATTGCAGCTTTAACGTGAGTTCAATGAGGAGATGCATTTTGAAAAAAGCACCTCCTCAAACTCCACCGCAAAAACTTTTAAACAGGAAAACCAATAAAATATGGATAAATGAAGCAAAAAAAGCACAGTTTGGGTTTGATTTATCCATATAAAGTTTTTGGAAAGGGGTTCGGGGAAAACTTTTTTTCAAAAAAGTTTTCCCCGAGAATTTTATCGAACTCACGTTATCATTATGTGCGTATCTGACCGTCGCCGTTGATGAGATATTTCACGGTCGTCAGTGCGGATAATCCCATCGGTCCGCGCGCATGCAGCTTCTGCGTGGAGATACCGATCTCCGCGCCAAAACCAAACTCATCGCCGTCAGTAAACCGTGTCGACGCATTGACATAGACGCATGCCGCATCCACACACTGCTGGAACTGCGCAGCATGGGAAAGATTCTGTGTTACAATCGTTTCCGAGTGCTGGGTGTTATATCGGTTGATGTGCGCAATCGCTTCTTCCATGGAATCTACGATCTTCACGGCAAGAATATAGTCGTCATACTCCGTACTCCAATCTTCTTCTGCCGCCGGAACAGCACCGGGCAGAATTGCACAGGTTCTCATGCAGCCACGAATTTCCACAGGGGTGTGGAATGCCTTCAGCGCTTCCCCGAGCAAAGGCAGAAACGCTTCCGCCTCTGCACGGTGCACAAGCAGGGTTTCAATCGCATTGCATACGGACGGACGCTGTGTTTTTGCATTCATGGTCAGTTTGACTGCCATGTTCAAATCCGCACCTTCATCGACATACAAATGGCAGTTGCCCGCACCGGTTTCGATGACGGGAACGGATGCCGTTTCGGTCACAGAGCGGATCAAGCCCTTTCCGCCGCGCGGAATCAGCACATCAATATATCCGCGCATCTGCATCAGCGCATTCGCGCTTTCTCTTGTTGTGTCCCCAATCAGGCAGACTGCGTCTTCTGGAAGACCAGCTGCCGCAAGTCCCTTTCGCAGAGCGGTGGTCATCGCGGTATTGGTATGAATGGCTTCCTTTCCGCCGCGCAGAACCGCCGCGTTGCCGGACTTGATGCACAGCCCCGCCGCATCCGCCGTTACATTCGGACGCGCTTCATAGATCATGCCGACCGTACCGAGCGGCACATGCACCCGGCGAATGATCAAACCGTTCGGGCGGGTAAACACGTCTCCTGCCCCCAGCGGGTCCGGAAGCTCCGCCAGCTTTCCAAGCGCACCGGCAATGTCGGACAAGCGTTTCCCGTTCAGACGCAGTCTGTCCTGCATCGGAACAGAGACGCCGTTTTCCGCCGCATGCACCATGTCTTCTTCATTTGCCGCAAGAATTTCCGCCTGATTTGCAAGCAGTGCGTCACGCATGGCATACAGCGCCGCATTGCGCTGTGCGCCGGACGTCTGCGCCAATTGATAGGACGCTGCGTTCGCTTTTTCACAAAGCTGTTTTACCGTTTCAAAATGCTCTGACATCGTATTCTTTTTTATGGGGAAAACTTTTTTGAAAAAAAGCTTTTCCCCAAACCCCTTTCAAAAAACTTTATACTGAATGAAATCCCCCCTTAATACCTCCCCACCAAAAAAGCTTTTGAGGGGCTTTTGGGGGAGCTTTTCTCGAAAAGTCCCCCAAATGGGGCTTGGGGCAACACCCCAAAATCCATATCTATGTATCGCCGCCGTCCGCAGACTCTGCAGGTTCCGTTTCTGCGTCCGATGGGTCATCCGTGGTATCATAAATTGCAAAGTCGGTTAAAATCATCACATCGCGCAGATCAGACAGAACAGAGGTCGGAGTCAATACCGCAGAACATGCACCGGTCGCAGGATCATACAATAATTCCGTAATCTCTCCAAGCAATAGCCCGCGCGGATAGTAGCTGTTGACACCGGAAGTGCGGACACGGTCTCCGACTTTGGCATCCGCATCGGACTCGAGATAGGAAAGCAGCAGCTGACCGTGCTCTCTGACAAGATAGGACCCTTCTGCAACGCCCATCGCACCGGATCGCTCCACATAAGCGCCGACAGAGGACGAAAGCTCTGTAATCGGTTCTGCCTTCGACCAGTTTTTCCCGACCTCCGTAATGCGCCCCACAACTCCCGACGCAGTGATCACCGGATAGCCGACGTCTGCGCCCTCTCCGCTTCCGGCATTCAGCGTCAGCGTGCGCTTGTAACCGGTTTCCTCCGATGCGACAATCTCGCATTTTAAAAAGCGGTAGTCATCGTGATTTTCCTTCAATGACAGGAATTCGCTTAAAAATGCGTTTTCCTCCAGTGTCAGCTCTGCCGCACGGACAGTGTCCTCCATCGACGCAAGCTGTGCACGCAGACGTGCGTTTTCTTCCTTCAGCGCATCAAATTCCGTCAGATATGCAGACAGGTTTCCAATACGGTCTCCCACACCGGACATCACCGTGCGTATCGGCGTCAAAACCGTATTGACCGCCGCACGTACCGGCTCCCGATAACCTGCCGCAATCAGCGCAGTCGGAACAGCAGTGCAGAGAATTGCAGCAATGCCTGCACACAATAAAATTTTCCGGATGCTTTTGTGCTGCACATCCTCATGTCCGGTACCTTCCACCACAGATTGTGCTGTGACGGTCTTTTTTCCGTACTTTTTCATGTTTTTTGGTACATGCGGAACAATCGAAATCTTTGAAAACTTGCTTTTGGATGCTCGTTTCATGAAAGACCTCCGTCCGCTTCCGCTTCATACCGTTTTGTCATAGCGCAGATCAGCCGTTCCACAAGCACATATCCGTCCACCGGCGAGGATTTCAACTGTACATCCGTTTCCGCACACTGCCTTTGCAGTCTTTGCAAGGTCGAAAGGGAATAATTTCCGCATCCCTGTACCAAAAGCCGCATTGGATAGTCCTTGATTTTATAAAGCTTTGACAGCTCCTCACGCGTATAACCTTCGGCAAGTCCCGTTTTGATCTTCCACAAATCGCCAATCGCACTGGAAATTCCGAAAAACAGTGTAATTGGTTCCTCTTTTTCACGCTTTAAAATGCGGTACTGCTCGGAAAGCGCCCGGATATCGCGGTCCCGGACGGCATTCTGAATGCCGAACGCCGCAGCATTTTCCGTTGCTGCACAGATGAACGGAATGTCCTGCTCAGAAAGGGAATTCCGCTTGTTTGCATGCAAATAGCAGCAAAGCTTCTGCATCTCCCCAGCCAGCGCTGTCATGGAACGTCCCACACGCACAATCATCTGATCGATGAGATACGGCGCTGCTTCGATGCCTTCCGACGCAAAATGCCGTGCGCACCATCCCCGCAGCTTTCCCTGCTCCTGATAAGGAAAAGGAACGATGTGCAGTTCCGTTTTTTCAAGCGCTTTCCATACCGTACCAACCTTGGAACGATAGTCGGTGGGAAATTCTTCCTCCGCACATAAAATGACGACCGTCACATAGGGATATTGTGCAGCGCCGGAAATTGCGTCGCAAAAATCCTCCAGTTCTGCTGCCCGCATGTCGGGAAAACATGGCTCTGCAATTTCTATAAGCTTATGTTCTCCCATCACAGGCACACCCTCACATGCTGCTGCCAAACGCATGCCCAGTGTCATGTCCGCATGCAGCGCGCCGGACTCCATTTCTTTGCGTTTTGCACCGGACAAACGGATGTGATCAAAATACCCCATTTCCGGATCCGGAATGATCTTTTTACGTATTTTGTCTCTATAATAGGACGAAAGATAGGTCTCCGGTCCGCAGAGAAGCCATGCGCCGCCATACCCATCCGTCCCCGACGCATTCAGATAGGTCTTCAGCTCTGCTTCCGCGCGTTCTTCCGGCGTCTGTTTTTTCGTACTTCCATATCCGTATGCCATACCGTCCCCCCACTTCTCATAAATCTTCCCGTTCCGTATAATATTTCACTCTGTGCGCCGCGACACTTTCCACCACGCCGAGGAGCAGAAACAGCGACAATGCCGACGATCCGCCGTACGACAAAAACGGCAGTGTCAAACCAATGACCGGCAACAGTCCCATGCACATGCCGATGTTCTCCAGTCCCTGAAAAATCAGCACCGCCGCCGCCCCGATACAGATGTAACTGCCCATGTATCCGCGTGCATGTGCGGCAATCCACAAAATACGCATCACAAGCGCCGTATACAAAACAAGATATACAAGCACCCCGACAAATCCAAGCTCCTCCGCCATCACCGCAAAAATCATATCGGTATGACGCTTTGGCAATGCGCTTGGCGCAGGATTCTGCGTCAATGCCCCCTGCAAGTATCCCATGCCTGTGATACCGCCGTTGGCAATCGCTTCCTTTGCGCGCAGTACCTGATACCCAAACCCCTGCGGGTCTGATTCCGGTGAGAAACCGACCAGAATCCGCTGCTTCTGATAATACGAAAGACGTTCCCACAAAAACGGACTTGCAGCTAAAACCACTCCTGCCGCAAGCAGAAAATACCGCAGCTTGACACCGGATGCGAACATCATACAGATGAAAATAAAGACAAATACCAACGCCGAACCAAGATCCCCCTGCAAAAGCACCAGTCCGCAGATCACACCGAAATGGATGCATAATGCAAGCAAGTTCCGCAGCTGATACAGCTTTGTGCGCACGGACGCCAGATGATAGGCAAACGTACAGATAAAAAAGATTTTTGCAAATTCCGACGGCTGAATGCCGATAGGCAGAAAACGAAACCGGATCCAGCTTTTATTGGAACCCTCTCCCGTACCGATGACAAGTGTCGCCGCAAGCAGCACCGCCGTAAACAGAAACAATGGGATGCACAGTTTTTTCAGATAACGTTCATAATCAAGCGCAGACAAAACGAGCATTCCGATGGTACCGAGCAGCACCGCCGCGCCCTGAATGACAATGTATTTGACGCCGAACGACTCCATTGTCGTATGCACCGCACTTGCAATGACCACCATGCCAAACACCGCCATACAAAGTGCAATCACCGCGCACGGCACATCCAGTGCCGCAAAATGTGTATGAAGTGCATCCGTGACGGAATGTGTATGGTGAATCTTTCTGCGCATGGCACTGCACCTCCTTTTCCCGATTCTGCCATTTGCCGAATTTGCACAGGCTGCCCTCTCAGTCTGCGTTGATAGCAGGTTTTCTGTCGGAAACGGCTTCACCGCGTGAAATTTTGATAGTATACAGGGTTTCAAACGCTTCCTTGACCAGTGTATCGACATTTAGCTTGTTTTCTTCCCGCTCTACCTTCCACAGTACCGGCTTTGTACGCGGATGACGCGGCGTGAATACCGTGCAGCAGTCCTCATACGGTTCAATGGAGGTTGCAAAGGTCTGAATGCGGCGTGAAATTTCAATGATCTCCTCTTTGTCCATGCCGATACATGGGCGGAAGACGGGTCTGTCGGCGATGACATTGGTTACGCCAAGCGCTTCCATTGTCTGACTTGCAACCTGACCGAGACTTTCTCCTGTCACAAGCGCACCGCACTGGTATTTATCCGCACACAGACATGCCAGACGCATCATAAAGCGGCGCAGAAGCAGCGTAAAGTAATCCTCTTCGCACATCTCATTGATCGCTTCCTGAATTTTGGTCACAGAAATGACATGCAGATGAATCTCTCCACAGTAAAGAGACATCTTTTTTGCAAGCTCCACAACCTTTTCCCTTGCGCGGTCAGAGGTATAGGGGAACGATTCAAAGTGCAGCGCTTCAATACACACGCCGCGCTTTGCCATCATATAGCCTGCTACCGGAGAATCGATGCCGCCGGACAGCAGAAGAAGGGCACGTCCAGCAGAACCGACCGGCATACCGCCGGCGCCCTTGTCCTGCCCTGCATGAATATATGCCGCCGTATCCCGAATCTCTACACGAACTACCACATCGGGATTGTGAACATTCACCCTGATATGCGGAAGTACCGACAGAATCACGCCGCCGCATGCGTCACAGAGTTCCGGAGAATTCAGCGGAAACGTCTTATCGGAACGTTTGGCTTCTACCTTGAAGGTCTTCATTCCCGCAAGATGGGAGGGAATCCATTCTGTCAACCCTGCTGTAATCGCATCCATATTTTTTTCGACCTTCAGGGCACGGCTGACACCGACCAGACCAAAGATTTTTTTTGCCTCTTCATACGCGCCGTCCATATCGAACGGTTCAGAAGCAGTCTTGCCCTCTCCCTCCCCTACGATGGGGTCAATGGAGATGGTGGACTGCGATGCGCGTACCTCCGCTGCACCGTATAAGGACATTCTCCGTTTGACCTCACGCAGAAGCAGCGTTTCAAAAAATTTACGGTTTGCACCTTTCAGCACAATTTCGCCGTATTTACAAAGTATGATCTCATTCATATGATATCTTCAATCCTTTGTATAGACAAAGGTTCCTTTCCTTGCATATCTCAGAGTGGTTACTCCTGCATCCCGGTTTCCCTGTTTTCGACGGCGTCAGAAGGCGGTACGTCCCCTTCCCTTCCGAGGTATGGGACAAAGCCAATCATTGCACACGCCGCGTCATATTCTTTTTGCAGCTTTGTTTTTTCTTTTTCCGTGCGCGGTATTTTGCGCTTTACCGCACGAATCATCATGTTTTTCGGGGTTTCTTCCGGGTCAATCAACTCCATGGTCTGTACATCATAATCCTGTAATTCCATCCACAGACAGCGCAGACCGTCTGTCGCCGCTTCCGCCAATTTTTGTCCCAGCATCGAATGCCTTGTGATAAAGGACAGCTCCGGCGCGTGCATATTCCCGAATA
The DNA here is from genome assembly GCA_017942005.1 of Clostridia bacterium. Classification (GTDB taxonomy): domain Bacteria; phylum Bacillota; class Clostridia; order Oscillospirales; family CAG-272; genus RGIG3925. The sequence continues at coordinate 107,829 of JAGAVJ010000026.1, read as the reverse complement.
CCTTATGATGACAGCACGGGGTAGAAAGCACAATTCCGGCGCCAAGGCGAACAGCGTTTTTCAGCACGATATCCGTTGCGATATCGCAGGCATGCAGCGACAGCACCAGATGCGGCGTTTCTCCAGGCGGGCATACAAATGCATTGATATCTCCAGCATAAAACGTCATACCCTGCATGCCGAGTTCTGCCGCCGTTTCGTTACAGTATGCGATGACATCCGGCTTGCGGTCAACACCGTGAAGCTTGATGCTTCTCCCTTTGATCTTTGTAAAATAATGGTAGACCGCAAAGGTCAGATAGCTTTTTCCGCAGCAAAAATCGTAGACGACAAGCGGATCAACCTTTGGCAGACGGTCATACACATCGTCCAACAACTCGAGAAAGCGGTTGATCTGTCGGTACTTCGGACGCTTTTTATCAAGGATGCGTCCATGCTCGTCCGTAATGCCAAGCGGATAAAGGAATGCCGGCGTCTCTCCGTGTTCCCCCTCTAAAAGATACCGTTTCTGCTTATTGTGCGGAGGCGGCTTGATACGGCGCAAAACGGGCTGTCCATCAAGGAGGGAATTTTCCACAGCAAACCCCTCTGCGGCAGAACCTGCTGCGGCAGAACCTGCTGCACCATAGTCAACTGCATCAGGCGTTTCTGTCTTGGGTATCTCCATACCAACCGGTTTGATTTTATTGATAATTCCGCACTGATCTTTTTTGGAAAAGCGAATTTCACAAGAACCGTTTTCTGTTTTGATATCGGTTTGCCTGTACTGCCGCTGGGCAAGGGTACACAGTACCTCCGCGGCTTCCTTTGCCGGCAGATTGCGGTGCAGCGCTTTTCCGTCCTGCATCCGTGTTTCAATCTGGATATAATCGTCACCGCGGCGTGAAAACGGTACGGCAGAAGCGCGCAGCACCGTCTTGTCCCGACATTTTGAGAAGGTAATTTTCTCAAAAGCAAGCGTTGCGCACAGATATTCCATTATGCTTTTAATCGAATTTTCCATGATGTAAATTGTCGCTTTCACCCCAATACGCAAAGCGCCTTTCTTTTCTGGCCGAACCGATAAGAAAAGGGAGTCTTTGCGCTATGTTTTAATGTGGTATGGTACGTACTCCAGATAAACGCTATTATGCGGTTATTCTTATATAGGAGAGGTATGCTCTGGTCACAGGTCAAAACATCCATGCTCTTTCAGGAAATGACCGGCGGACAAACCGGATGTACAGAGGAATCAGGTACCGTTGAAGGACAGAAGATAGAAACAGATAAAATAAAAATTCCCGCAGACAAGCTGTATTGGGATGCCTGTGCGGGAATGGTTATGTCTGGATTAATATGCTTTGCCCCAGTATACAAGGTGCTTTGCAGGCTTTCCGCAGCAAACACAGGTATCCGCAAATCCTTCTTCTCCAAACGGCATGCAGCGGGATGTGACTTCCGCGACTTCCTTGAGCTTGATTTCACACGCTTCATCGCCGCACCACATTGCACGGATAAAGCCAGGCTTGTTCTTTGCCGTTTCAATCAGTTCATCCAGCGTTTCCACGGTGTAGGTCATCTTTGTACGGCGTTCCAGTGCTGCATTGTAAAGTGCGGTATTCAGTTCTTCGAGAATTTTCGGAATTTCCGTTTCCAAATCGTCCAGAGAAACAAAATACTTCTGTCTGTTGTCGCAGCGCACAAGGACACACTGGTTGTTTGCAATATCCTTCGGCCCCAGCTCCAGACGCAGCGGAACACCCTTCATTTCGTACTGTGCAAACTTCCAGCCGGGGGTATTATCGGAGTCGTCGATCTTTGCACGAACGAAAGCGCCGATTCTGCCGGTGATTTCCTGTGCTTTTTCAAGTACGCCTTCCTTATGCTGCTGCACAGGAACAACGATGACCTGAATCGGTGCGACTGCCGGCGGAAGCACGAGACCGTTGTTGTCACCGTGCGCCATAATCAGTGCGCCAATGGTACGGGTCGTAATGCCCCAAGAGGTCTGATGGCAATACTTTAACTGATTGTCCCGGTCAAGATACTTGATATCGAATGCATGGGTAAAGCCGTCGCCGAAATTGTGGGAGGTCGCCCCCTGCAATGCCTTTCCGTCATGCATCATGGCTTCAACCGTATACGTCGCAAGCGCACCGGCAAATTTTTCTTTTTCGGTCTTTCTGCCGCGCACTACAGGAATTGCAAGACACTTCTCATAGAAATCCGCATAGACGCCAAGCATCTGCAAGGTTTCTGCCTCTGCCTCCTCGGCAGTTGCATGCATGGTATGACCTTCCTGCCACAAAAATTCTCTCGTGCGCAAAAACGGACGGGTATTCTTTTCCCATCTGACAACAGAGCACCACTGGTTGTACAGCTTCGGAAGGTCGCGCCAGGAACGGATGATGTTTGCATAATGCTCGCAGAACAGCGTTTCTGACGTTGGACGGACACAAAGACGCTCTGAAAGCGGTTCAGAACCGCCATGCGTCACCCATGCAACCTCAGGTGCAAAGCCTTCGACGTGATCCTTCTCTTTGTTTAAAAGCGTTTCCGGAATAAACATCGGCATATAGACATTTTCATGTCCCAGTTCCTTAAAACGCTTGTCGAGAATCTGCTGGATATTTTCCCAGATTGCATATCCATACGGGCGGATGATCATGCATCCCTTTACGCTGGAATAGTCGATTAAGTCTGCTTTTTTTACGATATCGGTGTACCATTGAACAAAATCCTCGTCCATCGACGTGATCTGTTCCACCATTTTCTTGTCGCCTGCCATGGTTGTGTATCGTCCTTTCGGTCAGTCCGATTCTCTAAAGGGCGATGCCCCTTATGGAAATAAACGGAATGAAATTTTAGTTATATGCAATTATTATATAACAAAACGACCGGTATGTCAAGGGACTTCATCAAAAATTTTCACTTCCTTTACTTGTTGTCAGCTTCTCTTCGGAAAATACAGTTTCCGCTGTTTTTTCTGCTTCGCACTGGGAGGGCAGCATCCCGATATGTTTATAAAATGTCCTTGAAAAGTAAGATAAATTCTCAAATCCGCATGCCTGCGCCGCACAAGACACACGCATCCCGTCTAAAATCATCTGCTTTGCTTTTAGACAGCGCAGTCGGTTCAGATAGGAGATCACCGTCTGCCCGGTCATTTGACGAAAATGATGCATCAGTGCATATTGGTCGCAGTATACCTGCTTTGCAAGGCTTGGCAGTGTAATCTTTTCGTTATAATGAAGCTGTAAATATTGTATCGCACGCTTGACCGTATCCCGGTTCTGCCGCTGCGCATTCCCGCCGGCACGACTGCTGACGTCTCCCCGATAAGAGGGATTTTCGTATGCGGCATCGACAGTATCCATACCAGCGGCAGAAAGCGACTTTTCCTGTATGCTTTTGATACCGGATTCGCACAGCGCAATCAGAATCTGCATCGCTTCCATACGCAGGCGCATACCGCGCAGAGGATCGTCTTTTTGCTGATCGGTCTGAATGAGCGCCGTCATTCGTGTCCGCCATGTGTCCCCGCCGCAGAAGTGCATGGGAGATGCATACCGTACAAAATCAAAGCCGGCGTCACGACAGAATTCCGTGTCCAAAATCAGACATGCATAGGTCAGCGATTCTGCCGTACCGGTATGGTGAATACATCCGGGCGGCACATATACGATATCGTTTTCCGAAAAGGGATAGGCACTGCCGTCGATATGTACGGTACCGCTGCCAAAAAGACACATCTGCAATTCAGGGTTGTCATGCCAATTTGCCCAGGCGGTACAGGTATGTGCCGTGCGCACAAGCGCCGGATGCAGCACAAACGGGATATGATCCTGAAAAGACAGATATGACTCATATTTTGCATCATAAACGGAACTGTCGATTCTGTTTTTTTCCTTTTGCATACGGTACGCTCCTTTGCATTGCAGATTGCGGCATATTTACAGGATTGTGTTAATTTCTGCCAGAATTCGGCATTGTAATTTCCACGATAATCCATTATACTATTATACAGAAACAAATCAAAAATTGCAAGCATTATTTTTTCAGCCATAGAAAGGATTCTATTGACACCTATGCATTGGATTGCGCAGATTTTCGGTCTTGGTGCGATGATCGCACTTTTTTCCATCTATCAGCAAAACGACCGCCGGCGGCTTCTTTGCTGCAAGCTGACAGCCGACGTCTGCTGGGTCGTTCATTATTGCATACTTGGCGCATACGGCGGTATGGTTCCGAACTTTGTCGGCATCTTCCGCGAGCTTGTCTTCCTGCAGCGCGGTAAAAAGCCGTGGGCGGACAAGCCGTTTATTCCGGTGCTGTTCATTCTCATCAACTGGGGTATCGGCGCCTTTACGTTTTCTTCCCCGATTCAGATTTTGCCGATTGCCGCCTCCACCTTTGTCACCGTCTCCTTGTGGCTGCGCAGACCGACATTGACGAAAGTGATTTCTGTTCCGGTCTCCGTAACCTTTTTGATTTATGACGCATGTGTCGGTTCATACATCGGTATGATCAATGAAAGCATCGCCATCATCTCCATCCTTTTGAATGCCATCCAAAATCAAAGGCAGAAGGAAAAACAGACAAACTCTTAAAAATCCGCACATTTCATATGAGAAGAAAGGATATCGCAATGAACACGTCTTCCATCTTTACAGAAGATATCAAAACCGAAAAGCCGGAGATACAGATTCAAGGCCGTTTGATCACAGATGCTCCGATTCTGAAACCGGAGGAAAACCAGGCAGCGTGGGAACGCGGCAAACAGTTCGCCGATGAAATCGAAGCACGGTACATAACGGACTTTGAAAAACCGGAAACCGACAAAATGGTACATGTGTCTACCTTCCTTGAATGCAGCGGCATTCTTTTCATGACCTATTACGCCAATACACACGCGGCAGAAGAAGACCCTGGCCACCAAACGGCGCGGTTGGTATTCTGTCCGACAGAACACCCGGAACGCAAGACCTTCCTTGACATTCAATCGGTCGGAGACGATTGCGCAGGACAGCGCGTGAATCTGGTATACGATACCATCCTGGCACGGAAGGACGAAAACACGCTGATGATTCTCTGGACTGCAAAAATCGGCGATACCTATTACCGGCTGTACCGCCCGTTTGATCTCACCACAAAAACGCTTGGGGCTGTCGGCGTCAACCGCTTCCGTGTGGGCAAGGTGACCAACGATTTCAGCACAACGGGCATCATTCGCGCACTGACCGAAAACGGCATTGGCTATAAAACCATGTACAGCGATATCGGTATCATGCAGAAGTTTACAACCCGCACGGAACACGGCGAATGCTTCTATTATACAGGCGCCTACTCCGGAGACTTCAACTGCATCATCAAAAGCCGGGATTTTATCACATGGGAATATGTCGCCGCACCGGATTTTCCAAACTTGTCCAAATGGGAAAACGCTGTTTTTGTACAAAACGATATCTGCTATTATTTTGTCCGCCAACACGATGAAACACCGTTTGGTTTTTTATGTACCTACCACCTGGACCGCGGCACATGGAGTTCTCCCGTTCTCGTCTCCGACTGCCAGTCCCGCTCAGATTTTATCCAATATGACGGACAGCTGTATCTGTTCCATGCGCCCATCGACCGCACACATATCGGCGTTTTGCGCATTGATCCTAACGATCTGCAAAACAGCAAACCCATTCTTTGCGCAAAAATGCACACAAGCTGCTTTTATCCGTTTGTGCAGTACCTCTGTGACGGAACGCTTGCCATGTCCTATACGGTCGACCGACAGCACATCCGCATGGCACGGTTTGACTTTTCAAAGTATATCGGAGCTTGAAACCAGACCCCGGATGCCGGGCAGCGTTTATACATGTGACAAAACGACAAAAACCGTTCCCTATCCATACGGTCCGGAACGGTTTTTTTTATGATTGTCAGCAGTCAAGGGTATACCTGTATCTGCTTCCCGCTGCCCTATTGCAGTTCTGCACACCGGACCGCAATCCGTTTGCTGCCGGTATAGTTGCAGGTAAACAGCGTCAGGGGATAATCGGACGCGGTCATGTCTTCCACCTGAGAGGCGTCAAACACTTCGATGTCAAAGACTTCATATTGGAATGCATTGCCGTCCATGTCGACAAGCGTTACCGTATCCCCCCTGGAAATGTTCTTTAATTTTCCAAACTGATTTTTATAGTTGTGCGCCGCAATGACCATGTTGTCCGTATACACAGAGCCTGTATACCGGCACGGCGCTGTTTTCAGCTTCTCATAATCCCAATCCTCCATCACTGGAAGTACAATCTCCAGCGCAGGAATGGACAAAATACCGATATAGTCGTCTCCTTCCAGCGTGACGCTTGGCATATCCATCGACGGATTGAAAAGGTAGTCTCCTGCTGCTGTCCCCCCGGTATCCTCTGTCGCTTCGTCCAATTCCGTTGGCGGAAGCTGTATATCATGGACGAGCGCCGTGTCCTGTGCCGTCAGCGCACGGTTACGGTCCATGTGTGCGACCCGTTTTTGAAGCTCCGGTTTTTCCATATACAATTGATCCAATGCGGCATGAACGGATCGGTCAGCGCGCATGGAATCGGTGATATTATACACTGCCAGCGCAAGCGCTGCGGCAATCAATAAGGCGCCGACGCCGGTCAGAAGAATATCCAAACGTAATTTTTTCATGATTTATTTGTTTTGAAGTATCTGCCTGCCAAAATCAGCAGAACACCAAGTCCGGCAAGAACCGTTACAGGCCACCACAAAACACCCGTCTGCGGCAAATCCTCTGTTCCGTCTGTCACGGTTACGGTATTGGTCACCGTGAATGTGTTCCCGTCCTCTGTAATTTCCGCTGTATATCCGGCAAGCGGCACTTCCCCGACACTCCAGACAATGAGACTTCCGTCCGCATCGTACATCGGAAGGTCAGACCACGTATGGGTCCACGCATGGTCGGCATCCAGCACCACCGTTTCGTACAGCTGCATGTTTTTGTAAAGCTGTATGACCGCCGTCTTTGGATGGACCACTGCCGGCTCCGTATCCGCCGGATTGATTACTTTCCCACTTTGATCCTTGATCTGCCAAACCTTGTACACCGTGCGGGTCGTATTTTCCGGATGCTCCGGCGGAACGGGTTGATCCGGCTGTTTCGTATTTACAATCGTAAACGGATTTCCCGTACCGGAAATTTCGGCAGTGTAGCCGGGAACCGCATCTTCGGTGACGCTCCAGAACAGAGAATTTCCGTTTTCGTCTGTTTTTGGCAGATTCTTCCACGTATAGCGCCAATCCATTTCCGCATTCAGAATCACACTGTCGTAGACCTCGCCGTTTTTCAAAAGGTGTACAGTAATTTGTCCAGGACGGTTCGTTTCTGCCCCTTGATCTTCCCAACGCTTCACGACCGAAATTTCATCCCGCGGTGTGGGGGTCGCATGGTTGGTAATGAGAAACACCGCGCCGTCCTGTGTAACCGTGACGGTATAACCGGGAACGCCGACTTCTGTCACCGTCCAGTTGTTGAGAACCCCGTTTTCATCGTAGGTCGGAAGGCGTTCCCATGTATGACGCCAGCTGTTTTTTTCACTGAGCGTTACCGTATCATAGACCGTGTTCCCCAGCAGAAGCTGTACAGTGACAGACTCCGGGCGGACGGTTTCCATGCCTGCATCGTCCCAGATCTTGAATACCTTTTTGGTGGTATAGTAGTCTTCCGGCTGCGGTTCAATCGGCGTTTTGTCATGCTTTGGTTCGACCGTCAGGTCGTCGATCACCGTTCCGCTGTCCGGGTCAAATGTCGGAAGGATAGCCAAAAACGGGGTCGTCCGATAGGTGTACCCATTGTACACTGCCGTGTGACCGATGACAAGATAAACGCCCGCTTTTAGAGGTGCGAATGTCACACATCCGTTTTCGCCCGTAGTACCGGACAAAAGCGGAGTGACGCCGTCGCGCTGAATGTATGCGGCAAGTGAGGCTGCAACCGCATCTCCCCTGCCGTTTGCAATTTCGCAAAAATCCACAGGATACCTTGCAAATTCCTCGGTCGGATGATACGCCCCATCGTCGCCTTTGTATCCTACACGGAAAAGGTCAAACCGGACGTCTGCAAGCGGCGTTCCGCCGTCCTCATACTGAACGGTCAGAGAATATGCCTCCGCCGCGTTCACCTCTTCCGCAAAAACCGCAAGGGACAGGGAAGGCAGCACCGCCGCCAACAGCGCCAAAAGGATGCACATAAGCTGTATCATCCATGCTTTTGCCGTAACTTTTTTATTGATCCTGTTCATTTCCATGCTCCTTTCCTTCCCCGGAAGACTGATCATCGGAATTTTCGGTGGTATCCTCTTGTGCAGTGGGGTCGCGTTCTTCTTTCAAAATACCCAAAGTATTGTCTGAAATCATTTCATCATCCTGCGCTTCCATACCGTCGTCAAGCCGGATCGTATCTAAAAACTGCTCTTTGATTGCGCGGCGGCTCTTCCGTTTTCCTTTTGCAAACAATAGGATAAACAGCACAAGCAGCATCGGCAGGGCTGCAATCGGCGCGACAATCACAGGCTCAATGCGGATGGCATCGGATATGATCCGGATGGTTTTTGCTTCCGGCGTATTTTCAATGCGGTGTCCCCGCACAAGCAGACGGTGGGTATTCAGACCATAAGGTGTACAGGTGACAAGCGTACACAGGTCTTTGCCTTCCTCAATCAAGAGTCCCGCGACCTCGTCCGGGTTCACAATGGAAATTTTGTCCACCTCATAGGTCAACACTTCATCTAAAATACGCATCACAAACGTGTCGCCGATCTCAAGCTTGTTCAATTTTGTAAACAGCTGCGCGCTCGGCAGTCCCGTGTGACCGGACAGCGCACAGTGTGTGCTTTCTCCGCCGACCGGAAGCGACGTCCATTCGATATGCCCAACGCCGACCTGCAATACCGCCTCATCGGTGGTATGGTAAATCGGAAGTGTGCAGTCAATCATCGGAATTTCAATTTGTCCCATGACACCACCGCCGGTAATATTCAGCTGAGAGCGGTACATTTCCCGCTGTGCATCGTCCAAAATATAGGGGTTTTGCCGCTGCAACAGTGACTGGTTGTACGCTGCTGCATTTTTCCAGATTTCGTCATACTCCTCACGGTCCATATTGCGGATTTCCTCTGAATAGCTGGAAACGACACGGGAGGTGTGCAGAGAGTTCCAGTAGTTGCTGACGGAGGGGTACAATAGCAGGGAGAGACCTGCAAAAAACACCAGTATCAATAGAATATTGGACAGTTTTCCTTTCATTTGCAGGTTTCTCCTTGATATTGAACCAAACGGTTCGGTCATGTTTGCTTAAATTTCAGAAATCTCTTATTTTCATGCATAATCCGGACAGGCTGCCGCATGCGGCAGCCCGCCCTTCTATGCAAATCGGGATAGGGGTTCTATTTGCGATTTTGTCTCAGAGTGGATTACACATCCTCGCGCATGCGCTTTTTGGTCACAAGCAGTACCACAGCGCCTACGGCAAGAATACCGCCGAGAACGTAGAAAATGGTTGTACCGATGCCACCGGTCGTGGGAAGATTGGTGCCCTTGTTGTTTTCTACAGTAAGTTCAATGATGCCATCCACAACAGCAGCGCCGTTTCCGGTTACTTCCCATGTGCAACCTGTTCCAACAGGATCATTCGGTGTACATGTAATTGTAACAGTAATCGGTTCCTTTAAAAGGTTGTATCCGTCCGGAGCTTTGATTTCTTTGATTACGTATGTTCCTTCGCCAAGGCCCTTGAAAGTAAGGTGACCGTTTTCATCAACAACAGCGGTTGCATTTACAACAGTTTCACCTGCAGCAATGGTTTCTTGGTATGCTTCCTTGCGATATTTTTGTGTTGTACTCTCATACTGATCGGCAGTATCATCTGTAGGAGCGGTTTCAGTATAGGTACCGTCCTTTAGTTTGTAATAGATACCATTTTCATCTCCAACAAACCGTTCGCCCCATACGGTTATACTGTTCTGTTTGGTACCGGTAATTTCAAATTCTGCACCGGTCAGAGGGAGCTTTGTCGTACCGTCGATCTTGATAATCTCGATTGATGTGACATAGGTATATGTTTTAGATTCAGGAGTTTCACCGGTCGGATTTTTTGGATCATTCGGGTCTTTGGAATATTCCAGCTTTGCGGAGTTTGGGTTTCCGGTATTGCCAAGGACTGCATCTTCGTCAACTGTTGCAGAGTAAGTCACAACAATATCATCGCCCTTTTGATCTTTATACTGGATAAAATCAAGTACTTCAATAGTAATAATGGTATTTCCATCAGCATCTTCGGTTGTCGTTACAGTAAATGTATTTGTCAGATCTGCACCGGGCACCGCTGCATCCTCTACAGAAATCTTAGTCAGAGGAGTACCGCCAATTCTTACTTCAACATCTTCATTGAAGGTAAGACCTTTAGACATGGTATCGGTTATTTTAAAGGTGTACTTTTTATAACCGTTCATATCCGGAACATTAGACTCAAGTTTAAAATCGATGATTTCGCCGACATTTGCACTGACATTCTTCTTTGGCTGACCATTTTCATCAAGAATGAACTTATCAAGCGTAGGCTTGTCCGCTTTGGCGTCAATTGTTTCATTCTTAATTACATAAAGCATGTACTTGGTATATGCATCGTCTTCTCCAACACTGCCATTTTGGTCTTTTACAAAGTAGTAGCCGCCCGCAAGATTCTCAATTTTATACTCGTAATATGTAGTATCGTTTTCTTTCTTTTCTGTGCTTTCCCCAGAATCGGTGTGAATATCGGACAGATTCTGTCCTACAATTGCAGCAAATGCATCAATCTGTGCGCCATTGCTTTGGAATGTTTTTACAACAGCGGCAACATCTTCGGCATTCGTACAGCCCTCAAAAAGGCTTTTACCATCTGTACCCAAAAGATTTTCATCAGTTGTTGCTTTAAGGTCATCAAGCAAATCATCGCCATTAACGCCATTACCCCATGTGATGTTGGTCAATACATCTTCTGTAACGGTTGTAAGAGCATATATTGTTGCAGTGAAGTTTTCTCCATCAGTTGTACCTTTATAAGTCTCGGCATTAACCGTGTCAGGATCAACATCTGTAATCAAGACATATTCACCTGTAATTTTCTGATAGTATTCACCATCTTCATTTACTGAATACACTTCAAATGACTGATTTTTAAAATCACCGGCAAACACCTGATATGCTTCATATGTATGGTCAGGAGCCTTACCGTTGATGGTGAGTGTATAATCCCCCGTTGCCGCAGCAATTGGCAAAGCGAGAGCAAACACCATCATCACTGCAATCAGCAGTGAAATCAATTTTGTGAATGTTTTCATTGTTTGAAATTCCTTTCTTTTGTCCGTTTTCCCGGACAAGATTTCTGATTGTTATGCAAAAGGCAAGCGTCATTTACACCGTATATTTTGCGCTTGATGCAAGATTCCGCCGGATCAGCGGGCATTTACCCTCCTTTCCTTTTTCCGCCTTCTGCCTTTGTTTGTACACCGTCCGGTGCAGAGTATATATACAATTGGTGCTGCCATGAAAAGCAGTCCGCCAAATGTACAGAAGAATGTGCCGCCGAAGACGCCTGTCATCGGCAAGGTGTAGCTGTTGCTGTTGATGACCCGCATTTCCATTGGTGTATTATTTACAGGGTCACCCGGATTGGACAATGCGAAAATGTCTTTTCCATTTGAATCAACAGTCTCAATTTTACCGTTTTTCACCGTAATGGTAATCGGGTCGGATAACAGCTTGTAGCCCTCGGGTGCTGTAACCTCATAAAGCTTATATACGCCGGAGGTCAAGTCGCAGAAGATGAGTTCGCCCTTACTATCCACAGATATTGGGAAATTAGATGCCGTTTGATTCTCTGCGGGTACGACATAGGAAGCCTGTCCATTCAGATACTGGTAGAAACGTTCTTCATCACCAAACACACGCGACAGTGCAAAGGCTGCGCCGCTCAGTTTCTTTGAGGAATCATACGCATCCACCTTGACAATCTTTAAATCGTTCAATCTCTGGTCTGTAAATCTGACAAACCGAGACTTGGAGAACAGGGACGTCAGGTTTTCGTTATGTCTGTCTGCATAGACCGGATTCTGCGGGTTTGTTTTAATCTGTTCACTTCCGTACAAATAATCCTGATATACAGCAAGCTCGGACCAGCCCGTTTCTGTAAACAGAAGCTGCGTGTGTTGTCCTGACTGCAAACCTGTTCTTGAAAATTTATTTTGCGTTCCATCCGGATAATAGTCAAACAGTGTACCATTATTCGTAGTTTGCGCGTGATCCTTCGCATCGTCATACGTCAGGTAGGTCACCATGGCGTCGGATTTGTTTTTGGTGGTTCCGCTTGCATAGCCGGGTGTTGTATCACCCTCGGTCTTCGCCGCATAGGTTCCATCCGTTTTTAACGTACCATCCTCGTTAAAGACGCCGTTAAAACTTTGTGATGGATTGACGCCCAGCATCGTGTAAATCCACGACAGTGTTTTGTCAGTGCCGTCCCGTGCGGTATTTTCCATTGATGCAACGATATAACCAGCGCCGTTTCCGACGATAACATCATTGCCCTGATTTCCGGCATTGACATAAATACCGCTGCCGTTGACCACGACCTTGATTTCTGCCGTATTCAGCGCATAGCCGGCAGGAGACTTGATTTCTCTTAAAATATATCTGCCTTCCGTCAATGCGGTGAAGTGTGCCGTTGTGTTTTCTTTTACAAGATCACACGAATCATGCGAATATGTCACAAGACGTTCGTTCGCTGCGTTGACTGCCGGAGATATTGTATAAGATTGACCGTTTATAGTAACCTCAATATTGCCGCCGTTTGCCAAAATCACATTGCCGGTATGCGTTGTCGGTATTGTGATATCCTTTGTCTGAATCTCATACGTACCGTCAAGTGTATCCGGGCTTAGTCCCGCGCGGCCGCGGTTGTCGCCGTCGTCGTCGGGTTCCAGATAGATGTGCGTACCTTCTTTTGAAGATGTTCCATCGTTTGCAATGTAGTACAGCTTACCGTCATCGGTTTCACCGACATTGTACATCGCAAAGACTGCGTCAGTAAGGAACTTATCCGGAGCATCCGGCGACGCCTTCTGAATTAGGAAGCGGTTTTCGATGTTCGGTACAGAAATCGTACTGCCCCACAAAACCGTAAACGTGTTTTGATTTGGAGTACCATCCAGCTTTTTATCAAAGTGTGTAGAAATACGAACGATATTTTCCGCCGTTACATCATCCAAGCTCTCTACCGGCGCGTAGTAATACGCCACCGTGTACTGTAGCTTTTCCTTTGCCGTTTCCGTGTTCAGACCATTTTCCAGAATATAGGAAAGATATTGGTCTGCACTGCCAGGCGCATTTTCAATGACAAGCTGCGGCTGCCCGCTGATACCAATGTTGAACACGTTTTCGCCGAATGCCTGCGCTGCTTTCGCGGCTTCGACAACCTCATTCAAGTTATGATGAATGGTTTCTCCATTCGTACCATCTGTAGCAGTACCCGTTAAGTTGCTTAAAACGGTATAGCCGTCTTTATTGCTGCCGTACACTGGGTACCATTGGCTGAAATCAATATTTTTCCAATTTCGGATGTCCCCTTCCGGCAGCGGTGCATCCTTATTTCGTTTTAACACGACTGCAAACAAGATTCCCTGCTTTTTGTTGCCGTTAATATATTGAATCTGATTTGATTCCTTATTACCGACAATCCACTCTGGATGTGCCTTATAAATCTTGTCATATGCACCCTGGTATATACCTCTTGTTACTGCGCGCGTCAGAATGGTACTGCCTGTTACAAGTGCATTCGGACCCGCCCATGAACCGGAAAGATACGGGTTGTCGCATTGAATCGTATCATTTTCAATCTTCAGATGAATTTCATCCGCCACCGTTCGGTATCCGTTGGGAATAAAATATTCACGGAGGATGAAGTTTTGACCAAACAAATCCTTCATCTGACTAATCGAATAATAGGTATTTTCCGCCTTATTCACAAACGTCAATGTACCTTCCGCATTGGTTATACCCGTATAACAGGGGTGAATCGTTATCAGCGTCCCGCTTGAATCTGTATATTGAATAACGCCGTCCTTGTCTGGTACAATGTTTTCGGGTACCAATATGGGGGTACCCTTAATACATGAATCATGAGAATGTTCTTCTGTTGCAGTTTCACCTACTGTACAATTATAGTATCGATAAATACTATTGTCATTTACATCCGGAATAGCATGATAAACCGCAAACTTCGCGCCTTCAATCGGGTCTCCATACTGGTCTACCTTATTGATGGACGTCGGAATGGATTGCTCCATATTGAACTCCAGACGGCACACGCCGGAACCGGCACCGCGCTCCATATAATAAAAGTTCAGGGAATGGAAGGAGTAGTTCTTGAAAGTACCTTTGCTATTGAGAAGGTGTTTACCTTCTTCACCAAGGATTTCTGTAAACTTTACTGTTTTAATTAAGGAATCCTTATCCATGACCACATCGCCGTACTTATGGTTCAAACGGTAATACCGCACTTCACCCTTTTCAAAGTCAATCTGACCGCCAACCTGACGGTGAATACCAGATAGATCAAGGAACAGATAGTCGTCGATATAGAACCACACGTCATCGTCTCCGATAAACGACAGTACCATTGGCTGCCCCTTTGTGGTTTTGCCGTTCTTGGACTGCATGAAGTTCATCTTCATTTCCATGCCAAAGAAGAAGTTGGAAGGTTCATCATAGTCGAGAGAATAGATTTTATCAAGAGACAAAACGCCTGTGTCTATCATCTCCTGCGTCGTTGTAGGATATGGAATACCAGATTTTCTGTTATAATAATCTCTTGCTCCTGTCTCCATATTCCAATTTTCCCCAAACTTTTTAGTCATGATGTTTATGTAATTGGTCATAACCGTTGATAAAGTTCGGTACGCCTGTTTGTCCTGGATAAGATTATGATATAAATCACTTTCATATTTGTTATATTTATCCAAAGCAGTAGCAGCAATTCTCTCTAAATAGTTTTTGTCAATCTTGGAAACCTGTTCACAATCCTTTATAATGTCATTCAACGGCAAAAAGTTCCCAAATGCATACATTAAATAATTAGGTGTCAAAATTGCATCATAAACATCAAAATGATCTATGGTGTTTATTCCGTCTCCCGCTACAAATTGCGCATGGTTTCGACGACTGTCATATGAATATACACCTGTATCTGGATTATATTGGAATAATCCATCAATGGAATTATGCGTATTCATTTTCTCTACATAGGATTCTTGTTCCGAAAAAAGATACTCAAGACTGATTCCGTTTGCAAGTTCCGGATATCCGTTTTCATTGAGCTTTGGCTTCATAACGCCCTTATTGGAACCAAACGATGGAAATTGATAAGAAATAGAATAGTTTCCAGGGCTATTTACATACTTATTCGCTGTAGAAGAAGGATACTCTGTATTATCGAATTTTATGTCAGGACTTGTACTATTAATCATACCATTAATAGAATTACCCTTAGAAGAACTCTGAACACTACCTATATTTCCAGCTTCATCTGTCTTGATATTACTGCCAAAACTCGGAAGACCTGTCCACCTAGATGATGAATTATGAGCATCTTCCGTATATGTTGTAGTACCATCGTCTTTTGAAAAGCCCGGATATTGGTCTGGTCCAGGAACATTTCCGTTATACTTCGTATTAATCCCTGTTTTATAGTCATATAAATTTAATGTAATAAAATCTTTTGTAGGAGTTGTAGTAACTTTTTCAATTACATTATTCTTCTCCTTTTTTAATCCAATATCTGGTTCATCTACCCAATAGGTGATTGTTCCATATGATGTATTGCCAAATACAGAAAAGTCTTTTGTCCAAAATTCGTCACTGACAGTGACATAACTGCTCATTTTAGCTCCAGATTTTTCAAGAAAATCTGCATAAGGATTCCCCTCACCATCAAGATTAATCATATGTATAAAACCATCTTTTGGAACTTCTAATGGTCCATCTTCTGCAGCACCTACTGGACTAATATATGTAATCTGGAACGTATTTTTTTGACCGGAAACAGGTGTCATTACATAAGCTAACCAATATTTATTAGGTTTTGCGTTACTAGTAGTTGAATTTGTAAAGGTAGTTTTTTTATTGTATATGGTGGAATATTTACGACCGTTAACATTAGCACTAGTAGAAAAACTATTTACCCCATATACATTACATGTATAGTCTTCCGTCAGTGCCAACATCTCCACATTCAGCCATTCATACTGCTCCAACTTCTCCGCATTGGTCACATGTGCCTGCTGCGCGGGTGTCAGATAGCTGTGGTAGTAGGTGTACACAAACGAAACCTGAGAGGTCAGTCTCTCCATATAGACTTCCTCGTCGATTTCCTCGCCGTCAACTTCAATGGTGCCGCCATTCTCAAGTTCTGCCATGGTCGCTTCAATTTCATCAAGTGACGGAATTGCATCAATCCAGCCGATAACCGCGTCAACCTCGGCTTGCTCTTCCTCGGTCAGCGTCTCCAGATACGGCTCGTCAAACAGAACGCCAAATCCAAGCAGCGCAGCGTCGTCCGCTGGGGAAGCGATGCTTTGTGTCTCAACCGCACCCATACCGTCCCAGTCGCCTTCCATCACCTGAAACACTCCGGTTTCTGCATCGTATCCGATAACAATGCCTACGCTGTCCGCGCTTCCGTCTCCGTTCCGGTCAAAAAACGCAATGTCGCCCGGTGCAGCGGCACAAGCCTGTTCCGCAGCTTCCGCATCCGGAGCATCCAAAGCCGCGCTGTCCAAAGTCATGTTTTCGGAATCCGCAGCAGAAGACGCCGCAGACAGCTCCGTCTTTGAAACAAATTTGCCCGCATCCAAAAGCCCCTGCATCCACATGTCCGCATTGGCGACAAACAGGGTTTCCTCTATAGATTCTTCCACTGCATAATGCAGACAGAAGTTGACAAAATACGCGCTCCAGTTATCGTAGTTCTTTGTATAGGGGTCGCCTGAGAACTGCCCGTAGCGGGTAATGCCGCGCTGTGCTCCGGTTTCATCCACATAGAAGTTTTCGCGGCTTTCCGCTGTGCCAAGCTGGCTCTGTGCAACAGCAGTCAAGTCATAACGTGCATTGCCGGTACGTGCAGGAAGCGTCGCTTCCCATTCCTCTTTGGACTCTATATCCGCGTCAGGATTGGAGGTACACTGCGCACTGTGGGTGTGTTCCTCTGCTGCGCAGATAAGCTCCCCGTTTTCGTCCAGACATTCCGCCGTATGGGCATGCTCCGGCAGACCGCAGTAATAGGTCGGCGGCAGACAGTCTTCTGTATGCTCATGTACCGGAATCTGGCAGGTCAGCGTACCGTCCTCACCAAAGCATGCAACGGTGTGCAGGTGGGCTTCCATGCCGCAGACATATCGGTTTTCTTCTTGATTATCGGGATTTTTGCACGCGTCGGTATGCGTATGCTCCGGCAGCGTACAAATCAGCGTTCCCTCCGCGTCATAGCATGCGTCCGTGTGCGTATGCTCGCCGAAGCCGCAGTGATAGACGTCCCCCTTGACATAGGAAGGCTCGCGGTCGTCGGGATAGCATGCGTCGACATGTTCGTGCTCCTCCATGCCGCAGGTGCAGACCATCACAGCGCCGTTTTCATTTTTGCAAACAGCGCCGGCTGTCGTATAAGCGGGGTACAATACCTGCGTTTTTCCACAAATCAGCGCACCGTCCGCATAGCATGCGGCAGTGTGTTGATGATATTGCACCTCGGGCAGTGTGCAAGTCAAAATCGGTGCAGTCGGCTCAGATTCCGGCGCGTCTGGCTCTGTGACGACCTCGGTTTCCGACTCTGTAACCGTTTCGGTTACAGGTTCCGCCTCGGTTACGGCTTCTGTGTCCATAGGTTCTATCGTATCAGTATCGCCCTGGGCGCCAAGCAGTTTTCCGTTATGTTCTGCGGTTACAGACAGCGCTGCCGTATCCTCTGCTTCCGCATCGGTGACAGGTTCTGTCGGAATATCAGAATCCGCGGTGGGTTCCACAGCTTCATCCGATTTGGATTGATCGCCGTCCGCAGGGGTAAGTGCAGGCGCGTCCCCATTCTCAGGGGAATCTGCCGTTTCTCCTTCCCCTTCCCCTTCCGGCGTCTCTGTTAAAGTTTCATTTCCGGCGGCTTCTTCGGGTTGAGAATAGCAGCCCTCGCCGTGTACATGCTCGGAAATTTCCGGCAGGGTACAGACAAGCGTACCGTCTGCATCATAACAGCCTGCGCTGTGTGTATGCAGAACAAAATCTGCATATCCGCAGTAGGTAGGCGCTTCTCCTGCATGTACAGGACATACATAGGGTTCTCTGCCGTTTGGCTGATAGCATTCGCTTGTATGGACATGCACAGGCGCATAGCAGTCGTCTGTATGCAGGTGTGCTTCATAACCGCAGATCGGTTCCTTCTTTTCCAGCGTGATTGCAGGAATAATCAGCGCATAGGTCGTGCAGAATACGACAATGCAGGACAGTCCTGCTACAATTCTCTGCCATATATGATAACTATGATGTTTTTTATGAAATTCCTTTGTTGTCTTTGCGATATCAAATTTTCTCGCAACGGAATTCATATCACAAATCACTCTCTTTCAAATCCTGTTCCAGGTAACAAAAACTTAATGGATCCATCCAAAATTCCCGAGCGGCCACAAGCAGAACACAATTTCACCGACAATCTGTTCCGATGAAATCGCGCCGACCGCGGTGTTTCTCGAATCGACCGAGACGTCGCGGTTGTCCCCAACAAGGAACCACCGGTCATCCGGCACTTGGTACGGAAGCGTGATGTCACATTCTCCAAAGGCTTTTTCTTCTATATATGGCTCGTCCAATAAAACGTCGTTTACGTAAATATTACCGTCCTCGTCAATGTCGACCCAGTCGGAGGGACCGGCAACGCACCGCTTGACAAGCAGCTTGTTTCCATGATAAAACGCCACAATATCCCCCGCCGAAAAGGAACGATGCTTGATGGAAACAACAATCTCACCGTCCTGTAGGGTCGGGGTCATAGAACTGCCGTAAATTCGCAGCACCGGCATCCACAAGGTCGCGACAAGCACCGCAAGCGCCGCAACAACAATCAGTACGGCTACGGTACTGCGCAGGTTTTTTAAATACCGTTTTTGATATTCCAGTCTCTTGTGTTCTGCTGCAATCTGTTCTTTGGTAGGTAATTCTATTTGTGTATGCTTCATGTTGTATGACTTGTGCCCCTTATACTGCGCAGATACGCGATAATTGCGCCGCGGTCTTCCTCCGGCACATTTAAAAGCGCTGCCTCCATGTTCTTTTTCAGACGCTCCCGTTTTCCGGCAGCCTCCTTTTGCTGTGCAAAGTTCCCTGTCTGCGCAAGCGTCTCCGTACTTTCCAAAAGCTGGCGCTGCATTTCCTTTGCTTCTTCTATCATTCGGTCAGAACGATTTTGTGCATCCAGCAAAACGGCGTCGGCACGCTTGTGTGCGTTTCGCAAGATGGCTGCGGCACGCTGCTTTGCATCCTTTACGTCCGGTGTTTCTCCGTCCTCTGCTGCTGCCGTATCCTCTGTCTGCACAGGTTCAGATGCGGCAAGCATCACTGAATCCAGATACTGATCTGCCGCTGCCTGTGCGCATTCAAAGATATTGTTGATTTTCAGCGCGGCTTCTGCAATAGAACCCGACGCGCGGATTTTGATTTGACGTTCAGAAAGTGCGGTACGCAGACTGTCCACCTGAGACTGGAGAACTTCCTGATTTTTTTGCAGTTCATATATGATCTCAATCAGCTCAATTCTCCGCAGTCTCTTTAGTTCCTTATCTGTCATCTGTCACCGCTGTTCCTTTCCAAACCAGTGTTGAAAACGGTATAATCTCAGCACAGGCTCCCCCATGCGGGCGCCGCTTATAACAGATACCGTAATTCCATTTTTCTATATAATGATTTTTGTGCATCTATACAAAACGCTTCAAAAACCCAAAACATGTGTCAAATACTGCTATTACAGGGGATTTCTATATGTCCCATCCGACAGGAATACTGTATGTATTTTCATAAAAAACACTTTTAATTATATTTTATCACTATCTTTTTAATATGTCAAGAGTTTCTAATATGATTTTCAACTTGTTCATATTCTACTATAATGGTGTATTTTCCACATAATTCTACAGTATTATACAAAATCAACAATATATATCTATATTCTATGGGATTTATATGCACATATTTGCTTTTATATGTATATTTTATTAATCAAATATGAAATTTATTGGTATATATTTAGTAAAAATTAGTTTTTTATATTTTTTTGTAAAATCATACATATTTTATGATAAAACTCATCAATACTCCATACAAAAAGCCGTTCCATCACATTTCCGGATGGAACAGCCTTTTATCCATGTTTTATGTTTTTTTCAATTGCCGATATCGTCAGAGCAAACCGATTCGATTACTCCCATTGTACCCGCAGCGCAAGCTGCATAGCGTCATATGCAGAGTTCCATGTGGTTTCCTTTCTTTTTGCCGGTGTATTGAGACTGCTTTCCATCGTGGCGGCATAAATGCAGCCTTCCTTTGTATAGACAGCAGCGGCATAGCCGCAGATGCGGTTCAGACCGCAAGCAGCGGCAAGCCGTTGTCCGTCAAACGCCGTCACAAGAGCAGAAAGGTTATTGGAAAGAATCTCATCCTCCCATATTCCTTGCGTTTGCGCGGTGAATTCCTCGCTCCACACGCCATCATCCTCCGTCAGCACACACAGCGCGTTGGTTGTGACGACCACCATATAGCCATCTTCCGTTATGATGTGGGAATATGCACCGTCCTCTATATCCACTGTGATCGATTGTGTACATATCCCACTTTCCAGTGCATACACAGAAATGCCGACCGCATGCTCCCCCGCTTTTGTAACAAGCAGCAGCTGTGTTCCCTCTCCATTGAGATACAAATCGCAGATTTCTGTTTGCGGCGGAAGCGGACAAAACAGGGACAGACTGTCCGCGTCATATAAAGTTCCCCGATACGGCTGTACCGTGCAATCCATTTTATAAATGCCAAACCCATCGCGAATTTCGCTTGTGTCGACAAGCTTTCCCTTCTGTGTTCTGGCAGAAAATGCAACATAGCAGCTGCCGTGTGTTCCGTCATTGGAACGTCCGGTGCTCCCAAACAGATTGGAATTTTCTCCATCCCCTGTAGCGTCTGCATCCAATTTCAACACAGAACATGTCCACAGCGTATAGGAATCCGCCCCTATGCTGGAAGAGCCCCAGCTCGTACTGGTGTCGGAATTCCGCGTCAAATGGATTTCATAGGTTTCCTCCTCCAATACCGGAATGCGAAAGCAATCATTTAAAACAGCTGCAAGACGGTCATTTTCCACCCCGCTGCCCGCCCCGCGCAGGGAAATTGGATAATAGGTGCACACATCGGAAAGCTTGATTTCTTCCCTCACCTCTTCTCCAATCGGCGCACGTGCATACAGTGCGGCATAGACCGCCGCAATTCCATCCGGCGCAGTTTCCGTTTCCGTGTTGTCATTTGACATGAAACCGCCCTCAAAGGTCAAGTCGCTGCTAAAATCAAGAGGGGTACCGTTTGGTACACGGGTTCCATCGGACGTATCCCGGTTGGTGTGATACGCAAATTCGGTACCCGATTCCGGCAGGGAAGTACCAATGCGGGTTTCTGTATTCCAAAACGCATGATGATCAAGCGTTGATGTTTCCTGTATGATAAGTCCTTTTGCATTTTCTGCATCTCCAACAGTGACATGGGTGCGGTAGGTGACATCAGCCGTTTCTGCGGCAAGCGCGACAATCGCATACCCCGCACCGATGACAGCGGCAATCAGACATACCACCGCGGCGATCAAATGCTGTTTCATATTTCTTTCGTTCCTTTCATTCTATTTCAGCCTGCATTCTGTTCCCATGCAAGCCGCAGAGGATATCTTCCGCCGGCGATGATGTTTGCCTCTGCATCCGAGTTCTGTACCGGAGTCCATCCGATATCAAGGGAACTGTGCACCTCCCCGTAGTATACGCATTCTCCCGCCTCATAAATGGAGGTCCAATACCCCGGCATCAGAGCGTTTCTGCCATCGGCAGAACGGTTTCCTGCAACGGCAAGCTTTTTTCCGCCTGCGGGAGTAGTACAAAGCGCTGTCACCGTGTTATACCGCGTAAACAAATTTCCCATTCCCCTTTTGCTTTGGTCACACGGTACCTCTGCTGTAAATTCCAGGGTATACATACCGTCTTCTTCCGTCAGCAGCGCCAGACAGGTATCCCCGAACAATACTGTATAGTCTTCATAAATCTGCACCTGTGGGAACACCCTGCCGCACGGAATGGAAAATGTCTGTATACAGGTTCCATTTTCGATATCGATGACAGACAGTGTAACCGCTTCGCTGTCCTCCTCTGTCGCAGAAAGAAGCAAAAGGCGGGTTTCCGCAGCATTCAGGTATAATCCGCGGATGTACGTTTCCACAGGCAGAGAATAAATCTGTTCTATTGTCGAGGCGTCAATTCCGTGGCTGTTTGTTTCATCGTCGTCACACCGTACCCGGTAGATGCCATATCCCGCCCCGTTTCCGATTTTGGAAGTATCAACAATCTTCCCCGCTGTTGTATGTGTATCAAAGGTAAAATAGAGCGTCTGCGGTGTTTCTGCCGCATACGGCGTCAGATAAAAGCTGTCAAATCCCACATTGGTGGCAATCCCAACATGGATGGCTCTGCTGCCGTTTACCTCAAGGTCGATACGCACACGGTCTTCCTTTAATACCGGAATTTGAAAATAGGACTGTACCGCCGCACGGCATCGGCGTTCTGCTTCGGTTTCTGAACCGCTCCAGATTCTGCCGTTATGCAGCGTGATCGGATAGGTGTCGTAATAATCGCAGAGAAAAATCTCTTCCGATACTTCCGTCCCACCCTCTATGAGAAGATCAAGATACAACCGGTTGTATGCCGCACGCAGACCCCCGGCAGGGTCTGTCGCCGCATCATAAAACATACGTCCGGTTTCTGTTTTGAAAAAGTCTTCCATTGTATTTGCGTCAAGCAGCGTCTGAAACAAAACGCCAGTTTTGTCTTCTGCTTCCGAAAGATCAATGCCATCTTCCGCTTGATTATGAAATTCAAGTTCACATTCGCCGTATGCATTCTGCGGCAGCGGCGCAAAGGATTGCGCTGTTTTTTGAAACGCGTTCGTTTTATAAAACGCTTCCGTATCCCAAAAATTCCGCATATCGTCGTGGTTCCACAAAAAGACAGGCTTGACGCTTTCCATCAAGGTGAAGTCTTCGTCTGCATTCACTTCCATGCAATGCGCCATTTCCCAGAAAAGATGATTTCTGTACTGCGCGCGGGACCGCACCGACAGCCCTTTTGCCGCGGCAGGATCACCAAAGACGGTATGGGCTGTCAGCGTTACCGCACTGCTTTGACGGGAAAGATCACAGACAGCGGCAGCACTGCAAGCAAGAAACAACAGCACAAGCAAACAGAGTGCTGCCGTCCCTTTGTACGGTTTCATACAGGTGTTCTTTCTCCTCTCTTTTTTGTTTGTCTCCATAGATTCCATGTTACAAATCCTCTCCGGTCAGCGCCGACAATGCCTTTGAAACACGGTCCCCCTGATAGCGGTACTGCTGCTTGATGTATGCCGTCAGCGTCATGCCGCTCTCCTCAAGGTCTTCCGTGCGGATATCTCCTATAATCTGTCCCTTGTGCAGAAGCACCGCACGTCCGATAAAATCCGACACCTCTTCAATGAGATGTGTGGACAGAAGCACTGTTTCATGCGGCTCTAAAATGCCGAGCAGCACCTTATAAAAATCCTCACGGTTAAAAATGTCGTTTCCCGCAAACGGTTCATCCATCAGGATATAATCCGCCCCCTGCGACAGCGCAAGAATTACCTCAAACTGGTTCTTCTGCCCGGTGGAAAAGCTGAACAGCGGCTTGTGCCTTGCCGCAGTCAGAGAAAAGAACTCCATTAATGCATCAAAGCGCGCTCCGTTGAAGGTTTTGAAGTGGCTTTGGTAAAAGTCCCTGTGCGCCGCGGCGGAAAGATTTGCAAAAAATGAATGCGCACTTGTCGCATAAGAAATATTGGTAATATTTTTATGCGTAATTTTTTCGCCGTCTAATGTGATATCCCCTTCAAAACGGTGAAATCCGAGTATCGACTGCATCAGCGTTGTCTTACCTGCACCGTTTTCACCGAACAGTCCAACAATTTCGCCTCTTTCCAGTGTCAAACTGACATCCGACAGCGCGGTCTGTGTACCGTATTTTTTTGTGACATGATTTAAATTTAACATTTTTATGACCATAACTTCGCGAAAGCGAAGTTTTCCTTTCTAATGTGGAATTGTGACGCGCCCGCAGGCGGTTGAGTCACAAAACACGGTTTGAAAGATTCATCTTTCAAACTATACTCCTCCCACGCCAAACAACAATCCACGCAAAGACATCCCTGCATGTTCCGGCAGACAAACCGCAGGTGTTGCGTATCGATAAATCAGGTACGCAAACACGAAGCACAGCGCTGCAAAGGCAAGACTCAAACCAATGCCGATCAGCGGAGCGGTCAGACAGCGGCGGTGCAATTCCCACCGCTGCTCGAGACGGCGCATCAGATAGATGCTTTTTGTATTTTGATAAAAGTACAGATAATGATATAAGATATATCCTGTCATACACAGGGCAACGATGAAAAATCCCGCCCATGCACAGTCAAACACCCGCTCAAAGTCAGGCATCACAGCAGAGGGGTCAAGGATTTTCCGACCGCCATACGGATACCGGTACAGCGCGTCTTTGGCGTCTGCAAACCGCACAAGATACCCCAAAGCATACAAAAACGCCAAAAGTGTTCCAATGATAAAGAACGCGAATTCCCCGCGCATATTCATGCCCGGCGGCGTATGGTGTGTAAGAAAACGCTTCATTGCCGCCTGTATACGGTGCCCCAACGCACGGATTTTCTGCATGTGCTGCTTTCCGTTTCCGTCATGCGTTGGCTTTGTATGGTACCAATCATAGCGGTCATGACCGTCATGATGATCAGGACATTCCATCTATCTGTACCTCCTGTTCTAATGACTCCTCCTTGGGCGCAGCTGCCGCATAAACTCTGTAGCATAAAACAAGCAGCATACCTACAAGCACAACCGTCATAAAAAATTGATAGATGCCGGCAGCCTCATAGCGGAAGGCGGACAAAACGACAATCACAGCAAGGACGATTTCGGAAGAAAATGTCCCGCGCCGCTGGAAAAACGGGAATGCCGCCGACGAAACGGAAAGCGTCAGAACCCACAGGCCATTACACACCCACCCGGCGATATCCGAAAGCGGAAGCAGCGCATGCAGATAGGAGCAGCGGTAAAACGCAAGCGCTGTACTCTGCACACTGACAAACGCCCCAGGCGCCAGTGTACAGTAAACGCGGCACAAACCATAGCATAATACTGCTTCCCACGCCCAGAACAAAAGATACACAAGCAGATTATATCCCGCCTGGCAGACAAAGGTACCGCGTTCCGAAATGCCCAGTCTCTGCATCGTGTATCCGGTCCTTGCACCAAAGGCAGTGCCGCCCAAACACAGACATACGGTGATAAGCAGAAACGCTGCCGCTACAATCCACAGATACGGCGCGGAAAACATATCCTCCAATCGAATGAAAGAGCCCGTTTCCGCAGCAGTGATTTCCATACCCGCGTATGCATCCAGCGCCCGGGACAGCTTTCTGTAAAAAAACAGAATCTGTCCGGCAGTCATAAGTAATAAAAGAACAATAATTTTATAAAATGAGCTGCGCACATACAGCGCAAATACAGAGAGTATTTTCATCATGATTTTTATGAATTTTTCCTTTCTTTTGAAAAAAACTTTCTTCCATTGGAATGCACGCCTTCCGCTGGAACATCTGCCTTCTGCCTGATTTTTTCTGCGGGTGCAGGCATTACACCTCGTCTTTTGGATTTGGCTGCGTTTGTGCATCGTCCCAGTACTGTGCAAGCAGTGCTTGGGATTCAGAAAGTGTCAATCCTGCCGACCGAAATGCGCGTACCGCGCCTCTTGCATCACAGGCAAGCAGCTCCGCCCGTACCGCTTGGGCACGTGCTTCATCCAGTACAATTACACTTTTCGCCCCCGCGTGCGACGTCATCAGCGCCTCCTCTTCCAGCATGCGGTATGCCTTTTGAATGGTATTGGGATTGACGCCGAGCAGTGCAGACAGCACGCGCCTGGACGGCATCTCGTCTCCATTCTGCACAACGCCCGCCACAATGCCGCGTTTTACGTGCAGAAGAATCTGCTGATAAATGGGAATCCCGTCCTCCGGTTGAAAATGTGCAAATGAAAGCATGGTGACGTCCTTTCTTCAACTGTATCAGTCGTGTAATACGGTTTAACTGTATTATACCACTAATACAGTGATTTGTCAAGAGGAAAATAGGAACGATGAGGGGAACTTTTGAAAAAGTTCCCCTCAAACTCCCCTCAAAACTTTCAATCGGGGAAAATTGCTGCTCAGTAAAAAAAGTGCACTGCCGAAATCCGACAGTGCAAAAAAAATTCTCCCATATTAAAGTTTTTTGAAAGGGGCTTGGGGAAAAGCTTTTTTGCAAAAAAGTTTTCCCCAAAATATACCGCGCCTCACGCTTCTTCCTCAGGGTTCAGCTGACTCAAAAACGCAGACGCCGCCGCGGAAAGCGAAATGTGTTTTAAGGTCACAAGATAGAATTTTCGCGCGGGGAGCGTATCGGACAGCTGCAATTTGCGCACCCGTCCTGCGGCAATCGCATCCAGTGCAAAATCTTCAACAATGCACCCGACGCCAATCCCACGCTCTGCAAACGCTAAAATCAAATCCGACGTTGCCAGCTCAATGGCAGCTTCCGGCGTTTTCCCAGCACACTTTCCGGCAAACCAAGCATCAATAAAGGCTCTTGTGGAGGTGTGCTGCTCCAGCAGAATCAGCGGCAGCTCCAAAAGCTGTTCTGGCGTGATGATATGGCGGTCCGGCGTCAATGTACTTTCCACAAAGACATCCTGTACACTGCGCACGCTGAGATAATGAATATCGTCTTCCTGCGTGAGGGGACCCGATATGACGCCCAAATCGATCTGTCCTGCACGGAGCGCCGACAGGGTATCGGGCGTCGGCGCATTTGTGACATGCAGCCGTACACCGGGATAATTTTCATGGAAACGCTGCAAATGCTCCAAAAGATAGAAACGCAGCGTCATATCCGATGCACCGATGCGCAGAATGCCGTCCCGCAGCCCCGTAATGTCGCGCAGCTTGTCCTCTCCGCTTTCCACAAGCGTAAATGCGCGTTCGATATAGCCATACAGCATTTCTCCCTGCGGGGTCAGGGATACTCCGCGTCCCGTGCGGAAAAAAAGCTGGGTGTGCAGGGCATCCTCCAGCGCCTTTACCGAGGCGGAGACCGCAGGCTGGGTCAGATAAAGCTCTCTTGCCGCAGCGGAGATGGAGCCGCATTGGGCGACACGGTAAAATACACGGTAGAGAGAAAGATTTTCAAGCATGGTTGTATATAATCGTTCCGATCTGTTTTCCTTCTGTAATGTCGTATAGAATATCCGGATTCACACCGTTGACAATGACCATCGGAATGTGTGCCTCCTCTACAATCTGCGCTGCCTTGAGCTTGGCAATCATACCGCCGGTGCCGCGTCTGGTACCCGCGCCGCCTGCCATTTTGAAGACACTGTCGTCTACCCTCTCCAGCGATGCGATGCGCTTGGCGCCAGAATTGATTCTTGGGTCGGAATCATAAAAGCCGTCGATGTCGGACATGTTGACAAGCAGGTCTGCCGAACATAAGAGCGCCACATATGCAGACAGCGTGTCATTTCCGCCGAAGTTCAGTTCTTCAAAGGAAACGCAGTCATTTTCATTGACAATGGGAATGCAGTGCATCGCAAGCAGCGTATGAAAGGTAGATTCCGCATTGGCACGGCGCACCGGACTGTCGATTACATCCTTTGTCAGAAGAATCTGCGCCACGGTATGACCGTATTTGGAAAACTGCTCTGCGTACATGCGCATCAATTCACTCTGTCCAACCGCCGCCGTCGCCTGCTTTTCCTCTGTAGAGCTGGGATGATGCCCCAGTCCCAATACCGCAGCTCCTGCGGAAACTGCGCCGGAGGAGACAAGAACAATTTCCTTTCCCGCATTGCGCAGGTCGGAGAGTACCGTCACAAGACGTTCCAGACGGCGCAGATGAATCAGTCCTGTACCATAGGTCAGTGTGGATGAGCCGACCTTGATGACGATGCGGTTTGCGTTGCATGTTTCTTGTATCATGGATATCTGAGATTCCTTTCTTTTATTTCTGTCATGCGCAGCAAACAAGCTGCTGCTTTGGGCAGAAAAATTCTGCCATTTATGACAAGAATTCCGTCACATGGAAAACCGTGTATTGCGTATGCACCGCATGCGGTATACCACACCTATGTATGAACATAGCCAATCAAAAAATTTTCAAAGAAATTCCCGCTTTTTTAAAAAAAGCTCTTTTCATATGACGGGAAATGTAGTATAATATAGATATCTTATTATACAATATCTTGCGCCAAAATGCAAGACATCCAACGAATTTTTTTAGAAAGGAACGTAATTCTCATGAAAAACAAGTTTCCGATCACCATCAGCGGCATGCAGCTCACCGTACATACAGATTACGAACAGGAATTTGTTGATGCACTGGCAGAAAATGTCACAGAACAGCTGGACGATATTTTAAAGACCTCCCGCTACTATTCCAAGCTTGACGCGGCGCTTCTGCTTCTGCTCGACTGCACCGACCAAAAGGCGCGTCTGGAAGCAGAAAACAGCAAGCTGAAGCGGGAGCTGGAAACCATGCGTCTCGATCTCGAAATCCAAAAAATGGAAAATGAAAAGCTTGTCAAGCCTGAAAATGCACAAAGCAGCGCCGGTACCACGGATGCATCATCCGAGATAGACGCATGACAGCCATGCTGCCTGAGCTGCTTGCTCCCGCCGGTACACGGGACGCGCTGGATGCCGCCATTCGCGGCGGCGCAGACGCGGTGTATTTTGGCGGGAGCCGCTTTAATGCGCGGATGGGTGCGGACAACTTTGACGACGCAGCCATGGAGGATGCCATCCGTACCTGTGCCTTCTGGGGCGTGAAGTCCAATATCACACTCAATACCCTTCCGACCGAACGAGAATTGCCGGAGGTACTCCGGTACGCGGAAAAACTGGCGGCATGGGGGGCGGATGCCGTCATCTGCGCCGACCTTGGCACAGCAGTTCTTCTTCATCGGTACTTTCCGGAGCTTGCGCTGCACGCAAGCACCCAGTGTCAGGGACACAATACAGACGCGGCACGTTTTTTTGCCGCGCTTGGCTTTCAGCGCATGGTCGCAGCCAGAGAACTGTCTTTTGCCGATCTGCAAACCCTCTGTAATACTTCCCCCATCGAAACCGAGCTGTTCATCCACGGCGCCTTGTGTGTATCCCAGTCCGGCGGATGCCTGTTTTCCTCCCTTGTCGGCGGAAGAAGCGGGAACCGCGGCGCATGTGCACAGCCATGCCGTTTGCCCTATCAGTTATCCTGCAAAAACGAAAACGGTGCAGCGACACCGCATGCCAGTACCTCGGGCAAAAAAAATCAGGCGGTATCCAATTCTTCCAATGTGCAAAACTACCCGCTTTCCCTAAAGGATTACTGTCTTGCCGGACATGTCACGGAATTATTATCCCTTGGCGCGGCGTCCTTTAAAATTGAAGGACGCATGAAGGGGCCTGCCTATGTGGAAGGTGTCGTGCGTATTTGGCGGCGACTGCTTGATGAGCGCCGAAATGCAGAGCCTGTCGAGCTGTCCGCACTCGCCGACCTGTTTTCCCGCGGCGGCAGCTTTTCCGATGATTACTTCCGCGGCGTTACCGGCGCTTCTATGCGCGGCATACGCACAGAAGCAGACAAGGAAGCGACCCAAAAAGCCGAAAAACGCATCACAGACAAACAAACAGAGGCGCGCAAAATCCCCATCACCCTTTCCTTTCATGCAGAAGCAGGCACCCTGATGACACTTACAATGGGCACATGCGATAGTATCGAACGCGATGGCATCGCACGCGATAGCATCGCACGCAATCATTTCACACGTGGAAAAAGCGTCACCGTCACAGGAGAGATACCCGAAACTGCGCACACACGTCCCACCACAGAAGAAGACGTGCGCGGATGTCTTTTTAAGCTCGGCGCGACCCCGTTCAGGGCAGAAGCTGCCCATACCCATATCACCGTTGGCTGCGGGCTTTCCGTTCCGCTTGCCGCAATCAACCGTCTGCGGCGCGAAGCTGCGGAAAAACTGGAAGAACAGCTTTGGATACATGCATCCAAAGCGCAATCCTCTGTAAAGTGCCCGCCAAAACTTCCCATAAGCGCGGAAGCAATATGCAGTCAGCAGGATGCGCCGTACACGAAAGACGCCCCCTTCCAAAGACAGGCATCATTTCTGTTTTATGACAGGATTCCTCCCCAAGCCCTGTCCTATTATGACATCCGTTATCTGCCGTTGGATGTTTTTGACGCGCACCCAACAGAAGCACAGGCGGCTGGCATCAACGGCATCCTATTGCCGCCGGTAATTTTTGACAGTGAACAAAATGCCGTTCTGGCTATGCTTCAGACTGCCGCGTCCCACGGCATCACGCACGCACTCGTCTCAAATCCGGGACACCTTGCGCTTGCGGGACGGTTTCCGTTTCAGCTGCACGGCGATCTGCGTCTGAATCTCTGGACAGCACAAAGTGCCAATATTTTTTCCTCTTCGGGACTGTGCGACTGCCTGTTATCGCCGGAGCTGTCTCTTTCCCAGATGCGTGATATCAAATCTGTACTTCCACATGGCGCTGTTACCTATGGCAGACTGCCCATGATGACGCTTCAGCGCTGCATCATTCGAGAACAGAAACAAGCAGGAGCTTCCAAAGGAGCGCGCGGAAGCGGCAAAACCGTTCCGTCATCCCAAAATCGCTGTACCTTCTGCGACACATCGCCGGTTTCCTATCTTGTGGACCGCCGCCGTACCGTGTTCCCCGTGACACGTACATTCGGTCACCGCAACATCATTTGGAACGCCGCGCCCGTTTACATGGCAGACAAAAAAGAAGCGCTTGCACGCGCAAATCTGGCTTTCGTTCATCACATCTTCACCACAGAAACCCAGGCACAGATTGCCGCGGTTATCAACGCATATAAGGATCCACAGTGGGAAGGCGTTCCCTATGAAACATTCGGCGCTTTCCGCAGAATGTAGAATTCTCCTATAGGAGAATAGTAAAACGATCCTCCGGCAATAATACCGGAGGATCGTTTTTTGTATTATGTTCCAGTTATCACATCGGAACCGTATTCCATTTGAAAATTAGTGCTTCTTGGACAGAACAACACCGGCAGCAACAGCCATCACAGCCGCAGCGGCAACAATGCCTGCGTCAGCGGTGACAGGTGTGGTTGCGGGAGCTTCATCGACAACAGGAGCGCCATCAACGGGCGTATCGTCTACAGGAGTGTCGACAACCGGTTCCGGAATTTCAAGCTCGCCGCCCAGGACGACATAGTCGTAGGAGTCAGACTGCCAGGAGGTTGCGTCGAGAGAAGATCTCATATTGAAAACGGAAACAGGGTTTGTGGGAGATTCCTGTGTAACGTTGTTGATCTGGAGCTGCAGACCGATTGCGTCGCCTTCCTTGAGGTCATACTTGTTCAGGTTGACACGCATTTCGATGCAGTAACCGTCATTGGTCAGAGCAACCTTGTATTCATCAAAGTAAGGAGCAGCTGCTTCCGGACCGTATGCATGCTCGTCACCGGTCTGGTTCTTGTAGTAAGATGGGAAGCCGGAGTAGTCAAGACGGAACTGGTGAATGTCGCCTGCGTTTTCGTTGCCGAAATCGAAGAACATTTCAACAGAGTCGGTGCACCACGGCTGGTTCTGCTGCACATCCGGATCAGAAACGACGACATCGTAGTCCTTAACGTCCACAGCGAGGTACCAGGAGCCATCTGACCACAGCATGTAAGCAGTACCGCGGACACCATCGTCTTCAGAATAAGCAGGGTTCAGGTAGTCGATCTGCACCTGCAGAGCGTCTGCCCAAACAGCTTCATTGATGTTACCATCAATGGTGATCTGTCCGTCCGGAACCTTCGGGACATTACCCTTGCTTTCGCCGATATCAGATGCAGAAACAGAAGCTGCAAGAGATGCGAGAACAACGCCTGCTAAAATAGCAGAGAAAAACTTTTTCATCTTTTTATCCTCCATGATTATATAAGTACAGAAGAGAAGCTTTTGTGTCATATTCACAATGCTTCTCTGCCAAATCCTTTGGTGTTTCTATTATAACACGTTCAAAAAGAAAAGTCAACGTCTTTGTATAAAAATATTTTTTCCAGCGTTATATACAAGAATTTCCAGTCATTTTTGCATACCGTGTCATTTTCTTTCATAGGATATCCTATTTCCTATATACAATCATCACAAATAAGACGAAATGCAGACAAAAACAGCTTCATTTCACACCGTCACAGAAACGCTCCTATTTATATGTTCTGTATAAATATTCCATCATTCTGCCGCACACAAGTGTCAAGCATCGCGCATCATCTTCAGGCAGAATCAAAAAGAAACGCCGTTCTATGGTTCTGTATCCGTTGTCAGCTCTCTCAAAAACGGATCAGGTGCGCTTGACGCATAGACGCATGCAGCTTCATAATCCCCCTCCCCTATGGCGTGTGCCGACGCCTCTCTGCATATGGCCTGCAGCAGCGTGGCGTATGGTGCAGCGGCAGCCGCTTCATAGGCTTCCAAATACCGTCCTTCCGCGCACAATAAACGGGTGGTCTCTGTCAGAGCACGCAGATGCGCACGGTAAAAGGGATTATGGCTGCCAAGCGCATTTTGTACATAGGCTTCCGCCTGCCGGTATGCACCTGCATGGATATACACATCGGCACAAAGCATGGTTTTTTGATAGGAAAGGTATTGGATTCCTCTGACAGAAAGCATCCCGACGCCGACAGCCAGGCACACAAAAATCACCGTATAAATCCACAAAAAACGCTTTCTGTGCGGAGCATTTCTGCCGTTTCCATTTTGAGCAGCTTCCAATGCTTCAAAAACCGC
The DNA here is from genome assembly GCA_017942005.1 of Clostridia bacterium. Taxonomy (GTDB): domain Bacteria; phylum Bacillota; class Clostridia; order Oscillospirales; family CAG-272; genus RGIG3925. The sequence continues at coordinate 74,536 of JAGAVJ010000026.1, read as the reverse complement.
CTTCTCTTCTTCTTCACGAGACACTGTCTCGGCAATACCTTCCTCTGCCGACGCTGTCCCTGCACCGGTTTCAGCGACCAGACGTACCAGCGCTTCCATATCATGGTCACGATAGGTAAACAGTTCCGGTAAGAAATTACATATCGTTCCATCCTCATAGGTCACGCCGGATACATAAGCACTGCATCCTGACACTCCACCCGCATCCTCCAGCTCCTTTGGCAGAACAAGTCTGCACACCAGATAGGTATTACCGTCATTGATATCCGCATAGGCATAGGTAAAAAAAGTATAAGGATGATCGGAATCCGGCATCATCACAGGCAGAGGGGAAAACCGATACGCAATCGTAAATGCAGACAGCCGCTGTGACGCATCACGCCCAATGTAAAAATAGATCGCATTTTCTGTCGCTTTTCCCCCTTCTACGCCTTCTACCTCGTTCCGCCGTCTCCGCACATGGATGATATAGGAAAGCACCGCAGGCATTTCGGGGGTGGGAATCGGGGTATCAAAATGCTCCCAGCCATGCGGATATACTACAGGAAAATATTGCAGTTCTGCTGCTTGTGCTGTGTCTGCCGGACACTGTATATGCTGCTGTTCCATCGGAGAGGTTCCTCCTTTTTCATGATTGGGGCGTTGCCCCAAACCCCATTCAGGGGGCTTTTTGAAAAAAGCCCCCTGAAAACCCGCAAAAACTTTGATATGGATGAGATTTTTCCGTATACATATAGTGTATCACAATCCCGGAAAAAGTATGTATTGCTTCCAGTATTTTGAAATTATGTGATCCGTTTTTTCAAACCCTCTTGATTTTTTTTCATATTCATGATACAATCATTACAACAAAAAATTACCGGAAAGGACGGTCATTCTGATATGATAGAAATCATGGAAAACGAACGCTTCCGCATCTCTGTCAAAGACGTCGGTGCAGAGCTGTGTGCCTTCACAGAAAAAATGCCTGACGCAGCATCGTGCACCGCCGAGTATGAACATCTGTGGGAAGGCAATCCCGCCGTTTGGCAGGGACAATCGCCGCTGCTCTTTCCCATCGTCGGACGGCTGCGGGAAGATACATATCAACTTGGCGGAACAGAATACAACATGGCAAAGCATGGATTTGCCAAGCACATGCGCTTCACGCTTGAAAAAAAGGAAAAAGACATGTTGGTTTTTGTTCTCCGCGACACAGAACAAACACGCATCGGTTTCCCGTTTTCGTTTGCGCTGCGCGTCATCTATACCTTTGTTCCAAACGGCATCCGCATGGAATTTCGCGTCACGAACACAGACTCAAAGACGATGTATTTTTCCATCGGCGCACATCCGGCGTTCCGCATTGCGCTGGGAGACAAAATCGTGCTTGACGAGCCTGAAACACTGGGTGCCTATCAACTGGATGAAAACTTTTTGCGTGCCAAAACTCAGATTCCTGTGTTTGACCATTCCGATACCCTGGTCATCACAGAGCATCTCTTTGACCATGACGCCCTGATTTTCGACGGCGTCCATGCAAAGGGTGCCTCTCTCATCCGCGCCGACGGACACAACCTGCACGTGGACTTTGGAGGGGCGCCGTGTCTCGGCATCTGGGCAAAACCGGCAGCGCCGTATGTCTGTATTGAACCGTGGTACGGCATTGACGACATCTGCGATGCCGGTCACGACATTACAAAAAAGGAACGTATTCTGGCGCTTGGCGCGGGAGAGGTGTTCCGTTTCCCTGTAACCATCACAGTATAAAGACGCATTCAATAATATATATAGAAAAGATAAATCTGGAGGTATCTCATGAAAAACGCTTTGATTTTTTGGGGCGGTTGGGACGGCCACGAGCCGGAGCTTGTCGCAAACCGGTTTGCATCTCTTCTGAAAAAGAACGGTATCATGCCGGAACTATTCCACACACAGGACTGCCTTGGCGACGCGGAAAAACTGAAGACCTACGATCTGATTATTCCGTGCTGGACCATGGGAGAAATCAAGGGAGAATACACACAAAACATTCTGCATGCAGTCGAGAGCGGCGTTGGTCTTGCAGGATGCCACGGCGGCATGTGCGACGCCTTCCGCAATGACACCGACTGGCAGTTTATGACAGGCGGACAGTGGGTCAGTCATCCGGGCGGCGACGGCGTGGAATACACGGTCAACATCCGCCGCGGTGCAAATCCAATCACAGAAGGACTAAACGACTTTATCGTGCAGAGCGAACAATACTATCTGCATGTCGACCCCGCCATTGAAGTGCTTGCGACCACACGCTTTCCCGTTATTGACGGTCCGCATACCGCAAACAAACCCATTGACATGCCTGTCGTCTGGACAAAATATTGGGGGCGCGGACGGGTATTCTACAATTCCCTCGGTCACCATGACGATGTGTTTGCAAAGTTCCCCTGTGCAGAAATTCTGATGGAACGCGGCATGGTGTGGGCAGCAAACGGAAAGACAGCACAGAATCCCTGATAGAAAAATGCAGCCTCAATATAGGAATGCCTGCATTCCGTATACATAAATCTCCTATAAATATACGAAAGGAAAACCTTCGCACCATTCAGACTCCGCTGAACATGCGAAGGTATGGACAGCTTCATGAAAAAAATCGGTATTGTCGGTATCGGCGCAATTTCCGGGATTTATCTGGAAAACATCACAAACAGGTTCCGTGACATTGAAGTCATCGGCGTCTGTGACCTCGTCCGCGAACGTGCGGAAAACGCAGTCAAAACGTATCATATTCCCAAGCTTTATGAGGACATGTATGAATTGTTTGCCGACCCCGAGGTCGACATTGTCCTCAATCTGACCCGCCCAAGCGAACACTTTGCGGTCACCAAAGGCGCGCTGCTTGCAGGAAAGCCTGTATATACAGAAAAACCGCTTGGCGCATCATGGGAAGAAGGCTTGGAACTGGTCAGACTGGCAGAGGAAAAGGGGCTTTGGATTGCAGGCGCTCCCGATACCTATATGGGCGCTGGCATCCAAACCTGCAGAAAGCTGATTGACGCAGGCGAAATCGGTGACGTCGTCGGCGCTGTCGCGTTCATGACCTGCCACGGACACGAAACATGGCATCCGGACCCCGAATTCTACTACAAATTCGGCGGCGGACCGATGCTTGACATGGGACCGTACTATGTCACAGCACTTGTCAACCTTCTGGGATGCGTCAAACGTGTCGGCGGTATGACCGTCACACCGTTCCCGCAAAGAATGATCACCTCAGAGCCGCACAAGGGTGAAATCATTCATGTCGATGTGCCGACCTCCTACTACGGCACCATGGAATTTGCAAACGGCGCGGTTGCTTCCATTTTGACCTCCTTTGATATTTACGGCGCACATCTGCCGATCATCGAAATCTACGGTACAAAGGGAACCCTGCGCGTACCGGATCCCAACTGCTTCGGCGGTCCGGTCACCCTCTTTACACCTGAGGAAGGCGACAGAGAAATTCCGCTTGCCTTCGATTATCCGGAAAATTCCCGCGGTCTCGGTCTTGCCGAAATGGCAAGCGCACTGGAAAAGGGACGCCGTCCGCGCGCAAGCTGGCATCAGACACTGCATGTACTCGAAATCATGACAGGCTTTGAGCGTGCCGCAAAGGCTGGCGGATATCTGACGCTGGAAACGTCCTTTGAGCGGGAGGCACCCATGGCGACGGATATGCCGCACGGCGTGCTTGACTAAACGTTCCAACATTTCGCTCCTATTTAACGTGCGCTCAATGTAACGCTCTTGGGGCGTTTTTGAAAAAACGCCCCGCCGCTTGGGCATCCCTCAAAAACTTTTAATATATATATTGTTAATACTCTATGTGCGGTGCGCAAACAAGGACGCATCGCACACAATTTTTCCAAAAACGAAAAGAAACGAGTTGTAACTTCCATGAAAACACTGATCATCAACGGCGCCGCAAAGAAAAACGGCGATACACAAACGCTCATCGACGCCTTTTTGTCCGGGCTGTCCGGGGAATACCGCATCATCTCCCGTGAAAGCGGCATTTCCCCCTGTACCGACTGCCGCCGCTGCTGGCACACGCCGGGGTGTTCCATTGCCGACCCTATGCAGGAAATCTATGCGTATCTCTGTGACTGTGACAATGTCGTGCTTGCCTCTCCTATCTGGTTTTCTTCCCTCTCCGGTCCCACGCTCGATCTTTGCAGTCAATTTCAAACCTTTTTTGCAGGGAAATTTTTCCGACATGATTTCATTCCGCAGAGCGTGCGCCCCAAAAACGGCGTACTGCTTCTTGTCGGCGCACAACCGGGGACAGAGGAACAGCCGATTAAAAACGCAAAAACCATTCTGCACTTAGTCAATGTTCCCGACGACAAACTGACCGTTGTGCGCGCCATGCACAACGATCAGCGTCCGGCGACCGAAGATGAGGCGGCACTGCGGGCGGCTCGCCTTGCGGCAGAAAAGCTGTCAGGGGAACGAGGAAACGATGAGGGGGACTTTTGAAAAAGCTCCCCCTCATTCTCCCTTCAAAACTTTCTGGGACATATGAAATATCTAAACGTTTGTTTTTATAGAAATGACTTCCCAAAAAAGTTTTTTGGGGTCATACGGGCTGTCGCATTAACATGCGCCATCCTATAAAATTCACCTTTTCGCTTTTTCAAGCGAAATTTCACAGTGGATTTTTATCAAAATCCACTGTGAAAACGCCGAATTTGGATCACTTTGTGATCCCGGGCTGTTGCAAGTTGAAAACTTGCAACAGCCCCTAACCGCTCTTCCCTCTTCTTTTGCTGAAACTTTTTTTAATAAAGAAATTGACAAATTGTTTTGAATAGAGTATAATATTAGAAAGGAATTTATTTTTTCCCGCTAATTTCAAACCGATGTGAGGTGAACAAAATGGACGCAAGCGGCGGTCGAAGTCCGATGACGAACGAAAAGAAATCGGACTGCGTTCCTTTATGCAAAACGGTATGCTGCATATCGTGCGATAGAGGAAAATTATGCATATCTCCTGTTAGAGTCCGCGGCGTCCTGGATACGTCGGGGTTTTGAGTTGATGTCCGCGTCCGTTCTTCTTTTCCCCTTTTCGTTGTTGTCGCTGCTTATTTTTTGCTGTTTGAATACAGCCGTATCGAAAAGCAATTCACACAACACAAGCTGTTTTAAAGGAGAACGCCTATGAATGAAGAATTAGAAACCGTATTTGAAGAAATTAAAACCCTTCTTGCCGGAAAGCAGTACGCAGCGCTTTCTCAATATGTACGCGAGCTGAAACCGGCAGACATTGCGCTGCTGTTTGAAGACATCTCTCGCGAAGACGTTACCTTGTTATTCCGTCTTCTGCCAAAGGATACGGCAGCAGATACCTTTGTTGAGTTGGAACCGGAGAGGCAGCAGCAGCTGATTGACGCGTTCTCCGACACCGAGCTGAAGGCAGTGCTGGACGAGCTGTACCTTGACGATACCGTCGATATCATTGAAGAGATGCCTGCGAATGTCGTGCGGCGTATCATCCGCTATTCCTCTCCTGAAATGCGCAAGAGTATCAATGAAATCCTGAACTTCCCCGCAAACTCTGCCGGAAGCATTATGACCATTGAGTTTATTGATCTCAATGCAAAAATGACGGTCGATCAGGCATTTGAGCATATCCGCACAACCGGCTGGGACAAAGAAACCATTTATACCTGCTATGTCATCGGCGCAGATCGGCGGCTGCAGGGCGTTGTGACCGTCCAGCAGATGCTGCTTTGTGACCGCAGTCTGAAAATCGGCGATATTATGGACAAAAACGTCATCTCCTGCAAAACGACCGACGACAAGGTCGACGTCGCGCATATGCTTGACAAATACGACTTTCTTGCACTGCCTGTGGTAGACCATGAGGATCGTCTTGTCGGCATTGTCACCATCGACGACGCAATTGACGTCTTAACCGAGGACGCAACAGAAGACATCGAAAAAATGGCGGCAATTCTGCCGATTGAAAAGACCTATCTGCGTACCGGTATTTTTGAAACATGGAAACAACGTATTCCTTGGCTGCTTCTTTTGATGCTGTCCTCCACCTTTACACAGAAAATCATCAACTCCGCCGAAACGGCGCTGTCGGCATGTGTCGCATTGACCGCATTTATTCCGATGCTGATGGACACCGGCGGAAATGCCGGCGGACAGGTTTCCGTCACCGTTATCCGCGGGCTGTCGCTGGGGGAAATTTCCTTTTCCGACTGGCTGCATGTCCTCTGGAAGGAAATGCGCGTCTCTCTGCTCTGTGGCTTTACCCTGGCGTTTGCAAACTTTATCAAGCTGCTCACATTTGATCATGTTACCCTTACCGTTGCAGCCGTTGTCTGCATCACACTGCTTGTCGCCGTCATTTTTGCAAAAATCGTCGGCTGTCTTCTTCCAATTGCTGCCAAGCGCGTTGGTTTTGATCCTGCCGTCATGGCAAGCCCCTTTATTACCACCATTGTGGATTCGCTGACGCTGCTTACCTACTTCCAGGTTGCACGGATGCTTTTGCATATCTGATTTGCTTTGAAAACGATCATGCGATGAATCATCATCGCTGCAAAGCCCCCTCATCACACATTCAAAAAGGAAGGAGCTTCCTCATGCAAAAGACACTGGTATTGATTTTAGGACCACATGCCGTCGGTAAAATGACCGTCGGACAAGCGCTTGCAAAACGTACAGGACTGACACTGTTCCATAATCATATGTCCATTGAACTGGTACGAAAGCTCTTTGACCATCACACATCCAGAAAAGAATGGAACACCCTGAATACTACCATCCGGCAGACAGTATTTGAACTGTTCGCCGCCGGAGACTTCCCGGGGCTCATCTTCACCTACATGTGCGATTTTGATGACGAAAACGAATTTACCTATCTTTCGAGTATCATCGACCTGTTCCGGAAAAACGGCGCTGTGTGCTGTGTCGTTGAGCTGTGTGCGGACTTTGAGGTACGGCTTTGGCGCAACAAAACAGAAAACCGTCTGCTGCACAAGGAATCCAAACGGGATCTTGCGTGGAGCGAAGCCGAAATGCTGCGTACCAGCGCAACGCATCGGCTCAATTCCCGCAGTGAGGAAGCGCTTCCGTTTGAGCATTATCTGAAGCTTGACAATACAAATCTCACCCCCGAAGAAGCTGCTGAACAAATTCAGGCATATTTTCAAATACCCGCATCAGACAGTGTATAAACAAATAAAAAAACAGGAGGAACAACCGCGATGTTATTGGAAGAAAAACGCATTCTGTTAAAAGACGGCAGAACCGCCATTTTAAAAAGTCCCAACACAGAGGATGCAGATGAAATGCTGCAATACATCAAGCAGGCGTGTGGGGAAACCGATTTTCTTCTGCGCTATCCGGAAGAATGGAATTCTACCACCACCGCGCAGGAAGAAACATGGATCAACAATCAGCGTACCTCTCCTGATATTCTTGGAATCACATGTTATGTGGAAAATAAGCAAACGGGGCAACACCGTATTGCAGGGCACTGTGAAATCAACTTTCGGTGCGGTATGAAAACGTCTCATAGAGCCGTGGTTGGAATCTCTCTTTTGGAAGAATACTGGAATCTCGGTATCGGTTCCGCCATGTTTTCGGAGTTGATTGCAGCTGCACAGCGCAGAGGAACTGAAATTATAGAGCTTGAATTTATCGAGGGAAATACACGTGCAAAGCATTTGTATGAAAAGTTCGGATTTCGTGTCGTCTCCGAAAAGCCAAATGCATTCAAGTTAAAAGACGATACTTACGCAAGCGAGTTCTGCATGCAGAAATATCTTTGTGTATAAGGCTTACTTCGTTCTCATCATTTACAAGGGGCTGTTGCAAATTTTCCATTTGCAACAGCCCCTCTGCGTTCTCTTTGATGTATTACTTTAGTGATGATGTTCCGGCGGATAGACAACCGGATAATCGCATTCAGTGACAGCATCACCGCCAAGTGTGTGTTCAGACGATTCTACATGCGTCAAAACATCTGAGTTAAAATAATGCGCTTCACATCCAACACAGGCATGATTGGTATAACAGAAGGATTCCTTGATCTGACATCCGTCAGGGTGGGAAGGATCGTCACATGAGCGGTAAAACCATATGTCCCCGTCATCTGTATAAATCGGCTCTTTGCTGCACACATCAACGATTTCTCCTTAATAATTATTGCTGAATTTGATGGTATACTATTTTTTATTAACAAAATGCTTCACACCCGGTACTATTGATAAAACCACTGCACTTACTCCTAAACAAAGCTCCATAGTTTTTCTTCTCGCTTTCGCTCTTTCTCTACGGCAATTATCACAATAATTATAGCTATTGGTACTCCTTAATGGTTCTCTGCACTTTTTACAAACTCTTTTTCCTACTGCTTCTTTGTTATTTATTTTCTTTCGACTCATTTTCTGTAACCTCCGCTATTCTCAAAATATTCTGTCCGCTTATCATGTTGCTTGCATCGAAATTTGTAATGCGTTCAGAAATCATCATAAATTCATTGACAATAGGAATCTTCTGTTGAGGCGTATTTTCATTTAACAGAAGAAGTGTATCTCTGTCATCAAGATGATTTTCTGTTATAAAATGCTTAAATTGCAACAAACTTTCTTTACTTGATTCAAATTCTCCTAATATGGCATATCCCTCACATTCAGTCTGTACAGAATTAGTTATCGCTACTAAATCTTGGAATGAATCCGATGCTTTTTGAGGAATATCCCGCCCCTTTCTCCTTTCAATGAACAGTTGCACATCATTCTTCTCCGAATTATCAGAAATAAATTGCAAATTCTCACTGAAGTTTCTCATTAGTACTCTTTTGGCTTCAGTAGCAGCATCGATTGCATTCAGAATAGCAATCTCTCTTAGCTTAGAGTCTTGAATTTTAGCCGCAAATTTCATTTTGTCCCTTGCACTCTCAGCCAAAGCTATTCTATCATTCTGAAGTTCAATATGTATACCTCTGATTGCGTCGCCTACACATTCAATTTCATCAAGTATTTGTGCCATAGCCGCATGTGTAGCAAGATTGTTTAAAGAGTTTGCCAACTCAGGGGATATCGATATTTCTTCCAATCGGACTTGTTTCACAATACCCTCCGAATCCCGAATAGTCGGTAATATTTCTCCCTGCTTATCAACAGTAAAACGATATACACCTCTGTCAATAAGCTCTTTTATATACTTGTCCATTTTGGCGACAAGAATATTTTCTTTCTTTGCCATTTGCAGTATAACATCAGCAATAGCAGGCATTGTCCGTTCAACATTCTTCCACTGACCAAAAAACTGAACAAGACTTTTATTATCTTCAACTGCAACAACACTCAAATGTCCGCTATTTGGTTTCCACTCCTCTATATCATAACTAAAAGTTGGTACTGTTTCATATGTATCCTGTTCGCTAATTGGGCGTAAGTTGTCATCACTCATAAAGCCACAATGCGGACAGGTTCTTGCTTTATCCGATATTTTTGCCCCGCACTCAGGGCAAGATATTAAACTCATTTTTATTCCCCATTCCTATATTTTTTCTCTATTATTTTCGCAAATACTTATTTACTGTGGCGTATGAAAATAAGCTTCTATGTGCGAATCATCACCGGAAATATGATATGTGCAACCTGAATTACTACACGCCGTATCTGTGTAAAACCGCGTTTGTACAGGTTGACAACCATTTCCATGATTTACATAACTCGGATGATCAACCGCATAGGTTCGCATAACATAACATTGAAAAGTAGTTTGTGCAGGGATGTGATTGTAGTTCAACAATAGATGGTGTGCGACTGCCACTTCCTCTCACCTCGTTTCTTAAATGATAATTTCTAAAAATACTTAACTCTTGTGTACATTTTCCGGGAAAATGACAATCTCAAAAAATATTTAGCTCTTGTGTACATTTTCCTGGTATAACCGCACGATATCCTTGATAATCTCCAGCTGTGTGAAATCGTTGTTGTAAGCAATATTCATTTCACGCATCATACTCAGGTTTTCAATCGGCAGGATGGTCAGCTTTCCGCGTCTTGCATCGCTGATGCAGGCGCTTTTCGGAAGGATGGAAACGAAAAGATCCTTGCGTACCAGTTCCTTAATCACGGCAACGTTGTCCACTTCCAGGCAGACATTGAAATTTTCAATGGATTCATTCACGGAAACAAGCGTGGCTTCAAACAGCTGACGCGTAGCGGAGGTTGGAAGACGGAGAATCATATTCTCCTTTTTCAGCTCACTGACCGTTACCATGGACTGTGCGGCAAGTGGATTGTCATTGCCAAGCACACATACAAGGTAATCTGTATCCAGCATAAAATAATTCAGCTTCGACGACATCCGTTTTCCTTCAACAATGGCGATATCCAGTTCATAGTTTTGCAGCATATCATAAATAATATTTATTGTATCTGTAATAATTGTTATGGATGTATCGGTATTCTGCGTGACATATTTTGCCAAAATCTCCGTAATGCTATTGTTTTCTGATGTATGCGTAATTCCGATGCGTACATGAGAAGCGTGCTTTTGTGCATCTGCAATCTCCGATAGCATCTTTCCGTGCAATGCTTTCAGACGCCTTGCATAGGTCACGGCAATTTCGCCCTCTTTTGTCAGCTTGAAATCCCCTTTTCCACGCAAAAACAGCTTTGCACCGCATTCACTTTCCAGCTGATTGATATGATGACTGACTGCGGGCTGCGTCAGGGATAAAATTTCTGCCGCCCGCGTAAAATTTTTGCAGTCCGCAACGGCAAGAAGCGTTTCCAGTTTTGCGTCCAACATACACAGCATCCTCCTTTGCATAAATTATTTTTATGATAATCAAAAAAATCGTAAGTTGATTTTATGTGTGAAATAGTATATCATATTATTATTATTTTTTCAAGCCTTTAATTTTGAACGATTTATTTTATATAAAAGGTAAGATGTCCCCTCATATGGAACGACGCTCCAGACGTTCCATACACTTCCGCCTTTCCCCTCAATTTTATTTTTATTTTATAAACAGAACGATCAGAAGTTCCAGCAATGATGGAACGATCCGCACTCCATGAAAGGAATGGTCCTATTATATGCTGCAATCCCTATATCAAAATTTACAAAAGGAATCCCCTGCCGCCATTGTGATCATTTCCATTGCAATCATGCTTTTCAGCGGATTTCTTATGACACGCCTCACAAAAAAGCTGAGACTTCCGAATGTCACAGCCTATATTACCGCCGGTATTTTGATCGGTCCGTTCTGTTTGAATCTGATTCCGCAGCAAATCATCACCGGTTCAGAATTTTTATCGGATATTGCGCTTGCATTTATCGCATTCAGCACCGGAGAATACTTTAAATTCTCAAAGCTGAAGCACAGCGCCGGAAAAGTTGTTGTCATTACACTGCTGGAATCGTTGACCGCGTCGGTCGTTGTGTTTGTGCTGACCTATGGGATACTGCACCTGCAATTGGCATTTTCCATCATTTTAGCCGCCCTTGCGTCTGCAACCGCACCTGCTTCCACCATGATGACCATCCGTCAAACTGGCGCAAAAGGTGATTTTGTCGATACCCTTCTGCAAGTGGTCGCCTATGACGACATCGTCGCACTGCTCGCATACAGTTCCGCCATTTCCATTGCCGTCTCTTCCGCGACCGGCGCGGCATTCCGTATGATGGACGTCATTATCCCCATCACACAAAACATCGGTGTTTTAATTCTCGGCGGCATTTTCGGCTTGATCATGCGGCTGCTCATTCAAAAGAAACGCTCTACAGACAACCGCCTGATTATCGCAATTGCACTGCTGTTTACCTTCTGCGGCGTGTGTGCCGCAATGAAAATTTCTCCGCTGCTCGGCTGCATGTCCATGGGCACGGTCTACATCAATATCACAGACGACGACGCGCTGTTCAAGCAGTTAAATTACTTCTCACCGCCCATTCTTCTTTTATTTTTCGTGCGCTCCGGTCTTTCCTTTGATTTAAACGCCTTAATCAAGCCTTCCGGCGCAATCGGCGGCGTCCCGCTGCTGTTGGTCGGCATCCTGTACTTTCTTGTCCGCATTGTCGGAAAATACATCGGCGCCTTTATCGGCTGTCTGATTGTCAAAAAGCCAAAAGAAACGCGCAACTATCTCGGTCTTGCACTGATTCCGCAGGCGGGCGTTGCCATCGGTCTTGCGGCACTGGGAGCGCGGACATTGGGCGGAGAAGCGGGAAACGCATTGCAGACGGTCATCCTTGCGTCCAGCGTACTGTATGAGCTGGTCGGTCCTGCCTTAGCAAAGCTTTCTCTATATTTATCAAAATCCTACTCGACGAAGATTGAAGATCTCGTCAGCGTAGAAGAACAGACGGAAGAAGGCACTCCCAAAAGCTCTGTTGAGCTGCTCATTGAGCGCATTCAGAAAATCCAGGAAGAGCTTGCCAGAGAAACGGTCAATGAGGAAGAACGTGCCTTTACCGAAGCAGCAGAGGAACATCTGCATGCCATTTCCGCAAAACGCATCAACTTTTTTACAGGAGGAAAACGTAAATGACAGACCCAATCGCAAACCTGCTCGGCGCCTGGTCGCAGGGCATCAACCTTTACAGCATTCTGTTCCGGATTCTTTTTTCCTTTGTACTTTCCGCCATCATCGGCTGCGAACGTTCCAGCAAACGGCACTCCGCAGGACTGCGTACCTTTATTCTGATGTCCCTTGCAATGACCGTTACCGCCCTGCTCGACTCCTATTTAACCTTCAACACTGCAAATACAGATTTCTTTCTGCTTTCTGCCGCAGGCATTATCGGCGTTGCGGTGATCAGCGTCAACTCCCTTCTGGTCAGCTCCCGCAGCCAGATCAAGGGTCTGACCACAGCCGCGGGGCTTTGGACATGCACCATCATCGGACTTACCATTGGCGCAGGCTACTATACGGTGACGCTCATTGCCTTTGCCGTGTTATTGTTCTGTCTTGCGCAGCTGCCGGCGCTGGAACGCTATCTGAAAAACCGCTCCAACTATTTTGAAATTCATTTGGAACTGAAAAACAGCAGCTATTTACAGAACTTTGTCAGCACCATCCGTCGTCTGGGACTGAAAATCGACGACATTGAAGCGAATCCCGCCTATGCCAATTCCGGGCTGAGCGTCTATTCCATCGCCATTTCCATCAGCAGCCAGGAACTGAAAAAGTACAAAACGCACACCGAAATCATCGAAGCGCTGCGCAGTCTGGATTACATTTCCCACATTGAAGAAATGGGATCGTAAAGAATCGGGGCTATTCGCCCCGCACCCCAATTTAAGGAACTTTTCGAGAAAAGTTCCTTAAAAATCCTCAAAAGCTTTTTTCGTTGATACAACATGGGCTGCTGCAAGTTGAAAACTTGCAGCAGCCCGTTTTATGCTGTGATTTTCGTTTGAAAGGAGATACGGCTATAATTTGACTGTGACGGAAGTTCCCTTGGAATTTACTTTGACCAACTTCCACCCGGGGTGTCGGAATCTGTACTTCCAATACACAAGAATCAGTCTGTGAAACCAAAGCAGTGCCTGCTCCGGCGTCATATAGGCAAACAGACGCTTTCCTTTTCCGCATGCACGCAGAATCACAAGCACCAGATAGCCGATTATGGCAAGGATATGGTTAAAAATCAAGATTGACGGAAACAAAACGAAAATGGGAATGGGCGGAGAAGGTGTACGTACAATGACACGCATGTTACTCTACCACGACCTCGACCAGATCGCCGTTCGCGGATTGTACCTCGACCAGTCTGCCGATGACCCCCTGTTCTACCAATGCGATGATTTTATTCATATCAATGTCCTTTAAGTTCACGCCAAGCTTATCATTGACCTTTGGAATTTCCATGCCGATGTCAAGCGCCATTTTGATCAGCGGCATCGGTAGATTGACATGCACAATGTCTCCGTCCGCGGAATTGACATTGACCCGCAGCATCATCTGATCAAAGTTTTTGCGTTCTTCCGGCGGCAAAATACGAACCGCAGGTTCGTTTGTTTCCCCCTTCAAAAGGGTATCTGTCGTTACGCCGAACAGATCGGCAAGCTGCGGCAGCAGCATGATATCCGGGCAGGACTGGTCATTTTCCCATTTGGAGACTGCCTGTGGGGAAAGGTTCATCTTCTCCGCGACCTCATCCTGCGTCATGTTCTTTTCTCTGCGCAGACGCGCTATCCGTGTTCCGAGGGTTTCATTTGTGCTCATAGAATCTTCTCCTTTTGATGTGTGTTTATAGAACGGAGATGTGACGGCAGTGCTGCACGCGTCCCTGTTCCTTACTGTTATTCTACCATATCACGCCATATTTTGGAACAGATCAGAAGTTGAATTTGGCACAAACAGCACAACCCGACGTAGAAAAGGTGCTCAACCATTGGTTGCGCGGATTTTTGGGTGAAAAATCCACGGATGGTTGAGCCGCAATCTCATCTATTGATCACTCAATCACTTTTTTCAAACCGAGGCACAAAATCGGCATCGGAGTTCGGATTGCCCGAAGCGCATCTCCCATGGTGGCAAATCGCACACGGTACAGTCGTCTGACATTGGTTACCATATATCCGCCGGGCGTTCTGTGCAGCTCAACGGTGTGAATGCCGCGAAACCCCGTATTCCAGTACGAATATAAAACAACATCCTCTCCGGGCGATGAAAACAATTTCCGCTTTTCCGCCAAGATCGGCACATGATACCGTCGATACACAAGACCGTGACTGCGACAGAACCGAAACAGCGCATGGGGATACGTGCCAAACAGACCAAGGAGCCAGATACCGTGCCGCTCGAAAAAATCCGCCGTCTGCCAAAGTCTGGATGGAATTCCAAAGGACAGCAGCGCATGGTGGCAGGCAATCACCTCACATCCGTTATACGCCATGTGTCCAAGTCCATAGCACATCTCCCTCACCCCTGCATCCTCCTGCGTGCGGATGTAGTCACAAAGACCGTATTCCGTACAAAGCTGTTCGTTTTTCCCGCGGTTATGACGGAAAAAAAGTGTCTTCCACAGTATCACAGCTGAACAAAATACGCATAAAGCTGCATCAGACCGGAAATCACATTCCAGGCGGCAAGCACCCCTAAAATCACCAGCTGCGGAACCAGCATACCGTCCTTATTCGCCCGGTTTTCCTTGTAGTGCTGCCATGTGTAGGTGAGAATCACCGCCGCAAGTGATAAGGGCGACAACCCCGGAATCATATATCCGGATGCCTCCGCGAAAATATAGCTTCCCGCCGCCACAGCAATTCCGATGACATAAATTACCATGACAAGCGTATTTTTCTTTTTGGGGTCCTTTTGATTTGCCATAATCCTCCATGATTTCCCAAGGCGCCACATTTGTACAGCGTTTGAACCTTAGAAAAATTTCCTTTCCTTTTCAAGCAAAGTTCCTTACTTTGATACGAAATGAAACAATCTGTTTTTCCTATTTTATCATAAAATTGATATTTTCGCAATGGGAAATTGCACTTTTTTCACTGCGTTAAAAGTATATTCACATATTTATTATAAAATAATAATAGTAATATAAAAAATAGATTAGGTCGCATTCAGAAAGATATCGATATGACAGAATTAAACATAAGCTGCACAGGGGAGGTTTTCTGCACCGGCTGTTCCAGCCGTGACTGTGCCAGTCGTGACTGCGTCAGTCGTGACTGCGCCAGTCGTGACTGCGCCAGTCGTGACTGCGCCAGTCGTGACTGCGCCAGTCGTGACTGCGCCAGTCGTGACGACACCTGTGACAGAACGAACACCAACATAAAATCCAAAGCCGTCACAATCGGGAACACCGTTCTCCCTCACGGTCTCCTGCTCGCACCGATGGCAGGTGTGACAGACGCTGCGTTCCGCGCGGTGTGCCGTGCCTTTGGCGCCGAATATACGGTAACAGAGATGATTTCCGCAAAGGCACTGTGGTATCACGATAAAAAAACCACCGTGCTCGCCCGCATTGCAGAGGAAGAAATGCCGTGTGCCGTGCAGATTTTTGGCTCAGAGCCATCTGTAATGGCATATGCGGCAAAGGTGCTGTCTGATCCCGACAGCACCCCCTGTACACGTACACCCGCCGCAATCGACATCAATATGGGGTGTCCCATGCCGAAAATCGTCAACAACGGCGACGGCAGCGCACTGATGCGGAACCCGGTTCTTGCAGGACAGATCATAGAGGCGGTACTTGGTGCAACCGAGTTGCCTGTCACCGTCAAAATCCGGACAGGGTGGTCGGAACAGGAGAAAAACGGTGTGGAAATCGCCAAAATTGCGGCAGAGCTTGGCGTTTCCGCCATCACCATCCACGGCCGCACACGTACCCAGATGTACGCGCCGCCTGTAGATTTTGACAGCATTGCCTCCGTTTGTGCTGCGGTCAAAACGGTAAACTGCCGCATTCCTGTCATCGGCAACGGCAGCATCGACTCTGCCGCCGCCGCGCGGGACATGCGCCAAAAAACCGGGTGCGACGGTGTGATGATTGCACGCGGCGCATACGGCAACCCGTGGATTTTCCGGGAAATTGCAGCCGATATGGACGGTATTCCCTTTTGCCCGCCAACGCCTGTCGAGCGGCTTGGGACCGCCCTTTCCCACTTGGAACGTCTGCTTGTCCAAAAGGGAGACTATACCGGCATTCAGGAGGGACGCAAGCATCTTGCTTGGTATACAAAGGGACTTCCCGGTTCGGCTTCCCTGCGTGCACAGATCATGCAGGCACAGACGCCAGACGAAATGCGTGCCGTGCTCATTCCGTTTTTAAACGCCTGCGAACAAACGCAGGCAGCCAAAGAACAGCCTCTAACACAGGCATTTTCAGAACAGGACGGTGACACACAAGCGTGAAATACATCATAAAATACATCCGACCGCACCTGAGATGCATGTCGCTTGGTCTTCTCATCAAATTCATCGGCACCATCATGGACCTTTTGCTGCCCTATATCCTTGCGCACATCATCGACCGTATCGTACCGACACGTAATCTTTCTCTGATTGTGCTGTGGGGAATCTGCATGATCGTCTGCTCCGTCATCTGTATGGCGGGAAACGTCATTGCCAACCGTATGGCGTCCGCCGTTGCACGGGATGCGTCCCGCGCACTGCGCCACGACCTCTTTTCCCGTATCATGTATTTATCCTGCCATCAGGTAGACACGTTTACCATCCCCTCTCTGGAATCCCGTCTGACCACCGATACCTATAACATCCACAATATGCTCGGACGGATGCAGCGGCTTGGTGTACGTGCACCGATTCTCTTAATCGGCGGCATCATGATCACCGCCCATATGGAACCTGTCCTGACACTCATCATGGTGGCTGTTTTGCCGTTTATTACGCTCGTCGTGTTCAAAATTTCCCAGAAGGGTGTCCCTCTGTATGCACAGATGCAGCGTGCTGTAGACAACATGGTATGTGTCGTGCGCGAAAACATTCAGGGAGTGCGTGTCATCAAGGCGCTTTCCAAAACCGACTATGAACGCCGCCGCTATGAAAAGGTCAATGAGGAGCTGGTACAGTATGAAACAAAAGCTGGCGTTACCATGGCGGCTTCCAATCCGCTGATGAATATCTTTTTAAACGCCGGTTTGACCGCAGTTGTTTTTGTCGGCGCATTCCGCGTCAATGCGGGCGTCAGTGAACCCGGCAAAATCGTCGCGTTCATTTCGTATTTTACATTAATTTCTAACGCCATGATGTCCATCACCCGCATGTTCGTCATGTACTCCAAGAGTATCGCTTCCGCAAACCGCATCGGTGAAATTCTTGATGCGACGGAGGATATGGAGGGGCTGCCGCAGTCCGATATCAAAGCAGGAGAACCGTATCTGGTATTTGACAATGTATCCTTTTCCTACAACGGCATGCGTAACAATATCTCCGCACTTTCTTTTTCTGTGCCAAAGGGCGGCACCCTTGGCATCATTGGCGCAACCGGTTCCGGCAAAACCACGCTGCTTTCACTTCTGATGCGCTTTTATGACGTGAACGCCGGTTCCATCCGTATCGACGGAAAGGACATCCGTGCAATGGACGGGGGAGAGCTGCGCGAAAAGTTCGGCACAGCGCTGCAAAACGATTTTATATACGAGGACACCGTCGCAGAGAATATCCGAATCGGGCGTGATATCCCCATGGAGGAACTGCGCCGTGCCGCAGAAAATGCACAGGCGCTTGCGTTTATCGACGCGTTTGATGATGGCTTTGACCATATGCTGACCACGAAAGGGACAAACGTCTCCGGCGGTCAGCGGCAGCGGCTTCTCATTGCCAGAGCCTTGGCAGGAAAGCCGGAAATTCTGGTACTTGACGACGCCTCCTCTGCCCTTGACTACAAGACCGACGCCAACCTCCGCCGCGCACTGCGTGAAAACTGTCCCGAAACCAAAGCGACGATTCTTGTCGCACAGCGTATTTCTGCCGTCATGCACTGCGATGAAATTCTGGTACTTGACAACGGCAGCATCATCGGTGCGGGAACACACGAGGAGCTGCTCGATTCCTGCGATGTATACCGCGAAATTGCACAGTCTCAGCTGGGAGGTGTCGTAGAATGAATCGTTCCCCCATCGAAAAATCAGCAAACGGAGCAGACCCCAAGCACGGTACAGACGAAAAAATGACCGGTACTGCCCGCATCCGCGTAATTCGGCGGCTGGGCGGATATCTTTTGCGGTACAAAGCACTGATTGCCGTAATCCTGCTCTTTATGTTCGCTTCCAACTTTTTTGCGTTGATCGGACCGGAACTCACCGGACGTGCGATAGACGCGATTGAACCGGGGAAGGGTTATGTGGATTTTCACACCGTTGCGGTCAACTGTGCGCTGATGCTGTTGTTCTATATCGCCTCCGCCATACTCTCCTATATCAACGCGGTACTCATGATCCGTCTCTCCCAGCGCGTGACCAAAACCATGCGCCACGAAGTATTTGAGCATCTGACCACACTGCCCATCAGCTATTTTGACGCAAATCAGACCGGTGAAATCATCAGCCATATTTCTTATGACATCGATACCGTCAACACATCGCTTTCCAACGACGTAATTCAGATATGCTCCAGCATCATCACCATTGTCGGCTCTCTTGTCATGATGATCAAAATTTCTCCGCTTTTGCTTTTGGTGTTCTGCATCACACTTCCCATGTCCATTCTCTTTACCCGCTACAAGGCAAAGAAGGTACAGCCGCTGTTCCGCCGCCGTTCCGCTATGCTCGGCACACTCAACGGCTATGCAGAGGAAATGCTTTCAGGACAAAAAACCATCAAAGCATACCACAGGGAGTCTGTCATCATAGACCGCTTTGATACGCACAATAAAAATGCGGTCGACGCCTATTACGAGGCGGACTATCAGGGCTGTATGATCGGACCGAGCGTCAACTTTATCAACAACCTGTCGCTTTCCCTCATCTCCATGTTCGGCGCAATGCTGTACATGTTCGGAAAAATCACGCTCGGCAATATTTCGACCTTTATCCAGTACAGCCGCAAATTTTCCGGTCCCATCAATGAAATGGCGAACATCACAGCAGAGCTGCAATCCGCATGTGCGGCGGCAGAGCGTGTATTCCGTCTGCTTGACGAAGCTCCGGAAACACCGGATATCCAAGATGCGGAAACCCTCTCCGATGTACAGGGAGCAGTCAAGCTTGACCATGTGCAGTTCGGGTATACACCGGAGCGCGTGATCATAGGCGATTTGTCACTGGATGTCAGCCCCGGAAAAACCATCGCCATCGTCGGTCCCACAGGGGCAGGCAAAACCACCATCATCAATTTGTTGATGCGCTTTTATGACCCGCAGTCCGGTGTGATCACCGTGGACGGACACGATATCTGCCGCGTCAAACGGGACAGTCTGCGCGCCGCGTACACCATGGTACTGCAGGATACCTGGCTGTTCCACGGCACCATCTTTGACAACATCGCCTACGGCAAAGAGGGCGCAACGGAAGAAGAAGTCATTGCAGCCGCAAAGGCAGCCAAAATCGATACGTTTATCGAATCGCTTCCAAACGGCTACCACACGGTTCTGTCCGACGACGGCACCAGTATTTCCAAAGGGCAGAAGCAGCTTCTCACCATTGCCCGTGCCATGCTTGCGGACGCTTCCATGCTGATTCTGGACGAAGCGACCTCCAACGTTGACAGCCGCACGGAGATTCAAATTCAACAAGCCATGTATCGCCTGATGCAGGGGCGCACCTGCTTTGTCATTGCGCACCGCCTGTCCACCATCCAGAACGCAGATCAGATACTCGTCATCAATGGCGGTACGGTGACGGAAACCGGCACGCATGACGAACTCATGCAAAAAGAAGACGGCGTATACCGCCGCCTGTTCCAGGCACAGTTCGAAGCGTAGGAGAACGGTTGCCTCCGGCGGCACTGCCTTTTGAAAGGCTCAGCCCTTTTTGAAAAAAGGGCTAAGAACCCCAAAAACTTTTTTTGGGGGGGGTATTTTTGTGTGGACTGTAAAGGATATTTGCATGTGGTATATTTATGGTTTCATTTTTCTGTTAATTATTTTTACAGGACTGCTGCAACACATCTTGCATGAATGCGGACATATGTTGGCGGCAATCCTGTTGGGTGAAAAAATTGCAAAAGTAGAATGGCTTAAATACCATGGCGGTACGAGAGTATTTTATGAAAATGAGCCTGAATACAATCAGGACACTGCCAAAAAGTGGGTAGTCATTGCATCCGGGGGATATATTGCGACGAACACGACAGGCTATTTTTTGGTTTTTCTATACAATATACTGCCCTATGATATTTTGAAACTGGTTTGCTACATTGCGGCAATGATGTTTTTAATCACAGACAGTTTATACTTTACTTTGGGCAGTATCGGAAATTTTGGAGATATCGCCGGGATACGGGATATGCTGCATATGCCGAAATCCGTTTCGATGTTGTTATCGATTCTGTTTTTTGCTGTCAATATTTTGATTCTGAAAGCCGCATTCTACCGCTGAAAATTTGGAATATCAAAATACATCTCATAAAGAAAGGATTCTCACATGAAAAACCGAACCCGGCGCTGGCTGATTCTTGCACGAAACTGGGGTATTTTTATCGGGATTCTGCTCATCATCTGGATCACCCTTTTGATTGCACGCCCGAACATTCCCTATGCAATCACAGAAAAGTATTTTCACAGCCGCAAAATGGATCGCTTATCGGAGATGACACACACGGATTTTATTGA
The DNA here is from genome assembly GCA_017942005.1 of Clostridia bacterium. Lineage (GTDB taxonomy): Bacteria > Bacillota > Clostridia > Oscillospirales > CAG-272 > RGIG3925. The sequence continues at coordinate 53,302 of JAGAVJ010000026.1, read as the reverse complement.
GGACATCTGCGACCCCCAAACCGAAATTACCTATTATTCGCTGGACGCATTGATGAAGGGGGACTGTGAACGGGAGGACATTCGCTTTACCGACGGTCTTTACATTCTGAACGACCGCTATTATATCCATAACATGGATTTTGAACCGCTTTTGGAAGAAACCGCGCTTGACGGATACGGCACAGTAACCATGGTACACGGTGCGGCACAGGCATTGCAAGACCTTCTGACAGCAGCAGAAGCAGAGACCGGAGAACGGTTCCGCCTCGGCGACAGCTATATCGATGGTGCAGTACCCGAAAAAGATCACGGCAACGACTGCTATCTGCTTGACTACTACGAAACGAGTGAACACCTTACCGGCACATCAATTGATCTGCTGGTAGACGGTGTCGATTTCCGCACCTATATGCGCGCCGATTTGTCCAAATGGCTTCAGGACAACGCATGGCGGTTTGGATTTACCATTCGTTATCCGTTCTGGGAAGGCGAATGGACAGGCGTGTTCTTTCAGCCGTGGCATATTCATTATGTCGGTATGCCGCACGCGGCGCTGCTTTACAAGACCCGCATGCCGCTGGAGGAATATATTGAAAAGAATTATACTGCCCGAAGACGGTATTATATGATTGACTATACGGATGAAGACGGCACAACCGACACTTACGTCATCTATCGACAGACACCGACGGAAGGAACCATCTACATTCCAGACACCCTCTCGGATGTAGAGGTTTCCTTTGACAACACCTATGGGTATTATTACGTCACGGGCGTATTATCATAATCCGTTAATAAGAAAGGAACGATCTTTTCCTGTGTAAAAAGATCATGTCATAACCATGGAAATCCGAAAATATCAGTCCGCAGATTGTCCCGAAATTGCCACGCTTTTTTATCAAACCGTCCACACTGTCAATGCCAAAGACTATACAAAGGAACAGTTAGATGTATGGGCGACAGGACACATTGCGCTTGCAGCGTGGGATGCATCGTTTTTGGCACATCACAGCCTTGTCGCTGTAGACAACAACGTGATCGTCGGATTTGGGGATATCGACAGCACCGGCTATCTGGACAGGTTGTATGTTCATTATGCCAATCAGGGAAAGGGAATCGCCACCGCACTTTGCGACCAACTGGAACAAGCAGTAAGCACAGATACCATCACAACACACGCATCGATTACCGCAAGACCCTTTTTTGAGAAAAGAGGGTACCGTGTGATCAAAGAACAACAGGTTGTCAGGGGAGGAATTTCCTTAACAAACTATCTTATGGAGAAAACAGTCTGTAACTAAAATTTTTAAGCGAACGATTTTAGAATCATCCGCATACCGTGATTTTGCGGCTTGCGCCGCAATTCCACATCAAAAAGGAATCATTCCCTTCCCGACCGTCTGAGGATGAAATTGATATCATACATGCGCAAAGCGCTTCTGGTTCTGCACATGTTATATAAATACTGGCAAGCCATATATACTATAAAGATCAAGAAAGGAACCGCCAAAATGAAACCTCACATTTGTGGCCAAGCTGCACTTCTCACCGCACTGCTTCTTTCCGCATCCTTCACACTTCCCTCCTGCCAAGATTCCGACGTCCAGAAGGACACACCAAACACCTCTCAGGCGGAGACCGCCGCTTCCACAGAAACCGCAGAGAATCTCCCGCAGTATGAAAACGACAATCTTCCCGCCGATCTTGACTTTGGCGGCACAACGGCGCACATCTTTGGCTGGAGCGGCTCCAGCTCCAACGAGTTTTATGTAGAAGAAGAAACTGGCGACATCGTCAACGACGCCATCTTCCACCGCAACCGCACCGCTGAAGAACGACTGAATCTCAAGCTTACCTATACGCTGGAGCCAGGTGCATATAATGAACGCAATGCCTGGGTCAAAATGGTAACGCAGAGCACCATGGCAGGCGACGGTGCAAACGATATTGTCGCAGGCTATTCGATGTGCGGGGCAACGCTTGCATACAACCGTTTGCTGCTCGACCTTACAAAGCAGGAGTACATCGATTTTTCCAAGCCCTGGTGGCCGGATTCTCTGATTAAAGAAGCGCTGTGCGACGGAAAGCTGTTTTTCTGTTCCGGCGATATTTCCACCAATATGATCAATTACCTCTACGCCCTCTACTTCAACAAAACCATGGCACAAAGCTTTGATATCGACCCGACCGCGCTTTACGATATGGTGCGCCGCGGCGAATGGACGCTTGACCAGCTGATCACCCTGTCCCAGGGCGTATATATGGACTTGAACGGCAACAATCAGAAGGACATCGAAGATCGGTTTGGCTACACCGTACAGTCGGTTTGGTCGGATACCTTCTTCTTTGCAAGCGGTCTGCGCACAACCGAAATCGGTGCGGACGGCATGCCGATTATCTCCCCCATGTTCGGCAGTGAAAAGACACAGACACTGCTGGAAAAACTGAACAGCATGTTCAACGATTCAAACGATATGTATTTCAGCAATGAAGCCGGTGAGGAAGTACGCAGACAGTTCCTTGAAGGCCGCGCCATGTTCATCACCACAGAAATCGTCTTTGCAAATACCCATCTGCGCTCCTCCGATATCGATTACGGTATCCTGCCTGTCCCGAAATACGACACAGAGCAGGCGGACTACTATACCGTCGCATCGTTCCCCTATACCCTCTACGGTATTCCGGTCGATGCAAAGGATCCAAAAATGTCCGCTGCCCTGCTTGAATGCCTGGCGTCCGAGTCCTACCGCACCGTTTCTCCCGCCCTGTTTGAAACCGCGTTAAAGGTCAAATATGCAAGCGACAACGATGTTTCTGAAATGTATGATATCATCCGCAATTCCGCTGTCTTTGATATTGGACGCATCTTCAACGACAGTATGCAGGGCAAAACCTATTCCATGTTCCGTTCCTGCCTGATCGGTAAAAACTCCAATTGGATTTCCACCTACGCAAAGGAAGAAAAAGCACTGTTGAAAATGTTTGACCGCGTGATTACTTCCATCACAGCAGAGGAATAAGCTTCAAGCGATTTGCTTTTTGCGTGATTAAAAGATAAGGGGCTGCTGCAAGTTGAAACCTTGCAGCAGCCCCCGTTGTATGATATTTTGTTTGTTAAAAGTTTTTGCGGTGGAGTTTGAGGAGGTGCTTTTTTCAAAAAGCACCTCCTCATCGTTAGATCAGGCAATCGGTTCAAAATCCGCAGCACCGTGCTTGCACAGCGGGCAGACAAAATCCTCCGGCAGCGTATCGCCTTCATAGATATATCCGCAGACCTTGCATACAAAACCGCGTTTGCCTTCCGTCTGCGGCTTTGGCTTGACGTTGTTCTGATAGTAGGTGTAGGTCATCGTCTCCTGCTTGTTCATCACACGTGCCTCCGTGACGGAGCAAATAAACATGCCGTGCGTATCCAGATCAAGATACTGTTCTACTTCCAGAGAAAGGAAGCTGTTGATATAACGGGACAGATAGACAAGTCCGTTGTCCGCGCGCAGAAGCGTTTCTTCTCCTGCAAACTTATCGGCATTGCGTCCGCTCTGGAAACCGAAGTTCTGGAACACGGAGAACGGCGCGTCGACGGACAGACAGTTGATGTTCATTTTGCCGGTCTGCTTGATGATATAGTGGGAATAATTCTCTTTATTGATCGTCACAGCAATACGGTTTGGCGTATTGGTCACCTGCGTTACGGTATTGACAATCAGACCGTTGTCCTTTTTGCCGTCGTTGGACGTCACAACATACAGTCCGTAGCCCAAATTAAACAGTGCAGTCATGTCGTTTTTGTTTGCGGTATCGTCTTTTCTTGCAAGATACTCCGCGCACAGCTCATTTGCAAGCGCATCCAGCTGTCCGGCGCTTTCCTTGTTCAGTGCAGATACAATTCTCACCGCAGTTTCCGCCCACTTGATGTTCTTGGATGCAGAGAACAGCTCGCGCATGACCTTTGCCGCCATCGGCGCCCAGCTGCCGTTTTCAATCAGTGCAACGGTACGGTTCTGATAGGAACGCTCTGTCAGATGTGCGATGAATTCCCGCATAAACGGGAAGATATCCGCATTGTAGGTCGTTGTTGCCAGAATCAGCTTGCTGTAACGGAAGGCATCTGCCACTGCCGCCGCCATATCGCAGCGTGCCAGATCATATACTGCCACCTGCGGGCAGCCATTGGCACGGAGCTTTTCGGCAAGCTGCTGTACAGCCTTTTTCGTATTGCCGTATACAGACGTATACGCAATGACAATACCGTCCTCCTCTGCCTGATACGATGCCCAGGTCTGATAGAGCTTGAGATATGCATCCAGATTCCGGGTCAAAACGGGACCGTGCAGCGGGCAGATTTTCTCAATATCAAGTGCCCCAGCCTTTGCAAGCAGGTTCTGCACCTGCTTTCCGTACTTGCCGACAATGCCGATATAGTACCGTCTCGCTTCATCTGCCCATGGGGTATCTTCTTTGGTATCGCCAAAGCGTCCGAAGCCGTCAGCAGAAAACAGAACCTTGTCCTTGGCATCATAGGTCACAAGGACTTCCGGCCAATGCACCATCGGCGCTGTGACAAACGCAAGGGTGTGACTGCCAAGGGAAAGGGTATCGCCCTCTCCAACAATCATGCGGCGGTCTTCAAAGCCGGTGCCAAAAAAGTTTTCCATCATCTTGAACGCCTTGTCCGAGGCGACAATTTTGGCGTTGGGATAGGTCTTTGCAAAGCTTGCGATATTCGCAGCATGATCCGGCTCCATATGTTGCACAATCAGGTAATCCGGCGTTCTTCCGTCCAGTGCATCGCGGAGATTGTCAAGCCACACATGCGTAAAGTGTGCATCCACGGTGTCCATCACCGCAATTTGATCGTCTAAAATCAAATAGGAATTGTAGGAAACACCTTCCGGAACACGGTACTGTCCCTCAAAAAGGTCTACATCCCGGTCAAAAACACCAATATAGCAAATATCCTTTGTGATTGTCATAATGAAAATCCTCTCATATATTTTATTTCCAAAATCAATGTATACTGTTTTACTGCACTTTAATTATACCACACTGGATTTTCTTTGTAAAGAGGGGAACGGAAAAATCCGGCGTTTTTTACATCTCATTCATATTTATACGGGATCCTTTTTTACGCAGGAAAAAACGTTTTTTCAATTTCCATGCAAAGCTGTACTTGCCCATCGGCACGGCTTCCGTCCTTTATACAGCATACAGGATGTCCGCCGCGGTCTTATTTCATTCACGCATCCCTCTGCAAAACGCAAATTTCCCGACAGATTCCTTGACAAAGCAAAAAAACCGTAGTATAATATAGGGAAATAAAGCCGCTTCACTGTGCGGTTTTATTTTAAGGGGGAAAATGCCTGCCGAAAGAATCGGATATACCCGTAAAGAAAAAAGACAGGACATTATTTCCCAAGCACAACAATCTATTCATAAAATAGGAAAGGAAGTCTTTCGCATGTACAATAAACGCAGTACAGGCAAAAGCAACGGTATTCAACATGAAACGCTTTTTATCCATCCTCCTCTGCACAATGCTGTGCATTTCCGCTGCCGTCGGCTTTACTGCCTGCGGAAAAGAAAAAGTTGATGATGCAGCCGGTCTTTGGGCAAATGCCACCTACCAATCCGACACCGCACTTGGCGAAGGCAGCAAGACCTTCTCCTTTGAAGTCAAGGCAGAAGAACGGTCTGTTGTCTTCACCATTAAGACCGATGCGGACACCGTCGGTGCTGCACTGCTTGAAAACAACCTGGTTGCCGGTGAAATGGGCGATTACGGTCTGTATGTGAAAACAGTCAACGGTATGACCGCAGACTACGACACCGACGGCTGCTATTGGGCGTTCTATGACAACGGCGCCTATGCGACAGCCAGCGCCGACCAGACTGCCATTGTCGATGGCTCCACATACATGTTCTCCTGTGAATAATAAAAAAGAGGCAGCGCCTGCGGACATGCATGATACTGACAACACATCGGCAAATACAGTACAAAAGCCACAAACGAACCGTTCTGCCATAAAGCCTGCGGTGCGGATACAGGAAATGGTACTGTTTTCGATGCTGGGGACGCTGATGTTCTGCTCCAAGATCATTATGGAGCTGCTGCCGAACATCCATCTGCTCGGCATGTTCACCATGGTCTATACACTGGTATTCCGCAAAAAAGCGCTCTATCCCATCTATATCTATGTCTTTTTAAACGGACTTTTCGCAGGCTTTGCCGCATGGTGGATTCCGTATCTGTATCTATGGACAATTTTATGGTTTGTCACGATGCTTTTGCCGCAGAACATGAAGCGTACCACCGCCTGCATTGTGTACCCATTGGTGTGCTGTCTGTTCGGATTCTGCTACGGAACGCTTTATGCTCCGGCACAGGCGCTTCTGTTCGGTATGAGCTTCAAAGGCATGTGTGCATGGATTGTCGCAGGACTGCCGTTTGACTTTCTCCACGGCATCGGCAATTTGTGCGCAGGACTTTTGATTGTCCCGCTGACAGCCCTTTTGAAAAAGCTGGTGAAACACTAAAAGGCGCGTGGGGCGTTGCCCCAAACCCCATTTAAGGAACTTTTTGAAAAAAATTCCTTAAAAATCCTCAAAAACTTTTGCGATTTTTTGTTATTATATGCAGAGGCTGCTGCAAATTTTCAATTTGCAGCAGCCCCACTTTTTTATTCATTCAAATAAATAAACACACGGCTTTGCAGGACTTCTCCGGTCTGCGCGGCGCTTCGTGCTCCCGACTCCGCATAGGAAATTTCTTCATCTAAAATTTCTCTCAGCGCTGCATCGGACGACGTTTTCACCGTCGCACGGTCAAGGAAGCGGATAAACAAATCGCAGTCTTCCTTTTGCACAAAGACACTGGTAAACATATGATTGTTTTTCTGCCAGGTCTCATCCCTGATGTGATCCTCCAAACTATAGCCAATCGGCACATAATCCGGATGGCTTGTGTGCCAGTGATCATTGATTGATGACATGGCTGCATATCCCATACGGTAATAGAGAAATCCTTTTGGAAAGACCTTTTGCAATGCAGAACGCGACACCGGGAGTCCAAAATTCTTTACCTTGCCGCTGGTTTGGATTTCATCGCTCAATAAATACTGCATGAACACCGCAGCACCGGTGGGGCACCCAGCCGATGATGACATGGAAAACAGCGCGTCAGTAGACAGGATGACCGCCGTTCCGCTGTCGGTGGGGTACCCGCAGTAGTTGATCTTTTGTCCCTTGAAGCGCAAAAGCAAGGCGGCAAGCGCATCGACGGAATAAAGGTCAAACGCGACAAGCTTGACGCGGTTCTGTCCAATTTGGTCAAGCGCATCAATCGAGGGCAGCGTAAAATACTGTTCTATGGAATAGAGATTCGCAATGGTTTCCCTGTGCATCAGCTCCAACGACTCGTCTGTATACGCTCCTGCCTTGACACGGGAAAGAAAGTCCAAATATTCCGTAAATTCCGGTGAATCAAAGCTACAGCTTTTGGCTTTTTCATCGATAAAGTCATACTGTCCGACGGTTTTTATGTTTTCATACACATCTGTGTCAAACAGCGCTTCACCGTCTCCTATGGCTTCTGCCATGTCATACAATACATCCCGTGTTAGGCGTGTGGTGGTGGGAAGCACAAACTGCGAGGTTACCAGTGTGGAAAGCCGCATGAAAAACGGAAGTGCGAGAATGCTGCCGTCCCGAGTGGTATACGCCGTTTCCATGCAGCCGAGCAGTGCGTCTTCCTCAAGGTATCCGCTCAAATCGGACAATAGTCCTTTTTCAGAAAGCTGATCGCGGACAGGCGGCGTCTGCGGCAGAAAATATCCGTCGTAGGGAACCCCGGACAGCAAATCGGCTTCAAAGGCTGCCTGTGCCTTCTCCGCAATTTCCGCGCTGCGTTTCGCTGAATTTTGGAAACCGCTGTATGGAATGGTTTTCTCCGCTTCATCGGAATAATCTCTCAGCTTGATGATATAGTCCTCGTTGTTCCGGTTGAACTGCAATGACGCCGTATGGATTAAATCTCTATGTGCTTCGTCCAGTCCGACAATCGCAAGATTGACAACCTCCCGCGGCTTTGCGCGGCGTTCCTCGGTTCGGAACAGCAGTCCGTCATCGTATATCTGTTCCATATCGTTCTGATAACGGATGACAAAGCAGTCATCGGACAGTACATCGCACAGTTCTATTGCGTCGCCGTCCAGATAGGATTCTTCCCAGTTGACCAAAAGCTGCGGCGCACCGTCACGGTACACATAAATGCCGTCCTTACAATGTGCATAGAATTCTCCGTTGTGGTATAACAACTCCTTCGGATTTAAAAACAGATCCTTTGGCTGCTGCACCGTTTCGGAATAGCAGTATTCCTCATATTCTCCCGTTGTGATGTCCAGACAATAAAACCGCGGGTTCAAAAGATAATCCTCTGCGCCGTACAAAAGCAAGGTATTCTCGTCCATGCGCACAATTGTGCGAACCAGGCACGGCAAATCCACAAAAAGCGGTGTCTCCTCCAGGCTGCGGAAGATGTACATCTCATATTTATCCGTATAATAGAGATAACAGTCCTCTCCAAATGCTTTTACATCGCTGTATATCGCATTGTTTCCCATAGAATACTGCTTTGGCGTGCGGGAATGCACATTGCCGTCGCTGTCGCAGAGGTGAATGCGGAATCCGTCTTCTTTGTGATTTTCATCCCACCCGGCACATAAAATATGTCCGTCGTCCGTGATGCAGTTAAAATTTCCTCTTGCTGTAGACGTGTAGGTATCCCAGCGCAGAAGCGTTCCGTCTTCGATGCTGTATACCGCCCGTACAGGGTCTGAAGCGTCCGGAAAATAGCAAAATGCAGTCAGCTCTCCATCGGCAAACGTCTGGTAGGAATACAGCGTCACACTCTCGCCGGTATTAGAATTGAAACGCTGAAATTTGTAGACGTTTTCAAAATATTGATCGGAAATCTGTATCGCTGTATCGTCAGAAACCGTCTTGTGTTCTGAGCCGACAGAACTTCTTTTTGTAGAATCGCCCAAATTTTGTGTTTTGACGGGCGTATCGCAGGCACAGAACAAAAAGACTGTATATAGGAAAAGAAAAAGCAGCCGTACAATGTATTTGACAACATGTACACAATATAACCGCTTTGCACGAAAAACAGACATGATGAACAGACTCCTTAATATATTTATTCGTTTAGATAAATAAACACTCGGCTTTGCAGGACTTCTCCGGTCTGCGCGGCGCTTCGTGCTCCCGATTCCGCATAAGAAAGCTCCTCGTCCAAAATCTCCGCAAGCGCTGCATCGGACGACGTTTTCACCGTCGCACGGTCAAGGAAGCGGATAAACAAATCGCAGTCTTCCTTCTGTACAAAGACGCTGGTGAAAATTCCTTCTGTTTCCTGTTCCTCCTGCGATATCCAGTCCTTTTGATACATATACCCCAGTGTAACCGCCTCCGGATGATACGCATACCATTCTCCATCCACGGTGATATGTGCACGCGTTCCGTTTTTGTAATAAATATATCCTACAGGAAACGTTTTTTCCATTGCCGAACGTGCAGCCGGAAGACCGTATTCCCGCATCATGCGGCAAGTTTGAATCTCGTCGCTGAGCAGGTACTGCATAAATGCTACAGCCCCCAGAGGGCATCGCGCTGTATGGGACAAAGAAAACATTGTGTCAGAGGACAATATTACCGTAGTACCACTGTCTGAGGGATACCCGCAATAGTTGATATTCTGTCCCTTGAAGCGCAGAAGCATGGCGGCAAGCGCGTCTTGCGAGTATAGCTGAAACTCAGTGAATTTTGCGCGGTTCTGTCCTATTTTTGTAAGCGCATTAAGCGAAGTCAGAACAAATTCCTGCGATTTTGTTTGTGTCTGATATTGATATTCTCGTATGATCTGTGTGGTTTCGTCGGTATATGCGCCAGCCTTGACACGAAAAAGAAAATCGAGATATTCTGTAAATTCTGGCGAATCAAAGGTACAGCTTTTTGCATTTTCATTGATAAAATCATACTGTCCGACGGTTTTCAGCGCTTCGTATACGTCCGTGTCAAACAGCGCTTCGCCGTCCCCCAAATGTTCTGCCATGTCATACAGAACATCCCGCGTCAGACGTGTGGTGGTGGGAAGCACAAACTGTGAGGTCACCAGTGTGGAAAGCCGCATGAAAAACGGAAGTGCAGTCATACCGTTCTGTGTGGTATAAGCAGTCTCCACACAGCCGAGCAGCTGACCTTCCTTTATATATGGCGTCAGATCAGATAACAGTCTTTTGTCGGACAGCATAGTTCGGACAGAAGATTTCTCCGGCAGGAAATAGCCGTCGTAGACAACCCCGGACAAAAGATCGGCTTCCAGACGCGCCTGTGCCGCCGCATGCCAAGCGGCCTCCCATTCTTCATCGGTTTCATATTGGAGCGCGTCTGTGAAAAACGGTTCCGTTTGGTATACCAGCGTTTCATAATCGGTCAAACGAATTTTATAGTCGGCATGATCCCGGTTGTACTGCAATACTGCCGATGAGAGGAGCTCTCTGTGTACATCATCCAGTCCTGCCGCTGCAAAGCTGACGACTTCACGCGGCTTTGTACGCTGCTCTTCTGTGCGGACAAGAAAACAGCTGTTCCTGCTTCGGTTCATCGCGTCTGCATATAAAATATAATAGCAATCCCGGGAAAGCACCGCACACAGCTTTACGGCAGTGCCGTCCACATTGGATGCATCCCACTGCACAAGAAGTTCTGCCGTACTTTCTTCTTCACGCCATACATACAGCCCGTCCTGACACAAGCCGTAAAATTTTCCATTGAAATATTCGGTATCAAGGACATCCGCAAACAGTTCCGACGGACTCTGCACCGTATCGGAGTAGCTGTATTTTGCAACAGTGCTGCTATGCGGGTCATACACATAATATAAATCCTCCGCACGCGTAAGAAAGGATGCATCACGGATTAGAAACCGTCCGTCCGCAAGCAGCTTGACCCATTCTGCTTCACATGGCAGTATCATATGCTGTGGTTCCGTGTTTTCTGGATACTGCCATAGAAACATCTCACTGCCATTGGTATACACAATCGTCTCCCCCAGTGCATACAAGCCGCGATATGTTCCACCTTCCGATACAGAAAACGGCGCAGACTGTGCAAGAAGGTTTTCTGTTTCGTCATACAGAGAAAATGCAAGACGGCTGCTGCTATCCTCTGCCGCTCCAATGACAGCAGTTTCACCGTTTGGCAAAATGGCAAAGCTCTTTGCACCGTTCAGAATATCCGGATACGACTGTATCTCCTTTAAATTGCCCTGCAAATCATAGCTTTGACGACGGGTGGTATTGATACCGTCTTTGGTATATGGAGTATACCGGTGTGCAATCCATTCGTCCCCACATAAAAATGAATTCAGGACATAAATGTTTCGATCCTTTTCATCGGTCAGTTTGACAATTTTGTAAATATATTCTGTTTCAATAATTTCTTCATACGGTACATCGGCGCTTTTCTGCGCTGCACTGTACCACTGCAAGGATTGACTTTCTTCCAAAGGTGCCTGTGTGCTTCCCTTGCACGAGATCATGCAAATCCACAGGAACGCCGCTTCTATTAAAATGATAATGGTTGTTTTCTTCATTATTTGATTGAAAAAGACGCATTGTCAATATACGTCATTTGATGTATGCATTTTACTCTTTTATTTCTATAGTTTTTCTTTTTATATTAATATTTAGGAAAATAAATAATTCTATAATCTCAATTTCACAAACTATTTATTTTCTATGGTTAAATTATACCATATCTTCCCCTCTCTGTCAATCCTGCTTTTCAATATCATTCCAATCATCATCTGAAATTTCCATATATTTTTTATCATTTGATCAAATCGTCAAAAAAACTGCTGCAAATCTATCATCGCAGCAGTTTTTCTGTATTCATCAAATTTCTTATTTTGCAGTTACAAGGATACCTTCCGACGATGCGGCTGAAATATGGAACACACCGCTCTCGTCCGGCAGAAGCACACACTTTTCTGCGCCCTTGTATGCGCATACCGTCTTTGCATACGGTGCGCGGAAGGTGATTTCGTGCTGTGCCGGGTGCTTGTCATGCGGATCATCCGCAACACAGAGCATCAGCGCATGCCCTTCTTCTTTGCACTTGCCGACCATCTGTCCTGCAATGATGGGCGCGTCGGCACAGACATCAAAGAACACACCGGTAGAAAGTGCGGAAATCGGCTTGTAGGCAAGCTGTGCCAGATCGGGGTCATTTGCATCAAAACCGATAAAGTGTGTGGAGGTCCGGCGATACTTCATATACGTCTCAGCAAGCGGCTTGATTTCATGATTGATTTTCTTGAGCTTTTCGTACTGCTCGGTTTTTTCACCCTTGTCGTCCAGCACCTGATTGTGCCACCAGCCGGCGGTATAGCATGCCCAGATGACGGACTGTGTGCCAAACGCCATTGCGGAATATGCCTGGAAGCGCAGCTGATTTTCAGAAATCCAATCAGCAGGACGGTTGGAGTTGACCTGTAAGACAATCCACATGTCGCGTCCGGTATCGCGGCAGGCATCCGCGACGATGCGCAGGTTTTCATATGCACCCGCAACCGACGCGGAATACATATAGAAGTCGTAGCAGATATAGTCGGTGGGTACATTTTCGCAGTATTTCGCAATATGCTCTGCGTAGGTCTTTGTACCAAGCTGACAGACGGTTTCGTCTGCATTGTTCTGTGAAACGGACGCGTAATTCGGATAGAGGTTCAGATATGCAAACTGGTTCGGAAATGCGTTTTCCGTAAAGTCTATGATCTTTCCGTAATAGGGGAAGTCCAGCGCGGACGGCTCATCTCCCGTATCAATGCCGACAATGGCAGGGTGATCGACAAACGCGTTTGCCGCTGCCTCATATTTGTCCATGGTATTGATCTCGTGCATACTGCCGGAACGTTCACCGTTTCCGCCCCACCAGCCGGGCAAAACGCCGTTTACCACCGCGCCGACACCGTATTTTGCAAACAGATCGAGCGCCGCACGATCCTCATATTCCATGCACATCACAACATCAATGCCGCAGTCTGCAAGGTCGCGGATATGCTGCTCTGTGCGTGCATAATCCTGCAAAATGTAAGTACCGATAAAAAAGTTTGATCTGTCAAGCCGTGTCTTCATACGTTATAAATTCCTTTCTGAAAGAAAAATAAATGTTACATCCCCAGTCTATGACATGCGGGATATTGTATAAAGGAAAAATGGGAAAAGCGCGGCATATCCGGAGTTTCAGCGGTATTGCAGCAGCGCGGCAATCGCCCGCTCTGTATCCGGAACAAAGATCGGATCACCGTCAGAGGTTGTCATACTGCCGGGATATGCATAGTTGACCACGCTGAAGCTGTCCAAATGGAAGATCAGGTCAAGGTGGTCGTTAAAGTCTGCAAGGCTCAAATTGGTCGTTATGCCGTTTTTCAAGGTTTTGTATAAAGTGGGGGCATTGGAAAGGGTTGTAATATTGGGAATGGAGGTCATCATCGCCTCAGCCATGTCACGCAGCACATCCATGCGCGAGATATCACGGTCTTCATAGCCTGCGTAGCGCAGCACCTGCACGGCGGTTTTGCCGGAAAGCCACTGCGTTCCTGCTTTCAGGGAAATTTCAAGTCCCTCCACAGGGTCTTCGTATTCCATATCACACGGCACCTTGTAGGAAAGTCCGCCAAGCTGATCAATGACATTTTCCATTGCGGGAATACTGACAACCGCATAATAGTCAATCGGAAATCCGGTCAGCGCGGTGATTTTGTCAAGGAAGAACGAAAGCCCCTTGTCGACAAGCACCGTGCCAAGCGTAGTATGTACACCGTCAATAAACACACGTGTATTGCCGGACAATGCCGTCAATACCAGTCTGCGGTCCTCTTTGTCAATGCGTCCCACAAGCACTGCATCCGCGGAAATATCGCGCTTCTGCCCATATGTTAACAGCTGGCTCACGCCCCTCTCCTGGACACCGGACAGCGCCGCTGCAAGGTATGCGGGCATCTCCTCGTCATAGTCGTCAAATACATCCGCCTGATAATCCATGCCGATCAATACAAAGTTAAACGAGGAACCCTGTATGGTAGAAGCATCATTTTCATCGTCTGGCGCAAAGGGATTAAACACATCCTGTGTTTCAGGGGCGGTGGTTTCTTCTGTTTGATCGGTTTCTCCTTCCTTTACAAAGCCGGAGGAAAAGCTTGCCATTGCAAAATCCGCAAGAAAATACGCAAGTGCGCCGAATATAAGCAGCGATACGAAAAAGGTAATCGCAAAATTTCTGAGAGACGGAAGCATCGGTTCTCTGCACGCTCCTTCCTATTACTGCTGCAAGCAGCAAAAAATCGAGATACTTCTATTATAAAGCATCTTATTGTTTTTTTCAATATACGAGATGTGAATTTTTTGTTTTGGCGAAATTTGGTGCGGCTTCCTTCGTTCCTTCACACTCCTTCCACAGAACTTGTTCAAACTTTTCGAGTTTTCTGTGAATTCTTTTGAAAAGGACTTTCTTTTATTGAAAAAATCTGCTATAATATAATTTAAGCAGAAAATCTGCCGTCATTGCATGTTTTTGCGGTGACAAAACCCTTGTATTCTCATTCTCAATAACAAACAGAATCGATACACCCCAGGAGAACTCAAGTTCGACGAAGACACCCCACTCATTATTTTTATATTGTTTAAAGTTTTTTGAAAAGGGGTTTTGGGGAAAAGCTTTTTTTCAAAAAAGTTTTCCCCAAAAATTTAATAGTATTTAAAGAAAGGAACTTTATACTTCATGTCAGAAAAACATAGAAAAGAGCAGGATACGTGCGCATTGGCTTCCCGCCGCGGAAAAATCGGCGGTGAAGCGGTATTGGAAGGCATCATGATGAAATCCGGCGGAACGTACTCTATTGCCCTGCGGCAGCAGGGGCCGGATAAAAAAATCCGCGTTTCCAATCACCCCTATACTACCATCCGGGACAAATACCGTATTTTACGTCTGCCAATTATCCGAGGCGTGGTAAATATGGTTGAAAGTCTCCTCTTATCCTATAAGGTGCTGGATATCTCCGCCGAAGCGTGGGGACTTGAGGAGGAAGAAGAACCGACAAAATTCGAGCTGTTTTTAAAGAAGGTCTTCGGCGCAAACATCACAAATTTCATCATGGCGATTGCCGGCATACTCGGTCTGGTACTCGGCTTTGGACTGTTCTTCTTTCTTCCGATGCTGGCAACCAAGGGACTGGATATGCTGCTTGGCAACAATCTCGGCTGGTTCAAAAACCTGACAGAGGGTATCATCCGCATCGCAATCTTTGTATTGTATGTCTGTGCCGTCTCACATATGAACGATATTCACCGTGTCTTCCAGTATCACGGTGCAGAGCATAAAACCATTTTCTGCTATGAAGCAGGTCTTCCCCTGACAGTAGAAAATGTCCGCCGACAGATTCGCTTCCATCCGCGCTGCGGTACAAGCTTTATTTTTGTTGCACTGATTCTTTCCATTATTGTGGCATCCTTTATTACCTGGGATTCGCTTTGGGTGCGTCTGCTCATCAAGATTCCGATGCTGCCACTCATTGTCGGTCTCAGCTTTGAATTTATCAAGTATGCGGGAACACATGACAACGTGTTTACCCATATTCTTTCTGCCCCCGGTCTGTGGATGCAGCGCCTGACGACAAAAGAACCGGATGACGACCAGATTGAAGTTGCCATCTCTGCGGTAAAGGATGTCCTGCGGGAGGAATATCCCGATTTTGCCTCCGAAGCGGTCCCCGGTGAGGATTACCGTATTGTAAAGGAAGAAACCATCGAAGACACCGACACTGCCGCAGCCGTATAACCAAGCTGCAGCGGCTGTTCCCCCGCCTCATCTGCGATGCAGCTCCAGTATCGCAGGCGATATTCTTCTTTTATTACTTCAGAAAGGATGCGCCCATTCAACCGATGTGTGCGCAGATGTCTCCCTCTTATGACTTATGCACAATTGCGGCGCACACTCCGTGCGTCTTTATCCGACGCTGCCCAACGCTTGGGGCTGCCGATTGATTTTGTATATGAAGCGGATGAAATTCTTCGCCTGGTCGCACATATGGACCGCACCGCTGTTCTTCTGCGCAGTGCGGAGGAAGCGGACAGCGCTGTCGTTTCCCGCTGTATCACCGCCGTCAGCGGAAGAAGCGAGGGAATCCCGCTTGGGTATCTGCTCGGTCTGTCTCCGTTCTGCGGTGAGGATTACTATGTTTCCCCCGGATGTCTGATTCCCCGCGCCGATACGGAGGTGCTTGTGGAGGAAGCCTCTGCCAGACTGCCTGAAAACGGGATCTTATGGGATCTCTGCACAGGCTCGGGCTGTGTACCGATTGCAGTGCTGCTGCAAAGAAAGGACCCTGTCCGCGCATGGGGAATCGAATTGTATCCCGCCGCACTGAATGCCGCACAAAAAAATAAAAAACGGTTTTCCGACCGTATCGGAGAACGCCTGACCATCACGCGCGGCGACGTTCTTCGCGGGGATGTGCCATATTCAGACACACATGGCGTGGGCAGCAATCCCGGTGATTCTGGTGACCCCTTTGCTCGTCCGCACATCATTACGGCAAACCCGCCGTATATTTCCACCGATACCGTGGATACGCTTGATACCGAGGTACAAATGGAACCGCGTACAGCGCTTGACGGCGGAAAAGACGGTCTTGACTACTATCGTGCCATCTTGTCAAAATACCTTGATAAGCTTGCCCCCGGCGGCTGTATCATTTTTGAAATCGGCTACGATCAAAAACGTGCCATCCGTACCCTTGCCGCCGCGTTTGACTGCTCCTGCATCATTCGCCGCGACTATGCCGGAAACGACCGTGTGGCAGTTTTGTGTCCGCATAAGGACATGCACCTTCCAAAGGAAGAAGACAATCCCCTGTCTCCCCCTGACGGCATCAAATGAAGCGTTCTCTCAAACAGCACAAACCGCTGGTTCTGTTCCTTGCTCTTGCAGGACTGCTGGTTCTCGTCCTCCGGCTTTTGAACGGCTTCTGCATGCTGCGTACACTCACAGGCATCCCCTGTCCCGGCTGCGGCATGACACGCGCCGTACTTTCTGCCCTGCGCGGGGATTTTCGTGCAGCGTTTGCATATCATCCGCTTTGGGTGACGCTGCCGCTGCTTGCGTGGCTTGTGTTTTGCTCGGTGCTTCCACAGTATCGGAAAGCTGCGATTGACAAACTTCATGCGCATTTTCCATGCATTACACAGGCGGGATATCGGCGTGCAGAAACCGTTTTATCGGTACTGCTTCTCTGTGCCTTCCTTTGTGTGTATGCAGTACGCCTTGGGATGGGATGGCGCGGCATCTGAAAAATTCTGCACTGGGGGTTCTGTTTTCTGCCGCGGTCCGCATACAATAGGATGCCGCAGAAAGCGTTTTGCGGACTCCCCTCTCCTTTCCATTTCAGAAGATAGGCAATTGTAAAACTTCGTTTTCCAATTGGTTTCATCGGACTGACGCAGTCCGATGGCTCCCTTTGGTCGCTTTAAAGGTGTCTTTTTTGGCGGGAATACCCGCACGACATAAGACGTTGAACGTCTTATGTCATAACGACGCATTTATTGATATATTGCCCTACGGGCAATATAAAATTATGACTTTTACAATCGGCTAATTTCAGAAGACTGTTTGAAAAAACCTTCATCGCCCAAAGGGGGCGATATATCATAAAACACGTCACTGCTCCCTCCTATAATCAAAATAAAAGAAAGGATTCTTTCGTTTTTATGGCAGCAAAACAATCACTTCTCTGCCTGTTTGGCGGAAAGTCTACAGAATACAAGGTTTCTCTGATGAGTGCATCTCACGTAATACCTGCACTCGACCCCCAAAAATACGATGTACATCTTGTCGGCATCACAGAAAACGGCAAATGGTACGCCTACTCTGGAAGTCTTGACGCAATTGCCGACGACACCTGGCATACCCACCCACAGTGGCTGCGCCGTGCGGTGCTGTCCGCATCTTTCGGTGACAAAACACTGTATGTGGAAAGCGATACTAAAAATACGTTTACTCCCATCTCCATTGACGTCGCCGTTCCCGTTCTGCACGGCGCAAACGGAGAAGACGGCACCGTGCAGGGACTTCTTTCGCTCTCCGGCATCCCCTATGTCGGACCGCACTGTACCGCTTCTGCGGTTGCCATGGATAAAATGTTTACCCGGCTGATTCTTTCACACTATAACATCCCGCAGGTGAAAACCGCATATCTATTCCGTTCCCAAATCGAAAATGATCCGGAGACTGCCCTTGACACAGCAGAGCGTGTAGACGCATACCCGTTGTTTGTCAAGCCCGCAAATGCCGGCTCTTCTATCGGCGTTTCCAAGGCATCAAACAGAGAGGAGCTGCGTATCGCACTGCGTACCGCTGCGTCCTTTGATACCAAGGTTTTGGTGGAAGAATGTATTTTCGGCAAGGAAATTGAATGCGCGGTACTCGGCAATGAAAATCCAACCCCTTCTGTCCCCGGAGAAATCAACCCCGGCAGTGACTTTTATGACTACGATACCAAATACATCACCGATACCAGTGAAGGCTTTATCCCCGCGCGCATCCCCAAAGAAACAGCGGAACAGGTGCAGATGTACGCAAAGAAAATTTTTGAGGTGTTGGGATGCAAAGGTCTTTCCCGCGTGGATTTCTTTGTGGAGGACGGCAGCGGGCGCATCATCTTCAATGAAATCAACACCCTTCCCGGCTTTACCCAAATCAGTATGTACCCCAAGCTCTGGAATTATATGGGCAAACCGGCACAGCTTCTGCTGGATGAGCTGATTGCATACGCATACAAAGCAAACGCAGATGTGTGAAACACTTTGCTTTGCACACCGCAGGCGATTTTTTGCACATGTATGTGCAAAAATTCTAACTGTCCCAGAGCAAGAACAAAATTTGGAAATGGAGTGACCCGGATGGCAACTATCGAAACGGCACAAAACAGAAACCGTCCCATCGGTGTGTTTGACAGCGGACTGGGCGGGTTGACTGCCCTGAAGGAAATCCGCGCAATATTGCCGGAAGAAGACCTTGTCTATTTCGGCGATACCGGACGTGTCCCCTACGGTTCGCGCTCACGAGAAACCATCTGTCGCTACGCAGAGCAGGATATGCGCTTTCTGCTGTCTGAATCGGCATGCAAGGCGGTTGTTGTTGCGTGCGGCACAGTATCAGCAAACGCGCTGGAGCAACTAAAGCGTCATTATACCGTCCCGATCATCGGCGTCATAGAACCGGCAGTGGAAGCAGCGGTACGCAGTTCCAAAAACGGAAAAATCGGCGTCATCGCTACCCCATCCTCTATTGCATCCGGCGCTTATACACGGGCGCTGCTTGCACAAGACCAGTCCCTTTCTGTCACAAGCGCTGCCTGTTCGCTATTCGTCCCGCTGGTGGAAAACGGCTTCATTGATCCCGATGATCCTATCCCCACACTGACAGCAGAGCGGTATCTCGCCCCCATCCGGGATGCAGGCGTGGATACGCTCATCCTTGGCTGTACGCACTATCCGCTTTTAAAACCCATCATCCAGCGCGTACTGCCGCATGTTGCATTGATTGATACCGGCATGGAAGCGGCACACAGGCTTTCCATATTATTAAAGGAAGAAGCGCTTTCCTGCGACGGGAATTCATGCGGGAAAGGAACAACCCAATTTTTTGTCAGCGATGAGCCGCAGGACTTTGCACAGGCTGCCGCACGGTTTCTGGGACTTCATCCCAATGCACAGTTTCCGATCGTGCGGCGTGTCAACATTGAGGCGTATTGATGCGCCTCTTTTGTTTTGCCAGGATATCAAGAGCTGCGGCAGCCGTTAGACACTTTGCCGAATACGGTTTTGATTTGATAAAAAAAATCTCCAATTTTAAAAAAGGGTTGACAAATTGCGCGTTTTGCGTTATAATTAAGATGCTCTTAAATCAACCCAGCCACAGGGAAGAAATTTAATCAAATCCACAAAAAGGAGATTTCTTGCATTATGAAAAAGACTGTCAAGCTTCTTACAGCTGTGATTGCCGTCATGATGATCGTTTCCTGCATGGTTTCTGCCGGCAAGTACGACAATGTATTCGACAATCTGACTCTCTCCGAATTTGCTCTCTACGAACAGGGCACACTGGACGCTGTCCAGATGCGCGCGTTTGCTGTTGATCCTAACGGCAAGTATTATTACGGCGGTCTTCTGAACGGCGGCACACCTACCGTTTATCAGTTTGACGCGAAAAACGGTTCTGAAGTCTGCACCTACACCTTTGATGACGATGCCGGCTCTTACATCAAGGCAATTGCCACCGATGACCGCGGATATGTTTATATGGGTATTGCCAATGCGGCAAACAATGGCACTATTTATTTCGCAATCTGCGAAGAAAACGGCTTAAAGCAGGTCAAGTATGTCCAGATCGATATCGAAGGCAAGATCGGCGTCAACGGCGCATGCATCCGCCGCGATGGCGACCAGTACTATCTGTACTTTGTCACCAACTACGATACCGACAGACTGTACTGCTACAATGTCACAGACGTCAATAATCCTGTTATCAACACTGCATTCGGCAACGACGGTGTCAACAAGGGTATCGGTTACCTCGACCTGAACTCCCCGCTGTTCGGCATGTCTGACGCAAACAATATCGCAGTTGACGACATGGGTTACCTCTATATCTGCGCAAACACCGGTAACGGTTCCAAGGGTGACACCGTATTCAAGGTTGACGCAGCAGGTACCGGCGTTGTCGGTTCTGTTTCCGTTGCTGAATGTTTCGGCGTTACTGCTTTCAACGGCTACATCGCAGTCTGCACCTACGAAGGCGCTGACTCCAAGGTTCACATTATCGATTCCTCCAGCCTTGCTATCGTTAAGAGTGTCGGTTATGACAATGCGAACAACTTCTGCCAGCTCGGTCTGATCGGCACAAAGCTGTATATGGCTGACCAGGGTCCTGATGCTGTCCTTGTTTCCTCTGACATCATCTTCCCGGTAGAAGAAGCTCCGGCTGAAACCACTACTCCTGTTGAGAGCGGTGATACCCCCACAGAAGCTCCCGCAGAAACCACAGCTCCGACAACTGCTCCGACCACCGCTGATACCGGTATCGTCGCTGCATCTGTCCTGCTCCTCGCAGCAACGGCTGTTGTGCTCAAGAAGAAGCACTAAGATCAAAACGTTCCGCAGATAAATTTCGGTTTTTGGTAACTGTGGCTATTTTCCCAATACCGGATGAATCTGTATCCAAGGGGCTGCTGCACCCACGTGCAGCAGCCTTTTTCTATGCCGGGCAAAAAACAGCTTGGTAAAGTTTACATTTACTTTATATTTTTATGGTATGATGATAGAATCGTATGAAATATCCGACGCAGAACAGTACCTGCGGCAAACAGACAAACCTCCCATTTCCCGCATTGCTCTTTTGAAAATTGTCAGGTATTTCTTAAAAATCAATGTCAGCGCACACAAAAACACATACTGTTACGCAGCGCAGCTGTGCAATATCCAGGCGTTGATTGATTTTTATACTTTCAAATAAAAGAGTATTCTCTCATGTCCGAATATCCACGCTTTGCACTTGAATTTCCGGTCAGAATGCATATGACCGACCAAAACGGGTTCTGTCATGCCGCCGATATCATGCGGTTTATGCAGGAAACCGCCATTATGCAGCTGGAACAGTGGGGTCCAAACTATGCCGCAATGCAAAGTCGCCATCAGGCGTTTGTGCTGAGCCGCATTACCATTGATTTTTCCATTCCGGTGCGCTATTTTGAAACGCTTTCGTCCAATACCTGGGCATGCGCAACAAGCCATGGTGTCAGCTTTGACCGTGATTTTCTAATTTTCAACGAGAAAAAAGAAACGGTCGTCTCCGCTGCGTCCCAGTGGGCATTGATCGATACCCAGAACGCCCGTCTTCTGCATGTGGAGGACTGCGGAATCGACTATGTCTGCGGCGATACCGTTACAACCTCCCTCCCACTGCGCTTCCGTATTCCCAAGGACGCAAACCTTGTAACAGTCGGTGAAAAAATCGTCCGCTACAGTGACATCGACAACAACGGCCATATGAACAACACCCACTATTGCAGTCTGTACTGTGATTTTCTCCCGATAGCAGAGCAAGGGGCAGAACAGCGGGTTGCTGCGCTGTCGATTGCCTTCCAGCGTGAAGCGGTACAGGGAGAAACCATTCTCGTTACGCGCACAGAAACACCCGATGAAAACGGTGTGTACTATTTCCGCACTTACCGTTCCAGTGACCATGCGGTCAATACCGAAGCGGCGGTGCGTCTGACCCCTATGGAATCACGGAATTGATTCACAACAGAATCTCATGTCTGTATCATGCAGATGTGCAGAATTCATAAAGCAAAACATGTTCAGCTTTGAAAAAACCGTTTCAAGGCTGTAAACGATGGCATTCGCTGTATCGGCGTTAGCCATATCAGCATGATGCCGTATAAAGAAAGGAACGCCTCACCCTGTTCTGTCTTAATAGAATGTGAGTTCGATAGGATTCTCAGGAGAAACTTTTTTTGAAAAAAAGTTTCCCCCGAACCTCTTTCAAAAAACTTCATACGGGAATATGGAACAAAATTTGCATGAATAATTTATTCATTTTAAACCATACGATACAGTCTCTTCTGTTTGAAAGTTTTTGCGAAGGAGTTTGAGGAGGGGCTTTTTTCAAAAAGCATCTCCTCATCGAACTCACGTTAATAGAAAAAGTGAGGACATAGGATTACCATGAAGAAGATTCAAAAATTTCACACACGGTCCTTCATCGGCTTCCTTGCGCTTTTGTATGCAATGCTGTTGCTGACAGCATGCGACAGCACAAAAGCCGAAGACAATGATGAAACCGTCCCCGCAACACAAACCACTGCAGAAGAACCAGTCACAGAGGCTCCGCTTCCGGATGGTATTATCAACAGACGCAGTACGACCGTCTCCATGTACGACGAAAGCGCAAACAAGGAAGCGCTCCGCGTGGATCCCGGCGACTCGGTCGGATACCGCTTTTCCGTCAACGCGCCGTTTGACGGTATGGACGTCTGCTGCCCGTCATGGTCTGATGACATCGGAAATCTGCGCTTCACCTTGTATGCATGGAACGACTCTTTTGTCAAGACGCTGACCGGAACACCGCTTGCAACCGAACTGTATGAAGACTTCAGCGATAACGCCTTCCTCGACTTCTATTTCGATGAAATTCCGGCAGGAGAATATCTGTTGTGCCTTTCCGATGCGGTGCAGTCCGTCGGCGTCTGGAACTTTTTCTCCGATGTCTCCGAGGGCTATGTCTACAAGGGCGGCATTGAGACAGACGGTGAATTTCAGGCGAATATTCACTTTACGATGACGCCCGAAACTGCATTCAATCCGTGCAGCTCCATGATCGATTTATCGAAAACCGTGACAACACCGCCCGAAGTCGTGTATGACGACAATCATATTCTGAATGTACGCAATGCAGCGCCCTCTTCCTGGGATGCAGTAGATGCGCTTGGCAGAGTGCTTCCTACCAATGAAGAAACAGGCAATCTGCGTGACGACCGCTATGTCGGCCTGTTCTACTGGACATGGCATGCAAGCCATGCGGCTTCCAACGCGGTCTACAATGTCACCGAAATTCTAAAAGAACACCCGGAAGCCGCATACGATATCCAGCATGAGGCATGGGGACCGCTCGGCAGCCCGCATTTCTGGGATGAACCGCTGTTCGGCTATTATTCCACCATTGATCGCTGGGTCCTGCGCAAGCATGCAGAGCTGCTTGCCGATGCCGGCGTAGATGTCGTCATCTTTGACAATACCAACGGTACCTTTACATGGCGGTCGTCATACCTTGCACTCTTAGACGTCTTTGCCGAAGCACGTGCAGACGGTGTAAAAACACCGCAGATTGCATTCCTTCTTCCTTTTGGGCCGGGTGATAATACCAATGTGCAGCTGACGAATCTGTATCTCGATATCTACCGCGATGCAAGCTATCAGGATCTGTGGTTCTACTGGGAAGGCAAGCCGCTGATTATGGCATACCCCGATGCTCTGGATAAAACAGATCATATCCAGGCAGAAATTGCCGACTTCTTTACCTTCCGTCCCGGACAGCCTCTTTATACGGAAAGCTATTCGCATAAGGATCAGTGGGGTTGGCTGTCAAACTATCCGCAGCAGGTCTATTATAATGAAGACGGCACACCGGAACAGATGACCGTCGGTGTCGCACAGAACTTTTCCAAAAAAGCAGGTCTGACCCCGATGAACAACGAAGGCGTCTTTGGCAGATCGTACACCTCAGAGGGCTATGATACCCGTGAGGATGCAATGCTGTGGGGGGCAAACTTTGCAGAGCAGTGTGAGTATGCGCTGGAAGTGGATCCCGAATTCGTCTTTATCACCGGCTGGAACGAATGGGTTGCCGGACGGCATGAGGAATGGCAGAACGTTAAAAATGCATTCCCCGATGAATACGACGACTTAAACAGCCGTGATATTGAACCCTCTGCCGGTGCGCTCGGCGATAATTACTATTATCAAATGGTTTCCTTTATCAGACGCTTCAAGGGAACAGAACCCGCACCCAAGGCAAGCGGTGTAAAGACCATTGACATTCACGGCGCACTCTCTCAGTGGGACGACGTCACACCGTATTATTCCTACATCGGCAACACCGGTGACCGTGATGCGGACGGTTATGTCGGTACCCACTACACAAATACCTCCGGACGCAATGACATTGTGGAAGCAAAGGTCGCACACGATGCAGAAAATCTGTACTTCTATGTTGCCTGTGCAAATGATATCACCACTTCCACCGATCCAAACTGGATGCGGCTGCTCCTCAATACCGCCGATACAGACGATGCCGCATGGGAAACCTATGAGTACATGTTGAACCGCGAGACTGCCGGAGTACTTGAAAAATCGCTTGGCGGCTGGAAATGGGAACAGGTCGGAGACGTCGATTACACCGTTTCAAAAGCAGTGCTCCAGGTGAAAATTCCGCGTGCAATGCTGGGTCTGGAGGACGACGGCTTTGTTCTGCGCTTCAAGTGGGCGGATAACAACCTCACCGAAAACGAACAGGGAGAACCCGATATTCTTGATCTGTACCAGAACGGCGACTGTGCCCCCGGCGGACGGTATCAATACCGCTATACCGCAGAGCGCTAAGTCTGAAAATATATTTTCAGAGAAATCAATTCAATGATTTCTTGTTCTGTGGCTTCTGCCGCTGAAACAGCAGTAAGCTGCTCCGCTCTGTAACTCAGTCTCAATCCTACAAAGAATGCGGGCTGTCGCATTAACATGCGCCATCCTATAAAATTCGCCTTTTCGCTTTTCCAAGCGAAATTTCACAGCGGATTTTTATCAATATCCACTGTGAAAACGCCGAATTCGGATCACTTCGTGATCCCGGGCTGTTGCAAGTTGAAAACTTGCAACAGCTCCGTATGGTCATAATGATATAACACAAATCCCAAAAAAGTTTTTTGGGGTCTTAGGGGGATTTTTTCAAAAATCCCCCTAAACGTTCCCCCTCTCCTGCGAAAAATTTCCAAATTCCTCTTGATTTTTTGGAGGATTCCTGCTATAATATAAGGAACTGTGATATATTCCAACATTCCCAGAAAATGGACAAAAGAAAGGATTTTATCATTGAAACCACTGGATATTTATTCGGGAACGGCGGAATTTCGCCGCCTGAAGCTGCTGCTCGGACTCTCCATGACGCTTTTAACCACACTCCTTTACATCGTCATGGTCGGCCTTCCCGCGCTGGCTTCCAAGGTCTTATCGTATGTTCTTTTGCCTGTGTGGGCAGGTCTTTCGATTTTTCTCTGCTGCAAGCTCTACAAATCGGTCGGCTACCGCATTGATGCAGGACATATTTCCATCATCACAGGCTGTGTCACTTCCGGATATACCCCAAACGATGCCGTTTCCTTTTCTTCTGACATGGTCTCGCTGCGGTTCCGTTCTCAAAAAAGTTATTTTTCCCTGAAAAAACTCATTTCCGGCGCGGTATATGAGCTAAATACCATTTTTTCCCGCGCCTCCAGTTTGGTCGGCGACGTGCCGGGCATGAAAATGATGGTCGAAATCGGACGAATGTTTCTCCGCTTCCACCTGGTATATATGACACGCTGCTGCATTGCCTATACGTTTTTCCGCAGCGACGAGGGACTTTATCTCAGTGCGACGGAAGCCTGCGCTATCTTTTCCATCAACTGGAAACAGCTTACCAAAAATGCAACGGATGTATCTATCTTTTTAACTGCCTTCATTGCCGTTTTGACAGCGGCGCTCGGCATCGGCCTTTATAAGCTGATGGGTATCATGGGACTTGCCGACTATGCCTATTTCGGCGTCATTTTGGCATTCATGCTGGTGCTGGTACTCAAATATGCCTACCTCGACTCGATTTTAACCATTTATTACATCCATACATTCATGCATGCAGCAGAATATTCTACTCCCAGTCCTACCTTTTTTCTGCGTCTGGAAAAGCTCTCCCCTTCTTTTGCCCGCATGGCAAACCTTGCCAACGGTCAATTCCCGACCCCGAAAAAAGCACACGCTTTTGCAATACTGCGCAGAAAAGGAACACACCGTGCACCGCCTGCACGCATGCCGGACGCCCGACACACGCTTATCTGTCCAAAATGCCGTTCTGCCAATCTCCCGCAAGCAAAGTTCTGCGCCGGCTGCGGAACGCAGCTGAAACGGCGGTAAGGGAATACATCATAATGTAGGAAAAGTTCCCTGAACCCCCTCAAAAGCTTTTCACAAAAATTGTTCTCATGGCAGGATCAACTGTAGGTTGATCCTGCCGCCTTTTTTCCATACAAGATTACCCTTGTTTTTTTCTGCAATATGCAGTATACTATATACAGAACGCGTTCCATGTCATAAAAAAGAAAGGAAACACTCCACTGTCGGAGTGTACAATGAAAATAATGTTCAATCAAATTGATTTTGGAAAACGAATCAAAACCTTTCGTGTCATGAAAAATCTTTCCCAGAGGGAAATCGCACTGAAAATCGGGGTGTCCGAACAGGCGATATCCAAATGGGAAAACGGCGAATGCCTGCCGGATGTATACAATTTAAAGCTGCTTGCACAGGTACTCCGCATTTCTGTGGACAATCTTCTCGACACAGACATTGCACATCCGGAAAAAGTAGTCGAAACTGTCATGGTCGGCGGCGCACGGTTTGAAATTGTAGAACGTCCCAAAACCATTCTTGCAGGAAAAATTCTGTATGCAAAGGACTACCCGGATATTGACAGTTTTTATGCTGCCATTGATGCGGTATCAGAGGAAGAAGTGCAGTCTGCATATGGAAAACTGAAGGACTGCGTCATGCCTGTCTACGACATCCACATGAGCGTGAACTTCTGGCGGAATGCAGAAAGCCGTGCATTCGGATTTGTGCGGGAGGTGTCCACAGCCGATCAGATACAGGGCATCGATGTATATCAGATGCCTGCCTCCTTATATATCCGCGCATACACCGATGCCGCCGTCTCTCAGCTGCTCAGCCGCGAGCAGTGCGAAATCTGGGAGCTGTTCGCCTATATCCGAAACTTCTTTATGCCCGCCCACAATTTTCAAATGGCAGAAAACGGTGCGCAGGAGTTGGAGGTATTTGACACCGCAGCACACAAATGTGGGTATGCCTATATGCCGGTGATGAGAGCGTAACTGCGCCGCCTGCGTATCCCTCAAAAGTTTTTCAATAAATAGATTGGCAAAATATCGTGTAAATATAGTAAAAATATCTATTTTTATGTACTTTATCTAATTTAACGTGAGTTCGATGAGGAGATGCTTTTTGAAAAAAGCACCTCCTCAAACTCCACCGCAAAAACTTTTCAGATACAAAAAATACGATCGTTGTCTGTTTACCCAGTTTAAAATTTTTTGAATGGGGTTTGGGGAAAATCTTTTTTTTAAAAAGTTTTCCCCATGAAATTCATCGAGCTTACGTTAATTTATCAAAACAATAACAGCACAGGAAAACGAAAAAAATTTCTGTTTTCCTGTGCTGCGTATCATTTTATGTTTTCGTTTAACACTGCAGTTCAAATGGATTTTTCTTTTGGGATGTCAAACCGTCATAGTACTCGGACAAACACTGCACGCAGTGCCGGTACTGTCACCGCTTCTCCCGCTGCCAACGCTGTGATGCTTCCATCGGACGGATTCCATAGCTCTGCCGGATGCGTACCGCGGTACTGTACCACAATATCCACACGGGACTTGGAGCAGAACATATAAAGCGGCTTCTTCACGCCGTCCCTCTCTTCCATGAATCTGCCTTTCAATATAACGCCATCGGCAGGAAGAGGAAGCGAAAATGTTTGATCGTCATGTTCGTCAAGATACGATACCATCGACGCAAGGTCTGTCAAGCCAAGCGCGGCATCTGCATGCTGCAAGTCATCTGCAGCAACGTGTAAAGGTAAACCCGTGGCGGCGTCAATCTGCGGATAACGGTTGAGGAACAGTACCTTTACACCGTGTGCAGCAAGGGTCCGCAGGGCTTCCACACTGTCGCCGTACATGACATCCATCGTCGGCACCAGCACCGTCTGCACCGTACAGCCGGAGATCATCGGCACACCGCCTTCCCACAGTGCGGTGATGGCATTGCGAAGGTCATCAAGGTCTGCATAATAGAAATCGTGACCGCGCTCATAAATGGCAGCGATGAGGGCATTGGTACTGCTGTCCACCGTTCTGTCTCCCGTCTGCCAGCTGCCGCAATAGGCAGGCTGCATTTTTGCCTGCGCGTCCTCAAGACCGTAATACACAAACGTATTGCAGTCATTATGGAGATTGTCAAGCATCACGCCGAGACGTCCGACATAGGCATTGAACCAGTTGGTCTCCTCTTGATTCGTATAGCCGCCGCCTGCATGCAGACGGTTGTTCTGCCACCCGGAAAAATCTGCGGCAAAATATGAGTTGGTTCTTCTCACACCGCCAAGGTATAGATATCCCATGACTGCGGTCATGTTGTCAAGCGGCGCCTTTGCAAAGGTTTCTACATCGTTGAACGGGCAAATTTCCACCATCATGCCGTTGGTATGTTTTTTACGGACGGCAATCTGTGCATATTTCGCCGTATTGTAGTCATAAATTTCCGGATAGCACGCCAACACATCAATGCCAGGATAACCGGAACGCATTAAAACGCGGATATAGCTTCCGTACCCCATAACATGATGACAGATGGCTTCTTCCACAAGATAATGACCGGAAAATCCGCAGCCGTGGGATGTACACCAGTCGTTGATCTGTCCGGAATAGGCGTCTGCAATCATCGCACCAACCAGCTCATAATACTTGACACGTGCCGGATAGGCCTGTGCACCGCCTTCAAAAAGCAGCGGCAGCGTCGGAAGCATGCTTTCTCCGTACATCGCTTCATAGGCTTCAAACAGACCGTCTACCCACGGTGCCAGCGCATAGTTCCAGACTTCATAGTCCCGCGCATAAGCGGTATGCAGGCTCGGTTCATCGGTAAAGACATTTTGTGCACGTCTATATGCATCAGGAAGCGCATCTGCAATCGGCGCAAAGCACAAATCAATAAACCGTCTGACGGCACGCCGATCCATGACATTGATATTATGCTTGAACGAGGACACATTATGTGTCGCATGGGAACCCTCATGTGCAT
Organism: Clostridia bacterium; assembly: GCA_017942005.1. Lineage (GTDB taxonomy): Bacteria > Bacillota > Clostridia > Oscillospirales > CAG-272 > RGIG3925. Next base: position 23,507 of record JAGAVJ010000026.1, on the reverse strand, counting down.
TCTTTACGCAGAAAATATACAAAATTTCCCGTTCTGCAAGGTCACAGACGACCTCCTTTTCCGTAAACGGTACTGCTGTCATTTGGTCGAACTGCGGATACGATTCATCCAGCCGCGGAATGTACAAAGGGTATTTTGCCGCCCAAATGATTTTATCGGAGATATCGTCAAGATGATAGTGTACCTGCGTCGCTTCATAGGCAATCCGGCGTACCATATAAAAGCCCTTTGCCGTGTATTCGGGATGTCCCTCCAGAACAAGACCGCCGCCCTGTCCGCTTGGATATCCCTGCTCATCATAAATCCAGAACGAGAGGTCCCTCTCCTCCAGCGCATCCATATATTCCTTGAACTTTGCGAGATTTTCCGGATTGGAAGTAAACCCGTTTTCAAACGGGACATTGGTCACAGCGCCGCCATAACCGTAATCGCGGTAAGCATCCATATGCGCTCTGTAATCCGCATTCCAGCTGTGCGTCATCGGAAAAACGCGGTATGCGCGCGGCGGATTTAAAAACTGTATTTGCTTTTGATCCATATTGGTTATATCCTTTCTTTTCTCTGGAAGATTGGGGAAACTGCTTTTTTTGCATGCGTTTTTTATGTATCAGTAGTATACCGGAAAGAAACGGATTTGTCAAGTAGGTGATCAAAAAAAAGCAGAGCAACCGCATTTACTTTGCCAAAAGAAAAATGAGAGGAACTTTGGAAAAAGTTCCCCTCAAACTCCCCTCAAAACTTTTTATTGAGGGAAAATTACTGTCAATTACACGACAATCCGTTTATTTGCAGCCGCAAGCCACACAGGAGCTGAACTGATTCTTGGTATTCTGGAGCTTCTGTTCCTCTGCGGACTCGGTGGGATACCAGCCGCGGCTGCTCATCTCACCAAACAGTTCCTGCTGAATCTGATGCTCCTCATTGAGGATATTCATCACACAGGAACGCACATCCGGTGTTGCAGATTCACATGCAAACTCGTTATAATGGCTGGTGGTATACTTCTGAGAATTCAATGCGTCAGTCAGACGGTCCAAATCGGAAAAATTACCGTTTCCATTTACAGGCATATTTATAACCATAACTTCGCGCAAGCGAAGTTTTCCTTTCCTTGTGGAATTGTGACGAAGTCACAAAACACAGTCTGAAAATTTATTTTCAGACTTTCTCTCCTATTACTTCAGCTGCGCATACAGCGCGTCAAAGTGCTTCTGATGGCGGGAGGCAATATCCTGATACTTGTTTTTCAGCGCAAGATCATTGGTCTCCGCAGCAAATGCTTCAAACTTACGAACAAGATTTTCTTCAAGCTTCAGCTGATCCTGAAGGGAACCAAGTTCCTTTGCAGTAATGATAGCCATAGTGTTAACCATTCACTTTTGTGCCAGTAAAAGTTATCTTCTTGATTGTGTGATGTTGTAATATCTGTCACAACGACACACAGGGTATCACAGGAACGTGTTCCACAGGGTTTGCGCATCGTTTCGTCCCGCTTGACCCATAACCTTTACTGAAAGCAAAAGTCATTTCCTTTCTTTATTGGAACTATTTGTTTTCCGTTGAAAACGCTTGCGCTCCATCATACACAAAATGCATTGGGATAAACAGACGCTGTGATACATCGGTTAGAAAACCACTTTTCTGAAATAAACACACAATAAAATCTGTTTATCCGCCTTTTGGGTCACCATGGAACGCAGAATATAGGATATCCGACAATGCGGCATCTCATCCCCGGTAAATAAATCCTGTCAAAAGTTTTTGTAGCACTTTTTCACGCCCATCATACAATGATATAGGAGCGTGCGAAACACACACGCACACTCCTAAAAGGAAACACCAATCCACAACTTTATGGAGGTATCATTATGAACTGCCTTTGCAACCTGTTTGACGGCGACAACTCTTCCTGGATCTGGATTCTGATCATTCTTCTCCTGATCTGCAGCTGCAACAACGGCGGCTGCGGCTGCGGCTGTGGCTGTGGCTGCGGCAGCGGATGCACAAGCGGCTGCGACACCTGCCGCAGATGCGGAATCTAATGCCTTTCAAGGTCACACAAAATAAGATATGACGTGATGGGATACCATCATAATCATACGAAACGATCAAACGATCTTTTTCAAAAGATATTCCTGCTCCCTCAAACACCGACCCTTTCATTGTATCTAAAGCCATATTGCCTTCTTTGAAAAGCAGAATTTTCTGTTAAAATCAGAAAGCAATCATGATAGGCAAAAGGGCTGGCGCATGTATATGCGCCAGCCTATAAAATTCGCCCTTTCGCTTTTATAAAGCGAAAAAGCGAATTCGGATCACTTTGTGATCCCGGGCTGCTGCATGGTTTCATCTTGCAGCAGTCTCTTTTATTATGTCATTGCTTGAATTCCTTGGATGACAAATCTGTGGCTTCATAATCTTTCCCTGCCTGCAAAAGGCACATGGTAACAACACCTACTGCGCCGCCGATCCACAATCCGAACATAAAGCTGATCATATGCCGCCGTCTCCTATCATTATAATATAATTTACAAAAGGTTCATTTTCTAAAAAAAGTATTACCGACATATCTCCATTTTATGCTTGCCTTTCAATTTTCATTAAATGGAAAATTTTAACGATAAGAAAAAAACGCACACAATTATGAAAACTGTGTGCGTTCAAGTCATAGATTTGATTGATTTAATTTTTGCAGAAAAATTCTCTTGTAAGAAGTTCCTGCCGCGGCAGATAGGGTATGATGGAATTATGAATTTCCCTCGCCGTACAGCAGTGCATGGAGCTTCTCAATATTTTTCTCCAAGTCAAACTGGATGACAAGCATTTTCTTATACCATCCGCCTACATAGGTACCGTCAAACGGCAGCCGCGCATTGTTGAACGTGATGTCGTTTTTATGGTTCATGACATCGGTTGCAAGCGATAAAATCGTCGTGGTGGACAGGTTGGTCGTCACACAGTCAAGCGCAGTTGTAACCAGCGCCGTCACATCGTTCAGCGACATCGACGATGTCACCTTTTGATAGATCGCCATTAAAATATCGCGCTGACGGCGTGTCCGCTCAAAATCTGCACCCAGTGCACGGTTGCGTGCATGATGCAGTGCCTTTGATCCGTTTAGATGCACCACACCTGCTTTTACAGAGCTGTCGAGCACTTCCTGTTCCTGATAAAGCGCCACTTCTGACTCCGTCAACGTGACATCAATGCCGCCAATGGCATCAATTACTTTCTTGATTCCATTAAAGTCGATGGTCATATAATTCTGGATATCCAGCTGGAACACGTCATTGAGCGTATTGATGCACAAACCGATACCGCCAAATGCAAACGCCGTGTTGATACGGTTATAATCGTGTCCTTCAATCGGAATCAGCATATCACGCATCAGAGAAATCAGCTTGACCTCGTGTGTCTTTTGATTGTAAGAGAGAATGATCATCGAGTCCGTTCGCCCGTTTTCCCAGTCCGCATTGCGGGAATCACGCCCCAAAAGCAGAATATTGGTGACATTCTCATCCTTTTTCGGCTGTCGATAAATCGGTTTGGGATCTTTTTTCGGCGGCGTTTTCTCCGTCACCTTCGCTGTATCTTTTGCTGGGTCTTTCGCCGGAACCTTCTCTGTGACAGGCGGCGCATCGGTTTGTTCCGGTTCCTCTGTCATGGTTGCATAGTCTTCAAGAGATATGGTGATAATGGTATCCTCTGGCTCATGCATAGAATATGCGGAATCACGATCCACAATCGGAACAACGTCTTCTCCGCGCAGTCTGTTGAAGACCGAAAGCACAATACCGCCGCCAATCAATAGCAGCGCAAGAATCACAATGCCGACAATCAGCGCAACTTTTCCGCCAAACGGTATTTTTTTCGACGTCTTTCCCATCGCATCTTCTGTATCAAGGTCATGCTCCGAAACGGATGCATCCGATGTGGATGTATCCGATGCAGATACATCGGAGTCAGCCTCTTCTGCACCGGTCTGGAGAATTTCCGGAATGTCTTCCGACGGAATTTCATCATTCAGAAGCTCTGTTTTTTGATTTTCCGCAGTGGTATGGAGCGGTTCCTCAATCGGTTGTATCGTATCCTTCTCATTCTGCGGTTGTTGATTGTGATTTGACATATTTATAACCATAACTTTTACTTTGTAAAAGTTATTTCCTTTCTAATGTGGAGTTGTGGCGTAAGCCACAAAACACAGTCTGAAAATTTTATTTTCAGACTTATAACCATAACTCCGCACAAGCGAAGTTTTCCTTTCTTTGTGGAGTTGTGATGCGCCCGCACGCGGTTATACCGCAGGCGGACATCGTTTGCTTTTCAAGCAACGAACGTCACAAAATCACGGTAAGAGAAACCATTTTAATGGTTTCTCTTGAAAATCTTATTTTCAGACTTATCCTCGAAACGTACTGCAAAACAATATACGAAAAAAGGATATCCGTCCGTTTGTGATAGTATACCATACGTTTGTGAATTACGTTTAAACAAATATCAGATTTCTGTAAAACAGAAATCTGATATTTGTATATATTTTTTCTATCTTTTATGCTTTTACACGTTCAGCTCTGCACCGGCGGTGATTTCTCCCTGCAGCAGCGGCTCCGCCACATCATGCAAAAACGCCGTGACCTGCTCCGGGCAGCAGCCGATGTAGTTGGACGGTACAAGAATCGGATCAATATCCGCGTGCGTCAAGCCAAACGCAGGGTCTGCACAGATGCGGTCAATCAAGTCGTTATCAAGCCCTTCTTCTTTGACGCGCTTTCCGGCAGCCATGGCATGTACGCGGATTTTTTCATGAATCTCCTGACGGTCTGCACCGCGTGCCACGGCATCCATCATAATATTTTCGCTCGCCATAAACGGCAGCTCTGCCATCACGCGCTTTTCAATGACCTTGGGATATACGACGAGTCCCTCTGTGACATTCTGATAAATATTGAGAATCGCGTCAATGGCAAGGAAGCCCTCTGCAACAGACAGCCGCTTGTTTGCACTGTCATCAAGTGTGCGTTCCATCCACTGTGTTGCAGATGTAATCTGCGGATTGATCGTATCGGAAATGACATAACGGGCAAGTGCAGAAATGCGTTCACAGCGCATGGGATTGCGCTTATAAGGCATTGCAGACGAACCAATCTGGTTCTTTTCAAACGGTTCTTCCATTTCTTTGAAGGACTGGAGGATGCGCATGTCATTGGAAAACTTGTATGCACTCTGTGCAATGCCGCCGAGTACATTTAGAACACGTGCGTCGAACTTGCGGGAATAGGTCTGTCCGGACACCGGAACAACCGCATCAAAGCCCATTTCCTCCGCAATCATTTCTTCCGCACGGCGCACCTTTTCATGATCCCCATGAAAAATCTCAAGGAAGGAAGCCTGTGTGCCGGTAGTACCCTTTGAGCCAAGCAGCTTTAAGGAGGACAGCACATGGTCAAGGTCCTCGATATCCAGCGTCAATTCATACATCCACAATGTCGCACGCTTACCGACGGTGGTCAGCTGCGCCGGCTGCAGATGTGTGTAGGCAAGACACGGCATCGCTTTGTAGGCGTCGGCAAAGGAAGCAAGATTCTTTAAAACTCCCAAAAGCTTACCGCGTACAAGCCCAAGCGCTTTCTTCATGATGATCATATCCGTATTGTCGCCGACATAACAGGAGGTTGCTCCGTAATGGATGATGGGACGCGCCCCAGGGCAGGCATCTCCAAAGGTATGTACATGTGCCATGACGTCATGGCGCAGCTTTTTTTCATACTGGGCAGCCGCCTCATAATCGATATCGGTAATGTGCGCTTCCATCTCTGCAATCTGCGCATCGGTGATCTCTACCCCGAGATTCTTTTCCGCACGCGCAAGTGCGACCCAAAGGCGGCGGAACGTGGAAAACTTCATATCAGGGGAAAACAGATACTGCATTTCCTCGCTTGCATAGCGGGAGGATAAGGGAGACTCATAACGGGAATGCTCGGACATAAAAACAACCATACTGTCCGCATATGCATCTGTACTGCAAGCCATATGCGAACAACTTCCTTTCTTTTGGATAGAATACTACCGTTTTGTATTTTTATATGTAAAGAAGAAAAAGCGGGCTGCCTCCCGTTTCCGTTCTGCGCATCCGCTTTTTGCTATTTGAAAATCAGAACTCTGCCAAGCCCTTTGTGCGCGGATATGCTTCTACGTCACGGATGTTGGATACACCTGTGATATACATAATCAGACGCTCAAAGCCAAGACCGAAGCCTGCGTGATGCGTACCGCCATACTTGCGCAGCTCGGTATACCACCAGTAATCTTCGGGATTTAAGTGGAATTTCTCCATTGCGCGTTCCAGATAATCCAGCCGTTCCTCACGCTGAGAACCGCCGATCAATTCACCGACGCCGGGAACCAGCATATCCATCGCGGCAACCGTTTTGCCGTCGTCATTGAGACGCATATAGAACGCCTTGATTTCTGCCGGATAATCGGTGACAAATACCGGCTTACCGAAAATAACCTCGGTCAGATACCGCTCGTGCTCGGTCTGCAAATCAATGCCCCACTCGACCGGATAGTCAAACTTCTGTCCGGATTTCTTAAGAAGCTCCACCGCCTCTGTATAAGTCACGCGGCCAAAGTCGCTGTTGACAAGCGCTGTCAGACGGTCAATCAGACCTTTGTCCACAAAGCTGTTGAAAAATTCCATTTCCGCCGCACATTCTTCCATCACATAGCGGATGACATATTTGATCATATCCTCCGCCAGCTCCATATCGTCAGACAGGTCGGCAAATGCAATCTCCGGCTCCATCATCCAGAATTCAGCGGCATGACGCTGGGTATTGGAGTTTTCTGCACGGAACGTCGGACCAAAGGTATATACATTTGCATATGCCATGGCAAAGGTTTCGGCTTCCAGCTGACCGGAGACAGTCAAGTTTGTGGATTTTCCAAAGAAATCCTGAGACCAGTCGACCTTTCCTTCCTCTGTTCTCGGCGGATGATCCACATCCAATGTGGTAATGCGGAACATCTCGCCCGCACCTTCACAGTCGGAGCCGGTAATAATCGGGGTATTGACATAGACAAAGCCGCGCTCCTGGAAGAATTTATGGATTGCGTATGCAGCAGTGGAACGAACACGGAAAACCGCGTTAAAGGTATTGGCACGGGGACGCAGATGTGCAATGGTGCGCAGATATTCAAGGGAGTGGCGTTTCTTCTGCAGGGGATAATCCGGCGTAGACGCCCCCTCAACACAGGCAGTCTCCGCCTTCATTTCAAACGGCTGCTTGGCATCGGGTGTCAGAACAATGGTACCGGTGACAATCAGTGCACAGCCGATATTCTGTTTGACGATCTCCTTGTAGTTTGCAAGCGTTTCATCCTCTAAAACAACCTGAAGATTCTTGAAGTAGCTGCCGTCATTCAATTCGATAAAGCCAAAGGCGTTGCTTGCACGGATATTTCTTGCCCAGCCTGCGACGGTGATGCATTTTCCGTCGAAAGCGGCCATATCCTTGTAGATTTCTTTAATACAGACTCTTTTCATTTCATTTGTGGAATTGAGGCTGAAAGCCACAAAACACAGTCTGAAAAATGGAGTTTCAGACTTCTTATCCTTTCTTTTAAATTCTCACATCTGCGCATGGATGATATACACCTGTACTGTTTTGGTACAAGCCGCAAACCATCACAGGTTCTCTCATCGCTCAAAGAGATGCAAAAAACCATGTCTGCACGATGATTAATAGATATATTATATAACAAAAAACGCAGAATTGCAATAGATTTTTGAAAAAGAATTTGAAAATTTTTTAGGATGATGTCCTGGAAGTGCGGCAGACCGTAAGCTGGCAATCCTTCATACAGACCGATAAAACCAATTTGCTGCTGCAAGAGAAAGTGCAGTGACAAACAGTGTCGTCAGAAAGGCAGCAGGAAAAACATGGCGCATATGGCGGCTGCGTTCACCCTTTCCGGTACAGTAAAGCGCCAGCACATAAAGCATGGTTTCCGAAGACCCGGCAAGGATAGAAGCCGCAAACCCAACGCGGGAATCTGCTCCGTACTGCGAAAAGAGGTCGCTCAGCACCGCCGTGGACGCACTGCCGGAGATGGGTCGGGTGAACAGCAGCGGCAGAAGCTCCGACGGAATATGAAGCACCCGGCAAAGGGGCGAAAGCCATACGGTAATCAATTCCGCCGCACCAGACGCACGAAACAAAGAAACCGCGGTGAGGAACAACAACAGCGTCGGGAACAGGGAAACCGCTGCGGACAATCCATTTTTTGCACCGCGCAGAAAGGCGTCTGTGCTTCTTTTCCCTCGGAACAAAAACAAAATACCCAAAAGCAAAATCAGAATGGGGAGGAACAGATTTGTCATTGTATTCCTCCCAGTACCGTGGATTTTTCTGCGGCAGCAGATGTTTCCGTTCTTTTGCGGGTTCTGCGCGTATTCTGATCAACACCGCCCTTCTTTTTTCCGCAGCATGACGGTTTTGCTGTGCACAGCGCGCGCGTTATGATCGCAGCAAAGAAAAAACCAGCCGTCGACACCATCCACACCGCCGGCAGAATCTGTCCGGGATTTGCAGAGCCTGCCGCAAACCGAAGCGACAGCAATGTGGTAGGCAGCAAGGCAATGGGTGTCGTATTCAGTACGGTAAACATCGTCATGTCCGACCACAGACCAGAAGACCTTTCTGCTGTTTTTTCGGTTTTTCTCACCGCGTGTCCCTGTGTAGGGATATTTTTTGTACCGTTATGCTGTGCCGTCTCCTGTAAGGGCGTTTCCTGTATAATATGACCTTGTCCTGTATTAGCATCCTCTTGGACCGCCGCATCCTCCAGCGCCTGCATTGCGGCAAGACCAAGCGGTGTCGCCGCATTGCCGATACCAAGCAGATTGGCGGCAAAGGACGCGGCAATTTCCTCCATTGCGGCGCCCTCTCCTCCATTGGCACGCTTTGCCGCCGGAAACAACCATCCGAGCAGCGGCGACAGCAGCCCTTCCACCAGTTTCATTGCGCCTGCTTCCCGGAACACTTCCAACACGCCGCACCAAAGACACATCGCACCGCCCAGCGTCAGCATCAGCGTCACCGCATCCGAAGCACCGGAAAATAACGCATTTCCGTATGCGGCGAGGTTTCCCGTATACACCGCGCAAAGAAACGAAATCGCACAAAAAACGCCAAATACCGTTCCTGCCATAAAAATAACCTTGACTTTCGTTTACGAAAGCTTCCTTTCCCGTGGAATTGTGGGTGAGGCTGCACAGCTTAGAGTTTCAGAATAAAGAATACGCTGTCACTCTGCATTTTCTTTTTCCATATCCATTGACAACAGAAAAAAACTGTGTTATGATTATAAAGGATTTATTTTTTACGTGGGTTTGATGAGGAGATGCTTTTTGAAAAAAGCACCTCCTCAAACTCCACCGCAAAAACGTTTAACGAACAAAAATTTTTTCCATGAAATTCATCGAACTCACGTTATTTTATGCACAGTTCAAATACAGTATGACGTTACGCCGACGCTACAGAAAGCTGTACTTTCGGTGAGAAAAGGAGGAATACGCCAATGCCGCGCATCTATACACCGCACACAAGCTCCAGCGCCTACCGTGCGCATGCCAGAGAGGTGCGCAGACAAGTCATGGACAAGCTCGTCCGGTGGACGCTGTGTGTCCTGTTTTCTGTATTTCTCTGTCTTTTGGACGGTACCTCTTTTTCTCTTTCAACGGGAATTGCACCGACAATTCCTGCACTGATGCCGGTATGGGTGACTGTCTGCGCGTTTTATGCAGGACCTTTTTCTGGCGCGTGGTTTGGTATCTTCTGCGGTCTTTTATCCGATGCCGCCGGCGGCAGCCGTTTGTATCTTCTTCCCATGGTCTATTTATGTCTTGGATTTTGCGCCGGGTTGTGCAGCATCCGCATGCTCCGCCGCCGGTTTTGGATGTTCCTACTCTATGACGCTGCCGCATCGGTACTATATGCCGGATATCGTGCAGCCGGCATTGCAGTCACCGCCCTCTATTACCACGCCCCGCTCCCTGCCGCCGCCGTTCTGCTGTCGGATGTCCTGCACACCGCGCTGTATACCGCCCTTTGGGGAATTTTTCTGTATCTGCCTGCAAAATGGATTTTTACTGCAAGAAAACAGTCTTAAAACTTGATCCATACAACAAAACAAAAAGAAAAAACCGTTTGAACAGCAGAAGCGTCTTCGGTGCTTTGTGACTTTCGTTGTTTGGAAAGCAGCGATGTCTGTCTGTGGGTGACCACAGACGCTGCCGGAAAACAAACTTTCCACAGCAGGAAGGATAAAAACCTATGATAACAGTTCGAAATGCAGCCGCAGAGGATGCGGCGCGTCTTTTAGAAATCTATGCATATTATGTAAAAAATACGGCGATTACCTTTGAATACGAGGTCCCGTCATTGGCAGAATTCAAAAACCGTATGGAGGTAACGCTTCAGCGTTATCCATATCTTGTCATTGTAAAAGACGGATATATCGAAGGCTATGCCTATGCGGGTGCCTTTCACAAAAGAGCTGCCTATGACTGGTCCTGTGAAACGACCATATATCTTGACCGCAATGCGCAAAAATGCGGTCTGGGAAGGCGTCTTTATGAGGCATTGGAAAAAGCGCTGCATGGTATGGGCATTCTCAACCTATACGCCTGTATCGGATATCCCGTATATGAAGATGAATACCTGACCACAAACAGCGCCGATTTTCATGCACATCTGGGGTATGAAAAAATCGGAGAATTTCATCAATGCGGCTACAAATTCGGTCGTTGGTACAATATGATCTGGATGGAAAAAATCATTGGAACGCACAATGCTGTGCAGCCGTCTGTCACCCCATATTCAGAACAGAAAAAATCCGAATTTCCTCCGATATCGCCATAAAAACAAAAAAGGATTGCAGTTTTGCATTGCTGATACAAAACTGCAATCCTATATTATTATGTCTGTTTACAATTTCATCGAATGTTGTCATTAGACTCAGCCGCCAAATATGCATATGCCATATGAATACACGGCGCGGAATGCATGATTCCTTCCATATCGTAAAACGAAACGTTTCCTGCGCCCTCTCCGTAAACGTTGATGACGTCCCCCGCAATAAAGTTCTGCTGACGGTCCCCTTCCCGGCGCAGGGATGCACAGTCGCGTACCAGAATTTCAAACGGCGCTTCTGTTTCCGGGGATGCGTCGTGATATGCACGTGCGGTACAAACATAGTATTCCGGACAGCTTTCTTTGTTGTAGTATGCTTCCGCGTCCAAAATTTTTTCTTTGACCGCAACTTCAAGCTTCACATACTGATTCTGATAGGTACCGGGAGAACGGTAAAACGTCTCAGCGTCTGTCGGTGTACATGCAGAGGTATACTCTTCCCACGTCATTTTTGTATCAATCGGCTTGTCAAGCATTTGCCGGATACTGTTATTGATCATCGTTCCCACGCCAAAATTCATCAGAACCATGTACGCGGCGCCTGCTGCCGCCAATCCGACCTTCAGGGATGTCTTGTGCGGAGAGGTGATAAGCAGCACGATACCGACAAGCGGCATGAAAATCAGCATAAGGACGATAAACCACCACGAATAATACCACGCAACGAATGTCACACGGGTACTGCCGCGGTTTGCCATAAACGGGTTTTCTTTGTATCTTGCTTTCTTTGGTTCCCGGTTGCCGGCACGGAAGCTCTCCGGACATACCGCGCCGCAGATGGGGCATACATTACTGTCACCGGCAAAATAGCTTCCGCACTCCGGGCATAAATTCAGCTCCGGATGATCAAGACTGTCGTTTTCACATTTTCTCATAAAGCATAGTTATCCTTTCTGTTTTCATCAAAATGCGGTAATACATATATGCCCTATGCATGATTGTCAAATGCTGACCGGCAGAACCTGCAATTTGCAGACCTGCAATCAGCAGTTCCTGCCTGCAAGCTTAGCAGCAGCGGATCAAATCGCCTCCGCAGCATTCACACAAGCAGTCCGCACAAATCAAACCGGTACACATATCGCATGCCGAGCATCCGGCGCTTTGACGGTACGTCTTTCCGTACTGTCCGGCAGAATTGCGGATGTTTTGCAGCGCCGCCTGATACTCGGTGTTGCCTGGATCCATATAGCACGCAAGCTCAAAGTATTTCTGTGCGTCATAGTACCAGCCGCGCTGGAGCAGTACACATCCCTTTAAATAGTTCCACTCCGCATTGCGCTGTCCCTGCGCAATGCTGTCAAGGATGATTCCGGCTTCTGCAAAGCGTCCGGCGTTGATCAGCTGCCGCACTCTGCCAAGCCCTGCCGCTCCACCGCCTGCACTGCCGCCTGTGCCGCGGTATGATGCGCCGCCGCTTTGCGATTGATAGCCGCCGTATCCTCCCCCGGATGTTTTGCCTGCGCGTTCTTTTTGTATCTGGTCATATGCCTCGTTGATCTCTTTCATTTTTTCACCCGCGAGATCGGCTAAATCACTTCCGGCATAGTTGTCTGGATGGTATTTCCGTGCGAGATTGCGGTACTCTTTTTTGATTTCTTCATCGGTTGCGTCTCTCGACACGCCCAATACCTTATACGGATCTGTCATGAATGCTGATTCCTTTTTATAATATTTATGACCATAACGTTCACTCTCGTGAAAGTTATTTCCTCTTTTTCTGGAGCTGTGACGCGCCCCAAGGCGGACATCGCCCGCTTTTCAAGCAGCGAGCGTCACAAAACACTCTTGTTTCTATCTTTCAATTTATTTTGCTGCGTCTTTTTTGGAAAGCGGAACACCCGGCATATCCAATACGTGTTTTGCCGCAGCCGGCATCCCAAGTATCAGGATATTTTCGATACACGGACGTGCCGGATGCGTTTCAAAGCTTTTGGACAGAGAAATCGCATCAAGGGCGGCTGCGCATTCCATGTGCAGTGCGGTCTCAATGCGCACGCGATACGCGTTCAAATAGTCTCTAACCAGCATATCCATCTCTTTTGCTGCCTGTACAAACGGATTGTAGGCGCCGCTTTTTTCGTCCTTCGGCGCGTCGTCCGCCGCATCGCAAAGATAGATGAACCTTCCGACATGGGTACCGACGTGCCTTGCAATCCGTCTGCTGCTTTCATCGTCCAGACCAAACGAAAAAATGGCAGAAAGAACGTCTCCAAACGGCTGTGCAGCTTCGTCCGGGGACACAATTCTTGCTTTTTCTGGTTTAGATAATTCTGATACAGAATTTTCTGGTTCAGATAATCCCGGTTTGGAGGAATCCAGTGCGGATCGTTCCAATTCGGACAGCGCTGCTAAATGCATTTTCACCGTCTCCCCAAGTTCCTGTAGTGTCTTTGGGTACTGTGCGGCGTCGGCATTCTCTGCTGCTACACCATTCGCCGTATCTGTCTCCGATTTTTCGCTCCGTCTGATCGCCTTTTTATACATCGCCGCTGTGGGAATTTGTGCCGCGCGGTACAGAAGCCGTACCGCGCCGTGTTCATCCCGGATATTGTCAAGAACAGAAGCATGGGCAAGCATTGCTGCACATGCCGCACAAAAAGAAAGCGTTTCACTGTCTGCAAGCATCGGCTTTTTGTGCAGCGGGTTTGCCATACAGCGGTGCATCTCCACATTGCCGTGCTCGTCACACAGAAGCATTCTTGTCATGGCAAGCAGGACATAGTCATACCGCAGGGTCAGCGACAGAAGCGGAGAGATGTTTTTCTCCATACTGCGGCACAAACCGCAGTATACCGCGCGGTACCATGCATATTCCTTCACCCGCAGCTCGTCGGCTTGCGGTCTGACATATCCGAACACCGATACAAACCTCATCCCAAAATTTCTTGTACGTATCATTTTATCACAGGCGCATAGAATGGGCGGGAACAAGGTTTTAATTTTTTGTAAATATTGATTGTTTCCACCTCTGTACAAGACCAACCGTACATATTTTAAGCAAAACGGAATATTCATAAAAAGTCTTCATTTCCTATTGACAATATGCAAAAACTGTGTTATTATTATTTCACTTAGTTCGATTCTGCACAAACACACACTGATACCCATCATTTTTTACACAAGAAAAAGAAAGGAACATACCATTATGAAAAAGCTGATCTCCGCAATTTCTGCTGCTGCCGTTTTGGCAAGCTGTGCAGCCATCTCTGTTTCCGCCAAAGGGGCAGAAGACTTTACCGCCGGAAACGGTTACCTCATTGACGACATTAACGCAACCGTTCTGGTCGAAAACACTTCAGACGGTGTGCAAATCACACACGGCGGCTACTACATCGACGGCGTCAACTGGGGCGGTGTTGCTTACAATACGCCTCTCTCCCTTGACGGTCTGGACGTTTCCATCCGCATTGATGAAATTCCGAATTATACAACGGACGATGATTGCTGGTTCTCTGTCTGCTTCCTGTCTCAGCCGCAGCTGTTCCAGGTAGGCAACTACAGTGCGAACCCCGGTATCTCCAATCTGCTCCGCTTTAACTATGAGTCTCCTACCTTTCAGGAGTGGGGTCCCGACGACTGGTCTTATGCCAACGGAACCGAAGCTGATTTCTTTGCCCTCAAGAAGGGAGATATTTTAAATCTTTCCGTTACCAAGACAGGCGACGCAACCTATCAGCTGGTAATCAACGGCGAAGAAATGAACAACGAATACGACCTTTCTGACGCCCTGCCGAACGGCGAAGCATATATGGTAATCTCTGCATCTTTCCAAAACTCCAATCCGGACGCCTTCAAGTACACCGTGCTTTCCATCAACGGTGAGCCTACCTATGAAGCAGAAGCACCGGCGGCAACAGAAGCGCCCGCCGATGATGTATCGGGTGAAGCAGGAGATATCGCAGCAGAACCCGCACCTGTCGCTCCGACAACAGGAGATGCAGGTATTGTCGCCGCTGCCGCGCTGATGGCAGTTGCTGCCGGTGTTGTCCTGCGTAAAAAGCATTAAACGAAAAGTACCATTGGTTTGATTAAGATAAGGGGCTGTTGTAAGTTGAAAACTTGCAGCAGCCTCTTTTTCATACAGGAGCAGCTGGGTATCCATCTGTCTTGACGGTACCCTATCGAATGCCGAAAATTTCCGCTGCATTGATGAAAGCGATCTCCTTGCAAAAAAATAAACCTTCGTTTGGCATAGGTTCCTCTTTATTTTGGAAAGCGCCGCTATCCTTTTTGTCCGAATCCGTTTCCTTGTATTTTCTGTTTGCATATGGTATCATAATTATGCGAAAGCATAACAGGGAAAACGAAAGGAGATTTTACCCATGTCCATCGGCACAACCATACGCAATCTGCGCAGAAAACGTGATCTGACGCAGGAAGACCTTGCAGATGCGCTCGGCATTTCTGCAAAAGCCATTTCCCAGTGGGAATGTGAACGCACCGCCCCCGACATTTCACAGATACCTGCCCTCTGCCATTATTTTCATGTCACATCTGATACATTGCTCGGCATTGATCTTGCAAGCATGCAGGAAAAACGAAACGCGCTGTTTTCACAGGCACAGACGCTTGCAAATAACGGTCAGAACAAAGAAGCCGTCCATGCATTGGAAGCGCTTTTAAAGCAATATCCGGACGATTATGAAATCATGAACGCCCTGAACTATTCCGTTTTCGTTTGCATCCGGCAAAACATGTACACAGCAGAAGAAGCGGAGCAGCAGCGGGCATTGTGCATGAAGCGAAACGAACGCATTGTCGCAGACTGCTCAGAAGACCGCCTGCGATACCCTGCCATCACCGCCCTTGCACGCATGTATGCAGAAGATGGCAATACCAAGGGCGCACAGGAGATCCTCTCCCGTTTGCCGGATATGGCGGATTCCAGAAATTTTGTGCTTCCGTCACTGTTTTCCGGTGATCAGCGCATCCGCTGTGAACAGGATTTGCTCTTTGACGTGCTGCACTATATCCGCCGCCGCATGATGTGGAATTTTACCACATCCGCAGGTGAGCCGTTCTATACAAAAGAGGAAATGGCGCAAAGACAGCAAAAGGTACTTGATCTTTTTGCGCTGTTTTATGAAGACGGCGATTACGGCTTCTTTCACAACGATATCGGGGATGCGCACACCGCCCTTGCCATATATGAAGCGGAAAACGGGAACGCTTCCGCCGCGCTTGACCATCTGCAAAAGGCTGCATCATCTGCGCTTGCGTTTCTTGACTACTGCACCGGGCAGGATGTGCTGCATACATCGTTATTATTCCGGGGATGCATAGACAGAGGAGCCAATGTATCCTCGTGTGACAGCGCCAACAACGCACTGGAAGTGCTGAACGCCATGGCGCATCCCGCCTTTGACGGCATACGCCAAACGACTGCATTCCTTACAATTCAAAAGCAGCTGCGGCCGCGTGCCAAAACCTGGGCAGAAACAAGATAACAGAAAAAAGGGACTGCTGCAAGTTAAAAACTTGCAGCAGTCCGGATGTATTTTTCGGGAATTACGTGCGTTCAATGGATTTCATGGGGAAAAGTTTTTGCGGTGGAGTTTGAGGAGGCGCTTTTTTCAAAAAGCACCTCCTCATCGAACTCACGTTAAACTATATCCATACTCACTTTGTTTTCGCGTTTTTGTCTTCAAAGATGCCGAATTTCCGGAAACGCTGATAGCGTGCGTTCTGCAGCTCTTCCGGAGAAAGCTTCCCAAGTGCGGCAAGATCGTTCTTCATCTGTGTACGTATCCCTTCGCACATCGCGTCGAAGTTGTCAAAATCCTCTCTGATAACCTCTTCCGCAACGCCAAGCTGCTTCATATCGTCGGCTGTAATGTGCAGCACTTCTGCGGCGTCCGCTACCTTTGCAGCGTCCTTCCACAGAATGCTTGCACAGCCTTCCGGGCTGATGACGGAGTAGACCGCATTTTCCAGCATATAGACACGGTTTGCACTTGCCAGCGCCAACGCGCCGCCGGAACCGCCTTCCCCGATGACAACGGAAATGACCGGGACACGCAGATTCAGCATTTCCATAATGCTCTCTGCAATCGCCTGCCCCTGTCCGCGTTCCTCTGCGTCGGCGCCGCAGAAGGCGCCCTGCGTATCCACAAAGCATATGACGGGACGTCCGAATTTTTCCGCCTGTTTCATCAGGCGCAGACCTTTTCTGTAGCCTTCCGGCTTCGGACAGCCGAAATTCTTTGCCATACGGGATGTAATATCGGTACCGCGGTCAATGGCGATGTATGTTACAGGCTGGTCGTCAAGCCATCCGATACCGGCGACAATTGCCGCGTCATCACCGAAGCGTCTGTCTCCGTGCAGCTCCATACAGTCATGGAACAATCCTTTGACATATGCAGCGCCAGTCGGACGGCGGCCGCCGCGTGCGGTTTTCAGTTTTTCATATGCACTCATTCCGTTTGTGCTCGTTGTACCTGCATTCATTGTGCGGTTCCCTCCTGTCCCTGTTTTCTTTGTGTTTTCTTATGCATTTTCAGAAGATTTCCCAATACTGCGGGTAAGTCGTTTCTCGGTATAATTGCGTCAATGAATCCGTGCTCCAAAAGGAATTCCGCCTTCTGGAAATTGTCCGGCAGTTTGGTGCGTGTGGTCTGTTCAACCACACGGCGGCCTGCAAAGCCAATCTGGGCGCCGGGTTCTGCCAATAGGATATCGCCAAGCATTGCAAAGCTTGCCGTCACACCGCCTGTCGTCGGATCACACAGCACCGTGATGTACAAATTTCCCGCGTTGGAATGCAGTTTGACAGCCCCTGCGGTTTTCGCCATCTGCATTAGAGAAACCATACCTTCCTGCATTCTTGCGCCGCCGGATGCGGTAAAGCCGACCACAGGCAGGCTGTGCTCCGCTGCATATTCAAACAGCCGTGTAATCTTTTCGCCGACGACAGACCCCATGCTCGCCATAATAAAGTTGGAGTCCATAACGAACAATGCGCATTCTTCCCCGCCGATTTTTGCTTTGCCGCAGACAACCGCTTCGTCTTCTCCTGTCGCCTTCTGTGCACGTTCCAACTTTTCCGTGTAACCCGGGAAGGAGAAAAAGTCCTCACTTTTCAACCCTGTGCACAGCTCTTGAAAGCTGCCTGCATCCACAGTCGCCGAAATTCTGGAACGTGCATCCATCCGCAGGTGTTTTCCGCAGGAGGGGCAAATCATGTTTGCTTTTTTCAGCTGTTTTTTCGGGAATTCCGCCTTGCACGCAGTACATGCGATCACCTCAGGCGAAACAACGGCTTTCACTTTATCTATCAGAGTATCCAGTGTTGGCATGACAATTCTTCCTTATTTTTCAGTAGTATCTGTATTTTCTATAATTGCAAAGGAAAATTCCGCAGATACGGCAAGCGCGCCATCGACGCAGCCTTCCCCTTTTGCAAAATAAAACGGCTTCTTTTCCCGCGTGATAACACATCGGGTTTCCAGCGTCTCGCCAGGCTTGACCGGACGCTTCCAGCGCACATTGCTCATTCCGGTAAAATACGGGGTGACATTCTTCCCCTTCATATCGAGCAGAACACACACCGTCTGTGCGAGGATTTCACACTGGATCACGCCCGGCACCACGGGATTGCCCGGAAAATGACCGTCAAAAAACCATTCTGTTCCGGTAAAGGTTTTCTTTGCACACGCGGCGCGGCTGCCGTCTTCCTCCACTTTGACCTCTGCCTCATCGATCAAAAGCATGCTTCCTCTGTGCGGCAGATAGTCAAGCAGTTCTTCTTTATTCATAGTTATGATGATGACTTTTACCGGTTCCAACCGAAGACAAGGGGATCTTTGGGGCGCTGCCCCAAACCCCATTTAGGGGGCTTTTTGAAAAAAGCCCCCTAAAAACCCGCAAAAACTTTTTAAGAGAAGTTTCATTTGCCTCTGATAATCGCGTATTTTTGTCTGCACGGTACGGCGTTTATACGGTAAAGGTTTTTCCTTCTATTTTAATTTTGATCAAACTTATCCGCGGTATTTCATGAATGCAAGGCATGCATTGTGTCCGCCAAAACCGAGAGACGTAGAAAGTGCAAGCTGCATCTCGGTATGGACAGCGGTATTCGGCGTATAGTCAAGGTCACACGCAGGGTCGGGCTGCTCTAAATGAATTGTCGGCGGAATCAGATCGTTTTCCAGTGCAAGGATTGCCGCGATGGCCTCTGCACCGCCGGCAGCGCCAAGCATATGTCCAGTCATGGACTTTGTCGAGGAGATGTGAATCTTCTTTGCGTCGTCTCCAAATGCCCGCTTGCACGCCATTGTTTCCGTTTTGTCGTTCAAAGGTGTACCGGTACCGTGTGCGTTCAGATAGATTTTTTCCGGAGACGGCGTGTTTTCCGGCAGTGCCAGACGAATGGCGCGTGCGACCTGTGTTCCTTCTGGGTCAGGCGCAGTAATATGGTGTGCGTCGCAGGTTGCGCCGTAGCCGACAATTTCTGCGAGGATTACAGCGCCGCGCGCCTTTGCATGCTCCAAAGATTCCAGCACAAGAATGCCTGCGCCTTCTCCCATGACAAAGCCGCCTCTGCGTGCATCAAAGGGCAGAGATGCTTCATTTTTATCTGCGGCAGGAGACAGTGCGGACATGTTGCCAAAGCCTGCGATTGCCATTTGATTGATGGATGCTTCCGCACCCCCTGCAATCATGGCTTCCGCATAGCCGTGCAGAATCGCGCGGTATGCTTCACCGATGGCAGTGCTTCCCGTCGCACATGCGGTCGCGTGGGACATATTGGGACCCTTAGCCCCATATTTGATTGCAACAGTACCTGCCGCAATATTGGAAATCATTTTGGGGATAAAGAGAGAGGACACCTTTCTTGTGCCGCCGGTCAATAGTGCTTCATGTTCTGCACACATCGTACTGAAGCCGCCGATACCGGAGCCGATATAAACGCCAAGCTCCTCACCGTTGATATTTCCGTGTTCCGCGTCGGTATCAAGACCGCTCATGGCCATCGCTTCTGCGGCTGCTGCCAGTGCAAACTGTGTATAGCGGTCAGTTCTGCGCACGGTGTTCTTGTCAAGCACAGCTGCCGCGTCAAAATTTTTGACCTCTGCCGCCAGCGTGAACTTTCCCTCGGAGGCATCAAACAAGGTGATTGTATCAATGCCGCACACGCCGCTCTGAAGTGCATCCCAGAACGCGGGGACAGAATTTCCAATCGGCGTAACCGCCCCCATGCCGGTAATGACTACTCTGTTCATATCGTTCATCCTTTCAGGAGTTTTTCTCTTTTTTAATCTCTGTTTTTAAGCAGCTTATCACTGTAACGCGCAATATACATTGCAGAGCAACTATTTTGCAGGGCAAACTATATTGCCGGGCGATGTTTACATCGCCATCCCGCCATCAATACGGATGACCTCACCTGTGATAAACGCCGCCATCGGAGAGCACAGATACGCTGCAAGCGCACCGACCTCCTCCGGCGTTCCCATCCGCTTGACCGGAATAGAGGAAAGCACCGCTTCGTTTTCGGTAAACTTTTCCGTCATGTCCGTCACAATAAATCCGGGCGCTATGGCATTGCAGGTCACACCGCGTGCGGTAAGCTCTTTCGCGACAGATTTTGTCATGCCGATCATTCCCGCCTTGGACGCAGAATAGTTCACCTGTCCTGCGTTGCCCATGAGTCCCGAAATGGAACTGATGTTGATGATTCTGCCTGCACGCGCGCGCGCCATAATCGGGTACACGTTCCGGATCATATGGAACGCTCCCTTTAAATTGACATCAATGACATCAGAAAAATCCGTTTCCTTCATACCGTTGACCAGCTTGTCCCGCGTAATGCCTGCATTGTTGACAAGAATATCGATTCTGCCGAACGCTTCTTTGATCGCCTGAACGGCGGATGCAGCTTCTTCTTCATGTTCGACATGACAGCAGTACGCCTTTACCCGGACGCCATATGCGGAAAGCGATGCTGCCGCTTCCTCTGCCTTCTGTGCATTGGAAGCATACAGAAACGCGATATCGCAGCCTTCTTTTGCAAGGGCTTCACAGACGGCATATCCAATGCCTCTGCTGCCGCCTGTGACAATCGCGGTCTGTCCGCTCAGATTCAGATTCATTCGCCGAGCGCCTCCTTGACACGTGCCACATCCGCCATCGTTTCCACATGGAACACTTTCGCGTCCGGCACGGTTTTGGCAATCAGTTTTTCAAGCGTATTACCGACGCCGCACTCGATAAAGACCGTAATGCCCGCAGCCGCCATATTCCGCACGGTTTCCTCCCAGCGCACCGGATGGTTCATCTGCAGAGACAGGGTATCCTGTACTCTGCCCGTGTAAGGAGATGCGTTGACATTGGCATAAACGGGAATGCGCGGTTCTTTGATTTCAATTTGATTCAGATAGTTCGCAAACGCTTTCGCCGGTTCATCCATATACGGAGAATGGAACGCACCGCTGACCGCGAGCGGAACCGCACGTCCGCCGGCTGCCTTGACTTCCTTTGCTGCTTCTGCAAGCTCCGTCTTGTCGCCGGAGATGACCAGCTGACCGGGTGCATTGTAGTTGACGGGCGTAATATGCGTATAATGGGTACAGATTTCCTCAACTGCGGCATTGGAAAGCTTTAAAATCGCATACATTGCGGTATCCGGCGTTGCGGTTTCGCCCATTAGTGCACCGCGTTTTGTTGTGACAGCAAAACCTTCTGTTTCGGTATATGCGCCTGCATATGCAAGCGCCGGAAGCTCACCAAGGGAAAAGCCTGCGGCTGCCTCTGCGTGGATACCTGCTTCGTCCAAAGCCAAGGCTGCCGAGAGATCTGCCAGATACAAACATGGCTGTGTGTTCTGGGTTTGCTTCAAAACGTCGTCCGGACCGTGAAAGCACTGCTCCATCGTCCCGGGACGCATGTCTTCCGCTGCGTCAAACAATTTCGCCGCAGCCGCACTGTTCTGGTAAAAGTCCTCTCCCATACCGGGATGCTGCGCACCCTGTCCGGAAAATACAAATGCTATCCGATCCATTTTGACACTCCTTTGAGGAGGGCTTCCGCTTCCTCTGCGACTTCACGTAAAATTTCTGCTGCCGGCTGTTCCCGCTTGACAAGACCGGAAATCTGTCCGGCAAGGAAGCAGCCTTCCTTTGTATCGCCTTCAACCGCTGCACGGCGCAGTGCGCCCACGCCCAGAGCATTGACCGCCTCTGCCGTTGCTTCCGCGGAGAATTCAAACTTCGAGAAATTCCGGCTGAAATTGTTCTTTAACTGGCGGCAGGTAGAACCGCCGAACCGGCGGCCTGTTGCAATTGTGGAGGTATCTGTCGCCTTAATGACCATATCCTTATAGTTCTGATGCACGCCGCATTCGGCAGCGACAAGAAACCGTGTTCCCGTCTGCACGCCCTCTGCGCCCAGCATCAGCGCTGCCGCGACCCCGCGTCCGTCTGCAATACCGCCGGCGGCAAGCACGGGAATGTCAACAGCGTCCACCACCTGCGGCACAAGCGCCATTGTGGTCAGCTCGCCAATATGTCCGCCGGACTCCTGTCCTTCTGCAACAACGGCGACTGCCCCTGCACGTGCGACCTTCTGCGCCATAGCGACAGAAGCGACAACTGGAACCACCTTGATGCCGGCGTCAATCCACGTCTCCATATACTTGACAGGAGAACCTGCGCCTGTGGTGACAACTGCGACCTTTTCCTCAGCAGCAATGGCAGCCACTTCATCCACAAACGGGCTCATCAGCATGATATTGACGCCGAACGGCTTGTTTGTCAGTGCGCGTGCCGAATGAATCTGTTCCCGCAGATAATCGCCGTTTGCGTTCATTGCAGAAATGATGCCAAGACCGCCGCCTTCTGAAACTGCCGCTGCGAGTTTTCCATCGGCAATCCACGCCATACCGCCCTGAAAAATCGGGTAGGCAATGGAAAACAATTCTGTGATTTTCGTTTTCAGCATGGCTGTCTGTTTCCTTTTCCGATGGAATTCTTATGCGTTGTGTTCTGCAACGAGTGCAACCAGATCACCGACAGACTTTAACTGCTGGTTCACTTCGACTTCAAAGCCGAATTCGTCTTCAATGCTCATTGCGATATCGGTGATATCAAGAGAGTCAATACCCAGTTCTTCAAAGGTGGTTTCTTCCTTGATGTCGGCAGGATCTGCATCGATCTTATCTGCGATGATGGTAGCGAGCTTTTCAAGAATCATTTCGTTTGTCATTTTTTGTTCCTCTTTCAAATTATATATTTAAATTTTTTTGGATAACTCTGATTTCCCGTTGCCGGGGTTGCACTTTTTCCCTTTTTATGGTATAATAATCGCAGAAGGTCTTGCTGCGCAAGCCCTTGCGGCTTCGCCGCTCCCACATTGCATGTGGGCTGCGTTATTGACGGCTTCGCAAAAATGTCCTTGCAAGCAAACATTTTTGCTTCATGGTATAATAGTCACAGAAGGTCTTGCTGCGCAAGCCCTTGCGGCTTCGCCGCTCCCACATTGCATGTGGGCTGCGTCATTGACGGCTTCGCAAAAATGTCCTTGCAAGCAAAC
>JAGAVJ010000025.1 GCA_017942005.1 Clostridia bacterium | reverse complement strand
CTGCCCGATATTCTTACTTTCTATCACATAGATATGGCTGCCCTTGTACATCTGCGCTGCCTGTTTTGCCGCCATAATAATGTTGCTGTTGTTTGGAAAAACGAAAATCGTTTCCGCGTTGACTTCATCAAATGCCGAAAGAAAGTCCTGCGCCGACGGGTTTTGTGTCTGACCGCCGGACACAATTGCATCTACCCCAAGGGTACGGAACAGCGCTTCCATGCCTGCACCGGACGCAACTGCCGCTGCGCCGAATTTCTTTTTGGGTGCATTGATCGGTTTTTCTGCGGAAATTTGTGTTTTCGGTATTGCCGCAACGCCGTCAGCCATGGTTTGTTCATGGTGCTGAACACTCATGTTTTCAATTTTTACGGTTAAAAACTCGCCGAATTTACGGCAGAAGCCGAGCACTGCATCCGGCGTCATCGTGTGCACATGCAGCTTGATGATGGAACCGGTTTTAAAGCAGACAATGGAGTCACCCACTGTTACAAGGAAATCAATGATCGTCTGCGGATCAAATGTCTCGATCGCTACTTTTTTATTTTGCAGCTGCAATAAAAGCTCTGTACAATAGCCATACGTCATTTCGCTGTCCGGGCCAAACACAGAAAAATCAGCAATTGGATGCTCGTTCTGTGCCGAAAACGGAATATCGTCCAACGCTGCAATGGGTTCCCCGGATAGAATTTTATAAAAGCCCTGTAATATATAAAACAGTCCCGCTCCGCCGGAGTCAATCACGCCCGCTTCCTTTAATACCGGTAAAATCTCCGGCGTTCTCTGCAAAGAGCAGTACATTTCCTTTGTCAAATCGGAAAAAATGCTTTGAATGGTGCTGTCATCCCGGATACGTGCAACGGCATACTCCACGGCTTCTCTTGCAACTGTTAAAATTGTTCCTTCCGTTGGGGTAATGACGGAGGAATACGCCTGCTTTACGCCTTCCTTCAGCGCCTCTCCAAGCACATGGCTGTCTGCTTTTTCGTGACCGGCAAAGCCTTTTGTCATACCGGCAAAAAACTGCGAGAGAATCACGCCTGAATTTCCGCGCGCGCCAAGCAGCATTCCCTCTGAAAGCTTTTTGGTCACCTCTGCAAGGTTGTCGGAATGCATCCCTTCCAACGCGGACACACCGCCCTCTATGGTCATGCGCATGTTGTCGCCGGTATCGCCATCCGGTACAGGGAACACATTCAGCTGATTTACTTCATCTGCATGACAGCGCAGCTGCGCAGCGCCGCCGCGTACCATATCGGCATACATTCCGCCGTCAAGATATTGCTCTGTTTCTTTCTTTGTATCGTTTTGATTCATGATGTCCTCTTGTAAAAAAATTAATCCTTGCGCTCGTCTCCCCAGAAGAACAGCGCAACCGTGCCGGGGCCGGTGTGGCTGCCAATGGTCGTACCGATGCTGTTGATGACCACGTTTCCGTTCAGCTTCGGGAATGCTGCTTCGACAAGATCGGCGACTGCACGTGCATCTTCCATACAAGCGGAGTTGCTGATATAGCACTTTCCGGAATAGTCCAGACCATTCTCTGCGTGTTCCTTCATTTTTTCGACAATACGTCCGATGACACGCTTTTTGGGACGGACTTTTTCACGGGGAATCAGATGACCCTCATAATCGACATTCAACAACGGACAAATTCCCAAGATACCGCCGATTGCACCCGCCGTTTTGGAAACACGTCCGCCTTTGACATAAAAAGTCAGGTCAGACGAGAAAAACCAATGATGCAGACGACGTTTGTTTGCTTCGATCCAATTGCAGAGATCATCAAAATTCATACCCTCATCCCGCAGGTCGGCAACCTTATCCATCAACAAACCGTAGCCGGAGGATGCCGCAAGGGAATCAATGATACGAATCCTGCGTTCCGGGTACTTCTCGGAAAGCATCTGCGCAGCGCCGCAGGCAGACATATACGAACCGGAAATGCCGGAGGAAAGCGACAGATGAATAATGTCTTTTCCTTCCTTTAAGAACGGCTCAAAATACGCTGTATATTCTCCCGCACTGACCTGTGAGGTCTTCGTCTCCACGCCTTGGGTCATGGAAGCATAAAACTGATCAAACGGAATGGTCTGTCCGAGATCATCCGGATAGTCTTTGCCGCCGAAAAGATAATGGAAACAAATATAGTGGATATCGCGTGAAACAAAATGTGCATGGGACAAATCTGCCGTTGAACAGCAGCTGATAATGTAGTCCGCCATGGTTGCTGATTCCTTTCCTATATATATGCGATTTTTGTATCAGACATGTTGAATCCCCCACCCAAAAACGGTAGATTGTTTTGATCACATTCGTGCTTTCTATCAATAACCGAGAGGGGGGATTTTCAAGCAAAGGCGGTATCACCCCGTCATTGAAACGTTCCGGTATGGAACGATACCGCTGCCGGAAAAAAGTAAGGGGTGCCGCTCTGTCACTTTCATTTACGACTTGAATACCGTTACTATTTTACCATATTTTCTGCACAAAATCAAGTCATAATGCGATATTTATGGAAATTTCAAGAAAATCAACACAAATGAAAACAGGGTTAAAATAAAAACATGGAATTTCTGCCGCTTATACCGTAAAGGCAGCAGAAATTCCATGACCAAAATGTTAGAGTTCAACGGCGAATCAAATGATAATATACCTTTGCTGTCATATTGTATACAATCCCATAAAATACCCCGTAAACGGCGAAGGAAATCACGGTCGTTCCAATGATCAGCGGCAGGTTAAAGAAATTAAATACCTGCAATATTTTCCATATAAACGGGAACGCAAACGTAAGATGCACTCCTGCTAAAAGCAGCGGTGATAAAAAGACAATAAACACCTGTGTGTTGACTGTACTGCGGATTTCCTTATCCGTCATGCCGACCTTCTGCATGATGGTAAACCGCGCGCGGTCTTCCAATCCCTCAGAATACTGTTTGTAATAAATGATCAGGACTGCACCGACAAGGAACACGATGCTGAGTAAAATTCCAAGGAAGAACAGAATCGCATAATCGGTATAGAAGCTGGATGCGGCTTCTGCACGGCATCTGGTAGTATAATAGAACGAGCCATCATAATCCGTATCCTGGCCCAAAAGCATCTCCTGTTTTTCATACAGCGCCTGTGCAATGCGATTATTTACCGCAAGCTTCTCATCGTCTGTTCCTTCCATATCAAATGCATAAGAATAAAGCAGTACAGAGCTGTTGTCACCGTTTTGCATGTTTGCTTCATATACGGGGATCAGATAATCCATAACGTCATTCATGACAACCATGATAACCGTAATAAAACCATCATATTGATTCTTTATATTTTTATCAATCACCGTATAAGGCAGGGTGTCTTTGATCTGCATCGGTTTTCCGCCGGATATGGTAAAAGCAGTTCCGATACGGCGTTCTTCTCCGGTGTTCGGCTGATACAGAACCATACATTCATCGTCTGCAAGCACGCGGTTTTCTTCTGTCATTTGATTATAGGTTTCGGTTGGTATAAAGTATAAATACCGGTCGTCTTCTTTCGGTGCCTGTTCAATATGCGTGCTGTCGATATAAAAAACGCCGTCTGTGATACAGGAATAGGTTTGAAACTGCTCAAATCCGTTTGTCCGCTCCGGACAATAGGTATCGGCAGCTTCCCTGACCTTGGGAAGCGATGTATGAAGGAGTTCGGTATCGATGTTGTAATCCGAATAATTATACCGTGCTGTGATTTTTATTTCCTGCGGATACTGTACACGGACACAATCCTCTTCTCCGATATACAGACTGCATGTGGAAGCCGTCGTGACAAGTACCATCGTTGCAAGAATACAGATGGATGCCAGACCCGCGCCGTTTCGTTTCATGCGGTATACCATTTGTGATACGGCAACGAAGTGCTTTGGATGATAATAATATTTTTTATTCTTTTTGAGAATCCGGCAAAGCACGACAGAACCGGAAACAAACAAAAGATACGTCGCAATAATCACCATAATCACTGCCACAAAGAACCACAAGGCAGCATCTACGGGATTTTTCAGAGAAATGGCAATGGCGTATGCACCAGCCAGAATCAATATGCCAAGAAGAGCAAAAAGCGCATTTCCGCGCGGCGGTTTGTCGCCGGTCTTATCCGCCTTTAAAAGCTCCATGGGATTGGATTTCGCCAGACGGATAAAGTTGATTCCCATCAAAACAATAAATACAATGACATACACAAGCAAGGTCTGTAAAATGACCTTATGGTCTGCCATCAGAGAGAAATCAAACGACACCTTGACCAAACGCTGCAAAAACACCTCTGCTGCTTTGGAAAGTACAACGCCAAGCAGCAGTCCTCCGGCAAGCGACGCTACGGTAGTAAAGACATTTTCCCACAGCATCAGCTGGATCAAATCTGCTTTTCCCATGCCCAGCACATGGTAAAGTCCCATCTCCCGCAGCCGACGCCGCGTGATAAAGGTATTGGCATAAAATAACAGCACTACAGAGAAAATGACAATGACAATCACGCCAAATCCCAAAAAGGGAGCGATTGTATTACCGCCGCGCACGGAATCCAGCCACGGTGCATTTTGTAAATAATTCAGGATGTAAAACATCATGATCATGACAGAGCTCATCAGACAGTACGGCAGATACAAGGCACCGTTTCTCCGTATCCCGTCTGCTGCCAGATGCGTAAACAAAAAGAACTTCATCGCCTTCAGACTTCCTCCTTTGTATGTCCGCCGGTCGCAAGAATGGTCAAGGTATCGGAGATTTTTGTAAACATCTGTGCATCTGTCATATCACCGCGGTACAGCTGATGGAAGACCTCACCGTCACGGATAAACAAAACACGTCCCGCACGGCTTGCCGCCTGTACAGAGTGTGTCACCATTAAAATGGTCTGTCCCGGTTTGACGCCGTCCCCTGCATTGATTTTTGCAAACAGTCCCAAAAGCTCGTCGGACGCACGGGAATCCAGTGCACCGGTCGGTTCATCTGCCAAAATGACATCGGGATTGGTAATCAATGCCCGTGCTACTGCTGCACGCTGCTTTTGCCCGCCGGATACCTCATACGGATATTTTTCAAGCAAGGTATCAATGCCAAGCGTTTTGGATAACGGAATGAGTCTCGTTTCCATTTCTCTATATGGAACACCCGAAAATACCAGCGGCAGACAAATGTTGTCACGGATGGAAAAGGTATCGAGCAGATTAAAATCCTGAAAGACAAATCCAAGACTTTCCCGCCGGAACGCCGCACGGCCAGATTCCGGAATATCCGACAGATCCTGTCCGCGCAGAACAACTTTTCCGGAGGTTGGCGTATCCAGGGTCGCAAGAATATTTAAAAGGGTTGTTTTACCGGAACCCGATTCTCCCATGATGGCGACATACTCACCCTCATCCACAGAGAAGGTGACATTTTTTAACGCTTCTACTTTATTCAGACCGAGATGCGTCGTATAGGTCTTTCCAAGATTTGTCACAGACAAAAGCAGATGGTTCATTGTATGATCAGTTCTCCTTTATATTGTATTTTTACGAGACGGAAGAAGTCTTCCCCTCTCCGTTTCCTTTTTCGTAAACTATTATACTACAAATCGCGCGATGACGCCATGCATTTGCCTTACAAAATCAAACGGGAAACTTACAAAATTGTAAGATGCTTTTGGTTTTCTGCTTTCATTCTCCGCAAAAACGGTTCGGGAATCAGGGTTGTTTCTTTGAAAACGTCTGTGTGCGTTCGTGTTATTCCGTATGCAGCGCAAAACGTGACAAACCGATTTTCACCGTTGTTCCAACGCCGGGTTCGGACTCCAATTCAATGGTGTGACCAAGTTTTTCACAGATGCGTTTGCACAGATACAGACCGATTCCGGTCGCCCGCTTGTCCTCTCTGCCATGAAAACCGGTAAAGCCGTGTTCAAATACGCGCGGCAGATCAGTTGGCGCAATGCCGATGCCGGTATCGCTGATACATAGCATCTTGTCCACGGTATAAACGGATATGGTGCCGCCGGTATGAGTATACTTCAAAGAATTGGACAGAACCTGTTCCACAACAAAAGAAAGCCATTTTTCGTCAGTCAGAATCTCAAGATGACTTGCTTCCATGGAAAAAGCAATCCGTTTGCCGATAAACTGCGCAGAAAGTTTTTTCGCGGCATCCCGCACAATGGCGTCGATATCGCAGGTATCAATGACATAATCTGTCGCAGCACTCTCTCCCTGCATACGCAGATATACAAGCACCATTTCTACATATTGTTCTGTACGCTGTACCTCTACGGCGATAGCGCGTGCCAGCGCCGTATCCTCTCCGTCCAGCCGCAAACGAATGGATGCAATTGGTGTTTTGATCTGATGTACCCATGTGGTATAATATTCGGTCATTTCTTTGTACTGATTGTGCCGCTGCAGCTTCTCTTCCCGCAATACATGGCACAGTATGGAAAGCAGCGCACGGTCGTCTTCGTCCTCTATGGAATGCACCGGAAAATCGTCTGTCGTCAAAACATCGGCAATTGTTTTCTGCATGGCTGTAACACGTTTATGTCTTTGATATGCCATCAGAAACCGAATACACGTCACCACGGTCCCAAGGAGCAGACACAGCAAAAACGGATATAAAAATGCAAGCAGCGGAAGCTTGTACAAACAAAACACAAGCAGAAAAATTCCCATATATGCAAAAAACAACAGATACCGTGTAAACGTCCGTGCCGCATAATGCCGTATCAATGTCATTTTACAAATTCTCCTTTTCCCCGATCATATAGCCGATACCGACCTTTGTCACAATAAAATCCGCAAGTCCGACGGCATCCAGTTTTTTGCGCAGCCGTCCGATGTTTACCGTCAGCGTATTGTCGTCAATAAAGGTATCGGTTTCCCACAGCCTCTCCATCAGGCGTTCTCTGCTGACCACACTGCCTTTGGCGGACAAAAGCGTATAAAGAATCCGGTATTCGTTTTTTGTCAGCGGAAGCTCGTCCACCTCCCCCTGTGCATTCTGATAGGTCAGCGAGCATGCATCGGTATTCAACGCGGCGCCGCGGCAGGAGGGCAGCGGCGGTGTTACGGTAAAGTCATATGCACGCCGGAGCATCGCAGAAATTTTCGCCGTCAGCACCTCCGGAGAAAACGGTTTTGCAATAAAGTCGTCTCCGCCCATTTCCATCGCCATCACAATGTTCATATTATCGGCGGCAGATGACAGAAATATGATTGGGACCTTTGAGTTTTTGCGAATCTCACTGCAAAAGGAATATCCGCTGCGGTACGGCAAAAGGATATCCATTAAAATCAAATGCGGTGAAAACTGCTGCACTTCTTCGGCAAGGCGCCGAAAATCCTGTGTTACGCGGGTTTCAAAGTTCCAAGACAGCAGCGTTTTGGAAATCCCTTCTGCAATTCCGGGATCATCTTCTGCAATATAAATTCGATACATGTTCTTCTGATCCATCCTTCCTCTTTAAAACATTCAAAAGAAAAGGCTCCATATGTACTACATACAGAACCTCCCTTATATAACGTGAGTTCGTTAAGAACGCTCCCCAGGCGTTTTTGAAAAAACGCCCCGCCGCTTGGGCAGCCCCCAAAAACTTTTATATGGATACAGTTAAAAATGCAGTGTAACTATAGAAAAATCTATCTGCATTATGCCCATATTAAAGTTTTTTGAAAGGGGTTTGGGGAAAAGCTTTTTTGCAAAAAAGTTTTCCCCATGTCCTCGTCCTCCGCTTGTTTATGTTACCTTTCCATTGTAATCGTTTCCGCCATTGTGACCATCATGCGGCAGGCAGCTTCATATACGGGATCCGGCATACTTCCCCACGGACTTGTTTCGTAGGAGAACACACCGTCATACCCGATTTCATGCAGTGCACGTCCGAAATCTTCCCAATCCGCAGTCCCGATATACGGCAGCTGATGGCGATCTGCCTTTCCGTCGTTGTCATGTACATGCATGACACGAATGGTACTGCCCAGCTCCCGCACCGCGCCGCCGAGGGTCAGAGACGGAAACACATTGACGTGTCCGGTATCCAGACATACCTGGAAGTGTTCATCGTTCATTTCATTCACAAAGCGCAGAATATCGGTCGGCGTCGCAAGCGAAAAACGCACCATTGGCATATTTTCAAAGCAGATGACCAAATCATATTCCTTTGCACAGGATAACAGTTCCCGCATGAAGGTGACATTCAAATCCCACGTTTCTTTGGCTTTTCCCGTATCAAGATCATCGATGCCAAACGGCATAATCGGATGTATCACCCAGTTTTTACAGCCGAGCATCGCGGTCACACGGATGGAATGCTTCATCTTTTCCATGCGCTCCGCACGGTCTTCGGGTGTATTGTCCTGCGGCGGCCATCTCCACGGTCCGTGTACCTGATTGATGGTCACGCCCGCATCCGCACATAATTGCTTTTCCGCTTTCACAAGACGGCAAAGGGTATCTTCATCGGCGGTGTACCATGCAGAATCCGTACCTGCCAAATCAAAATCGGTATAACGAAATCCGATTTCTGCCATTTTCTGATAGCGGTTTTCACCAAACCGCCCAAATGTGTTTCCAGTAATTCCAAGCTTCATTTTTAACTCATTTCTCATCATAACGGTCAATCAGTGCGTGCATATTGACGGATAACTCCGGCAGCGGAACGGTTCTGCCGCATTCAAATGCCAGATAACGGTCATAACCCTTGTCGCGGATCGCACGGAATACCTTATCGTAGTTGATTTCACCGGTACCCGGTTCGTTGCGTCCGGGGTTGTCGCCGATGTGGAAATGACCGATCAACTCGATGTTTTCGGTTGCGTTGCGGATAACATTTCCTTCGGAAATCTGCTGATGATAAATGTCAAACAAAATCTTACAGTTGGGACTGTCTACCGCACGAATCATTTCCACCGCCTGCTTTGTCGTGACAAGGAAGTACCCCATATGGTTCACAAGCACGTTCAGCGGCTCTAACACGATCATTTTTCCTTCTTCTTCTGCGATATGTGCCATGGATTTCAAGGTTTTGACACAGTTTTCAAACTGCTTCTCCTCACAGACGTCACTTCTGGTATTGCCGACCGTTGCACAAATGTTGGGAACATTCATGATCTTTGCGGCTTCCACCGTCTCGCGGAAGGACTCCACAAAAATATCATGGGTATCCTCCCATACCATACCGTGTGTCCATGCCATTGCCTCTGCATATTCGGGATGTGCCGCGGACTGAATGATAATACAGGTAGAAGTCACACCGGTTTTCTCCAATGTTTCCTTTGCACGTGCCAGGTCCAGGTGAGACCATCCAAGCTGCTCCACTGCTCCAAAACCGTACTTTGCGCCGCGTTCTACGTTCTGATACCAGTCACCGCCGAACCAGCCGCCTGCTGCTGAAAATTTCATATTGTTTCTCCTCTCGGATTTTTATTGTTTTCAGAGTTCTCTGTCTGAAATCCGTTTCGATTTTTCGACTTAATTATAACATACTGTATTCGGTCTGTCAACCGTTTAGCGATAACTCTTTGGCAAAAATTCGGATGGAATCGCATTTGTCACATATCCGCGCAGCTGTTCCAGAGAGGTTGCGCCGTGTACATTGGTACCATGGGAGGACGCCAGCTCTTCGGTAAAATCGTCAAGAAAATAAATCGACAAATTGGAACGGTTGACATCATAATAAGTGACAGTTGGGATCAGCTGTACATTTTCCACATGGGTACCGGCTGCATTTTTTACAATATCAAAGGACAGCATTCCGCCTACCATGAAATAATCGTTGTACATCGTAGAAAGAAAGTTGCCAATCGAATACGTCAGCAGTGTCTTGTTGCCATTTTTGCCTTCTATCCACTGCATGGGCTGCAAGACATGCGGATGTTCTCCGATGATCACATCAACCCCAAGATCGGCAAGCAGCTGTGCATACCGTTTCTGCTCCTCCGTCACTGTAAACGAGCTGTCCGTTCCCCAATGCATATTGACCACAACAAGATCACCCGCTTCTTTTGCCAGTGCAACCTGACGGGTGATATCCGCTTCATTGATCAGCGGAATGACAAGACCGGATTCAGTCGATACCGACATACCGTTTGTACCGTAGGTATATGCAAGCAGTGCGATTTTGACGCCGTTCTTTTCATGCACACGTACTGTGTCAAAATCCGCTTGGCTTTTGTAGCCGCCAACCAGTGTTACCGGCTGCTTGTTCCAATAGTCAATGGTTCCGCTAAGACCTGCATCCCTTAAATCTGCCATATGGTTCGTTGCTATGCACACGATATCAAAACCGCAGTCCACAAGCGCGTCCCCCGCTTCCTGCGGACCGTTGAAGTTTGGATAACCGTAATAACCGAGCGATTTTCCGCCCATCGGGGTTTCCTGGTTGACAAATGCTACGTCCGCTGCTGAGATCACACTGCGCACATTGTCATAAATATATTTGAAATTATAATCTTCTCCTGTCCCGGCATGCTTGGCAGCATCCTCAATAATTGCAGAATGCAGAATATTATCGCCAACAGCGACAAAGGAAATGCGTGCTTCCGTATCTTTGGGATTATTTTGCGGATCATTGCCGGTATTTGGACTGACCGGAGCAGCAGTTTCCGCCGGTTCTGTGATGTCAGCATAATCGGAGGGATTTGCAACGGTATCCGGTCGGCGGAGAATGGCATTTTCCTCCAGCTGTGCAACCGGAGCGGGAGAAGTGACGTAGGACACCTTCCGTTCTGTATGATCTTCATCCTCCTGCATCTGGCAGGAACCAAACATCATAAGCAGCATCGGCAACACCATGCACATTACAATCCGCTGTAATATTTTTTGTTTTTTCATAAATAAAGGACTCCTTCCGGTTTAGGGGGCTTTTTGAAAAAATCCCCCTAAAACCCCGAAAAACTTTTTTGGGGGATACTGACATTGAATGCTTTTTATCTTTATGACCATAATCGGGTTATGGATACATAACCGGGTTATGCGCGCATAACCATGCTGTCGTATATGAAAGCCTCTTTCCGCATTATATTATAAAAACAAAGTGCGCAAGCATTTTATGGGTGACGGTCAGCCGTCAATGGTCACTTTGCGATTATTATACCACAGTTGCCATTTTTTATCAAGCATTTGCTTGAAAAGTTCACACAAAAGACTTGACAATTTACAAAAAACAGCGTATGATAATAACCGTATCCACCTTGTAAAAGGTAATGTCCGAAGAAATCAATTGCTCCGCAAATTTTCCATTTCAAAGGGACTGTATTCCCCATTCTACAGGAAAGGATGCTTTTGCTTGAGCAAAAGCCATGACCTATGTATATGAATGATTTTGTAACCTATGAAGCTTTCGGTGCGGTCGGAGACGGAAAAACCGACGATACCGCTGCAATCGTCCGTGCACATGAATACGCCAACGCGCACAATCTGCCGGTCAAAACAAACCCTGATGCAACGTATTATATCGGTCCCGCTGCATCCCCGGCGGTTATTATGACAGACACAGACTGGAACACCTCGAAATTTATCATTAATGACATCGATGTCGAAAATTGGAACGTCAGCTGCTTTGTTGTACCGCCGCGCAATGCATGGGGCACCCTCCCCATTCCGCCGCTGCATGAGGGACAAACCAAACTGGACCTGGAAGCGCTTGGAATCAGGCTGGAACACGATATGTATGTCACTGTTACCAGCGATGAGCAGATGCAGTATATCCGGCTTGGCGCAAATCAGGACTCCGGCTCTCCACAGCAGGACAGCTTTATTTTAACCCGTGACGGCAGGATTCTTTCCGGCATCAACTGGAATTATACACGCATTACAACTGTGGAAGCAGTTCCGATTGATGAAGAACCGCTTGTCATTCGCGGCGGTCATTTTACCACCATTGCAAACAGGGCAGAATCCCGTTATACCTATTATGCACGCGGCATTCATGTAACCCGTTCCAATGTTACCGTTGAAAATGTGTACCATACCGTCACAGGCGAAACCGACCACGGCGCACCGTATGCCGGATTCTTTCTCTTTGATAACTGCGCGCATGCTGCGCTGAAGGATTGCCATGTGACAGGACATAAAATTTATGAAACTATCGGTTCCGCAGGCGTTCCTGTAAAAATGGGATCATATGATATCTGCTGCGGCGGTGTGATCGATATTCAGTTTCTCGGCTGCCGGCAGGACGATATCTGCAACCGGGACCTGTGGGGCGTTTTCGGCTCCAATTACTGCAAGCAAATTTTATTTGATCATTGCATTCTTTCCCGTTCCGATGCACACTGCGGCGTGAGAGATTACACCATCCGCAACTCTGTCATGGGATGGATGGGAACCAATACGATTGGATTTGGCGAAATGCTGATGGAAAATGTCACTTGCTACGGCAGCAGCGTTGTTGGGTTCCGATATGACTATGGCTGTACATGGCACGGAAACCTGACGCTGCGGAATATCACATGGATTCCCACACCCGGTTTTTGCGTAAATCCTGTTCTTTTAAGCGCAAATAACAACGGTCAGCACGATTTCGGATATCCATGTGCGCTCCCGACCAATATCGTATTGGAAAATATTACCGTCGTAGATACCAATGTGCCGCGTCATTTTAGCGGTGTCCGCATTTTCTCCAATTTTGACGCCGATGTCACAGAAGAAAACCGTCTGACGCATACAGAACCGTATCCACTCAAACGCCCCAAAACAATTACCATTCGCGGCTTCCATGCAGTCAGCGGCAAAAAACCGATTCTCTGCGACAATATGGCGCTGCTCCACGATACAGAAATCATCATAGAAGATTGAATCCCTATTCGTCAAACACAGACTTATTTAAAAATATAAGTTCAATGAGGAGGTGCTTTTTGAAAAAAGCACCTCCTCAAACTCCACCGCAAAAACTTTTAAACGAACAAAATATTATGCAAAACGAGCTAACGTTTTGATTTATAGCAGTCCTGTTTTTCGTCTCATTCTACCGACAATTCCATTGCGGCATGCACAATACCTTCTTCTAAAAAATCATCCGATACGGTGATAAATCCAAACTTTTCATAAAATCCAACCGCATACTTCTGTGCATCCATGCAGATTTTCTTACAATGCATCATCCGTATGATTGCCGGAATGCTCCTTTGCATCAATTCCCTTCCTGTGCCGTTTCCGTGGTTTAATGTCAATACCCGACCAACCTTTACGGTATTTTCTTCCACTGGATAGGCACGCAAATATGCCGTCACATGTCCGTTATCCCACAAAAAGCAATGAACGCTGCGGTAATCCACGTCATCCATGTCCAGATATTGAATCTTTTGTTCCAACTGAAAAATAATTGATCTGGCTTTTAATAGTTCATATACCTCTGCCGGTGTCAGTTCCTCAAATTTTTACGCAATAAATTCCATATTAATGTCCCGTTTCTTACCTTTATATTATATATAATCTTGAGCGTTATATGAAATAAACCTCTGCATGAATAAAAAAACAACTCTAACCGGAATCACATTCGATTCAAATCAGAGCTGCTTTGGCTGGGATATAGGGATTCGTTCTCGCCTGCGGGCTCGGTCAGGGTGCGTTCTGATCTGCCACTGGCAGATCATTCATTCCGCACCCGTTCAAATCCCTACAACTATTTTTTCCATATATAAAATAAACAGCTAAGATAAACTCAGCTGTTTATTTATGGCTGGGATATAGGGATTCGAACCCCAACATACAGAGTCAGAGTCTGCTGTGCTACCTTTACACAATATCCCAATTTTTATGTTCCATACATTTCCTTTAGAACACTATTATTATACCACAGCCTTTTTATTTTGTCAATAGTTTTTTATATATTTTTTATTTTTTGTGTCGTTCGGTATTGTTTTTTAAGCA
The DNA here is from genome assembly GCA_017942005.1 of Clostridia bacterium. Taxonomy (GTDB): domain Bacteria; phylum Bacillota; class Clostridia; order Oscillospirales; family CAG-272; genus RGIG3925. The sequence continues at coordinate 58,754 of JAGAVJ010000025.1, read as the reverse complement.
GCTGCTCTGCATCAAAGCAAAAGAACCATTCCTTATAAAAAGTGATATCCTTTGATCTCGATCTCGCCTGTGCCGTCAAACATACATACGCCAATCCGTCCTGTGACCGTATCCGGAACAAGATACGTTTGTACGTACAAATCATCGATGTACAATTCAAAATAATCCATTCGTGCAATCAGTTTAAAGGAATGCTGTACATTATGACGTATTCCGGCATAGGATGCATGGCCAAACGGACCAACAGTATCCTCAAAACGAAAATCAACGGTACCGCGCAGACCACCGGAACGCCCTCTGACAAGACCATACCCAGAATATCGGTAAATATCAAAGTCGGTTATCGCTTGATCTGCGTACCTGAGCGTACCGGTACGCGTAACTCCCAGCGTATCCGCATAAATCATAACGCCCTTTCCGGGTTCCTCTTCCAAATAAAAGCCCATTCCAGCAGCGTGTTGATGCGAAGCGATGTGTCCCCGATTTTCTCTGCATTTCAGTGTGCCTGTCAACATGATGCCCTTGTCTTTATCAAACACGCTATCGCTGAGTAAAATAACGCCGTCACGCGATGCGGAAATTTTGATAACGCCGTTTTCGTCAAACACCACACTGTCACGTTCATTTTTTAATGTCTCACTCGGATAAGCTGCGGCAAGGTTTAAATTCAAAGGACGGGATAAGTCAAATAACGAATCATTTTGATCCCAGTATCCCAATCTCAGATGACCGTTTTCACACAAAATTCTCTTCAATGTAGAAATTGCAAATGATCCTGAGGGAATATCCGGGTTTTCATCGTGACTCAGCCAAAGAGCGGAAAGCAGACCCCACGGCGTATGAACGCTGTGATTCAGCCATGTGATGTCGCGTCTACTGGTTCCGCACAGACGGAATTTTTCCAAATCCGGATAAAACGGTCCAAATGGATTGTCTCCTACAAACGTGTACAAAGAATATCCGTAACTGTCAAGGTACAGTCTTCCCGACATGGATAAATAATATTTCTCACCGATTTTTTCAACAAAATTTACTTCCATATGCTGGGATGGAACCTCACCCCATTCCACTTTTGCAGGCGGAAGAACCTCCCAATGAATACCATCTTCGCTTTTGAGCATGCCCGGTCCAGGAGCGCTGATATCATCTCTTGGTTCAGAGGTGATATACCCATAATAAACCGCTCTGCCGTCGTTGTCCGTATCTTCAAGAATCACCATTTCATCCCAACGGTCATGATAAAAACGGCGATCCGGCACGACATCGTATTCGTCTCCTAAGTGTTCCCAGTCCTTAAAATTTTTGGTACGGTAAATTTTAAAGTGTACCCCCTTCTCCTCATTGGAACAGGTGGGATAATAATAAAAATAATCGCCGATTTTCTTTACACAAAATCCGGCGTGCGCGCCTGGAATCGGATTCGTGTACTCGCTGATTTGTTCAAAATGGATGCCGTCGCGTGACCGATATACGTCAAGCCCAATCGCACTCATATACGGATTGTCATCCGTCTTTTTTCCTGTGCCGAAAAATGCATAAAGATATCCGTCTTCAAAAATAACATAATTTTCCCATGCTTTTTTATTTTCACGATGATACACTGGACTCAATAACATAAAAACTCTCCTTTGTATTGAATAAGGGACATCGTCCCGTCATTTTAGCAAACAACCGGTACGTGATCAGGATGTCTTCCGCCGCCTATTAGAGACTGAGGATATCCGGTCGTAATTATATTATATAGAATTTAAGAATTGGCGCCGGTCTGATCAATAGAGAAGTTTTCAGAAAGTTTTTCAATTGCCTTCTCTGCCGCCGCTCTTCTCTTTTCCACAAACGACTGTAAATCTGTAGATTTTTGATTCACCATTGCGGTCGCAATATCGCTCATACCCGCAATATTATAAATATATCCGACATCATAACGCACACTGTCCCAAATAATATCCAGCATTTCCGCAGATTCCTGATCACGGGAATATTTTGCAGCAAGGGCTTCCTCTTCAAACGCCGGAGTAAGATACTCCATACCGTAATATCCCAAGGCTTCAACAATCGTTCCACAGCGTTCGATATCGGGGGAACTGATCGGCAGGCAAGCTGCTGTACCATTTGTCGCACAGTGCGTATAATACGCTTCCTGCTCTTCAGAGAGTTTCGGTGTAGGAAGTATTCCAAAATCCGCTTTCATATCGCGCAGATTGATGATATGCGTTACAATCTCGCTGTAAAATAAACCTTTGTTTTCAGCAAACATTCTTTCCGCATCCTGCCATGTTGGAGGATCGTATACAATATTGCTCTCTGTAAACAATCTTACCGTCTTTTCAATAATCGCCTGTGCGCGTTCATTGTTCGCAACAAGCGTCATTTCTCCGTTATTATTGTCTATGATCCGTTCTCCGGATGCATAGTAGAAATTTTTCCCGCCTTCACCGGTCGTAATTAAACCATATCGGTCCTGATCATCAAACTGCCCATTTCCATCGGTATCTTTTACAGCCTGTATTGCAAGTTCATGAAATTTATCAATCGTCCATGTTCCATTTTTCACCAGATCGTACAGATTTTCAAGATCCAGTTCTTGATGAATCGGGTTATTAAACAAAATAATCCAAATATTGTCTTTGCTGCGTACCCCGATGTCACCAGTCATAAAATACATTTTGTCATTGATTTGCAGGTCATTTACAATATTTTTGTCCCACCATGGATTTGACAGATCAATGGATTGAATCTCATTATAATTGTAGAGAAGTCCATCTCTGCCCATACTTGCAGCAGCAGAAAGCGGTGCAAATACCATATCATATTCATGCGTATCCGCCATTACAGACTGTTTCACCGGGGTATACATATCATCTCCAAGCAAAACGCCTTCCACGGTCACATTGTATTTTTCTTCTACGGCTAAATTTCTCTGATATACAGCGTCATAAATCACATCCGCCTGCGGTTCATCGAAATCCACCTCCATACGATCCCATTGATTATCACGTGCCAACATTTTAAACGTATAGCCGTCATAATCGGCATCCGGCAGCTGATAAGCCTGTGCAGTCGTTTCTTCCGAAATGGATTTTGTATCTGTAGAACTTATGTCCGAAGGATTTTCCGAAGAACTCGACTGACACGAAGCCAGAGACATCAGCAGCGTACAAAAAATTAACAATATCGAATTTTGTTTCATTTTTCAAAACCTCCTTAACCATCAATATAATGAAAAGCAAGATATCTCCCGCCCCTATAGGCGGTAGAATTCACTTACTTTTACAAGCGCCGATATAAATGTAAACGTTTACATTGATATTATAGCACAAATAGAATTTAATGTCAAGCATCTTGAAAAAAATAATTTTTTATGATATACTTATTTCATAAGGCATACGGTGTCGGTACTTTGTGCTGGCATTCAACGTTTTCAAAGGAGGATTACAGCATCTGTGGAAGCATATCGCTTCTACAGAACTATACACTTCCACAAAAAACGAAGATGTCTCCGACCGCTTACAGAGGGCGGGAGGAGGACATCTTGCTTTTCGTTATAAAATACACAATCGATAAGGAGATTTATGAATTGACGATTAAAGAATTGGCGCATAAATGCAGCGTATCCACAGCAACAATCTCACGTGCGTTTGACACAAATTCGGTCATGAAGGAAGAAACGCGGCAAAAAATCTTAAATGCAGCAAAGGAATATCAATATTCTCCCAATTTAATTGCACGCGGCTTAAAAAGAAATCAAACAAACACCATCGGATTTATCATTCCATCTGTTGATAACCTGTTTTACATCGACATCTTAAAATATATTGAAATTGAACTGAAAAAATATGGGTATCGGATGCTCATCAGTTTTGTACAGGATGGAGTTCAAACGGAGGATGAGGCGCTGAGCGTGATGCTCGCCTCTCAAGTGGATGCATTGATCATGGTACCGACCGGCGCAGTGGATTCACAGAAAATCGCCGAAATCGGACAAAAAATTTATTTGATTCAATTATTCGGTGGGCATTACGATTTTCTGGACTGTGTGTACATGGATGATAAACAAGGCGTAAAAAATGCGCTGGATTATCTATTAAAAAACGGTCATCAAAAGATTCTGTACGTAAGTGAAGCGCCCAATTATGATATTTACAAGGAAGCATACAGCGAAAACGGACTCTCTGCCGATTGTGAATATATCTTAAAGCCATACAGCTCTGTAGATGATATCGCAAAACAAATCTGCCGCCTGCATCCGACTGCGGTATTGGGGATCGCTCTTCATGCAGAGCAAGCATGGCTGGCATTAAAAAAATGCGGTATGAAAATTCCGGATGATGTCAGTTTTATTGCTTACGACGATGTCAAGTGGGTGCAAATGTTTGATATCACGGCCGTGGCACACAATTATGAGGAGATTGCAGGACATGCAGTCGACCTGCTTATCCGCAATCTGAAAGAAAAACAGCCGAAGGTAGAACACATTAAGCTGATGCCATATATGATTGAAAGAGGGTCTGTTATCAATCAAAACCTCCGTCAGCACACGACTTGACGGCGATATACCGCAAAACAAACAGAGATGTGTACAGTATTTAACGTGAGTTCGATGAGGAGATGCTTTTTGAAAAAAGCACCTCCTCAAACTCCTCCGCAAAAACTTTCAAACGTATGAACCCATAAAATATTGTATAAATCGAACAAATAATTCATAACAATTTTGTTGAATATTCCCGTATAAAGTTTTCTCCGAGAATTTTATTGAACTTACGTTGTTTTAAGAGTCCGCTGGTAATTCCCATCATTTTTTAAAAAACGCAACCAAATCCCGGCTGAAGCCGCGCACCGCAATCATCGCCGCAAGATAGGTTATACCGCCGATGGCAACCGCACCAAGGGTTGCAATGGCTTCTGAAATCCGTCCGTACAATAATCCAAACGCAGCGCTGGCAGTAAATGCGCATAAAACGGAACATAATGCCGGTTTCCACAGCGCCCGGAACAGCGGAAGAGAAATCCCTGTAGCACGAACCACAAAATACAGATTGCACAGCGCCATTGTCGTATAGCACAGAACGGTAGACAGCGGTGTTCCCAAAATACCAAGCTCCGGCCGACCGCAGAGAACCCAGGAAGAAATCAACTTGACGACAGCACCGGCACAAATACTGTATACCGGATACCGCGCATGGTCGGCTGCTTGCAGAATGGCGTTGGTCATCGCAAGCATGGACAAGAAAAAGGTTGCAATTGACAGAATTTTCAGCATCGGCGCTCCGGTCGCTGCGAGATCGTCACGGTACAAAAGTCTGAGCAGCGGTTCCGCCATAACGGACATACCGGCGGCACAGGGAAGCGCGATGTAAGCGGTCGCCGAGATGGAAGTTGTGACCAGCCGGCTGCGTTTATCGGGGTCCTTTTTATTTTCAAAGGCTGCGGTAATCACGGGAATCAGCGCCGTTGTAACAGGATAAATCAGAATGGGCGGAAGGTTGAACATCGGCACGGCAAGCGCGGTATAGTTGCCATAAAGACGCAGCGCCTCATCTTCCGCCATTCCGGCGCCGCACAGTCTGCGGATCACAATCATCGAGTCCAACATATCGCAAAGGGACAACACCGACGCCGACAAGGTAACCGGAATGGCAATGCGCAGAAGCTGATGCAATAAATGGCTGCACGAGACGGCATTCGTCCCAGATGCTCTGTCTTGTTTCGACGTCAGTGGAATGCGATGCTTTTTATGCACGACCGGCAGAGCAATCAGCATCACAAGCATGCCAAGCAGGCAGCCTGCCGTCAAGCCGAAAATTGCATAAGCGGCAACGGTGTAAATCGGATAGCCGCGAGAGATTGCATAGGTGCCGAAGCACAGACCGCAGACCATCTTTGTACACGCTTCTGCAACCTGTGCAATGGATGCAGGCAGCAGACTGCCAAGTCCCTGATACCATCCGCGCAGTGCACTTGCGATACAGATGCAAAACAACGCAGGTGCAATTGCCGAAATGGATGCAGCTGCATTTTCCACCTGCTGCAAAGATGCAAACAGCGGTGCACCAAAAAACATGCAGAGACTTCCAAAAATACCGACTGCACAAAATGCACCAAGCGTCACATTGCGCACGCGGCGCAGATTTTCACAACGGGTATCTCCCTCTCCTGCAAACCGTGCTGTCAGCACAGCTGCCGCCACAGGCAGTCCCGCTGTGGAAATCATATAAAACCACTTGTACACCGCATAGGCAAGATTAAAATACGCCATTCCCGTATCGCCAAGCGCATTTGTCAGCGGTACCTTTAAAAACATTCCGCACAGCTTGGTCAATACATTGGAAACAGTTAAAAAGAATACGCCCAAAGCAAGCGTCTGCTTGGTATCCTTATGGTTTGCGGCATTTTTCGGCATAATCAAATCCCCTGCTTTCGTTTCATTTCTGCATGTTAATGCGACAGCCCGTAGTTCTTTGAAACGTCTCCCCGGGCTGTTGCAAGTTGAAAACATGCAACAGCCCGGGATCACGAAGTGATCCGAATTCGGCGTTTTCACAGTGGATTTTAACAAAAATCCGCTGTGAAATTTCGCTTGGAAAAGCGAAAAGGCGAATTTTATAGGATGGAGCATGTTAATGCGACAGCCTGTAAGCAGGGGATTTTTTACATCTGTATTTTTCTTTTTTTTATTTTTGATCAAAATAATGCGCAACAGTATGGCGCATACGGTGCTTGACCATTTCAATATCCAATGTGGTATACTGTCCGTTTTCGTAGAGAATTTTACCGTCTGCCATGGTCATGCAGACATCAGACGCCGTCGCACTGTAGACCACAGATGTAACAGGCGTGTAGGAAGGAATGTTATTCGGCGTATCCATATCAAGCAGGATAATATCTGCCCGGCATCCTGCCGCAAGTTTGCCGCAGTCTTCTCTTCCCTGTGCCATTGCACCGTTGACTGTCGCCATGGGAATCATATCCGCCGCCTTCATCGCATCACAGACCATGTCGCGTCCCTTTTGCAGCAGAGCCGCGGTGTTCATTTCCCGCAGAATGTCGAGTCGATTGTTGGATGCGGCGCCATCCGTACCAAGCACCACACGGACGCCTGCCCGGTGCATCTTGTCAAGCGGCATGATACCGGAGCCAAGCTTCAGATTGCTGACCGGATTGTGCGCAGCAAACACACCTTTCTCCGCCATCAGCGCGATATCCTCATCTGTTACCCAGACACAGTGCGCCGCAATAGTCGGTACATCAAACACGCCAAGAGACGCAAAGTGCTGTGCCGGCGTCTTTCCGCCGTTGCGTTCCATACATTCTCTGTGCTCTGACGCGGTTTCCGACATATGGACGTGCATATGCAGTCCAAGCGCCTTTGCCGCTTCTGCCACGTACCGAATGGTATGCGGGAGTGTAGTATACTCTGCATGAACGGACATATCCATTTTTATGCGGCCGTCAAACGAATTATGATACTGCTTGTGCAATGCAAGCGCTTCAAGAAACCGTTTGTCTGTTTCCTTTGTTTCCTCAGGATTAAAGCAATTGATGCAGCGAGCAATATTCGCCTTCATACCGGTCTCGCCGACCGCACGAATGGTATCTTCCGAAAAGAAATACATATCGGAGAAGGACACAATACCACAGCGGATCATTTCCGCCGCTGCAAGCATGGATGCATTGTATACCGCATCGGACGTCAGAAGGTCTTCCGCCGGAAAAATGCAATCGTTCAGCCACACAGACAGCGGCATATCCTCACCGTACCCGCGGAATAATGTCATCGCTGTATGTGCATGGCAGTTATAAAGTGCCGGCATCAAAAGCTTGTTTTTACCGGAAATCTCCCGGTCGAACACACCTGCCGGACGCGCGTCAAAAATACCGGTGATATATTCGCCTTCCACCGTGATGTACCGATGCTTATGTGCATCCCCCTGTTCATTCATCGTCGTAATGTCGGAAAAAAGATAGTTCATGGTAGGTCTGATCCTTTCATTTCTTTGGTAAGTTCATCCTGTCTTGCATGGAGGCAGTCATATTTGCAATGATACGGTGGAGCAGCGCACAGAATTTGTCGGAGATCGCAGCGGCAGTATCGAGCACTTCCTGTTCCGTCATCGCATTCCCGGTCACACCGGCTGCATAATTGGTCACGCAGGAAATACACAGCACACGGATTTGGCAATGCGCCGCTTCAATGACCTCCGGTACGGTGGACATTCCCACAAGGTCTGCACCAAGCATGCGCAGCGCTTTGATTTCCGCCGGCGTTTCAAACTGCGGTCCGGTCATGTAAGCATATACCCCTTCCTTTAAGGAAAAACCAAGTTCTTCTGCACAGTGCTTTGCCATCGCAATCAGGGATTTGTCGTATACCGACTGCATATCAAAAAAGCGTGTGCCGAGTACATCGAGATTTTGTCCGCGTACAGGAGATTCTGCGCACAGTTTGATATGATCGGTCACGCAGACAAGGTCACCGGGAATAAGCGTATTTGCGTTGATTCCGCCTGCTGCATTGGTAATCAGCATACATTCCACGCCAAGCAGATGACACACCGCAACCGGATACGCCGCCTGCCACATCTCCCAGCCCTCATAATAATGAAAGCGTCCGTTAAAAAACAACACCGTGCTGCCTTCCACAACGCCAATCGTCAGTTCCCCCTTTTGATAGGATACCGTGGTAATCGGAAAGTGGGGAATTTCTTTGTACGGTATGACAAGCTCCTTCTGTACGGCATCAGATGCCGCATACGTACCCAGTCCGGAACCGAGAATCACTGCTGTCCGCGGCATAGGCAGTCCCCTATTCTTTAGTGCCTCACGCAGATACGCGGCGGATGCTTCATACATCGCTATGGTTGGCTGCGTACTCATAAACATATCGTTCCTTTCTATTTCATCCGATAAATTCCCGGAATACGGAATCCTTCGGGACACCGTCTGCCGGCATTGCCTGATACGCAGACAAACGCACAAGCAGGTCATGGACATACGCATACCCCTCTCCCTCTTTGGGCAGATCGGCAAGCAGTGTGCGGATCTGAGGCGCTATGATATACAGTTCATAATCAAGATACGAATCCATCCGAAAATCTGCTTCTGCGACATAGGGAAAGATATTAGCGTCTTCATTGGCACATACATCCGCCCACATGGAAAGCGTCTTTTCCGCACTCGTTCCGCGCATCCAGACATCCCTGACAAGGCGGCGCAAAAGCCGAATTTCCCGTGCGGTAATGATTTTGCCGTCAGGCGTTGTCACGTCTGCCTTTGGCATAATCACCATACGGTAAGTACGTGTCTGCGGCAAATACCGTCGAATTTCCGGATACATTGCCTGAATCCCTTCCAGCAGGATGAAATCATTTTCATGTGGTATATATTGTACCGTGCCGCACCGTGTTCCCGTTTTAAAGTCATATTTCGGCAAAATCGTTTGTTCTCCGCGTACCAGCCGCTCAAGACAGCTGCCAAGCAGCGTCAGATCAAGGGAGGCTGCCGTGTCATAATCCACTCTGCCGCTTGTGTTTTTCGGCAGGGTATCACGGTTTCGGAAAAAATCGTCAAATGACACCAAAAAGACGGGATGCCCGGCAAGTACAAGCTGGTTCTTCAGTTTCTCTGTGGTTGTCGTTTTTCCGGAACAGGTCGGACCTGAAACCGTAACGACATGAACGGTTCGGGATGCCAGAATTTCTGCGGCAGCAGCATGCAGCTGCACTTCATATCGGCGTTCTGCTTCGTTTATCATCTGTTGAAATACGTTGTATTCCATCCGCTGTATCTCCAATCAGAAGTATCAATACCGTGGATGTCGCCGCTTTGAATGTCGATTTCAGGATTGTGTATGATGATATTTATCAAAAAACAGGTGAATTTGCTCCGCCGCTTCTTTACCGGCGGTCGTTTTTGCATCCTTCTCTAAATATTCATATGGGTATTTCGGTGAAAAAATGCGTTCAATGTACGATCTGTCGGCGGAAACAAGCTTTGTAACAGCGCTTGCGCCGACAGCAAATACCGAATGCAGCTCTTCCATCATCAGAATGTTATACAGCCCTTCCGCCCCCGGCAGGCAAAAGCCAACATTTTCAAAGTTGCCGACGGTGTTCTTCTGTCGGTACAGATAATACGGCAAATATCCGGCATTGGCGACCGAAACGTGAGAATACTCTACACTTTTTCCGGTTTCACCGCCGGTGCGGGAATATACATCGGTTCCCTCCCGCAGAATCGACGCCGCTTTTTTCACACAGAAGGTGTGCACCGTTATGTTATCCGGACGCAGCTTAATGATTTCATCGACAGACTTGGAAAAGCTGATAAACGACTCCTCAGGAAGTCCGGCAATCAAATCCGTATTGATATGCGGAATACCGCTTTCCCGCGCGATTTCATAGGCATGCATAAAATCTGCAACCGTATGGCGGCGGCCGATGGAGGCAAGGATTTCATCATTGAGCGTCTGCGGATTGATGGAGACACGTGTTACACCGTATTTTTTGGCAATTGCAAATTTTCCGGGGGTAATGGTATCCGGTCGTCCCGCTTCCAGGGTGAACTCCCAAAGCGCCGAAGGATCAATATTTTCTGCAATTTTCGATAACAGAATCTCCAGCTGCGTTTCATTGAGCGTTGTCGGCGTTCCGCCGCCGATATATACCGTCACCACACGTTTGCCACTCTCCCGTATGATGCGGAAGGTACGGTCAATGTCATCGCACAGCTTCCGAAGATAATCGGGAATCAAAGAAAGCAGCTTCGGCGTCGTGTAAGACACAAAAGAACAGTATGCACAGCGTGTCGGACAAAATGGGATCGAGATATAGAGAGAACAGGTATCCGGTGTAACCGTGTCAGAAAGCTGCTTTTCAAATACGGCAACGTCCGTCGCAAGCGCGGCTTTTTTGGGATTGACCAGCATTTCCTCATGCAGTACGGCACGGGTCTGTTCCGGTGTCAACCCTTTCTTCAGATAATCGGATGCAAGCTTCGCCGGACGCACACCGGTCAAAATTCCCCATACAGGACGATAGGAAAACAGTTTTTCCCCGGCGTCAAAAAAACATTTTCCAACCGCAATCTTTGCGGTCTTTTCGTGTGTATACATCGGCGAATATGCCATTTCTGTGTCCGCCTGTGCACGTGCGCCCTCATGGGACAGTATCACAGATGCAAAAACACCTTCATCCCCGGATATTGTTGTGACAGGCTGTAGCGTCACATATGCCGACGTTGAAGCTTCGGTTTCCGCTTCCCCTTCTGCAAATTTCACGCCGGGGAACAGCATCATACAAAGTGTCTGAATATAATATTGGTTGATAGAACCGTCAATATGCAAAATCATGGGATACCATTATCTTTCTTTTTATTTTTACATGTGCTTGATGGATTTTATGGGGAAAACTTTTGGGGAAAACTTTTTTGATAAAAAGATTTTCCCCAAACCCCTTTCAAAAAACTTTTATATGAGCAAAATGAGTAAGCAACATATATATCTTTTGTCATATTTTTAATATATTTAAAAATATAATTGATTAAAAGTTTTTGAGGGATGCCCAAGCGGCGGGGCGTTTTTTCAAAAACGCCCTAAGAGCGACCTCATCAAGCGCACGTTATTTTAAGGGTCTGCGCAGTTTTTCGCTTTCCAAAAGCAGGGTAACGGGACCGTCGTTGACAAGGGAAACCTGCATATCTGCACCAAAGCGTCCCATCAAAACAGGGATTTGTTTTTCGCGCAGCTGTGCGGAAAAATATTCAAACAGGGTATTTGCGGCATCAGGCGATTCTGCCTCTAAAAAATCGGGACGGTTGCCGTGCGTATAATTGGCGCACAGCGTAAACTGTGATACCGAAAGAATTTCACCGCCGATGTCCAGAATCGAACGGTTCATCTTGCCGTTTTCATCCGAAAACACACGAAGCTTGGAAATTTTTTCCGCAAGCAGACATGCATCCTCTACGGTATCTCCCTTCTGCACACCCAGCAGAATTAAAAATCCGTAACCGATGCGGGAAATCTCTTCACCGTCAATCGAAACAGCCGCATGTTTCACGCGCTGCAATAAAGCCTTCATATAGGCAAGCCATCCTTTTCTATAAAATGTTTTATGAAAAACAATTCCACTCTAAATTATGACCTTGTGACATGCTCCACACCGCGTATTGTGCGCAGTCGGGCTTGGATGGAATAAAGATGTTCCAGATTCTTACAGCCAATGGTCATGGTAATATTGACCTCGCTGTCATTTTTATTCTGCGATGCCATTTGCAGAATGGCAACGCGCATATCTGCAAGCGCCATCGTGATTTCCGCAATCAAGGTATAGGAATTGACGGCAGCAATGTGCAGAATGGCTTCAAAGGTACGGTTTTGCTGACCGGCAATATATTCGTCTACCCACTCGGCACGCTTGAACCGTGTCGGATCTTCTCCCTGCATCTGTTTTTCCACGATATTGGGACAATCCTGTTTATGAATGGAAATACCGAACCCTTTTGTCACAAATGCAATAAGCTTATCCCCGGGCAGCGGATTGCAGCATTTTGCAAATTTGACCTGACAGCCGTCCACACCGTCGACAATCACAGAGCCGGTATGCTTGACACTGCGGTTTTTCTGTGACAGCGTTACCTGTGAAACGTCCTTCGGCGCTTCCGGCGCCGCCTCCGGCGCAACCACACGGTCGAATTCGTCCCGCAGCTTTCCGGCAATCTTCTGCACGGAAAGTCCGCCGTAGCCAATGGTATTATAAAGATCATCCGCCTCATGGAGTCCAAGCCGCTTGACAATATTGGAAATGACCAAATTATACTGGGCATCTGTATAGGTAATGCCGTAATGCTTTAGTTCGCGTTCGATTTCGCTTTTACCGACGCCAATATTTTCCGTTCGTTTTTCCCGTTTAAACCACTGCCTGATTTTATTCTTCGCTTCTGAGGTCTTGACAATCTTCAGCCAGTCGCGGGACGGTCCGCGCGAGGTGTTGGACGTCAGAATTTCGACAATCTCTCCGTTTTGCAGGACACGGTCAATGGGCACAATGGTACCGTTGATTTTTCCGCCGATCATCTTATTGCCGATTTCGGAATGGATATTGTATGCAAAGTCAATGACCGTCGATCCCTGCGGCAGTGCAATCACATCTCCCTTAGGTGTAAACACAAAGGTTTCATCCTGGAAGATATCAATTTTCAGCGCATGAATGAATTCATCCGGATCATGGGTGTCACGCTCTGTTTCCACAAGATTGGCGACCCATTCCAGCTTCTTATCGATATCGCCGCCGGCTTCTTCGCCGGATTTGTATTTCCAGTGCGCAGCAATACCGTATTCTGCGATATGATGCATTTCCCATGTACGAATCTGTACCTCAAACGGAATCCCGTCGCGTCCGATAACCGTTGTATGCAGAGAACGGTATAAATTGGGCTTCGGTGTGGAGATATAATCCTTGAATCTGCCGGGAATGGACCGGAACATATCATGAATAATGCCAAGCGCCGTGTAGCATTCCAGCTCTGTGTCTACAATGATGCGCAAGGCGTAAAAGTCGTAAATTTCATCGAAGCTTTTATTGTGGTTGTACATCTTTTTATAGATGGAATATACGCTCTTGACACGTCCTTCCAGCTGAAAGTGGATATTGTATTCCGTCAGCTTGTCGGCAATTTCACCGCGTGCTTTTTCCAGGAAATTGCGGTTGACGCCGTATTTTCGTTCAATGTCATTGTAAACCTCGTTGTAGCCAATGGGATCCAGATAGGAAAGCGACAGGTTTTCCAGCTCGTGCTTGATGCGCTGCATGCCAAGACGGTGTGCAAGCGGAGCATAGACATTCATGGTTTCCAGCGCTGTCATGCGCCGCTTGTTTTCCGGTTTTGCGTCCAAGGTACGCATGTTGTGCAGTCGGTCACAAAGCTTGATGAAAATCACGCGGATATCCTTTGACATGGCAAGCAGCATTTTTCGGAGATTTTCGACATTCTGTTCTTCTTTATCCGCATACGGAATGTTGATCATCTTCGTTAATCCGTCTACCAGCTCAGCAACCACATCTCCGAAACGGCGGCGGATTTCGTCAAGATTGACCTTTTCTGCGCAGTCTTCCACCGTATCGTGAAGCAGTGCGGCACAAATGGAATCGGTATCCAGACCAAGACCGGCAGCAATTTCCGCAACAGCGACAGGATGTGAAATATATGCCTCCCCAGAATTGCGGAATTGCCCTTCATGCAGTTCTGCCGCATACAGATAGGCCTGCCTTATTTTATTCAAGTCATAGTTCTTTCCCGCTTTTTCAAGGATAAACATCAACTTTTCAATACCAGTATTCATGATAACGTGATTTCCTTTCCTGATGAAGAATAAAGCTGTCTTAGTTTCATCATCAAAGGCGCAGCATTCAGATCAATTTTCCGTCCGGGCGTCGTATCTAACTTACAGGTAAATCCCATGGAATCCGACTTTTTTCGCAGAATCAGTGCTGTTTCTTCAAACATATCGCAGATTAAATGTACTTTGCACCGTCCAAGGTGCGTGTGATAGGCAAGCTGTGTATACGTACAGGGGAATTCTTTTGTACCGGATTCCGTCCATGCTCTGAGCAGCACATAAACCGCACGGCAGTCATCTCTGGTGGGAAGAATGTCGTTTTCCGGGCTTTGACTGTGTAAAGATAGCGGTAAAATACCCTCCACGCACTGCAAATACAGCGTATCCTGCCGTGCTGCATAGGCAGCATCCGCGTCATGCGGACGGATATCGGAAAGCAGCATCTGCACACGGGTGTCCCCTCGGAATTCACTTATGTCCATGGAATATACCACATCCACAATATCGCCGGATACAAAGGGAAACTGCTCTGTTTTGGTTCCAAACAATAACGCTTCTCTGACAATGGCGCAGTTTTCAGGGTCCTCTAAAATCAGTTTGGTATGCTTGCCGCCGGACAGCGGCGTCACACTTTGAATGGCTGCACCGCACAGACAGAACAGCGGCTGCGGATTTCCAATGCCAAACGGTTCCAGCTGAAGAAGAGACTGTGCGGTTTGCAGTGTGATATCATAAAACGCCGTTTCACAGTCGATTGTCAATGTCTGCGGCGGAACCCCTTCAGAAAATGCGATACTGGCACGCGCTTCCATTCTGCGGCGGAATTCCGGCAGCTTTTCCCGTGTCAGTGTCATACCGGCGGCCAGCGCATGTCCGCCATACCGGACAAGCAGATCGCGGCAGTCGTTTAGGGCATCGATCATGCAAAATCCATCAACAGAACGTCCCGATCCTGTTCCTTCATCCAAAGGAGATTCGATATCGTCTTTCTGATCAAACGAAAATAATATGGACGGCAGGTGGTACCGTTCCGTCACGCGGGATGCCACAATGCCGATCACCCCGTGGTGCCACCCCTCTCCTGCAAGAATCAAAATATGTTCTTTGGATAAATCGTGTTCCGTTTCCACCTGCAGAAAGGCTTCTTCTGCAATGCGATTTTCCGTTTCCTTACGCTCCGTATTTGCGTCGCAAAGCGCTGCGGCAAGATTTCTTGCTTCCTCTGCGGTACTCGATAAAAACAGCTCTACCGCACGGGATGCACTGGCAATACGTCCTGCGGCATTGATGCGCGGCGCAATCGAAAACGCAATCATAGAGGAGGTGATTTTTCGTTTTTTCTGCGGCTGTCTGGAAATCGGGGAGCGTTCTGTCGATACCATACGCATACCGCCGCCGGGGGAAGCATTTGCAGGAATGTCAAGCAGCGCCGCAATCCCCGGTTTTTTTGTTTGTTCCATCAGCGCAAGACCGATGTTGACAAGCAGACGGTTTTCCCCGCGCAGCGGCATCACATCCGCAATGGTACCAATGGCAGCCAGCTCTGCATATGCAAAGCAGATACGTTTCACCCGGCTTCTCTGTTCTGTAAGGGTATCGATTTTGTATGTTTCAAGCGCGCAGATCAATTTAAAGGCAACGCCAACTCCCGCCAAATCCTTGAACGGATAATTATCGTCCTGTCTGTGCGGATTGATCACCGCGGCAGCGTATGGAAGTGTTTCTCTGCACGAATGGTGATCGGTAATGACAAGGTCCATTCCCGCATCGGCAATCGCTTTTGCTTCTTCTATGGCGGTCACACCCGTATCCACTGTGATGATCAGTTGTGTTCCGTCCGCAGCAATGTGTGCAATTGCCGCCATGTTCAAACCGTAGCCCTCATCAAACCGACCCGGTATATAAAAATGTACATCAGCGCCGCATTCTGCAAGATACAGGTATAAAATACTCGTTGCTGTCACGCCGTCCGCGTCATAATCCCCATATATGGTGATTTTTTCATGTGCTTCCATCGCGCGCTCAATGCGTACAACCGCTTTTTCCATATCATGCAGCAAAAAAGGATCGTGAAACACGCCTGTTTCCTTGCGCAGGAATGCACCGGCCTCGGATGGGTCCGTATATCCGCGATTGCAGAGAACCTTTGCCAGCAGGGGGTTGATTTCAAGCGCATGACAGAGCTGTTCGACATCCTCCGATTTTTGCTCTTCAATATTCCATTGTTTCTGTTGTGCGCTGCTCGTATTCATTCGATGTCCCAATTCCTTCGTTGTTTTTTGACAGGATTTTGATAATGGTATATACCGTCTTTTCTTTTGCATGACGGTCGAGAAAAATTTTAATCAAAAGAAATGCTCCGATAAATCCGGTAACTGCACCAAGATATGCACCCCACACCTTTGGAAAAAACAATGCAAACAGACAGCCAAGGACGGCCGCAAGGAGCAGCGGCAATAAAAAGACAGCCGCGGCATATCCTAAAATCATTTGCGAGGAGGATTCCAGTATCACGCGATCCCCTTGTACAGCACCAATGTCATTGACTGCTGTCACAACGATGGCTTCGTCCACAGAAAACATACTGCATTCGTGACACACAGAAGATACCGTACCGTCTCCCATACCGGGATTGGCTTTATGACAGCCGTCGCAGGCAGACATTCTCTGCACCGATACCTGTGCATGTTGTGTATCCGCGGAAATTACCGTTCCTGTCTGTCGCATGATACATGCTTCCTCCCTTTCTCTGTTTTTATGGCTTGTATTGTTCCATGATGTGCATGGCGCACCGTATACCGTCCACAGCGGCGCTTGTGATACCCCCAGCATATCCGGCTCCCTCTCCGATGGGATAGATGTTCGCGCATCCAAACGCCGTACCGTCCTCTTCCCGCAGAATCCGTACAGGTGCGGAGGTACGCGTCTCCACACCCGTTAACACAGCGTCCGGTGACGCAAATCCCGGAAGATTCTTATCAAACCGGCGAATGCCAAGCGCAAGCAGTTCTCCTGCAAATGGAGGCAAAATGCGATGCAAATCGGTCATGCGGACATTGCCGCTCATATAACTTGGAAGGACTGCTGTCGGCGCATTGCCTGCCTTCTCTGACAGAAAATCTCCAACTGTCTGCGCAGGCGCGGCATACGATGCACCGCCTGCCGAAAATGCAGCTGCTTCCAAAGCACGCTGGTATGCAATGGCTTTCATCGGATGATCGCCGTAATCACTCGTTCGCACAGAAACCGCAAGTGCGGCGTTGGCGTTTACGCCATTGCGTGCGTGACGGCTCATTCCGTTGACCACCACGCCGCCTTCCTCAGAGGCGGCCGCCACGACCTCGCCTCCCGGACACATACAGAAAGAATAGACGCCGCGCGGATCAGAATCTTCTTTTGACGGCTTCGGTTTATATGATACCGCATATTCCGCCGGCGGAAGCAAAATCTGTTTTCCCCTTGCGCCGCAGGCTTCGGTATGAACAGCAGCAGCGCCGTATGCGGCTTCATTGATGCTTGATTGTAAATGTTCAATACGGACGCCAATCGAAAAGGGTTTGGGCTGTAGTGCAAAGCCACGATCAAACAGCATCTGATACGTATCTCTGGCGCAGTGTCCCAGCGCCAAAATGACCGCACCGGATGGAATTTCCCCTTCCGTTGTCACCACGCAGGACGCTTTCTGTCCTTTTTGTGTGATGGATGTACGAATTCCTGTCATTTTGGTTCGGAAATGAAATTCACATCCCAGCGAAATCAAATAATCACGCAGATTTGCAACGACATGCAAAAGGATATCGGTACCGATATGCGGCTTTGCTCGGACTAAAATATCCTCATCCGCGCCAAACCGTACAAACTGTGCAAGAACATACGAACAGATGGGGTCTGCGATCCGCGTCATCAGCTTGCCGTCGGAAAAGGTTCCGGCACCGCCGGCGCCGAATTGAATATTAGAATCCGTATCAAGGATTCTCATCTCATAAAAACGAGCAACGGCATTGCGCCGCTCCTCGACATCGTCCCCGCGTTCGATAATGATTGGACGGAATCCGTGCTCCGCCAAGTATAACGCCGAAAACATTCCGGCAGGTCCGAATCCGACAATCACAGGCCGCTCCCCCATCGAAACTGCATCCGGTGAAACCGGTACCGATAGCGTTTCTTCACGGTACAGCGTGATGTTAGGATCATGTGCACAGACGGATAGCAGTTCCTTTTCTCTGCATTCCAACTGCACAAGTACGGTACAGACAAACCGGATGTCCGGCTTTTTTCTTGCATCCACGGAAGTCTTAAATAATCTTGTGTTCATAATATGCGGCACACGTTTTCCCATAGCATGCATGATATATTTTTTTGCGCGTTCACATGCTTCTTCCATCGGACTGGTATATGGAATGCGGACATCCCGCACAAGAACTGCGATGCTGTCATTTTGCGTCATGCATTCATCCTTCATCTTCCACCCTTACTTGCAGGGTATTTTTACCCACTGTATCTTGACTTGTAAGATCATTCATCATCTTCCACTCTTACTTGCAGGGTATTTTTTCCTACCGCATCTTGATTTGTATGATCATTCATCATCTTCTACTCTTACTTGCAGGGTATATTCACCGACCGCATACAGATTTGCGGAATTGCCGTTTTTCAGTGCTGCCGAAACAGAAATATACTGGTCGCCGTTGCTTCCCACAAGCGATACATCTGCTGTTACCGTGATATCCTCCGGTCTTAAATAGCTTACCCCTGGCGTAGAGCCACGGACACTGATTACAATGGAGTCCGCCAACACTTCAACACGTTTTCCCTGCGGCACATTGATAATATTGATCTGGTTTGCAGGTACGGTGATTTTTTTTAAGCTGGAACCGGATAAATGGATGTTGACCGATACCGTATTCTGTTCCCCTGCATCGACAAGCTCAATCCCCTCCGGCAAATTCAAGTCATATACATGGCTGCCGTCCTCGGTAATTTTTGTTTCATCCAGCGTCGCAATGGAATGCGATGTCATCGTATTCAGTTTCTCCACCACACCGCGTACAAGGACGCTGCTTGGTTCAATGGTCACCGTAGTGCCGTTTTCATCATAATAGCCGTATCTGTATTCCACTGTCAACGGAAGATACTTGGTGGTATAAACGGAATAGGAAGCGGTGGCTTCTGTTGAGGACAGCGTTAGATATCTTGAGGTAATCACACTGCCGTTGTCATCCAAAAGCTCAAGCGGCGCCGTTCCCGAAAAGGACTGTGTAATTGCACCGCCGAGGGACAGCGTCATGCGTGCCTTGGCAATTTTTTCAAGCTCCGATTCCGGCCCTGAAACCTGTACCGCATTGACGGACAGGGATGTAGGTTCACTGACGTTTAAAGAATGGTCAGAGGGAATGGTATAATCAATCAGCCGACATTCCACAGGAACGCTGATAATTCCCTTTTTATCCATATACACCGTAATTTGCTTGGGATAAAAATCTTCTACAATGGTACCGGCAGGCGCTTCCACATTGACTGTGAATACGCTTTTTCCGGAAACCGTCGTCGCACTGACGTCCACACTTGCTTCAATGTCATCCGCGCTCAGATCGTTCAAAACACGCTTTCTGCCTTTCAATGTGACGTCAATGACACTTCCCGTACCCGAGATTGCAGTCAGCGATTCCTGGAAGGCATCCCGGTTGTTGAGCACCGCCACAGGGACAGACGAAAAGGTTTCTGTCGAGGACGGCGAGTCAATGCTCATAACATAAAACCAGATACAGACGGCGGCAACAATACAAAACAGCATGGTAATCCAGTTTTCGCGTCTGGAATTTTTATGCGCGGTAATATCGCCTAGCTGCGACTGCGCATTTTTTTCATTGTCTGCCGATGAATTCTGCATATCGGATGCATCCCCTTTCACTTTTTATCGTTTTTCAGGTTTTTGATTTTCTTATATAAGTTATCCGTAATAAGTAAGCTTTCCAGTTCCGCTGCAAGGGTGTCGCGCGTAAAGCCGCGTTTTAATTTTCCGTCCATTGCAAGGGATATGGTACCCGTTTCCTCAGATACAATGATGACGACAGCATCGGAATTTTCACTCATACCAATGCCTGCACGGTGTCTGGTACCGAGGTCCTTGATAATATCTTCA
This sequence comes from Clostridia bacterium, assembly GCA_017942005.1. Taxonomy (GTDB): domain Bacteria; phylum Bacillota; class Clostridia; order Oscillospirales; family CAG-272; genus RGIG3925. The sequence continues at coordinate 38,277 of JAGAVJ010000025.1, read as the reverse complement.
TTGAGCGACAGCGGCAGAAAGCAGCCGGCGGAATGGATGCGGTTGTTTGAAATAATCGTCGCTCCGTCATGCATCGGCGCTTTATTGAAAAAGATATTTTTCAGCAGAAAGGAAGAGACATCTGCATTGAGCACCGTACCGGTCTTTACAATATCCCCGAGCCTTGTGGTGCGTTCAAACACAACCAGCGCACCGGTCTTCTCTTCCGCAAGATCCCCCATCGCATCGCAGACTTCTTTGATAACCGACAGACTTTCTGTCGTATCCTTTTGTTCTCCGATTCCTTTGATAGATTTGATCGGCTCTCCGCCGATTTTCTCCAATGCGGATCGGATTTCCGGCTGAAACAGGATGATGACAACAATGATTCCCATCTGAAAGATATTCTGCAAAAAGAATCTGGTCACATACATATCAAGTGCATTTGAAATGATCATTAAAAGGAACAAAAGCACGATGCCAAGCGCCAGTTTACCTGCCCGCCGTTCCCTGATAAACTTATATGCAAAAAACAGCATAATCGACATAAAGCCGATATCAATGATATCCGTCAGCCGTATATCACACAGCTGCTGCCAGACAATGGAGACATTTCCCAAAATCCATGTAAGCATACGAGGACCTCTCTTTCACAATATATCTCAATATAATATTGTACCACAAAACTACAGACTTTTCAAATGCTTTTCGTATCATTCCGGTAATTTTTTCGCAGGAAAACGTAAATCTTCTGTGAACAGAATTGAGATATGAAATTTTTTGTGGTATACTGTTATCAGAAACGAAATAAGAGAGGTGTATTATGCAGATTTTAGAAGCTGTTGCCGAAGCTGCCAGGGGCTTTGCCGCATATGGAAAGCATCCTTTTACTTCTGCTGTCCTATTGGCAGGCGGCATCGGTGCACGAATGCAAATGCAGAATCATATGACCAAGCAGTTTCTTGCACTTGACGGTGAACCGGTGATTCTGCGCACAATCCGGATGTTTGAGCAGTGTGACGATATCGACGAGATCATACTTGTGGTACGGGAAGAGGAGAAACCGCTGTACCCTGCACTGCTGACAAGAAACGAACTGCATAAAGTCAAAAAGATCGTTGTCGGCGGCAAAACCAGACAGGATTCTGCATTTGCCGGAATGCTTGCCGTCAGCCCGATGAGCAAATTTATTGCCATCCACGACGGTGCAAGACCCTTGATCCTTCCAGAACAAATTTCCCGCGTGGCACAGGAAGCATACCGCGTCGGCGCCGCTGTCGCCGCCTCACGCGCAAAGGATACCGTCAAGCGGACAAATCCTTCCGGGTATGTGGAGGAAACCCCCGACCGCAGCTGCATCTGGAATGCCGCTACCCCGCAGATTTTTAAAACAGAAGAATACCGTGCCGCTGTGTATCTCGGACGGAAAAAAAAGCTTGCGGTGACAGACGATGCATCTCTGGTAGAAGACATCGGATTTCCGGTCAAAATGGTGGATATCGGATATCAGAATTTAAAAATCACAACGCCGGAAGACCTGTATTTTGCACAAGCCGTTCTCCGTATGCGTGCAGAAATTGGAGATGCACATGCAGACATTTGACGCTGTGCGTTTTTTGGAGGTACGCGACCGTGTACTTGCCGGAGAACGCGAAAAAAACGGCATTGGCACACTCAGCGAAAAGTCCCTGCATCTGATTTTAAAGCATTATTACGAACCGATGACTGCCTTTCACGAGCAAAAAATCGGACGGTATGTCGCGGATATCTTAAATGAAGACGGTGTCATTGAAATTCAGACACGGCAGTTTTCCGCAATGCGTGCAAAACTGAATGCCTTCCTTGCCGTAACCAACGTGACAATCATTCACCCTGTGGTACATCATAAATGGATGTGCTGGGTTGATCCTCAAACCGGTGAAACCACAAAAAAGCGGAAATCCCCGAAAACAGGGAGCATTTATGACGCATTCTGGGAGCTTGGCGGCATTCCGGAGCTGCTTGCAGACCCCAGACTGACGATCTGTCTTGTGCTGATGGATATGGAAGAAACACGGCTTTTAAACGGCTGGAGCAAAAATAAGAAGCGCGGTTCCACCCGTGCCGACCGCATTCCGCGTGCACTCCTGTCAGAAACCTTTTTACATACCAAAGAAGATTATGCCGCACTGCTTCCCTCACCCGCTGTGCTGCCGGAACCGTTTTCCCGCAAAGAGCTTGCCGCAGCCATCGGTCAGCCGCAAGATCGCGGATATACGCTGGTTCGTGTTTTTGGGGCTGTGGGTGTCATTGAGGAAGTCGGAAAACGCGGGCGGGAATATGTGTATCGGCGGTGCTGATACACATATTGTATTTTCATATATATGACCATAACTTTCGCGTTAGCGAAAGTTTCCTTTCTTCGTGGAGTTGTGACGCGCCCACAGGCGGTTGAGTCACAAAACACGGGGCTGTTGCATTTACATGGCTCCACACGACTCTCGCATGCAACAGCCCCTGTTTTCCATGTGATTTGTGATGGAATCGCCTTTGGTATGATCATACATGCAAGTGAAATGATACAGCCTCAACCTCAGGTTGAAAAATAATTTTATAACTGCTACAGGTTTCTATGGTAATATATCTGTTTTTCGTATATTATATACTTAGAATACGATATCGGGAGAAAAAACTGGGGCTTACGCCGCAACTCCGCAAAAGAAAGGAAAACCTTCGCGTCGTTCAAGCTCTGCTGGACATGCGAAGTCAGGGGCATAACAGTGGACAATAAAAAAATCGGACAACGTATCACGCTGCTGCGTAAGGAAAAAGGATTGACCGGCGAGCGGCTGGCGGAATTGGTCGGCGTCTCTGCACAAGCGGTCAGCAAATGGGAAAACGGCCGGAATCTGCCGGAAACCGCTGTACTTCCGGCTTTGGCACGCACGCTTGCCTGCACCATTGACACAATTCTGATTCCCAAAGAACTGGTCATTCATGAAGCGTATTATTCGGACGGCGTGGAATCAATAGACGTCACATACACACTGAGTACGCTGGTGCGCGACAATCGTCTCCAATTGTGCGTAAATCCCATCACACTGGGAATCACCCTTGCAAGTGATCGCCTGAAAATATTGACCCTGAAATACAGCACTCCCACCGGAATTTTCTTTACACATGCGGTACAAGACGAATTTCTGGATGTGGACATTTCAAGAGCAGATGGTCTTGCAAACAATCAGCCCTTTACGCTCATCGGCGCATACTACGGCAATGGACATGAAGGCGGCTGGAACGATGCAATGGGAAAAATGAAGCACTATGAATACTTTAAATGGGATAAAATTCATGTCAATCACGAAACATTTCCATCAAATCCCGCCTCTGACGAAATAGAATATCTGACGCTCGTCTATCTCAACAAAGACGGTATCCATGTCGTCAGCTGTGCGGAAAATGATATTCTTTACTATAATCATGATCGAACCGCTCTTTATTTGCAGGACAATACCAAACGTATACTGCCAGGCATTCGCATGCTCGAATGGGGCAAAGGACGTGAATGCTGCTGGGCAGCGGCAATTCATGCCGCGCTTGAGTACATGGGTGAAAACTACAGTTATGCTGAAGTCATGGGGCTGTCCGGTGCGTGCTATGCAGTTTGCTTTGCGGATGTCTGGGATTGGAGCTGTACAGACGCGCTTGTCACGTATGACTTTAACGGCAATCTCTTCCATGCAATCGGTTATCATGCACACAGTGCCGACCGTCTGGAAAAAGGAGAACGGCGTGCGAAACGAAGCGCCATTGTTCGGGACATTCAGGAGGGGAAGCCTGTTATCGCGATTAATCTGCGCGTTGCACCGGAATGGGGTGTCATCTGCGGTTATCTTGACAATGGAAAAAAGTTTCTCACCCGTACATTTTTCGATGCAGAAGTGTTTGAAGAATGGAAAAACGAGGACTGTGCACATCCTGATCACAGAAAATTGTGTTATGAAGAATGGGGCGGTTACATCATCAATGATTTCTGGCCGTTTTTAATCCTTCATTTCGGAGAAAAATGCGAAAAAGCCGCACCTACCGAAGCACTGCGAACGTCACTGGAAACTATGATCGACTACTACAACTTCGCTCCTACACGCGGTTATCACAGCGGACGGGACGCATACACAGCCTGGATCACAGCATTGGAACGCGATATGGATTTTGCTGTACAAACAGACCGTGCGAGTGCGCTGCGGCGGCTGGGTGTAAACGAAAGCATGTTGTTTCATCTGGTGGATGCGAGACGTGCCGCAGAAGCGTATCTGCGTGCGTCAGCTGTATTGCTTGAGGGGGAAAAGCGCGAAAAGCTCATTCAGATCGCGGAGCATTATCAGAATATCCATACCATGGCAGAAGCGTTTCGCAAACGGGTATCCTTCTGCTGTGATACAGGCAAGGTATTCAACGAAGCAGGCGTGACCGGTGTGGTTACAAAGGAATTACGGCAGGAACAAATAGCTTTGCTGCGGGATGTGATGGAACTGGAAGAAGAGAATATCCACTTAGCCAAAGAAATTCTTGAAAATTGATATAAATATCGCTCATCAACCGATGCAGATAACCCAAACGGCAAATGAAGGAGCTGCTGCAAACGAAACCTTGCAGCAGCTCCACTGTTTTGTGAAGGATTAAAGTGCGTTGACTTCTTCCTGCGATAAAAGCCGTACACCGTTTTCAATCAGCGTCTTAACAATCGTCTCATTATCCATATCTTTGGAAGTGAGGCGGAGAATCATCAGTGCATTCCCCTCGATGCTGTAGTTGAATGAATACATATATTCAATGAACAAATTTTGTTCGTCCACAACAGCAAGTACACTGTCAAGTCCGGCGGGTTTGTTTGGAACAGCAGCACAGAGAACAAGGTTCTTCATTGCCATATACCCAGCCCCCGTCAATGCATCAATCGCAGCAGAAGAATCTTTTTCTCGAACAACGATACGGGCAATGCCAAAGTTGGTGGTATCAGCGACGGATAAACCGAGCATATCAATACCCGCAGCTGCAAGAATTCCGGTCAGGCTTCGGAGTGTCCCGCGGACATTTTCAAGATAAACGGAAATCTGCGTAATAAACATGGTAGGCGTCTCCTTTGAAAGTAGGTTATCGTTCTGTATTTTTCAGAAACTGTGTTATTCCGTAAGCTGACGCTTGTCGATGGTACGTTTGGATTTTCCTTCGGATCTCGGTATGGATTTCGGAGGAACGAGTTTGACAGCTGCGGAAATACCGACAACAGATTTGATCTGTTCTTTGATTTCATCGCGGATATGTTCAATATCAGCAACTTTATCAGAAAACATTTCATCGGTCAGCTCAACCTGAACTTCAAGCGTATCGGTCGAATTGACACGATCGACAATCAGCATATAATGCGGTGCAACGCCGGCAACACGCAGCAGGACAGATTCGATTTGACTCGGAAAAACATTGACACCGCGGATGATCAGCATATCATCGGTACGACCTGTAATACGTCCCATACGGATATGCGTTCTTCCGCAGGAACAGGGTTCTTCGTTCAGAATACAGATATCGTGTGTACGGTAACGGATCATCGGCATTCCGGTTTTGGTAATGGTGGTGAAAACAAGTTCGCCGCTGGAACCGTAAGGAAGCGGCTCTCCGGTTTCGGGGTCTATGATTTCCGCGATGACATGGTCCTCGCAGATATGCATTCCGGTCTTTGCCGGACACTCATAAGAAACACCGGGACCTGCAATTTCAGTTAGTCCGTAAATATTATAGGCATTGATATCAAAGAGAGATTCGAGCTTTTCGCGCATTTCTTCGGTCCACGGTTCTGCACCGAAGCAGCCGGATTTCAATTGAAATTCGTTTAAGTCATAACCGAGTTCCTTTAAAGATTCGCCGAGATAAATTGCGTAAGATGGCGTGCAGCACAGCATTGTTACGCCAAGATCATGCATCATCATCAGCTGCCTGTTTGTGTTGCCGGAAGACATTGGAACCGTCATTGCTCCGATGCGTGTCGCCCCCTGATGTGCACCCAGACCACCGGTAAACAGACCATAACCGTATGTAACCTGGACAATATCGTCCTTGCTGCAGCCTGCCGCAGACAGTGCGCGCGCTACCATTTCTGTCCAGACTTCCACATCGTTTGCGGTATATCCGGAGACAATCGGCTTACCGGTCGTGCCGGAAGAACCCTGAATACGGACAATTTCGGATTTAGGAGCTGCAAGCAAACCAAACGGAAACTGGTCACGCAGATCGGTTTTGTTGGTAAAAGGCAGCTTTGCAATGTCTTTTAACGATTGTATATCGTCCGGTTTGACACCCTTTGCATCCATACGTTCACGGTATACCGGAACATTGGCATAGACAAGCTTTACCGTTTCCTGCAAACGGGCAAGCTGGAGCTTGTGCAGCTCATCCCGATTCATACATTCTACCGCAGGATTATAAATTCTGGAATCGTTCTTTTTCATCTTGATAGAGTTTCCTTTGTATGAAATGAAGTAAGCGTCGTGAGTCCGACGGATTTAGTATGGTATCATTTTATCATAATGATGTGATTTTGTCAATGCAAATTTATAAATTTTTTGCATATTTCTGAACATAACTTCGCGAAAGCGAAGTTTTCCTTTCCAATGTGGAATTGTGACGCGCCCGCAGGCGGTTGAGTCACAAAACACAGTTTGAAAGATTTATCTTTCAAACTTCTGACCATCGGGCTGGCGCATGTTAATACGACAGCCCGTTCTGAAAAACAGATAATTGTCGCTGTGAAACTGTGTACCTGGATGTAAAAAGAGAGAGGGCTGCTGCAAGTTGAAAATATGCAGCAGCCCAGAAATCATGAAGGAATCCGAATTTGATGTTTTCATAGTAGATTTTGTTAAAAAATGCACAGGAAAATTTTATTTGAAAATGGTAGCATTTCCTGTTTTTTCAATGGGAATCCAAAGTTCTCTGTAGCGTTGTTTGCTCTTCTCCCCTCGAAACCAAAAGGTCTTTACAAGCTCCGGTGCATTTGCAAGCTGGTAACCGGAACACGGCAGCCATTCACTCGCAATTCTTTTTCGCAAATCAAGGAAAATTGTTGTGGGATATGAGCAGCGTTCTGTTTCAAAAATGGCATATGTCTGTTTTGGAATGGTGATGTTTTCAAAATACTTTGCGTATTCTGCCCCAAGCACACCGTCTTTATAAAGGTTATTCCGATAATATTCGGTCAGTTCTGACGCGATATAAAAATCATATCCCGTATCATCCAAATTTGTAATGACATCGAAATTGATCTCACATTCTCCGGACAACCCCTGTAAAATATATTGCAGCGCTCTTGTCTTTACATACATTTCACATTCCTGATCCTGGCGTTCACCGGGAACCCCGGTGAACCGGCGTTTATAGCCTGTCAGAATCATTTCTTCTTTTTCTTCAATTCTGTAGTTCATCGTACTACCGCCCTCCAATGAAAATCGGATAGACAGACGGGAAAACGATTTCAGCATGCTGCCGCTCGCTGCGCGCGCCTGTGACGGTGTCATGCCATGAAATTTTTGGAATGCCTTTGCAAAGCTGTCCGGACTGTCATAACCGTATTTCAATGCAATATCAATCACCCGTCCCCCTCCGGCTGCCAGCTCCGCCCCCGCAAGGGAAAGCCGCCGAAACCGGATATAATCCCCAAGCGTATACCCGCAAAGAATACTAAACACCCTTTGAAAATGATAACTTGAAGAATAACTGACCGCTGCAACCGCATTGTAGTCGATATCCTCTGTGAGATGTTCCTCAATGTAGTCAAGCGCATGCTGCATTCCTAAAATCCAATCCATCCGTTGTCCCCCTTCCCTGTCTTCAGACAATAGTATACCAGAAAACACAGATAAAATCCCGACATTTGATGCGATTCGGTATCGGATGCGGCAGCTGTGCATCGAAGAACGACACAAAAACCTGCACATTACATTCCTATACTCTGTTTAAATTTAGAATCCAGCGTCAAAACGCCGTCGTCCATACGGTAGACCTTATCCGCCATTGCCGCGATATGATCATCATGCGTTACCATGACCAGCGTCTGATGCTGTACCTCCTTGGTTTTCAACAATAATTTCATCAGCTCTGCCGCAGAGGCTTTATCCAGATTTCCGGTCGGTTCGTCTGCAAGCATCAGGGATGGATAGTTGATCAGCGCCCGTGCAACCGCGACACGCTGCTGCTGACCGCCTGATAATTCATGCGGTAAGTGATGGATACGGTCGGAAATACCGAGGATATCCAATAACTCATAAATATGATCCCAGGAAAGCTTCCGTCCGTCCAAAAGACTGGGCATAATGATATTCTCAAGCGCGGTAAACACCGGAATCAAATTATAGTTCTGAAAGATAAACCCGATATGCTTGCGGCGATATTCGGTCAGCTCCGCATTTTTCATGCGGTAGATATCTCTGCCGTTGACATAGACCGTTCCGCCGGACGGCGTATCCAGACCGCCGCACAGCTGCAAAAGCGTACTTTTTCCGGAACCGGAGGTACCGACAATTGCGACGAATTCGCCTTCCTCCACAGTAAAATCACAAGTTTTTACAGCGGAAATAATATTTTCCCCCTGATGATATACTTTGGTTAAATGTGCACATTCCAAGACGTTCATATTGGGAATCCTTTCTGTTAATTACTTGGTACGCTGCTGCAATTGTCTGCGGCAAATGAGCAGCGGGGTAAAAAGGTTGACACAGGTAAGCAGTAAAAGTGACAGAAACGGAATTAAGATCATCATGCCCCTCAGATTACCGAGATGCAAAAGCCCGATTATCGCTGCCAACAGCAATCCGCCGAGGGTCGCAAGCAGGGATGCAAGCAAAAATTCCGTGATATTGATGCGGAAGATCTGCGACGGCAGTGCGCCGATCATTTCCATTGCACGGATGGCAGGTGCGCGTACTTCCAGCATAAACTGCGACATCGCAACCAGCAACAGAATGGACACAATCAGAACAAAGCTCTGCATGAGTGAAATATAAAACACGGTATGAATCGCCTGGTTTTGTGCCTGCTGCAAAATTTCGTGCACGTCCTCAATCCGGAAGTGATCCTCGTATTCCAACGCTTCCAGACTTGTACGTACCTGCGACAGGGTTTCATCATCGTCCCCATCACATTGCAGTGCATAACAGTAGACGTCTTCAATTCCGGTCATCTCTGTAAACAGCTCCGGAGAAGTATACACCGTAATAAAATCATCGTATGCATCATCATGCGGTCGGTATATCACAGCGCCGACCGTATAGGAAATCGGGTCGCTTTTGACGGTATGATCTCCGACAGAGGAATCGGAGACGGTAGATTCGCGCCACAAATCAATGGTGTCTCCCGCCTGATAATATTTGTCAAAGCTTTCCGACCATCCATGGACAACCAAAGCAACGGTATTTTTCTCCTCATACAGAGAGGAAAGCGAGCCGGAAACCACATCATGTCCGACCAGCGTATGCAGCAAATCACTGTCTGCACCGATAAATTTGGTTATGGTTCTTCCACTCTTCAAAACACGGCCGCGCATACCGCGGTTGAAGGAACCGTTTTTGACCGTATTGACGACAAGCTGCTTCGTATTCGGAATATACGCATAAATCTCGGTTTCGTCAATATAGGAATAAAACGGTGAAATTTCCATGCGCCGCTGTACATTGCGGACATGTGGTATGGATTCCAAATCATCCTGCGTCTCAGGCAGCATCGTGTCGTAGATAAAGGAGTGTTCCTCATCACCGTAAATATAAAAATCAACAAGCTCCATCGTGGCTTTGTCGGGTACTTCCTTGTATTCATTGGTAATCTGCTGAGAAAAGAACGCATAAATGATCACCAGCAGCACAATCACAAGACAGAACAGGCGGTTGATTCTGCGGTTTCTTGTAAAGAACAGAATCGAGAGCTTTTCCGTAATCCGGTTTTCTGAAAACAGCAGATTGGAGGTACGCGAGACAAAGATATTGCTTTGGTTGTGTGCCGCAGACAGCATGTCGGCATGTGCGACCGCCGTCATTTTTTTGGAAATGAAATAAACCACGGCAAACAGAATCGCCACCAAAAGCAGCAGCAAAATTATAACAGCGCCAAAATCAAAATGGAACCAGAGAAACACACGGTCCGGTGAAATGACGTCTGTCAGGCAGCATACAAGATACAATAGTCCCGCGGCACATGCAACACCGATTGGAAAAATGCCGAGGAAAATAGCACCGTATTTATACAGCTGCATGCGGAAAATTTGCTTCCATGTTGCGCCGATCATCGTCAGGGTTGCAAGCTCACCAAGGTTTTTCTGCATATCAAGGTAAATAAAAACTGCAAGCGCAATACCGGCTGGCAAAACAGAAAACAGAAACATCAAAAGCATGGTTCCGCCCTCATAATACGGCGGCAGCAATGCGATATCCGACAGCATCGCATTCCGTTCCTCATAAAAGATATCCGTTGTGCTTCCGTCGCTTTCGGTATGTATCATTCCCAATGCATTGATCAATTTTTGCATACTCGCTTTATATGCAGTCCGGTCACTGCCTTGAAATTGCAGATAAATATCCACAGTATAATATTGAATATACGGATCATCGTTTTTCAAATACAGTGCGGTTTCCGGCGATGCAAAGACATACTGTTCCGCAGACGACGCACAGGAAAACACGCCTACTACACGAAACGGAACCGTAACTAAGTGTCCGCGTATCATGATTTCCACTGGAAGTTCTTCATCCAGTGAAAAACAGGAAAAGTAACGCAGCGCTTTTTCTGAAACGATGATCTCTCCAAAATTCTCCGGCAGTCTTCCCTTTTCCAGCTTCAGAGAAAAATAATCCGCAATTTCACCGTCATAACCGGTGAAGTACACCTCTGAAAACGACGCCAAATCATCCTGGTTTCCGGCAGCGGCATACACTTCCACACATAAGGAATCCTTAATATACGCGTGCTTTGTGTAATCAGAAACCATCTGCGGATCCACATCATAAAACTGCGTATGCTGCGGTCCAACCTCCCGGCGCAAGGTTTCCACCTCCGCCTCATAGCTGCTTGCGTAATAGATCAATACGCTCGTGCACAAGATGACCATACACAATAACGACAAGGCAAGCAGGATATACGCGCTTTTGTGGTGCTGAAATGATCGCAGTGGGTACGCATAACAGGATTTTACGGTTTTTTCGTTTTTCATTCTGCATCCCTCCTAAAATAATTTCGTATCAATAGAAAGCCATTCAAACAGGCATATTCGTCAGGAGTGAGAGCTTTGACGGTGCGGTGTCACAGGTGTTAATCCATGTTTTCTGTAATTTTGATGCTGCCGTGTCACAAACATTTGTGAGCAGCAATGCCGCGCCTGATGCGGCATTTGCCGAGAATTGTTGTTCTGCTATTATTATACCATAATTACCCGGTGATTTCAAGTGCTTTTTCTGGTATTCTGTTAAATATTTTTGATTTTTTGATAAAACTCTTGCATATTTTGATCATTTGTGATATAATCATGCTATCCTATGATCAAACGATTTTCAAATAAGAGACAACGCCCCGTCATTGGGGCTGGCAACTTGGGACATTAGCCCCTCAGAATAATTTCAGGAGGGGATTTTTATTTCCCGCTGAAATTCTGAAGATGTCTCCCGCCGCCTAAGAGGTGGGAGACATCATGTTGCAGTGATAAAGGAGCAATGTTTATGATTCCCTTCCGCATCGGACACGGTTATGACGTTCACAGACTGACAGAAGGCCGCCGCTTGATTCTCGGCGGCGTTGAAATTCCATATATAATTGCAGATACACCTGTCGGCTTGCTCGGTCATTCGGATGCAGATGTGCTGGTTCATGCAGTCATGGACGCTGTACTCGGCGCTGCTGCATGTGGAGATATCGGTCAGCACTTTCCGGATAAAGAGGAAGCCTACCGCGGTGCAGACAGTATCGAGCTGGCAAGAGAAACAGCACGCATCATAAAGGAATACGGCTATTCCGTCGGCAATATTGATGCTACCGTCATCGCACAGGCGCCGAAGCTGGCGCCGTACATCCCAGCGATGCGAAAGCGAATTGCCAGTGCATACGGCATTTCCGCAGACCAGGTCAGCGTCAAAGCAACTACCGAAGAAAAACTCGGCTTCACAGGTGCAAAGGAAGGTATTGCCGCACATGCGGTTTGTCTGATTTACAAAGATGAAGCATGTGAAAAATAAATTTTTGCAATCACTTTTTGAGAGATCACTCCTTTACAGCAACAGTAAGGCTTTCACGTGGGTTCGATGAATTCATTGGGAAAACTTTTATGAAAAAAAGATTTTCCCAGTCCATTTGTCCCATTTCAAAACATTTTAAATGCGGCAAATCAAAAAATATTAACAACATATTCACAATTATATGATATAATAGGAAATCGGAATAAGGAAAAAGGGGTGTTACGATGCTGCTTGCGCTGAATGTCGGCAATACGGATATTGCACTTTGCATCTGGGAAGGCAATGAGATTCTGTTCAGTGCAGAGCTTTCCACCGATACTACACGTACCGCAGATGAATATGCAGCACAGCTCTTCCAGATTTTTTCAATGCGCGAATTCGATTATCGGAAGATTACAGATGTGATCATCGCGTCGGTGGTTCCCACACTGGACGAGACCATCCGCGCAGCAGTCGCACAGTTTACCGCTGCACGTCCCGTATTTATCGGCGCCGGAATCAAAACAGGCATGAAAATCCGGATCGACACACCCTCTCAGCTGGGAGCCGATCTTGTTTCCCTTGCCAGCGGCGCAAAACGGTATACACAGGGTGCATGCATCATTGCACTGTTTGACACTGCAACCACATTGACGGTACTCGATTTGGAAGGGGACGTCGTGGGTGCTGTCATCATGCCGGGGGTGCTGTCCTCCGCACGTGCACTGAAGCGCGACGCCGCACTGCTCCTTGAATGTTCTCTTTCCAAACCGCGGTGTGTCATTGGCAAAAACACCACCGATTCCCTGCGCTCCGGTTTGATTATCGGTGCAGCAGCACAGATTGACGGTATGATTCTCCGCATCGCCGGAGAACTTGGATGTACGGTTTCCGACATAACGCTGCTTGCAACCGGCAAGTATGCACAGCAGGTTACGCCCCACTGTTCCTACACCTTCCGCACAGTACCGCATCTTCTGTTTGAAGGTCTGCACACGCTTTTCTGCCGCAATCATCCTTGAACAAACTGCTCGCCGCATGATATATTCCTGCGGTAAGCGTTTGAAATATAAAAAAGCCGCACTGTATTCAATGTTCTTTGAAACGGCAGCGGCAAAAGGAGTTTCATATGAAAAACACCAAAACCCGTCAGATGGTACAATTGGCCATACTGACCGCCATCATCCTTGTCATGGCATTCACCCCGCTCGGTTATCTCCGCGTTGCGACAATGACCATTACGTTTCTATCGATTCCCGTTGTCATCGGTGCAATCCTGATAGGTCCTGCCGCCGGCGCATTTCTCGGGTTTGTATTCGGTCTGACAAGCTTTATCCAATGCTTTGGCATGGATGCCCTCGGTACGGCTCTGATGACTATCAACGTTTTCTATACCTTCTGCTTTACTGTAGTTACACGAACCTTGATGGGATTCCTTGCCGGCTTGATCTACAAAGGTATGGAATTGATTTTCTCCAAAATCAACGCCATTAAAAACAAGGAACTTGCAAATCCGGTTTCCTGTGCTGTTGCATGTGCATCGGCGCCGCTTTTGAACACCATTCTTTTCATGTCTGCACTGTATTTCTTCTTCCATAATGAACCGATTATTATTGAAAGCTTTGGCGCGCTTCCCTTTTTTGCATTTGTTTTCGGTTCCGTCACGATTAATGCAGTAGCTGAGCTTGCAGCTTCTCTTGTGGTAGGTACTGCAATCTGCACTGCACTCCGCCATACCGGTATTATCAAAAAACAGGCAAACGCGTAAACAGTTCTTTTTGCGTATCATCTCTTTCTATTGTGTGATACTCTATCGTATAAAAATATCCCCTCCGGTTTCCCGGAGGGGATATTTTCTTTTTATGCTTCAATCAGCTTTAAAAACTTTGCATATGCATCGTCCCACATTGCCTTGTCACCCTTTGGCTCGTAGTGATCAATTTCAAAAGAATTGGAAATCACTTCACGTGCTTCGGAAAGATCCTTGATTTCACCAGAAGAAATCGCCTGTACTGCGATATTGCCAATGGCAGTTGCTTCAACAGGACCTGCATAAACGGGACGTTCGCAGGCATCTGCGCACAGCTGGCACAGCGGACCTTTCTTTGTTCCGCCGCCGACAATATTGATAAACGGAATGCGCTTGCCCTTCATATCGTCAATGGCTTCTACAGACCACTTGTAGCGCAGTGCGAGAGAATCAAAGATTGCACGCACAATTTCGCCTTCATTTTCAGGAACATGCTGACCGGTCTTCTTACAGTATTCACGGATCGCAAGCGGCAGATTGCCGGGAACACCGAATGCAGGATCGTCCGGATTGATGATGCACTGGCAGGGCTTGGATGCCATTGCTGCATTGGACAGCTCATCAAAAGTAAAGGATTTGCCTTCACGTTTCCACTGACGGCGGGATTCCTGTTCAATCCAAAGACCCATGATATTCTTTAAGAACCGGATCGAACCGCCGAAACCGCCTTCGTTTGTAAAGTTATAACCGAACGATTTGTCCGTAATGATCGGAGACATCGTTTCTGTACCCATCAGGGACCATGTACCGGAGGAAATGAAAATGAAGTCCTCGCCCTTCACCGCAGGAACAGCGACCACAGCGGAAGCAGTGTCATGCGCAGCAACATTGACGACATTTGTATTGATTTCGCCAAGCTCGTCTTTCAGAGACCCGAGCAGCGGGCCGACAACGGTACCCGGTTCCACAACGTTTGTAAACAGTCTCTCTGGAATACCAAATGCATCAATGACTTCTTTTGACCAGTTTCTGGACTTTGCATCTAAAAGTGCACCGGTGGATGCAATGGTGTATTCTGTCTGCATTTTGCCTGTCAGGAAATAGTTGAGCAGATCGGGAATAAACAGCATTTTGTCTGCACATGCAACCAGCTCCGGGTTGTCACGCAGCTCTGCTGCCAGCTGCCAGACGGTATTGAAATCACAGAACTGAATGCCGGTGATATCGTAAAGACGCTTTTTCGGCATAAACTGTTCTGCATAGTCCTGAATACCGACGGTACGGGTATCACGGTAATGGACGGGGTTGGTAAGCAGCTTGCCGTGCTTGTCAAGCAAACCGTAGTCAACACCCCAGGTATCAATACCAATCGTCTTGATATCGCGTTCTTCCGACAGCGCACACTTGTTAATTGCCTGCTTGATTTCGTGGAAAATACGCATGATATCCCAGTTAAAGGAGCCTGCGATGGTCACCGGTTCCGAGGGGAAACGGTGGTTTTCTTCCAGCGAAAATTTCTTTCCGTCAAATTTTCCGATGATACCGCGGCCGGATGAAGCGCCGAGGTCGATTGCGAGCATTTTTAATTCTGCCATAATATAAAATGTTTCCTTTCCAAATGGATATAAATAGAGTTTTTATGCTGTTTGTTGCTATAACCGCGACATGATGTCCCCCGCCTCTATAGGCGGGTTCCATCTCAGTCTTTCTGTAGGGAATAAAAATCCCCTACGGAAATTCTAAGGGGCAAATGCCCCAAGTTACTTGCCCCAATGACGGGGCGTTGCCCCTTATTTAACAAATCAGAGATACCGCTTTATGGCGTCGGCTGCGGCACAGAATGCCTCTTCATTGGTGGCAAACTGGTTTTTGACAAGTCCGTCATGCTTTGCAGCTTCCAGCGCGTCAAGACCGCCGAATACCTTCAAATGCGGTTCCAGTGTGCAATAGAACGTTTTGTCATAAGCGTTCAAACGGCGGAAGGTTGCTTCAAAGTTGCCGGCGCCTTCCCCTGCCGGGAAAATCTGCATGGAACCGTCCACGGCATGCCCTGCATCCTTGATGTGCATATAGAAGATATCGTCGCACAGCACATCAAATGCATACGGGAACGCTTCGATGCCGGAAACAATGAAGTTTGCGTGGTCAAAGACACATTTGATTCTGCCCTCAAAGGTTCTCAGAATATCGACACATCCTTCTACAGTTTCGCCATAGATGCCGCGCTCATTTTCATGGCACAGAATCACGCCTTCTTCTTCTGCAATTTGCAGAAGTGCGCCAAGCCGTTCCATGACGGCATCACGTACCGGAGCAAGGTCGTGTGTGTCCGGAATATAGAAGGAGAACATACGGATTCTGTCGCATTCCAGAATTTTTGCAATTTTGATGGTGTGACGGAACTTTTCCACATGTGCGTCAAAGTCGTCGGTCAGCTTGATCTTACCGATGGGTGAACCGATGGAGGAAACTCCGATTCCGGCTGCTTTCAGCTTTGCATGTACTTCTCCCGCCTTTTCCAGCGTGATATCGGAGATATTGACACCGTCAACACCGCGAATCTCCATAAAGCCAATGCCGTTTTTCTTAAGTCCCTCAATCTGACGGTCGATTTCAGGGGAATATTCGTCAGCAAATGCACTGAGAATAAATTTTGCCATTTTCTCTTTTTCTGCTTTCTTTTGGAAAGCTTCCTTTCTTCGCTCTTTGTCACAAACGAAAATTTTTGTGCTTTCCTGTTGTGATTGGAAACAGGATTAGTCGAGGTCGTATCTCGCCTTCATATTGTCGTGTGAAATCTTCATGCTTTCAATGGAATCCATGAAAACCTGATCCTGTTCCACAAACAAATCACGAATACCGGCATCTGCACAGGCTGCCATAATGGCGTCATAGTTCATATTGCCGGTGAGAAGCTCTGTCATGACAATCTGATCGTTCTTAACCGCCATATCCTTGAAATGGGTACAGAAAATACGGTCGCCGTGCTTTCTGATAAAGTCGGCTGCATCCGCACCGGCTGCCACTGCCCAATAGGCATCAAAGGTCAGCTTGCAGCCAGCCGGGTCTGTGCTTTCCATCACAAGCTCAAGACCGTTCTTCCATTCGCCTGTTGGGGTCTGCCATTTCTCAAACTCAAAGCGGTGATTGTGGTAAAGGAATACCTTTCCCGCACGCTTGATTTTTTCAATGGCAGGCGCAAAGTCCTCTGCGAACTTCATAAAGCCATCATAGCTGTGTTCTCCAAAGAAGAATCCGCCGATACCAATGGCATCGCAGCCAAACAGTGAATGCTCTTCAATCACCAAATCGGTTTCATTTAAAATCCGCTTGGGGTCGGTATGTGTTAAGACGACCTTTAAATTGTTTTCCTCTGTGACTTCTTTGATCACACTAGGTGTAATTTCCGCAGTATTGAAGCCGGACATCTGAACCGTTTTATATCCGATATCCGCAATCTTCTTCATCATCATACGGTAATCTGCTTCGGTCTTCATATAGTCGCGCACCGTATAAAGCTGTGCACCCAGACACATTTTCATGATTTTTCCCATCATTTTCGCATACTCCATTTTGCTGCGATTGAAACCAGTTCAAACAGACACAGAAAACGAAAGTCTGTCAAAGGAATACGCAAAAATAATCCTTTCTTGATAGAATGGCGTCGAACTTGTGTTGCCATCGCCGACATTTTCATCAAAAAAACCGCAAAACAACACATCCGCCGCGCTTTATGATAAAGCTTCGATGACAGAAGCTTCTGTTACCTTATATTATATCAGATATTTCAGTTTTTGAAAAGAGGGTTTTTGAAAGTTTTTGTATTTTTCGCAAAAATCGGATTTTTTCAAATGTTGGCATCGCCCGCGTGATACTTAAAACAAAAACAGCACCGTGGAAAATTTTTTGAAAAAGGGGAAGGGATTTGGGGAAACTCTTTTTTGGGGGGAGAGTTTTCCCCATAAATTCATGGAACTTACGTTATTTTAAATCTACAACCGTAACGCCGTAATCGCCTTCCCCATATGCACCGGCACGGTACGACTTGACACGCGGATCCTTTTTCAGCTTATCCCATATGACCTTACGCAGCGCTCCGGTTCCTTTGCCGTGAATCAGTGTGACAGACTTGATGCCGGTCAGCGCTGCATCGTCAAGATACTTGTCGGCTTTCAGCCACGCATCGTCGGAATATTCGCCGCGCAGATCAAGTTCCGGTCGGAAATCGCGCGCGATTGCGGCGCGCACCGTTTTCTGCGTCGCCATTCTCGGCTTCTTTGCATTTTCCTTTACCGTTACTTGTTTGCCGTCTACCAGCATCAGCTCGTTTTCTTTCACCTTGGTTTTAATGACGCCTGCCTGTACGGAAACCATTCCGTCCCGGTCTGCGACAGCCGTAACCGTTCCCTGCATATCGAGATTCACAAGAATCACAGCGTCACCGACCTTAAGCGGCCGCGGCAGTACGTAGCCTTCCGTGTCGCGCTTGATAATCGGATCGATAAATGCGTCTGATTCTTTCAAATTGACACGAATGCGTCGGCGTGCTTCGTCCAGTTCCCGTGCCAGATTGGCGCTTTCCTTCTTCCGCTTGACTTCCTCCATCTGCTCAAAAATATATTCAGAAGATGCCTTTGCAGAAGCAATGATTCCCGCCGCCTGCGCCCGTGCTTTTTCCAGTTCTTTTTCTGCGGCTGCTCGATCACGCGCAATTTCCTCATCCGCACGGCGCTTCATTTCCTCGTATTCTCTTCGCATTTTTGCCGTTTCGTCGGCATTCTTTTCCATTTCCATACGGTTGACTTCCAACTGTTCAATCACCGTTTCAAAACGTTTGTTGTCTGTGGAAACCAACTCGTTTGCACGTGTGATGATTTCCCCTGGCAAGCCAAGCTTGGAGGAAATGGCAAATGCATTGGATTTGCCGGGGGTACCGATGACAAGCCGGTATGTCGGACGCAGCGTTTCCACATCAAATTCACAGGATGCGTTGCAGACGCCTTCGGTATCCAGCGCAAATGCCTTCAGTTCCGCATAATGTGTTGTTGCGGCACACAGTGCGCCGACCGATCTGGTATGCTCTAATATGGCAATTGCCAGCGCCGCACCTTCGACAGGGTCTGTACCGGCGCCAAGCTCATCAAAAAGAACAAGGCTGTTCGGCGTCATTTCCTTCATGATCGAAACGGTATTCACCATGTGTGCGGAAAACGTGGAGAGCGACTGCTCAATGGATTGCTCGTCACCGATATCGGCAAAAATTTTGTCAAACACGCAGATGGTGGATTCTCCGGACACGGGAATATGCAGCCCTGCCTGTGCCATCAGTGCAAACAGCCCAAGCGTTTTCAGCGTAACGGTTTTACCGCCAGTGTTGGGACCGGTGATGACCAAAGTATCAAAGTCACCGCCCAGCCGCACATCAATCGGCACAACGGTTTTTGCATCAAGCAGCGGATGTCTTGCGCGTTTCAGTTCAATGCGTCCGTCCTCGTTTAACTGCGGTTCTGTACCGTTCATGCGATACGAAAGCTCTGCTTTTGCAAAAATAAACGCAAGCTCTGTGATGTTGCGGTAATTGAGCGTAAGTGCGCCTCCGCACTCACCGACCTGTGCAGACAGGTCTGCAAGAATTTTCTCAATTTCCTTCTGCTCCTGATTCTCAAGGAACCGCAGTTCATTGTTGGCTTCCACCACGGACAGCGGTTCGATAAACAGGGTTGCACCGGAGGAAGAAGTATCGTGAATCAGGCCTTTTACTTCGTTTCGGTACTCCGCTTTGACCGGTACGACATACCGTCCGTTTCGCACCGTAACAATGTTTTCCTGCAAATATTTTGAAAATGCCTGTCCGCCTGTATATTTGGACAGCGTTTCTTTGATTTTCGTATTTGCCAAACGAATCTTGCGGCGTGTTTCGGCCAATGCCGGACTTGCTTCGTCCGCGATCAGGTCTTCCGCCAGGATGGATTTCGTGATGCGGTCCTCCAGACGCCGGTTTGCAGTCAGGCGGTCAAAAATTTCATCCAGTGCAGTATCAAACCGTTTATCGGTATTGATATAGCTGTCCAGCATTCGCGCAACACGCAGGACATTTGCAATGGATAAAAGCTCCGCGCAGGACAGCGACGCGCCTTTTTCCGCACGTTCTGTCATTGGCGTGATATCAATGACCCCGCCAAACGGAGGGGTTCCCTTGATGCCCATCAGTTTGCGGGCATCGGAGGTCTGGTTCTGAAACCTGCGGATGCGCGGAAGCGACGTCTGCGGGAGAACATGCAGCGCTCTCTCCTTTGCGCCTTCCGTTTGCGCCACAGCCGCAAGCTGTTCCAAAACCTTGTCAAATTCCAAGGTTCTGATTGCTTTATCTAAATGTGACATGTGATGGTATCCTGTTCCTTTATTGACTTATAATATGATAATGTTCTGTATCCGTGACCGACATGATGCAAAAGATAGGTTTCACAGGCGTCGGTAAAAAGGAGGATTCCCTCTCCTTCCACGGTAAATGAAAACTGCCGCTTTGCTTCTGTGTATAACACATACCGCATTGCCTGCAGGGCGCTTTGATTGACACGCCGAAAAAGCAAAGGTTCCCGCGCTTCATTTCGAGAAGAAGTCTTTGCATACATCTCCGCATAGCAGCGCGTACAGAAAAGCCGCCCGTTCATGATATCAAGCATACCATGCTCCCCGCATTCCTCGCAGCCGCAGACACAGCAGGATGTAAGATCGGGCATATAGCCGGAAATGGCGGCAGCGCGCAGCTCAAACGCACCTTTGATCAAATCGTTCGGCCGTTTCTGCCCGGCAATCGTCCAAAGGGTGTTTAAAACAAGCTGCATCATCGCTTTAGATTCAAGATCGGGTACGGTCAGCTCGTCCGCCGCTTCACATAGATACGATGCAAGCGCGGCGCCCTCAATCGTTTTGGAAATACCGAGAAACGTTTCTTCAATCGCAGCTTCTTTTAAATAGTAGTATTGGGAACCGCTCCGCAGTGTCATACGCGCATAAGCAAACAGCTGTGCTGCCGGAAGACTGCCGCTTGTAATTTTCCGGACGCCGCGTGCAAATACGGACAGCTTGCCGTAATCGGGGGTCAGTACAGTCAGCATTTTGTCACGGTCGCCGACATCCGTTGTTCTAAGCACGACGCCGGGTGTATTTATGACCGTGTTTTTTTCGGACATAACCTGCCCCCTCCTTCCATACAGCATAAATTGCTTTTTGTATCTTCATTTTCGGAAAGGTATCCCCACAATATAAAACTTGAAGTTATCGTTCTAATTGAACAAGATATTCTGTGGTACCTTCTTCAAACGTTTTTTGACCTGTCAAATGAAAGCCATGCCTTTGATAAAAAGAAATTGCTCTGTTATTTTTCTCTAACGCCCATAAATGATTTGCATGGAACTCTTTGATTGCAAATGCAATGAGTGCACTGCCAATTCCCATACTTTGAAAAAAGGGATCTACATATAACTTACAAATCTCCTCTTCCTTCATTTGCAGGAAGCCTTTTATCAATCCGTCATCAAATACATAGGTGTTTTCTATGATTTCTTCTTTTTGGAAGTAATGATCTATCAGCGAAACGACTTGCATCTCACCAAAAGAATAACGTTCATCTTTGAAGATTGGAAAATAATTGATTCTGTTATTGAATACATAGATTTCAGCAACTCTTGACAAATCACCCATTCCGGCTTTTCTGATATGCATCGAATACCGCCCCTCTCACAGACGTGGTATATATCAATCGTCTACAAATCCGAAATTGGTCACCTGTGCTGCACTGTCGCGCCAGTTTTCCTTGACTTTTACCCACAGGTTAAGATAAACCTTGACACCCAAAAAAGCCTCCAGGTCTTCCCTTGCATATGTTCCAATCCGCTTCAGGGCAGCGCCGTTTTTTCCAATCAGAATTCCTTTGTGCGACTCCTTTTCACAGAAAATTTCCGCACGAATGGAAACCATATCCTTTTTTTCCTCAAACGCTTCAATGACGACGGCTGTGCCGTGCGGG
Organism: Clostridia bacterium; assembly: GCA_017942005.1. Taxonomy (GTDB): domain Bacteria; phylum Bacillota; class Clostridia; order Oscillospirales; family CAG-272; genus RGIG3925. Next base: position 16,295 of record JAGAVJ010000025.1, on the reverse strand, counting down.
ATTTCATCGTTTGTCAGACGCAGAATCTTTTCCCGTATGATTTCTGCTGCAATCTGGCGTTCCGGCTGATCGGTGATGCTATCCTCCGGGAAATACCAGGCGTCGGTTTCGTTCATAAACGGCTGCAGTTCCTCGAAAATGGCGTCGATACCCTTTCCCTTCATCGCGGAAACCGGAATCACCGCGTTAAAATCGTGCCTTTCCGTAAAACGCCGGATCGTTTCACCAACCTTTTCGCCATCTGCGATATCAATTTTATTGATGATTAAAATTGACGGAATTGCACCGCGTGACAGCTTGTCCATCAATTCTTCTTCCGTGGGGCTGATGTGCTTGTTCGCTTCCACCACATATAAAACGACATCCACATCGGCAATGGCGTCGTTGGCAGCCCGCATCATATAATCTCCAAGCTTGTTTTTCGGATTGTGCATACCGGGTGTATCCAAAAACACATACTGTGTATCGTCCCTGGTTAAAATACCTGTGATACGGTTGCGTGTGGTCTGCGGTTTATCAGAAACAATGGCGATTTTTTCACCAAGCAATGTATTGAGAAGCGTGGACTTTCCTACATTTGGTTTGCCCACAATGGCAATAAAGCCTGTTTTTTTCATATGATTATAACTTTTGCGTGTTCAGCGAATGCTGAAATGTTCAGATACTGAACAGGTAAAAGGTTATCTCCTTTTCAACTATTTATGTAAGATTATGGGTCAGCGTGTCTGAACTTCAGCACTGCTGCACGTGAACATCACTGAATATCAGCGCCGCTGAATGTCAGCGTTTTTGACCGATGGATGCAAGAATTTCCTCCTGCCGCCGTCTTTGTTCTGCGTCTTCTTCCTCCGAGCGTTCATGATCATAGCCAAGAAGATGCAGTGTGGAATGTACGGCGAGAAATGCAAGCTCCCGCTCAAAGGAGTGCCCGTATTCCAACGCCTGTGCCTTTGCGCGCTCGACAGAAATCACGATATCCCCCAATGCAACGGCTTCATCAAGTTGTTCCTCCTCATCTGAGACAGACGGAAGTTCAAAATCCTCCTCCGTTTCACAAAGTGGGAAGGACAGCACATCGGTCGGTCGATCCACACCGCGGTATTCCAGATTCAACGCATGTATTTTTTCGTCATCCACAAAGGTGACAGAAACCTCTGCCGGTTCTCCGAACGCCTCGTATGCAAGCGCTGCCTTGATTGCACGTTTTACAAGCGCTCTTGCCGCCGGAGTTACGGCTTCCTTTTTTTGATCGTTTTTGGTATAAATGATATGCTTCATCAAAGTGACGTCCTTTCTTTTTGTGCTGTATCCAAGCGTATCCATATAGCGGTAGCATTCATGGGGAAAACTTATTTGGAAAAAAAAGTTTCCCCAGTCCCCTTCTTGTGGAGTTGTGACGCGCCCGCAGGTGGACCATCCTTGCTTTTCAAGCAACGAAAGTCACAAAATCACAGTACGAGAAACCATTAAAATGATTTCTCTTGAAAATCTTATTTTTCAGACTTTTTAAACTGATATTTTCCGCTGTGTTCCTGTCTGCGCGCTTTTTCGCGGTCGTATTTTTCGTAGGCAAGAATGATTTTCTGTACCAGCTTGTGCCGCACGACATCGCGTTCTGTAAAATTGTGAATTGCAATGCCCTCAATTCCGGCAAGCACGCGAGAGGCTTCTGCAAGCCCGGATTTTTTACCAAACGGCAAGTCCGTCTGCGTGATATCGCCTGTGACAATCGCCTTTGAATTGAAGCCAAGCCGTGTTAAGAACATTTTCATCTGTTCCGGTGTGGTATTCTGCGCTTCGTCCAAAATGATGAAGGAATCGTCCAGGGTACGTCCGCGCATATAGGCAAGCGGCGCAATCTCAATGGTACCGCGTTCCAGATGCTTCTGATAGGTTTCCGGTCCCAGCATTTCATATAAGGCATCGTACAGGGGACGCAGATACGGGTCGATTTTCGTTTGCAGATCTCCCGGCAGAAAACCGAGCTTTTCCCCCGCTTCCACAGCCGGACGTGTCAGAATAATACGGGAGGTCTCCTTCGCACGCAGTGCCTTGACCGCCATTGCCACCGCAAGAAATGTCTTGCCGGTTCCGGCAGGTCCGACGCCAAGCACAACGGTATTCTTTTTGATGGCATCCACATACTGCATCTGTCCAACCGTTTTGGCCTTGATTGGCTTTCCGCGCGTGGTAATGCAGATGCAGTCGCCGTCCAGCGCCTGTAAATCTTCTTTTTTTCCATCTCCGATCATAGAGATGATATAATCGACGTTCTGTTCCGTCAATGCGCCGTTCAGCTTGACCATACGCAGTGCATACTTTAGGGTTTCTGCCGCACGTGCGACATTTTCCGCTTCTTCACCGCGTACAACCACCGCATTACCACCGGCATTCATGGTATCCTTTGCAAGTACCGTTACCCCGAATGCCGTCTCAACCGGCTTAATATTCATATCGTAGCTTCCAAACAGAAGGCTGGTTTCTTCTAATGTGTCCGTAAAAAGTGTTTGCTCATTCATAACAATATTACTTTTATAGTTATTTCCTTTCCTTGCAGGAACACACGCGTTCCTTTGGAATTTGTGACGCACCCGCAGTATTCATGATCCTTTAGAATCCACGTAATAGTTCTGCGGCACTGCAATATTATCAATACAGTATACATGCCTTGTCACAATCAATCGGTCTTCCTCCCATACCGTATCAGTTTCCGCGGAAAGGACGACGGCATCGGTCATCCCGGAAAGCTGTTCGGTCAGCGCCGCTTCGGCAAGTGCGGAGGCTTCTTCTTTTGTACGGCTGCGTGTAGACTGCGTTTTATATAGGCGGGACTCTTTTTTGACTGTGAGCGGCAGTCTGGTTCCATCAGGCAGCTTCATCACACGCTCCTCTATTATTGTATCATATTCTGCATCTGAAAATCCAGTCTTTTTCTTCCAATTTTGAAAAATTTCCAAAAAAGTTACGTTTGACCATCGCCATGAAATCAAATCATGCCCGAAAAAGTGCAGGGTACTGCGTGTTTCACACGTACCTGTCGGATGATCTTCCGTAACCTGTAAGGGGATTTCCGCACGCAGCGTCCGCACTGTCTCTGCAAACACCTTTCCGTGTGCGCGGCTGAAAATCACATCTCCGTCTTTCGATTCATATACGCCGGAAGCCAGCAGCATGCCTTTTGTCACCATCTGCTCGTTCTGCACCACCACATTGCCGTTTTGAACCTCCCAGCGAATCACACGACCATCGGCATCGGCAATGAGGTTGCATCCTTCCAACAAACCGTCCTCTGTCTCTTTGAGAAATCCGCTGCCTTCGTCGGATACTGCATGTGTGGAACGTACTTCAACCGAAAGAACGGTTCCCTGCTGATTAATGGCAATCCAACTGACACTGTCACTATGCATTAAAAAACGATTTTCAGACATCCGGACATCAAGCGACGGCAGAAACGTCCCTACCCCGACCCCCATATCGGCAAGCTGTGTTCGGACGGCATTGGTATCCACATAATCTTCACTGCGTACCGCCTGTGCATTATCAAGACAGATCACGTCCACCCGCCAGCAAAACAGGCTGGACAGCACCACAATTCCAATCATCAGTGCGGCGCCGATAAACACACCCGGACGTGCCCGAAAACACGCAAGCACATATGGCAGCCCCTGTCTTCCAACAATTTCAGGCGTTCTCAAGCCGCGGCGTTCCAGGTTTTCACAAAAAACCCGATAGGCTGAGGTCCGCATGGTGACAAGCAGATCGCCGTTTTCCTCAGCACAGGACGCGGTGATTGGAATGGTGTGCTTTATGAGAATGGCTGTGTAAATCCGCTTAGACAGCAGCGGAAGACGCACAGTAACGGTTCCCGCAAGATAAGTAAGCAGTGACATTCTTATGACCATGACTTCGCATGTTCAGCGGAGCCTGAACGGTGCGAACGTTTTCCTTTCTTTACAAACTTGGCTTTTGCAAAAGCCAAAGATTCCTTTCACGGCGCAGGATGTTCCGCCGCATCGCTGTGCAGAATCACAGAACAGATTCTTCCGCGTACACAAAGACATCCTTCACGCAAAACATAAATGGTCAGCCCCTGTCCTACAATGCGCAGAAGCGAAAAATCATGCGTCCCCATACAGCCCGCCCCCGGCTTCATGCGGAACAAAATATTGGTTTCATCGTATACGAGCAGAGATTCATATCCTGTCAGCGCAAGCGACGAATCCCCCTGCAATTCCATATAAGGTACAGCGGAAGCACAGCTGTCCGGAAATTCAAACAGTGCGGACAGTCTCCGGTTCCACGTGGTTTTCTTTTTCGTTTTGGTATTGGTTCTGCGCTTTGAAACTCGTTTTTCTGCCATAGCGATAGCCATTCCTTTCAAATAACCTGGAAGTTATACAGCGATTCCGGTATAGCCAAAATGACGGTCCAGCAGATCGTCAAGGTACAAAACACGGCTTTTTAAAAAAGCATTTTCACGGTACCTGCCATCATACAATTTGATGCGGCGCTGTGTTTTGCAGGAAAAGGATATCCCTCTTTGGGGGTATACACATATGCATTGTATGCGCAGGGGCGCCGCACTATGATTCACGCAGGGAATCCAAACGGAAAGGAAGCTTCGCGTAAGCGATGCCATGGTGATGTGTATGAAAGCAGAACGTTTTTCCACAAGAACACAAAAAATGCCGCTCAGAACCCCATATGCCGTTCCACCCGAAACCGCTTGCAGAAATGCAGGAAAACAAGCCGTATCCGCCAATACAAAGACACATCACGGACTCACAGCAGGCGCAGCCGTTCTTTTGGCGCTGCTCTTTTTATGGCAGCCGGAACGCTGTTCGCTGGGGGCTTTGGCAGGACTTTCTCTATGTGCAAAGGCGGTCATACCAGCCCTGTTTCCGTTTCTCTGCATGGCGCCGATTTTATCCGAATTTTTATCAGAGGTACTGTCGCGGCACACAGGAAAACAAAACACAGGAAATCGTACAGCTGCTTCTGCTTTGATATCTTCATTTGTCATCGGAATTCTTACAGGATTTCCCATCGGCGCCGTTGCACTGGCTTCTCACTGCCAGTCCGGTCGACTGGATAAAAAAACCGCCTCCCGTTTTCTCGGTGTATGTACTGCGTCCAGTCCCGCGTTTTTATCCGGATATATCGGGAAAACGCTCTTTGGTTCTGCCGCGATTGGGTGGTTTTTATACGCAGAGCAAATAAGCGTTCTCGGGCTTATCTTTCTGATACAACTCAAAAATACCGTCAACACAGCAGGACCGTGTGCAGCATTGTCTTCCGCAAACAGAAGTGAATCACATGCATACACGTCGATTTCTGCTGCCATCCGTCGGGGTGCGGAGAACATGCTGGGATTATGCGGCGCCGTTGTCTTTTTTTCCGTAATACGGGCACTGGTATGCGCATTCTGCCCGCATTTCATGGCTTCCTGTATTGGCGGTATTCTGGAAATGACCGGCGGAACGTTAGAAATCTCCAAGCTCTATGAAAGCGGAATTCTTACAAAACAGGCAGCGATCATTCTGACTTCCGGCATGATTGGGTTCGGCGGTATCTGTGTTGGCATGCAGACCGCTGGATGTGTGCAGAATACGGCGCTTTCCATGCGGGAATATTGGGTGCAGAAAGTGATCATCGGTATTCTCTGCGCTGCTGTTACTGCTCTTTCCTGTTTATTTTTATAACATGAATTTGATGAGGCTGCCGCAAACTTTCAATTTGCAGCAACCCAAAACGCCCAAATGACGGGACGATACCGCCCCTAATGAATCAAATAAAGACTGCCGCACCTTTGCGCGGCAGTCTTTTAAAAAAATTATTTTTTATTCGTAAGAAACGCTGTCAAGCGAGATATAGTCGACCACGTACGGACCTTCACCATTGGAAAGGTCAAGTCTGATCTTCTTCAGTGTACCGGTCCACAGATCATTGTCTTCGGTATAGAAGATAACCTCATCCCATTCATCTGCACTTCTCTCAGAAATGGTAGCGAGATCGCAGTCCACTTCTGTATTCCAGGTCATTTCCTTAAAGGAAGCTTCCTCACTGTACCCGGTGTTGGTATCCGTTGTAAAGAACAGCTGGATGGAATCGTTCGCTGTACCGTTGAGGAAACGCACACGGATGACATCAATATCATCACAGTTCAGATTAAGGTCAGCCTTGGTTGCAATGGAGGGGTCACCGCCGGTAGAAGTCGCTGTCAGATAGCCATCTGCAACATTGAAGTTGGAAATCTGCGCGTTCTGCTTCCAAACGGTGTTTTCGGGATCGTCGAAATTATCGACAGCCACAGGGGTATAAACCGGAACCTTTTCCGGCTCAGTTTCGACAGTCGTAGCTTCCTCAGTCGTAACAGGAGCGGCAGTGGTATCTGCTTCTGTGTTGACGGCAGGAGTTGTGGAGTCGCCCGCAGCGCTTGTATTATCTGCGTCTTTTTTATCGTCGCCGCCGCAGGATGCGAGGGACATCGCCAAAACAGCTGCTGCAAGGATGAAAGCAAATTTTTTCATTGTTAAATCCTTCTTTCATATTTTGGAAAATAACGTTTTGGAAAATTTATTTCCAGACTTATGCCTGTATAAATTATATTTTACCCCATTTTAACGATTTTGTCAATAGATATTCAAATTTTTTTAAAAAATTTCTGGAAAATTTCAAAAAACATTCATCAATTACAGAACATCTGAAAATCAGATGTTCAAGGAAGCCCCTGATCCTTGCACGCACTTACCGTTCACCTGCGGAATCCGCTTTCGGCATATCGTCGTGATATGTGATACTGCCGGACTTCCAGTTCATCTTGCCGCGCACCTTTACATCGTCCCGATGGTATAGCTTTGGCGGAACATCGGAACGGTTTCCAAGGAATTTCACGCGGACAAGTCCTGCAAGCGGAATAATCTCGCAGACAATCCCCTCTCCGTCCGGTGTTTCTACAACCGTATCGAGCTTCGGCGTCTTCTTCAATTCTTCTTCATACACGTCATATTCATAACGCAGACAGCACATCAGACGTCCGCAGGTACCGGAAATTTTCGCTGAGTTCAGGGACAGATTCTGTTCCTTTGCCATTTTGATGGAAACCTGCACAAAATCCGACAAAAAGGAGTGGCAGCAAAACGGTCTGCCGCAGACGCCAAGACCGCCCATTAGTTTGGCTTCATCGCGGATGCCGATCTGCCGCAGCTCAATCCGTGTACGAAACACCGATGCCAAATCCTTGACAAGCTCGCGGAAGTCTACACGACCGTCCGCAGTAAAATAGAACAGCAGCTTATTGTTGTCAAATGTATATTCCACATCGACAAGCTTCATTTCAATATTGTGTTCCGCGATTTTCTCCCGACAGATTGCAAATGCTTCTTCCCTGCGGCGGTTATTTTCCTCATAGTGGATGCGGTCTTCCTCTGTTGCCCGACGGAGAATTTTTTTCAGCGGCGATACAATTTCAGACGCGATCACCGTTCGGTTTCCGCCGACAACAAACCCAAATTCAATGCCGCGCGCCGTTTCTACAATGACCTCGTCGCCTTCATGAAAGGCGTTTCCGTCCGGGTCAAAATAATAAACCTTCCCAGCCGCTTTGAAACGTACACCAACGACCTCAACTGAAACCTTTTCCGGGGATATGGTTTCGTTCTCCTGCATCTCCGCGGACGCTTTCGCAGAGACGGATTCCACTTCAGTCTCTGCATCCGCTTTGGCGTCTGTCAAAACCGTTTTACCCTCCAAAGATGCCGCATCATCCGTATTTGCCGCACGAATTGCCGCTTCCAAACGCTCCTCTGCGACAGCCTCAAACACCTCACGGCCGATGATATCCTCTTCCGTTTCGGTATACTGTTTGGCGCGGGAGAACGGAGCACCGGGTTCCGACTCTGATTGTTTTGTCTCTGTGATGCTGTCAGGAAACACTTCCCCCTCAGTGTCAGGCAATGCCGCCGTTTCTTGATCCCGGAATCGGTTTTTATATTTTTCTTTTGTACGACGTCTTTGAAATTCTCTGTCTCCCTTCGCCGTTTCCTGCACAGAATGTTCTGCCTGTGCAGAGCGGCTCTGTGTGTCATCCGTCAAAGGATCTTCTTCTTCTGTTTCCGGTCCCTTTTCGACCATATCGTCCGCGTTCTCTTGATACTGTTTGCTCTGTGCATTACGCGGACGGCTATACCGCCGACGGCGATTCTTTATCTGGACATGATCCGCATTGACGCCTTTTTTTTCGGCGCTGAAGGCCTGTCCGTTGGTTTCATTTTGTTCTGCCATATTGATCATTCTGCCTTCACATGTATCCGCTTTGCTGTAATCGGCACAATCAGAAGCATGCAAAGGGTTCCTTTCTTCTACAGAAAATTCTAAGGAAGGACAATCCCCCATCATTCAAACTAAGTAGGAAGTTTTCGCTGTCTATAGGGCGGGAGGGGGGAGGACATCTTACATTTCGTTATATTCCGCCAAAACGCAGTTTCATAAGCAGTTCAGCGATTCTTTCCTGCACCAATCCTACATTGGGATTGGCGTCAAGCGATGCACGCAGTACATTCAGTTCTGCCGATACCTCTGCAAGCACATTTGGTGAAACGGTTTCCCCAAGCGCCCTTGGCTGCGCCGCATCCTCAAAAAACAGCATGGGAACAGAATCATCCTCCAAAAGCAATGTGCAGACAGTAAAGTCCCGCAGCGCAAGCAGCAATGCGTCTAAGCCCGCACGCAGCTGTTCTCTTGTTTCCATACGGGAAGCAAGGATTCCAAGCAGCTCCGTTTTTCTGGGAAGATGTGTATCTTTTGCCAGTACCGGGCTGTCGTTTGGCAGTTCTTTGGCAAACACACAGGCAAGACACTGTGTAACCGTGACATGCGCTTCATAAACAGGGTCGGCTGCCAGTTCCTTGGCCGTCGCTTTGATATAGGCTTTTGCATTTCCGATACAGCCGTTTGCAAGATGCAAAAGCAGACGAAACTGCGCAGGGTCTTTTTTTGCCAAGGCTTTGGCATGGGTGTCCTCCTGCAAAAGATAGTCTTGCAGCTGTTCGTCACAAAACACCTCTGTTTTTAACATCTGTATACGGGAACGTACCGTTGTCAGAAGTGCCGCCGGATTTTCAGTCAAAAGGAAAAATACAACCGATGCAGGCGGTTCCTCTAAAATTTTTAAAAGCGCGTTCTGTGCCTGCACTGTCATTCGTTCTGCGTGCCCGATGATATATAGTTTGCGTTCCAGATCATTTGGCTTGATATAGGCATCTGCCTGCATGGCGCGAATTGCATCGACACCGATGGACTTCGGCAGCTCCGCCTCCTTTTTGGGGGCGTCTGTCAGCGCAGCAATGGATTTTGCATCGGGAAGCAGCGGCGGCACACCTTCTATCCCAAGCGTCATGAAATCCGGCGACTGTGCCGACAAAATTTTTTTGCACGACGGACACCGCATACAGGGGCGGGTCGTTTCCTCTTCACAGCATAATGCTGCACAGAGAAGGAACGCCAACGTTTTCTTTCCCGATCCTCTGGGACCTGCAATTCCATATGCGTGAGAAATACTTTTTGCACTCAGTTTTGCTTTCAGCATTTCCCGCATTTCGTCGTTACCGTACAGTGCGGATAAGTCGATGTTCATATCGAAAACCTTTTTCCATTTGTCTCCTATAAAAAATATATCATATACGAATAAAGCCGTATGGCTTGTAAAACACAATATGTTGTGCGTATATTATACCACATTATGTGTGTATTGTCAAATATTTATACGGGAAATCTGAAAACCATACGGTATCATGATTAATGAAAACGGTGAAACTGCATGTAATCCAATCAGAAAGGAAATAAGGCTGTTGCATGTTTTCAGCTTGCAGCAGCCCCATAGGCATACTTATGAAAAAAACACCGTCTGCACACAAAAAAACAACTGCTTTTCCGTTTTCCCGCAGAAAAACAGTCCGCGTCTTTGCGTTTTTAACGACCTTTGCCGCTGTCACCTGTGCGGCATTATTGCTTTTGCAGAAAGAACGGCTTCATACAGCCAAGCAAAAGCAGCAGATACGTGCATCCGTTTTGTTTCATATGGCAGAAAATGCGTATTCGGTCAAGGAATCGCTTTCATTGGCATCCGCAGCGGAAACCGATTTCAGAGCCATTGCAGAACACTGCGCTGCCATTCACACGTGTGCCGCGCTTTTGCCCAGTGACGATCCGGCAGCTTCCGCCGCTTATGACGCAGATATTTTTTATCATGCGCTCTCCACGGTTTCCATGGAGGAAATGGAAGATGAAACCACAAAAACGGTATATTCCGTCTGCGCGGACCGCTGCGCTGCATTGCTTGCAGAACTTGCACTGACGGCTGCACAGGAAATACCGGTTCCAGGGCAATCGGCATTTTCTTCATCCGCAGTACAAACCACACAGGAAGCGCTTTCCGCACTGTCACGTTCTTTTGCGCCGGATACAGCACGTCTTTTGGCAAAAACGCTTCTGAAAGAGGAAACCGACGGTCCTACCGGATCACACGGCGTCGATTTGTATCGCGGTGAGCCAATGATATCCAGTGCGGAAGCCGAAGCGATTTTAAACGACCTGCCTGACAGCGGCGGTATGTTCTTCCGCCTTGAAAAAACGCCGGAACTATCAAACGGTACACCGGAACTGTACCGCTTTACCTGCAAAAGCGGATATGCAGAGCTAACCGCACACGGCGGACACTTAATCCGTTATGCGCTCATGCCGACCGCTCCTCATTCCGACGCAGAATGCGTGACACGCGCATTGTCAGACAATGATCTTTGTTCCATGGCATTCGCATTTTTATCAAAGGTCGGCGTCCCCGTCACCTTGGAGGACTTATCCCGGGACGATACGGTTTATGAAGACCGTCACGGTGTACGATATTATACGCTCAAACGACCGCTATCAGACAATTTCATCAGCATTGGTGTCCGTATGTGTGATGGGCGTGTTTTATGGTTTGCAGAAGGATGACACAATTTACAATTATTTTTTGAAAATTTTTCTATAAAACTATTGAATTATAGAATTTAATATGCTATAATAAGAATATTATTTGGGAGATACATTATTTTTAAGCTGCAAAACATTTGTATCAACTTTGCCTAAATAAAATCATTTGGGAGGATATAGAGTTATGATAATTTCAGTTGATGTTGAGGGAATAATTTTCCTTTACAAAATATCTATATTTTCCAAGAAAGGAAGCTTTCGTATATCGAAAGCGATGGTATCTATATGCGATATGGTATAGGAGTAGACATTGGAATAACATCTGTTGGATATGCAGTTCTTGCATTGGATTCAGAGGATAATCCGTGTCGAATCATCAAACTGGGGAGCCGCATATTTGATCTTGCAGAAAATCCCAAAGACGGCTCTTCCCTTGCACTCCCCCGACGGGAGGCGCGCGGCGCAAGAAGGAGATTGCGGCGGCACAGGCACCGATTGGAACGCATTCGAGGATTGATTGTTTCCTCAAACATCATAACGGAAGAACAGCTTTCTACCCTATATGATGCCCCGGTTACAGATATCTATGAATTACGTACAAGAGCATTGGACGAGCTTGTAACGCCGGAGGAATTTGCAAGAATTCTCATTCATCTCGCACAGAGACGGGGATTTTCCTCTAATCGAAAATCGCCCAAATCAGAAACAGAAGAAAACGGAAAACTGTTAAAGGCAGTAACGGAAAACAAGCAGCTTTGTATAGACAAGGGCTACCGTACCGTCGGCGAAATGTTCTACCGTGACGAAAAATTTGCCGCGTATAAACGCAACAAAGCAGAAAGCTACAGCAATACGATTGACCGGAGCGCGGTTGAAGAAGAAGCAAAAATGATCTTCGCGTCGCAAAGAGAAAAGCAAGCAGCGTTTGCAAGTGAAGAAATTGAAAACGCATACTTGGATATTTTATTGAGTCAGCGTTCCTTTGCATACGGTCCCGCTTGCGGACCATACAGCGGAAATCAAGTAGAGCGGATGCGCGGAAAATGCACATTTGAACCGTATGAGGTCCGCGCCGCAAAAGCATCCTATTCCTTTCAGTTGTTCAATCTCTGTCAAACAATCAACCATATCCGCATCATCCACGATGGGGAAACGCTTCCCTTAAACAAAGAAGAAAGACAAGTTGTATATGAATTGGCACATGAAAAAGCAGAAATAAATTATACAAACATCCGAAAAGCGCTAAAACTTCCAGACGATGCCGTATTTGTCGGTATCCAATTTAAAAACGGAGAGCGGGATGCCGCAGAAAAGAAAACCAAAATAAAATCCCTTGAAATTTATCATAAAATTAAAAAATGTGTATCGCAAGTATCGACAGAAGCATTCCAGGAATTAACACACGATCAGCTGGATGCGATTGGCGAAGCCTTCTGCAAAAACCAGTCGGATGAAAAAATTATACAAGACCTGAATAACGCCAATATTTCCGAACCGGTAATTACCAAGCTATTAGAACTGCCAAATTTCCCCAAATTCGGTCATTTGTCCATCAAAGCATGCAAGAAAATTCTTCCCTTTTTAATGGAAGGATTGACCTATGACAAAGCGTGTACCGCTGCCGGATATACGCTTGAAGCACAGAAAACAACCGTGCAAAAATACTTACCTCCGCTGTCAGCCGATGATAGCAGCATTACCAATCCGGTGGTACGCCGTGCAATTTCCCAAACCATCAAGGTAATCAATGCCATCATCCGTGAAATGGAAGAAAGCCCTGTTTACATCAATGTGGAGCTTGCAAGAGAACTCTCGTACGATTTACAAAAGCGTTCTAAAATTGAAAAGGACCAGAAAGAAAATGCAAGTAGAAATGAAAATTGTATCAAACAACTGATGGAATACGGCGTATCCAATCCCCGCGGTCAGGATATAGTAAAACTCAAATTGTGGAAGGAACAGGACGGAAGATGTCTTTATTCCGGAGATCCCATTTCACCAGAACGTCTTTGTGAACCGGGATATGTCGATGTAGACCACATCGTTCCCTACAGCATCTGTTTTGACGACAGAATGGTGAATAAGGTATTGGTGCTGGCAAGCGAAAACAGGCAAAAAAGAGACCGCCTGCCGCTGCAATACTTACAAGGTAAAGAGCGCGACCAATTTATCATCCGTGTAAAGCAATCGAACCTAAGCTATGCAAAAAAATCCAGACTGCTGAAAGAAGAAATCACCGACGCAGCAGAATGGAAACAGCGCAATTTACAGGATACCCAGTACAGTTCCGCCTTTATGTACAATTATATCAAAGATCATTTACTGTTTACAGAATTTGCCAACGGAAAAAAGCAGCATGTAAAAGCTGTGAACGGCGCAATTACGTCCTATGTCCGGAAACGTTGGGGAATTACAAAAGTCCGTGAAAACGGAGATTTACATCATGCAGTGGATGCAGTTGTTATCGCATGTATCACGCAGGGAATGATACAAAGAATTTCTGATTATGAATATTATCAGGAAACAAAAAATTCGGAAGAACCACTTTTAAAAATCAATCGGAAAACCGGTGAAGTAAAGGAACGGTTTCCAAAACCGTGGGAGTATTTTTATGAAGAACTGGTTGCCCGCACGACCGATGATGAAATCAGACTGCATGAGCTGCTCAATCAAGAAAATTTTGAGAATTATCTTGGCATTGACATCGATACAATCAAACCGCCGTTTGTCTCCCGTATGAGCAACCATAAAATCACAGGAGCAGCGCATCTGGAAACGATACGCAGCGCTCGTTATGCACAGGACGGTATGAGCGTATCGAAAGTCCCGTTGACCGCTTTGAAGCTTGGCAAAGACGGAGAAATCGAAAACTACTACAACCCTGACAGCGATATCCTTCTGTATGAAGCGCTGAAAAAGCGGCTCGCAGAATACGGCGGTGACAGTAAGAAAGCCTTTGCAGAAGAAGAAAAACCTTTCCGTAAACCCAAGGCAGACGGAACAGAGGGACCTATCGTGAAAAAAGTCAAGGTATGTGAAAAAGCATCCTCTCTGGTTCCGGTACTGCAAGGTGCCGGTGCTGCCAATAACGGCTCCATGGTACGCTGTGATGTGTTTTATGTAGATGGAGAGGGGTACTATTTTGTTCCTATTTATGTGTCCGATACCGTCAAACCAAATTTACCGATGTACGCTCCGATACAAAGGAAACCACCAAAATTGATGCGGGACGAAGATTTTCAATTTTCGCTTTATCCGAGCGATTTAATCCGAATTTATTCCAAACGGGATATGAAAATCAATGCGGTCAATAAAAACAGTACGCTTCAGCCGCAAAGAACGGTGGACGGTAAACAGGGGCTTTTCCTTTACTATAAAGGAATGGACATTGCAAATGCTTTTTTAAATGGAATTACGCATGACAACACATATGAACATCGTTCCATTGGTAAGACCATGCTGAAAATTGAAAAATATACCGTCGGGATTCTTGGCGACGTTCATAAAGTCGGCAGAGAAAAGCGGCAGGATTTTTCAAAGCGAAAGCGTCCGGAATGATGTGAGGTATTTTTATGGGGTACCGTAGTATTGTCATTTCTTCCTCTGCCAGACTGTCTGTCAAAAACGAACAGTTGGTGATTGAGGGAGAAGTCTGCCGCAAGGTTCCGATTGAAGATATCCGGACACTGATGATCGAAAGTCGGTCTGCACTGATTACAGCGTATACCATGACCGCGCTTGCAGAAGCCGGTGTGTGCGTTTATTTTTGTGATGAAAAGCATTTGCCGTGCGCGGTCTTACAGCCGTTTAATCAATACACCCGGCAGCGAAAGCGTCTGATGTCGCAGCTTGCGCAAAGCAAACCCCGCCTGAAACGTTTGTGGCAGACGATTGTAACAGCAAAAATCAAAAATCAGGCGAAATGTCTCGAATTATGCGGTGTGGATTCCGTCTATTATGAAAAGCTTGCAGGTTTCACAAAGAATGTGCAGTCCGGAGATCCGACGAACGTTGAGGGACAGGCTGCGGCGCTGTATTTCCGCTATTTATTCGGAAACCAGTTTACCCGCGGTGAAGAATCGGATATCAACGCCGCGCTGAATTACGGTTACGCCATTATCCGCGGATACATTGCCCGCGTTCTTGCCGGATGCGGCTTTGAGCCGTGTATCGGCATCCATCACCGCAGCGAGCTGAATCAATACAATCTTGCAGACGATTTGATTGAGCCGTTCCGCCCGCTTGTGGATTTGTATGTATTTCAAAATCAATCGGAGGAACCGTTTTCGCCTTCGCAAAAGCGGGAGCTATGCAATATTCTGAATTATGAAACGCTTTCCGGCGGAGAGCATCATAGCTGCGCTTACACCATTGAACGTATGGTTCACAGTCTGGAACGATTTTATGATTCCGATGCCGCAGAGGAACCGCTGCTTCTGCCGGAAATCGAACGTTTGAAACGCCACGAATATGAGTAAATTTATGAGAATGCTTGTGTTTTTTGATCTTCCCGTTAAAACCAAAGCCGAAAGGAGATCGGCAACCGCTTTTCGGAATTTTCTGCTCAAGGACGGATATCATATGGTGCAGTATTCGGTATATGCAAGGGTGTGCAACGGTATGGATGCTGTGAAAAAGCATGAGAACCGTCTGAATACCGTTCTTCCGGCAAACGGGTCGATTCGTCTATTGGTGATCACCGAAAAACAGTATGAATCCATCCGGATTTTGATTGGAGAACTGGTCGAAGAAGAACAATTTTCAAAGGATGATCAACTGTCGGTTTTTTGAAAAACGAGGAAATTTTAAGATTTTTACTGTTTTTTGATTGTTTTTTGCAGCACAAAACCCCTGAAATCGTAATGATTTCAGGGGTTTTGGCCTGATAGGTTATTTCATACCAAGAACTATCAGGGAGCTATAACAAAATTAAATATAACCTATTACTGTTTTAAGTTATTTCATACCAAGAACTATCAGGGAGCTATAACAACCGGTCGGGCTATCGGATCAGGATAAAAGTTATTTCATACCAAGAACTATCAGGGAGCTATAACATTGTTCTGATGGGCGGCGGCGGTTCTGGTGTTATTTCATACCAAGAACTATCAGGGAGCTATAACCGGATGGTACGGAACGTGACTATGTGTTCAGTTATTTCATACCAAGAACTATCAGGGAGCTATAACAGAAATGCCCCTATTGCGGCGCGAACAGTTGTTATTTCATACCAAGAACTATCAGGGAGCTATAACCAGAAGAACGCTATTCTGCATTCCTGAAAAGTTATTTCATACCAAGAACTATCAGGGAGCTATAACCAT
>JAGAVJ010000024.1 GCA_017942005.1 Clostridia bacterium | reverse complement strand
GTGTCTTGGGTCTTCTATTCCTGAAAATATTTTTTGCATGTTTTTTCTTTCCCTCTGTCTTTTTTTATTCCTTTTTTTATTATACCATATTTTTCCTTTTTTGTCTCTTTTTTATCCTACTTTTTTATGAAACGAACGTGTGCGTTTTCTCTGGGACAGTGGCATTTCATTTTTATATGGGAACGTATTTGAGGGAAACTTTTAAAAAAGTTTCCCTCAAACTCCCTTCAAAACTTTTTATCGAAAAAAATTGAACCGAATTTGTACGTTTGTCACCTCGTCGTCCCGCAAAAATTTTGGCGTGGATTTTCAGAATGAATCTATATTCTACAAAAGAAAAAATAATTCCCCATTTATTTTATCAAAATTGTTGACAGATACATGAATATATGGTATGTTTAAATATAAGCATTGAGATAAAAAGATCGCGCTTCTTTTCATAAAGATGATGATTGCATAAATTATAAATTTGTAATGCCGATGCATGTATGGAACCACATCATAAATAGGAGACATACCATGAAACGAAATATATTCCTTATCTTTTTTGTCATATGTCTGACGTTATTTTCCTCCTGTACAACGGTACCGAAAGAAACTTGTATTCCAAAAGAAACAGACAGCGAAATTTTATTTGAGGTCAAGCAGGAATCCTACATTCTATTTGAAAAAGATTTAAAAGAATGTATTGAAGAAACTTTATATATCGTGGAAGGATATGTCTCCTCCATCGGAGATTCCCGTTTAGAGGACGGCTTTTCGCTTCCGCATACCGCCGCAGATGCCGCTGAGATGTCAAAAGCATCTGTCAAAACGCTTTCTGAAACCATCCGACAGATTTACACACCGATTACATTTATTCCGGAAAAAATATATAAGTCTCCCAAACAAAATAATACGCAAACAGCGTTTGATTCCCTCTCTGCAGAGGAGGACAGCTCCATTGCATTAAAGGGACGCTACGGTACCTGTCAGGGTTATCGCTTTTCCCCAAATTCTAAACGTGTTCTTATGGAAGAAGGAAAAAACTATATTCTTTTCCTATATATAAGTGACGGAAACATTCATGTCTGGCATCAGCCGTCGCTGGAGCTTGCGTCGGACGGTACGTTCCGTTCGCTTATGAACAATCCTGACCTGTATACGGATTTTAAAGACGCCGCAGAAATACGCGCTTATTTTTCGGCGTTATCCGAAAATGAATCCTGACCAGCCTTAAAATCCGCAGCCAGGCATCCTATCATCTTTTTTTGCAAAATTTTTTCCAAAACATGCATAAAATATCCGCTAACCCCTTGACAAACGCAGTTTTATCTGGTATAATAGTAGTGTTGACGGGGTGTGGCTCAGCTTGGTAGAGCGCTTGGTTCGGGACCAAGAGGCCGGAAGTTCAAATCTTCTCACTCCGACCACTAAAAACAGGTATTTGTTCCTTTTGGGGACTGATACCTGTTTTTTATTTTTCTGCATTGCTTTCATCGATAAAATGATAATAAAAAAATCCACTCCCATTTGATTTTCTAAAAATCACGTCCATTGATATCAACCGCAATTTGTGTTATACTATACACAGTGAAAGCGGCTTTCCAATAATTTCAAACAAATTTAAAAATTTCAAAAGGAGAAAGTTTGAAAGATAAATCTTTCAAACCGTGTTTTGTGACTTATGTCACAATTCCACATTAGAAAGGAAGGGGCTGTTGCAAATTGAAAATTTGCGGCAGACCGGGATCACGAAGTGATCCGAATTCGGCGTTTTCACAGTGGATTTTGCCAAAAATACACTGTGAAATTTCGCTTCAAAAAAGCGAAAAGACGAATTTTAAAGGATGGCGCATGTAAATGCGACAGCCCGATGGTCATAATTATGGGTATCGAAATGATCGGAAAACAAATTGCATCTATGCGCAAGGAAAAAGGTGTGCGGCAGGAAGATGTGGCAGCCTATGTCGGCGTCAGTGTCCAGGCAGTTTCCAAATGGGAAAACGGCGGTGTTCCCGACACCGAGCTGCTTCCGAAAATTGCAGACTTCTTTTCCGTTTCTATAGATTCTCTGTTCGGACGCAATTTTACAGATTACAGCGATCTGCAAACAGCGCTCTGTAAAAAAATTATTGATACACCAAGCGAGCAGAAATTCAAAACGGCATTTAATTACCTTTGGGATATGGAACGTGCACTGTTCGGTCAAATTCCAGATGACGGCAGCATTGAGGATTATGAAAACAGCCTCGGCAAAGAGGAGCAGCGGTACTCGACCATTATGTCGGATAACGGATTTACACGGATGGGTATTGCAAACAGACTGCAATATTTTCTGTTGGTGCCGGAAAACCAAAATATCAGCGCCGCATTGCTTGATGATGTGGATTATACAGATTTTTTCAAGGATTTTTCTGATAAAACCGTATTCGATGCATGCGTTTTCCTGTACAAACGGAAAAATGAAAAACTGTTTACCAAAAATCTGTTTATAAAACAA
This sequence comes from Clostridia bacterium, assembly GCA_017942005.1. Taxonomy (GTDB): domain Bacteria; phylum Bacillota; class Clostridia; order Oscillospirales; family CAG-272; genus RGIG3925. The sequence continues at coordinate 39,602 of JAGAVJ010000024.1, read as the reverse complement.
TTAAAAATGGATGAGGATCAGGCAGCGCAGATCATCTCCGTTCTTGAAAAATACAGTCTTATCCGTAAAAATCTAATCGAACTGGATGACGAAAGTCAAGCAGTGTACTGCTTTAATCCCACGCCGTCATTTGTCGCACTGCTGATTTTTGCAAATGAAATGATCCGCAAGCCGCAAAACTTCTGTTATTATTCGGGCGGAAGACATAAACCGTACTTGAATGAAACGTCTTTTTCATCATGATTTTTGCAGCTATTTTTTAAAATCCTCTGGTATTATCAGGAAAATTGTGATATAATAATCGCAGAAAGCCTGCTGCCTTGTGTGTGATCGCACAACTGCGTTATTGACGGCACGGCACAGTATCATAACAATGAATAGAACGACCGGGGGATTTAGAAAATGGGCAAACCAAAAACAAAGAAAAAGCAGGCGTGGGCATCGTACATAGGCGTCGTCTTTTTCCTGTTCATCGGCTTTTTGTGCGGAATATGTATCGGCAAACTGATTTATCTGCCGGACGCAGAGGACTTACCGCTTGGTCAGTATCTTCTGCAAATGGCATTCATGATCATCTGGATGTATCTTGCCATTCTGCTGCATTTGATCATCCATGAAGCCGGACACCTGGTATTCGGGCTTTTGACCGGATACAAGTTCAGCTCCTTCCGTATTTTCAGTATCATGTGGTTAAAGGAAGACGACAAAATCGTTTGCAAACGGCTGAGTCTTGCAGGCACAGGCGGACAGTGTCTTCTTCTTCCGCCGGATATGAAAGATGGAAAAATTCCGTATGTGCTTTATAACCTCGGCGGCTCGCTTGCGAACATTTTAGCAAGTATCCTCTTCCTCGGTCTTTATTATGCATGCGGAAGCCATACGGTTCTTTCCACAATGATGATGATCTGCGTCATCGTCGGCGTCGTTCTCGCAATGATGAACGGCATTCCCATGCGCATGGGAACGGTAGATAACGATGGGTACAATGCCTTTTCCATCGGTAAAAACCCGGATGCCATGCGTGCGTTCTGGCTGCAAATGAAAATCAACGAGCTGCAATCCAAAGGGATTCGGTTAAAGGATATGGAGGACGCATGGTTTCTCTGTCCCGCAGATGATGCCATGCAGAACAGCATGGTCGCCGCCGTCGCCGTGTTTTCCTGCAACCGTCTGGTAGACGCGCATCGGTTTGCGGAAGCGGACATGCAGATGCTACACCTGCTTTCTCTTGACAAAAGCGGCATCATCGGTCTGCACCGGAATCTGATGCTCTGTGACCGTATGTATATCGAACTGATCACGGAAAACCGACGCGAAATCATCGACAGCATCCGGACAAAGGAACTGCAGAAGTTCATGAAATCAATGAAAAATTTCATCTCCATTCTGCGTACCGAATACGCCTATGCACTGCTCTGTGAAAAGGACACGGAAAAAGCTGCGCACCTGAAGGAACAGTTTGAAAAAACTGCGAAAACCTATCCATATCAAAGCGATATTCAGTCTGAGTGGGAGCTGATAACCATTGCGGAACAAGCGGCAGCAGCGCTGCCGTCTGCACCGTTGACAATGACAACGTAAGAAAACGTGAGTTCAATGAGGAGATGCTTTTTGAAAAAAGCACCTCCTCAAACTCCACCGCAAAAACTTTTTTGAGGGAAAAGTTTTCCCCGAGAATTCTATCGAATTCACGTTAGGTAAACGTTCTGTTCCCTCTTCCTGCATGATCCTGTTTTTTGTCAACCTTCGTTATCAAAACTTTCGACTTGAATTTTCTGAAAAAAGGAAATATTGCTGCCGTGAATTCGGATATTCTATATATTGACAGCCGAAAAAAATTATGATATAATAAAATTGTATAGTTTAATCTGCTAAAGCGATAAACAAAAAGAAAGGCTGTATCACCATGAATAAAAGAAAAGGCAATTTAATGGACGTCCGTGCCGACATCAAGGTTCTGGACGCCACCATCCGCGACGGCGGGCTTTGCAACAATTTTGAATTTACGGACGAATTTGTCCGCGAACTTTATAAAATGAACGTCCGCGCCGGCGTGGACTATATGGAATTCGGCTACCGTGCAAGCAAAACCATGTTCAATGAAAAAGACTACGGCAAGTGGAAGTTCTGCAACGAGGAGGACCTTCGCGCCATCGTAGGTGACAATCCTACAGACATGAAGCTGTCGGTCATGGCGGACGTCGGCCGCTGCGATTATAAGACAGACTTTCTGCCCAAAAAGGACAGCGTCATCGATATGGTCCGCGTTGCATGCTATATCCACCAGATTCCTGCTGCCGTTGAAATGATCGAGTGGTTCCACTCCCTCGGCTATGAAACCACCTGCAACATCATGGCAATCTCTCAGGCAAACAGCGAACAGGTTTCTCAGGCGCTGAACATGCTGAACAATTCCAGCGTTGACGTCATTTACCTTGTGGACAGCTACGGCTCTCTGTACCCGGAAAGCGCATCTGACCTTGCCTGCACCTATCTGGACACGGTAGAGAACACCGGCAAGAAGATCGGCTTCCATGCACACAACAACCAGAACCTCGCATTTGCAAACACCATTGAAACCCTTTCCTACGGTGTCTCCTATCTGGATGCAACTGTGCAGGGCATGGGACGCGGCGCCGGTAACTGTGCCATGGAACTTCTGCTCGGCTTTTTGAAAAATCCGAAATACAACCTCTATGTCCTGTTCCCGTTCATTGAAAAGTATATGATTCCCTTAAAAGAAGCCGGCATTGTATGGGGTTATGATTTACAGTACATGTTCACCGGACTGTTAAACCGTCACCCGCGTGAAGCCATTGATTTTACCGCAAAGAAGCGCGGCGACTACGCAGAGTTCTACAAGTCCCTTCTGGAGAACTTCTAAATGGAAAAAAACGTTTTATATGCAGGCGCGGGACGTGCGGATATCACCCCCGCTGTCGGGGGCTTGCTTTACGGCTACAACGATGATACGTACTCGAATGCCTGCCATGACCGTCTGGAAATCAAAGCGCTTGCACTGGCAAACGAGGGTGAACAGCCTGTGGTGATGCTTTCCCTTTCGGTCGGGGATTTCGGTACCGGCGCATGCACCGAAACGCGGAATGCCGTAGCCAGTGAAACCGCGCTTCCCATTGACCGTATTCTTGCATCTGCGACCCACACCCACTCCGCCCCAAACGTCTCCGGAGTTGCCGGTTGGGGAGATGTGGACAGACCGTATCTTGAGGAAATTTTGATTCCCGGCGCCGTGCAGGCTGCAAAGGATGCCATTGCCTCCCTTGTCCCAGCAGAATTTGCGGTCGCAGCCGGTCTATCCGAGGTCGGCGTCAACCGGCGTGAACTGCAGGAAAACGGCAGTATCACGCTGGGACAAAATCCGTTTGGCATGCAGGACAAAACCATGACCGTCATCCGCTTCCGCCATAAGGAAACGAAGCGGGGCATTTTCCAGCTTGTCCACTATGGCTGCCATGGCACTGCCGCCGGAAACAATCACGAAATCACGCGGGACTGGATTGGAATTATGACCGACCGTCTGGAAGCGGAAACCGGCATTTGCACCGGTTTTTGGAACGGCTGCGTCGGGGACATCGGTCCCAGACTGTCAAACGGAAAAACGGTCGGTGACATTCATCATGTAGAAGAGCTTGGCGGTGTGGCTGCCATGGACGCGGTGCGCATTGCCCGTCCGCTTGACCGCGCATGTTATGAAGCTTCCCCTTTGCATGTACACACAGAGGATATCGCACTTCCCTGCCGCCCGATTCCACCAAAAGAAGAGATTTATACGTATGCTGCCGCACATCCGCGTAACGGACATTATGTCAACATCGACGGCATGATCAACGCCTATATGTATGCGGTCTATGATCTTTATGAAGCGGGGGATTCTGTTCCCAGTGCAAAAAACCTGCGCGTATCGGTCATCACGCTTGGAGACAGCGTTGCCTTCTGCCCTGTTCCCTATGAGCTGTTTTCGGAAATCGGTCTGCGTCTGCGCCGTCATGCACCCATTCGGCATGCGCTTGCCCTCTCCCTGACCAACGGCTTTGAAGCCTATCTGCCGACAAAGGACGCCATCTCCCGCGGCGGTTATGAGGTGGACTGCTTCCGGTACGGGAGCATCTCCGCACTTGCCGACGATACCGACACCGTTCTGCTTGGACACTTTCTGCGGATTCTGCGCACGCAGAATGCCGATAAAACGCCTCTGTGATGTGTGTTGTGCCGAACACTGAAATCACCCATTGTAACAAACAGCCAAAGCGCCGCCGACTCAGAAAGAAAAACGGTGAAATGTTCCTGTATACAAAACAAATTCAGAACTTCCCAAATAAAAATCGAGAGCAAACAATTTTGCAATCTGAAAATGTGAACAAGCTGTTATGTTTCTTAGAAGAATGTTTTTCTTCTCTTGACAAACAGGGGACGATATGATATGATGTAGCTGTACTATGATTCATAGTACAGCTTCGTTTTTTCTCTTAAAATTATTTGAATTTTTTCCGTTTTTCATGGAACAAATTCCGTTTTTTTGCGTCTAATTATATGGAGCTTTTTCCTTTTTTGTATTACCATTGATACTTTTGTGTGTCTTCTATGTAAATCCTCCTATCAGCTGTACATGCCGATAGGATGCGTTACATATTATGTACGATACAAAGATACGAAACCGATGCCCCAAACGGCGTTCCATATCCAAATAAAGGAAGAAATGCTTTTTTGCGCAGCAAAAGGTTTTGCCATAAGTCTGAAAATAAGATTTTCAAGAGAAACCATTAAAATGGTTTCTCTTACCGTGATTTTGTGGCTTTCGTTGCTTAAAAAGCAGCGATGTCCGCCTGCGGTATAACCGCGTGCGGGCACGCCACAACTCCACATTAGAGAGGAAATAACTTTCACTTTCGTGAAAGTTATGGTCATAAGTCTGAAAAATAAATTTTTCAGACCGTGTTTTGTGACTTAACCGCCTGCGGGCGCGTCACAACTCCACATTAGAGAGGAAATAACTTTCACTTTCGTGAAAGTTATGGTCATATATATGAAAGAAGGTCGAGTACAACGAAACGCAAACCGCAAACCACAACATCTCCAGACTCCATGCAAGAGGGGACAGTTTCACCGCCGCAAAAGCACTATACCCAAAAGCAGCTGCTTGCACGGCAGAAACGACGCATGCGACGAGAGCGTTTGCGCACGCTCCCCTTTCTCATGCCAAGCTTTATCGGCGTTCTGATCTTTTTTGTGCTGCCCTTCCTCGTTGTCATCTACTATTCCATGATAGATAACCCCATCACAAAGAACTTTGTCTTTTTAAAAAACTTTTCCGCGCTGCTAAACAATGCCGCATTCAAGCTGGCAGTCAAAAACACCATTTCCTTTTCCGTCATTGCCGTGCCGCTTGCAGTCATCCTGCCCCTATTGCTTGCCATCGTTTTAATGGGAAATATCCCCGGACGCAGCCGCTTCCGCACGATGTTCATTACTCCGTTAATGGTGCCGGTTGCATCCGTCGTCTTAATTTGGCAGGTTGTCTTCCATTATAACGGCGTGTTGAATGAGATTACCTCCATATTCGGTGCAGAACCCGTTGACTGGCTGAAGTCCCAGTACGGACAGATTGTGCTGCTTGTACTGTTTTTATGGAAGAATATCGGCTACAACATGATTTTGTTTATGAGTGCGCTTGCAGCGATACCAAAGGACATCCTTGAGGTCGCCACGCTGGAAGGCGCAGGTCCGATACGCCGGTTCTTCTCCATCAAGCTGCGCTATCTCTCCTCCTCCATCATCTTTGTAGCGCTTCTGTCCTTAATCAACTCCTTCAAGGTCTTCCGTGAAGTATATCTGCTCACCGGCGATTACCCGTTTGATTCTTTGTACTTATTGCAGCACTTTATGAACAATACATTTAAATCTCTGGACTACCAGAAGCTTTCCGCAGCCGCTATCATTATGAGTCTTGTCATGATTGTCATCATCGGTGCCATGCTGTTTGTGGACGATAAATTCGGAGGTGATATTGAAGAATGAACGCAAATCAAAATCCCATACAAAATATACCGCCAAAAGAAGTTCATCTGGTCCACAAGAAAAAAAACAGCGTCCCGCATATCCTTCTCCGCGGTATCCTCTTCCTTTTGCTTGTGACCATCGCCGTTGCGTTTCTGCTCCCGATTGTTCTGACGATTGCTAACTCCTTTATGGCGTCATCGGAAATCTCCGCAAACTACGGTCAGATTTTCTCCGGAGTTTCCGGCACACGCACGTTTATTGCAGAGAAGGTCAACTTGAAATTCATTCCCGACCAGGTATCGTTCTCACAGTACATCACGGTACTGTTCAAAAGTCCCGATTATTTGCTTAAATTCTGGAACTCCGTCATTCTGGTTGCGCCGATTGTCGTATTTCAGGTCATCGTAGCGCTTGGCGCATCTTACTGCTTTGCGCGATTCCAGACCAAATTCCGTTCTATCGTTTTTTTCGTCTATATTATTTTAATGCTGATGCCGTATCAGGTCACGCTGGTGCCAAACTATTTGGTCGCTGAAAAATTAAACCTGCTCGACACACGCTGGGCAATCATCCTGCCCGGTATCTTCTCTCCGTTTGCCGTCTTCATTTTAACAAAATTCATGCGGCGTATCCCGTCTGCCATGATCGAAGCGGCAAAGCTGGACGGCGCCGGGGAATGGCAGATTTTTACAAAGGTCTGTGTTCCGGTCTGCCGAAGCATTATATGGTCGGTTGTCGTTTTAATCTTTATGGATTACTGGAACATGGTGGAACAGCCGCTCGTTTTGTTTAAAGAACGTGCCGCAGAGCTGTCGCCGCTGTCCGTCTTCCTCTCCAAAATCAACACAGGAGACGTCGGGCTTGCGTTTGCTGTTGCAACCATTTACATGGTTCCGGCGCTGCTTTTGTTTATGTACAGTGAAGAATACTTGATCGACGGTATTGCATCGCAGTCTGGAATTAAGGGATGACAAGAATCCCGCAGAGAATTCCCCTTATGAGAAAGCCGCGCAGACTGCACCTTATTTGAAACATATACCAGAATACATCGTTGCACAGAAAGGAAATTTTTTACGATGGAAACCACAGCCAAACGTAAAGATCTTATTAAAAATATCACCATCATCTTTTTAATTATCATGCTGGTGCTGACATTCTTTTCCTCCACCATCATGAACCGTTCCCTGCCGCAGGTCGCAGCGCAGTACGCCTACTCCGGACAGATTACGACTTCCGTCCGTATGAGCGGCACAACGCAGGCAAATGAAAATTATCAGGTCATCATTGAAGAAGGCCGTGTCATTCAGGCAATCAATGTCCGCCGCGGCGACACCGTCAATGTCGACGACGTGCTGTTTGTCCTGGAAGACAGCGAAAGCACCGAAATGATTGATGCGCTCGACAAGCTGAACGCAGCCAAGCTTGCCTATGACAAGTGGAAGCTGCAAATCAAAGCCGACATCGAAGACAGCGAAAAGCAAATCAAATATGAGCTTGAAGACCTTGCAAAAATCAAGGCAAAGGGCGTTTCCAACGTATCTACAGACGCAGCGGAAAAGCGCGTCAAGGAACTGCAGAAGGAGCTTGCCGGCTATACCCTTTCCGCAGCAGAAATGGCATACGACAAAGCAGACAAAGCGCAGACCGCAGCCCAGGACGCTGTCGACCTTGCAAACGACGACTATACCCAAAAGCAGGAAATCTACAACAATTTAAAGAACAACGGCTCCGCACAGGATCAGCTGACCGCAGCAGAACGCCGTCTGGAAGACTTAAACATTACATACAACCGTGCAAAGGACGCATATGACGCACTGTGTGTCGAATACAATGCAGTGCTTGAAAAGCGTCCCGGACTGCTCAATGAGCTGAACCTCGCAAAGGCGCATGTAAATGACAATTCCGGAAACGCTTCTATCATCGCGGACAACATCGCCATGTATCAGGCGGAGGTCGAACGCCTTTCCAGCCTGCCCAACCGCACAGAAGAAGAGGAAGAAGAGCTTTCCAGAGCACGCGGTCAGCTTGCTTATTATCAGGCAATGCTGTCCAACATCTCCTCCTCGGATTCCATCACCCAGCAAAAGCTTGCAGAAGCGCAGGCCGCATACGATGCAAATGAAGCAAAAATTGCACAGTATGAAGAGCAAATGAAAACAAGCAAGCAGGGGCTTGATGACCAGATGCGCACCATCACCCGTGAACAGGAAGACTACGAATCCCTGAAGCTTTCCCTCGGACAGACCGATAACCTCTCCACAGAGGACTACAACAAAGCCGTGCAGACAGCGCTTACCAACATGCGCAGTGCGGAAACCGTGTTAAAGAACAAGCAGAAGGTGCTTTCTGACGCACAGTCCGACTACAATGAGGCAAAGGCAGCCTATGACAGCGCAAAGCAGAACGCAAAGCATTCCGACACGACCTATACAAAGGAACAGCTTGATAAACTGCTGAAAGAGACCGAAGCGAAGTTAGAAAGCGCACAGGAATACCTTGAGTCTCTGAAGAATCAATCCTCCGATGGCTATCCGACACTTGACGCCTACAATGAGGCTGTCACCACAAAGCAGCGTTCCATTGATTCCATGCAAACTGCACTCGAACGCAAAAAGGCAGAAAATGCGCTCAGCGAGCCGACATACCAGGAGGACATTGAGCGCGCCCAAAAGGATGTGGACCGTCTTTCAGAATCCGTTGGTTCCTCCGTTATCAAAGCCAAGGTCGCGGGCAAGGTCAATAATATCGCCGTAACTGCTGGACAGAAGGTTTCCGCGCAGACCGTGCTTCTCGAGATTGAACAGCAGGATAAGGGCTATACCGTAGAGCTTTCCATGACCACAGAGCAGGCAAAGCGCGTGTCTGTCGGTCAGGCAGCATCCATCCTCTATTACTGGGGCACAACGCCGGAAGCGGTCGTTTCCTCGATCAAGCCGAGCCAATCCGACCCGCAGAACACCCGAATCGTAACCCTGCAGGTCACAGGCGATATCACAGCAGGACAGAACTTTACCTTCTCTCTGGGCGAACGTTCTGCAAATTACGACACCGTCGTTCCGAACTCCGCTGTCCGTGAGGACTCCAACGGCAAATTTATTCTTGTCGTCGAAGCAAAGACCACCCCAATTGGCAACCGTTATACCGCTGTCCGCCGTGATGTGGACGTCATCGCATCCGATGAAATCAACTCCGCTGTTTCCGGTCTTACCGGCGGCGAATTCGTCATTACCACCTCGACAACACCGATTACACAGGGTCAGCAAGTCCGTCTCTCCGACACCTGATGGAGGCATGTGATATGATCAACTACTTCCGAGTACCGCCCGAAAAACGGCTGCATGCACGTGTCATGTGGATCATCGGCGGTGTCACTGTCTTCTGTGCTATCTTGTTTTTTGCGCTGTATCTGTGCATCGGCGCACAGGCAAAGGCAGTCCCCGGCACAGACGCCGCCGCACGCTGGCAGGCAGAAGACAGTATCGTCTCCCACGCCCAGCTTGCCGCCTACTTTGACAAGAATAATGCCTTTCAGCTAAACGATGTGTACTTGAACCGCATGGAAATGGAAAAGGCGCTGGAGGAAAACTCCATTACCGCCCCAGAGGGCGCACAGCCCTTCATCGATGCATTTTCCGGCGAAACGCAGCTCTCTGTTTCCACAGACCGTGCCTCACTCTCCGTCCAGGCAACGGTCTGCGGCGGAAACTTCTTCTTCTTTCATCCGCTTGATTTGATTTCCGGCGGATACTTCAAGGAAGGCGACATCAACGCATGTACTGTAATCTTAGATGAATACGCCGCATGGCAGCTGTTTGGCGCTGTAGACGTCACCGGTATGGAGGTTTCCATTAGCGGTCAGCTCTTTTACGTCACAGGCGTCACACGGGCGCCCACAGACGAGGTGGAGCGTTCCGCCTATGGAGAAATGCCGCGCGTTTTTGTCAACTATACAGGTCTGCGCTTAATCCAAAATTACGACAGCGCCACCTGCTATGAAATCGTCCTTCCAAACCCCATTGAAAATTTTGCTGCCGATCTGGTCAAAAAACAGTACGGCATCCAAAATGACAGCAAAAATGCCGTCCTTTACGACTATACAGAGCGCTTTGACTTTGAAACCCTGGTTTCTGCATCCCAGCATTATTTCGAGCGTATCATGCGGTATGACAGCGTGGTCCCGCCGTATTGGGAGAACATCGCACGTGTTGCGGAAAACAAGGCAATTGTTATCTCATTCTTTGACGCGGTCGTCGGCATTCTCACCCTCATCTGCTTTGTGATCTTTATCAGTCTGTGGTTCTGTATTCACCCCATCCGCATCCACAATATCTATACCTTCTTTGAAGATAAAGTGGAAGCACGCCGTATGAAGCGCTGGCTGAAAAAGCACAGCAATATCGAAGCACCCGCCCAGTCCTCTTCCAGTCCTGTATCTGCGGAGATCACCGCCTTACAAGAAACAGCTTCTGCTCCCTCACTTTCCAACGAAAGAAATTTAGCCGATTGTTAATCAAAAATTACACATCACCCGAAGGGTGGTATATTATGCGTCGCTATGACGTAATACGCCAGACGTATTACGTCTGACGGGTCTTCCCGCCTCAAAAGACACCTTTAAGGCGGCGACAGGTCGCCGCCCATCGGGCTGCGTCAGCCCGATGTACCCCCGCCTATGGCGGTCTCGATTGCAAAACACCGTTTTGCAATCGTGTTTAAGAAAGGATACTATATATTATGAACACCAAATCCCGCATTCTCACCCTATGCCTCTGTGCCGCGCTCGCACTTCCGACCGTCGGCATGACCGGCTGCAGCAAAACAAAAGGCCCCGTTAAAACCAAACCGACCAACGTTTACCGCTATAAGACTCTGTACGAATCCACATACAATTACGACCGGGAAACTTCGGGCGGCCGTACCAGTATCAACAGTTTGATCGGTGTCGGAAACCGCGTGATTCTGACCGGTTATCAACAGGATGAAAACTGGAACAGCACAAATCTATATTGGGATTTAAACCCTGAAACTGGTGAAACGACCGATTTGACCATGCCTCCAATGGAAGAAAACAGCTACATGAACAGCATCAGCTTTGCGGAGGACAATACGGTCTACTATACGCTCTCACATGACAATTACGATGAAGAGACCGGCAATTATACAAACAGCATTACTTTATACCATGCAGACGCAAACGGGCAAATCCTTGCGTCAAACGACATCTATTCACTTTTTAATATCCAGAGTGCAGACCGTGGAAATATCTATCTGTATATCGATCGGCTTCTGACGATGGGTGACAAACTCATCATGACGGTAAGCTCAAATGAAGATATCTCCGGTATTTATACCGTGTCAGACGACTTAAGTGCAGTCAAACGCATCGAAATACCGAATATGGAGAACGCATACCAGATTCTGCCGAAAAATGACGACCTGCTTGTCTGCTATTATTCTCAAAACGATTATAAGCAAACCGTCGTTTCCTATGACTTCGACACCGGTACAGCAAGTGAGCCGTATGCCATTTCCGGCAGTGCGGCAAGCAACCTCTACAGCGCGATTCCCTCCGATAATTATGACTTTGTCTATTACACAAACATCGGCGTCTACGGCTATGATATCGCCTCCGGTACAGAAACAGAGCTGCTCAACTGGATCAACTCCGATATCAACGCCTCCATGATGAACAGCTGCTACATTGCGCCGGACGGTACGGTCTTTACTTTGTCCAATGAATACCAAAATAACAGTGAAACGACCACGGTCAACCGTCTGACACGCATTCCGGACGAGGAGGTCAAAGAAAAGTATATTCTGACCTACGGCACCCTGTATGCCGGCTCCGAGATCATCAACGCCATTGTCAAGTTTAACCGGGCAAGTGAGGACTATCGGATTACCATCCGTGATTACAACAGCTACAACAATGAAGAAAACAATTGGACCGGCGCCCTGACGCAGTTCAACAATGATATCACCACAAACAATATTCCCGATATCATTGCGCTTTCCTCTGAAATGCCGTATCAGAACTACGCAAACAAGGGGCTGTTTGCGGATCTGTATCCCCTCATTGACGCAGATACAGAAATCAAGCGGGAGGATATGTATCAGAACCTTCTCGACGCCCTCTCCATCGGCGGAAAGCTGTATCAGTTTGCACCGGACTTCCGCATTACGACCCTTGTCGGCAAGTCCTCCATTGTCGGTGAAAACGATGGCTGGACCATGGACGAAATGATGACGGCAGTCTCCTCCATGGAAGACGGAAAAGACCCGTTCTGGGGTGAGATGACGCGCGAGAACTTCCTGCGCAATGTCTGCACCATGGCGCGCAACCAGTTCATTGACAAGGAATCCGGTACCTGCTCCTTTAATTCCGATGAATTCATCAAGATTCTGAAATTTGCCGCGACCCTGCCGGAGAAGAGCATTTGGGAAACCATCAACTGGGATGAAGTCGACAATAGCTGGTATACCGACCGCGACTACCGCTTCCGCGCTGACAACGCCATTTTAATGGAGTACAACTTCGGCAGCTATACCGATTTCTGGCGGATGCAGGCAGGCACCTTCGGCGCAGACATCTCGCTTGTCGGCTATCCGAATGAAAACAGAATCGGCTCCGCCATCATCCCGTCGCAGGCATTCGCCATTTCCGCACAAAGCCAGTGCAAGGAGGGCGCATGGGCGTTTATCTCCGAATACACACGCTCTCAGCTGGATGCAGAGCCGGACAACCGGTATGGGTTCTCCATTTTCCGCCCCGTCAACAAAAAAATGGCGGAATTTGCGCTTTCCTACTATGATGACTACTGGTATGACAAGCAGTTTGGCGAAGATGAAACCAATGACGAGATTGATGTTCCGGCAGACGATGTTGTCGTCATGCCGAGAGTTGCACCCGCCGCGGCGGAGAATATCGATATCGCCGTGGAAGAAGACGCTGCGGATATTGATATTGCTGCGGAAGAACCTATCGTGGACGACGATATGGTAGACCTCGACGGTGACGGTATTGTCGACAGCGTGGCTACGCCAATCACCGCACCGGACAACGGCGAAAAGGAAAAAACCTGGACCACCTGGATTGGCGACGAACGGATTGATATGGGTATGATGACCAAAGAGGCTGTGGACCATGTCGACCGCGTGATTGAAAGCCTTTCCCAGGTATATGAGAATGACGAAGCCGTGCTGAACATCATATTGGAAGAAGCATCCGCGTTCTTCTCCGGTCAGAAGAGTGCGGAGGAGGTCGCAGGACTGATTCAGAACCGTGTCTTCATCGTCGTAAACGAAAGCAAATGATTCTCCTCGCGTTTCCGGCGCATTCCTTCATGATTTCATACAGCGCAGGAGAAGAACCCTAAAAAACTTCTATGGGCTGTGGCACGCAAAGTGCGGCAGCCCCATTTTGTATATTTTAAAATTTTTTCTGGAAAATCTTGACTTTTCCATAAATTTTGTTTATACTTAAATCACCCTCTCATGAAAGTGATATTTTAAATAAAGGAAAAGGAAAACAGCATGCGTTCTTCATTTCATTCCATTGCAAAACAGCTTGCCCTGCCTGTAAAAATCCTGATCCCCGCCGCAATCTCCATTGTTTTTGTGCGTTTGAACGCTGCACTTGACGACGCAAATCCCAATGGACTATACAATTTTCTTCTGCTTGCCTTGATTTTTGCAGCATTTCTTGTTCCGAAACGTGTGATCAAGGAAACCGTTCCCGGCAAAATCATTTCGTATCTGTTCCTTTTGCTGGTACCCATTTCGCACCTTTGCCTGGTAGAACTTTTGATGCCGCGTACACGCGATATCGTGACCAAAATGCTGTACTTAAACATCATTTTCTATTACCTTGCATTTCTGGTGCTGCTGTTTTTGTTTCGACGGCGTTCTCATATTGCAGTGCTGCTTGGCACGCTGCTTTCATGGCTTTGCGGTACGGTCAACTGTGTGGCATGGGCGTACCGATCACTTCCCGTGCTGCCATGGGATTTATATTCTGCAAAAACAGCGCTTTCGGTCGCATCGGAGTATGAATTTGAATATACTCACCTCTTTTATACAGTACAGCTTGCATTTCTCTGCATTGCCATCCTCGGTTTCCGACTGCGGCTGCCGCATGTCATCCCGCAAAAAGCGATCCACTGGTCTGTAACCGGCGTATTCTGTGCCGCACTGTGCGGATTTCTCGTCTTTTTGCAGACAGATGCCGTGTTTACCAAATTCGGCGGCTACCGTTACCTCTTTACGCCGACCGTATACTACGAGCGCAACGGCGCTGCGGTGTCGTTTCTCTCAACGCTGCATTATCTGAATGTAGAAAAACCGAGTGACTACAATGCCGCCGCACTGGATGAAAAAGCAGAAGAATACCGCAGCGAAGCCGCGGCACAGCGAGAGACAGTACAAAGTGAAGACCTCCCGAACATCATTGTCATTATGAACGAGGCGTTTTCCGACCTTAGCACCTTGTGCGACTATACGACCAATCTGCCGATTACAGAGCACATCGACGCACTTTCGGAAAATACCATCCGCGGCAATCTGCATGTTTCGGTCAAGGGCGGCAACACCGCAAATTCGGAATATGAATTCTTAAGCGGAGACTCTATGGCGTTTCTTCCCGCAGGTTCCATTCCCTACCAGCAGCACATCAAGTCCGAGACGCCAACGCTTGCCTCACATCTGAAATCGCTTGGCTACCAAACGGAAGCGCTGCATCCCTACTATGCATCCGGGTGGATGCGCGACAAGGTTTATCCGTACTTTTCCTTTGACCGGCAGACCTTCATCGACGGCTTTCAGCCGCTGTATACCTCCCATGTTCTGCGCGGTTATGTGTCTGATAAAACGTTATTTGACAAGCTCATTGACCGGTATGAGGAAAACCTGAAAACCAAGGGGCACGCACCGCTGTTCCTGTTCGCAGTCACCATGCAGAACCATGGCGGCTATGACACGGAATACGCCAATTTCCACCCGGACGTCACAGCGGAAGGTCTGGAAGGCAACCAGCGTATCTCCGCGTATCTGTCTCTGATCCGCAAATCCGATGAAGCCTTCGGAAATCTGATTTCCTATTTCACAAATGCAGAAGAAAAGACAGTCATCGTCATGTTCGGAGACCATCAGCCAAACGACAACGTGGTTTCCGCCTTAATGAAGCAGAACGGCGCAGATGCATCGGCGTCTGCACTGGACGCAGGTCAGAGATACATCACCCCCTATATTCTCTGGGCAAATTATGATTTGGATATGGAAGCTGTTGGTACCCTCATTTCCGCAAAAGATGCGGAAACCAAAGGAGATGCGGCGCCTCTTGTCACAAACGATATCAGCGTCAATTATCTCTCAACGCTGCTTTGCACCGCAGCAGGTGTTCCGCGCTCCGGATATCAGAACTTTCTCTCCGATCTCATGAAAGAATATCCCGTCATTACCGGAAAAACCGTCATAGACGGCGAAACCGGTGCAGAATATGAGGTGGATGCACTTGATGAGATGAAAAAGCAGAACGATCTTCTGGCTGCATATCAGGCGTTTGCATATAATCATATCTTTGATGCAAAGCACCGTATCATGGACTTTTTTGATTAAAAATTTAACATTCAGAACATAGGCAGGCAGTCCGCCGGAAACGCTGCGGCTGCCCCTTGACAATGAAGATGAAAGGAACATGTTTATGCCAATGACAAAAGCCGCCGGCGCAAAACACCGTCTGACCTCTTTTACCGCAGCCGTATTGTGTCTGCTCCTGCTATTATCGGCACTGCTTTTTGCAGGAGTTGGAACAATTCCTGTTTCGGCAGCGGAAACAGCCGATAAAAAAGCAGGAAATACCCCCAGTGTCAGTACACAGGCAACCGCTTCTGCAAGCAGGACAGCGGAAATAGGAAGCGTCCGGTTTGTCATAACGGACAACGGCGACAGCACCGTGACGCTTGCATTTCAGCTAAAGGGGACATCCCTTGCCCGCACCCAATGCGCCGCACTCGCCTTTGACCGCAGAATTCTTACTTTGATTCCACATGCTTTGGCCTATGATGCCGCTGCATCTGCGGAAACCATGCTTGGCGATTTTGATCACGATGAACTGTTGGCGCTTGATCCCGCCCTGTTTGTTTTGACAGAAACGGACTGGGATACAGGGTTCCTTTCACCGGAATACGGCGTCTCCGACGCGGACGGCACCGGCATTTTGATTCTGTACGCCCAACCCAAAGACGGCAAAAGCATTACCTATGACGACTATACGACCGTGTTAACCGTCGTCTTTCGCCGCAGTGCGGATATCGCATTGCAGCCCTCTTCCATCCGGCTGATGACATATACAGAACAGCGCACCTTTTTGCAATCTGCAAAGCTGCTGCTTTCGACAGCGGATACCCACGCGACCTTTGGTTCTCTGCACGGCGGAGATACCCTGCCCGATGCAAGCTTTACAGGCAATACCGCTGTCACAGGCGACCGCGGCAGTGACAGTTTGGCGGAAAGCATTCCGTGGGTCAACCGGTTCAGCGACATTGCAGACAATGCGCCGTACTATGATGCCATTGCGTATGTCTGTAGAGAAAATCTGTTTGTCGGCTCATCGGCAACCTCTTTTGATCCGGACAAGCCGATGAACCGCGCCACCTTTGCGGCAGTGCTGTGCCGCCTTGCCGGTGCAGAAGCCTCGGTTTTAGCCACTCCAAAGCCTTCAGAGTCCCCGTTTACAGATGTGGAAGTCTCCGCATGGTATACGCCCTATATCCTTTGGGCGGCAGAAAACCATATCTTTTACGGATATGGAGACGGCAGATTCGGCCCGGAGGATGTCATCACCCATGAACAGATGTATCTTTTGATACAGCGTTTTACCAATGACTGGGGCTACAACGCAAAGGACGGTACAAACGCTTCCATTGCGTCCGTTGCAGATCATGAACAGATTTCGGACTATGCGGTGGAAGGCGTCAAGTTTGCGTTTGCAAACGGTCTTCTGATTGCCGATGCCAACCGAAACATCTATCCGCAGGCGGCGGCTGCCCGCTGGGAGCTGGCCGTACTGCTCGAAAATCTTTCCGAAATGGAGCACACCTCGACAGATGTCTCCACCCTTGACACCCCGATGCTCGCGGCGATCCTTTCAGAATGTCCGCCCGCAGAGGATTCCATGCTGCGCGGTGCATATCAAAAAATTTATGAAGGCTTATTGTCGATGACAGAACGCATCAGCATCGCATCGTTCCACTTAAATTTTGAACAGTTCAAGTCTGTCTATCAGGAAGCGGCAAAGCAGGCGGAATTCTTCTATGTCGGCAATACCTATTACTACAGCTACAGCGAGCGCACGGGTGAAATTCTCTCCGTCAATCCCGCCTATACCATGCGCGGTGCAGAATTGGTCGCAGCGCAGAATACCTATCGTGAAAAGCTGAATTCGATTCTGTCCGGCGTAGATTCCGCTTGGAGCGACTTTGAAAAGACGCTCTATCTGCACGATTACCTTGCTACCCATTTTATCTATAACGAAAATGCGGGACAGTATGACGTCTATACCTTTCTCACCACCCAAAGCGGCGTCTGTCAAAGCTATACCCTGACCATGCAGGCGCTTTTAACCGCACTCGGTATCCAAAACAGCCGTGTGACAAGCTACGACATGAACCACACCTGGAATCTGGTCAAGCTCGGTAACAGCTGGTACCACATGGACGTCACCTGGGACGACCCGCAGCCCGACCAGCTGGGACAGGTACAGCACACCTACTTTTTAAAAAGCGACGACTATATGAAAAACAACGACCACAAAAACTGGACCTGCTTTGACGGTTATACCTGCAAAGATACGCGGTACGACAATGCCGCGTTTACAAAAGTACATACGCCCATCGTACCCTCTCCGATAAGTAACAGTATATGGTACTATCTGGAAAACGAAACCGGCATTCTCTGGCAGTGGGACATCCGTGCGGGAAAGCGGCAGCAGCTCTATCGGACCAACCTGAAATGGGAGGTTGCAAACGGTATTTATCCGTCGTTGTATACGGGACTGATCTGCTATGAGGACATGCTGCTGTTTAATTCACAAAACGACATCATTGCCTATCATCTGAATTCCGGCATTGCGGAAACCATTCATTCAAAGACCGTCTCCGGCTGTATCTGCGGTCTGTCTCTGAACGAGGGCGCCGCTGACGCCGTATATGCAGTTTATCAGGTGCGGCCGACTCCGGCAGATAAAACGGAAATGCAGGTGCGCATTCGTTTGGACAAGCTCTTTACCTATGCGCTTACCGGCAGCATCCGCGGTTATTTTACCGATGCGCAGGTGAAGATCACGCTGCTGCGCAACGGCGCGACCTACAAGACCATCACGGCAGCAAACCCGGGGGTCTATCTGGAAAGCACACATTCCTTTACCATCGACGGCATCAAGCCGGGACGGTATGATCTTCTTGTGGAAAAGAAAGGATGCTTTTCTTACACCGTGAAAAACATAGATATCAATGCAGACGCGGATCTGACCGGTATTCTTGAGGCAATTCCGTTTCTGTCCGGCGACCTCAACGGCGACGGTGTGATTGGAGAGGAGGACCGCACGCTTCTGCTTGCCAAGAACACCTTCCACCGCGCTGCGGAAAAGGCCTTCTGTGCAGCCGCAGACTTAAACGGCGACGGATTTATTGACATTGTCGATCTTGCAATTCTTACGTCCTCTGCACGTTACGGCTGCAAAAAGGAGGACTGTGTCAAAATCGCTGCTCAGGCAGCAGTGTCACAGACAGCAGCTTAAAGATTTATGGGGAAACCTTTTTTGAAAAAAAGATTTTCCCCAAACCCTTTTCAAAAAACTTTCTTTGTGGAGGCTGTTGCAAATTTTCAATTTGCAACAGCCCCGTTTTTCTGTTTGCGCTACAGAGATTTCCTGTTTTTTCACACAGAACGTCAGGTTTTGTCATAATCACCGTTTTTTATTCTTATTTTTTTCATATTTTGTTATTTTTCCGAATTGTATTTGATGCCAAAACATAGTATAATATAGGGTGAAAATAAAACAGAAAACTGTTGAAGTCTTTAGAACCAATTGCCACAATTTGATGGGACCAAAGACGGAAGTGGCTCTGGAGAATCTCTCTTTTAGAGTGCCGAAGGTGCAAAGAACCCGGATTTTTTCGCAGGAAAATGAAACGGTTCTGAATCTCTCAGGCAAAAGGACAGAGCAGACGGGAAAAGCGCTGACAACTATCCGCTGCTGAAAATTGCAGCTGCAAAAGAATTGCAGCGCCGTTCATCCCGTTCTGCACATGGGACGTCCTTGTGCAGATAGAAAAGAGAACCTTGAGCCGCTGAACCAAGCTTCAGCGGTTTTATCATTCTAAAAAAAGGAAAGCGTCTCGTAGGTTCATTTTCGCAGAACTGACAGGACGTCACGGTAATGATTATGGAACAAACGCTGCTCAATCTCGCATCGAAAATCAATGCGTATCTCTCAAACTATATTCTGATTGTATTGCTGATCGGCATTGGTCTTTTTTATTCCATCAGAACCAAATTTGTACAGGTACGTTTTTTTAAAGAGGGCATGAAGCGTGTCTTTGGCAATATCCGTTTCCGCGGCGGCAAACAGAAAAGCGGAATCTCTTCTTTCCAGGCACTTGCAACCGCCATTGCCGCACAGGTCGGTACGGGAAACATCGTCGGTGCCTGCGGTGCCATTTTAGTCGGCGGTCCCGGCGCAATCTTCTGGATGTGGATCATCGCCTTTCTTGGCATGGCAACCATCTATGCCGAAGCTGTACTTGCGCAGGAAACTCGCATTGTCGGTGAAAACGGTCAAATCCATGGCGGTCCTGTCTACTACATCAAACGTGCCTATAACAACAAATTCGGTTCCTTCCTCGCTGTCTTTTTCGCTGTGGCCATCATTCTGGCACTTGGATTTATGGGTTCCATGGTGCAGTCAAACTCCATTGCGTCCTGTATGAATGAAGCGTTTCATATTCCGGTATGGGTCATCGGCGTTGCGCTTGCCGCAATATGCGTCTTCATTTTCATCGGAGGAATTCAAAGAATCGCATCCGTCGCAGAGAAAATCGTTCCTTTTATGGCGCTTCTGTACATTGCTCTCGGTCTAATCGTTCTGATTGTCAACATCCAATATGTCCCGCGCGCCATTGGTCTTATTTTCAAATATGCGTTCCAGCCGCAGGCGATTATCGGCGGTACCTTCGGTACTGCAATCGCACAGGCGGTAACACAGGGAGCTAAGCGCGGACTCTTCTCCAACGAAGCCGGTATGGGTTCTACACCGCATGCGCACGCCGTTGCAAACGTAGAAAAACCGCATGATCAGGGTGTTGTCGCCATGATCGGCGTGTTTATTGACACCTTTGTCGTACTCACCGTCACCGCGCTTGTCACCATTACCCCGCTTTACGCAGGCAACGATCCCGCCGTTACAGCAAACGGCGTTATGGAGGGGATGAACAAAGCGAACATGATGCAGATTGCCATGTCCAGAGTATTTGGTTCCACACTCGGCCCGATTTTTGTCGCCGTATGCCTTCTGTTCTTTGCATTTACGACCATCATCAGCTGGAATTTCTTCGGCAAGCAGAACGTCATCTATCTGTTCGGCAAAACTGCAAATTCCAAAAAGATTGCCACCGTGATTTACTCTGTCATCGCCATCGTCTTTATTTTCCTTGGTACCATTGCATCCAATGACTTGGTATGGGAGCTGACCGACCTTTTCAACAACCTGATGGTCATCCCCAACGTCATCGCACTTGCTGCTCTCTCCGGTATTGTCGTCAAATCCGTGAAAAGCGCAGAGCAGGCAAACCATACAGAAAACAAAGCAAAAACAGAAAAAGAACAATAATTCATTCAAAAATGACGGGACTGCCTCAAACGGCTGTCCCGTTTTTTTCTTTTGGATGCATCCGTTTACAAAATAACCCTTGACCGCACGCGGGAAATGGTGTATAATAAGTAGTATAGAAAGTCTGGAAATAAAATATTGAAGTAAAAAAATTTTCATACCGTTATTTTATTGCTGAATTTCCTGCAAACAGGCACCAATTCAGGAAAAAAGGAATCGTTTCCGATACCAACGGAAAACAAAACGAAACAGTTTGTCCCAGGAGAACGAAAATCACGGTACGCAAAAATGATAACATTGTTCTTTTTTAAGCTGAGTTTCAGACTTTCGGACGAGCTCATTTGTGGAACCGAACCGCACCCGCAGGCGGTGATACCACAAAACACAGTCTGAATTTCAATGTTCAGACTTGCCGCTTTAAAACGTCGGATACGGACAAACAGCGGTAGTTTAAAGAAAGGATGCTTTTGCTTTGCAAAAGCGATGGTTTTCTATATGAACAATAAATTGAAAGCAGTCGTCTTTGTGCTAATCCTGTTAATCCCGACCTATCTTGCGGTCGCAGCATATGTTTCATCTCAGTCCGGCAAAGTGGAGGACAGCCGTTCTGTTGTGAAGATGTCCATTTTGGATCCGGACGGTAATATTTATACCTATTCTCAGGATGAGAAGCAGGACACAGCAGAAGCGGTACGCGCGGCAAAATCAGAAATTGAATTCATGACCGCTATGAATAAAAATGCCGTCCAGCAGACTGCAATGCCGGACGCCATTGCGGACGCAAAAACGTTTTGTGTTACATACGATGTCTTCCACAGCACCTGCGTGTACAATTATTACTTTACAGACGATCCCGGCGCCGCATTCTTTGAGGATCCCACCGGCGATATCTATAAAATCAATGCTGAGGACGCCTCCGCGTTTTTATGCAAGGACTATGCGGCATGCCTTTACAACGGCTCTGAATACCCGGTTTTGAAAATCGGCGAAGCGGTCGTTACCCCAAAAAGCCTTGATTGGCGCTATCAGCTCTTCAACGGAACCTATCGTCCGATGGAAGTCACCACAACCGAGGACATGCATTCCTACCGTATGAATGCCAGACTGTCCATGTCCTTCAATTTAGAGCCGGATGTCATCAACATCGAAGTGTATGACGGCAGCGAAATGATCTATAAGGACAACTACACAAACCTTTCCCAGATTTCCATTACAGAACAGAAGCAGCTGCGCTTCCACATCGAAGCAAAGTGGTACGAGGTCAACGGCAAGGAAGGACAGGGCGAAGCCGCTTATGACTTTATGGCGACCGTCAACGCGCCTGCGTCGTTCTATTTAAATACCAACTCCATTACCAACGGCGACTTCTGCATGATCACCGTCAAGGATAAACCGGAGGATGCTATCGTACAGTTTACCTCTGAGCCGGATCTCGGCTATACGCCGACCTTTGTTGAGGACGGCGATTATTACCGTGCGCTTGTTCCTGTCAGCTGCGAAAAAGAGGCAGGTACCTATACCTTTACCCTAAGCTGTGACGGCGTGACACAGGAGCTGACGCTTAATGTTGCACCGAAGGAATACAAGGAATCCGCATACAACATCAGCCAGTCGATCGTCGAAAAGACGCGCACGGAGGCAACGCTTGCATCGTTTGATGACATCATGCGTCCCGTCGCACAGTCCCTCTCTGTTGCGACAGACCACATGTTCCACGGTACGTTTACGCAGGGCGTTCCGGATTCTGTAGCCGATTGGCTGACCACCGGCTACGGGCGGTGGCGCGTCATCAACGGCGGAACGCGCTATCAGCACATGGGTGTGGATTACCTTGCAGGGGTCGGCACAGAAATTTCCGCGGTCAATGACGGTGTGGTCATTTATGTCGGCGAAACCGATCTTTCCGGTGTGACTGTCGTCATTGAACACGGTCTTGGACTCAAGAGCTGGTACTGCCACTTGAGTGAAGCCGCCGTGCAGCTTGGTGACTCGGTTGCAAAGGGAGACGTCATCGCCTATTCCGGCGCGACGGGCTTCTGTGACGGCGGAACCGCACACATCGGACTGTCTGTTTTCGATGTACCGGTTTGCCCGTATACCTATTGGGAAAACGAAGTGGAGTTCAACAATCCGTAAGGCAAAAATGACACAATAAAAAATATGCAATCAGCCATAAGCGTTGTTTGTAAAAAAATAATAAGAAATACGTTTGACGGGCTGCCGCAAGTTTCCTGCTTGCAGCAGCCCCTTTTTGTCTCCAATGCAGTATTTACACAATATACAATATTTTCACGCAAAAGAACTCTTGCATTCTTCCGCGATTTTTGGTATAATATTATAGAGAACGATAAAAACAGGCAAGTCCATGCAGAACCTATCCAAAGGAAAGGAGGTTCACCACAGTATGGCAAAAAAAGCAAAGAATAACATAAGAAAACCTGAAAGTAATGCAGCTGCAAATGACAACTCTGCTGCCAATACCAATACAGAAAACAGTGCAGACTGTAATGCAGAATCAAATACAGCATCGACAGCTGATATGGATTCCAATAACACAGATGCAAATACGATAAATCCTTCCGCAACACAAAACGGCATTCCAGACGATATCATACCTGCAAAAGAAGAACAAGCCGATACTGACGACGCCCATTCCCCTTTGACCGCGGTCATTCCTCCGGAAACAGAGATTACGGAATCCGAGCCGGAAAAAATGCTGTCCAAAGAACCGAAGAAAACGGAAACGGAAACAGAAGCGGAAAAAGCCGCACGGCGGCTTGACAATGCAGAATTTGCATTTTTGGAAGAGCACAAGGACAACCCCTATAAAAACGTATTCGTTGATTCACTGGAAACTGTTACCGCCGATGATCTCGGCAAGCCGCAGAAAAAAAAGAAAAAAGACCCGATTGATATCATCATAGAGCTGTTTCGCCGGACCATTTTCTGGGTCGCTCTCGTGGTGTTCTTCATTTCCGGCTATCAGGTTGTCTATAAACTGTATTCTTATCAGAAGGCATCGGAAATATACGATTTCACCGATCTGTTTTCCAATCAAAACCGCCGAGAGGATCTGGTCCCCCCAGCACAGCGCGACACCCGTTTGCAGACAATGACGCCGGTCAACGGCACAAAAGAAGACATCGGTTCCGTTTCCGATCCTGCCGATAATATCGAATACAACGAAACCTTTGAGATGATGAAGGGACAGCTGCTCATATTGCGCAACAAGAACCCGGAGGTCATCGGCTGGATTCGTATGGAGGGAGACACCGACGTCAACTATCCCATTGTACAGCATGAGGACAACGACTATTACCTGCACTATGCATATGACGGAACCTACAATCCCGCCGGCTCGATCTATCTCGATTATCGGAATACCACCGTTTTTTCCAATAACCGCCACTCCATTATCTACGGTCACAACATGGAAAGCGGCTCTCCGATGTTCTCCAACCTTTTGCATTATAAAGAAGACGGCTTTTGGGACAACAACCGTTATATCGATATCTATACCGACGACGCCCTGTACACCTATGAGGTGTTCGCTGCCTATGAAACCAATCCTTCTCAGACAGCCATTGAAAACCATTCCTGGCGCATGAATTTCAACCGGGACCCAAAAGTCTTCCTTGCGTGGGTGGAGTCGGTCCGTGCACGCTCTGATATTTCCCCTGACATTGAAATCGACGAGAATGCACGTGTCCTGACGCTTTCCACCTGTATGAATATCAACGATAACCGTTATGTGGTACATGCGGTTTTATGTGAGGTCGTAAATTGATGGAACGTTTTTTGTGGCGTTGTCCTAACTGCGGTGCGGCACTTGTTCCGCTGCCGCAGCCGCACCCCACGGTCCTGCAATGCGAAAACCGCCACAGCTTCGACATTGCCAAACAGGGCTATGTCAACCTTCTGCTCCCCCAAAAGCGCGGCGGAACTCCACCCGGCGACAATGCCGATATGGTACGCGCACGCACCGCATTTTTAGAAGCGGGATATTACAAAGCCTTTTCGGACGGCGTCAACCGTCTGTGCCTTGACACCCTGCAAAGCAGCGGTATCAGGGCGCCAGTCATCGCAGATGCCGGCTGCGGGGAGGGATATTATACACACAGACTCTGCGCGTATTTAAGGGAACACCGTCTCGACGCTGCCTGCGTCGGGTTTGATCTCTCCAAGGATGCTGTCTCCCATGCATCCCGCTGTGCAAAGGCAGACGGCATGCAGCATTGCCTGTCGTTTGCGGTAGCATCTTTATTTGAGATGCCGCTTGCGGACGGTGCCTGCGACGGTGTCATGAACCTGTTTGCTCCGGTCGCCGATGCGGAATTTGCGCGGATTCTGAAACCAAACGGTTTTCTTTTGATGGCTGTTCCGGCAGAAAACCACCTGTTTGGTTTAAAGTGCGCCGTATATGATACTCCATATAAAAACGAGGTTCGCCGTGATGTGCTGTCTCACTTCCGTCTGATGGATGTAACCCGTATCACAGATACGGTGACGCTAAACGATAACGCGCATATCCGCGCCCTGTTCCAGATGACCCCCTATTACTGGAAAACCTCACAAAAGGATCAGCAAAAGCTATTTGCGCTTTCCTCTCTGACCACAGAAATCGCATTTGATCTTCTGCTGTATCAAAAAGTGGACGCGCGGGGTTCCACCCCGAACCCTGCAAAAGGGACTTTTTGAAAAAAGTCCCTTTTGAAACCCCAAAAACTTTTAAAATGGGGAAGTCTGAAAAATAAGATTTTCATGAGAAACCATTTTAATGGTTTCTCTTACCGTGTTTTGTGACTTTCGTTGCCTGAAAAGCAACGATGTCCGCCCTGCGGGTGCGTCACAACTCCACGATGAAAGGAGATAACTTTTACTTTCGTAAAAGTTATAGGAATACTATGAAGCTCTCTGTTGTCATTCCCGCCTACAACGAGGAAGCCATTCTGCCAAAAGCCATAACGACGCTGACAGAAGCGCTGGAAGCGCTGTGCGCCGATGCAAAAAGTCCTATATCCGAATATGCACTGCTCATTGTCAGCGACGGCTCAACAGACAAAACGCCGATCATCCTTCAGGACGCTGCGAAACGGGAGCGGAACCTTGTACCGATTGTGTATACGCCCAACCGCGGTAAGGGCTGTGCCATCCGTCACGGCATATGTGCATCCACACAAGCATCGGACGGCAGTGAGGACTACGTGCTTTATACCGACTGCGATTTAGCCTACGGTACGGATGTCATCGGACAGGCCGTTACACAGCTATGTGAGACGCAGGCGGATATTTTAATCGGTTCCCGCGCCATTCATCCGGACGGGTATGCAGGCTATACGCCGCTGCGCAAATTCGCTTCCATTCTCTATCTGCGCTTTCTCTCTGTTGCCGCAGGCTTTCCGCACAGTGACTCCCAGGCGGGCTTCAAAGCCATGCGCGGCGCGGTCGGCCGGGAAATTTTTGCGCAATGCACCACCGACGGCTTTGCGTTTGACTTTGAAATGCTGATGCGTGCACAGAAAGCAGGCTGTACGTTTACCGAAATGCCGATTAAAATCGTCAATCACAGGCAATCCTCTATTCACTTAATCAAGGATAGCCTTCACATGCTGCGGGACATTGCAAAAATCAAAAAGGATATCAAGTAATCGTAAGCGAATCACCAATCCGTGGTTCGCTTACTGCTATTTATGAGCAACTCCTCCAGCGGCGAACAGTACAGGAAACTGTATGAAGAAAAAACAACCGACAAAAAAATAAAAATTTTTTCAAACCGCATTCACCGCTTTCCCTCATCTGCGACTAACTATATATAGATTCTTTTTGAAAAGAAAAATTCATATGACAAAGCTGCAGCAATATCGTATCCATACCCTATTGAAAACAGAGGAGAAGTTTATGTTTAAAGGATTTGCGTTTCTATTAAAGTATACCTGGAAATTCAATAAAATGTATGTCGTGTATATTTTGCTTTTTCAGCTTGTAACAGCGTCGGTACCGCTGATCACGATTGTATTGCCAAAATATATTCTGGATGAACTGACAAACGGAAGGAGAATTCCATATCTTGCACTGTATATCGGACTTTTGATCGGTGTCAATCTCATCGGCGGCATCCTGATTACATTTCTGCGCGGTCGCTGTTTTACATCTAAGGGAACCGTCTTCAAGAATTTTCAACTTTTTATGGCAGAAAAGCTGGCTGACTGCGATTTTGAACAGCTTGAAAATCCGGAATTTTTAAACATCAAAGAAAAAGCAGAGCAATTTCTGTATGCAAACGGACAAGGTTTCGGTGTTGTTCTGGACAGTGCAATCAATATCATCGGAAAGCTATTTGTCTTTGCCGGACTTGTAGCCATTCTCTCCACTATGAATATCTGGATTGTCTTGCTTTTCATCGTACTGGTCCTTCTGAATGCATTGGTAGAATCCAAAATCAGGGAGAATTATGTGAAATGGGACATGGAGAAAGCGGTCATCGAACGAAAAACCGGATACCTTAACGGTTTGACTGAAGAATTTCAGACCGGCAAAGAAATACGACTGTACAACTACAAAGACATCCTGCTCAGAAAGATTGCAAGTCACCTCACCATCTCTGATAATTTTTATAAAAAACAGACGCATGCATATAACAAATTTTACTATTTTGCAGGATTTACAGCTTTTTTGCGCGAGGGCGTATCCTACGGCTATCTGGCTTGGGATGTCATCTGCGGCAGCTGTTCCATCGGTGATTTCACGATGTTCTTGACTGCTATTTCACAATTTTCCAGCGCCATGACAGATGTCATGCAAAGTATCCTGAACATGCGTCAGTTTGGACTGTACTACAAGGAACTGGAACAATATCTGAACATTCCGGCAAAAATGCAGCAGGGAAAGCGGCTGCCCCTGCCCCGGCACAAATCTGGAGAAGCACAAGCATACACCATCCGCTTTTCACATGTGTCTTTTCGGTATGCGGGACAATCGCAATATGCGTTACAGGACGTCAATCTCACCATCCACAGCGGCGAAAAGCTGTCCATTGTCGGCGAAAATGGAGCAGGAAAAACGACCTTTGTAAAACTGCTCACCCGTTTGTATGACCCGACATCGGGTACGATTTATCTGAATGACGTAGATATCCGCGACATTGATTACATGCAATATCAATCCATTCTATCTGCGGTGTTCCAGGATTTTACACTGTTCTCATTCACGTTGCGGGAAAATATTACCCTCGGCAATCCCGATTTATACGGAGATCAGACAGACGAGGTCATAAAAAAGTGTCTGATACAAAGCGGCTTTAAAAACAAGCTTGCACAGCTTGATTTAGGACTTGATACCCATATTTACAGAGATTTTGAAACAGATGGCTTTGAACCCTCCGGTGGTGAAGGTCAAAAAATCGCACTTGCACGCGCACTCTATAAAAATGCGCCAATTGTCATTCTGGATGAACCCAATGCGGCTCTGGATCCGCGCGCGGAATATGAAATGTATCAAAACTTCAACATGCTTGTACAGGGAAAGACTGCCATATATATTTCACACAGGTTATCCAGCGCCAAATTCTGCGATAAAATCGCTGTTTTCCAATCCGGAACAATTGCAGAATACGGCACGCATAACGACCTGATACAGCAAGGCGGCATTTACGCAGAGCTTTTCTCGATGCAGGCGCAATATTACATATCATAAAAATTTTTGTCAACAAGAGAAGCATCCGAAAATACGGCATAAAAATAAAAGAAGCAGACTTTTAATAAAGGGGACGTATCTCATGGAGTACGAATACATCAAGGCATATATCGCTGACAGCATGAAAACTGTTTTTGCGTTTTGTTTGACGCGGCTTCGGCACAGAGAGGAAGCCGAGGATCTCGCATCTGAAATCATATGCCGTGTACTTGATGCAGCACCGCGCATCCGTGCGGACGAAAAAGACATCTTTTTGGGCTATCTTTGGCGCATCGCACGCAATACCTATGTCGATTATCTGCGAAAAAAGAAGATTGTACCGCTGTCGCTGAATCACACGTTTTCAAATGCAGAAACCGGAGAAGGCGCGCTTGATCTTGCAGACGATACCGCATGGTCTGTCGAAGAGCAGGTCATTGATGAGATTATGTACGAACAAAGAATCCAACTTCTGCGACGGGAGCTGTCCCTTTTATCCTCGCAATACCGGCAGGCAACGGTTTTATATTACATGGAACATAACAGCTGTACCGAGATTGCAAAAAAACTCGGTACCAGCACGGATATGGTGAAATACTATCTGTTCCGTTCAAGAAAATTAATTTTGGAGGGCATGAACATGAATCGCATTTACGGAGAAAAAAGCTACAGACCAAAAACAATGGAAATCGACTTCTGGGGGACACACGGCGGTGTGAACGCAGAATATACTGCATTCAAGGAGAGAAAGCTCAAAGGCAATATCCTTGCCGCAGCCTATTATTCTCCCATGACAGAGAATGAACTGTCTATGGAGCTTGGCGTTGCGCTGCCGTATCTGGAGGACGAACTGGCGCTCTTGGTCGAACGCCGCTATCTGACAACCAAAAACGGAAAATACGTCACAAATATTCCGCTGTTCACAGAGGAATGCACCGCTGAAATTGACCGTACACTCACGGCGCTGACAAACGAAACCGTCGGAAGGCTATCAGAAAAGCTGCAAGGCAAACCCGTGTATACCAAAGAACCACTCCCCGACGAAAACAGTCTGCGCTGGCAGCTGATCACACTGTGCTGTTCCAACAGTTTAACTGGAGACAATTGTTACAAGGACATCGTTGGTACCTATGATCCCGATTCACCGTATGCACTGCTTGGAGATCGTGCTGCCGGCATCATCTGGGGTCGTTTCGTGGATACCGATATCATACAAAGCCGCATGCACGGGATCTCAAATAATTCCCCCTCTTCCGACGGTCGTGCAGCGCTCACCACCATCAATTTCTGGCAGGTAGCATCACTCCAGACCGCGGCACATGCAAATGAAGCAATCGTTGTTTCCGACGATGCGCTCTGCGCTGCTGCTGCGGATTGCTTTGATGCACTTCCGGAACAGTGCAGACACAATTTAATTCAAACGGATTATGTTGTAGACGGAAAGCCAAACTTTCCGGTCTACACACAAAAGGGCTTTGCAGACACGACCGCTGCACTCAAAGACGTCTTTCCCATGTTTGACGATTACATCCGTCGCGTCCGTGAAACTGCGGCTTCGGTCACAGCCGACCACGCACCGGATCATATCCGCGAAACCGCACGCAAGGTCGGCGCATTCATCTACACGCTGCGCGGGTATGAGGTTCTTGTGGATGCGCTGCATGCCTGCGGTTGGCTGAAGATACCGGAGGGTACCTTCAAGCCGGCGATGTTTGTGATATTGCGTGAAACCGTATAAATCAAAAAACAGGCTGCTGCAAGTTGAACACTTGCAGCAGCTCCATTTTTTTATTATCTATTCTCACGCGGATATCTGCTCTTGGGAAATCCCCGCAGCGGCACAGCGGCGTTTCAGCCAACCGCCGTGTATATAATAGATGAAAAACGCAGCCGACGTCACTGTCCATGTAATTGGATAACTCAGCACTACCGTTTCAATGGTATGGCGCAGCGGTACTACGGTAAAAATCCATACAAGACGCAGCACGCATACACCGATCATCGTCATCAGCATTGGGCGGACAGCGTCGCCTGTCCCGCGCAGCGCACCGCACAGAATTTCAATCGCGTTATACGTGATAAACAGCGGCGGAACCGTGCGGATAATCCGCATGCCAACGGCAATCACACCGGGATCATCGTTGAACAGCCGGAGTACCGTTTCTCCAAACACAACGGAAGCAATACTGATGACAGCGGTCGCAAGAACCGACATTCCCATGCACACCCTGACGCCGCGCTTGATGCGGTCAAACTTTCTTGCGCCGAAATTCTGACCGACAAAGGTCGTAATAGCGATGCCGAAGGCAGAAATCGTCATCCAATAGACACAGTCGATTTTTCCGTATACCGTCCATGCGGCTACCGTATCCGTACCAAACGTATTGATGGTCGACTGGATGATGACATTGGAAATACTGTACATTGAGGACTGCAAACCGGCAGGCAGTCCGATCTGCACGATTTTTTTCAAATACAGCAAATCAAAGCGAATCCGTGCGGGATACAGTCTGCACTGCTCCTCCTGCATCCGTGCAAGAAACAGAAGGATGCAGATACAGCTGATCAGCTGTGAAAGAATGGTGGCAATCCCTGCGCCGGCAACGCCCATATGCAGTCCGAGAACGAACAGAACATCCAAACCGATGTTGCAGAAGCAGCAAACAATTAACACGATCAGCGGTCGTCTGGAATCCCCCAGCGCACGCAGAATTCCCGCGCCGATATTGTATAACAGGTTGGGAATGACACCGGCAAAATAAATGCGCATATACGTGACCGCATCCTGCATGATATCCGCCGGTGTTCCCATGGCGGAAAGTACGATCGGCGCCAAAAACAAACCGACTGCCATGAGAACAACGCCGCCAGCCAAACCGAGCGCAACGCCCGTATGTATCGTTTTTTGCAGTGCGCTTTGTTGATTTGCGCCATAATACTGCGCAATCATCACCGTCGCACCGGATGCAAGTCCGGTAAAAAAGCCGATTAAAAGGCTGATAAAGGTACCTGTAGCGCCGCCGACTGCCGCCAGCGCTTCCTTGCCGACAAAGTTGCCGACAATGACTGCGTCTGCCGTATTATACAGCTGCTGAAAGAAGCTGCCAAAGATAATCGGCAGAAAGAAAAGCAGCAGCTGTTTCCATATGACGCCCTCGGTCATATCGGTTTTCTGTATCTTTTTTGATTGTATCTGCATATCCTCTCATGAAAAACCGCAAAGCAAAGACCGTAGGCGGAAAGAAAGTCTTACATATATTTAGGGAACTTTTCGAGAAAAGTTCCCTAAAACCCTCAAAAGCGTTCAAGATGGTCTTGATTTGCGTTTTTTAGATCTGTTTTTTTGTTAATTGAAATTGAGTACGTACTGTTCATAAATTCGTGAGGTGAAAACTACATGTTCCATATGACAAAGTCTGGCGTCGGTCGTCATATGAAGTTCTTTGCCAGGCTTTCTTTCAAGAAAACTGTGTTTTCCTGAAGCCGTGTTCTCCTTTTACAGCGTTCCGAACAGTCTGTCGCCTGCGTCTCCCAGCCCCGGAACGATATACCCCTTTTCGTTCAGCTTTTCATCAACACCGCCGGTATAAATATGCACATCGGGATGACTTTTTGCCATACGCTCAATGCCTTCCGGCGCTGCAAGAATGGAAACGAACTTGATGTTATGGCAGCCGCGCGCCTTGATAAAGTCGATGGCTGCACAGCCGGAACCGCCGGTCGCCAGCATCGGGTCAAGCAGAATGACCTGTCTCTGCGCAATATCTTCCGGCAGCTTGCAGTAGTATTCCTTCGGCTCCAGGGTTTCGTGGTCGCGGTACAGACCGATATGTCCGATTTTTGCAGAGGGCACCAGCGACAGCACACCGTCCAGCATCCCCAGTCCTGCCCGCAGAATCGGCACAAGCGCCAGCTTCTTGCCTGCCAGCACCTTCACCTTTGCCGTCGTGATCGGCGTCTTGATTTCGACCTCTTCCAGCGGAAGATCGCGCATGACTTCATATCCCATCAGCATGCCGATTTCGCCGACCAGCTCCCGGAACTGCTTGGAACCGGTGCCCTCGTCGCGCAAAATGGAAAGCTTATGGGTGATCAGGGGGTGTTCAAATACGGTTACGTTATCATATTGTTTCATATGCCTATCCTCTTCTTTCTGCGTTGCCCATGGATTTCTTTTTGTATTATTATAGCATTCTTTGCCGAAAAATGCAATAGGTATTCTTGTTTTTATCAGAGCAGCAGCATTTATTTTTTGAGAGATACCTCTGGGTGCAAGGGATACGATTAGGGGACTTTTTGAAAAAAGTCCCCTATAACCCCCAAAAACTTTTTTGAGGCAAGGTAATCAATGCACAAACCCAACTTTTCTCACATACTGTGGAAAACCGTATGTATGATATATTCTCTCTGATAAAACCGACTACGATGTTTCCCGTAACGTGAAAAGTTCAACCGCCAGGTGAGCATTTATCCCGTTTTCAGTTATTGTCGCCCCCCAATACTTATAGTATACGGAAACCAAAAAAAGCTGCCCTTTCCCTCGCGTAAATCAAACGCCGGGATATGTGCAGCTTTTGTTCTGTTTTACGGTTTGGCCTGTATATCGGTTCGCCGCTTTATTTCAAACAGGATTTCCGTATCCGCCGGGCAGAATTCGTACATGGAAATCTCCTTCGGCGTAATCCATTTGATGTCCTCATGCTCTAAGGGCTGTACCTCACCGCATACAATGCTTGCAGAAAACAGCGTCAGATGCACCGTAATATCGGGATAGGTATGGACAACCTCCATAAAAATATCCCCGACAGCAACTGTCACGCCAAGCTCTTCCCTGCATTCGCGCACCAAAGCCTCAGACAGGGTCTCCCCGACTTCAACTTTTCCACCGACGAATTCCCAGAGAAGTCCCCGTTTTTTGTTCGCCGGTCTTTGACAGATCATAAACCGATCTCCGTCCCAGATCAGTGCAGCTACGACTTCTGTCATTGATTTTCGCCTCCTTGCTTTATATAATCTTTATAAATTGTATTTTCTCTTGCATTCAAATAACGAAAAATCAATGTCTCCACATAACAATATCCTCAATTTGTTTGCGCGGTCGTTCCTTTGGTGATTCCTTTGGATAACCAAACGCAATTGCCGCGACCATTTGACCGTCGCAGTGCAGCCATTGACAAAGCTCTGCATATGCAAAATAAATATCACAGATCCAAAGACTTCCGATTCCCTTTTCGGTGGCTGCAAGGAGCATATTTTGTATGGATGCGCCGATGGATTGTATATTACAGATTTCGTAAATATGTTCCTCCGGCGTCATTGGTTCCATGATATTTTTTCCAAGTGTATTCACGACAAACAGGATAACCGGTGCTTCCATCATAATCGCAATGGTATTTTTTGCCCCTGCAATGTGCTGTTTGCATTGCGGCAGCAGCACATTTTCATCATTTCCCTGTTCTTCCCTTGCAACTCCTAAACAAAACGCTTTTATCATTTCGTCTTTGGCTTTTCCCTCTATGACAATATAGTTCCATGGCTGTCTGTTTTTAGAAGATGGCGCTTTCATTCCACTTTGAATGATATCGATCATATCTTCTTTGGATATCGGCTGATCAGAGAATTTTCTGATACTGCGGCGGTCAAAAATAGCAGAAATCATATATACAACCATAACTTCGCAAAAGTGAAGCTTCCTTTCATGTAGATTCTGCATTACCCACTGATTTCTTTTGTGTTATTATAGCATTCTTTGCCGATAAATGCAATAGGTATTTTTTGTTTTTTATCTGAAATCCGGCAAACGGCATGCGCGAGTACGTTTTTCATCCACAGGTTGTGCAGAGAATCTGAAAATTTTTTTACTCATTTTGGGGTTACACCGCAGCGCCTCAATAATTATGATTACAAAACCCGGCACATGGTCTGAAACAACGGCGGAAGCGTCCCGTCAGAAACAATGGTGTCTATCTCCGTAAGCGAACAGAGATTGCAGGCATATCGGGTTCCGACCTTGTCCGCGGTACAAAGGCAGACCTTGACGTCAGCCTGCCGGAGCATAGCCTTCCGGAACATCGTTTCTTCAAGAGAGCTGTCGGTCAGAAACCCATCTTCCGTAATGCCTCTTGCAGAAAAGAAGGCGATATCCATATTGTAGCAGCGAATGGCGTCAATTGCCTGTGCACCGACAAACGCAAGAGACTGATTGAGCAGAAGCCCGCCGGTACAGATGGTCTGGATGTTTTTTTCCGCCAGCATCAAAGATGCCTTTGGTCCGTTCGTTAGCACCGTGATATTTCGGAATGCGGACAGATACGGAATGAGATGAGAGACCGTCGATGAGGCATCCAGAAAAACGGTCTGCCCGTCGTGCAGCAGTGCTGCTGCTTTTTCGGCAGTCGTCTGCTTGGCATGGGTATTCTGCGTTTTCCGCAGATCAAACGGAATCTCACAGTTCAGTACCTCTCCGTAGACCGCGCCGCCATAAGTTCGCTTGATTTTTCCTTCCCGCTCCAGCTCTGTCAAATCCCGGCGGATCGTAGGTTCACTGACAAACAGCTCTTTGGACAGACTATGTACCGAGCATTTTTGATGTTCCTTGATATAGGCAAGTATTTTTTCCCGCCTGTCCGAATAATACATTCTGCATTTTTCCTTTCAAATGGTTTCAAATCTGATCATATTATAACAAATTTCTGATTATTTGTCAACATCATCGCCAAGGTTGATTCAAATTCGGTTTCATGATATAATTATTACAGATAAAAAAAGCAAAGCCAAACCATAAAAAGGAGCGTTGTAAACATGTATACGCAGCTTGCTGCAATTGATCTTTTTTCCGGAAAACCGGAATTCTACACGCCCGCTGTCATCGGGTGTTCTCCCGGAAAACCGTTCTGCTTTCGTGTACCGGTCACGGGAACACGTCCGATTCGTCTGACAGCCGAAGGACTCCCGGACGGTATGCATCTCGATGCCGCAATTCCCGCTGTAGTCGGATGTGCAAAAGCAGGTATTTACGAAATCCGCTTATCGGCGGAAAACACAGACGGCAAAACGGAAACACAGCTTTCCCTCAACGTCAGGGAAAACGGCGTCTGTCCGACGCCGCTTTTGGGCTGGACGAGCTGGAATGCGTTCCGGAATCTTGTATCGGATGCGGATATCCGCAATACCGCCGCGCTGCTTGTCAAAAGCGGTCTTGCCGACTGCGGATATCGTTATGTCAATATCGATTCCGGATGGCAGGGAGAATACGGCGGTCCGCATAACGCCCTGATGCCGAACGAAAAATTCCCGGATATGCGGGCGCTTGCCGACACGCTGCACGCAGAAGGGTTATGTCTTGGTATTTATTCCAGTCCCATGACAAAAGCATGGGGCGGCGGCGAATATCCCGGATGCACGCGGAACCGGGATCGGGTACTGCGTCTCGGTGTATTCGGCGAAGAACGCTGTGAAGCGGAAAACGTCAAACAATGGTGTGATTGGCAGATTGACTATCTGAAATATGACTGGACGCCATGCAACCGCGAAAATGCAGAACCGATGAAGCAGGCGCTGGCAAGTGCCGCACGTGATTTTGCCTTCTGCGTCACCGTCGATGCGCGATATCATCAGGCGGAATACTGGCGGGAAAACGTCAATTCGTTCCGGAACAATCCGGACTCCGCCGACGACTGGAGCGTATTTTGTCCGATTCTGTGCAGTGCGGATCGCTGGCTGTGCCATATCCGCCCCGGTCATTTCTTCGATCTGGATATGCTGGAAACCGCGTACTATATCGATCACCGTTCCCATCTGACAGAGGATGAACAAATTGCCGCGTTTACCGCACGCGCGTTTCTTTCGTCTCCCATTCAGATGTCGTTCGATTTGAACCATCTTGAACCGTTCGATATCAATGTCATGGCAAATCCGGAGATTCTGGCATTGAATCAGGATGTCACGGGTGTGACAGACATAACCATGCAGGAAACCAAAACGGATTCCCTTTCCATTTGGACCCGAGTCTATTCCCGACCGACCGCCGATGGAAATACCGCTTTTGCGCTGTTCAATCTGGGTGAACAGGAAGCCGAAATAAAGGTATCGCTCGGCGCACCGTGCCGTATACGTGATCTCTGGGCAAGAAAAACGCTCGACCAGGTAATCCTCGAAAATGAGGAAATGGGATGCTGTTATGACGGCTTTGACGGAACCTTTACAGCCAAGCTGATGCCCCACACGGTGCGGGTCATCAAAACCATACGCTGACTACATATGAAAAGAGAGTAATTTTATGGAACTCAAAAACAAAGTCATCAATTTTCTCGGTGACAGCATCACATTTGGAAGCGGAACTTCAGGCTTCGATGCCCGTTTCTCACATCTGATGGAGAAAACCTATGCGCTGAAGCGCGCCAACAATTACGGAATCGGCGGTACACGCATCGCAAGACAGCAAACGCCCTCTGAAAGCACAGTCTGGGATGAGGATTTCTGCAAACGCTGCACGGAAATGGATTTGGAAGCTGATATCAACGTTGTATTCGGCGGAACCAATGATTTCGGTCATGGGGATGCACCGCTCGGCGCCTTCGATAACCGTACACCGGATACCTTTTACGGTGCCTGCCATGCACTGATGCGCAGCCTCATTGAAACCTATCCCGAAGCTGTCACCGTCATCTGCACACCACTGCACCGTCTCAATGAAAACGACCCGCGCGGCGACTGGAAAAAGGTCGATGTGGCTCCGCTTTCCGTTTATGTCGGCATCCTAAAGAAAGTCGCCGCATATTACGCACTTCCCGTACTCGATCTTTGGCAGATGAGCGGATTGCAGCCCGCCGTCCCCATCATTAAGGATCGGTATATGCCGGACGGTCTGCACCCGAACGACGCCGGACACAAAATTCTCTGTGCCAGAATCGGCGGTTTCTTACAATCTCTGTAAGAAACCTAAAATCCATGCGCAATCCGTATCCTATCAAACGATGTACCGCTGCCGCGGAATCTATTTTTTTTAAAACTAAAACAGTGTATGGAATCAAACAGGAGGTTCCCTTATGAAGTATACAAAATCCGGCATTGCAGCACTTTTGCTGACCGCGTCCATGCTGTTTGCCTGTTCATCCGGCTCCTCATCCAAAGACAAACAAACGGACAACCAATCCGAAAAAAACACATCATCGGTGGAAACCGAAGACACCGTACAAGCACCCGATGTCAATTATGAAGGGTATGCGTTTCGATTTTTGACAACACAGGAAGGATGGGGCTATTATCAGATGAACGCCGAGGCAACCGGCGATGTTCTGGACGAT
This sequence comes from Clostridia bacterium, assembly GCA_017942005.1. Lineage (GTDB taxonomy): Bacteria > Bacillota > Clostridia > Oscillospirales > CAG-272 > RGIG3925. The sequence goes on along the minus strand of JAGAVJ010000024.1, from coordinate 1,724 downwards.
GCTACATGGAAACGCAACCGAACAATGGAAGAAAAAATCGGGATCAAAATTGAAGAAACGGCAGAGCATTATTCGACCGTCGGCGATACCTTCACCAAAACCGTTATGGCAGGTGAGGATGCTTATGATGCCGCAACCTTGTTTTTATCCAACATCGTCACCTACGCACAGAACAATCAGCTGTACCCACTCGATGATCTGACCGGGCTGCATACGGAAAATCCCTGGTGGAATCGTGCAGCCATGGGCGATATTTCCATCAGCCGGAATCAATACGCGCTGATCGGCGATATCAACCTGATGTTCTATGAATCCCATTACTGCATGATGTTCAACCAGGAAATGATTGCGCGCTATGATCTGGAAAATCCGTATGACCTTGTGAAAAATGGGACATGGACATTTGATCGGATGCTTGAAATGGCATCTGCCGCCACAAACGATGTCAACGGCAACGGGACTGTTGACGCAGGGGAAGACGATTGCGGAATTTGTCTGCATTCCAACGCCTCAATTCCGATCATAACAGCAATGGGTGCCTCTCTGTTTACCAAAAATGCAGACGGTATTCCGGAATTTACAGGCATCAATGACCGATTTGTCAACGCTTATCAGAAGGACTGCGCACTGTACGCCAATACCCGTCTCGCACAGACCCAGAATACTGCCAAGGAGGTCGAAAACGGTTACAAGGGTGTGTTTGCATCCGGACACAGTCTGTTTTTGATCGAAGTCATCGGTCAGCTTGCCTCCATGCGCGGTATGACCAATGAATTTGGAATCGTCGTTTTGCCGAAATATGATGAAGCATCCGACTATATTTCGCCTGTTTATCATAATGCAATTGGTCTTTGTGTTCCGTCCACCAACAGCGATGCGGAACGAACCGGTACTATACTTGAATACATGGCAGCGCTTTCCTATGATACGATTCGTCCGGTTTATTATGATATCATGCTCGGCTCAAAGCTGGTTCGTGATGAAATGAGCACAGAATCACTTGATCTGATTTTGGAAAACGGCCGTTTTGAGACAGCATATGTCTATGGTTGGGGTGATCTGACAGGACTGATCCATACTAACGTCAACACCAACAAGACCGACATCGCATCACTGGTTGAGAAAAAAGTGAAGCTCATTCAGAAGGATATGGAAAAATCTCTCGAAAACTGACCTTTTGCAGATTTTTCAATAAAGGGTGACATTGTCCCGTCATTCAACCTTTTTTAACATAAGTTCGATGAGGAGGTGCTTTTTGAAAAAAGCGCCTCCTCAAACTCCTCCGCAAAAACTTTTATTGAACAAAATATTATATAATTAGCAAAACACACAAATTTTCTTTGGTTTATCCAGTTTCACGTTTTTTATATTCCCAAAATCTGTAAAACAATTGACAGCGCGGCACCAATACTTCATCTTTCGGAAGTGTTGGTGCCGTATGATTGGATAAAATCAAAAAATACCACTGCTAAATTAATGCAGCGGTATAAAAAACGAATCATTTGGACATAAAAAAATTCCGACAGTCAATACTGCCGGAATTTTATTTTATCAACAAATGCTCATTGAAAACCGGATAAAGGAAGGGAAGCAGAGACGAAGGACTTCAAGTAAAAGAACTTGAAATTGGCAGTACAAGCCCTCGACCGATTAGTATCATTCAGCTGCATGCATTACTGCACTTCCACCCATGACCTATCAACCTTGTAGTCTGCAAGGGGTCT
>JAGAVJ010000023.1 GCA_017942005.1 Clostridia bacterium | reverse complement strand
GTTTCATCAGCTATTTTTCTTTCATTTATTTTGTCTTTTCTTATTCCGGGAATTTTTCCGTCCAATACGTCCAATCCTTTCTCTAAGCATGTTCCGAATATAATTTTTGCCTTTTCTGAGATATTTTCTGAACATGAGAATAACATCAAGATATTCAATATTATAATGAAACCTACAAGTATTTTTTTCATTCTCTTTCCTCTATCCGTTAAATTGTAAGAGCTGCTATATGTTTCTTCATATCAAATGTCCATGTTGGATTATCTTTGTATTCATTATAAAACGCATTGAACATCTCAATATTTCCTGAAAAATCGACAGTATATATTGCAGTCAACTCCTCTGCAAGAACATTTTGTATGCAGGATTATTTCATTCTATACTTCCATTTGTGAAAAATAAAAAAATAGACATGAAATCCTTTTCATGATTATGACCATAACTTTCACGAAAGTGAAAGTTATCTCCTTTCATTGTGGAGTTGTGACGAAGTCACAAAACACGGTCTGAAAAATTTATTTTTCAGACTGTCATTCCTCTGATGCTGTGATTCCATATCTGCTGATACTGACGTATAAATTTATACGGTCAGTGTGTGTGCTGTGTGTTATTAAATTATAACACATATGATTATGACTGTCAACAAAATTTTCCAATTGTTCTTTCATTCATTTTTATGACCAAAACTTCGCGCAAGCGAAGTTTTCCTTTGCTTTTGTCGCGTACTGTAAAAAAGGGGAATAATATGTAAGCGCTGCGGTGTGTAAACCATATTAAAATTTACAAAATATTGCTTGCATTTATTTCTGCAAAGGAGTATAATAAAATGGGTTATATATTATAAAATTCAAAATACAAAAAACACGGCAGGAGGATGTGATTTGAATCGTTTTCGTATAGGGAAGAAATTGAAGGAAACAATTACAGCGTCTTTCAAGCATGTATCGCTGATTAATTTCCTATTTTTAAGTATTGCAGGCATCGTCAATGCCATCGGCGTCACCATTTTCATTGCTCCGGTACAGCTGTATGACAGCGGTATATCCGGTACGTCCATTTTATTATCACAAATAACGCCGGATGTTTTATCGCTGTCTTTTTTCCTATTGGTATTGAATATACCGCTATTCCTTTACGGTTTGAAAAAGCAGGGAAGAATTTTTACCGTATATGCAATATACGCGGTCTTCATTTACGCGGCGACCGCATGGCTGATTACGGACGTTTTGCCAGTGGATGTCAGTGTAGCTTCTCCTCTTGCCGGAACAGATTTGTTTTTATGTGCGATTTTTGGCGGTATCATATCCGGAATCGGCAGCGGCATTGCAATTCGTTATGGCGGGGCGATGGATGGCATAGAGGTTGTCGCTGTGATTTGCGCAAAGAAAGTGGGTCTTTCCATTGGCAGCTTTGTCATGGTTTATAATGTACTTTTATATATCATTTGCGGAGTTGTCATGAAAAGCTGGATTCTTCCGCTGTATTCCGTTGTTACATATGCTGCTGCTTCCAAAACTGTGGATTATATCGTTGACGGATTGGATAGTGAAAAGTCTGCAATGATTGTGACGACAAAGCCAAAGGAAGTTGCAAAAGTCATTTCCGATGAATTTAAAATCGGTCTGACGATCATAGAAGCAAAAGGATATTATTCCAATGAAAATAAAACAATCCTTTATGCTGTGGTCAACCAATTCCAAATAGTGAAATTGAAAAAATTGATTCAATCTGTAGATAAAAATGCATATGTCACAATTACAATGGTTTCCGATATTCTGCATGGCAGTCAGGAAAAAGCGTGACAGATTAGATTCTTGGAAAACAGAATATCGTCGATTTTTGATGTATGTTTTTTCAGATAAAATATTGTTGAGAGGTGTTTTTATGACTGCGTTTTTACGGTTAAAATATCATTAAAAATGCATAAAACTTTTAAATTGTTTTGTGCAGCAGGAAATACAAAAACTATTTAAAAGGAGAATTCATATTACAATGATATTACAAGATAATATATTGAAAGAATATTTAAAAAACGTATATTTTATCACAGGAACACCGTGTGGAGGCAAAACTACCATTTCGCAGATGTTGGCGAAAAAACACCACTTTGTTGTTTATAACATAGATGAAATGTTTCCGATTCATCAAAAAATGTCCGATGTAAAATATCAGCCTTCCATGAATCAGAATTTTCAAAATGCAGATGAATTTTTTGGAAGACCCGTTGAAGAATATCGGAAATGGCTTGTTGATAATACACGTGAGCAATTGGATTTTGTTTTGCTGGATTTAATTCGGCTTTCTCAAAATCAAATTGTGATATGCGATTGTCATTTGACGGTGGAGGATGCAGAACGATTGACAGATGCGGCAAGAATCGCATTTTTACTTCATGATCCGACACATTTGATTGACGAATACTGCAATCGTTTGGATCATTTGGATTTTTATAATTTTATTCACAGCAGTACCGATGTAGAAAAAGCGAAAATGACATGCAATGAAACGTTAAAGCTTTTGAATACCGAATATTATCAAAAGATTAAAAGTAGTTCCTATTTCTGGCTTGAGCGAAAAGAAGATAGTACTGTAGACGCCACGCTTCACAGTGTAGAGCAGCATTTTCACTGGGATGAAACTATAATTCCTAATTCACAAATCTGAATGGAAAAGAGAGGGAATACATACATGGAACGATTTTACAAAATGGTCGAAGCATCCAACAAACGGTTTCCGCGCGGTGTGGAACCGTTTCAGATGGTAACACGCCTTATGGAAGAATGCGGCGAGGTTGCAGCGGAAGTGAATTTATGGGAGGATTCCGGTATCAAGCGGCAAAAACGGGGAGAGCCGAAAAAAGAAGATATTGCCAATGAACTGCGGCAGGCAATTGTGGAGCTATTTAAAATTGCAGAGTATTACCATGTGGAGAAAGAACTTGAAGAATCCATAGAAGCTTCTTTATCGCGTTCAAGAGCAGAAGGTCTGATCGATTGATTGAATATATTCCATATAAAAAACGAACTGATTTTATACCAGTTCGTTTTTGTGTAAGTATAAGCCAAAATTATTCGTTGGGGTCTTCTTCAAACGTGGTTATGAATTTTGCAAGCTGTTTTGTTGCAGTTTTTTCACGCTTTGCATAATAAGATGCATAATCCTTGTTCTTTGCTGCGGCAAGCGTTCTCATAATCATACCCATATCAGCCATCTTTGAGGAGTATACATATGCGATGTCGGTCATGCTGGTATCATGGATAATATCAATGATGTTGGAAGAGATGTCATCACGGGTATATTTGGTTTTCAAAGCGGTTTCATAGTAAATCGGCGTGACATTGTAATAGCTGTAATATGCCATTGCCTCCAATGTTGCACAAACGGTATCCAGCTTTGTACATGTTGTAGGAACACACATCAAGGTTGCAATATCATGCACGGCAGAATAATAATTTTCCTGGGATTCGTCATATTTAGGGAACGGAATGATACCGTAGTCTTCCTTCATATCACGCAGATTTTCTGCGGTATACAAAAAGCCCGGAAGGAATAATGCATATCCGTTGGAGAATGTCTGCACATTTTCCAGTGTTGCCGTATCCGCTGTTTTATTCATCATAGCGCCATTGGTTTCTGTGATCATTTTGTAAATATTATTGTAGATATTTACGTTTTGTTCATCACCAATTGTCAAATACGGCAGATTGTCAGCATCTCTTTGGGTGAGGACAGCGCCCATACCAAACGAAAATGCATCAATATTATTGTAGCTGTTTGTGACCAAACCGTACCGGTCGCCTTCGTTGACCTGACCGTCACCGTTCAAATCGCTGTAGCTGTCTGTGATATAGGAAATCATTTTATCGTATGTCCATTGACCGTTCATGACTTCCTGATAAATCACATCGGTGGTATCGTACAAATTGATGTACATATTTTTGTTAAAATAAAAGGCTGCAATACAGCGGATCATATCAATGGAAATGTCGCCTGCCAGAAAATAGATATGATCTTTTCCAATCGAAGTGGAATTGATATACGATTGGGACCACCACGGCGCTGACAAATCGAGATAAGGCGCATTGGAAAGATTGAGGAAGCAGTGCTCCAGTGCAAGTGCGGAGGTATTCCACTGGATAACGTTGTAAAGATCATAGGTATCGTCGTTTGCCATGATGACCTTACGGATTGCACCACCGACATCACTGGATGCAACACCCAGATCGGTATAAGTCAGGCTGACATTCAGCTGTTCTTCAATTGCACGGTTGCGTTCATACAGAGCTACTTCAATAATATCACCTTCCGGGTTGCCGACAAGATCAAGAAAGTGTTCGGAAACGTCACTGTTTTTCGTAAAGTACCAGATATTGAGATCGTCTCCTCCAAAATCAAGATCAGTTGGAAGCGAGGAGGGGATGCGGTCATCCTCTGTTTCGGTTTCCGTGACACTGCTTGTTGTAACCGCTTCTGTTTCCTTTGACTGCGTTTTTCCTGTATCTGCATCACCGCATGCACAAATGATGGACGAGACAGCAAGCAGTGCAGTGAATACAATAGACGTTCTGCATAGATGTTTCATGATAGATGTTCCTTTCCTACATCATTCTATAAAATGCAATTTATGCCGATTGAGTTTCAACATTTTCATAACTTTAGAAAATTTTAATCAAGCATATACAATGTATTAAATTATATTTAATATTTTATCATAGATACATTGGTTTGTCAAGTATTAAATATGTTATATGCGGAAAAATGCAAAGAAATTTTTTGGATATCTCTTGCAAAATTTATAAAAACATGGTATACTGATACTACGTTTTACAGTGAAGGAGAACCATTCATGCGTATTGCCATCATCACAGGCGCAAGCTCCGGTATGGGACGTGAGTTTGTCCTGCAATTATCACAAAAAGAAACCTATGACGAACTATGGGTTGCCGCGCGTTCCAAGCAAAAGCTGGATTCATTGCAGGCACAAATCAAAACACCGCTGCGCGTTCTTCCGCTTGATCTGACTCGACAGGACAGCTTTGAGTCTTACAAAACATTATTGGAAAAAGAAAAACCGGATATCCATACACTCATCAACTGTGCCGGATACGGTAAATTCGGAAGATGCGACCAAATTCCGCTCGATGAGATGCTCGGAATGATCGATTTGAACTGCAAGGCAATGGTGTCCATGACGACACTGTCGCTGCCGTATATGCATTCCGGAGCACGCATTGTACAGGTGGATTCGCTGTCTGCATTTCAGCCTGTGCCGTATCTCAATGTATACGGAGCGACAAAGGCGTTTGTTCTCTCCTACAGCCGTGCATTGAATGTGGAATTGCAGCCGCGGAATATCCGAGTCATGGCGGTTTCTCCCGGTTGGGTGAAAACCGATTTCTTTGACCGTGCAGAAAAGAAGGAAGATCCGGTTGTTACCTATATGAATGTATTGTATGAACCGGCGGATGTTGTGAAGACTGCACTGCGTGATTTATACAAAACAAAGAAAGATGTGTCCATTCATGGGTTCCCTGTAAAAGCACAGGTTTTCGGTGTCAAGCTGCTGCCGCATCGGTTGATTATGAAAATATGGATGCATCAGCAGAAGCTGCCCAGAAAAAACGAAACGTTTAAAGTCTGAAAAATAAGATTTTCAAGAGAAACCATTTTATGGTTTCTCGTACCGTGATTTTGTGGCTTTCGTTGCTTGAAAAGCAACGATGTCCGCCTGCGGGCGGTCACAACTCCACAATGAAAGGAGATAACTTTCACTTTCGTGAAAGTTATGGTCCTATACATGATAAAAGGGTATGGTCATTAATATGAAAAAACAGGAACAATTTTATGAGGGATTCCGAAATCCTGACCGCCGATACGCGGTTTATCAGATCATTCATGGCGGTGCTTCCGTTCCGGAACTGGCTGCAAATTATGATGCACGCTGGTTTGGCGGCATCGTCGGCAATATTCCGTATACAGAAACCTTCCCAAATGACACCGCCGCATGGGAGAATACGGAGCGTGGTATGCGCGAATATTTCCGCCGCGGCATGCACACATGGATTTACGACGAAAACGGATATCCGTCCGGTACTGCCGGCGGTTATGTGACAGAGTATCACCCGGAACTGATTGCAAAAGGGCTGTATTGTTATGATTATTGGAGAAAAATCGGCGGACCGTCTGTTTACCGTGCCGATGTTCCGGGCGATAAGCTGTGGAAAGCGGTGCTGCTGCCGACCGTCGGCGGTGATCCGATTGATGTGACAGACGCCCTCAATGAACGCGGCGTGTTATACATTCATGTACCGGCAGGGGAGTACTACCTTTTTATGATGAGCATCCGCCGCTTGTTTGACGGCACCCACGCGACGGAAAGTTATTCTGAGCCGCGCAATTATATCAGCTTGTCTGATCGGCGTGCAACCGAAGCGTTTCTTTCCTGTACGCATGAAAAGTACAAGGAACGCTTGCAGGATGAATTCGGCCACGGTATTCTTGCCATGTTTACTGATGAACCGTCGTTGATTTCCTGGAATATCCGTCAGGCAGTATTTCCAATTCTGCCGTGGCTGGATTCTTATCCGGCAGATTTTGAAGCAAAATATGGATATCCGTTTGTCAATGCCTGTGTGGCAGTCGCACTTGGACGCGGAAACGATGTCGTGAAACGCCGCTGTGACTTCTGGGATTTTATCGCGGATACCGTTGCGGAAAATTATTTCGGCGTCATTGGAGACTGGTGTCATAAGAACAATCTGAAATCATCCGGTCATATGCTGGAAGAGGAACGGTTACAGGCACATATTATCAATTACGGTTCTTTCTACCGTTCCATGAAGCGGTTTGACTGGCCGGGAATTGACCAGCTGAACACAGAGCCGCGGGCATTGATGGGGGACGGTGCAATTCCGATTGCGCGGTTCATTGCATCTTTTGCAGATATCAATGGAGAGCATGAGGTATTTACCGAATTCTCCGATCACTGTGTACGGGAACGCGGGGAAAAGGCGGGACTGGACTGTTATTACGGCTCTGTCAACTGGCACCTTGCAATGGGTGTCAACAATTTCACAAGTTACTATTCCTGGGACGGCATTTCCGTGGAGGAACAAAACGCATTCAACCATTATACCGCGCGTTCCGGATATTTGCTGCGTCAGGGAAAGCGCGACAGCCGTGCAGCAGTCTTTTATCCGGAAGCAGCAATGTGGGCACACTACACGCCCTCTGTTGCACCCCGCGGCGTAGACAGTTCTCCTGCTATGAAGGACCTGGATCGTTCATTTGCCAAGAGTGCATGGGAATTATTGCACAGACAGGTGGATTTTGATTATATTGACCGTGCATTGCTTTGTGAAGGGGAAATCCAGAATGGCTGCTTATGCTATCGGGACAGAGCATATTCTGCTATCATTCTTCCATGCGTCAGTGTGCTGGAAGAAGACGCTATGCAAAAGTTGATTGCACTTGCCAAGGCAGGTGTTTCCGTATTGTTCTGCGGCGAAACCCCTTCCGTCTGCCGCGAAGACGGAAGGCCGACAGAGTCTGTACGTCAAATACAAAGCATGCTAACAGACGGTACGATGCATGCCTGCTCGATAGATGATATCGGTGTGCTGTATGATACCGTTTTGCCGGAACATGTCCGTTGTGTACGTGTTGTCGGTGATGATGGAGGGGACGCACCGATGCTCCTTTCTCATGTCCGCATCACAGAGGATGAAGTGCGCATTGTTTACATTGCCAATATGGATGACAAGCCGTTTTCCGGTACACTGTCGGTCTTTGGAACATATATTTCCGCCGCGGAAGCCGATGCCTTTGCTGGGGAAATTCAAGAAATTCCATTTGAAACGCAGTTTTCCTGTGCCAAAATACCAGTTACGGTACGTGCAGGAGAGGGGCGGTTCTTCCTCTTTTCATGATGATGCCCGAAACCGTAAAATCACAGTATGAAATGTTTATTTTCAAACTGCACTATATTGAGACATAAAGAAAGGATCTATTTTATGAAAACGTATCGTATCAAAATGCTTGATCATATTCCATGCGAAAATTGTTGGAAGAAAATTGAGAAAGCAGAAATTAACGAATGTGTATGGGGAGATGCCTACAAACCGGTTTGCTATGCACAGGTTGTCTATGTCAAGGGAGACGGCTTTTGGGCACGGCTGACCTGTGAAGAAGCAAACCCGAAAGCGGTACATACCGGATTCTTCTCCGATGTTTACAAGGATTCCTGCCTTGAACTGTTTGCACAGTGGGACGATACCTCCGACCGCTATATCAATATTGAGATGAACTCCATCGGCGCCTCCTTGATTGCCATTGGCGCTGATCGTAATGCACGGACGCCGATTGATCAGATCATTAAAACGCCGTTCCCGGTAACAGCAGAGAAAAAAGAGAATGAATGGAGTGTCACCGTCCATATTCCGGAAAAGGATTTGGAAACGATTTATGGCATGTCCTGCGAAAAGTTTGTCCCCGGCTATACCATTCGCGGCAACTTCTATAAATGCGGCGATGAAACCGAAATTGAGCATTATGTGATGTGGAATCCTGTCGAAACACCAAAGCCGGACTATCACAGACCGGAATATTTTGCCAATATGGTTATCACAGAGTAAAATCAGTAACAATCATAATAAAACACCCGCAAACGTTTTGGTTCGCGGGTGTTTTATCTTCTTAAAATAACGCGCGTTCAATGATTTATGGGGAAAACTTTTTTGAAAAAAAGATTTTCCCCATACCCCTTTCAAAAAACTTTCATTAGATAAAACAACAAAAAGTTTGTGTATTTTTGTCACATTTGTACAATACATTGTCGGGTTATTCGTTTGAAAGTTTTTTGGGGATGCCCAAGCGGCGGGGATTTTTTTCAAAAAATCCCGGGGAGCGCGTACTCATCGAACTCACGTTAAAATACAAAATTCCCGTTTTCAAAAACCGGAATTTGCTGTCCGTCATGTGTGGTGCCGAGCACAGTCAGGTCTGCGGTTCCAATCATAAAATCGACATGATTGACGCTGTGGTTTCCGCCAAGCGCTTCCAATTCTGCTTCCGGCAGCAGCTCGCCGCCTTTCAGGGTATTCGGATAACAATCTCCAAGCGCAAAGTGACAGGATGCATTTTCATCAAACAGTGTGTTGTAATAAAGGATGTTCTGTGCGCGGATTGGGGAATCATAGGGGATCAATGCCACCTCCCCCAATCGACGTGAGCCTTCGTCTGTATCCAGAAGTCTGGTGAGCGCATCCTCTCCGACACGTGCACGGTGCGAGACGACGCGACCGTCCTTAAAGGTCAGAGAAAAATCTTCAATCAGGCATCCCTGATAGGACAACGGCATGGATGAACATAGTACGCCGTCAGCCATCAAACGATGCGGCATGGTAAAGATTTCTTCCGTCGGCATATTCGGGAAATACACATATCCGTCCCCTGAGGTTTCACTGCCGCCGTACCAGATATGATTTTTGGGAAGTCCGATGCGAAAATCCGTACCGAGACTGTTTTTATAATGGAGGGAAGCAAACGCATATTGGTTCAGTTTTGCTGCACGGTCTTTCAAGATTTTATCGTGCTGTTTCCATTTTTGCACGGTATCGCAAAGGGCGCCGGATGCATCTTCTGTAATGCGTACCGTTTCAAAGATGGCATTCCATAGCTTTTCCACGGCAGTTTCGTCGGTTTCTTTCGGAAACACCTTTTTCGCCCATGGAATACAGGGGTACGCGACAATTGTCCAGCGCAGATTGCCGGCGTCTATGGTGTCATAAAATTCTTTCAGTGCGGTACGCCGTGCTTTGGTATTGGCAAGCAGCTTTTGTCCGTCAATGCCGGTAAACGCTTCCGGGTCTTCTGCAACAATGGAAATGCAGACCGTTCCTTCTCTGGCATAGAAATTGCTTTGTTCCGCCTGCCACGCAGGGTAAGTTTCAAACTGGGAAAGCGCAGCATGCTCATAACGGACACGCGCGGTTTTCTCATCGGAATACAGCATGATAACATCCTTAGCTCCGCTGCGGAACGCTTCTTCCATGACCATACGTCCAAAATCCGCGGCAATGACGGGACAGCGTATCAGCACATAGATGCCACTTGTGACACAGACACCCTCTTTTACGGTCAAGCGTGCATATTCCTGTAATTGATCTTGAAATGCCATGTGATTTTACTACCTTCCTGCTGTTTAAATCATATTTCCAATTGGATTCAATGCATCAAATCCATCTTCTGTATACCAGTCGAAGCGGATTTCCTCTCCATTGAGGAGCCAGATATGGGGGCAGATATCATTGATCCAATCCACAGGAACAAGGATGTCCTTTTGTTCTGCATTATATGCAAAGGCTTCTTTGATTTCGGGAAGCATTTCCGCCGCTGCGACGCCTTTGGCGCTCGACATAAACAGAGGAGAGCCGGAACGGGAAAGCGCTTTCAGCCAGACGCGGTTTTGTTCCCATGGGACAAGTTCTGTGATGCCGATACAGTCTGCATCCGCCATATAGAACGCACGGTTCTGCATCATACGGAATGCAAGTGTGTTGACGCCCATTTTGCGGGTACGGTCCCAATAGCGTCCGGAGGTATCGTCGCCTGTACGGTTGACCTCCACAAGACCGGCACAAAGATGGGAGAATGTATTGCATCCGATCAGAACAGCGTCTCCAGCGGCTTCTCTGATGGCACGGTAAAAGCCAAGAACAACCTCAGCGCTTGTTTTCGTGCGGTCGCGGAAATGCCAGCCGCGGTTGGTAATGGAGGTTTTCATGCTCATGCCGTAATAACCGAACATATCAAAAGAAGAGTAATCGTGCTTGATCAGCGTATAGCCCCAGTCGACAAGGCGTTTTGCCGTGACACGGACATAGTCGAGTACTTCCGGCACAGACGGGTCAAGAACGCTTGCATCACGCAGCGATTTCCATTCATCCGGAATTTGTGGGTCGAGATCGTGCAGAAAACGAATCCAGATACCGGGTTTTACGCCGCGTTCCTTCATTTCAGACGCCAATTTTCCCATATCGCCGAACTTCGGATTTCCATGATCCCAAGGACCTGCGGTGGGATTATCGTGCCAGCCGTCATCAATGACCATATACGGACGGTTAGAAAGTCCTTCACACAGCTCTGAAATGTATTCGGAATCGGTTAAAATTTCGTCGTGCGAGGATTTCCCGTATGCATAATACCAGTTGTTGGAACCGTAAACGGGTTCTTTGGGAAAAATTGGGTCGGGACACATTTCACAGCAGAAGCGGTGACCGCCCCAAAAGGCGTCTGTATTCTCATATTCGCGGCAAATGACCGTTGCTGCGTCAAGTGTTCTGCCGCCAAGCAAAACTCCCATACCGCCGGAACGCACATCCAGATACAGGGTTACGCCTTCACCGTCTGCATGCCAGACGCACATTGCGCCTGGACGCACCATGACGCCATAGCCTGCAAGCGTGCGTGCTGCTTCATCATAACAAAGAAAATACCATGGCATGTGTTTCTCCGGTGTGATGGAACCCCAGCACAGTGTACCATAACCGCGCTCCCAGTCGTCTCCGTACACACGTGCAGTGGTTGGCAGCTGCATGGGAAAGCGAATCATCACCCAGGAGAGAGGTGTGGTATCAGCGCTGATGCGGATATGCATTTGATTTTGATGGTTTTCAAGAACAATGGAAACATCGTCTTTTTGATAAATACCGCTGTCGGAATGCGGAAATACCGTGCGGGTATTGTCATCCCCTGAAATCATGGAGACGCCAATCGGTTTTGTTAAATGGAAAAGATCAGGAAAAAGCTTCATTGCAAGTATCATTATTTTTTCGCACATACAGGGAATACGGTATCCGTCATATTCCATGTTCAACAGCATTGGCTGCACGCAGAGCTGCTGCACGCAGAGCTGCTGCACGCAGAACTACTGCACGCAGAACTACTGCACGCAGGAATACTGCACGCAAAATTTTTGCACATGCGAAAAGTTCCTTTCTTTTATTATATAGCAGGTTACTTTCTGTCAAAAATCGTGCCAGACTTCACTGCGTCAATGACACGGATGACATCGACTGCCTGTTCCAGACGAACAGGATGCGGTTTGCCTTCACGGATGGCTTGGTAAAGATGATCCCAAATGCGGGAACAGTCACCGTAAGATTCGTAAGGAATGATGGTGTCCACCCATTCCAGTTTTTCACCGGAACCAAAGGATTGTTTGGAGCCGGGGGTTGCCGGATCAGAGACCACAGGGGAGAGTCTGTTTTCCGGATTCAGATACCGCACATGAAATCCGTCACGTTCGGAAACGAGAGAACCCTTGGAACCGTACATGGTATATTCCGGGATGGGTGTCGCACAGCCGCCGGAAATTTCCATATCGACAATTCGACCGTTTTCACCGGTAAAGACAATTTTGATATGATCTTCGCAGTCACCGCCGGCAGCAATATGCTGAATATCGGAATACATAACTTCATATTTACCGCCGCAGAAGCGCAGGGAATGGTCGATAATATGCGGTCCCCAGTTGAGCAGCTGTCCGCCGCCGAATTCCGAAAGTGTCTGCCAGTCGCGGCGGCGGTCATAACCGTTGCGTGCCAGTTTGATTTCGTAGACCTGACCTAAAATGCCGGAATCAATGATCTTTTGTACCTGTTCAAAATGATCTTCAAAGCGGCGGTTGTGACGGATGTAGAGGTGCGGTCCTGCAGGTTGAGAACCGAGCGCAGCCAGTTCCTCTGCCTGCCATGCATGGATGGAAAAGGGCTTTTCCAGCTGGACATCCTTTCCTGCAAGCAAAGCGGCTTTTGCATGTGCATAATGATCAATGGAACGGGTCGCAATGTCAACGAGTTCGACATTGGGATCAGCAATGAGATCATCAATAGACGTGTACGCTTTTGCATTTAATTTTTCGCCGTATTCCTTTGCACGTTCTTCAATGATATCGCAGACAGCGACAATTTGAAATTCATCGGTACGTGGAGCAAGCTCCGGAATGTGCATGCCGACACCGGCACGACCAAGACCGACAAGACCGATACGTATGGGATTGTTCATATGTTAGATATCCTTTCTGACAATTATGTCATGTGAATGATAAATATGGAGAGGGGAACTTGGATGATATTGCCGTAATTACATCTGTATACAGTATATCTTTTTTTTGTCGATTTGTCAAGAGAATCGGAGAAAATAAAAAATTGGTCGATGTGATATTTCGATGAGGAAAATAAAAATTGTATTTTGGGAAAAAATTCTATTGACAATTTGAAACATATATGATATAATATTAAAGAAATTAAATATTCGGAGGGATATCGAAGTGGTCATAACGAGGCGGTCTTGAAAACCGTTTGGGAGCAATCCCGCAAGGGTTCGAATCCCTTTCCCTCCGCCAAAAGAAACAGCCGGGTTTATCTCGGCTGTTTCTTTTATGTACAGAGAAATGGTTGTTGGAAATTCGAACGTACCATAATAAAGTCCATAGATGAAATATACATTCCTCTTAATTTTTGCGGATTGATAAACAGCACAAGTTGAATTATAATATACACGTATGGTGTACATCGCTGCACTAAATATTATATACACACAAAATGCGTACACATAACAAGGATATACAAGGCTTTGCTTCTATGCTATAATTAGTCAAAGGAAAAAGGAGAAATCATTTATGTTTACTTTAGAAAAAGACGATTGTAAAGTTGGGGCTTACTTAAGACAGACTATTTATCAAAAATACGATTCGATCCGCAAATTTTGCAGAGCTTATCTTGAGCTGAAAGATGGCTCGACAAACGACGAAGAGATACGAAAGCTTCTTAATCGTTTTTCTCAAATTTTAAAAGGGGTAAAGAGGCTTCAGATTGATGATCTGCCCTACACAACCGAATTGTTGGAGGTATCGTGCGAAGAAATCCTCTCTGCCGGGAAAGTGCATGTGCCGATTAGCAGCCATATGACTAATTACGATATAGCCTTTTCTCATGACCGAGAACTTTGGGAACGCTATATGAAGCGGGAAGATAAGCTGTTTCTTAATTGTGACGAATATTGCAAGTCCGTAATCGACTATGCACTTGAGTTTAAAAACTACGATTTTATTAAATATCTCATAAGTGAGAAGTTTATTTGGTTTGTTGATATATCGAAATGGGGATATTGGGGATTTACTTATGGCGCGGGAACCAGCGTGGAAAGGCGTGAAATAGGGTATATAGACACGCACACACCTTTAGAAATACAGTATCAGGACGAGCTTCGTATAAAAACAATCGCACTTGCCATAGAAAATGAAGATTTCGACATATTGGATTTACTCCTTGCTCGTGAGATGCCCAAAATGCATCAAGCCAGTATGACTGGATATCCAGATATTAATTTACAAGAGCGAAAGAATATGGAGTTAATTCATGCTATCGCTTTGTCAAACGATCAAATAATTAATTATTTTTCCCAAGAATTCATAGTAAAGAATCAACAGAAAGAAGATAATACCTTCCTCTTTCCATATCTTACTGATGTTATTGAAGAAATGCTGATAAATGGCAAAACCGATTCTGCGGAATTGTGTATTAGAAGAGCAATCTCACATAATAAAAAAGCATTTGAAACACTGACAAAACTGATCAAGAAATCATATGAATTTCAGAAGGAATCGCTTGAATTCGATACTGCCGACATGGAAGACTATCTAATGCAGCAAACTCTATACAATTTTCGATTTGACACAAATAATAACATCGTTTCATTTTTCTATAACCCCGCAAAATACGAGCACGTTGGTTTTGTGACCAATATTATTCATGCGGAAAGTAAATACGGAACACCATTAATCAAAGAGCTTTTGCAAGAATTGAATGAGACGTTTGACAAAATCGTTGCGTTGAAAGGAGACGAATGATAAAATGACGAAATACTGTTATAATTTCGATACGGGTGAATACGAGTACATAGATAGAAATGGATACAGCTACGACCAAGGCGAATACGTTTATAATTGGGACGACAGCGAATATAAGTATGAAGAAGAGGAAGAAAAATTTCGCATATATAAAGATGGGGAATAATATTAAAATTTCATGTAAGTTTTTTACGCTTTCATGAGAGTATTTCTTGGAAGCTTTTTAACATTTTTTCAAATATTGCAAAACAGCAAAGAAAAAGCACATTGCACTTCCATGGTTCAATGTGTTTTTCTTATATTCATTAAATCAAGCAGTATTCTTGATTCATATTTTGAATATTAATATTCGCTGCTTGTAGTTATTAGATTGTCAAAAAAGAAACATCCGAAATTATTTCGATTGTTTCTTTTTACATGGAAATATGGCAACAGGGCTTCTTTTGTTATGATACAATTGTCAATCAGTGATTATTTGTCCTTATCAATAAAAATATCGCAGATTGCCATAACAACGGAGAAGAGCAGACCACCGATCACAAATACAATCCAGGATATTTTCCAGGCGTTTCTTGTGAAGCTCCACCAAAGGTAAATTGCTGTAAGAACAAGCCAATAAATTTGTGAAATTGCTTCTTTTATTTTGTTTTTCTTTATGCAGTGTGGAGTATATTCACCTTCTCTCAACAATTTCTGCATGCTTTCCCATTGAACGCCATTCAAAATAAACAGGAACACACCAATACCCGCAATCAGCATGGTAACCGCCAGCATGGTAATCACAAGAAATTCATTGGAAGAAAAAGATGCGGCAATCAGTGGTACAGGCGATACAACACAAAGGCAGGTCGCAATGATGTTAGAGCGGATATATGTCGGACGAAACATGCGCTGCTTTTCCGTCACCATACCTTTTACACCGTATTCCAGTTCAAAAGGCTCTGCTTCCTCCAAATACTTATACGGTTCATTTGCATATCCGCAATGTAAAAAAATAGCGACAGCGGCAACGATGATTACAAACAGAACCAACAGCCCGTACAGTGCAGCGGCATTTTCGGAAATAGGGAATACCTTCGTTTCGGAAGCTCCGGCAAGAATGAAAAGCGTGATCGGAGAGAGGATGCACATAAAAGTTGCGGCAGCAATCCAGGACGACACTTTTTTCCGATATTTGATATACTGATTTGCTTCTTCCAAGGTGACCTTTTTCACTGCTGAATCAACAGAATCATGGAGAAACTCCTCATCCTCCATTTCATCTTTCAACAGGTAATCGATGGTGACATCGAATAAGCGTCCAAGCTGCAATATTTTTTCCAGATCGGGAATGGATTGTGCACTCTCCCATTTGGATACTGCCTGACGGGACACATTCATTTTTTCGGCAAGTTCCTCTTGTGACCAGCCGTTCTTTTTTCTTAGTCTGATGATCTTATCAGCTAAAATCATGGTATGTTACCTCCACTTGATCGTTTCGGTTTGTCTTATGCCAACCGATGCATCAAGTATACCATATTTTGCGGTTGCATACTACCAAACGCCGGCTTGAAAAGTGTCAAATACCGGTTGCAATTAAAAATTTTTCCTGTTTTTCCGCCAAAATCGAGATTTCACTTGTGGCGCAGGTTCTTTGCTGCCTGATACCGCTTATTGGGTACTGATGTTTTTATAGAGAACTTAGAATAAACGCAGCTGCTGTTTTCCTACAGGATACTCGTTCAAATATGCAAAGATTTCATCCGGATTATATAAAACGCCGTTCTTGTGACATTCCTGCTTGAAAATATTCCATAGCGTTTCAGAATTATCTGAGGGGCATTCGTAAGAATTCCCGAAACGATTTTGATATCGTTCCTTCATTTTTGGAAAGTGTTCATCCAACTTCTTATAAAAATATGTGCGGCTTCCGCTTCGCAGCGTTACACCAAAGCCGAAATTGATAATACCGATGACACCTGCGTCAAAGCAATATGCAAGGATGCCGCGCAGATTATCTTCGGTATCGTTGATATAAGGCAGAATGGGACATAGCCAGACAACGGTAGGAATTCTGTGTTTCTGGAATTCTTTCAGTACCTCATAACGGCGTTTTGTGGTACATACATTCGGTTCAATGATTTTACAAAGCTTCTCATCGTATGTAGTCAGTGTGATCTGAACGACCGCCTTGGAATTAAAATTAATCTGCGCAAATAAATCAATGTCCCGTAAAATCAGGTCCGATTTGGTAATAATAGTAACCCCGCAATTGTATTGATCGATGATCTCAAGACATTTGCGTGTATAGTGGAGGTGTTCTTCACAGTGCATGTAGGGGTCACACATCGAACCGGTTCCGATCATACACGGTCTGCGTTTCCTTTTCAATGCGTCTTCCAACAATATCGGCGCGTTTTGCTTGACTGCAATATCCTCAAATGGGTGATCAAATTGGTAGCAGTCTGATCGGCTGTCACAGTAGATACAACCGTGGGTACAGCCACGATAAATATTCATACTGTTTTTCGTCGATAGTATGGTTTTCGATTGTATGAAATGCATTTGGCTTGAAATCCTTTCAATAAGGGGCGGTATCGCCCCGTCATTGGGGCGTTCCGGTGGCGGATTGTACCGCTACCGGAAAAAGTAAGTGATTCCCGCCGCCTATAGAGGCGAGGAAAATCTTACTTTTCGTTATAAAATGTTGTGATTGATCATTCTGTGACATTTACCGCATAGCGATAGAGCATGTCGGCAATGAGGGCGCGGGTAGCAGGTTCCTTTGCGGAAAGTGTTGTTTTGGGCACATAAATGCCAAGATCAATACACCAGCCGACGTCTGCTGCCGCCCAGTCGGAAATCAATTCAGAATCTGGATATCCCATAGTCAGAGCAGATGCATCGTAGAGAGAAATACCGCAGAACGATGCATACCGTGCAAGAATAACCGCTGCTTGTTCGATGGTAATGGTATCATCGGCAGCAAATCTGCATGCAGCATCTGGCGTCGATGTACTGTTTTTATCTGAATGAATGGGGTATCCGCGAATAATATTATTTTCATGCGCCCACGCGGCATATGGGGCATACCATGCATTTGGTGCAACGTCGGAAAAGGATGCATGTTTTTTGCTTTTGTACTGATTGACATTGATTTTTGCCATGCGTCCGAGAACTGTGACAAACATCGCACGGGTCATCGTCTGCGACGGTGCAAAGGTCAGGCCTTCTTTTGTTTCAATACCTTGAAACAGCGCCTGTATGGTAACGAATCGCACGGCGTTATAATAAGGGTGCTTTTCGCTGATATCAATGTAGGGATTTTTCCATGTGTCGATGTACAGCATGTCGAAATTCGACGTGTCGAGATTCGATGAATTTTGGATATCATTGGTGTCCGATGAATCAATTTTTGGTGCGTCCGTGTCCTTTGACAGTGATTCTGTTGTTTCTGTCTTTTCAAGCGGCGGAATTGTGCCGATTTCTCTGAAACCGCAGATGGTACATGTACGTTCTTTTTCTCCGCAAGCGTCATCTGTCGGCTGTTTGATCGTTGTCCAATCTGAAAAACAGTGTTTTTGTTGTACAAGCTCCTTTTGGCATATCGTGCAGAATTTCTGATGTTCTTCATCGGTAGTTACCCATGCGCCGCCGATGCAGTCATGGTCGGAGATATCCTTTGTTTCACTTATCTCGCACAGTGTACATTCTCTGTACAGTGCATCTCCCCTAATCACCCAATCGGTGAAGACGTGACTGCATGTGCCAGCAGTGGAAATGGCATGACAGCAGATGCTGCCAAGAAGTACCGCAATGAAAAGTGTAAAGATGTGGCGTATGGTGCCTCTGGATTCTGTTCGCAGGTGTTTCATAATCATGATCATAGCTTTTTCCTGTTCGGTAAATGCAAAAATGTTCAGTATTTACTGAGCGGAAAAATCGTATTTCCTTATTGTTTCATTATTTCGTTTTATTCTATTATTCATTATAACATATATCTGTTACAGTGTCAATCTTTAAATCAATAATAATCAAGGGACGCGGCATTTCTTTCCATAATAAAAAGTTTTGAGGGGAGTATGAGGGGAACTTTTTCAAAAGTTCCCCTCATAGCATGTTTATGTATTGACATCTTCAACGGACAGAACAAGACTGCCGCTGAAATTTTCACCCTGTAAATAGAAATAATGATCTCCCGCGGAAATGGTATATAGTTTGGTATCTTCGCCGATAGAATCCGCGATGATAGATTCATCGCTGCCGGAAATAAAGACAAGCGATGCTGTACCTTTTGTGATAGACAGGGTATAGGAGACTTGCAGCCGATTGCCGTATTTTCGCGTCAGCGCTGTTCCGCCGAAAAGAAATTCCTTGCCGTTGAATTGATCATATTCCGCAGTATAGGTTCCCGTGTAAGCATCTGCACCTTTGGTTTTGATTCCAATCAGCTCATGTTCCTTTGTCAGTGCGCGTCTGCTATAGGACTGCATCCAGTTGTTCCAACCGTCAAGCAGATTGTCTTTTAGACTGCGGGCAGTCTGTCCAGTGCTGCATCCGATACAAAACACAGTAATACACAGCACCAAAAACACAGTTAATGTATGTTTTATTTTCATAGGGTGTCCTTACAATTGCAGATAATTGTTGACCATCATTGCTAAAAATACAACTCCGGCAGCAGCGTATACACAGTTTATTACAAGACCCAGTTTCATCAGTGTGTTTTGCAGTTTTGCCTTTATGTAGACAAAAATCGTGAATATTCCGCTGAAAATCATAAAGACAGCATAGCATGCAGTCATTATTTCAGCGATGGGAGACTGTAATGCCCAGTCAAACGTCCGGAAGATTAAAATTGTCCATGGAAGAAAGAGCATCACTGTGACAATGGTCATAAATAATTTGTTTTTCATTGGAATAACTGTAGCTTCGCCTGTTCTGAAAATAGAACTGTGCGAAGTTTTCCTTTCCTTTTAATTTTTAAATAGGTTTTATTTTCGCTCAGCATGTCCAAAGTACCGGCAGGAAATGCCGACAGCGGCGACAGTCAGGAACAATGCGACCGGAATCCACGGGAACAGTGACACCTGTGCGGTATCGATATGTTCTGCAAGCTTGCCGTATTCCGATGTGATGACAAAAAACGGATAAGAAATAGGATAACAGTACCATAACTTTGTGTTGTTGATGAAGACCGACGGAACAATGGATGCAAGACCGATTCCGACTGAAAAAATCGGCGTCTGAATCAAGGCAGACAGCATCCAGAAAACAGCAAGCATCGGTATGGATGATAGGAACAGCATGCCGATTTCCTTTGCTATGAACAAGGGAGACAGGAGAAAGGGGTAATCAAGCATTCTCTGGCAAATGGCGGCGCTGATGTAATACATACCTGTCATGATAAGTATTTGTACGGCTGCGAGTGTCGTCAGTACGACAAATTTTGCCATACAGAGCTTTGCTGTCGAAATTGGCAGCGTGAGCATCTTCTGTATTCCGCGGTTGGTGATCTCCGTTTGAGACAATAAGACCGTTCCCACTACCATGCTTGCAGGAAACATAAACCACGCCATTCCCATAAATCCCTGAATCATGAAATTGTGTTCCGGTGAAATCCCCTCCGCCTGCATTTCAAAATTCAGATGGGCATTTAACACGGAAGGCAGCCATAAAATGACAGAAGATACAAAAAATATAAGCAGAATCTTTGATCTGCGAATCTTTTTGAATTCGATGGATACGAGTGATAAAAAGTTCATGAAATGCTCCTCCGGATTTTTACGGCAATTTTTTCTGTGACGATCAAAATGAGAAGCTCAGTGCATGCAGCACAGAGATATGGTACGGTTTGTGCGGTATCAAGCATTTGAAATGGCAGCGCAAAAGGGAAGAGGGATAAAAGAAATTGATCTGTAGGCAGCATCGTTGCAATAAAAACACAGACAACACAGATGCCAAGGGACATCCACATACTTTGACAGAACTCCGATATCAAAAGTGCCAGAACCACACAGGGTAGCAGAAGGAGAAGGGAATACCCGAAATTTTGACACAGTTCTAATATAAAACTGTTTTCCGGTGTATACCAATAATAGGAACAGAAAGCAAGTGCGCTGAATTCCACTGTCAGCGTGAGGAGGCTCATAACGCTGATGAAAAGCGTTTTTCCATAAAATACAGAACCTTCATGAATCGGCAGTGTATATAACTTCTGCATTGCGTTGTCGGCATATTCGGTGTGGTATAACAGACTTGCGCTTGCGGCGATGAAAAGAATATTCAGCATGGTCATGAGCTGCCAATTTGCACCAAGCAACCCTTGCAGCGGCGATTTGGAGGCTGTAACATCGATTTCACCGCGAATGATGATATTTAAAATCGGAATTGCTGCTGCCAGAATACTGCTGCCGATAAGAGCAGGATAGAATCCGATTCGTTTGGCTTTTTTGCATTCCAAAAGGAAGGTCATTGCATACACCCTCTCTCGCTTTGTCTGTTATCCGCATCCACCAGCGCAAGGAATGTATCTTCCAGATTGTCGGTTGGATAGCCTTTCTTTATGGCTGTGCTTTTTAATTGTTCCAATGTTCCTTCAAACAGCAGATGTCCGTGGTTGAGAATACCGACGATGTCTGCCATGCGCTCAATTTCTGTGAGCAGGTGTGAGGATACGAAGACCGTACATCCCCATTTTTGCGGCAGGGAACGAATCAATTCTCTGATTTCATGAATACCGACCGGATCAAGACCGTTTGTCGGTTCATCTAAAATCAGAATCGGCGGCTTCCCAATCAAGGCTTCGGCAAGTCCCAGCCGCTGCTTCATACCAAGGGAATACTTTTTGGCGAGCCGTTTTCGCACCGATGTCAACCCTACCAGCTCCAGCGCTTCTGCTGCGGCAGATTTCGGCAGGCCTAATAATTTCCGGATGATATCAAGGTTTTCTTCTCCGCTTAAATTCCCATAAAACGCCGGGGACTCGATAAACGATCCGATTTGCTTTAAAATTGGAATTCTGTTTTCCGGATACTGCATTCCGTCAACGGTAAAGGTACCGCCGGTTGGTTGAGTCAAGCCTAAAAACAACTTCATGGTTGTGGATTTTCCGGCGCCGTTTGGTCCCAGAAAACCGTAAACCGAACCCTTTGGAATGTGCAGACTGATGCCCGATACTGCATGAAACTCTGCATATGATTTTGATAAATTCTGCGTTTCAATGATATTCATGCGCTTTATTCTCCTATCGTAAAAATGGTGGATTGTGAAAGCGGAAAAAAGGCGGCGGAAACGAACCCGAATTTCCTCTTTCACGTATATCATACCATTACAACCTTACATTTACGTTTTCCTGTCCTTACAATTTCCTTACATTTTTCAAAAAGCAATGGAAAAAGGTATAAATTTATGGTACAATACTATCAGAGGAGGAGATTTTGTAATGGAATATGATTTTTTAAAGCAAAAACGGATTTTACTTGTGGATGATGAGAAAGCACTGTTGGAAATGATTGTCTCGATATTACAAGAGGAGGGGTTTTGCCATGTGAAAACCGCAGAGACAAAACAGCAGGCACTTGCAGCAGCCGAAACCTATCATCCGGAATTTGTCATACTTGACGTTATGCTTCCCGACGGAAACGGATTTGACATTATGGAACAGCTGAAGAAAACGGCGGATTATCCGATCTTGCTTTTAACTGCACGCGGAGAAGATGACGACAGACTGCGCGGGTTTGACCTTGGCGCAGATGATTATATGGTCAAGCCTTTTCTGCCAAAGGAATTATTGTACCGTATGTATGCGATTCTGCGCAGAAGCTACAAAGGGGAAAATCCCATTGTGAAACTGCACGACAGTTCTATTGATTTTGACCGTGCAGAGGTTATTCGCGACGGTTTGCATCTTCCTCTGACTGCAAAAGAACACAGTCTGTTATCTGCATTATACCGGAATGCAGGAAGGATTGTCACGCTGGATGCCTTGTGTGAGGCTGCATGGGGAGATAATCCTTTTGGGTATGAAAATTCTCTGATGGCACATATCCGCCGCATCCGGGAAAAAATAGAAAAGAATCCCTCACAGCCGGTTTCTTTGATTACGGTGAAGGGACTCGGATATAAGCTTATTGTGGAAGGAAGCTTTCGCTAATGCGAAAGTCATGGTCATAAAAATGAAAAGCTGTCTGAAGCTGATACGTCGTTTCATCGGTATTTTGCTTCTGTCCTCCATGCTGCTGCTCCTTTTAAATCTTGTATTGCTTGCGGTGATTACGCTGGATCAGGCATCAAACGGTCAGCCGTGGACGATGGCAGAAACTGTGGCGAAAAATTTAGTCAAGCAGGATACCGGATATATGCTGCCGGAAGAGGTTACACAGGAACTGATCAAAAATCATATATGGGCAATTGCTATCGACAACACCACTGGCTGTGTCCTCTGGCAGACCGATAATCTTCCGGAATCAGTGCCAATGTCTTATACCGCATCTGACATTGCTTATCTGACGCGCAGTTATATTGATGGGTACCCTACATTTACCGGTGCATCGGATACGGGACTTGTTGTGCTTGGTTATCCAAAGGAAAGCTTCTGGAAACATATGTATCCGAGCTGGGATTATCAGTTTATTGCCAATCTGCCTAAAACCGTTCTTATGATTCTATTTGTCAATATTGCTTTGATTTTTTTGATTTATGCCGCTGTAAATACTACGCTCTTAAAATCGATCAAGCCGATCATCGGCGGCATTCAGGCGCTTTCTGCCAAAGAGGCGGTGCATATCAAAGAAAAAGGTCTGCTTTCTGAACTTGCAGAAAGCATCAACAAAACCTCAGAACTGTTACAGTCGCAGCAAAAACAGCTATACAAACGGGAAAAAGCGAGAGCCAACTGGATTGCTGGTGTTTCTCACGATATCCGGACGCCGCTTTCCATGGTTATGGGATATGCAGGACAGCTGGAAGGGGATTTGCATCTATCAGAGGACAACAGAAGAAAGGCATCGGTCATTGTAAAGCAAAGTGAACGTATGCGGAATCTGATCTGTGATTTGAATCTTGCATCAAAGCTTGAATACAACATGCAGCCAATCCATATGGAAAAACAAAATATCATCCGTGTGGTTCGGCAGGCTGCCGTCGACTTTATCAATACCACACTGGATGAAAAGTATGTCATTACATGGGAAACGGATGCAGTGCTGAATTCCTGTCAGGTGCTCATGGATAAAGCGTTGGTTTACCGTGCTGTCAGCAACCTGATCCAAAACAGCATGAATCATAACACAAAAGGCTGCCGGATATGGATTTGTGTTACAGCGAGGGAAAATGACTGTACGGTTGTGGTTGCGGACGACGGAATTGGTGCTACGGACGCATTGTTGGAATCGCTTAACCATGCACCGCATTATATGATGAGTGATGCAGAAACGGCAGAGCAGCGGCACGGTTTGGGACTGCTGATTGTCAAACAAATTGTTTTCGCACATCATGGCAATATGATCATCAAGCGCAGTACGCAGAATGGATTTGAAGTGGATATGACATTTCCCATCGCTTGATTGCATCGGGGAAATCTTCTGTATGTATGAAAGGTAAGGTACAAATAACAAAAAAGACCCATCGGATTTTCCCGACGGGTCTTATCTGTATGAGCGGGTTACGCAAGCGCATTCAGCTTTGCGGTAAACTGGCTCTTTTTTCTTGCAGCGTTGTTCTTGTGAAGAATTCCCTTTGCGACAGCCTTGTCAATCTTCTTGACAGCAGCCTTATAGGTTTCGCTTGCGAGCTCCTTGTCACCTGCTGTGATGGCAGCTTCGTACTTCTTGATGGAAGTTTTGAGAGCAGTTTTGAACATCTGGTTCTGAAGGGTCTTTGCTTCGGTAACGAGAACACGCTTCTTTGCGGACTTAATATTCGGCATATCGATTCACCTCCTTCACAAAATTAGGCGCAGCATATGCTGCTAAATACTTACCTAACAATTATACCACATAATTAAAAAAATTTCAAGTGTTTTCAGAAATTAATTCCAGCTTTTTTTGAATTTTTTTTGCGTATTGCGACAGAGAGACACCGCATTCGACACGAGAAAATAACTTTATTAAGATTTCATAAAATAAATTTGTGAAAAGCTATTGACATTATTGAAATTCATGATATAATTATAGTAGTAAATATTTCATGAGTTAACCGGAGTCGGATCACGCGGGAGAACAGGATGCATAATCAAGGCGAGAGCGGTATAACAGAAGATGCATCCTTTCACGACACGGAAGTGATGCAGCTGCTTTTAATCCTTAGAACAGAAGAAGATGCCGCTGCACGCTCTGCTGCGTTTTCCGCTGTGTACGAAAAGTACAAGCCGCTTGTGCGTCGAATGGTATATCGGTTTTGCGGTACTTCTGATGCTTCTGAGTCGGATCGTTATGAAATGGAGCAGGAGGCACAAATTGCATTATACCGTGCGGCAATGACATACAAAGAAGATCGTCATACAACATTTGGTTTCTATGCGGCTGTCTGTATTCGTAACCGTTTGATATCCTGTATTCGCAGAAAAAAACAGGATGCGGCGTTGGCAGCATCAGAACTGATGTATCCGGTTCCGGACACAAGCGAAGATCCCGGAGAGCAGCTTGTATCCCGTGATATGTTCCGTGAACGATATAATCGTTTTTTGGCGTCACTGACTGTATATGAAAAAAAAGTTTATATGCTTTATATTCGCGGTGCATCGTATAAAAAAATTGCATGGCAGCTTCACTGTACGGGAAAAATGGGGGAGACGCCGCATGAAAAGGAGGAGCATCGCGCAGGAAAAAGCCGGGAGTGGGATCAGGGCGCTTCTATGGAGAAAGCAGAGAAGTCTGTGGAGAATGCAGTATACAGAATCCGTGTCAAGCTGAAGCAGTACATGCAGCTATGATTTTATGAAAAGCAAAGGATGATATTTTAAAAAGCGGATCATGTTTGCATGGTAAACACGGTTTTTCCGTCTTTTTTGGAAACGTATGTTTTCTTTTTGATGGGAGATGCAGCGTTTTGCACGATATTCAGTCGTTATCGTATCTGTCCTTTTGTTGGAAAACAACGTATATTCTTTTTGATTGAATATGCGTTTCATATATATGCCCGAATAGCTTAAAACATAACAGAGCGTTGATAACAGAGTCAAAGATGGCGGTGTAATTCCGTCTTGGGCGAAATACTTTTAACCATTTTCAAAGCGAGGTAAAAAACATGTATCAGGACAAAACATTGGTATGCAAGGAATGCGGTGCTGAATTCGTATTTACTGCAGGCGAGCAGGAATTCTATGCAGAGAGAGGCTTCCAGAATGAGCCGCAGAGATGCAAATCCTGCAGAGATGCAAGAAAGAATGCGACAAGACCCCAAAAGGAGCTTTTCACAACCGTTTGTGCAAAGTGCGGAAAAGAAGCAAAGGTTCCGTTCCAGCCTTCCAACGATCGCCCCGTATACTGCAGCGAATGCTATGCAGCAATGAAGGCGCAGTAATCTAGACTGCTCAAACAATCTGAACCGGTTTGGTATGCAAACAACGAGCATTCAATCCTGACACAGAAAGCCAAATATTATATAGATCGACTTTTTTACAAAGACAATTTGATCATATATTTTTGCTTGATTTGTCAACCCCGGTGGGATGCCGCATGACTGTGGCATCCTTTTCCTTTGGGGAAATATCTTTCTGCTGCAAATGGAATATGCAGTTGTCCGCATTCAGATTTTAGAGGAACATTTATTTGAAATTTCTGAAAAAAGAAAAAAAGAAAACAGCGCTTGTCTTCGTTGATTTTGAATATATGCAGATTTCACATAAAAACCGATGGGGCATTGAACCGCCAATTCTTGACTGGTATCATGCATTGTGCAGAGAATACGAGGTACGTGAACTGTATGTTTTTGCGGATTTCTCGAATCCGGCGATGAAAAACAATCTGCCCCTCCTGCGGCAGATTACTGATAATATCATTGAAACACAGAATACCGCATCACGGCATAAAAAGGATTTTACAGATTTTTTTCTGCTCGATAAAATGTATCAGAAGGCGTTTGAAAAAAACAATGCGCAGACATATATTCTGTTTACAGGAGACGGTCATTTCGGCGCTGTCAGCCGATTTTTAATCCGACATTGTAAAAAAGAAGTCATCATATACGGTGTTGATGGAAATATATCCGGACAGCTATACACACAGGTGACACAGGTTGTGGAATATCCAGACAAAGAAACCATAAAACGACAGTATATTCCGCTGCTTGTCCGGCTGTTTGAATCCATGCCGAAACCGCAAAGACAGATACTGTCAAAGGAATTGGCGAATATTACTGCGGCAGCCGAAAAGCAATTAAGGCTGAACCGTGAAATGGTGCAGGAAACGTTGGAGGAAATGATGGAAAAAGGGTACCTCTGCTATCGGGAGCAGTGGGTATCGTCATTAAAACGGACGCGGATGTTGACATGTGATATGGAAAAGCTCCGCGCGGACGGTTTTCAATTGATACAGCAATGCGAAAACGCTTAAAAATGTGTATTCGATGAGATTTATGGGGAAAACTTTTCCCCATAAAAGATTTTCTCCAAATCCCTTTTAAAAAACTTCAATCTGGACAAAATAAGCAATAAATATCCCCCGGCACAGCCGGGGGTATTTCATATACCGGGCATAGCCCTCAAACTACCAGCCACACCTAAAGGCGTTGGTACGACTACCATCTGCATGGGGTAGTTTACTTGCGACCCGTGAACGGGTTAGCTTCTT
>JAGAVJ010000022.1 GCA_017942005.1 Clostridia bacterium | reverse complement strand
GCGGAATACCTTGACTTCTACCATTTGAGCAAGGGATATATGCTGACCTTCAATTTCACGCAAAGCAAGACAATCGGTGTTGTTGAAAGACAGTACGGTGACAAGACGCTTGTTGAAGCGACCGTGTAAAGCTGATATAATTTAATAGTAGCTCACCTTGTGGTTTCACTCGTAGTAGATTTACGAGATAGCAACAAGGTGGGCTTGTTTTTTTACTCTAAAACTGAATAATACTATAGAGCCGAATGCTCGATTTGGATATCCATCCATGTCGTAGTGTTTGGCTCTTTTTTGTTTTATTTAAACTATATACAGTATCTGATTCAAAAGGCAATCACAATATATAGTTGTTAGTGTACCAATAGGAGGGACCACGCCTTCCGCTTACATATCATCCTTGGTCTATTGAAGAGTATACAGATGAGCAGCGCCGCATGTTCGATGTGCGCCCAGGTATTACAGGTTGGGCGCAGGTTCATGGACGCAAAGAAGTCGAATGGCATCGCCGCATTGAACTGAATGTATGGTATGTAGATCATGTTTCATTGTGGCTGGACATAAAAATTGTTTTCATGACTGTATTCAAGGTTTTCACAAATGCGGATAACGAAAATACTACAGCAACTCTTGTGAAAGATAATGCTGAAGCAAATAAGGTGAAGAAAGAGGAAAAGACAAGTGTCTCTTAAATTAATGTACATAACGAACCGCCCTGAAATTGCTCAAATTGCAGAGACGGCGGGAGTAGATAGAATATTTGTAGATCTTGAATACATAGGTAAAGCAGAACGACAGGGAGGTATGGATACCGTTCAATCACATCATACGCTGGAGGATGTAAAAAAGATATCGGTTTTATCCATTGTGTCGATGATACGGAAGACTTGAACGAAGTAATGAATGGCGGATTGTGGGAGTACATGAGGACTTTGAAATCAGAGGGAAAAATCCGTCATTTGGGATTTTCCTCTCACGATCCCAAAATTGCAAGACGAATTCTTGAAACCGGTCTTGTGGATATATTTATGTTCAGCATCAATCCCGCTTATGATTATCAAAAAGGTGAATATGGAATCGGAGAGGTTGCAGAACGGGCAGCCCTGTATCGGGATTGCGAGCGTATTGGAGTCGGTATATCCGTTATGAAACCATTTGCTGGAGGACAACTGTTGGATGCGAAAACCTCGCTATTCAAAAGAGCATTGACCCATACGCAGTGCTTCCAATACGCACTTGATCGTCCGGCTGTTATGACAGTATTGCCGGGAGTTCGCAATATGGCGGATCTACATACGGTACTGAAATATGTAACTGCCTCACCGGATGAAAAGGACTATTCCGTGATTGGTGAGTTTACGCCGCAGAGCGCATACGGTGTCTGCGTATATTGTAACCACTGCCAGCCATGCCCGATGGGAATCAATGTCGGACTGATCAACAAATATTACGATTTGGCGCTTGCTGGAGATGAAATGGCAAAAGGACACTATCAAAAGCTGCCTAAAATAGAGCATCAGTACAATTTGTCAATCTTATCATTTGAAAATACATTGAGGTTGATCCAATTTTTTACAGCGTATTGACAAAACCAAATTTCTGTGCTATACTATTGCAAGTATGATGATTTCCATCATGCTGACAATTCAATCGTTTTCGCAGTTTGGTTCCGTTTATTCGGATGAGAGGGAAGTTCGGTGCAATCCCGTCGCAACCATCATTACCGTGATTGAAATTCGTTTCATAAGTCGGAATACTCACCAGACAATGCGAAGGCAACAGCGTTTAACGCTGACGCATATTTGGACATGGAAAGTGCAGCCATTTTTTCAGCGCAGGAAGAATTTTTCTTTCTGCGCTCCGAAGGATAGCTGCGCTTTTTTATTATGTTTTATAAAACAAATAAAAAGGCGCTTTTTGTTTTCAGACAATGCTTACGGTACAAAAATAATCCAGCACGTGTGACCTGCCTTCCGCTGCTTTTGGAAAAACAGGTTCAAAATCAAAGACGGTGTCTGATACCTGGCAGAAGGGGGATTCACGATGGCAGCAATGAAATATTCACGGGAACTCTGTATTACGCTTTTGCAGGACAAGCAGACAGAACTCCACAATGCCGGTCTGGAGCGCTTCCCGCAAAGATCAGATTTCTCAGATTACGAGGTTATGTCGATCAAAGCATTTCTCGGGCCGTGGCCCCGCGCACTGGAAGCCGCGGGACTCAAAGAAGTACGGGGAGATGACCGTCTGCAAAAGAACCGCGAAAAGCGCGCACGTGCAAAAAAACGGCTGAGAGAGGCAAAAAAAGCAGCCAAGGCGGCTGCAGATCAAACAAAAGAATCGAGAGATGAAGTTTGAAAGATAAATCTTTCAAACCGTGTTTTGTGACTTACGTCACAATTCCACATTGGAAAGGAAAACTTCGCTTTCGCGAAGTTATGGTCATAAGAATGAAAAATACAGAAGAATGGCTTAATACACTGATTCAGTCGATAGGCGAACTTGACCAGACCGCTATGCAGAAAGCGCAACAACGGCAGGATGAATTAGCAAAACCGCCAAGAAGTCTCGGACGGCTGGAAGCGCTGTCCGTTCAGCTTGCTGGTATCACAGGAAAGCTGCATAATTGTGTAGATAAGCGCGAGCTGCTGGTATTTTGCGCTGACAATGGTGTGGTAGAGGAAGATGTATCCAGTGCGCCGCAATCGGTCACACTGGCACAGACCATCAATCTGGTGCGCGGTAAAACCGGAGCAGCTGTACTGGGGAGGCGATTTGGATGCCGTTTGCGTGTATGTGATGTGGGTGTCAATGCGGAAATCCATGAAAAAGGTGTGATCTCTCGCAAAATTGCATATGGGACACAGAATATTGCAAAAACTGCCGCCATGACACGGGAACAGGCATTGCAGGCGATTTTGACCGGGGCGGAGCTTGCAAAAGAAAGCGACGCGGATGTCATCGGGATTGGAGAAATGGGAATCGGCAATACAACGACATCTTCAGCAATCATCGCAGTATTGACCGGCGCTGAAATTCGCGCAGTCACGGGACGCGGCGGGGGAATTACCGATGAGAGCTACGCGAAAAAACTCGCTGTCATCAAGAGAGCCATTACAGTTAATCAGCCGGATAAAAACGACGTGGTCGACGTACTTGCTAAAGTTGGCGGATTTGATATTGCTGCAATGACGGGAGCATTTCTCGGCGCCGCATCCAAACGGATTCCGGTTGTAATTGACGGATTGATTTCCGCTGTGGCGGCATTGTGTGCATATCGCCTTTGTCCCAACGTACGGCAATACCTGATTCCGTCGCATGCATCGTTTGAAATCGGATATCAATTGGTCATGAAGGAACTGGAGATGAAGCCGCTGTTTGATCTGGAAATGCGGCTTGGTGAAGGAAGCGGCTGTCCGCTTGCCATGATGATGCTGGAAGCGGCGTGTACAATTTTGAACGATATGGCAACCTTTGCGGAAGCGGAAATCAATGACGATTATCTTGCACCCATTCGTGCTGTGGATTCCTTTACCGTAAAAGGAGAATAGCGTGAAAAAGTATTTTTCATGCGGGTTTTGTGGATTTCGCTGATTGAAAAGCAACGATTTTGCTGCGCACCCCCCCACAGATTCCAATGGAATGCAAGCATGCCAGTAAAGAGAGGAAGCTTTCGCTTGTCGAAAGTTATGTTTATTCATATGAATGTATTAATTTCAGGCGGCTGTAAAAACGGAAAGACCGGCTTTGCACAGGAGGTCGCGCGAAAGCTGTCCGGCAACGGAAAGCGGTATTATGTGGCTACCATGATTCCCTATGACGGTGAGGACCGTACTCGGATTACCCGTCATAGAGAAGACCGTGCAGGCATGGGCTTTGTAACACTGGAGATTGGACAGAATATTGTATCGTGCCTGGATGCTGCGGCGCCGAAGTCCACGTTTCTCGTGGACAGCATCACGGCACTTTTACTCAACGAATTGTTTCCAGATACACATAGCGGAGAAGCGGACCCAGAGGCAGCAGAACGGTGCCGTGTGGGGCTTTTGAAACTGGCAGCAGGCGCAGAACATGCGGTATTTGTTACCGACTATATTTACTCGGATGCGATGCGGTATGATTCGTTTACGGAAAACTACCGTGCCGCGCTTGCTTCGCTTGACTGTGCATTAGCGGAAGCTTGCGATACGGTGATCGAGCTGTGCGCCGGAACTGTAATCTTCCATAAAGGAGAATTGACTCTATGAAAAAATATTTCCGTGCCTGCATGATGTGCATGACCATGTTCTGCGCGATTCCGTGTCCTTTTCATACATGGGACGATGAAGCGCGTCCGCTGATGACGCTGTTTCTGCCGGTGGTCGGCGCATGGATTGGGATACTGTGGACATTGACCGCATATGTGATACGATGGCTGGGGCTGCCGGTAATGGTCGGTGCGGCAATTTTGTGCGCATATCCGTTTTTGATCACAGGCGGAATGCACATGGATGGGTATCTTGATGTGACAGACGCCGTGAAGTCATGGCGTGATCTGGAAGAACGCCGCCGGATATTGAAAGACCCGAATGCGGGCTCCTTCGCGGTGCTTGCCTGTGTGTTGCTTATCATGACACAGTTTGCACTGTTTGCCCAGGCAAACGATACGGCAAATGCTTTTACACTGACACTGATTCCCATCGTTTCCCGCACGACTGCCGGACTTTGTATCACCGTGCTGCGTCCAATGGGAACCAGTGAATATGCCGGAGCCTATCGGCAAGGGATAAAAAAATCACATATTGTTGTTTTTATCATTACAATGCTCTGTGTGGCTGCGCTGGGATTTCTTCTGCTTGGCAAATACGGGTTTGCATCCCTTGCGGTGATCGCGGGGTATCTGATGCATCTGCGCCGTGCCTTCCGGTCTCTTGACGGAATGTCGGGTGATATTTCCGGTTATGCGCTGACCTTTGCTGAGGTATGCGGGATTGCTGTTTTTTCGTTGATTTAAGGGGGCTGTTTATGCATTTTATGATTGGCGGCGCGTATCAGGGAAAGCTGGAATACGCAAAGAAAAAATTTGCGGTAACGGATGATGAGGTGTTCTCCTGCACAGAAGCGGGCGGCATCAAATTCGGTTCACGCTGTATCAACAAAATCGAAGAATTTACACTGTGGTGTGTGAGAAACGATGCGGATGCTTTGGAAATTTTCAAGAGGCATCGCAGTGAATGGATGGATAGCGTGCTGATTTGTCAGGATATTTTCTGCGGCGTGGTTCCGCTGGGTGCAGATATGCGTGCATGGCGTGATATGACGGGACGGCTGTGCGCATATCTTTCCAGTGAAGCGGAAAGCGTGACGCGGATGTTTTGCGGATTGGAGCAAAGACTGAAATGAATTTGATTTTGATTCGCCACGGAAAAACAGAAGCAAATGAAAGGCATTTGTACTGCGGCGCAACAGACCTGCCGCTGTCGGAGCGCGGCAAAGCAGAACTGCTTGAACAGAAGCAGACAATGAAATATCCCGATGTCACGGGAATGTGTGTTTTGACCAGTGGAATGAGACGATGTGAGGAAACGCTTTGCCTGCTTTATGGCAATGTTCCTCATGATACGGTGACAGCATTTCGGGAAATGGATTTCGGCGCGTTTGAAATGCGCGCTTATTCCGAAATGAAAGACGATCCTGACTATATTGCGTGGATTACCGGCGACAACGAAGCCAATGTAACCCCCGGCGGGGAAAGCGGAAAAATCATGACGGCACGGGTATTGGCTGCGCTTGATGATTTGATTGCAGACGCCAAAGACACGCTGCTTGTGACACACGGCGGCGTCATAGCGGCAATCATGGCGCATCTTTTCCCGGGGGAAGGAAAAAACCGTTATGAATGGCAGCCGAAGCCCGGTGGAGGATATGTGATAGAACTGACAGTGGGGAATTATCATTGTTTATGAAATTCATTGATTTATGGGGAAAACTTTTTTGAAAAAAAGATTTTCCCCATACCTCTTTCAAAAAACTTTATACCTTTGCATGATATTTTGATGATTGAAAGTTTTTGCGGTGGAGTTTGAGGAGGTGCTTTTTTCAAAAAGCACCTCCTCATTGAATTTATGTATATTATATTTTCTCAAACCGGAAGCAGTTCTTCTTTGGAATTTTCTTCTTCCTTCAATTCCGCACAGTCTGCCCGCGGCTTTGGTTCGTAGAATTCATCTTCTACCGGACGCCATGCCTGACCAAATTTCACATCCTTAAACAAGGAGGCAAGACCGGTGATTTGCTTCAGACGCAGAATTTCATCCTTATCCATACCGAGATGCTTGGAAATCCAGGCATCGGAACGTCCCAATTCGTGCAGCTCCTTTACGATGTTGCTCATTAAATCCACATCATGCGAGCCTCTTGCCCGATTGTGGCGGATTGTACTTGCCATACGGTTATCCAGACTCTTATTGATAACGGAAACAGGAAGCATGCCGTTTTCCCGTTCTCGGATATCGGGGTAGTCCAGCATGACACGATAGCGGTGGAATCCGTCAACGATGACATAACTATCTTTTTCCTTGACATAATAGCATACAATCGGCATGGTGTAGCCGTCTTCTTTGATGCTGTCATAAAGCAGCTTCATTTCAGGAGGGGCAACCGCGTTTGGATTATATGTATTGGGTACGATTTTTTCAATTGGTACAGCGATGACATTGTATACAGGACTTTGAAACGCCATCTCAATCACCTACCTTACTGTATTTCTGTTTTAGAACATCGACATTTCTCTGCTGCTCACGAGTCAACCCGAATCCCATAAAGCGGCAGGTATGGTCATTTTTTAAAATGCAGTAACACATACGCTTCCAGCTGGGAATGTCCTTTGATGACTTGATGTCGTCGGTATGATCCGGTATATCGCCGATAAAAACGACACGGGAATTCCGCATGACCGTATAATTAGAAATCCCGTTTCTTCGGATATTGTAACCCTTGTCAAGCAGTTCCTGAATGACTTCTTCTTCCAACCCGCCGCCGGTTTTATGCCAGAATTCTATGGAGGTTTTAAATTTTTTGATGTACTGGTTGCGAAGCTTTGTTGGGAGGGTATCCAGAAGAAATAGTGTATAGGATTTCCACGTATGCCCTTCGGGCAGCGACAGATTTCGATATCCGAGCGCTTTTGTCTTCCCATAAATCGAGCCAAAGTTTGCGCCGCGAACGCGTCCTACCAGCTTTGCCCACATTTCGGGATCAATGACACGGTACAGATTTAAACTATCCTTGGCGTAATCATTGAAGGGAGAGGCTACCCGCATCTGATCCGGCTTGAGTCCCGCCATATAATAAAGGTCGTACAGCTTATTGTAGTCATATTCAAAAAGATAATTGGCATGCCATACGTCACTGTTGGACCAATCATAAAGGGGTGATGCTGCCCATACATCTTTAAATTGTTTGCTGATCCAGCATTCGCCATGATATCCGTACTTTTTGTTGAGGATACCGCTGTATCTTTGCAGGGATTCATCTGTGCGGATTCCAAGCAAGCAAACGGTCTTTTTATTTTCATGCGAGATTCGATACCAACGACTGAACTGTTTTGCAAGGTCCTCCTGGTGCATCCGATAACGATAGGTTGTCATGGGATTGTTTTGCAGATGAATCACATAATCGTGCTGCGGCATAGGACGGCACCAGGCGTCCTCTTTGGTGTCATCCCACGGGTACCAGTACATTTGATAGCTGCTCAGTGACGTCCTTGTTGCCATTGGAAGACAAACCCAATATAATTCCGCGATATCCTTGATCCGTTCAAAGGTCCGTTCGATATATTCGGTTGTCACGTTATACTGCGCTTCAAAATCCTGGTGAAAAACACCAATCTTTTTCCCTGGGTAATATTTGCGCTGAAAATCCAGTGTCAGATTTAAAAGCAGACCGCTGTCCTTTCCACCGGAAAAGGAAACAAAGATATTATCGAATTCCTCGAATAGATATCGCAGTCTATCCTGTAAGGCGGAGTATACATCCTGCCCGGTGTATTCTCTGGTCATATACATGGCTATTCTTTTTGATGTCCTTCCTCGAATGAAATTGTATCTGTAATCTCCATGATATCGGAAATATCGCACTGCAAAGCGATACAAATTTTCAAAAGGGAATCAGTTGTTACACTTTTGCCTTTTGACATCTTGGCTAAAGTTGCAGAACTGATGCCAGCCAGTGTACACAGTTCTCTGCGTTTGATATCACGATTCAACAGGAGTATCCATAATTTTTTATAGCTGAATATCATAATCAACCTCTGAACGCTTTGAAATATCGTATTCAGACTATATTTTACTCTATTATACCATAATTATTCGTCGCTATCAATATCATAGTTTTACAAATACTGTAAATTATTTTAGAAATCTAAAACAAAAGTTTAGAAATAGAAAGAATTTCTGGAAACGAATAGAAAAATGGGAAGATGTGTAGGGGGGTGTTTGTCAATTTTGGTATATAGATATTATTCATTTTAAACAGAAAATATTTGACAGTTCTATAACAATCAAAACAATGATAAAAAAATACATCACACTGTTTTAAAAAATATACTTGACAAGATAAGAATAATCTGTTATACTATAATCACATGATAGGAAAACCTTTTCCTTATTATGATACCTCAATATGAAAGGAAATACCTTTTTTCTATAACATATAAAACTGTATATTGTAGAGAATTGCATATGACAAATACAGCAAAAAGGTATGGTCATAGTTATGGCAAAGGTTTCGATAACTGATGTTGCGGCAGAAGCGCACGTTGCAATTTCTACAGCCAGTAAGGCGCTCAACGGTACCGGTTCGATTGGCAAGGACACCGTGGAGCGCGTGATGGAAGCCGCAAAACGGCTGGGATATCGACCGAATCGCGCAGCGCAGATGCTTGCGGGAAAACAGAAAAAAATCGGTATTTTAATACCGGATTTTCCGGATCAGATTATCTCCTGTTTTGAAGCGGGGATTGCCGACGCGATGGAAGAATATGCATCCTTTGGCTTTCGGCATACACTTTTTCGGTATGACAATCGCGCACAGGGAGACGCCGCATTTTTTGACGGACTCGAATTGTTTGCCCGCAAAGAATTGGTGGACGGCTTGATTTTTACACCGTCCTGTGTGTCTTCTGTGTGCAGAGACCGGCTGATGCAGCTTTCCATTCCGAAATTATCTTTGCAAATCCGGGCAGATCCTACAATATGTACCAGCGTTACTGTTGATGAACCGATGGTCGGCCGTATGGCTGCGGAGTTTCTTTCTCTGTTTGGTACCATTCGGTCAACTGGGGTCATCGTTGGTGAACGGAATATTGCGATTCATAAAATGAATTTAGAGGGGTATGCGTCAGAGGCTGCCGCACGCGGATTGGAACTGACAGCGATTGCCGACAGCTATAACGATATGAATACCGCATATAATGAAACAGAATCCATGTTGCAAAACTTTCCGCAGATACAAGGCATCTTTGTTTCTTCCTATGTGGCGCCTGCCGTTTGTTCCTGCATTCGGGATCGTGGAAAAGCGGGTGACATTCGTGTCATCGGTGTGGATGTCTACAAAGAAACGGCAGAGTGCTTGGCGTGTGGGTTATTGTCGGCAATTATCTATCAGAATCAACGGGAACAGGGCAGACAGAGCATTCGGCAAATGGTGTCGCTGCTTTTGGATGAGCCGACAGAGAGTATTCGCATCAAACCGGAGCTGGTAATGAACTGCAATCTTTCCTTTTATTATACACCGTAATACTTCATGGAATGTTCTATCCTGTAAGAATGTGCAAATCATGGCGCAATGCTGTTTTTATACGAAAAAAGAAAACGTTTTCATATAATTCAAACAACCAAAAATCAAAAATAATTGGAGGAAATTACCTATGTTTACAGAACTGAAAAATCAAACGCTGCTTTCGTTTACCTACGACGGCAAGCCGTTTGCAGAAGCGGGATTTCAAAAAGAGGTCATTGACCACGGAAATACGGTCATTACCATATATACCGCAGAAGATGGCTTGAAAATTACCAATACCCTGAAGTTGTATGATGATTTTGGTGCATGCGAATGGGTCAATACCTTTGAAAATCCGACCGAACACCCGACTAAGATCCTCTCAGGACTTTGGGACTGCGACTGCACATTACCGATGGAGCATGAGGAACCGTATCGCTTTACTGCATATGTGCCGGATGCCGCATCGGCTACAAAAATATATGCACAGCCCGGTTCACTCAATATGCATGAGGAATTTTATGTCGATGTCGACACAGAACAGGATCTTCGCCATATTCACCACATCCACCCCGGAGAAACCAGACGATATGCGACATGCGGCGGCCGTTCCAGTGAACAGCTTGCACCGTTTTTTGAAGTACATAAAAACGGCGCCGGGTATATTTATGCCATCGGCTGGACCGGACAGTGGAACTGCGAAATTGCACGCGGTAGTGATTCTGTTACTTTCCGTTCCGGCATTGAAAATACCCATTTCCGTATGCTGCCGGGAGAATCGTTCCGCTGTGCTTCCGTTGTGATCATGCCTTATCAGGGGGACAGCACCAACGCGCGCAATCTTTGGCGCAGACTGGTAAAAACACACTTTTCTCTGATTGGAAAAGAAGGCCGCGATGCATATGGTCCTCTGTGTGCCGGTGTATGGGGCGGAATGCATACCGATGCGGTGATGCAGCGTCTTCATGTTATAAAAGAAAATGATCTGCCGTTTGAATACATCTGGATGGATGCCGGCTGGTATGGAATTGATACAAATCCGTCCCCCGATGAATTTGAAGGCGACTGGGGAGCGCATACCGGAGACTGGCGTGTCAGCCCGCGGATTCATCCGAATGCGCTGAAGGATGTGACTGCGGAAATCCATCAGATGGGAAAGAAGTTTTTGCTTTGGTTTGAGCCGGAGCGCGTTATTCGCTATACGCCCATTGTTGCCGCGCACCCGGAATACTTTTTGACGTCGGAAAATCCGAATGACGCAAATGTGTTGCTGAATCTTGGCGATGAAGCGGCATTCCAGTATATCCTCAGTACATTGAGTACGCTGATTGCGGAAACCGGTATTGACGGATACCGTCAGGATTTCAATATGCATTCACTGCCTTTCTGGCGTAAAAATGATACCGAGGACAGACAGGGAATTACGGAAATCAAACATATCAACGGCATGTACCGCCTTTGGGACGCGCTTTTGGAACGTTTCCCGCACTTGTTGATTGACAACTGTGCATCCGGCGGCCGCCGCATTGATATTGAAACGCTGCGCCGCTCTATGCCGCTTTGGAGAAGCGACTATCAGTGTCCTGCAAACTTTGATCCGATTTCTCTGCAAAATCATCACATTGGCTTTAACGGATGGATGCCATATTCCGGTTCCGGATGCGGCCGCGGTTACGATACCTATCGCATCCGCAGCGCCTATGACAATTCCATGACGACAAACTATACATTTTCTCAGCGGGATACCTTTGGGGATGACCCGGAGAAGCTTGCTTGGCTGAAAACCTATACCGAAGAATATCTCCGTGTGCGTCCGTATTTCAGCGAAGATTTTTATCCGCTTACAGAGGTTTCCCCACGGCACGACATCTGGTGTGCTATGCAGTTTCACCGTCCGTCTGTCGGTGATGGGGTTGTACAGGTATTCCGCCGCGAAAATGCACCGTATACCAATGCATCGTATATTCTCAGAGGACTTTCACCGGATAAAACATATGTGTTCCGTGATGCAGACGGAGGAAGCGCTGTGTTTGACGGTAAAACGCTGTTGGAATCCGGCTTCCCCGTAGAAATTAAAGAAAGACGTACTGCAAAGTTATACTTCTACAGCGAAACATAATTTTTCATTTTGATGAAAGAAGATATGTCTGCAAAATAAAATTTTTATGGGGGCTGTTGCAAGTTTTCAACTTGCAACAGCCCGGGATCACGAAGTGATCCAAATTCGGCGTTTTCACAGTGAATTTTGATAAAAATACACTGTGAAATTTCGCTTGATAAAGCGAAAAGACGAATTTTACAGGATGGAGCATGTTAATGCGACAGCCCGCATGTCACAACTTTAATAAGGAAGGGAAACTTTCGCTTTTGCGAAAGTCATGGTAATCATGATGAGAAAACAATGTATTTTTTCACTCTGTCTGACCGCACTTCTCATACAAACCTGCATTGGCTGCAGCAATACCCAAGACCAGACCGGGGATACGCAGACATCGCCTTCCCAAACGGATATGGAAACCGCAGTCACCGACAATCAATACAAAGCAAATGTACCGGACGCGGATTTTGGCGGTGCAGAATTCCATGTCCTGGGTCCAGACCCAAACGCCTATCAATCTCTTTTGCTGGATTTCGATTTTGAAGCAGAACCGGCGGATATCGTACAGTCTGCCATTTACCAGAGAAACCGAAAAATTGAAGAAACGTACAATATCAAATTTCAATCAGAATATGTTTCTTCTTTTGATGAGCCAAGACAGATTCTCGAGAAAAATGTTATGGCTGGAGAAGATGCTTACCAGCTGGTCATGCTGATTTGCCGCAATGCGTTTCCACAGGCATTGAAGGGATATGCCCTGATGCCGGAGGAGATTCCATATGTTGACACGACACAGCCATGGTATATCCATCATGTCAATGAGATGATGTCTGTCGATGGAAAAGAAGTTCTTGCGTATACCGATGAATGCATGAATGCCTATTTGCAGACGGTTGGTATGTTTTTCAACAAGAATATGATCACAAGCAATGCATTGGAAGACCCCTATACCTTGGTGGAAGAAGGAAAATGGACGACTGACAAATTTTATGAAATGGCATCTGCGGTCATTCGAGATTTAAACGGCGACGGTAAATATGATGTCAGCGATGCGTGGGGTGTTGTCAGTGAACCGGATATGTTCTATCCGTCGATCTGGGTTGGCGCAGAATCCACCACAGTACAGAAGGATGCACAAGGATATCCGGCTTTTGTTGCAGTTGGAAATGAAAAATTGATTTCGCTTTTACAGAATCTCATGGAAAAACTGAACACAAACGGATTTTATTTTAATTCCTTTGATAACTTTGGTCTTGAGGAAATCAGCCGTGATAAAGGCACACAACTTTTTGCGGATGGCGGATCCTTGTTCTTAGTTACCAATATCGGAAAGGTTTTGATGCTGCGTGATATGAATGCGGACTTTGGAATTTTGCCGCTGCCAAAATATGACGAAGCACAGGAAACCTATTATGGACGCATGCTTGACGGCTGGGTGCATATTGTACCGAGTACCGCAGAGAAAACAGAAATGATTGGTACTGTGATAGAGGCGCTTGGTGCAGAATCCAAAAATCTGGTCATTCCGGCATTCTTTGATGTCGCTTTGACCGGAAAGCTCATTCGTGATACCGACTCTGAGAAAATGTTGAATCTGCTGTTTGATAATGTCACGCTTGATCTTGGTGATACGGTCTGGTACGACAGTGTTCGTCAGCCCCTGACAAGCGCTATGGATAAAGGACAAAAGGAGTTTGCTTCCTATTTCCAAAAGCAGGAAAAACGAATTGTAAAAACCATTCAAAAATCCATGGATGAACTTGAAAATCGCGGATAAAGAGACGTTTTGCAGGTGCAGCATGTGCTGTGCCTGCAATCTGTTATGATGAAGAATGCCTGTAAATGTAAAATATTTTGGTATACACCAAACCGTCTTGACATTATTGGCTCGGTATGGTACAATAAATGAAAATTGTATCAAATTTCTGGAGAGATCAATACGATATGATCAGCATCAAAGATATCGCAAAAGCATCCGGTGTATCAACGGCTACCGTATCACTTGCCTTGAATCACAGTGATTTAATCAGTGAACAGACGAGGGAGCGGGTCTGCCGCATTGCGGATGAAATGGGATATCTGCCAAATCCGTATGCCCGAAGGCTGGTAAAGCAGCGCAGCGATATGCTGGGGCTGATTGTTCCGGATATCCGAAATGTTTATTACGCTGCTTTGGTGCACCATGTCAACCATGCGGTTCGTGCTGCCGGATATGGTATGATCATTGCGATGAGTGAAAATAATCCGGCGTATGAAGAAAAAATTGTGGAAGAGATGATTGCAAGCAGAGTCGACGGTCTGCTGCTTTCTCCCCTTAATTCTGTCGGACACACGCTTTCGTATTTGGAGCATTTTCCGCTGCCGCTGGCATTTGTTTCCTCCCGTTATGAGGATTGTCCGTATCCCGCTGTCATACCGGACTATCAAAACGGCATGGCAGAAATTACACGCATGGCGTTGGAGAAAGGAAGAAAACGCATCCTTTTTATGACAGGTCCAAAGGGGGAATATTCACTGGAGGAGAGAAAACAGGGATTTCTTTGTGCAGCCGGTGAAAACGGTATGGTTGTGCATTGCAGAGAGGTTTCTTATGCCGATGCGACAGAAGCCACGGAGCAGCTGCTTGCAAAGGCAAACGGAAGTCTGTTTTTTGATGCCATCCTGTGCGTCAATGATACCATGGCGGCAGGTGTTGAAAACGTCCTTCTGCGTCATGGAATCTCCATTCCGGAGACTGTCGCTGTCGGTGGTTATGATGATGTGTTATTTGCAGAAACCACGGCGGTACCGCTTACAACGGTCAAGCAAGACATCAAAATGATCGCAGAAACTGCGGTTTCCTTACTTTTGAAGCGTATTGCGGGAAACAAGATTCCACAAATTACGACCGTTCCCGTGACACTGATCCACAGAGATTCTTTATAATGAAAAGTAGGATGTCCACCGCCTACCGGCGGCGAAAGTTGACTACAAAAATTCGGCAAGACATGCTTTGCCGAATTTTTGTGCAAAACAAATTAAAACGTTTAAATAAGTTCGTTCAATCTGCCGATTGCCAAAACAAAAAAAGTATGGTATGATTATTGTAAGAGCCCCTATGTGTTGGTCAAACAAAACATGTTTGTATTGTTATTCACATAAAGACAAAAATTCATTTAAAACAAATGTAGGCGATTGTAAAAGTCACACTTTTATATTGCTCGTAGGGCAATTTATCAATAAATGCGTCGCTGAGACAGGTTCCCTGTCTCAAAAGACACCTTTAAAGCGACCAAAGGGAGCCATCGGACTGCATCAGTCCGATGAAACCAATTGTAAAACGGAGTTTTACAATTGCCTATTAAAACAAATGATAAAGGAGAAATCATCATGAAAACAATCAAAGACAAATATCTTGTAGTCGGTGCAGATTTTGCAGGGTATCCGTTAAAGGAAGCGGTTTGCGCACATTTGCGTGCGAAGGGCTGGAAAATTACAGACCTTGGCGTTACCGATCCAAATTCGGACGATACGGAAAACATGTTCCATCGTGTCGGCCTGCGTGTCGGCGCACAGAT
The DNA here is from genome assembly GCA_017942005.1 of Clostridia bacterium. Classification (GTDB taxonomy): domain Bacteria; phylum Bacillota; class Clostridia; order Oscillospirales; family CAG-272; genus RGIG3925. The sequence goes on along the minus strand of JAGAVJ010000022.1, from coordinate 37,478 downwards.
TTCAGAAGGTAATTTTGAACGCGCACTGCTTTTCTGCGGTACCGGTATGGGTATCCACATTGCAGCAAGCAAGTGCCCCGGTGTGCACGCGGGTGTTGTAGAAAGCGTTCCGGCTGCACTGCGTGCCATTACCGGCAACGGCGTCAATGTTCTTGCTATGGGCGCTTTTTATGTCGCACCTGCTATGGGCTGTGACATTGCTGACGCATATCTGGGTGCATCTCTCGGTTCCGGTTATGAATGGTGGCATAACTTCTACGAGTTCCACAAGCTTGCCATGGATGAACTGGATGCCTTTGACTATGAAACCTATAAGAAAAACGGCTTCAAGCTGGAGCATCTCGGCGATTATCCGCTGACACTGGAAACCAAGCCGGAAACAGAAGAATAATTTACATGGATATATAAAATATCCCAAGCTTTAGAAAGGATAATTTCCGCCATGCAAAACGGCGTATACTCGTTTTGCATGGTGGAAACTACAGATTCATGTTTTTCGTACAAACAGGATTCATCGACGGCGGACGCATCGGGAAAGGCGGACGTATCAGTGTCACAGATACACAAACCCCTGTTTTTTCATGGGCAGTACAGTCTGATGCGGTAGATGCCTGTCAAAGCGCATGCCGCATCACGGTTTCCGATGAAAACGCCGTCTATTATGACAGCGGATGGGTGCAGCAGAAACAACAGCAGCATACCTATGCCGGAGCGCCGCTTCCGCACGGCACCATTCTTACCGTACAGATTGAAGTGCAAGATCAGAATGGCAATACGGCTGTTCCGTATACGGCGCCGTTTACTGTCGGCGTATTGAACAACGATGAGATTTGCGGTTCATGGATTGGCAGCACAGAAGAAACGGAGGGACGGGTTCTCTATTTCCGCCGTGATTTGACAATTCAAAAGCAGCCGGTATCGGCATGTCTGTATGCAGCCGGTATCGGGTATCAGGCAGTTACCATCAACGGTGTGCCTGTCACAGATGCAAAATTAGAGCCGGCACATTCCAATTATGCCAAGCTTGTATATTATACGGTTCATCCGGACGCAGCCAAGCGCTTGACGGTCGGACATAATGTCATTGGAATCCAGGTGGCAGAAGGCTGGCGCAATAACTATACGGAAATGACAAGAGAAGCTACCGCCGGCAGAACCATTGAATTTGAAGGCAGAAGTCAGCTGTGGGCGATGCTTGTTTTGACCTATGCGGACGGCAGTCGGGAAACCATTGCTACCGATGATACATGGGGCGTCAAGTTTGGCGCTGTAACATATGCTTCCATTTTCAACGGTGAAACCTATGATGCAGCCAAAAGCGATCCCATGTGGAACAGCGGCACGGCGGGAACGGGATTTGTCCCCGCAGCCGTTGTCGATGCACCGGGCGGTATCCTCCGTCCCATGACGCTGGAACCTATCAGACAGGCACAGGAATTTGTATGCAAAGAACTGACAATGCCGAAACCAGGGATGTTTGTTGCAGATTTCGGTCAGAATATTGCCGGTGTTGTGCGGCTGCAGCTGCCGAAGCTGAAAAAAGGGCAGACAGTTACCCTGCGGTTTGCAGAGGAGCTTGACGAAGAAGGCTGTATTTATACAGTGGTTCTGCGGAAAGCAAAATGCACGGATACCTACATTGCATCTGGAGATGCGCGGGATTTGTCTGTTTGGGTGCCGTCGTTTACCTACCATGGATTCCGTTATTGTGAGATTGTGGGTCTGGAATCTCTTTCCAAACCGGAGATTACAGCGCTGCTTTGGTGTACGGATTTGAAAAACGGCAGCTTCTTTACCTGCGGCAGCGCACTGATCAATGCACTGCAAAAGAATATCGTAATGACGGAAATGGACAATATGCATTCAATTCTGACAGACTGTCCGCAGCGTGACGAACGTATGGGATGGATGAACGATGCAACCGTTCGCTTTGAGGAAACGCCTTACAATTTTGACATTGGCAGAATGTTCCCAAAGATTGTCCGCGATATCCGTGCAGAACAGCGCAGTGAAGGGCAGTTTACCTGCTGCTGTCCGTTTTATTTCGGCGGTCTGCCTGCTGACCCTGTCTGCTCCTCGTATCTGGTAGCCGGATATGAAGCCTGGATGCATACGGATAATGCGGAAATCCTGCGGGAAGGCTTTGACGGCTTTGCTGCATGGGAGGACTTCCTTCTGAAAAACAGCACGGATTATATTGTCAACTATAGTTATTACGGTGACTGGGCTGCGCCCGGATATGCCTGTGTCGGCGGCGATGAAGGTGCAACCAATGCACATACGGAAGGCATTTTGATGTCCACCGGCTATTCGTACTTGAACTGCATGCTTCTTTCCAAAATGGCAAAGGAAATCGGTCGTCCCGAGGATGCGGCAAAATATGAAGAAACCGCAGAAAAAATCAAAGCGGCATTCCTTGCAAAATGGTTTGATGCGGAAACTGCGAAGGTATGCGGAGGCGCAGAAGGTGCGCAGGCGTTTGCGCTGTGGCTTGATATTCTTCCGGAAGACAAACGACAGATGGCAGCGGATGATTTGGCGAAAGATCTTGTGTTGCGCGATTATCGCTTTACGACAGGAAATCTCTGCACACGGTACATGATGGATATGCTTGCAAAGTACGGGCATATCGATGTGGCATGGGAATTTTTGCATAAGGAAACCTATCCCTCTTACGGATACATGCTGCAAAATGAAGCGACTACCATTTGGGAACGGTTTGAATTGAAGAAAAACGGCGGCATGAATTCTCATAACCATCCGATGTACGGTGCGCTCGGCTATTTCTTCTATGCATGGATTGCAGGCGTAACACCGTTGACGCCCGGATATGAGACCATCCGCATTGCGCCGGTATTCCCGAAAACCCTCCAGTCTGCACAGTGCGTGATCGACTCGGTGAAAGGCGATATCGCTGTTCGCTGGTCCAAGCGGTACGATTCGCTGCATCTATTCCTTCAGATTCCATTTGGTGTTACCGCAGAGGTAGTATTTGGCGGAAAGGCGCAGACGCTCGGCTCCGGATATCATGTACTGGAATGTCCAATTGCATAAAATACAACATTTGAATATCAACAGTCAGAAACTCTCCTCAGTGACGTTTTCTGGAGGAGAGTTTCTGTAACAGCAAGGCTAAAACGTTTAAAATCTTCATTTTGGAAGGAGAATATACCTATGAAACGATCTGCACATCGTCTGATCGCGATTACAGCATTGCTAACCCTGATCCTTTCCGCTGCATCATCCTGCGGTGACAGTAAGGAACCATCAGCAAATCCAACAGGCACAAATCCCTCCTCCTCAGAAGCAATTGAAACACAACCAACGGAAACCGGTGAATTTGCAGACCGAAAGAATCTGAATTATCAAATCGGAGACTTTGATTTTAACGGAGAAACGTTTACCGTTTGTTATACCAGTGAACAGATGGAAGAGCCGTATTTTGCCGAACAGGAAAACGGGACTGTCATCAATGATGCAGTTTACAAACGGGAGAGAGATATTGAAGAGCAATTCCATGTCGATATCACCAATTACGATGTCGGCGGCAACTTCCACGAAGTTGCGGAAGCGGTTCGTATTTCCACCGCTGCTGGCGCACAGGCATACGATTTGACCATGACACATACGTTTGCCGGATTGACCGGTTTGATGACTGCCGGTTATTTATATGACTGGAATGATGTTCCCCACATTGATATGACGCAGGATTGGTGGAATCACAATATTGCCGATACCCTGACCATTCATGATAAGCTGTTTGCCAATGTAAATGATCTGATTTATCAAAGACCGATTGTCATATACTTCAACAAAGATATGATCTCTTCATTCGACCTTGAAAATCCATATGAGCTGGTACATAACGGCACATGGACATGGGAAAAGCTGCGCAGTATGGGCATGGCAGTTGCGGCAGACCTTGACGGTAACGGGAAATATGATGAGCAGGATCGTTACGGCTACGGTGTCACGCTTGGATGGCAGGCAATTTCCGTCGTGCAGTCCTGCGGGATTCAGATTACCAATACCGATGAGAACGGCATGTATAATTTTGACAATCTGGCAACGGATAAAATGGCTTCTATCTTTGATCAGTATTATGATATTTTATACAATTCCAATCATATGTTCTACAATGTTGTGTATACAGTAGAAATGGGAGCAGTGAACGGAGATACGCCGCTTTTCAAAAACGGACAGCTTCTGTTTTTACATTCCAATACAGAGCTTCTGCCGCGATTCCGTGAGATTTCAGTCAACTTTGGTATTTTGCCGCTGCCGAAATATGACGAAAAGCAGGATGGTTATTATTCCATGGCGGATACACAAATGCTGATTGTGCCTTCTGACGTCAAGAATCTGGAAATGACAGGCGTGATTACAGAGGCGCTGGCATATGAGTCTTATAAAAATGTTGTTCCCGCGGTTTATGAAACCATGTTTGCAAATAAATATCTGCGTGATGAAGAATCCTATGATATGTTTAATATCACCCGTGCCGGATTGGTTTATGAGCCGCTTTGGACGTATGGAGAAGGTGCGGACCTTGTATATGCACTGCCAAACATGATGTCAGCGCAAAATAAGGATTTAATTTCGTACTATGATAAACGCAAAAAATCAACAGAACGTACCATCAACAGGGTCATTGAATCCATTGACAAGCTTTCCTGACATAACAGTCAAAAGTTTGAGGCTGCTGCAGGTTTTCACATGCAGCAGCCCTTTTGATTTTAAATTGCATTAAGATTTTTTCACGCGCAGGGGAACATAATAATCCATCTGTTCATACCCCATAGCAGCCTTGGCTTCCTCTGATACGGTCAGCATGTTGCCAAGAGAGCGTCTGGTGGGATCAACTTCCATGTGATGTGCCGCAGCATAAGCATCTACTGCCGCCATTTCCTCAGAGTTGTCCGCACCGTCAATACCGGTGACCACAGCATACAGACCTCCTGGAAAATCAAGCACTTCAAAGCCGTCTGTATTCATACCGTCTTGATATAAAAACAGCCACTGAAATTTTCCGTCGACACCGGTGAGATAATCGCGCGGATAGACTTCTACCTGCGGCAGATTTGCGGCGGTTTCCGTCATCCATACATCAAATTTATCGAATTCCGGCTCACCGAAAAATCCGACAACCGATGCAACAACTTTACACGGTGGAATTTCAATCATTCTTACACTAAACATAACGATATTCTCCTTTTTATATATGTATTATAGGCAATTGTAAAACTCCGTTTTCCAATTGGAATTGCTGCGGACGAGTACCATTGGAGGGAACAAATCATATGATATCGCAAAAACAAATACGGTCACTTTACCGCTGTCACAGGCAGCAGAAGGTGATATGTTTTTCCGGGAATCCATGTGTTTTGTTTGTCATAGCACTCGTGTTCATTGTCAAAATGCAGCCGTATCGTTTCATTCCACTGATAACCGACTTGTTTTATCAATTCATAGATGCCAATCTGGTGCAATGTTTTGGTTGCATCGGGATTGTGCGTTTCATACAACACCCATTCTGAAGCAGGCAGGGAAAATGCATAAAGCTCCTGTTCTTCAAAAGCAGAAAAATCATGGCGTTCTGTTTTTTCTACGCATACACGGCAGCATACATGATACCCGGTACAGCCCATGCCGCAAAATTGACAGTCCGATAAACATACCCATACCTGTGTGGGGACGGTGCTTGTATCTTTGAGTTTCTGTATCTTGCCGCTTTCCGTAAGCTGATGAATGAAAGCGCCGATAGAACCGTCGCCGAGATTGGCCGGTTTCTTGAATCCAACCATTTCAAATGCCGGTTTGTTTTGGATGGTCAAATGGATTCCCTGGATTTGATATTCTTTAGCATTCATTTTGTAAGAATAACCGTAACTTCGCACAAGCGAAGCTTCCTTTTGTTATAATTGTGCAAGGCACTTCTGAAGCGCCGCACACACAGCGCGGTCGTTTTCAAATACCTTCGCGTACAGGCGTTTTAAGGTTTCCTGTGTTTCTTTTTGCATGATCAAAGCTGCGGACTGCGCCGTAATCTGATATCCGGTTTCGGGACCAACGCCCAAAGCGCCCCATATCTTCCATCCGATGCCGTGTGTTTCGTCATTGTCATTCTTGATATACCGTGCAAAAAATACATCGCTCAGCTGTGCTTGAAGCGCTTTGTTTGGACAAATATCCTGTATCAGGTTCCTGTCACTGCTGAAGGCTTCTGCCGCATGCCATCTTGCTTCAATCGGAACACCGTTGATGCCGCACATCATCCCGGCAATTTCCATGGCATTTTCCTCTGTCACATGATCGAGTACGTCCATAATGACACCTTCCAGTGCCGTATGTTCTTGGTAGGTCAAAGCGGATACAATGCGTTCTAAAAGCGCTTTGTACGTCATACGCGGAGTGGTGCTGCCGGTGATGACAATGGCGTCGCGCAGCACTGCATACCAGTTGGCAGGGAGTTCATGAAGCTGCGTATCCAACCCGTATACAAGGTTGTCGTCATATCCGACTGCAAGAATCCATTTCATTTCGTTTTCCAGACGCAGCAAGGTTGGAAAACCGGCATCCATAGCGCTCTTCATTGCAGAAAGGACTTCCTCTTTTGTACCGGTACTGATACCGATACCGTCGAAACGAAGATAAGAAAATCCTGCAAAATGCGAAAGCACATCGACAAAATCGTCATCCCAGCGCCAGCCGACGGGAAATCCCGGCAGGGAATGCGGGTCAACTGTATCATCCCATGGATAATCGAAGCCGAATGCCAGTGTGGATGCGGTTAAAAGACAATGGTAGATGGACAGCTGATGGCGTCCCAGAAGATGGTCGCCGCAGGGACTGCAATGCGTACAATATCGGTGATTTGGCGCACACCAATAGGGTGTTTCCTCTGTGTACCCGCGTGCGATGATCAATGCAGACGAAAGCGCTGCGGTAAAATTGTCCGATTCTGCATCAAATGGAAACGGAACCTGATTTTGTAACATCGTTTTCATATTTATGACGATAATTTTTACGTGTTCAGTGAATACGGAACGGGTAAAATGGTATCTCCTTTCTTTAGAATAGGAACAGCTGGATTGTGCCAGTCTTGCTCCAATGACGGAATCATTCCTTTTTAAGCAGTATTAGTATATCATATTTGGAGTGACTTGTATTATCAATTTATAACAAATTCAGCGTTTTTTATTGGAGGTGTGGATGGTTACAGTATATCATATCCCCTGATTTTTGTCAATGTATTTTTCTAATGCGGATTTGTAGCGTAAGATACAAAACACAGTCTGAAAATGTATTTCAAAGTGATTGACAAAATACTGCGGGTATGGTATCATTATAATGCTGTATATAAAGAAAAAATGAACATACTGCGGTTTTGTAATTTACAGTACAGAATTTCTGAATTACTATAGAAAGGAAAAATTTCGCTGATTCACGGCTTGAAAGGCGGAAAGTCTGAAAATAAATTTTCAGACCGTGTTTTGTGGCTTAACCGCCTGCGGACGCGTCACAACTCCACAAAGAAAGGAAAACTTTCGTTAACGCGAAAGTTATGGTCATAGTTATGATACATATGAATCCATTAAAAATAGCGCTTCTGCAAATAGCGCCTTGTAAAACATTAGAGGAAAACCTCGAAAAAGGAATCCAGTATTGCAGAAAAGCGAAAGCGCTTGGCGCGGATATCGCATTGTTTCCGGAAATGTGGAGCAACGGTTATCGAATTTATGACAGACCGACGGCACAGTGGATGGCAGAAGCAATTCCGGCGGACGGTGATTTTATTGGTACATTCAAGCACCTTGCACTGGAACTGGATATGGCGATTGGAATTACGCTGCTTGAAAAAAACGGAGACGGAGTACGGAATTCCCTTGTTATCATCGACCGGTTTGGAGTTCCGCAGTTTACCTATGCAAAAGTACACACCTGTGATTTTGATGTAGAGCGAAACTTAACACCGGGTGATGATTTTTATGTTGCGGAATTGGATACCGCATGCGGCAGTGTAAAAGTCGGCGCAATGATCTGCTATGACAGAGAATTTCCGGAAAGCGCCAGAATCTTGATGTTAAAAGGTGCGGAGCTGATTTTAGTACCCAATGCCTGTCCGATGGAAATCAATCGGCTTTCACAGCTGCGCGGAAGGGCATATGAAAATATGCTTGCCATTGCAACCTGCAACTACCCGGCGTCAGTGCCGGACTGCAATGGCGGTTCCAGTGTGTTTGACGGCGTTGCATATATTCCTGATATGGAAGGCTCCAGAGATACCTGTATCTTGCAGGCAGACGGAACAGAAGGTATTTTTCTTGCTTCGCTCGATTTACAAATGCTGCGGGAGTACCGTGCAAGCGAGGTCCACGGAAACGCATATCGGCGCCCCCAAATGTATCAGATTTTATTGGATACAAAAATAGACGATCCGTTCCGGCGGTCAAATCATCGGTAAGAGTATGAACCTGTATGATCACTCGTTTTCAGCTTTATGAAATGATAATCTTTGGCAAAACAGGGAACTTTATGTATTGTCATGCGTCTAATATATACGTAAGGTATGCAAGGCAGGAGCGAAAGTGTTCCTGTAAATATTAAGGAGAGAACGATATGAAACATATCATGTACATTCTAAGTGTTGTATTCCTTTTGATGAGTTTGATATCCTGCTCTGCATCAAATCCAGAAGTCGATACAACGCCTTTGCCAAACGAGAGCATCACTGCAGAACCAACCGCAGATACCGAAAAAGCAAACACCTCGGATTCTGCGGCATCAGAAGAAAGTGTGTCTTCAACAGAACCGACGTCCGCAATACCGTCCGTTGCTTTGTATGAAACGATTCCCATGGAGTCCTCCACCGAAAATATCCTTGAAAACGGGGATATATCGTTTGTGTCACCCAATCGAAAGTATACCCTGACTGCTGTCAAATCAACAAATTCCTTATTAAAGCCTGTTTATCGTTTTTTATATCTCAAAGATGCAGCAGGGGATGTGAATATCTCTTTTGATAAAATGGCAGATATTTATCATATTTCTGCTGCGTGGTCAAAGGACAGTCGGTATATGATTGTCCGCGAAACCGAAAGCAAAGGAGCTTATGCAAAAACAATTCTCATATTTGATGTGGAAAATCAAACTGTATCAGAGCTGCCGCGCCTGGAAATTCAGAACCGGATTCATGCAGAATTGCCGGACATTAACAATTTGTATTCCTGTGATTTATCTTCCTGTGAATGGACAGATGCCGATGCGAATGTATTAAAAGTCTGCTTTGATATGAGAGTCGGCACTTCGTTTTATACAAAATCCAATCCCGGATATTACATTTATGATTTGAACAGTCAAAGCATTGTGGATCTCCAATATACGATGAATACCGACACACCGGAAGCAAAATCGTACACCGATGCGGAAATTAAAGCGATTATTGATGAAAATCTCGATATCCTTATGGAGGACAGTGCGCATTTATACGCAGAAAACGAAATCATTCAAGCGCATCCGGATGCATTTGAGGCAATATACAATCTTGGTGAAGCGGCACTTCCGTATCTGGATGTGCTTGGAGACTTTGGTCAGACGGAATCTATTGGGTCTGATACTTCCGGAAATATGCGTTGCTTTATGGCGAAAGCAGCTGCATATGCCATCAAACCGGATATGTGCGCGTTTGTATCCCCCAATGGAGCCTATTCAATCCAAGCAGCCGTTGATACTTTTGTTACTATGGAGGACCCGTTTATGGGAACCTTATATCGCCTTCGCCTGGAGGAAACGGAAACCGGTGCGGTACTGGCAGTTTCAGATGGAGGCCATATACTTTATGCAGATTCCTTCGGTGATTATTCCAATATTGTATGGTCGCCTGACAGTCGATATGCTTCTGTAAAAACAGAATACAGGCATTATGATACCATATATGAAATTTTCGATGTAGACAGGCAATTGATCTATGTATTGCCGGGAGGGTCAGAACTGGAAGAATTTCTTGATACGGAATTGATTTTCGAGGGTGACAGCGGCTTAAAGTGGGATCGCGTACAATTATCTATTGATGAATGGGGAGCGAATACTGTAAAAGTCCGTCTGTTCTTAACGACTGCGGCAGGCGGTGAAATGGAAGCCGGTTATTATTTGTATGATCTTGAAAATCAGTGTATCATTTGTGCAGAGTTTGATCCGGCAAGCAGGGAAGCGGGAGAAAGCGCGGATGTGATGCAATTATCAGAAACGGTTTCGTATACCACCCACAATCGGCGAATGAAATACGGTACGAATGCAGATATTGATGTACACGCATCCTATCCGCAGCTGAATGTCCCGGATGCAGCAGCATGCAGTGCGATTAATCACAAGCTGTCGGAATTTGTAACAAATAAGTACGATGTTATGCAATTTCTTACAGAGGATCGTGTCGTTCCGGCTGCACAAACCTTTTCCTCAGAAATGCAGTATGAAATTTCTTTTTGCGACTTTGATTTTGTCAGTGTCCATTTTTACGGCATGATGGAAGGATTTGGTTCTCCGACAACTGTTTTTGATACTTGTTTTACATTTGATATCGGAACGGGGAACATGGTATCGCTGTTTGATTTTTATTCTGCTGAGCAAATTGCAGAGAAGATCAATTGCTATTTTGATGAAATGGACGAATCACGTTATCCTACCGTCATGCGCTTAACGGATAAGGAAACGATCAGAAGTGAATTTCTTGAGAAATATAATGCTCAAGGAAGCGATGCAGATGCGGTTTATTACATTACAGAAGATACACTGTATTTATTTGCCGGATGGTATGAGGGTTATACCATTGACACTGATGCACCGTTTCAGGGAAGACGTTCTTTTATGATGGAAATAAGCAGAACAGATGAAGACAAAAGAAGTTCTCGCTGATTATGAACAATGATTCCGTTTGTAAGGAGGACAAAGTTTGAAAGATAAATCTTTCAAACCGTGTTTTGTGACTTACGTCACAATTCCACATTAGATTAGAAAGGAAAACTTCGCTTTCGCGAAGTTATGGTCATAAAAATGCAATATATCAATCATTATGAATCACCAATTGGAGGAATTCTTCTTGCGGCAGATGAGATAGGGCTGACAGGACTTTGGTTTGACGGCGAAAAATATTTTGCCGACGGCCTTTCCCCAGAGCATGAGGAAAGTAATCTTCCGATTTTTGAAGATGTAAAGCGTTGGCTTACCATATATTTTTCCGGGCAAGAGCCGGATTTTATACCGCCGCTTCATGTGACCGGTTCTCCCTTCCAGCTTGCGGTATGGGAAATTTTACAGACAATTCCATACGGTACAACAATGACTTACGGTAAAATCGCGAACATCATTGCAAAACAACGGGGATTGTCCCGTATGTCTGCACAGGCTGTGGGTGGTGCTGTAGGGCATAACGAAATTTCTATTATCATTCCATGTCATAGAGTCGTCGGTACCAATGGAAGTTTAACCGGATATGCCGGAGGCATTGACAAAAAAGTAAAACTTTTGAACTTAGAAAACGTAAATATGGAGAAATTATTTATTCCAAAGAAGGGGACGGCGTTATGAAACCTGAACGATTACACTGTTTTTACAGACCCAGATACTGCGTTTTATGAAATGGTACGTGTAACTGAAGCCTGAAGGGAATATATTACGCACTTGATACAAGTACAGTCGCAGCAACTAAAATAATCTTACAATAAACCTCCGATGAAACAGTGTACAGGTTTTATGCTGTGCTGTTTTTTGGAGGTTCTTATATTGCGAAATGATGATATTGCCTAAACTAATTTTTTTGAGGAAAGGTCTTCCCAAAATCGGTCAATTGGTGTATAATAAATCTTGACCGAAGCAATGGATAGCGTAGTGCAAATAGTATGGTGGATATATGAATGAAAAATTCTTTTCTTTACCCAAAGAAAAACAACAGAAAATCATCAACGCTGGGTATCGGGTATTTTCTCAGAATTCTTATAAAAACAGTCCGATGAGTGAAATTGCGGACGCGGCAGGCATCAGTAAGTCGTTATTGTTCCATTATTTTCACAACAAAAAGGAACTGTATCTTTTCCTATGGGAGAACTGCGCGAAGCTCACGATATCCTATCTGACAAGGTATGGATGCTACAAACAGCAGGGACTATTTGAAAGCATGGAGCTTGGGATGCGTGCGAAAATGGAACTCCTGCATACCTATCCGGACATGGCAAGCTTTACAATCAGAGCTTTTTATGAAAAAGACCCTGAAATCAATGCGGCAGTGCAGGAAAGCTATCACAAATATTTCAATTTAAAGGCAGATCAGGCACGGATTAATTTCGATCTAAAGCAGTTTGCAGAGGGACTTGATATTGAGATGATGTACCGGGAGATGTATTGGGCTTCTGAGGGGTATTTGTGGGAAATGGTGCAGCGCGGCAATGTGGATGCCGATCAAATGGAACAGGATTTTACCAAACTGCTGCAATTCTGGAAAAAAATATATCTGCGCAAAGAATAACGACGAAACTGTTTTCAAACGCATGCGTATCTTTCAATAAGGGGTGTATCGCCCCGTCATTCCTAAACGAAAGGAAATTTTCGCTTGTCGAAAGCGACGGTGATAAAATGGATGCAATCAAAACCAACGGACTCACAAAACATTATGGAAAATCAAGGGGGATTACAGACCTGAATCTTACGGTGCAGACCGGAGAATTTTTCGGATTTATCGGACCTAACGGCGCGGGGAAATCCACCACCATTCGTACTCTGCTTGGTATGATCACGCCTACCGCTGGAAATGCAGCCGTCTTTGGACTGGATATCAGAAGAGACAGGAACGCAATCTTGCAGAAAGTGGGATATCTGCCGGCAGAGGCGATCTTTTATCCCAAAATGAAGGTACGTGACGTCTTGAAATTGTCGGCAGATTTACGAAAAACCAATTGTGCAAAAGAGGCCGCGGTACTTTGTGAGCGGTTACAGCTTGACCTATCCCGCAAGGTAGAGGAGCTTTCTTTTGGCAACCGGAAAAAGGTTGCCATCGTATGTGCTTTGCAGCATAACCCGGAGCTGCTTGTACTGGATGAACCGACCGGCGGCCTGGACCCCTTGATGCAGAAGGAATTCTTCGACATTCTGCGGGAGAGGCATCACAGCGGAACCACCGTTTTCTTGTCCAGTCACGTTCTTTCTGAAATCCAGCGCAACTGCATGCGTGCTGCGATTATCCGCGACGGCAGAATCATTGCCTGCGATCATGTAGATGCACTGTCAAAAACCAATGCAAAACGGATTACCGTATATGGTGATGTAAAATTAGACGCATTGCAGGGAGTACGAGATCAGACGATAACAGACGGCGGCATTCGTTTTTTATACAACGGTGAAATGGATGCGCTGCTGCATGTGCTATCCTCCTGCCATGTGAAGGATTTGTCTGTTACAGAACCTGATCTGGATGAAATTTTTCTGCATTATTATGAAAAGGAGGAGCGTAAGTCTGAAAATAAATTTTCAGACCGTGTTTTGTGACTTCGTCACAATTCCACATTTGAAAGGAGAGAACTTTCACTTTCGTGAAAGTTATGGTCATATATATGACAATTGTTAGACATGAATGGAAGCAGGGCAGAACGGCGTTTCTCCTATGGACCGCTGCAATTGCAGGGTTGCTTGCGGTATGTGTATTTCTGTTTCCGGAAATGAAAGGCGAGATGGAAGCGGTCAGTGATATGTTTGCGTCTATGGGTGCGTTTACTGCTGCATTTGGTATGGATAGATTGAATTTTGGAACGCTTGTGGGGTATTATTCGATTGAATGCGGCAATGTTTTAGGGCTGGGCGGTGCGTTTTATGCAGCACTGTGCGCTGTTTCGATGCTATGCAAAGAAGAAAAAGAGAAAACCGCAGAATTTCTTCTGACACATCCCGTCAGCCGTGTACGGATTGTAACCGAAAAGCTGGTGTCTGTGTTTTTACAAATCACAGCGTTGAACCTGGTTGTTTATCTCGTCTCCATTGGCTCAATGACGGTCATCGGTGAGGAGATTCCGTGGAAAGAAATCAATCTTTTACATTTTGCCTATTATTTGATGCAATTGGAGCTTGGCGGAATCTGCTTTGGGATTTCGGCACTGTTAAGAAAAGGCGGTATGGGCGCGGGACTGGGCATCGCCGCGATGCTGTATGTTTTAAATCTCATAGCCAATATTACAAGCTCCATGCAATTTTTAAAATGGATCACACCGTTTGCATACTGTGACGGTGCGGGTATCGTGGAAAAGGGATGTCTGGATGCTGCCCATGTCTGCATTGGCATGCTGCTGTGTGCCGCGGGAACAGTGGCTGCCTATAGTATTTATACAAAAAAAGATATCCACGGATAATTCGCACAAGTATCTATCGCATATAAAAACGCTGATATCGGAATGACACGATGTCAGCGTTTTTGCTTTTATATCAATTCTGCGTATTTTTCTAAATCTGCGATGATCTGGTTGAAAGCGTCTTCCTCGCGTATGAAATCAAATTGCCTGTCTTCTAACGCCTTCAATCTGAGATTACAGCTGTTTCCCGTATAGTTTTTCGATGTATTGGACTTGTGATACTGCATACGGTTGACCATCGGCGCCGTATAGGTCATATCGTGCAGCGTCGAATCCTTGATTGCATGACGGCAGCTTTCGGTCAGTGCTTTCAGCGTATGTTCACGGTCTGAAAGCGCTGCATATTGTGCGGCTATTTTATAATAGTAATAAGACACATCGTAATGATAAAATCCGAGATTGCCGTCAGAATACAAACGGAAGAGGATATCAATGGCAAATTGATATGCTTCTATGACTTCTTTGGGAGAAAACTGGACTTTTGACGTCATGCCTGATGCGGTCATTGCTGCCGTATGAATCAATGACATTAAATATGTTTGACAGGCTTTGACGCCTTCCTCACCGTCCAGAATAGAGGAACGCAGGTCTTCCCGCGTGACATTAAAATTACCTGCCATGTCGGCATAATGCAGCGCCTTTTCCGTATCAATTCCATTATATGTGTATGCCAATTGCATAATGGCATTTTCCCGCTGTCTTGTATCTGTTGATTTTTGCAGAATGGCTTCGCCCAGTGCAATGATACGGTCGGCTTTTTCTTTGGGGCAAGGATAGACTGCATCTCGGTTGACAGCAAACATCAGCTCCTCCATGACACGGCAGTCGTTTGGAAATTCCTTATACGCTTGCTCCCAGATTTTTAAATTTTTTTCGTTTTCACCGTTTTGTTTACAGATTGTGCTTTGCTGCCTATATGCGGCAATGGTCTCTTCGATTTTGACTTGATCGACACAAAGCAGTGCATCTATAGTAACATCAAAGTAAAACGCAATTTTCGGCAACAGTGTAATATCTGGAAACCCTTCGCCGCGTTCCCATTTCCCGACGGACTGCGGTGTAATGCCGAGATGTTGTGCCAACTCTTCCTGTGTGACGTTTTTCTGTTTGCGCAGTGCGCGCAGTTTTTCATTGATATGAATCTCCATACTCTGTGATTCCCTTTCGTTTGATTGATTTTGATATATCATAAGTAAGTTCGCATCCCGGGTACGTTCTTATCTTGTTTCTATTATATCAAATTTTTTATGCCATTTCAAGAACCGGAAAGTTTCCTCTATAGATGTAAAAAACAACGAATGGTTGTATAATGGTTATAAGGAGGGGCGCATTTTTACAACTGTAGGGAGGGGGGATATTTTTACAGTTGTAGGGAGGGACAGTGTAAAACATGGAATCCATTCTCGATAAAATGAGTCATACGTATTGACAAACGGCGGAAAATCGAGTATAATTTGGTTATATAAACGATTTATATAATTTAAAACGCATCAAGGTTTAGGAAAGGACGTTTTTATGCCAAAGCAGAGAATTACAAAGGAAACCGTGATTGACACTGCATTTGAAATCGCAAGGAAATACGGTATGGAGCAGGTTCTGGTAAAAAATATTGCCAAAAAGATCGGATGCTCAGTACAGCCGATTTACAGCTATTGTCAGAACATGGAAGGACTGCGTAAGGATGTTATAGAGAAGACAAAAACATTTATCAGAGACTATATTTCCGCGCATAGAGACCCAAACGATCTGTTTTCCGGAACGGGAAAAGCATATTTGCATCTTGCAAAGGAAGAACCGAATTTATTTAAGCTGTTTATTCTGCACCAAAGAGAGGGAATCGCATCTCTTGATGATTTATACCGGTCAGAGACGACACCGGATATGGCAGAGTTTATTGCAGGCAAGCTGCATATTCCTATAGAGCATGCAAAGGAGCTGCATTTGCAGATGCTCATTTATACCATTGGAATCGGTACCGTCTTTTCTGTCACAAGTCCCGGAATTTCCGTAAGTGAAATTTATCAGGCGCAGGAAAATGCATACAAAGCATTTGCCGCATCGATCACAAAAACGGAGAACGAATCAGAACATTGATTTTAGAAGCAGCGTTTTGTTGGAAAAATGATATCATAAACAAACCCATATTTTCAAACGTTTTTTTACAGGATTCTATAGAAAAGTAAGGAAGTCTGAAAAATAAGATTTTCAAGAGAAACCATTTTAATGGTTTCTCGTACCGTGATTTTGTGACTTTCGTTACTTGAAAACAACGATTTCCGCCTGCGGTATAACCGCGTGCGGGCGCGTCACAGACCCCCACGGAATGCAAGCAGATTCCAACGGAATGCAAGCATTCCTATGAAGAAAGGAAAACTTTCACTTTTGTGAAAGTTATGGTCATAATAATGCAAAAGGGAATTATTTTAGTACAGTCGAAATACGGTGCGGCGCAAACCTATGCAACTTGGCTGAAAGAAGCAACGGGGTATGACTGCATAACGCTGAAACAGGCGAAACGGGAAAATTTGAATCGGTATCATACCATTGTTCTCTGCGGCGGTATTTATGCGTCCGGAATTGCGGGAATTTCATTTTTCAAAAAACATATTTCCGAATACAGCGGAAAGCGGCTTGCTGTTTTTTGCGTAGGTGCATCGCCGTATGACGAAAAGGCGCTGGAACAAATCAAGGCATTCAATTTAAAGGATACGCTGTCCGGTATTCCGCTTTTTTACGGACGCGGTGCTTGGGATGTAAACCGGATGACATTTGGCGATAGAACCCTGTGCAAATTACTGCAAAAGGCGGTTGCGAAAAAAGATCCCAATGCAGAAACTTTTGAGCCTTGGATGGCTGCATTGATGGAAGCATCAGACAATGTGTGCGATTGGAAGGACAAAACGTATTTAGAGCCGCTGCTTGCTTTTTTGAAGGATACCCCGATTGTTTATAAAGGAGAGAATGGATAAATTATATATGGTATATGATTGTTTGATAATTGATGATGAAAAATTGCTTGCGGACAGTACTGCGGAATATTTTAATCTGTTTGGCGTCAAAACGGCGGTTTCTTACAGTGCTGCCGGCTGTCGCGATTTTTTCATGGAAAACACGGCGAAGCTGCTGCTTTTGGATATCAATCTTGGGGACGGGAGCGGTTTTGCATTGTGCCGTGAGCTTCGGGAAACAACGGAGATTCCGATTCTGTTTATTTCTGCCAGAACAAGTGACGATGACCAGATTGTGGCGCTTAGCATCGGCGGAGATGACTATATCCAAAAGCCCTATTCTCTGAGCGTACTGTTGGCAAAGGTCAAAGTTGTTCTCAAACGGTATGGAAGTCATGATACGGAATCCTATATAAACGGCCGTTTGACTGTGGATTTTCAGACACGTCAGGTTTTTGTAAACAACGCTGTTATCAAGCTGACGCCGCTGGAATTCAAGCTGCTGTCTTATATGATACAAAACGAAGGTCGGATCATCACAAAAAAAGAGCTGTTTGAAAAGGTCTGGGAGGATAAATTCACAGGCGACGGAACACTGAATGTGCATATCCGAAAATTACGGGAAGCCATTGAGCCGGATCCCGGCAACCCCTCCTATATTTTAACAGTATGGGGTGACGGGTATCGGTTTGTTGGAAGGAACATCTAAAGGAACGCTTTGATGTGTGTGAATGTTTACATCTATTATAAAAGAGGCGGCGCTTTATGAAAAAACATGTTTTGATTATCGGAATGATACTGCCCCTGCTTTTAGAACTGGCGGTTCTTCTTTGGTTCTGTTTTTCCCATACGGAAAAATTACAGGATACCGTTGTTGTCAATGAAGTGGTACAGGATGCGCAGAATCATTGGGGCAACATGGAACAGTTTCAAAATAAAACGGTACTGGATTTTGTGGTTCTTGATTTGGAGGGAACTGTATTATATAAAACAAAGGAGAACCTGAGTGAAAGTATCCATGCGGCAATTCAGCACAAGGACACCATGCTTGATCTGATACATCATGGAACACCGGTAGGAAAGCTGATTGTATACAATCATAGTGCGGATTTGATGCAGACAGAAAAGCAGACGGTTATTTTTGTGATGATTGGCGCGATGGTTTTGCAGTGTTTTGTCAACATCGGGTATTTTCTGTATATTCAACGAACCGTATTGAAGCCGTTTCAAAAATTACGGGGATTTGCGCAGCGTGTGGCAAACGGAAATCTCGACATTCCGTTGGAAATGGACCGTCAGAATTTGTTTGGCGCGTTTACAGAGAGCTTTGACATTATGCGCTCCGAGCTGAAAAAAGCAAGAATTGCGGAAGCAAACGCAAACGAGAGCAAAAAAGAGCTGGTGGCAAAATTGTCCCATGATATCCGCACGCCTGTGGCAAGTATCAAGGCCGCATCAGAAGTCGGCGCCGCATTGGCAGCGGATGAAAAGAACAGGACAAACTATGAGCAGATCATCCACAAAGCAGACCAGATTAATATACTTGTCACCAATCTGTTTTCCGCGACACTGGAGGAACTGAAAGAGCTTGCAGTCATGCCGACGGATATGAAAAGCACAGAATTGTACACGCTGCTTGAAAATGCGGATTATCTGCATAAAGCAGAGATACCGCCTGTGCCGGATTGTTTGCTGTTTGCAGATATCCTGCGGCTTCAGCAGGTATTCGACAATGTGTTCGCTAACTCTTATAAATATGCAAGAACAGAAATGTTTGTCTCGATCTATCATGAAACAGCGGAGGACGCATCGCGCTATCTGGTCGTCTGCATTGAAGATCACGGCGGCGGTGTGGAGGAGGCAGAGCTTCCTTTGCTCAAGGAAAAATTTAAACGCGGAAGCAATGCAAAGCAAATTGAAGGCGCAGGTCTGGGACTTTATATCGCCGATTTCTGCATGAAAAAGATGCGCGGCAGACTGGATGTGGAAAACGGCGTACATGGATTATGTGTCAAAGTGAAAATTGCACTCAGTACGCAGAATTAAGAAAGTTTTAAGAAAGTTTTAAAGACATTTAAGAAACAAAAAGGTATAATAGAACGTGTAAAAAAGGAGGGCTTTCCGTATGAAAGATATTTTATTAAAAACCGAAAAATTAAGCAAGTCCTTTTCCAACGGCGGCGTCATGCAGCACGTTCTGAAAAACATCGATGTCAACTTGTATAAAGGAGATTTTACGGTCATCATGGGAGCAAGCGGCGCGGGAAAATCGACGCTGATGTATGCACTTTCCGGTATGGATAAACCGACGCTTGGTACCATTACCTTTGGCGATGAAACCATATCCGACCTTGATTCTGACGGACTTGCCGTATTCCGCCGCAATCACTGCGGGTTTGTGTTCCAACAGATATACTTGATTGACAGTATGAGCGTCATGGATAATGTACTTGCCGCGGGTCTTTTGGTCAACAAGGATAAAAAGGCGCTGTGCGCAAACGCGGAGGCGTTGTTTGCCGCCGTCGATATTTCAAAGGAGACACAAAAGAAGTTCCCGACGCAGCTTTCGGGCGGAGAAGCACAGCGTGTCGGTATTGTGCGTGCTTTGATCAATCATCCGGAGATTTTGTTTGCTGATGAGCCGACCGGCGCACTCAACTCAAAAACAGGATTGGATGTCCTGGATACGCTCACGAAATTCAATGAGATGGGGCAGAGTGTGGTGATGGTGACACACGATATGTCCTCTGCACGCCGCGGCAATCGAATTTTGTACTTGAAGGATGGAACGATTTTAGGGGAATGTGATCTTGGAAAATATACCCCTGGAGATAAGAAACGGCATGAAACACTTTCCCAGTTCCTATGTGATATGGGATGGTAAAAGGGCAGTGAAATTCATTTTTTTCGGTGGAAAAACAGACTTTTGGGGAAAGGAACGCGCTTTTTACACGTTCAGCATTCGCTGAACGTGTAAAAATGATAAATAGATATGCAAAAATATAGTTTAATCGCAATTGCCAATATGCGAAAAGCCAAAGGGCAGAATATCTCCATTACAATATTGATTTTGCTTGCCGCACTGATGCTGAATCTTTGGTTGATCCTCGCAATGGATTATACCGCAAACTTTGATCGGTATCATACGAAACTGAATGCAGAGCATGTCACACTGGCTCTTGATGATGCAGACGGAGAAGTTCGTACATTTCTGAATGAAGAACTTGAAAAGGATCACGCAGTTACAGAATTTCTCCTTGACCCTTGTCTGCATATGACAGGAGGGATGTCCTACAACGGCGGGGAAGTAAGCAGCTGGTTTGTCTTTTTCGAGAAAGAAACTGCTTTGACGCGTTCCGTCGGCAGAGCCGAGATTGTCGAAGAAGGAGACTGCACAAGCGGCGTTTATCTGCCAATGCTTTATAAAACAGAGGATATTGATATCGGAAAAACGATTGATTTGAAAATCGGAAGTCATGTTGTAACCTATACTGTCTGCGGTTTTTTTAACAGCGTTATGGCAGGCTCACACAACTGTGTGATAATGGAGGTCATTTTAACAGACGATAAATACAAAGAACTTGAAACACTCGGGTATGCGCCAAAGGGGACGCTTTGTTCTGTACGGCTGAACGATTCTGCCGATAGTTTGAATTTTGAGGCTTCTTTGAAAAGCAGAGTTTCAGAGAAATTTTCCGATATTGTCATGGTCAGCAACTGTTATGGCATTGTTTCCCAGTCCCGGTATATTTCACAGATGATTTGCTCCGGTGTTTTAAGTGCAATGGCGTTTATCATCCTGTTAATTGCTTTGGTTGTAATTGCATCCAATATTATGAACTATATTCAAACGAATATGAAGAATCTTGGTGCATTGAAAGCGATTGGTTATACATCAAAACAGTTAATTTCCACATTGCTTCTGCAATTTACCGGACTTACCCTGCTTGTTTCGATGATCGGTGCAGCATTATCGTATGCGTTATTGCCGGCGCTCAACCAGATGATGATTGCACAAACCGGCATCCCTTATGCCATCCATTTTTTGCCGCTGCCGTTTTTCCTTTCTCTTGGAATTTTGTGCGGCGCTGTGACACTGGTCGTATGGTACGCAGCGGGAAGAATCAAAAAAATCGAAGCGATTACCGCACTGCGTTCCGGTGTTCAGACGCATAATTTCAAATGCAATCATATTGCACTGGAAAAAACAAAAGCACCGCTGCATCTTGCGCTTGCGTTGAAAACAACGCTTTCCAGTATGAAGCACAATGTAACGATATGCATTACCATGCTGGTACTGTCTCTTGTCGTTGTGTTTTCCGGCTTGATGATTCAAAATATGATTCTCGATATGTCATCGTTTTTGAATTTGATTGTCGGTGAAATGGCAGACAGCTGCATCAATGTACAAGTTGAAGCGGAAGACCAATTCTTAAACGAAATGACCCAGGATGACCGTGTGGAAAAAGTGTATTTATTCACATCTATAAATATATCACATGCGGACGGTGCAGAACTGCTTGCAAGTGTATGCAATGATTTTTCCTTATTAAATAACCAGAATGTTGTGTTTGAAGGAAGATTTCCGAAATATGACAATGAAATTGCACTCGCTGCGAAATATGCAAAAGAGCACAATATGCGTATCGGTGATGAAATTACAATCAAAGGAAACGGCAAACAGGAAACCTATTTGATCTGCGGGTATACCCAGCTTTCCAACAATTTAGGCAGAGACTGCCTTTTGACGAGGGAAGGGTATGAAAAGCTCGGCAGCCTCACCAATACCAGTTATTATATCAACCTTGCAGATGGAGCAGATATTGACGCGTTCAATCTTGACATCAAAGAAAGCCTTGGCAGCGATGTTGTCAATACCACAATCAATATAGAAGCAACCGTGGAAGGCAGTGCAAAGGTATATGTGATGCTGATGACAATCATCGTGATTGCAATTTTAGTACTTTCTGCCATTGTTATTGTGTTTGTACTGTATCTTTTGGTACGCACGATGCTGAATCATAAAATGCGTGATTACGGAATTTTGAAAGCACTCGGGTTTACAACCGGGCAGTTGATTTTACAGACGGCGCTGTCCTTTATGCCGACAGTCATTCTTTCCACTGTGGTGGGGCTGTTTGTAAGCAGTTTGGTCATCAATCCGCTGACCGCAGTGTTTTTAAACGGAATTGGTGTGGTCAAATGTACCTTTACCGTTCCTGTTGGATTTAACATTGCTGCCGGAATTGGCCTTGTCGGATTTACATTTGCGGCTGCATGTCTGTTGTCTTTGAAGATTCGTAAAATTGCGCCGCGTGAACTGTTATGCGGAGAATAAATATATTTTTATCACGCTTGAATTCTTGACAAAATGTATATTATCCTGTATAATAAACGGTAGTAATGAAACGTATGGATAAAAGGAACCGAATATCATGAAAAACAATTTAGAAATCGTGCAAACCATCGCAAAAGTATTAAAAATCATTATGAAGATCATCATGATCATCACCTATGTAAGCGCTGCATTGACATTGATTGCCGGAAGTCTGCTTGTAATGGGTGTGCTGAATGCAGAAAACCAATATCTGCATTTTATTTCAGTTCATGCAGGGCTGACTGAAGAAATGCTCGCCATGACATTGATTGCCGCTGCAATTTCACTGTTGTTTACAGCGATAATCAGTACGCTGCTCTATGTATATTTTGTAAAAGAATTAAAGGACGGAACGCCGTTTACCTTCTCCGGCGCAGACCGGCTTATGAAGCTTGGAATTGCAGTGGCAGTGCTGTCTGTGGTTTCCGATGCGGTAACCAGTGCGATCATCGAACACAATAGCTTGTCCTTTATGACAAACCCTGCCGATTCCGTAGACATTACGCTTGGAATTGGGATGATTCTGCTTTCGTTTGTGTTCCGCTACGGTGCAGAATTAGAACAAACTGCAAAGAGATGACGGAATGAAGGGAAATTGATTCGATCAATGGGGTACAATCATTTGTACCCTATCACTTTTCAATATCAGTATAGGAAATTGTTTATGAAAGAACAAACACATCAAGCTTGTCATGTGTTGGAATATGTGACAACGGAATTCACCCGACAAAGCAAAGAATTTTTAGGCAGCAATCTTGTAGGTATTTATCTTCACGGTTCTGCTGCCATGGGATGTTTTCACGAGGAAAACAGTGACATTGATTTGCTTGTGGTGATCAATACCCCCATTTCAGATGATATCAAACGCCGTTTCATGGATATGGTGGTGGAACTGAACGCTGCTGCGCCCAAAAAAGGAATTGAGATGAGTGTCATCCGGGCACAGGTATGCAAACCTTTTGTATATCCAACACCGTATGAACTGCACTTTTCCAATGCCCATTTGGAATGGTATCAAACAAATCCGATGGAATATATCGCAAAAATGAACGGTGTGGACCGTGATTTGGCTGCACATGTGACCATCACCTATCATAGAGGACGGTGTTTATACGGAAAAGATATCAAAGCGGTATTTGATCCGGTGAAACGCGAATATTATTTAGACAGCATCTGGTATGATGTTGCAGATGCAAAGGAAACTATTTTCGCCGCTCCAACCTATATGATATTGAATTTATGCCGCGTTCTTGCCTATCAAAGGGACGGTGTGATTTTATCAAAAAAAGAAGGCGGGGAATGGGGACTTTTGCATGTTCTCCCAAAATACCGAAGCATCGTCGAACAGGCGCTTTTGGAATATACCTTCGGTGTTTTGCAGGTATATGATGCTGACGGTATCAGAGAATATGCGGGATTCATGCTGGATGCAATAAAAGAATCTGTTGATGGATAAAAGGAGGCGCGGTCTGTTGAAAATTACAATCATTCATGGGCAGAGCCACAAAGGTTCTACCTATCATATCGCACACAGTCTGGCAGAAAAGCTGGGCGGGGATATCAGAGAATTTTTTCTGCCGCGGGATTTCGGAGAATTCTGCATGGGATGCAATTCCTGTTTCCGTGTGGCAGAAAATGCATGTCCGCATTATGAAAAGCTTTTGCCCATCACAGAAGCAATTGACGATGCCGATGTGCTGATTTTGGAAAGTCCGGTTTATGTATTGCATGCGACCGGAGCAATGAAAGCGCTGCTGGATCATTATGGCTGGCGATGGCTGATACATAGACCGGAAGAGCGGATGTTTTCCAAGCAGGCGGTATGTATTTCTACCGCTGCGGGCGCCGGTATGAAACGTACAAATCAGGACATGGCGGACAGCATGCTTTGGTGGGGTGTTGCAAAAACATACCGGTATGGGATTGCGGTTTCAGCAACATCCTGGGACGGCGTCAATGAAAAAAAGAAAAAGAAAATTGATCAAAGGCTGAACACGCTGGCAGCAGCCATTATAAGACATCAAGGAAAAGTCAAGCCGGGATGGAAGACCAGACTTTATTTTTATGTGTCACGCATGATGCAGAAAAATAACATGAATCCGCTGGATGCTGCATACTGGAATGCCAAAGGATGGACAAAAAAGAATCGTCCGTGGAAAAAGAATCCATAAAAGTAAAAATCAACGAAAAAGACGAAAAAGAGAGGCATTATCGTGGACACAGCAGAGTTTAAAATACCGAAAACACCAAAATGGTTCCGTTATGGATGTACAGGACTTCTGTATGCAATTTTGTTTATCGTTTACGCTGCTTTATGCGTGCGTTGTATCAAAATTGGTATGATCGGCGGCGGAATTGTTTTTGGTGTACTTTTTGTATTTTGTATAGCAGCGCTTGTTTTTCTTATAAACAGTATACATAGAAATATAGTGTGGAAAACCGGTAAAAAGAAGATATGGAAGTGTGTTGTCATCGGATGCACGATAGTCCTATTGGTGGTTACTGTGCTGCTGCCAAGTGTTCTTTCTGTTATCGTCTATGAAGAAAATTTCGGACATCGCTTTGAAACCTATGCGCCGCTGGCATTTCATGTCAGCGATTTTGACGGTTTGCAGGTCACAGAATGTACATTTCCTTCCAATAAGGGTCAAATGCTTGCAGGATATATTTATACAAAAGGTGACGGCGACCAAAAGGGTGTCGTTGTCCTTGCCCACGGTTTTGGCGGCGGCGGACATAACAGCTATATGGATATTGTGAACCTGTTCGCATCCAATAACTACCTCGTTTTTGCCTATGATGCGACGGCGAATGACAAAAGTGAAGGTGATGCGGCAGGTGGGCTGCCGCAAGGGGTAATTGATCTGGATTATGCACTGCGGTTTGTGAAAAATCAGGAACAAATGAAGGATTTGCCGATTCTATTGTTCGGACACAGTTGGGGCGGATATTCGGTTTCAGCGGTGCTGTCCTATCATCCAGATGTAAAGGCGATTGTGTCCGGTGCAGGCTTTGATACATCTATGGATATGATGGAAGCACAGGGGCGTGAAATTGCTGGGGGTGCAATTTCTGTGATGCTTCCATATCTGTCGTTATATGAAATGCTGAAATTTGGTACATATGCAGATGCTGCTTCTTTGAGGGGTTTTGCAAATACGGATGCGCATATTATGATCATACACAGCGCTGACGACACAACGGTTCCGCCGTCCTGCGGGTATGACAAATACATCAAGCAATACAAAGATGATCCGCGGTTTGTCTTTGTCCACATGGAAACAAAAGGGCACAACCGTCTGTTTTGTTCTCCGGAGTCCATCGCTTATAAGGATGCATTCAACGAAGCATATCAAGAATATGCAGAGACATTGGACATCGAGTTGACAGAGGAGCTGCGTGCTGAATACATTTATGCGCATTACGATGTGGTTACAGCCAATACGCCGGATGAAGAATTGTTCGGAAAGATTCTTGCGTTTTATGATGCAAGCATAAACGAATAAAAGAAAGCAGGGGAACAGGCTGTGATTTTGTAAATAGGCTTTTGCCACAATTCCACAGAGAAAGGAAATTCCGCTTTTGCGAAATTACGGTTATCATGAAAATAGAAACATATTGTAAAGAATCCTTTGTTGTTATCGGAAAGCAAGGATCCACGCTGGACGGTGATGACTTTATACAAAAATTGTGGGAAGATGCAAACGCGCATTTTGATGAAATTGCTGTGTATGCAAAGAAAGATGAAAATGACTGTCCTGTGGGAATATGGGGCGCGATGTCTGATTTTTCACGTTCTTTTCAGCCATGGGAAGACTTCCGATGCGGACTGTATTTAGCAGGTGTTGAATGTGAAGCAGATGCGCCGGCACCGGCAGGATGGGTCAGATGGCAGATTCCGGGCTATGAATACCTGAGGGCGGAATGTGATGGCGACAACACTTTTTCAGAGGTACTGCAATATATGAAAGACAATCATATTGCACTTGTCGGCGCAGTGCATGATTATACCTGTCCAAAAACGGGAAAGAATTATATGCTTTTTCCGATCCGATTGTTGTGAAACCTGGTACCGTTAATTTCTCTCATGAAAATTCTTGTAAGATTAAAAGCATATGGACTGCACTTTGATATCTGGGCATTATGTCTGTTTTTTCTTATCATGATACCGAATTGCATATGGTTTGCAGTCCCTGCTCCCTGTGATGTGTTGAGAGGCGATTCGGTCACTGGAACTCTTGACACAATTGCGTCTGTATGTCAGGTTGTTATGATTGCTGCATTGTGCCTGCTTCAAAACAGAGAATGTAAAAAGAGACACAAGAACACATGGTTTACACCGTGTATTCTGCTTGTTATCATTTGTAGTCTTTTTTATATGATCAGCTGGATCGTATATTATGCCGGAATTGTCAATGTCGATGTGATATTGGGACTGACTGTTTTTCCGTGTTTGGCATTTTTATTTTTTGGTTTGAATCGGGAGAATTGGATTGCATGTGTCCCGATTATCATTTTTACGGTGTGTCATATTTTATATGGAATTGTGAATTTTATTCTGTAATCATTATGAAAGGGTCCGAAGTGAAAAACAGAGTTGAGCAACAGAATGGAAGCTTGAAATTTGTCATACCGCTGCCGAGAATGAAAATTTGCAGAATGGAAGGAAGATTTTTTAATTAATAAGGTATCGTCATAAACATGAAAGAGAGCAAATATTTAACAATTTTTTTTACAGTGACACTCATATGGACATGGGGATTTGGGTTTGCGCCGATTATTATGGGAATAGAGGGAACGCCATTAGGAACGTTTCTTTTTTACTTTGGAGGCGGAGCACCGTCTGTTACTGCATTAATGATTGTATTTTTTACGTATTCAAAAGAACAAAGAAAAGACTATTTTAGGCGCTGTTTTCGTTTTCAGTATATGGGAGTAAAATGGCTTGTCTTAATTATATTGTTTTTTTCATTGATTACAGTTATAGCACTTTGGATCGGTGTAGGCTTATTGGGATATGATATGCCGAAAATGGACTATGTTCATGCAATTGCACAAAATCCCTTGAACCTGTTTTTGGTAGTATTCTTTTCTCTGATTTCCGGTCCGCTAAACGAAGAATTTGGCTGGAGAGGCTTTGCGTTAGATCGATTGTTTGCAAGATACGGTTTTTTTAAGGCCACTTTGCTTTTAGGTTTTATTTGGGGTATTTGGCATTTGGCGTGGTTTTTTACACCGGGACAGGCACAGTATAACCTGCTGCAAAGTTCCCTGTTTGATGCTGTACTCTATATTCCAAGTGTTATACTTTTAAATTTTGCTGTATCGTTTGTCTATGTGAAAACCAAAAGAAGTATTTTGGCGGGAGCGCTGGTACATATGTTTGCAAATTTATTGGGAAGCCAGCTTCTTTCCCCATATTCTACGGAGATCAGCATGACAATTCGATATACTAAAATGTTTTTTTGCGGCGCTCTTGCATTATACTGTGTTTTTTCGCAAAAGTTCAAAGAGGAATTTGACAATTTGATGAAAAGTTTTTGATGTCTTCCTTAAATATCCTGTTTTATGCGCCGACTGAAAAAATAAATTAACAATATCACACTATCTTTTCCCCATAGAAAGGTATATAATAAACATGAAATTTTGATATCCGGAGATTATGATGAAACGCATATTTTATATTATTCTGGTAGTAGTGCTTCTTGGAACTCTAATTGCCTGCACAGGGAAAAAAGATACATTGACTTTTGTGAGAAATGAAGCTGTTCCTGCAAACATGGAACGTGCGGACTACAACGTACAGATTGGCAATGCGGTTGGCGGCGCATCTGTAACAGCGGAGTTATGGATGGATGGCGAATGTATTACCAGTGCACCGGTTATTATAAACAGTGAGACAAAAGCGCTTCATGTCCTTTGCCGTATCGACTCATCTGATGCGGAATCAGAAACACGCGGCATACAGGTACAATTGGATACTGATGAAAAAGCAGGTTCTTTGATTACCTACTTTGATTTACCGACAACAGTACGCGGCTATTCGTTTACCGCATATGAAAACGGTGAAGTGCTTGAAGTCAGTACAGACAAGGATTCGATTCTTGCCGCACTTGCTTTTGATACAGGCTCCAGTGTTCGCAGTTTTGATTGTAAAAGCTATGCAGACGACCCGGATCGGGTAAAAAGCGAATCTTGTGTCGTATTGATTCGGACTTTTTTTACAGAAGAACACTTGGTGCCGCAGGATTCCGCGCAGGCAGCAGGCACAACAGCCGAATAAAAGAAAAGGGGATGTTGTACGTGAGTGCAGCACCCCCTTTGTATCAGTTCTTTTATGGAGGAAGATGAACCGCAGTTCAATGCCTTTTAGGCATGAAACAGGATAGAATATAAGTATTTGACATTTTTTGAAAAAACGTTTATACTTTAGGTATCAAATAAAAAAGGAGTGTTTCGGCATGAGTAAAAAAATTGTTCAAACCGCGGGAAGAGATCAGCTTGGCACGTTTGCGCCGCAATTTGCACAGTTGAACGATGATGTGCTGTTTGGTGAAGTATGGAGCAGAAATGATCAGCTGTCCCTGCGGGATCGTTCACTTGTTACTGTCGTTGCGTTGATGGCGCAGGGGCTTGTGGACAATTCATTCCAGTATCATCTGCAAAGCGCAAAAAACAACGGAATTACAAAAGAAGAGATTGCAGAAATCCTGACACACGCGGCTTTTTATGCAGGATGGCCAAAGGCATGGGCGGCGTTCCGTATGGCGGTGCAGGTCTGGAGCGACGACACGCCTGTCAAAGATGAAAAAACACGTCATGCTGAGAGCATGATATTCCCCATTGGCAATCCCAATGACGGATTTGCACAATACTTCAGCGGAAAAAGCTATCTGGCGCCGATTTCCACAAGTCAGGTCGGTGTGTTCAATGTTACGTTTGAGCCTCGATGCCGCAACAACTGGCACATTCACCATGCAGAATCCGGCGGCGGGCAGATTTTAATTTGTGTCAGCGGTACCGGTTGGTATCAGGAATGGGGGAAAGAAGCGCGTGCCCTGCACCCTGGAGACACCGTCAACATTCCAGTCGGCGTGAAGCATTGGCATGGTGCAGCAAAGGACAGCTGGTTTTCTCATTTGGCTGTGGAGGTCCCCGGTGTACACACATCCAATGAATGGCTGGAACCGGTGGATGAAGCAGCTTATGCTGCGCTTGATAAATAAAAAGACGCGAGTTTAATGAGGAGGTGCTTTTTGAAAAAAGCACCTCCTCAAACGCTGCCGCAAAAACTTTTAACGAACAAAATATCATGCAAAACGAACAAAAAATACACGAAATTCCACCTAAAAAAGCGAAAAGGTGAATTTTAAGGACTGTCGTATGCGACAGCCCCTTTGACTTTTTCTTTATTTTATGGTATACTATATACTGTATGAAGCTTTTGGTCTTTCTTTTCATCGAATGATTGAAAGCCATAAAATTTCCTTGTGATGCATTGGAGGACAATGACAGGATGAAATTAAGCGCACATGCAGAACCGGACAGCCAATATCGGAAAATGACGGAAACGCCGGTAGAAAAGCTGATCATAACTCTGGGAATCCCAACCACGATCAGTATGCTGATCACCAATATCTACAATATGGCAGATTCTTATTTTGTCAGTAAGCTGTCAATCAGTGCCGGCGGTGCAATCAGTATTGTATTTGGTGTCATGGCGATTTTACAGGCATTTGGATTTATGTACGGACATGGGTCGGGAAGTCATATCAGCCGTCTGCTTGGCAGCAAACAGGTGGAGAGGGCAAGTACCTATGCTTCAACCGGTTTTTTCTCCGCGGTGCTGACAGGATGCGTGATTATGATTGTCGGACTTGTTTTTATAAAACCTTTTATGTACCTTCTTGGCAGTACCGACACCATTCTTCCGTATGCAGTGGACTATTGCGCCATGATTTTGCTTGCCGCACCTGTAATGACCGGAAGCTGCGTATTGAACAATATCCTCCGGTATGAAGGGAAAGCTGCGCTTGCGATGATTGGTCTGACCTCTGGCGGCTTGATTAATATTGCGCTTGATCCGTTTTTCATTTTTGTCTGTAAACTCGGCATTCGCGGCGCAGGGATTGCCACTGCATTGTCGCAGTACATTTCCTTTGGAATCCTTCTGTCTATTTTTATCTTGGGGAAAACACAAAGTAAACTGTCGTTAAAACTGATTGCAAAATCGCCGAAAATCTTTGGAGATATCATAGTGACGGGTCTTCCAAGCCTTGCAAGGCAGGGACTGAACAGTGTCTCTACAATGGTTTTAAATACACAGACAAAGCCATTCGGAGATGCAGCCATTGCTGCGATGGGATATGTCGGCAGAACATCAAACCTGATTTTCAGCGTCGGACTTGGTATCGGACAAGGGTTTCAGCCGGTCGCAGGCTTTAACTACGGTGCGAAAAAATATTCCCGTGTGAAACGCGGGTCGTGGTTTACACTGCTGTTTTCCGCTGTTATGCTTGGAACCATTTCAGCAGGATGCTTTGCCTTTGCACCGCAGATCATTTCTATTTTCCGCAAAGAAGCGGAGGTGATTCAAATCGGCAGTGAAGCGCTTCGCCTGCAATGTATGTTTCTGTGTTTCCAGCCGGTCACGGTTGTGGTAACCATGCTGTTCCAGAGCATCGGAAAGAGCGTACCTGCACTGATTCTGTCGTGTTTGCAAAGCGGTTTTGTTTTTATTCCGCTTTGTCTGATTTTACCGAAATTTTTAGATATCAAAGGAATTGAACTGTCTCAGCCGATTGCATACCTTGTTACTGCATTGATATCGCTTCCATTTATGATCGTATTTTTAAAACACATGCCCAAAGATGAATAAAATCGGTGTTTTGATCTCTCAAGGGGACTGTTTGCATATCGGTGCAGCAATCCCGTTTTATTTTTATCTATAATAAACGTAAGTTTAACGAAAGTTCGATGAAGCGCTCTTGGGGATTTTTTGAAAAAAATCCCCGCCGCTTGGGCATCCCCCAAAAACTTTCAAACAAATAAATCGTCAAAGTGTTGTGCACATGCAGCAAAAAGCATGCAGGACTTTCGCTGTATTTACATCGTTTAAAGTTTTTTGAATGGGGTTTAGGGAAAAGCTTTTTCATGATCCTTTTCCCCTTTTCAAAAACTTGAAATATGAAGTTTTTCACAAGGTAAGTATTGACAAAATAGAAAGGATATGTTATAATAAATTGATATCAAAAAGATATCACAAAACAGATGCAAATGATACAGATCTGTGGAAAACATACGCAGAAAATAGGAGTAATTAAGAATTCCATGTTCAAAAAATATGACGTTATTGTGATTGGCGCAGGGCCCGCCGGCTGTACGGCGGCAAAACGGCTTGCAGAAAACGGATTTCATGTGCTTCTCGTCGAAAAACTGAAATTACCGCGGGAAAAATCGTGTTCCGGTATCTTGATTCAAAAGTCAATGACGCTTGTGAAGCAGTATTATGGAAAAGACATACCACTTTCCGCCATGTGTACACCAATAGAAAACCGAGGAATGATATTCACCGATTCGCATGGAAAAGAATTTCGCTTTGAACAGGAAGGACGGAATATATGGCGCAGTGTATTTGACCACTGGCTGGCGCAGCAAGCGGTGATGGCAGGTGCTGCACTTTTGGACGACACCATGGTGACGGGCTGTATAGAATCACCGGGACTTGTGACAGTCACCATGCACAAAGAAGGCACCTCTTCGTTTGGCGCTGCCGCAGAGTGTGTGATTGATTGTGAAGGCGTTGTCGGAAGACTCAAGCGTCAGCTGATGAAAATAGAACCATCTTATATAAAAACCTATCAGGTTTTTTATGAAGGGATAAGTTCCTTGGATCCGCATTATTTTTATGCATATTTGCAGCCGGAATTTTCCGGATATGATGCATGGTTTAACGTCAAGGACGATATGCCGGTACTTGGGGTATCGATGCCTGCTGCAGATTCGGTTAAAACCGATTCGGTGATCAGAACCGGTGCTGATGAGGCTGCAATTTGTGCCTATTATCAGCGTTTTCTAAGCTATATGAAAGAGAATCACGGTCTGTGCCTGAAAAAGAAAATCCGTGAGGAGCGATGGCTGATGCCGCAAATCAAGCCCGGATGCCCGATTGATTTGGGGAGGGGACGTGTATTCTTTGCCGGAGAAGCTGCCGGATTCTTAAATCCCATGGGGGAAGGCATTTCTGCCGGAATGGAGAGCGGCGCATGCATTGCAGATGCCATCATACAAACACATCATTTCAAAGAGATTGACAAAATTTATGAATTTTATGAAAAGAACAGTGCGGCATTGCATCAGTATATGCAGCGGCAGTGGCGCTTTTTGGGCGAGATATCAAGCGCATTTTCCTGCATGAAGCAGTAGCGTGAAAAAACATATAATGTTCGGAACAGAATATGAAATAAAAAAAGAAAGAAGGAAACCGGGCTGTCGCATGTTTTCAACTTGCAACAACCCTATGATAAAAAAATGGAAGATATCATCAAAATTGATCATTTATATAAAAGTTTTGGCAGTGTCAAGGCTGTGCAGGACTTAAGTTTTTGTGTCAAGGAAGGAGAACTGTTTGCATTTCTTGGCATCAACGGCGCTGGAAAATCTACGACAATCAATATGATTTGCGGTCAGCTGGCAAAGGACAGCGGAACCATTGTCATTGACGGTGTTAATTTGGAACAGCATACAGAAAAGGTCAAAGGAGAGTTGGGTGTTGTATTCCAAAATTCGGTATTGGATGGGGTATTAACGGTTTATGACAACTTAAAATGCCGCGCCGCGCTGTACGGTCTGACCGGAAAGGCATTTGAACAGCGACTGCAAACGCTTGCGCAGATTCTGGATTTTCAGGATTTAATGAAAAGAACGGTAGGAAAGCTGTCCGGCGGTCAGCGCAGAAGAATTGATATCGCTCGCGCCCTTTTGCATCGACCGAAGATTTTAATTTTAGATGAGCCGACGACCGGTCTTGATCCGCAGACAAGAAGATTGCTGTGGAATGTGATTTCCGACTTGCGGAAAAATGAGAACATGACGGTGTTTTTAACGACGCATTACATGGAAGAAGCGGCGGAAGCGGATCACATCGTCATCTTAGACAGCGGTAAAATTGCAGCGGAAGGAACACCGCTTGCACTCAAAAATTCCTATGCAGCTGATTACATTACCCTATATCATGTGGAGGAAGCGGCAGTACAGGCAATGGGAGTCCCATATGAACCCATGCGGGAGGCGTACCGGCTGTCTGTTCCGAACACGGAAAAAGCAACAGAACTGATATTAAAATATCCGCATGTGTTTCGGGATTATGAAATTGTCAAGGGAAATATGGATGATATTTTTTTGACTGTGACAGGTAAGAATTTAACAGGAGGTACGGAAAGATGAGTACAGCAGCGGCACTTATCAAACGGAATATCAAGCTTTTTTTCAAAGATAAGGGAATGTTTTTTTCTGTGTTGATCACACCGATAATTTTGTTGATTTTATACACAACGTTCCTTAGAAATATCTATATGGAGAGTTTTACAAGTGTAATACCGGAGCAGCTCTCGGTTCCAGACTCTCTTTTAAACGGTTTGGTTGATACACAGCTGGTGTCGTCACTCCTTGCGGTTTCCTGTATTACGATCGCATTTTGTTCAAATATGCTGATGGTACAGGATAAAGCGAGCGGCGTCATCAAGGATTTGCGGATTTCTCCGGTAAAATCATCGACACTGTCGATCAGCTATTATGCCGCAACCTTCCTTTCTTCTGTGATGATATGTCTTATCGCGCTCGTGCTTTGTCTTATTTATATGGCAATCGAGGGATGGTTTCTTCCTTTAGCAGACATTGGTCTGATGGTACTGGATGTCATTCTGCTTGTGATGTTTGGATGTGCGCTGTCTTCTGTGATCAACTTCTTTTTGACGACACAGGGACAGATTTCCGCTGTTGGTACGATTGTCAGCTCCGGATACGGATTTATCTGCGGTGCATATATGCCGATTGCTTTTTTTGGCAAAGGACTGCAAACGGTATTGATGTTTTTCCCTGGGACATATGGCACCGCACTTATCCGGAATCATGCCATGCGCAGCGCCATTGCAGAACTTGTAAAGCAGGGATTGCCGTCTGCGGCTGCTGAAGGAATCAAGGATTCTATCGATTGTAATATCTATTTTCAGGATGCACGTGTGGGAATACCGACAATGTATATCGTTCTTGGTGCCACCATTGCCGTACTGCTTTTCATTTATATCATCATGAATATGATCAAAAAGGGAAACAAGTGAAAAGATATCGTATAACAGGCGGTAGGTCTGAAATTTATTTTTCAGAAAAATGGTAAAATGCGGTTTCCTGTACCGTGCTTTTGCGATTTATGTCACAGACCAAGAAAGGAACTAACTTTTACTTATGTAAAAAAGTTGTGGTTATCATTATGTATACAAATGAGGAGATTCTTCGGATTGCGATGGAACAGTCGGCGCTGGACAATAACTGCCGAGCAGAAGATTTTTTAATGACTAAAAATGTGATTACAGAATCCATCATCGGTCCAAAAGCAAGAAAATATTTTACGGAACCTGTTGCATGCAATTTTGTATCTTACGGAAATAACATCGTGGCGTCTGTAAAAAACGAGTTCCGTGCCATTGCAGCAGAATATATCAGCCGTTTTACCTATTATCATTGTTTTGAAACGCCTAATCTGCATTGGCTTGATCAGAAAATGGAAGCCAAAGGTCAAAAAGTGTGCTTTATGGCGGAATATTTTCTTCCAGATGTCCGAAAAATAAAACGCCTTCCATGTCAATATCCAATGAAAATCCTATATCAGAATGATTTTGCCGACTTATATGTACCGGAATGGGGAAATGCGCTTTGCCGTGACAGAAAGGAACTGGACGTACTTGGCGTAGGTGCATATGATGGCAGCCGCTTGATTGGTTTGGCTGGCTGTTCCGCGGATTGTGAACGGATGTGGCAGATTGGCATTGATGTACTGCCGGAATATCGCAGACAGGGAATTGCAGCTGCTTTGACGAGCAATTTGGCAATGGAGGTTTTGGAAAGAGAACTTGTTCCGTTTTATTGCTGTGCATGGTCAAATGTCCGGTCGTCAAAAAATGCAGTTGCTTCCGGTTTTACACCGTCATGGGTGGAAATGACAGTAAAACCAACAGAAATGGTCGAAAAAATGAATCAAGGATAATAAAAAAGGTTCTCCTGTATGCTTTGGGAGAACCTTTTGTTAACTTGGCAGAATTGATACTTGTTTGGGCAGGTGAGATAAGGATGTTTATTCATACAGGGAATCCGTGGAAGCTGCCGTTTGATAAAAGGTCATGTTCGGGTACAAAAGTTCCATTCTTTCGTCATTCCATGTACGGTCAATCCATTCCGCTGCCGCGCTTGTGGGTTCGACACCGTGGATGCGATCTTCCCAGCGCAGGAGTGCAGCGGAGGTGACAATCAAATTAAAAGACATATAAACAGACAGGAAAATGCAGGCGGTTTTCCAGCCTCTGCCGTTTAATACCTTTAAAAAGGAAGCGAGATGCCGAAAGAGAATCCGCATAAATACAACGCCGAGCAGTCCCCATATTACCATCATCTTCAAACTGACTCTGCCGCCAAGGTTCAGAACATAGGCACTGTAATTCCATGAATAGGAACCAAAACAGATTTCCTGAAAAACGCTTGCGAAATATTCAATCAGAGTTCCGGAAGCGGCACACAGTGCAAATTGAACGAAAATATTTTTATCCTTTAAATATGTAGACAAGACATAAATAACGACTGCGCCAAGACCATATATAATACAAAAAGGTCCCCATACGGTTGCAGAATGATTTTCCCAGTGGCCTTTGTGTGCAATGCACCAAAATCCTTCTAAAATGAACCCGAGAACGCTGCCGATCAAAAACAACCAGAACAGCGCTTGATAAGAACGTGGGAAATTTTCCTCCGTTAGTTTCTGCGTTGCAGTAAGCGGAGTCATTGTGTCAATAGAGTTCTTATATCCAGTATAATTGATAACAGCAGCATCCTGATTTTGGGATTGTGCATTCTTTCGCGTGAAAATATTCCGTTTCAACACAGATACCTCCTTAAATTGAAAACGATAGAGTTACTTAATATACATATAGTATAATATAGATTTCTAAACTGAAACGAAACTCACGTGATTATTTAAAGAAATCAAAGGAATTGTTAACGGATGCGAAATTTTTAATTCATAAAATGTTAAAATATAAAATAGTCGAAACCGATTGACAAAAGAAGAAAAATATGGTATACTATAAAAGTCGCAGGAAGAACACAGTTAAAACGGTTCTCGACAGGAAATATGAAAAAATTCAAGAAATTTTTGAATATCTCTTGACAAAAGGAAAATTCTGTGATATAATAAACAGGCTGTCGACAAGAGAGGCGGCGAGCTGCGGAGAGCAGTGAGGCACTGACGAAGACAGCACATTATGCTGTGCATAATGGTATGATCCTTGAAAATTGAACAACAACAAATTGTACGAAACGAAAGAGGATGGAGACATCCTTTGGAATCTCGACAATTCCTTAAAAAAGAATAGTCAAAACTATTCACTCTAAAAAAGTAAAGAGAGCTAAATCATAGCTCGGATATTGATTTGAAGAGCCTCTTTTGAGACTTTTGAAATACCACCATTCGAGAGTTTGATCCTGAGCCAGGATCAAACT
>JAGAVJ010000021.1 GCA_017942005.1 Clostridia bacterium | reverse complement strand
TGTTATTTCATACCAAGAACTATCAGGGAGCTATAACTGTTGAAAACATTGTACAGACGATTTCTGAGTTATTTCATACCAAGAACTATCAGGGAGCTATAACCATGCGTCTGCAATCTCACCGGTGCGGGATGTTATTTCATACCAAGAACTATCAGGGAGCTATAACGGCTAATCTCGTTAATCTTCGCGCACATCTGTTATTTCATACCAAGAACTATCAGGGAGCTATAACTGACGCAGGAAGATGTTCGGCAAGCGATAAGTTATTTCATACCAAGAACTATCAGGGAGCTATAACGGAATGACTTGCGCTATTATCGGCAAACCAGTTATTTCATACCAAGAACTATCAGGGAGCTATAACCGTTACAATTGAAATCCCTTCTTACAACGCGTTATTTCATACCAAGAACTATCAGGGAGCTATAACAATCCTCATTCCGATTGGAAATTGGTTCTTGTTATTTCATACCAAGAACTATCAGGGAGCTATAACGACAAATGGATATCCCCAAAGACGCCGCTAGTTATTTCATACCAAGAACTATCAGGGAGCTATAACAATAGAGTTATTAAAAGAAATGGTTTATTAGTTATTTCATACCAAGAACTATCAGGGAGCTATAACATCAAGCTATTTAAAAACGACTGGAACTGGGTTATTTCATACCAAGAACTATCAGGGAGCTATAATTCCCAAATAGCATATGATAATAAAAGATAACGATCGATAAAAATCGATCGTCAGAGCTTTGCGGTGTACTACAATAAAGCAGTAACCTTATCATAGCAACCTGATCGTTCTTGGTATGAAATAAGAACAATTATATTATAGCATCAAATTTGCAAAATGTCAATAGGAATTTGAAAAATTTATATAAAAAATTTTCCGCCTTGACAAACCGTTTTTCCTGTGCTATAATACGAACAACCAAACCATGTCCCGTCGAATTTTTATGATTTAAAGGAGAACCTTCTGCATATGAAAAACTCAAAAGTACTTCCCCTCACCCTATTGTGCGCATCCTTGATTGCCGGTGCGCTAATGGCGTGCAACGAACAAACAGATGATGTTTCCGCCGCCGATACATCCAGTGCAGAGGAAACCACCGCTGCCGCCGCAGAGTCTGTAACCGAAAAGGATCAGCCGTATTCCTCACTGCTCAAATACGTTGATTATGGCGGTGCGGAATTCAATATTTATACCAGCAATACAGTCAACGGTATGAATATGTCCATACTTCAAAATTATGCGGAAAAAGAAACCGGTGAGGTCATCAATGACGCGCTGTTCGCCCGCGACCGTTTTCTTGAAGAGAATTACAATGTCAATGTAAACTATACCTGTGACGACACAAACAGTACCGGACAAATTGCGCAGAAGCTGGCGCAAAGCATTCTGGCAGGCGACGATGCTTACCAGCTGGTCATTTTAGATCACGCAACCGCAACCAAAAGTCTGGCGTCTCAAGGCGCAATTTATCCGCTCAATTATATTGACACGATTCATTTGGATGCAGATTACTGGATGCCGGAATTAAATAAGAATACATACATCGGTACCAGTATGTATTATCCCTCTTGTATGATTTCCCCGCGGTATTTCGGTTCTGTCTACGTCATCATGTTCAACCAGGATATGGCACGTGAACTGGATTTGGGGGACATGTACACGCTGGTTCATGAGGGAAAATGGACATTTGATAAAATGATGGAGTTTGCGCGTCTTGCCGTCAAGGATCTCGACGGTGACGGAGACATTGAGGGTGACGACCGGATCGGTCTTATGTTTGAAAGCCATGAGGGCTTCCTTTTGGCTTCCGGCTACAGCCTGGTGGAAAATAAAAACAACAGCTTAGCCTGCGGTCTTGAGCATCCAGAGATGATCAGCTTCATCCAGCATGCACTCGACTGCTTTACAGAGCAGGGTGTTTTCAACGACGGCTGGAATGTGGACGGTGAATCCGTTTATGCAAACGGCACTGCACTGTTTACCAATCCCTGTACATTTTCCCTTGATGCTTACCGCGATTTAAATTACGACTACGGTATTCTTCCAATGCCAAAATACACGGAAGAGCAGGAACGCTATATCGGCTTCAGCCAGCCGTGGATCAACGCCGCACCGGCGATTCCGATTACGGCAACAGGTGAAAAGCTTGATATGATCGGTACTCTGACAGATGCCATGGTCGCATATGGATATGACTATATCAAGCCTGCCGTTTATGACAATGTCCTGCGTATGAAGGGCGCCCGTGATGAACAGTCCGCACTGATCATGGATGAAATCTTTTCCAATATTACCATAGAGCTGTCCTGTACATTAAACCTCGCTTCCTACAGACCCATCAATGAAGTCTTTACAAGCAAGCTTGGCACCGCAGAAATCACATCCGCATACGCGGGCGCAAAAAAAGCCATTGAAAGCGAACTGGCAGGCATTATGAAATCTTACGAAGAATTTGCGGCGCGGTTGGATTAATCGCTTCCGCTCACTGGGATTTTATCTGAAATCTTCCGTATTTTCTTCGTTTCTGTGCGGTCCAAACCGGGCGTTTTGACATAGGTAAGCAGTCCTAACACCGCCGCAGTATTGATCACAGTCATGGTCATTGTCAAAACATCTGACATTCCCCATAGCACCCCTTCACTGACAAATGCGCCAAAAAAGGTGCAGATACTGTAGAAAAGCAAATACCGCGTTTCCCATTTCCGCACAGAACGGTTTGCTTTCCGGCAGAAATACCGCACGCATTCCGTGCCGTAAAAGGACCAGCAGACAAGCGTTGCGAATGCATAAAACACAATGGATAGCCCAAGAATCCATTTTGCCGCATTGCCAAACCACAGCGAAAACGCATCCATCACTGCCAAAGCATATCCCTGTGTCCCCCCGCCGTATCCAAAACCGGATACAAGCAAAACAAGTCCTGTCACCGTACACAATACAATGGTGTCGACAAATACTTCCGCAATACCGAGGATACCCTGTCTGCACGGATCGTCCGTATCCGCTCCCGCATGGGAGATGGGAGACGTGCCGCATCCGGCTTCATGTGAGAACACCCCCTTGGCACATCCGTGACGCATCGCAAGAATTATCGATATGCCGCCGATTCCACCGCCGCCAAGCGCTTTCACAGAAAACGCCGATGACAGGATATCCTTTCCTATTTGCGGAAGAAGCGCTGCATTCCGAAAGAGAATGAGCATTCCCATGCCAAAATACAGCGCTGTCATAAGCGGTATCATTTTTTCCGTAAAAGATGCGATTCTCTGCCGTCCCCCGAAAATCAGAAGCACCGCGCATACGGTCAGAACTCCTGCCGTCAGACTGCTTGGCTGACCAAACACCGCATCCGCGCAGGAAACTGCCGCTGCTGTCTGCAAAAGGTTCCCCTGCACAAAGGACGCTGCAATACACACCCCGCAGAATACCGAAGCAAGCATGCCGCCGCACCGGAAATATTGAAAATACCGCATCGGTCCGCCGCGATATTCTGTTTTACCGTCTTTGACAATGCGCTCCCGCGTCTTCACCGCAAGATAGACCTCTGCATATTTGATCAGCATTGTACAAAGCGCGGATATCCACATCCAGAACAGTGCGCCAGCACCCCCCAGCGCAATGGCAGCAGCAACTCCTGTGATATTGCCGACTCCAAGCGTCCCTGCAAGAGCAACCGTCAGCGCCTTCATCGGCGAATACGATGTTTCGTTTTCTGAAACAACAGCTGGCGTTCTTGCCGCATCTTCCCTGCCTGGTGAAAAAAAGCGTTTGACTGTCAGAACCGGATGACAGAAGCAGAACCATTTCAGACGGCACCCGGTATAGCCGCCTGCCGCCAGCAGAAAAATCAAAAATATTCCGCCGATGATCAATCGTCCCCTTTCTCTTTTTTATAAGATACACTCGCTCCTCCAAAAAAGGGAATCGGGCGGATCTGTTTTGTGTTCTCTCAGATCGTATGAAGGAAAAACAGCAAATAGCACTTTTCCGGCAGTCTGGGGTATAAAATACCTCTAATTGTTTCCAGACATGCTATGTATTGTTAATTATATGTTAATTACTTCAAAAAGACTTGATTTTTCATGGAAAAGTGATTATAATTATATCTGAAAGTTAGCACTCAATCTTTTCGAGTGCTAATCCAAAATCACAACAACAATCTAAAAAAACCGATACATGATACAAGGAGGATTCATAAAATGACACTGAAACCACTCGCTGACAGAGTTGTTGTCAAAATGACAGAAGCAGAAGAAACCACAAAAAGCGGCATTATCTTAGCAGGCTCCGCAAAGGAAAAGCCGCAGGTTGCAGAAATCGTCGCTGTCGGCCCCGGCGGCGTTGTTGACGGAAAAGAAATCGTCATGGAAGTCAAGGTCGGTCAGAAGG
This sequence comes from Clostridia bacterium, assembly GCA_017942005.1. Lineage (GTDB taxonomy): Bacteria > Bacillota > Clostridia > Oscillospirales > CAG-272 > RGIG3925. Next base: position 176,360 of record JAGAVJ010000021.1, on the reverse strand, counting down.
TCATCACCAGCAAGTACGCAGGGACTGAGGTCAAGTGCGACGGTGTGGAATACACCATTGTCAAGCAGTCCGATATTCTTGCGATTGTGGAATAATATAGCGCTTGCATTCCCGGATAAATTTGAATCAAAGGAGAATAATTAATTATGGCAAAGGAAATTGTATATGGCATTGATGCCAGAAACGCACTGCTCCGTGGTGTCGATAAACTCGCTGATACTGTAAAAATCACACTTGGCCCGAAAGGCCGCAACGTCGTCCTCGACAAGAAGTACGGCGCTCCGCTGATCACCAATGACGGCGTTACCATCGCAAAGGAAATTGAGCTGGAAGACGCAATGGAAAACATGGGTGCACAGCTCGTTAAGGAAGTTGCAACAAAGACCAACGATGCAGCCGGCGACGGTACCACAACCGCTACCCTGCTTGCACAGGCATTCATCCGTGAAGGTATGAAGAACATTACCGCCGGCGCAAACCCGATGATCGTCCGCCGCGGCATCCAGAAGGCCGTTGACCGTGCGGTCGACAGCCTGCAGAGCCACTCCAAGCCCGTCGAAGGCAAGGAAGACATCGCACGTGTCGGTACCGTTTCCGCAGGCGATGAAATGATCGGCAACCTGATTGCTGACGCAATGGAAAAGGTCACCTCCGACGGCGTTATCACCGTAGAAGAATCCAAATCTGCAGATACCTATTCTGAAGTCGTAGAAGGTATGCAGTTCGACCGCGGCTACATTTCCCCGTACATGGTCACCGATACCGATAAGATGGAAGCTGTCATCGACGATGCACTGCTCCTCATCACCGACAAGAAGATTTCCAACATCCAGGATATCCTCCCGCTGCTTGAGCAGATTGTACAGGCTGGCAAGAAGCTGGTCATTGTTGCAGAAGATATCGAAGGCGAAGCGCTGACGACCCTTGTACTGAACAAGCTGCGTGGTACCTTTACCTGCGTTGCAGTCAAGGCGCCCGGCTTTGGCGACAGACGCAAGGAAATGCTCCGTGATATCGCAATCCTGACCGGCGGCGAAGTCATCACCGACGAGCTTGGTCTTGATCTGAAGGATACAACGATGGCACAGCTCGGTCAGGCAAGACAGGTGAAGGTTACCAAGGAAAACACCATCATTGTCGGCGGCGCCGGTGCATCTGACGAAATCAAGTCCAGAATCGCACAGATTCGTGCAGCAATTGAAGTCACCACTTCTGATTTCGACCGTGAAAAGCTGCAGGAACGCCTTGCAAAGCTGGCAGGCGGTGTCGCTGTCATCAAAGTCGGCGCTGCAACCGAAACCGAAATGAAGGAGAAGAAGCTCCGCATTGAGGACGCACTCAACGCAACCCGCGCAGCTGTCGAAGAAGGCATTGTCGCAGGCGGCGGTACTGCATTCCTGAATGTCATTAACGATGTTAAGGTTCTGCTGGATGAAACCGAAGGCGACGAAAAGACCGGTGTGTCCATCGTTGTCAAGGCACTGGAAGAGCCGGTTCGCCAGATCGCAGCCAACGCAGGTCTGGAAGGCTCTGTCATTATTGACAAGATCATGAACGCCGATAAGATCGGTTATGGCTTTGACGCTTACAACGAAACCTACTGCGATATGGTTGCAGCCGGTATCGTTGACCCGACCAAGGTTTCCCGTTCCGCATTGCAGAATGCAGCATCTGTCGCTGCAACCGTCCTCACCACAGAAGCTCTGGTTGCCGACAAGAAGGAAGAAAATCCTGCACCCGCAGCGGCAGCACCTGGTATGGGCGGCGGCATGGGCGGTATGTATTAATCTGCACGCTGTTTTTAAAGCTTTCAAACATGTATAAATTTGGCTGCTGCAAGTTTTCAACTTGCAGCAGTCTCTTCTTTTCTCGATAAAAAGTTTTGAAGGGAGTTTGAGGGAAACTTTTTCAAAAGTTCCCTTCAAGCGTCCCCCTCTCTCGTTCCTCTTTAAAACGCGGTTACTCTGATTATAAAGAAACTCGCTCTTGACAAAAAATGAAAACTATATTATAATAAAAAAAAACGAAAAGGAGCGAAACGCATGAGCATCACATTAAAGGAACGTAATCAAACCTTAAAAGAATTTTTTGACCGTAAAACGGTTGGATATGACGATGTCCACAACGCATTCCTCGACAGTAAAAAAGCCCTGACCGCAGCGCTGCCGGATGGCGTTTCATCGGTACTTGATCTCGGTGCAGGCACAGGCATGGAACTGATTTCTCTGTTTGAACGGTTCCCGGATATCGCAGTCACCGCAGCGGATATCAGCGAGGAAATGCTGTCCGTCCTAAAAAAGCGTCCATTTGCAGATCATGTGTCCTTTGTCATCGGCGACTTTTTTGAAACCGATTTTGGAGGAAATTATGACGCTATGATTTCCACCTCCGCACTGCATCACTTCTCACCAGAAGAAAAACTGGTATTGTATCGCAAGGTCTACGATGCATTAAAGCCCGGCGGATTGTTTGTAAGCTCCGATAAAATGGCGCCCACGCCGACACAGCAGGAGGAGAATTTCCGCATGCTTGCAGAAGACCCGCACCGTTTCCCGCACATGGATACCCCGCTCACGGTTGCAGCAGAATGTACCGTACTTGAAGCAGTCGGCTTCCATATCATAGAGGTAACAGCGACAAGCAATCAGGACTATTATTTAATCAAGGCACAAGTTTGAAAGATAAATCTTTCAAACCGTGTTTTGTAACTCAACCGCCTGCGGGCGCGTCACAATTCCACATTGGAAAGGAAAACTTCGCTTTCGCGAAGTTATGGTCATAAAAATGACGCGAGACGTTGTCCAATGTCACACGTTTGGACTCCCCTTCAAAATTTTTTCGTCTTGGGAGAAATTTCAATGAATTCCGGTTTTACACTTCGTACAACAGTTACATTTCCGTCTTTCAAGCTGTCAGCTGATGAAAATCAAAAGACAGGCCTTTCGCTGACCAATGCAGGCTCTGATATCCGCATCGCTTCCGGCAGAAATGATCATGCGGCATTCAGTCTCTTGGTATCTGCAAACGAGGCATTCGCGCTTCAGACCGATACCGCGCCGTGGTTTTCGCAAAACGTTGCCCTACCGACTGTTCGTGTGGCATGCGATACATCGTTTCCGTTCCCGCTGACAATTTCGCACACCGCCATGCATCAAATCAACGACGGCACCTACCGTGCAGATGCCGTACTGCACGAGACGGTAAGAGAAATTGCAGCAGATACCGTGGCACAGCTCTACTGCACCGTACATATCCCTTCTGATACCCCGCCCGGTAGCTATTCCGGAACCCTTCACTTTTTCTGCAATCGCGCATTCGACGATGAATTCCGCATGGAAGACTGTGATATTTTCTTTACCATTCAGGTATATGCATTCTGTTTTCCTGACAATCGCAAAAACGGGTTTCATCTGGACCTCTGGCAGCATTCCTCCAATATTGCACGGAAATACGAAGTCCCGCTGTGGAGCAACGCGCATTTTGCGATTCTTGAAAACTATATCCGTTCTCTCGGTGCACTCGGCGCAAAAAGCGTCACCATCGTCGCATCAGAAATCCCATGGAACGGTCAGTATTGTTCCGGCATGCCGGAGGGGACCAATTTATATGAATATTCCATCATTGGAGTGACAAAGAAAAAAGACGGTACGTTTCTTTATGATTATACTGCAATGCAGCGATATATCGATCTTTGCGCAAAATACGGCATTGACGAAACCATTTCGATTTTCGGTCTTGTCGGCGTCTGGAATACAGGCAACCGTTTTCATGGCAAAATTGTCCGTGATTATCCGGATTTGATGCGCATTCGTTATCTGGATGAAGCATCCGGTACCTATCGGTATATGAAAAACGGCTGTGAGGTAGACGACTACATCCATTCACTGGAGCAATATTTTGTACATACCAATCAAATAGCAAAGGTACGCCTTTCCGCCGATGAACCACATGATCTGGAGCCATTCAAAGAAAGCCTAGAGCGTATGCACAAAGCTGCGCCGCAATTCCGCTGTAAAACCGCATGTGATCAAATCGAATTTGTCGATGCATTCTCTGCCCTGACAGACGATTTTATTTACGACATCATAGCGGCGTCAAACCGCTGTGAGGAAATGCAGGCGGCCATCAAGGCACATCCGGACAAGCGGTTTCTGCATTATGTCTGCTGCGAACCGGACTATCCGAATATGTTCTTAAAAAGTGAGCTTGTCGAAAGCTATTTTCTCTGCATATTCGCGTCCTACCACCATTTCAGCGGTTTTTTGCGTTGGGACTACACCGTCTGGAATGATCACCCGCGTGACAACGCCATTGTCGGCACATGGAATGCCGGAGATTCCTACTTTGTTTATCCTTCTGCGGACGGAACGCCGCTGCTTTCTCTTCGCTGGTATGCACTGCGCCGCGGCATTCAGTTCTTTGTTCTTATGGAAGAAGTCAAAAAGCGCGGCATGCAGGATGTATATGATCACGCGCTCAGCCTTGTTCTGCGGGAAAAAGACCCCACAAAGCTGATTGCACACGAAGAAAAAACGGACAGTATCTCCTGTGATATGGCAGACTATGAAGCCGTGTGGGAATATCTCCTCTCCAAACTGTAAAATAACGTGAATTCGATGATTTATGGGGAAAACTTTTTTGAAAAAAAGATTTTCCCCAAACCCTTTTCCAAAAACTTTATATAGATAAAATTAATAAAAATTGTCCAGAAAGCATTGTTTTATTATGCGCAATTTATTAATATTTCTGTTAAAAAGTTTTTGCGGTGGAGTTTGAGGAGGCGCTTTTTCAAAAAGCGCCTCCTCATCGAACCCATGTTATTTTTTATTATGTACGGAATGTAATTTCCCCGGTTTCACCGTTCATAGATTCTATAATGGCAAGCGATTCCACACGGATTCCCCTCTCCCGCAAAAGCTTTCCGCCCGGCTGGAATCCTTTTTCAATGATAATACCGCAGCCTGCAATGGATGCGCCGGAAGCATGGATAATCTCAATCAACCCGCACAGCGCGTTCCCCTGTGCGAGAAAATCGTCGACAATCAGCACACGATCTTCGGCTTTTAGGTATTCCTTTGGCACAATCACGTCATAGGTACGGTTATGCGTATAAGAATAAACCTTTGCTGTGTATACTTCCCCTGCGACATTTGCAGATGTTCCCTTTTTGGCAAACACCAGCGGTACCTGCATGTCCAGTGCAACAGCCGCAGCCAGCGCAATCCCGGATGCCTCAATGGTCAGAATCTTGGTCACACCGTCCCTGGCATAAAGGCGATGCAGCTCCCGTGCCATTTCTGCCAGTAACTTGATATCAATTTGCTGGTTGACAAAGTGACCAACCTTCAATACATCTCCCGGTAAAATTTTTCCCTCATCACGGATGCGGTCTTCCAGATATTTCATAATGCAAAAATGTCCTTTCAATAACTGCGCATGATATAATCACAGTTCACAAGCTTTTCAAGCAGATGATTTTTATGGTAAAAATAGTGGTTTGCAGACTCGTAGCCGATGGTGGAATCCACAGCTGTGAGATTCAAAAGTTCCGCTGCCAGTGCGGCTTCCTCCGCAGCAATTGCCGTATCGACCATTCCTTCTTCCCTGCGCATCACAAACAGACACTGGTTGTACATGGAACGGAAGTGGCAGTCCGCCGCCTTTGTCCAGCGCAGGAGCGCCGTAAGGTGTACATCTTCGTTTGAGGTACGGGACGCCGCTTCCAGAGCAAGTGTTCCCTCATGCCAGCCGTCCGACAGCTTCTTTATTTGACTGATATAAACCTCCCGTGGGAAAATGGAACGCCAGCTGTCCAGGTCATCGTAAGGAATACCCGTCATCGTCGCGTGATACCCCGTTTTTTGCGGGTACAGCAGATTGGAGGAACCGACCTGCTGGGGGCCGTTATACGCAGACCCAATATGAAACGGATAAGCGTCATATGCTTCCGACAAAAGATGAAACGCATGCGTTACCGCCTTCCGGTCACATCCCGGAAACATTGCTTCGTAGAGGTCGTCCAGTGTCGGAAGCGTTTCTGTTTTCTGATAAAAGCACTGTGCCAGACGCAGTGTCGGAGACGGAAAGCCGCCAAGTGTCCAACCAAGCATAATGCCGTCCACCTGACCCTTTTCTGCAACGCCGCACAAATGCCGCCAGGTTTTTTCAAAGGCAGGTACACACGCAACGGTTGACAATTCCCATGTTACACCAAGCTGCAGCTTTGCATATGCGCGTTTTCCCGCCGCATGTGCATACTGCCAGGTGTCAAGCGCATAGGCGCCGGGACCTTCTACAGAAATCGAATAGTCGATGACTGCGGTTTCCACTCCGCCGATGTTTTTTGTTACCCCCTCTTCACTGACCGCCATGACCGCGACCCCCTGCGGTATCTGATCAATGACATGATGTGTCATATCATTTTCACGACCGTTCCATGACCAGTTCCAGGCAAGTACTGCTACATCCGGATTCACTTCATGCGCCCCCTCATACAACAGTCGATTGACGTCTGCAATCACGTCGGAGGGCTTTCGTTTCTGACAGCGCGGACAGCTGCATGTCCCAGGCGTTGCATGGCTGTAGCAGTTTGTGAGATTCTCGCTTGCCGTAATGGTAAGATACCCGCCAAGACCTGCCACGGCTTCATTTAACTGCTTTGATGCGTGATAGAGATACGACTGTACTTCCTTTGTGGATACGCACAATGCCGCATAACCTTCCTCTTCTTTGACATGTCCGCGCAGCTCCGGATATGCTTCAAAAAAGGAAAGCGGCATAGCACGCGGTTCATTTAAATACAAAAACAGCTTTAAATCATATTTTTTCAGTTTTTCTACAAGGTAACGCATGCTCTCCTGGCGGATTTCATAGCCTTCTGACATGGAAGGTGCAAACGGAAACGGTACCAGCGTATACAATACCGCCTGTGTCCAAATCCCGGTTACTCCAAGTGACTGATACGCACGGAGCAGTGCATCCGGAAACGATGCATCCAACAGGGCGCGGTCTGCAAAGGTATCGCCGTACAACGCACAGTAGGAATACACAAGACAGTTCTGAAACCGTTTATTTTCCCGCATGGCTGCCGCTTCCCCGTTCCCGTCCTCTTTTGCCGCAGATATCGCTCCTGCTGCTTTTGGCGCATTCCAAGACGCAGGCAGCGCATCATAACAGCCAATGGTTTCAAAAAACGGAATAAAGTCAAACGGTTCTGCCGTGTGATGCGGCAGCTCGTCCAACGCCGCTCGAACCACGCGCCGGACGGCTTTGGTCTCCTCATGCTGCTCGGCTGTGAGCGGTGTATAAGAAATGGGCGGAACATCCGGTTTCGCATTGCCAAGCTTGACTGATAAAAAATCATCTTCACGCAGGACATATGCCAAATGCTGCAAATCCCACCCGAGCAGCGCGGCAATCTGCTCATATGTACACAGATGCCAGTTTGCGCGGATGATCGTGATATAGCCTTTGGTAATCCAGTCTGTATTGACCTTCGGCGGCACGGGCAGTCCCATTTCACGTGCAAGGGACAATACTGTCTCCTCCTCACAGCCGAGTACCTCTGCCAAAACGGCAGGTGCAATCATTTCCCAGTTGCGGAAGAGAAAGCACTGCATACGGGTTGGAAAATGATCGGTCTGCAACAGCGGCGAATTCAATAATTTTGGAAGTTCGTGTTTCATAGCGGACTCCTTTTAATATTAAAAAGATATGTATTATTATATACCCTCCGGCGTCAAGATGCAATAGAAAAATCCAAATTTTTTATTTTTTCTTATTTTTATGACTGAAATCCCACAAAAATAAAAATGAGGCTGCTGCAAGTTTTCAACTTGCAGCAGCCTCACGTTTCTCTATGAAGGATATCTTTTGAGATGACCTCAATTGATCGACTGCCTACCTGACCAAATTCACCGCAGTCTGTGCGTCATGATATGCCAGCGCACGCAGCGTTTCCAATTGCGTACACAGACGATTGTGTATCTCTTCTTTTTTGTCAAGAAGCTCCTCTGCGTATGTCAAAAACGCTGTGCGGTCGATATCGTCTGAATCCAGAAGATACGGCTGATTGGTCGTTTCCATAAACGCACGCAGTTTTCTGTCATAGACCAGTCCCATCGACGGTGTACCAACCGCCGTGCTGTAGATCAGAGTATGCAGACGCATGGCAGCGACAAACTCCATACGGCGGAGAATGCCAAGCATCTCGCTCCCGGTCAAGCCTTCCAAAAACACCGTTTCACAGGTACAAAGCGCAGCGGTTTCTCTGTTTACCGCACGGTCCAGCGGATCGTGCATCGGCAGAAAGATCGGCGTTAAATCCCATCTTTTATGGATTTCATCACAAATTTCAGCGACACACCGGATATTTTCCTGCGCGTGATTTTTAAAGTCCCGCAGAGCGATCACAAAATACTTTTTGTGCTCCTGAATGCCGAAGCGGGTACAAATCCGGGCGATCCATGTAGGGTCGGCTTCCTTTAAGGTAAACGCCGGATCTGCGGTCAAAGAAATGACGGGACACTGCACACCCAGTTTTTGGCATTCCGTCACAGAATCCTGTTCTCTGAGGGTAATACAGTCTGCCAAAGAAAGCGCCTTTGCGGCAGCCTTTTTACTTTTTTCAAGGTGCAGCGGTCCAATGCCGTTCGCATACACCATGATTTTCAAGCCGCACCGTTTTGCAGCATGCAGAATAGCGGTATAGTAAAGCAGAGAACGAGCGGAAGAGCCATCCTGCAAAAGATTTCCTCCGCCGAAGATCAGCAGCTTGCCGTGCCGCATGGCGTGCAGCACCGCAAACGGAGAAAAGCGATGAATCGCATGTGTTCCGTAAATCGCGCGCGTCTCGCTCGGATTCTTCGACATGACCGTAATACGGGCATCCGGATCAATACGCTGAATGTTTGATATCATGGCACGCAGAAGCGAGTCGTCACCCATATTTCGGAAACCGTAGTAGCCGCAGAACAGATAATCTCCATACCGGAATGGTTTGTACGGACGCATCACCGCATATAGATCGAGATAGTCCTGCGCCATGCGTGCAACCGAATAGTGTTCCTTGATAATCTCTCTGCCATCCTTCCCAAGCGCTTCTTTTTCCGCTTCAGAGAACGACAACAGTGTGGTGATATCTCGATACAACGCTTCAGGATTCGTCTGTGGACAGTCCCGGCAGCAGAAGTTGCTGTCATATGCGATATCAAATTTATCTTTTGTAAAAATGCCAAGATATCCTTGATTTCCTGCAAGGACAACCGGCTTTGCCATCGCCATGGCTTCCAGCGCCGCACGGGAAACACCGACAAATACCTCTCCTGCCGCAATCAAACGGTTAATATCCGTTCTGGCTCCAGTCAGACGCACCATCGGAAATCCGACTGCTGCATTTGCTTTTTGTGCATGCGCTTTGACACGCGCAAAATCATTGCCCTCTCCCACAAGCAAAATCTCCGTTTTGGGGTCAAACGCATACAGCTGCGGCGCAATATCCGCAAGCTGCACCGCAGCCTCCGAACGGTCTGCATCCATACGGCTGACGCAGACAATCCGGTGCTTCTCTTTGGTTAGCCCAAATTCCTCCATGACAGAAGAAGCGTCCAGATCCGGCGTATAGGTATCGGTATTGATGCCGTTGATGGTAACGGAGATATTGTCTGCACAGATATGATAATCGTCAATCAGATACTGCTTGATATCATCGCTGACAGCAATCGTTCGCTCTCCCCATCTGGACAGCAGCTTCCATAAAAAATTAACATGAAAGTTCAGATGTGCCGTGGTGACAAAACGCACATGATACTGCCTGCACAAAAGATGACACAAAAGCGCCGGAATCCGCGCATGGGCATGCACGATATCAAATCCGCCGTCACGAATCAGCCGGCGCAGAATGGATGCTGCCCGCAATACCTGATCCGGCCGCCTGGTGTGCAGCGGCGCCATGACATGCACAATCCCCGCTGCCTGAAACTCCGGGACAAACATCCCGCCGGCAGACGCCACCGTAACTCTGTGTCCGCGCCGCACAAGTGCTTTGGCAAGCTCAAGGATATGCGTCTCCGCACCTCCGATATCCATTTTCATTGTGGTCATTAAAATTTTCATCGCCCTTGGCTCCGTTTCTATGGTAACTCCGTTTCCATGTAAACCGTATACAAAACAGAAATCGGGATGTCTCTATTCTCAGGGGGATTTTTGAAAAAATCCCCCTGAACCCCCCAAAAACTTTCATACGTTGTGTATATATAGTATATCACAAAATGGAAGAAAAAGCAATGATGCCGTTTTATGGAATCACATAGTTTACGCTGCGTTCACATCCGGGATAATAGTGTGCAAGAATTTCCCCGTAGCTGTTTCCCGCCTGTGCCATGTACTCCGCGCCCCATTGACTCATACCGACGCCATGTCCATATCCAAACACCTGCAATGACAGCTCTCCTAAAGATGCATCCTGCATGACAATTTTAAAATTTGTGGAACGCAGAGACAGCCGCTGCCGGAATTCGGTTCCGGATATCCGGTGTCCGTCCGCTGTCATCACCGACTGTACACGCCCCTCTCCGTCTTCTTCTACGGTCAGCGGCAGTGCCTGTTCCACATGCAGAAGCGTTTGAAGCGATGCTTCCTTGAACGCCGCAGCTGTTATCATGCCGGACGTGTCCTGCGGTTCCGGCGTCGATACGGATACCAGATACGGCACTGCGTTTCCAAGCACCGCTTCTGCCGATGCGGTATTCTGATACGACATTGCGTGAAACATGGTACAGGCAGCAGTTCCGTCCCACAACAAAACTTCTCCTGCCGTATCCTGTACCGCTGACACAGCTTTCCGATATATTTGATCGTAACGGTCGCCAAATTGGACCAAAGCGTCTTCTTCGGTAAGATAAGCACAACACACTGCACTGTCCGGTGAAAGCACCAAACCGTGCAGATAGCAGTACACCGCATAGGTCCGAATCGCAACGGCAAGCGCCCGCCATGCTTCATCGGAAAAGGATGCCGGAACCTCCGCCCACAATACCCTTTGTACGTATGCATCCAGCGCAATTTCCGTTTGGCTGCCATGATCTTCAAACGGAACCGTCTTCTGGGACAGAAAGCTGATCACAGGCGAAAGCCCCGGCTCTGACGTCGGCTCCACGGCGTCAGTTATTTCTGTAACGGATGAAGAATCGGTACTTGGATGCTGCTCTGTGGTTATCGGTTCTCTTCCATCCTGCGACGCCGTCTGCACTGCATTCTGCACGGCATTCTGCACGGCGATTTCTGTCTGCTTTTCACCGCTTGTCCCGCATACCAAAGCAGGAACCAGCAGCAATATAGAAACCAAAAGGGAAAAAATGAACATTAAAATTCTCATAAGCACCATTTTTTCAATCAAAGATCGTGACTTTTCCTATGAAAAACACGACGGCAGATTTTCCGTTATGTCTTGCAAATCCCATAAAAATGTAGTACAATATATATATGCTGGCGGCACGGAATATATTCCCCGCACGGAATTTATTCCAGGAATGGAAATGATTCTAAAAACGCCGACCGGGTACGATTTTGAAAGGACTTTTGGTATTTATGCATGAAAAACCATACAACATCTGCCGATATGGCTCTGCAATCCAATCTCTTTCCGTTTAAAAAACCGGAAAGCTGCCCCATCTCTTTTTATATTGACGGAATTCCGTATCGGGGAATTCCGGAGAGCTTCCATCCCAAGGTCAAGCGTACACAGATTGATGCATCGGTGATTTTATATACCGTCACAGGACGTCATGCAAGCGGTCTTCTGATCCGCCTTGAGGCGATGATCTACCGTGACTTTTCCGTCACAGACTGGATTGCATATTTTGAAAACGATACCGATCATGCATCCCCGATTGTTTCCGATATCAAAATCATCAATGGTACCATTCACGGAAACAACTGTATTTTAGAGCATAACAATGGTGATACCTGCACCCCGGACGGCTATACCATCACGGAAACCGGTATGGAAAACGGCGCCTCGGTTTCCCTCTCGCCTTTCGGCGGCACCTCATGCTGCGGTGCCGGTCCGTATATGCGCCTCTCCTTTGACAGCTTTGGTGTAAACCTTGCCATCGGCTTTACCGCCGGCTGGCAGGCGGATTTCAGAGGAGAACGTGACGGCGTTTCCCTTTCTGTCGGACAGCGCCGATGCCACATGTCCATTCTGCCGGGAGAGGTTATCCGTACCCCGCGCGTGACCATGCAGGCATACGCAGGAAACACGGTACGCGGACGCAACGCCTGGCGCCAGTTTTACTTTGCGCACATTCTGCCCAAAGAAAACGGCAGTCCTCTTCCGCCAAAGCTTTGCATGCATGTTTTCTGCGACGGCGGTCCGGAATTTACCGGGACAACCACAGAGCATCAGATCAAAGGACTTCACCAATATATCGCACGCGGCATGAAACCCGATATCTGGTGGATTGATGCGGGTTGGTATCCATGCAATGGAGAATGGCCGCATACCGGAACATGGGAAGCCGATTTAAATCGGTTCCCGGGGACGCTTTCCGAAATCGGACAGGCGTGTGACGACCGTGATGTGCAGCTGCTCCTCTGGTTTGAGCCGGAACGGGTACAAAAGAATACCTGGATTTACGATCACCATCCAGAATGGCTATTTACTAACGATTCCGTCAATGCACTGTTCAATCTCGGCAATCCTGCGGCATGCGACTGGCTGATTGACCATGTGGATCATTTGATCAAATCCTTCCATGTCCGTATTTACCGGCAGGATTTCAATTTTTCTCCGGCGGAATATTGGGAACAGTATGAAGCGGAAGACCGTATCGGTGCGCTTGAAAATCTGCATGTACAAGGGTATCTGCGCTATTGGGACACACTGCTTGACCGCAATCCCGGTCTGTGGATTGATTCCTGCGCATCCGGCGGAAGACGCAATGACCTTGATACCATGCGCCGTGCCGTCCCGCTGCACTATACGGATGTCGGCTACGGAAACCACCCGATTAAGCATAAGCAGCATCGGCTGATGTTTGAATGGATTCCCTATTTCCGTGCACATAATATGAGCTGGGATGACGAAAACGGAATGTATATCAACAATGCATCCCGTCTGGTCGACCGTTTCGCGTTCCACTGCGCACTTGCCCCCGCATTGACCAATATGACCACCTACGACGCACCGGAAGAAGAGTACGAAACCGCTTCCGTCATGCTTCCCATCTGGCGGCGCGCTGCGGAACTGGAGCTGCGTGCAGATTATTATCCGCTGACCGCATGCAATGCCGACCCGACACAGTATTACGCCATGCAGTTTGACGACCCGGATGCAGGCGACGGCTTTGTACAGATCATACGATATGCAAAAACAGAAGAAGAACCGTTCCTTCTGCACATGGTGACACATGACCCCGATGCCGTATATTTCTTTGAGAATATGGAAACCGGAGATATGATGCAGCTGACCGGCGCACAGCTGGAGGAAGGGATCCCGCTCTCACTGGAAAAACGCAGCGGCGCGGTGTGGTTCTACACAATCGCAGCGCTGTAATTTCATCCCTCAAAATTTTAAAAATTTTGTTTGAATTTGTCCCCTATGAAATTTTTTGAAAGGGGTTTGGGGAAAATCTTTTTTATAAAAAAGTTTTCCCCATAAATCACCTATGACAAACCGTTATCTGCGTTTTCAACCGAAAAAATTCATTGGCAGAACCCTGCTCTTCTCTTTATCCCTGCTCGCATCCGGTATCGTCATTTTGCTTATGGTGACACCGCTGATTTCCTCTGCAAGCCTGTTCTGCTTTAAAATTCTCGCATGGGGACTCATCCTCGCCGCTTTTGCATTTTTATTCCGGTTCGGTATGGTATCCTATGAATACTGCGTGTCCGACCGTTTTTTCCGTGTAGAACGCATTCTGTTTGGAAAACGACAGCTGGTATTTGATCTTGATATCCGATATATTTGTGACATAAAAATACCGTGCAAAGGACCAAAAGAACATCCCTTTCCGCATCCTCTGCGGTATCATAACCATACGGCTTCATGGCCGGCCCGCGAAACTGCGGTGATTTACTATCATACGACCGCCACACAGATACATGCCCTGATTGTAGATTATCAAGAACCGTTCTTCTCACAGCTTGGTGCAGAACTTCTGCGCAATGGCATTATCATTTCCGAAAACAGTGAAGCATAACCGATTTTTTTCCGATTTCTCCCCATTCATGCGCATATTTGGGTGCCCTGCGCGGTATGCTAAAAGAAAGCAAATGATTGGGGATGATCAAACTGGATACCCTTTTTACTCCCGCGGCAGAAGCGGTTTTGCATAACGCCGCACGGATTTCTGAAGAATACCACCATGCATATATTGGAACAGAACACCTTCTTTTATCTCTTTTGACCACAGAATGTACTGCTGCGTCAGAAAATTTCAATAAAAATACAACCGACGCACCAAAGGAGCGTTGTATCGCCGCACGTCTTCTTTTCGCCCATGGCATTACGGAAAAAGGCATCCGCGATCAAATGGCAGTTTATGAAAACACACAGCCGCCTCGGAGAATAACAGCAGAAAATACCGCACCTGCACACGACGCAAGCCGCAAACAGACCCCCATGCTCCACCGCATTCTTTTACGCGCAGAGGAAGAAGCAAAACGGTTTCCGGCAGTCGGTGATGACGATATGAAAAATGCCTGTATCGGAACAGAACACCTTTTGTTTGCGCTTTTGTGCGAAACAGATTCCGTTGCCGCACATATGATCTCTGCACAGAATGTTCCCATGCACGAGCTGTACGGCGATATTCTTTCCTTTCTCTCTGCCGTCACAGCAGAAACCAGCATCCTGTCAAAAGAAGCCGAAAAAAAGAGAGGTTCCTCTGATACAGCGAAAAAAGCAGCGCCGCAAACCGACAATGCGGCACACGCCGTCTCCCCAGAACAGTATCTGCACGATATGACCGCCGATGCCATGGAAGAAGAAACGTACAGCAGAAATCCGACCGTTGGGCGTGACAGAGAAACTGCACAGGTGATACGAATCCTGATGCGCCGCCAGAAAAATAACCCCTGCCTCATCGGAGAAGCAGGGGTCGGAAAAACTGCCATTGTAGAGGGACTTGCACATCGCATTGTGACAAACGAAGTTCCGGATATGCTGCGGGATACAAGAATCCTGTCTTTGGATTTAGGGGCGCTGGTCGCCGGTGCAAAATACCGCGGAGACTTTGAAGAACGGCTGCGCTCCGTCATCCATTATTGTGCAGCGCATCCGGATGTGATTCTCTTTCTGGACGAAATCCATATGCTGATGGGAGCGGGTGCAGCAGAAGGCGCCATGGATGCTGCCAATTTATTAAAGCCTGCGCTCTCCCGCGGCGCATTCCGGTTTATCGGCGCGACAACACGTACAGAATACCGCCGTACCATTGAAGCGGACGCTGCCATGGCAAGGCGGTTTCAGACTGTTGCCGTTGAAGAACCGGACGCCGATACCGCATTCGTCATGCTGTCTGCCGTCCGCCCCAAAATGGAAGCACATCATAAAATTTCCATTCCGGATGAAACGCTGTCAGCCGCGATTCAGTACAGCGTCCGCTATCTCCCTGATTTCTATCTGCCGGACAAAGCCATTGATCTTTTGGACGATGCCTGTGCAGCAAAACGTCTGGAATGCTCCGAGCGATGCATGAAAAACAATACCGTACCGGACACAAACAGACAAAGCCATCCGCTTTACCAGCGGGATCAAGCCCTATCGCACGGCGATCTTGCCAAAGCGGAAGAGATCATGCACAGCGCCGCCGCGCCCACATCAACGCTGATATGTCCACCCACATCCATGCAGCAGTCGATATCTGTGACGCCGGACGATATCGCCGCTGTCGTCACCCTGCGCACCGGCATTCCCGCCTGCGCACATCCGGATGCAGAGGAATCGAGCGATCTTTCCTCACTGGAATCCGTCCTTTCTGCATCAGTCATCGGACAACCGGATGCCATTTCCCGTACTGCTGCCGCATACCGCCGTCTGCGTGTGGGAATGCGCGATGCAAATCGTCCTGCCGCATCCTTTTTATTTTACGGACCGACGGGTGTTGGGAAAACCGCGCTCTGCAAGGCTCTGGCAAATGCGGTCTTTGGTACAGGCGACCGGCTGATTCGCTTTGATATGTCCGAATATATGGAAAAGCACGCCGTTTCTGCTTTGATCGGCGCACCGCCTGGCTATGTCGGTTACGATGCAGGCGGTACGCTGACAGAAGCGGTACACCACAAGCCGTTTTCTCTATTGCTGTTTGATGAAATTGAAAAGGCGCATCCCGATGTACTGCATTTGTTTTTGCAAATGCTGGATGAAGGCCACCTGACCGACAGTCATGGACGCGGTGTGGATTTCCGACATACCATAATTGTGATGACAACCAATGCAGGGACAAAAGAAAAGCATACCGCCGCCGTCGGTTTTACCGCAGAAAGCGACACGGCAGCCTCTTCCTTGCAGGAAAATATTATACCACAATCCTTGCGCGATGTGTTCCCTGTGGAGTTTCTCAACCGTTTTGACGCGGTCATTCCCTTCGCACCGCTGTCAAAAGACAGCATTACAGAAATCTGCCGCCTGGAAATCAACAATGCCGTTCTCCGCGCCGCAGAAAACAACATTACCCTGCATGTCACAGAACCTGCCGTTCGAGTGCTTGCGGAACATGCCATGTTACAGGCAGCTGCGTTTGGTGCGCGTCCCATCCGCCGTATAATCGCCGACGAAATAGAGACACCTCTGACAGATGGAATTCTGTGTGGGTCTTTTGGAAAAGGAGACGCCGTCTTTGTCCGGGTACGGCAAGGAGCACTTGTCGTATCAAAAGAAATGCATACAGAGGCTTGATTATACAATACAGTAAAACATTGTATGACCCCTACGCGATAATGCAAACGAGATGACTCCCGCCTTGATAGACGGTCGGAGTCATCTCGTTTTTTCAGCGGGAGTTACAAATATATAGTTCTGTGATTGCAAATGAGACTTTTACTATATACGAAAAGGTAAAATATCCCATCGCTTATATAATGTTTTATAAAAATAAAACATTACACAATTTTAAATTTTATAACGCAAGCGTCACGTCCGCCGCTGTCAAGTGGCGACGACAGAATCTCAACCGTTTTAAGCGACACACCAAGCATGATTTCATAATGATATTTAAAATGACCTGCACAGCAGAAGCAATAATCTTTTGACACGGCGTAATCATATTCAAAGTTATTAAAGTTGGGACAGGCACACATAAATTTTCCGTCTTTGTAATAGCTGACAGCATGAACAGTTATTGTTCCATCATCATTTTTAACAGGTATTCCCATGTACGGTACTTGTTTTATTTTCTCAAGTTTATCGTCTAATGAGCAATCCGCAAATTCTTTTGCAAAGGCCTTCGATGCTTTTGCTCTCGAACCACCCTTACAACAGGCGTTTATTTCAAAAATATCATGTATCATCTGAGAATCTACGTTATCCGTCATAATATCCAACGCACGCTTAAAATATGCTGCTTTTATTTTCTTTGGAGATTTACTGACAACGTTCTCATATCCATCGTTAATTTTAGAAATAATCGCCTTATCTATATTAAATTTTTCAAGAGTCTCTCTGAATTTTTCAACGCATGGCATAGTCTTCCCCTTAGATTACATATACTTTGTTTGACATTAAATATCATATGAAGACGCCAATTGAACGCAGCTGCCATACCGCGGCAACCATATATCTAATGCAGAATTATAACGTGAGTCATAAAAGCATCATACGAGAACGATTCTAAAATCGTTCTCGTAAAAATTTTATTCTTTTGGCGCCTCAATAGATGGTGTTTCAGTTCTTGGAAGGTAGACCGGATTTTGTTTCGTCTCCACGTATTCCCGTGTGATGCGAACCGTGCCGATTTCATCCTTTTTGGATGGCAGCTCATACATCATCCCCTGCAAAAGCTCTTCCATAATGGCACGCAGACCACGCGCGCCGGTTTCACGCGCAATGGCACGCTCTGCAATCGCAGTCAACGCATCGTCGTCAAAAACGATCTCCACATTGTCCAACTCGAACAGCTTCGTATATTGACGGACAAGCGAATTCTTCGGTTCACGCAGAATCCGTGTCAATGCCTGGTAATCCAGATCATCCAGACTGACAATGACCGGAAGACGGCCGACCAGCTCTGGAATCAAGCCGTATTTTACAATATCGTGTGCTTCCACGTTCTTATAAACGCCGGCTTTTTCTTTTTCCTCTTTCTTCTTAATGTTTCCCTGGAAGCCCATGGTCTTTCCGCCTTCACGCTGCGTGATGATATCAGAAAGTCCGTCAAAAGCGCCACCGCAGATAAACAGGATATTCTCCGTATTGATTTGGATGAAGTCCTGATTCGGGTGCTTTCTTCCTCCCTGCGGCGGGACATTGGATACGGTACCTTCCAGAATCTTTAAGAGCGCCTGCTGGACGCCTTCTCCGGAAACATCTCTTGTGATCGAGCGGTTTTCACCCAGCCGTGAAATTTTATCAATTTCATCAATGTAAATGATACCGCGTTCTGCGCGTTCCACATCGAAATCCGCTGCCTGGATCAGACGCAGAAGGATGTTTTCCACATCTTCGCCGACATAACCGGCTTCCGTCAGTGTAGTTGCATCTGCAATGGCAAACGGCACATGCATTGTTTTCGCAAGGGTCTGCGCAAGGTATGTCTTGCCGACACCGGTCGGCCCCAAAAGAAGTACGTTGCTTTTTTGAATCTCTACTTCATTTTGGTCTTCTTCATCTGTATTTTCTTTAT
Source organism: Clostridia bacterium (assembly GCA_017942005.1). GTDB lineage: Bacteria > Bacillota > Clostridia > Oscillospirales > CAG-272 > RGIG3925. The sequence continues at coordinate 157,518 of JAGAVJ010000021.1, read as the reverse complement.
GGTAAATGCGTTTATAGTGGTTGTAAACGGCAACGGACAGTGCTATTTTCGCTGCATCCTGTCCAATGACGTATTCATCCAGCTGCGCCTTAATCTCCTTCGGTTTTGGAAGCTCACTCAAGGATAATTCTTCATCTTCTCGCCCGTCTTGAAACTGTTCTGCTATGATCTGATTGCATGCATCGATGCAGACATCACAGATATAAACGCCGTTGGGACCCGGAATTAAAAAATTAACCTGTTGTTCCGTCCGCCCACAGAAGGAGCAGCGGCGAAGCTGTTTTGTACCGGAACCCTGTGTTTTTTCAGCCATGTGAATGGTGTTCCTTTCGTCTCTTTTTTTGTGCTTATGAAGCAATATGACTTTTGATTGTCTTACACACGCTTTGTATAAACCGCATCAATTAATCCGTATTCTTTTGCTTGATCTGCTGTCAGGAAGTTGTCACGGTCTGTATCACGCTCAATGTCCGCAAGCGGTTTTCCGGTATTGGCAGCAAGAATTTCATTCAGCTTCCGTTTGGTCTTTAATAAATATTCTGTATGAATCTGAATGTCCGACGCCTGCCCCTGCGTCCCGCCAAGCGGCTGATGAATCATAATGGTACTGTTCGGCAATGCAATCCGTTTTCCCTTTGTTCCGGAAGAAAGCAGGAAAGCGCCCATGCTTGCCGCCATACCGATACAGATGGTAGAAACGTCGCACTTGATAAAGTTCATGGTATCGTAAATCGCCATTCCTGCGGTTACGGAACCACCGGGGCTATTGATATAAAGGCTGATATCCTTATCGGGATCCTGTGCTTCCAGGAAAAGAAGCTGTGCGACAACCAGGGATGCGGTTTGGTCATTGACTTCATCTGCAAGAAAAATAATTCTGTCATTGAGCAGGCGGGAGTAGATATCATAAGAACGCTCACCGCGGCTGGTCTGCTCTACGACCATTGGAATAACTGCCATTGATTTTATCCTTTCTTATTACAGCGGTGCCAGCGGCATCGCTGAATTTTGTAATCGAATGGAAAAGCGGGCGGCTGCATGATGCGTACCACCCGCGATGATGATATCGGAAAGACGTTGACCGCTAAATCTATCTATCAATCCTTAGATTATGGGATATGCCTTTCCATGAGAACGCTCATATTAAACGGTTTCTGCATTATCAGAGGCAGCTTCGGAAGCTTCTTCCTTTTTCTCAACGGAAACAGCATTCTCCACAAGGAAATCCACTGCCTTACGGACGGTAATGTCGTTTGCAACAGAGGTATCGTCCACGTATTTCTTAACGTCTTCTACCGTCATGTTGTAGCCCTTTGCAATATCTTCATATTCTTTTGCAATTTCTTCATCCGATGCAGTAATGCCTTCTGCCTTAACAACACCTTCCAGTGCAAGGCGTGCCTTGACCTGACGCTCTGCCATCGGTTTAAACTGCTCGCGCATACCGTCCAGATCAAGACCGGTATACTGGAAGTAGGTCTTTAAGTTCATACCCTGCTGGCGCAGACGCATATCAAAATCTCTGACCTGATTTTCAACTTCTGTTTCGATCATGGGTTCAGGGATATCGGCTTCCATCTTCTCGACAACCTTTGCAATGAGGGTTTCCTTTGCAGCATTGTCCGCAGCAGTCTTCTTTCTCTCTTCCATTTTAACCCGCAGATCGGCCTTATATGCATCCAGGGTATCAAATTCAGAGATATCCTTGACAAATTCGTCATCCAGCGCAGGAAGCTCAATATCCTTGATCTCATGCAGCTTACATGCAAAAACAGCGGCTTTGCCTGCCAGTTCTGCTGCGTGATAATCCTCTGGGAAAGTGACATTGACGTCAAATGCTTCGTCGATGGATTTCCCGACAATCTGCTCTTCAAAGCCGGGAATAAACTGACCGGAACCAAGCTTGAGGCTGTAATTTTCAGACTTTCCGCCGTCAAAAGCAACACCGTCAACCGTACCGTCAAAATCAAAGACAACGGTATCACCCATCTTTGCTGCGCGGTCTGTCACTGCGATTTCGCGGGAGTTTCTCTCTCTCAGCTTCTGAATTTCTGCGTCCATTTCTGCGTCTGTCACAGCGGTGTCAGCTGCTTCAATTTCCAGTCCGCGGTAATCCTTGACAACGACTTCCGGCTTTACATACACCTTTGCAAGCAGGACAACGCCATTGTCATCAATGGACTTGACGTCGAACTCAGGACGGCTGACGATGTCCGCAATGCCGGAAGCCTTGACTGCTTCTTCATATGCATCGGGAATGATATCGTTCAGCGCTTCTTCATAAAACACACCGGTTCCGTACATCTTTTCAACGATGGAACGGGGTGCCTTGCCCTTGCGGAAGCCGGGAATGGTCATTTTGGCAACATTTTTCTTATAAGCCGCGTTGCATGCCTTGTCAAATACGGCTTTTTCTACGCCGATTTCCAGCTCGCGGACATTTTTTTCGGGGGTGGTTACATTGATTAAGCTCATTGCTTTTGGTCCTCCAGATTCATTTGTCAGTATCTATAGTCTTGATCATCTTGTTTTTTATAAACAAAAGATATTATTTCGTTTAATTATACTCTATATTTGCTTTATTGTCAAGCATTTTTCTATATTTTCCCGTACAATTTACAAAGAGTTTACGCTTGCTCGATTTTCAATGGAATAAAATTTAAAAAATCTCCTGCTGTCAATGTAAAGCTGATATCCATATACTTCCGTGTGACCGGGACATCATACACACCGTGGATATGACCGAAATAGCACCGCTCGATACCATACCGGTACAACTCCAAAATGATTTCATCACAGATATACCCTTTAAAGTACGGCGGAAAATGCAGAAACACCAGCATTTCAAGGTTTTTCCCTTCTGTTTCCATGACCTGCTTTTGCAGTGCTTTTCCCGCATCCAGGGAAAGCTTCAGCCGTCCGACTTCACGTGCGATCATTTTCTTTGTATCGACATCATTCTGCGTCACAATCTTTTTGTCCTCTGTATACCAGCCGCGGGAACCGCAGAGAATAAAATTCTCACACCGGACCGCGCTGTTATGCAAAAACGACATCGTGGCAATTCCGTTTGCTTCAAAAAATGATGTCATTTTTTTTACGGTATCCCACCAATAATCGTGATTGCCCTTTAAAAGAATTTTCTTACCCGGCAAACTGTCAATAAAGCGGAAATCCGCAAGGGATTCATCTAAATTAATTCCCCATGATAAATCTCCCGGGATGACAACGGTATCTTCTGCGGAAACGGTATTCATCCAGTTTTCCCGGATTTTTTCCGTGTGATTCTTCCAGCGTGAGCCGAATTTGTCCATCGGTTTATTTACACAAAGGGAGAGATGTGTATCGGCCATGACGAAAACTGACATATGGTAAAGAAATCCTTTCAAAAGTATTGCATAGTTTCAGAAACTTTCGTCCATACTGTACACAGGAGCGCAAGACCGTTCCGAAATCATGATAAAAACATTTATTGCAGAGGAGTGAACATTCATGGGCTTTTTTAATTCCATGGAAACCGGCGATATGCCGAAAAACACTGACGGGAAGCACATCAAAGGAATTTCCTGCGATGTCCGCAACTGCGTATACCATGACGGCGACAGCTACTGCACCGCAGAGCGTATTGCAGTCGGTCCCAGCTATGCAACTTCTTGTACCGACACCGTTTGCGCAACCTTTAAGCAGAAGAGCATGTAACATGCTCATCCGTATCCTGCACGTCTGTGCATCAGGACGGTAAACACGCGGGGGGTGTGTCGAAATCGCAGACACACCCTCTCGTACATAGAAAAAGCGATAGAGAAAATACGCTTACTTTGCAGAGGTTTTCAGCGTCTCTGCACGCATGTCGCAAGGGTTGATCACCTTTGTAAACCGTACTTCCTTTGTTTTTAAGGAAGCCAGCGGCGCGGGAATCTCCGTGCCGGAAACCTGGGAAAGACGCTCCAGCGCATCAAATTCATCCATGGGCGTATCGTCACCTGTGAGTGCACGGCAGACATTGGAGGCGAACTTATAGGGGCTTGCGGTCGAATCAACCACCATCTTTGTGGTATCGCCGGTTTGGGCAATATACTGCTCTGCAGCGGACAAACCGACAGCGGTATGGGTATCAACAACGTAGTGATAGATGTCGAAGGTATCGCGGATGATGGCAGCAGTGTGCTCCTCATCACAGAAATAGCCGGTAAAGTCCCGGTCAATCGATGCCTTTGCGGATGCGGAAATTTCGTAACGTCCGGTCTCCGAAAGCTGCTTCATATAAGACGCGGTTTCCGCTGCACCGGTTTTTAAGAACAGAAGGCGTTCGAGATTGGAGGAAATCAAAATGTCCATCGAAGGCGACATCGTGGTATAGAACGCACGGTTGCGGTCATACACGCCGGTGTTCAGGAAATCGGTTAAAATATTATTTTTATTGGAAGCACAGAGGAAACGCTTGACCGGAAGTCCCATTTCCTTTGCAATATACCCAGCAAAGATATTGCCGAAATTGCCTGTCGGTACAGCAACATTGATCTGCTCGCCTGCCTTGATTTCCCCTGCATTCAGAAGATCACAGTATGCAGAGAAATAATATGCCACCTGCGGCACCAGTCTTCCCCAGTTGATCGAGTTTGCAGAGGAAAGGAAAATTCCCTTCTCGTTCAGTTCTGCTGCCGCGCCGGGATCGGAGAAAATTTTCTTAACGCCGGTTTGTGCATCGTCAAAGTTGCCGTGGATGGCACAGACATTGACATTTCCGCCCTCCTGTGTCGCCATTTGCAGCTTCTGCATTTTTGAGACGCCGTCTACCGGATAATAGACCATGATCTTTACCTGATCGACATCACGGTAGCCCTCCAGCGCGGCTTTACCGGTATCGCCAGAGGTTGCGACAAGGATGAGCGCCGTGCGTGTTTCCCCTGTGATGCGCAGTGCGCCGGACAATAACTTCGGCATGATCTGAAGCGCCATATCCTTGAATGCGCAGGTAGGACCGTGCCACAATTCCATCACATGGATCGTATCGTTTAATTTATGCAAGGGCGCTGCGCCGCCGGGAAACCGTTCTTCCGCGTATGCAGATTTGCAGTAGGAAAGCAGCTCCTCTGCCGGATAATCCGTTAAAAATTTGCCGAGAATGGCGGCAGCACGTTCCGGATAGGATTGTTTGCTCAGCGCGATAATTTCCTCCATTGTGATTTCAGGAATGGATTCCGGCATAAACAGACCGCCGTCTCCGGCAAGTCCCTGCTTGATTGCGTCTGCGCTGTGAATTCCGTTTGCAGCAGTTGTTCCGCCGCGTGTGCTGATATAATTCATTTTTATAACCATAACTTCGCATGTTCAGTTACACTGAACGGTGCGAAGGTTTTCCTTTCTAATGTGGAATTTCAACTGAAGTAAGTGTCTTTTGCCGCCGATAAAGGCGTGATGGGGAAAGACATCTTGCTTTTCGTTATAAGTTCTTTTCAAAAAATGTCTGTGCGTTTCCACAGAAAATATTATAAATCAAATCGTCTCCAAAACCGCGCTTTGCCATTTCCTCATAATACAGGGGGAGACTTTCCACTCCTGTCATCGGAGTCGGCATAGAACCAATTCCGTCAAGGTCTCCGCCAAAGCATACGGTTTTTTCGCCGCCAAGAGAAAGATAGTGCTCTATATGGTCTACCACTGTACCAATCGTGATTTCTTTTGCGGTATCCCCGAGATGCGGTGTACAAAAAGAAACGCCGACAATCCCGCCGCTGTCCCGAATCATCCGGAACTGTTCATCGGTCAGACACCGTGTATGATTCCAGACGGCAGCACTGTTGGAATGCGTTGCGACAAACGGTTTTCCCGCATCGTCCGCATAAGCCGCTGTTTGGTAGAAGATTTCCTTTGATGCATGCGATACATCCGGAACGATTCCCAGTGCAAACATCCGCTTAAGTGCCTTGACGCCGAAAGGAGACAAGCCTCCGCCGACATCATGCGCACCGCCCATGCGGCTTTCCCCACCCCATACCAGCGTGAAGAAGCGCACCCCGCGCGCATAAATTTCATCCAGCCGTGACACATCTTCTGAGAGAAGATTTCCGCCTTCTACCGCAAGAATGAATCCTTTTCCATTCTGCGCTTTTACACGCTTCACGTCCTCTCCACATCGGCACTGTGTGATTTCCGGATGCGCACAAAGCCGTTCCTTCATATACGCCGTCGCAGAAAGGAACTGCGCATAGCAGTCGTCGTCCGACAGCCGGGTATTTGACCAAATTGCCATCACCTGTAAAAAATAGGAGAAGGCATGGACTCGATCAAACCCCAAATGCAGCGAATTGTCATAAAAATCCGCTTGGTGCTGTGCCATTTCAAGCAGTGTATCACAATGCAGGTCACAAAGACCGATGCCATGCAACCGTTCATCACAGTCAAAGGAAAGCTCATTCATAATCATTTCTCCCCTTTTGTAAAATAAAAGCATTTTTCATATAGTTGATATTCCGTACAACAGGCGGTGTGTCTTTTGATAAAAATACCTCAGCGACATCAAAACGCACTGCTTTTTCGCTTGGATGACGGCGAAGATATTCCCTTGCAGTGGAGATGATCCGACGCTGCTTGTCATATGTCACAGCGGCTGCCGGACGTCCATAACGAAGCGTATCTGTATCAATGACACGGGATTTGACTTCCACAAAGAGAATCCGTACTTCATTTTCCGCAATCAGATCAATTTCTCCGCCGCGCGCGGTAAAATTCCGCGCGATGATCGTACACTTATGTTCTTCAAGGTATGCCGCAATGACGTCTTCGCCAACGTCGCCGCGGCTGCGCATCTTAGACGGATCAAATTTTCCCATTCCGTACCTGCGCCCCTCTCCCGCTGACATCGTTGATTCTCATCATAAAAATTTCAAGAACGTGCGCCGATGCAGCGGACACGGACCAAAGGTACGTACCGCTTCCATATGGGCTGCGGTCGGATATCCCTTATGCTTTGCAAACCCATACTCCGGATATGCGGCATCCATTTCAAGGCAAAGCCTGTCACGCGTGACCTTTGCAAGGATAGATGCCGCCGCAATGGATGGCGATTTTGCATCCCCTCCGACCACGGTTTGTGTCGGTATCGTAAATCCGCGGGAAACATTACCGTCAATCAGCGCAAAATCCGCGGTGATGTTTGCATGGTGCTTTGGCAGTGCTTCTACCGCACGGCGCATGGCAAGCATGGATGCATTCAGAATATTGATTTCGTCAATTTCTTCGGCTGTTGCCTGTGCAATTGCATAGGCTTCTGCCTGCGTTACAATCACGTCGTATAAAGCGTCCCGTTTTTTTTCGGACAATTTTTTGGAATCGTTCAGTCCGGGAATAATCAGACCGGCAGGCAGGATCACTGCTGCTGCAACAACCGGTCCGGCAAGCGGCCCGCGCCCGGCTTCATCACAGCCGCAGACCGCATGATATCCTTTTGCAAAAACGGCGTTTTCAATCTCCCACGACAGAGGTTCCCTCTCTTGTTTTGTGCGCGGCATGTTTCAGTTTCCTCGACCTCTTCCGTCTTTGCGGACGGCTTTTTTGTATTTTCCGTTATTTTCCGGACTTTGGACGTTCCAGCGTGATACGTCCGATTTTCGCTTGTCGGAATTCATCAATCATAGCTTTTGCACAGCGTTCTGTATCCACAACGCCGCCAGCCATCAAAAATCCGCGTTTTCTGCCGATGACCTCAAATAAATCCCAGTCGTCAAGGTCGTCGTATTGGGAAAGGTCACCAAGCTTAAACCGCTCACACAGCAAATCTGGATACATGGTGCGCAGCCGTCCAACCAAAGCGTATGCAATGCGTTCCAAATCCATGATATCGTCCTTGATCGCACCTGTAATTGCAAGGTTTTCACCAACAGTCTGGTCCTCAAACTTCGGCCAGAGGACACCGGGCATATCCAAAAGATCCAGTCCGACCTGCGTGGAAACCCATTGCTTGTTCAAGGTAACACCGGGACGGTTTTCCACTTTCGCCGATTTTCCGCCGGATATTTTATTGATCAGTGAAGATTTTCCAACATTGGGAATGCCGACGATCATCGCCTTTAGGGTACGTCCGGACATCCCCTTTTCTTCATACCGCGCACGCTTTTGTGCAAGCAGTTCTTCCACACTCGACGCAAACCGATCCATGCCGAATCCGGTCATGCAGTCGATAAAAACCGCACGCCTTCCGCACGCTTTATAGTATTCCATCCACTCCTGTCCGGCTTTGGGGTCGGCAAGCGCGGATTTTGATAAAACCGTCAAAACGGGTTTTTGCCCGACCAGCTTCCGCAGCTCCGGATTTTTGGAGCTGTACGGAATTCGGGCGTCCAGCACTTCAATGACAAGATCAACCATCGGCAGATTTTCTGTAATCAGCCGCCGCGTTTTTGCCATATGGCCGGGGAACCATTGGATAATATCAGATGGCATGAAACTCTCCTTATTGAATCGGACCGAATTTTTGCAGCGGCATCACCCGCGCAAGGACACGACCGAGGACAAATCGGGTATCCACCTGACCAATCCGATAATCGCGGCTGTCGGTGGAATGGTTGCGGTTGTCACCCATGACAAAAATCTTTCCTTCTTCCACCGTCAACGGGAACTGATAGCTGGAGCCGTTCATATATTGCCCCGCTATATAATTGACATAGTCCTCTTTCAGCGGAACCCCGTCTACAGTTACCGTCCACGTTTCAAAATCAATATCCACCGTCTGTCCTTCGGTCGCAATGACACGCTTGACAATGGCTTCATTATTTAAAATCGTATTGGACTGGAACACAATGACGTCCCCCGGCTTCGGCTCGTACATGAAATCCGTGACAAGCAGAACTTCTTTGTCAAAAAGGGTTTGCTCCATGGAAGGCCCGTCGACGACTGCAATCCGGCAGATAAAGGTAAACAGAACAATGACTACAGCCACGGCATAGCCAAACAACTCGATCCACTCAAAAAATTCCCGTCTCGGGTCAAGCTTCTCTTTGGGTTTCTTTTTTCCCTTCCCACTGCCACTCCCATTTGCACCGGAGGACGGCTGCACTTCAAACTCGGTAGTTTCGTTTTGATTCTGCATGATGAGATTGTTCCTTATTCTTTCTTTTATTTTTCGATCATATGGGAAAGCAGATCATATCCATGCGCAAGATAAACACCGGTTTGTGCGGCGTTCTTTTCCGAGAAGCCGTCGACGCCGCTCTCCTCTTTCCCTTTTTTCCAGATCAAAAACGGAACAGGATCAATGGTATGCGTGCGGCGCACAATCGGCGTCGGATGATCCGGCAATACCATAATGGTAAAGTCTTCTCCGGTACGCATCAGGTAATCGTATACCGGTTTTAAAATCAAATGGTCGATTTTTTCAATGCAGATGACCTTATTTTCCATTTCCGCTCTGTGGCCGCACTCATCGGGACCTTCCACATGGATGTACACAAAATTGTCACCGGACTTGAATGCCTCTATGGCGGCATTTGCCTTTCCTTCGTAGTTTGTGTGGACATTACCGGTTGCACCTTCCACATCGATGGATTTCATACCCGCACAGATACCGATGCCCTTGATTAAATCAACCGCGGAAATCACAGCACCGCGCAGTCCCCATTTTGCATTGAAATCAGGCAGCTGCGGCTTTTTTCCGGGGCTCCACAGCCAAATGGAGTTTGCAGGCTTCAGACCGCGTGCGCGGCGGGCTTCGTTGACCGGATGATGATTGAGGATATCGTAACTCTTCTTCATCAGCTCCAGATACGGTGCGCCGGCTTCTCCTTTGGGCAGATACGCGCCGATGTGCTCGCCTAAATGGTCATGCGGACGTTCAAAATTATAGTCTGACGGCACATTCTTCCAGATCAGACAGTGTCTGTAAGAGATTCCTGTATAAAAATGGCGGTTCTCATCGCCAAGTGCCGCGTCAATGGCTTTGATCAGCTGATCGGCTTCTTCCGTCGTAATTTCGTCGGCGGAATGATCGAGAATGATTTTATCCTCATACCGTTCCTCTTCCTCAGAAAGCGTAACCACATTGCAGCGAATGGCAGTGTCGTCCGGCGACATCGACAGTCCCATGCTCATCGCTTCCAGAGGGGAACGACCCTTGGAATACACCTTCGGGTCATAAGAAAGCACTGCAAGGTTTGCAGTATCACTTTCCGGCACCATCCCTGCGGGAACGTTTGAAACAGTACCGACATAGGCATGCTTTGCAAGCATATCCATCGTTGGTTTATCGGCTGCTTCCATCGGTGTCTGATTGCCAAGCGCTTCCAGCGGGAGGTCGGCCATACCGTCTGCTAATACTACCAGATATTTCATGATATATCCATCCTTTTCCTCAAGTACGAGGTACACATTTATTTGGGAAATCAGGAAATTACCCTGATATCATATTATATCATATTTTTGTTGATCCGGCAAGGTTTTTATGTAAATTTTTTGTTTTCCGGGACAAAAAAGGCAGTCTCCGGAGAGAATGAAAGCATCTCCTGAAACTGCCTTTTTCTTCTTAGAAATTAACCCGGGGAAACAACACGTTCTTATTTGCCGAAATATCTTGCAAGCAGACCTGCAAATGCCTTGCCGTGACGTGCTTCATCGCGTGCCATTTCATGTACGGTATCGTGGATTGCATCCAGACCAGCCGCCTTTGCGCGCTTTGCAAGATCAAACTTACCGGCAGTTGCACCGTTTTCAGCTTCTACACGCATTGCGAGATTCTTTTCGGTGGAATCGGTAATGACCTCACCCAGCAGCTCTGCAAATTTTGCAGCATGCTCTGCTTCTTCGTAAGCTGCCTTTTCCCAGTACAGACCGATTTCGGGATATCCTTCTCTGTGTGCAACACGTGCCATTGCCAGGTACATACCGACTTCTGTGCATTCGCCGTTGAAGTTGGCGCGGAGGTCTTCCATAATATCATCAGAGGATCCCTGTGCAACACCTACAGAATGCTCTGCAGCCCAAGTCATCTCGCCCTTTACTTCTTCAAACTTGGAAGCAGGCGCCTTGCACTGCGGGCATGCTTCAGGAGCTGCCTCACCCTCATAGATATAACCGCAAACCTTACATACAAACTTTTTCATTGTAAATACTCCTCCTTATTTATTGCATCATCAGGTCTTGTCCATTTTTCCATTTCATGGCAAAACCGATGTATGATTTTCACTCAATTAAGGGGCGATATTGCCCCGTCAAACAGCAAAATGTATATGTCTTCTGCCGCCTATAGAAGGTGGGAGGTGGAAGAACATCTTGCTTTCAGTTATATTATACACCCATTTTCCCCGTTTGTCAATAGCTTTTCCAAAATTTATACACCTTTTTAGTAAACATTATTTTGACACCAAAAAATAATCCTTCTTTTTTTGCTATCATGTCAAAATGATACCGCGCATCGTCAATTCCCTATCCATTTTCATTCAGATCGGTACTCTTTTTTTCCGACAGCAGCCGTATCCGTTTTTGCATATCCAAAGGAGATAGTGCTGCCGCGTCGCCAATGCTGACAGCAGCAAGCGTTTTCCGCATGTCCTCATTCATGACGTCAAAGATACAATGAAATATACAGTTTCCGCAGTCGTCAACACGCTCGCACGTATATCCCTGTGCCAAACAGGTGCTGATGGCAAACGGTCCTTCAATCGCTTCAATCACCTCGGCAATGGAAATTTCGTCTGCCGGCTTTGCAAGATAATATCCCCCGCCTGCGCCAAGTTTGGAGGATGCCAATCCGGCTTCCGTCAGCTTGCTGAGAATTTTTAAAGTAAAACGGCGTGTGACTGCAATGGAATCTGAGATGGTCTGCGCATCGGTTAATTTATTGTTCACTGCAAGTGTATACATGATACGAAGTGCATAATCTGCTTCCCGTGTTAGATGCATCTCATTCTATCCTTTCTATTTTTGATCAGTTGATAGCATTATTATACGCCTTTTTGGGGAAATTGTCAATGTTTTCATTAAAATTTATCAACCGATGTGGTGTACTTTTTCATTACCAATGAGTTTTCCCGTTTTTGTGGAAACCATACTTATCCATAAGGAAAACTTGTTTTCCGTATTTGAAACATCAAAACATTGCTTCAATATCATTAAAAGAAATTAAAAAACAGCGCCATTGAAGTCCTGCTCATAGAGATTCGGAAATCAATCGCGCTTTTTGTTAATGGAGGAAAATCAGTCTATACAATCAGCATTAAAAAATTGAAATTACTTTTCACACCGTTTTTTCTCCAACCACTGCTTTGCATTTCTGCATACAGTTTCACAGCGGCAGCGAATGTTACGTTTCAATACGCGGAAAATCCCCCACATCCCTGACTCAATATCCCAACGCAGGGAACCGGAGCGATACAGATAGTCCCCCGGGCATTCTGTGCGTTCTGGTTCAATGTTGAACACATTGCCAACGCTGATCGCTCCCTGAATCGGAATGGTTCTGGAAAAAGGATCATCCGGCTGTGCTTTCCATTGATGCCCATGCAGCGTAAAACTGATATTTCTCGGCTTATCTGCCGGCATGATCAAACGGATGATGACACGTTCACCGATATAGGACTTTAAAACCGGTGTTGCCGGATCCCCATGTGTTTTGGAATCAAATATTTTGGAAATGATAGGAACCCGTTTCAGACGATTGAAGAACCGCTCTGAGCGATAATTATAGCCCTTTTCTCCAGTATCCTCATGATCCGGTGCGCCATGACCACCCTCTCCATCCATGTGATCCTGTTCTGTTGTTTTAATCAGCATGCCGTCTTTATCGAGCAGGCGTATCCCGTTGTGCGCAAACAAAACAAATTCCCGAAACGTTTCCACGCCCGGTGCCGTAATCACTGCTTCGTCTTTATAGTTTTCGGTCACTGTGCGTATGCTGTTATAATACATTGACCCAAACGGCTCAATCATAATCGCTCCAAACAGACCATGATGCCGATGGTTGCGCAGATCACCGAAGGAAGTGAGCAGACTGGTGCCGCACTCCCTGTCTGCATGCCACAAATATTTGATGCTTTCTCCAGGCGCAGCGGTTTGCTCAATCGCGTTATATCCCACGTTGATACCGGAAGACGCAATCGGGTCGTATTTTAAAAACTGCGGATTCAGCGATACCCGGTTGCTTGGTTTATGCGGACAGTCCAGAGGAACGGAAGGGTATTCGTTGTACCGGATGGGAATGTCCGGGTCAAACAGATTGTGCAGTGTGACCTCGATCCAATCCCCCGCATTTGCTCTCAAAATCAAAGGAATCGGTACTTTTTTGCCGCACATCACATCGTGTGCCTGATTCATGGGAACAAACAGCAACCCCTCAGGATCATGGTCGCCAAAACGATTGTAAATCAGATTTTTTTGAATGGCGGCAATTTCAAATTTACGAATAACCGCACCGTTCGGCGGCGTTCTGGGAGGCGCAATCGGGCGAATACCGCACAGCGGCAGCAGATTCTTATGCGGTACTGCATAAGCACGGATGATTCCCCATAAGCCCAACCACAAATCATCGATTCCTCCGGAGTAATACAGGTAATCGCCTGCCGTGTACGGTTCATCAATGTGCAGGTTAAACGCTTCAGATATACCAATGGTTTGAGATTGTACAACCGGAGAAGAAGAATCCGTGATTTCTTTTCGCCAAGGCAATCCGGCAATATTAAAGACGTGCTGTTCTTCATGCGCACCGTCCAGCAGACGAATGCGTATCGGCTCTCCCGGATACGTTTCTAAAATCGGTGTATCCGGGTCCCCATATACAAAGGAACTGAAAATATGCGCAGGATCGTTTTTTATCTTCAGTCGTTCCGGCATCGGATCGCAGCGATAATTGATTCCCATAACACCGGGATCATCATCAGAACCCGGATGCTCCGGCGGGTTGAGCGGTTTACCGTCCCGATCGAACAACAGCGCAAAATCGTGAAGGAACAGTGCAAACTCTCGGAAAGATTTTCCGTCCGCAGTACGGATAACCGCCTTTGTTCCGCTTTTTAAAGGTTCACCTGTTTTCGGGTCGAGAAAAACGGCGCCCGCCGGTTCTACAATCACAGCACCAAACATCCCGTGCTGCTGATGCATATTGGCAAACAGATGATCATGGAAGAATACGGTATTCAGTTCTTCATTGGCAAAAAAGCGCTCAATCAAGGTTTCACATTTTCTGGCTCCAGCGATATTATTCCAGCCGTTTGCAGAGCCGTCCGATACAATGGTATCAAATTTCACCAGATGAATATGATATCCAACAATATCGGTAAGAGTCTTTCTCTGAAACGCATTACCCCCAATAAACTCCGGCAAAAAATTGGTCAAACGGATTTCAATACAGTCGCCTGCGTTGACACGGATCACCAGTGGCTCTGGGCGAATTTCACCAGACTCTACCTTTTCCAAATAATGATCCAGTGTTCCTTCCCTCTCAATATCTTCCTTCAGAACAAAGAACCGTCCTTGAGGGTCATGCCAGCCAAACCGGTTATAAATCAGTTTTGCCTGCACCGCTGCAATTTCAAACACTTTTATTGTTTCGTCTGTACAGCACGGACAGGTATCCGTATACAGCGCACCAGGTGCTGCGTGATCGACAAAGTTTGCTTCTTCCTTTGGTGAAGGTTCTATTTTGTTTTCATTGTTTTTATCCAGAATACCAAGCGGCGGCTGCAGGGGCTCGTGCCCAAACTGACCGTTGATAAAGTTTGGATATCCGGGATGCAAGTCATCCTTCTGCGGTGGAAGCGGTCGATCCTGCAGCGGCATCAGCGCTTCTATGGGTGTTCCGTCCGGATACATGCCGCATCCGTCCTGAAGGCGGTCAAACACCCGCCACAGCGTCCACATGCCTTCATGGAAATGCGGATAGAGATGACAGTTAAAAATGGCGTCGCCAATCATTCCGTTGAAGCTGCCTGCACCGTATAGAATATTCAGTGTATAACATTCCTGCGGACTGATGGAAATCGAATCAATCACGGTGGATTTGGCGTCATCCGGCTCCAAACGCCATTGATGATTGTGCAGATGGAATACATGTGTCTCCTTCACACCGCCATGAATCAGCCGTATTTTAGACGGGTCTCCCACATAGGCCTTAAGAATTGGCGGAGCAGGATCTCCATATGCCCACGAGCTCATGGAAATATCCTCCGCCGTATCGGCAGGATCCGCATGATGATCAAGCGGAAGGCGGTTGCGCATCGGCTCGGAGCGATAGCTGATGGCTGTGGTTCCGTTAGGCAGTCCTGTGTGGGGATCAATGGGCGGCTCATCGTCCTTTGTCAAGATTTCCAGTTCATCGTGGAAGAACACCGCGTATTCACGGAACGCAGGCTTTGCAGGATGATAGATGTCTGCAAACAATCCGCTGTCCAAAGGCTTTCCTGTCACCGGGTCAACCCAGGTTGAACCTGCCGCCTCCACGATGATCGCACCGAACAGACCGTGCACATTGGTTCCGTCCTCGTTGCTTTTGGTATCCGCCATATCCGAAAACAGATAAACGCCTTCCTTCTCTGCCCGCCAAACATAGCGAATCAAGCGGTCGGTCGTTGTATCCGGATTATAGCCAACATTTGCACCGTCCGAGGTCAATACATCATATGCAAGGCCCTGTACATGGATAGATGCCCGGCGGTTTAATTTGTTTTCAAAATTGATGATTACCGTTTCGCCCACATTGGCACGAATCACAAGGGGACGCACTTCCTCATACGGCTGCGGCGTCGGCTTGGCAAACAATTCCTTTGCCTTTCGCTGAATCCGTTCTGAATCCTGTTTGAGCACATATAAAAGCCCATTGGGATCGTGATCTCCGTATTTGTTATAGACGATTGGAAGTGAAATCGCCTCAATATCATAAACCCGAACTTGTCCGGTATCTATATCATCAGAAAATTCCAATATTTGATCTTTATTCTTCATTTTCTTTTTTTCTCCTTAATAAAATTACACGGTATCCGGCAGCATAGCCGTGTAATTCATTTTATGCTGTAAAATCAACTACGGTGTATGCTCAAGAAAAAACAAAACTGGCACACATCCGACATAGAGAGCAGTTTTCACAGGAAATTATTGTCAAATTTGAGTTAGAAATCAAAAAAACGGAAATGAAGTGAAAGAAAAAATAAAATGCCTGTTGAAAATTCAAACACAGGTATCTGAATTTCAACAGGTGTTTCATATATTTCCCGTTAAAAGTTTTTGTGTGAGAGTTTGAGGAGGTGCTTTTTTCAAAAAGCATCTCCTCATAAAACTCACATCATGACAGCGAATTCATTTGCACCGCTTAAGCTTCCAGCAGGCGGAGATAATGATTCGCTTCCCGCAGAACATGATCGGCAAGCAGCGGAAGAATGATCGAACGGATTTTGCATTCCTCAATTCCTTCCACACCTGCGCATTTAAAATCGCGGAATTTTTGGGTCAGTGCAAGAGAATCTTCCCTGCCACTGCACATGGTCTTGTCATTGGCTTCGGCGGAAGCCTCAAGAAGACGTTTATAATCGTTTGCAAAATCATTCGCGGTACCAATCAACGTATCCTCACTGGGATCGAGCAGTCCGCGAATGAACCATGCGTGTTCCATCATAATTTGGTTCCAGAACAGCTCACTGTCACGAAGATCGCGGCAGCTGCAATTGCTTAACCCCTCCAAACACATCAGATGATCACGGTAATGGCGTGCTTCACGTAAAATATGCTCTATCAGCAGCGGGTAATTTGATGTGAATACGTTACACGAATGAATATCACGCAGAATCTGTTCTTTCACTTCTATGATGCAGTCCACCAGCTGCAAACCGTCCCGGTTTAATTTTTGTACCTGACGCACAAGCGCTTGTGAAGCGCAGGAATCCGCGCAATCATCGCAGCCCTTTAATTTCATTGCATTGGTCGTCAAACTGCGATTGATCAGTGTGCCGGTAAGGCACTGCGTTTGGCTTTCTGCACAGTCCGTGAACT
Source organism: Clostridia bacterium (assembly GCA_017942005.1). Lineage (GTDB taxonomy): Bacteria > Bacillota > Clostridia > Oscillospirales > CAG-272 > RGIG3925. The sequence continues at coordinate 140,553 of JAGAVJ010000021.1, read as the reverse complement.
CGGTAAACAGTTCTCCGGATTCCAGCACACAACGGCGAACGGCACAATCACTGAGGGCAATTGCACGCGCAAGAAGCTCTTCAAATTTTCTCATGAGACGTCCGCATTTTTTGGCAAGGTCCGCATTCGGCGGCAGAAAACCAACCTTCAAAAAGAAGGCGTGCTCCTTCATGATACGCGCAAAAAACAGGTGCTGCTCCAAAGATTCCATAACATACTCTTGAAATTGATCCATAACAAATGCTCCTTTTCGCTGTATAAGACGATAATTCAGTATATGCATGGATACGTGCAGCGGTGAAGCGAATCATTCAAATGTTTCTTCTTTGTATCCTTATTTTTTAATAAAACGTAAATCCTCTTCGGGGATTCCGTTTTCGTCTGTAACATAACGCTCTGCTTTTACTGTCAAATGATATTTTTCCCTCAGTGCGATAATCGTTTTCATCATAGGCGATGAGTGGTGACGATCGAGCGCTTCCTGATTTTCCCATTCATCTATGAGTAAAACGGTTTCAGGCTGATCAATTTTTAAAAAATATTCATACCGAGCGTTCCCCGGCTCTTTACGAATACGGTCGGCAGTTCCACTGCTTTCCATTTCTTCTGCAAATCTGCGGGCGTTGTTCCCCGTTCCGGTATAATATAAATTCATTACAATACTCAATATTGTCCCCCTTATTTGATTCCGTTTGTTTCCAGCCATTCACATCCGAGGACAAGCCGCCACTGATGTTACCCGGCAGTGATATCCAGTTCCAAGCCGTCAATCCAATCCGCAACAGAGCTGCGGGAGGCATTGCCGTTCAGGCGTGTGCCGGAAAGCCACACAGCGCCGCTTGTCAGACGCTCAAGATTTGAAGCGCTGGAACCGACTCCGCTTCCGCCGGAGGTACAAAACGGTACAACCGTCTTATCGGAGAAATCATAGCTTTCTACAAAGGTATTCAGAATTCGCGGCGCTTCCCCCCACCAAATCGGATAGCCAATAAACACAATATCATATTCCTCCATGTTCTCCACAGAACCGGAAATGGCAGGACGGGCGTTCGGATCGTTCATTTCAATGGTACTACGACTGTTATCATCATGATAGTTCAAGTCCGCATCCGTGTATGGCTGTTCTGGCATGATCTCATACAAATCAGCACCGAGGATATCGGCAACGGTTTGTGCCACACCTTCTGTTGTATTTGTGGCTGAAAAATATGCCACGAGAACATTTGCTGTATCGAAAGTGTCATCTGCCAACGAGGTACTGTTGTCTTCCAGCTGTGAATTGTCCGAATTTTCTCCAAAGTCATTTTTGCCCGTGTTTTCTGTTTTCAATGTTTCTGCTTCCGTGTTAACAGGATTTGGAGAACAAGCTGTAAGAATAAATACCATCAGCACGGCAAGTAGCATTACTGTTCGTTTTTTCATGTTTATGACCATGACTTTCGCGTTAGCGAAAGTTTTTCCTTTCATTTCATTAGTGGAGTTGTGACGCGCCTACAAGCGTATATCGTTGCTTTTCAAGCAACGAAAGTCACAAAATCATGGTACGAGAAATCATTCATAATGATTTCTCTTGAAAATCTTATTTTTCAGACTTATGACCATCGGGCTGTCGCATTAACATGCTCCATCCTATAAAATTCGTCTTTTCGCTTTTTCAAGCGAAAAGACGAATTCGGATCACTTCATGATCCCGGGCTGTTGTAAGTTGAAAACTTGCAACAGCCCTTCCTTTACCTCAATAAAAAAGTAAGTGTCATCCGGAAGCCATGGTTCCTCCTGATTCCACTTACATTATACCAAAAATTCTGTTTTATGTCAAATACTTAGTTTTTATGTTTTTTCCATACCTAAAAAGCATTTTATATGCTCTATAAACTTTGTTGCCGCTGGGCTGAACGGCTGACCGCGCTTCCATGCCAATACACTGGTAGCTGTTAAGTCCGGAGATAAAGGACGGTAAGTTATTTTAGACTGATCCCAAAATGTGGTCATTCCTTCAATCGAAATCGCATATGCCAAGCCGCGATTTACCATAACAGAAGCATTGGTACCCAAATTGCTGGTAAACAGCACATTCAAATGCTCGTAATAATCGCCAAACCAGCTTGCAAGTTCACTCTGTACCCGCAAACGGCGAGGGAGAATCAGCGGAAGCTGGGAGAGATCCTTTGCCGTAACAGAAGCTTTTTCGGCAAGCGGAGAATCCGGGCGCATCAAAACCACCCAATGTTCTTTGATATCAAGGCGGATAAAATCGTACTTTTCAATATCAATCGGTTCCAAAAGTAACCCGATGTCAACCAGACCTCTGTCCATCTGATCCTTTACATGGTCGGCAGTGGCCGTATAAAGATCAAAATTGACATGCGGATACCTGTCATGGAAACGTTCAAACAGTTCCGGCAGCAGCTGCACTGATGCAATTTCCCCGCAGCCAATGGTGATTTTGCCTTCTATTTGTTCTTCCTGTTCAATCAATTCTTTTTCTGTTTTATCTACCAGCTGTAAAATTTCCTCGGCACGACGGCGAAGCAGAAGCCCTTCATTGGTCAACGTGATTTTGCGTGTGCCTCTGTCAAACAGCTTCACACCCACTTCTTCCTCCATCTGCGCAAGCTGACGGCTTAATGTCGGCTGGGTAATATGCAGAACCTCAGAGGCTTTTGTAATGCTCTGTTCCCGTACTACAGTCAGAAAATATTTGAGAACTCTGATTTCCATAGGATGCTCCCTTTCTATTGAAATATACAAATTAAAAATTTGCTGGCCATTTACTAAAAAACAAAGCGATTTTAGGTGGGGATTTCTGTATCAATGGTATCACCATATCCATTTTGCTGATACAGAATCAATAAAAAACAATCCTATTGCCGATGGTTTTCGCCCCAAACACACAGCTGATCCAAAACCTCCATGAGCGATTTTCCTCTGTCACTTAAACTGTATTCCACCTTTGGCGGTATCTGAGGATATTCGGTTCTGATAATCAGCCGATCTGATTCCAACTCTTTTAAATTACTGCTGAGGGTCTTATCTGAGACGGTTTTTAAATACCGTTTCAGTTCATTAAATCTTACAACCTTAAATTCCATAAGGCAGTAAAGGATCACCATTTTATGCCTGCCGGATATAAGCGACAGTGTATAGCTGAATCCTGTATCTTTAAAATTGGCGTCTTCAATGTAATTCTTTATCATGATGCACTTTCCTAAAAGATAGTACTTGTATTTTTTTATGTTATGTAGTATACTATATTATACAGGAAGACACAAACATTGTCAATCCCATATCAAAGAAACGAGGTATTGAATATGAGAAAAAAACTCAATTTAACAGAAGGAATTTTCCCCATGCCGGTTTTAATGGTTGCCACCTACAATGAAGATGGAAGCGTTAATGTGATGAATGCCGCGTGGGGAACGATGCAGGAGCGAGAGAATGTCGTTCTCAATTTAACAGAAACACACAAAACGGTAAAGAATATAAAAGCAAGAGGCGCTTTTACGGTAAGCATCGCCGATGCGGCTCATTTAGTGGAAGCAGATTATTTCGGCGTTGAATCCGGCAACAAAGTTGCAAATAAATTTGAAAATAGCGGTCTTACCGCAAGCAGATCAGAAACAGTAGACGCACCGATCATCAATGAGTTTCCAATCTGCTTAGAATGCAAATTCATCGAATATCAGAACGGAGACTACGGATGCGGCGTAATCGGTAAGGTAGTCAATGTTACAGCAGATGAAAGCGTTATGGTCGGCGATAAAATCGATATGTCTTTGGTCAATGCAATCGCGTTTGATCCGTATACACACGGCTATTATAAAGTAACCGAACGGGTTGGCGAAGCGTTCAAAGACGGATTAAAACTGAAAAAGTAACAACATTAAAAATAGACAGTGAAATTTCGCTTTAAAATGTAAAAAGTAAAATTTTAAAGGCTGGTGCAAATATGCGCCAGCCCTAAGTTTTCTTTCCTTTATAACCAATTTAAAAATTAAAAAGTAAATCTTAGTAATATAAAAAGTGTTGATTGATGAAATTCGGAAAACTTTGTTCTCTTAAATAAAATTGCGAAAAACACTCTAAAGTAATATACTCTAAAAAGAGAGTAGTTTTCAGACACCGCCGAAAAGACTGCCTACAGGTTTAGAACATTCGTATAAATGCTCTGGGGCTATATCAATATCGTCATTCCAAACAACAGTACCACACTCAGCTTTCGCGCACAGGAAAAAAGAAAGGTTTTTAAGTTGAGAATAAAACGTCTTTTCCAAGAGCGGACGAGCGTTATAAACCTTTTTCGTGCCATCCGCAAAAGTTAGATACAGGGTATAATCATCTTTAGGTTGTACTTCTTTTACTACCCAAACAGGACTTTTCATAATATGAATTGCTCCTTTCTATAGGATGGTCAAGAGAGCCGCTCATACTTAACGCAGCGGATCAATTTTGTAAAGTGGCTGTTCACTCATTGCAAGCTCCCAGTTTGCAAAAAGCTCATCTTTATGAAGCTCTGTCCAAGCTGAAATCAGTTTTAGCTGTTTCTTCGGCATTTCTCCGTCTGTAAGTTCTCCGTCCATATTAATGACTGCGTTATATCCTTAATAGGTCGCGTGGAAGTGAGGAGGATTATGCTCTCCAGTGTTATACATTCTAATGATAATTCCATAAAACATTGATATTGCAGGCATTAGATCATCTCCTTTACCATACTTATATTGTAGCATATTCGCTATTTATTGTCAATAACAGCTTCATTACATTTCAGAAAAACCTGACGCTTTGATAAGAATTCGTTTAGGTTTATTATATATCTGGAATATAGGGATTCATTCCGCACCAAATCAAATCCCAACAATCATTTCTCCATGTATAAAATAAACAGCCGAGATAAAACTCAGCTGTTTATTTTTGGCTGGGATATAGGGATTCGAACCCCAACATACAGAGTCAGAGTCTGCTGTGCTACCTTTACACAATATCCCAATTTACTATTTCCTATCTTTGGAACGTTTATATTATATCACATTTCTTTTCGATTGTCAATACGATTTTTTAATATTTTTTCATTCTGAGAAAATTATCTAAAAAAGGGAGCCAGGCTGTCGCATGCGACAGCCCAGCCAATCTATTATGGAGCAACCTCCACGTAAACACTGACGAAATCCGCAAGATTCTGATATACCGCATGTTCCGTGTTTCGTGTACAGAGATATACCGTATCGTCCTGTATATAATAGGTTCCTTTCATCAGTTCCATATTTCCGTGATATGGAATGGGATCAAATTCTGTTCCGTCGTGGGTTTCGTCAATCCGAGTATACAGACTTTCCGTTCCTTCTCCGGGAACCCAATACGCAGCAAAGGTGTGGTTTGCGCTGACTGTCTTATAAAGATCGCCCTGATATGTAAATTTATATCCTGCTATGTCTGCACAATACGATGTTTCGGAAAGTGTCTCCCATGCAGGATAGAATGCCTTCATGCGATACGCCTCTGCATCGTCCACATGCAGATCATTGATATTGGAACGGATCATCTTTAAAATGACTTCCTCCTGCATAAATGGACGGCGCTTTTCCTTTGCTTCAAATTCCGCCTGCCTGCGCTCAATTTCTGTGATTTCCTCTTCAGTCAGCGCCATTTCAGCGCCGTTTACATATTTTTTATAGCTTTTATTCATAATATTCTCCTACAATCACAACTTTAACACCGCTTGAAATAACGCTTCCTGTCTTTGGGACAAGCGCAAGATAATCGCCTGCTTTTACAATTTCCCCTGCAGCTTCGTTGAAGCCGTAATCAACAGAATCTGCACCATATATTGCGCTGTCGTTGTTCGGTGTAATCGCATCAATGATATGATTTGCTTTTGGAACGGCATATTTTCTGTCATCGGTATATTGGAGTGCTGTATAATACCGTATTCCTTTCGTTGAAATGATATTAAATCCGCCAACACAATGAAGAAGGGCGTCAGAATACGAAGTTTTATTCAGCAATATCGTTAATGTTGAAGCAATCGGGGTTGTTCCATCGGAAAGTGCCACAAGTACAGAATTGCTTGCAGATGTGGATAAATAGACATGTATGATTTTATAATCACGTTTTACATCAAATTTGATAAACGAACAAATATCATTCGTTTTCATTCTCAGTATTTCTTCTGTTACAAGCTTATGCGTATACCGCTTTTCAACATCCACGGCATATTCTGCCTCAATGTCCCCCGCTGCGCCGTCACCCCATGACAAAAACTGTGCGTATCCGTCCGGCGTAGTGAGGGGATTTTCAAGCGGTACAGTGGCAAATGGCTCAGCTTCTGCCATTTCGTAGTACACCGTTACCGGTGTACCGGCTGCGCTTTGTGAAGCTAAAAAAGCATTGATCTCATCCGCGTTTTGTAATACAGCGTTGTCCCCCCAAACAAGTCCCTTTGCATTTATAAAAATCGTTTTGGTTGTAATGGTATATTGCCCTTCTTGATTTGGATACGCTATTTTCACATGCTTAAAATGTGTGCACAAAGTATTTTGAACAATATCTGCAACGCCTTGATTATTATATATAAAATGATATAAATACGAACCGGCTGTATTATCCGTTTTCGTTAAGTAATTTATCGTCCCGTCCAGTATTATTTTTGTAATTTTTCGTACACCGTGTCCAGTCATCGCATCCCATTCATCCTGCGCATCGCCTATCCCATACAGAGACGGTGCAGTGACACTGCCGCCATGATATTCCGCATCATTTTTGAGTGTATACGTCAAACGATTGCACTTTATCTCCTGCGGGTTATCTGGACTTGGCGACGACACCTGTGTACACGCGCCATACAGCTTCAATCCTCTGACCGAGGCATTCACACAGTCCTCCGCACTCCACGGATTGGCACGTTTCACTGCATATACCTGTGATTGGGCATCAATGTTTTTCCGCGCCTGCGTCTGCTGCTCCCCTGTCAGTGTCTGCGGCCCATACTGTACTGCGTTTGGTGTACCGCCACAACCGCCTGCCGGTGTACCGGTATCCGTATCGCCGATATACCAGTTCCCATTTTCTCCGATATATGGAGTGTCGCCAGGTGTGCCTTTTTCACCTTTGACATTGATCGGTGCCGGATTCGGCAGACCCTTGTTGTTCGTCCATGACAACTCCCCGATATCAGAAACAAACGGTGTATAGGTTGCGCTGTCGGTACCGATCTCCAGATCAATTTCAAGATCGGACAGCTTTTGAGGGATTTTGGCTTCGAGTGTCGTCCATGTCATCACCTCACTTTCTGTATACACATAATCGGCGGGACGCTTGCGTGCGATTACACAAAAGGTATTGCTGCAGATTGTCTGCTCCCCATTTTCCAATAAAACCACCATATATACGGTTATTTTACATGATTTCTGCAACAGAATATTCGGGATATTTACAAAGAGTTCTTCTCCTTCCGCATAAGGCTTTACGACAAGCGCTTGTGTTAAATAAACCGTTGAAAAATGCACCTCGCCGATGTCTTTTTGATTTTCCCATTTGATTTTAAGCTTCCTGCCTGTGTCCCATTGGTAAAGAGCCCCGTCAACGACCGTAAATGTGTTCATATATACCCTCCTGATTCTTCATTGAATAATTGCGTTCCCCTTTCAAATAAGATCATTTGTTCTTATCCGGTTTTATTATACTACATTTGTTCTTGTTTGTCAAGGAAAAATCGCATTTATTTACAATAAATTCTGTGAAAATCCAATTTATCCATATTTTTTCGCGCATTTTAAGAACATCAGTGTTTGTTTCGATATGAATATCATAGGATTTAGATTGTATGTTCTTTTTGGTGTGCCTAAAAAACGATGCCGTCCGGATACGTGTCGAGTGTATGGAACGTTGGGAAAATTCTATTGACAGTATTTGCAAAATGGTGTATAATTATAGTGTATACTTTTTAGAAATCAGCCTTATGATTAGAAAGGATCACGATATGACAGAAGCCAAAAATCTGACCGAAGCCTTTGGCTCCATGGTATTTGATGAAGCAACCATGAAATCCAAGCTGCCCAAAGAAACCTTCCGGATGATGCAGGCGTCACTGCATTACGGCAAACGGCTGGACCCGGAAACCGCTTCGGTTGTCGCCAACGCCATGAAGGATTGGGCAATTGAACGCGGCGCAACCCATTACACACACTGGTTTCAGCCGATGACCGGCATCACAGCAGAAAAGCACGACAGCTTTATCAGTCCTACCGCAGATGGAAAAATCATCATGGAATTTTCCGGTAAGGAGCTGACAAAAGGAGAATCGGATGCATCCTCCTTTCCGTCCGGCGGACTGCGCGCCACGTTTGAAGCACGCGGCTACACCGCATGGGACCCCACTTCTTTTGCATTCATCCGCGATGATACGCTGTATATTCCGACAGCATTCTGTTCGTTTGGCGGCGAAGCGCTGGATCAGAAAACGCCGCTTCTGCGTTCCATGGAAGCGCTCAGCAAGCAGGCGGTACGTATCCTGCGGCTGTTCGGCAACACAACCGATACGAATGTAAAAACCACCGTCGGGTGTGAACAGGAATACTTTTTAATTCCGTTTGACCTATACCAGAAGCGTCCTGATCTGCGGTTCTGCGGAAGAACCCTGGTTGGTGCAAAGGCGCCAAAGGGTCAGGAGATGGACGACCACTATTTCGGTACCATTCGTCCGCACATCAAGGCGTTCATGGCGGAGCTGGATGACGAGCTTTGGAAGCTTGGTGTTCTTGCCAAAACGGAACACAATGAAGCCGCACCGGCACAGCACGAGCTTGCGCCGATTTTTTCCACGACCAACATTGCCTGTGACCACAATCAGCTGACGATGGATCTGATGCAGAAAATTGCAAAAAAGCACGGTCTCGTATGCCTGCTTCACGAAAAACCGTTTCTTGGTGTCAATGGCTCCGGCAAACACAACAACTGGTCCATGACAACCAATTCCGGCGTCAATCTGCTGGAACCGGGAGAAACACCGCATGACAACGCACAGTTTTTGCTCTTCCTTGTCGCCGTCATCAAGGCAGTTGACGAATATCAGGATATGCTGCGCATTTCCGTCGCCTCTGCCGGAAATGACCACCGTCTCGGCGCACATGAAGCGCCGCCGTTCATTGTTTCCATGTTTTTGGGGGATGAACTGACCGCCATTCTGGAAGCGATTGAATCCGGCAGCCTGTATGACGCACGTGACCGTGAAATGATGCGCATTGGCGTCCATGTCCTCCCGAAATTCCCCAAGGACACCACCGACCGCAACCGGACCTCTCCGTTTGCATTTACCGGAAATAAATTTGAATTCCGCATGCTCGGCTCCGCCGCTTCTCCTGCCAGCTGCAATATTGTCATCAATACCGCCGTTGCACAGGTGCTGCGTACCTTTGCCGACAAGCTGGAAGCCGCTGACGATTTCGGTGTGGCGCTGCACGATTTGATCCGTGATACCATTAAGGAACATAAACGTATTCTGTTCAACGGCAACGGCTACGATATCAGCTGGATAGACGAAGCAAAGAGACGCGGTCTTTCCAACTACAGTACCACCCCGCAGGCGCTCGCGCATTATCTCGATGAAAAGAATGTCCGCCTGTTTGTCGAAAACAAGGTCTTCTCCGAAACAGAGTTGGCAGCACGCAAAGAAATCAACGAAGAAAATTACTGCAAAGTCATCAACATCGAAGCGCAGACCTTTATCAATATGGTGCAGCGTGACATTCTTCCCGCAGTGTCCGCATATAAAAAAGAACTTTCCAATACCGTTGCAGAGACCAAAGCGGTTTCCCCACAGTATCCGATGCCTTATGAAGAAGAAACGCTTGACTTGTTAAACAAATATTCCGCCGCCATGTTCCATACCCTGCGTACACTGGAGCGCGCGGTCAACACGCCGGACAAGCCTTCTGACAGCAGTGCACTTGCTGCATATTGCGGTGAAATCCTGGTACCTTTGATGGCGGAGCTGCGCTGTGAAGTGGATGCATTGGAGCCCGTCATGCCGCGCAGTCTCTGGCCGTATCCCGCATATGGCGATATTCTGTTCTACACAAAATAAAGGATCGCCTGTTGAATAAAAGAAAACGCTGCAATTGTCAGATAATAAAAAACGTATTGTTAAACGAATTAAAAAGAAAGCATGGAACAAACACAAAAAATACAGCTTTTTGAAAAAACCGCAATTCCACGGGCTGTAATGATCCTTGGAATTCCGACTGTGATCAGTTCCCTTGTCATGGTGATTTACAGTCTTGCGGATACCTATTTTGTCGGAATGCTCAGCGATGCAATCGAAAATTCCGCCGTAACACTTGCCTCTCCGGTACTTTTGGCATTCAACGCCGTCAATAATCTGTTCGGCGTTGGTTCGTCCAGTATGATGAGCCGCAGTCTTGGAAAAAAAGATTACGAGACCGTATACCGCAGCTCTGCGTTTGGCTTTTACCTGTCTCTTTTCTGCGGTATTTTATTTTCCGTTATATACACTGTATTCCGCACGCCGCTTCTTGCCCTTCTCGGTGCGGACAGCACAACTGTGCATGCAACATCAGAATACTTAAAATGGACCGTCACCTGCGGCGCCGTACCTTCCATATTAAATGTCGTTATGGCATACATGGTACGGTCAGAGGGGTCCTCGCTTCACGCCAGCATTGGTACGATGAGCGGATGTCTTCTGAACATCATTCTTGATCCCATCTTCATTCTTCCATGGGGCTTGAATCTGAAAGCGGCTGGTGCCGGTCTTGCCACCTTCATTTCCAACTGTGTCGCCTGTCTTTATTTCTTTGGATTCCTGTTCATCAAACGCAAAAGTACCTATGTCTGCATTCATCCAAAAAAATTTGGCTTTCAAAAAGAGATCGCAGGCAATATTTTTGCAGTCGGCATACCGGCTGCCATCCAGAACCTTCTGAATGTGACCGGTATGACGGTACTCAACAACATGACCGCCTCCTTTGGACCAAACGCCGTCGCCGCAATGGGAATCGCTCAGAAAATCAACATGGTGCCAATGCAGATTTCCATGGGGCTTGGTCAGGGCATTATGCCTTTGATCAGCTATAATTACGCAAGCGGCAATTCGGACCGTATGAAAAAGACGCTTTCCTTCACGATGAAAATTTCCCTTTCTCTGATGGTCGCCGTTTCCATAGGCTATTATTTTGGTGCAGAAGCGCTCACCACTGCATTTATAAAGAATCCGGATATCGTCGCATACGGCGCTGCCCTTCTGCGTGGACTTTGTCTGGGTATTCCCTTCTTATGTATGGACTTTCTCACGGTCGGTGTTTTCCAGGCATGCGGTCTTGGTACCAATGCACTGATATTTGCAATTCTCCGGAAAATCGTATTGGAAATTCCGGCATTGTACATTCTGAATGCGCTGTTCCCACTGTACGGACTTGCCTATTCTCAGCTGACGGCAGAATTCATTCTGTCTGTGATCGCGGTGATTTTCCTGATACGGCTTTTCCGAAAACTGGAACGCGGGAAAACAACATGATATTTTATTCGTCAAAAGTTTTTGCGGTGGAGTTTGAGGAGGCGCTTTTTTCAAAAAGCACCTCCTCAAATTCACGTTAAAAAATAATAAAACTGACATCAAGGAATTTTCTTCAAACGATGTCAGTTTTTTGTATATAAGGGAAAAACAAAAAGGAGCTGTTTGACTTGATCAGCTCCCTATTTTGTCTTTTCGCTTTTTAATGAACTCTCTCAGAAAGAATACACCAAATTAGCCTTTGTACTTGCGCTTTCTTGCCGCTTCGGACTTCTTTTTGCGCTTAACGCTGGGCTTCTCATAATGCTCTCTCTTGCGAAGCTCGGTGAGTACGCCGGATCTCGCACACTGTCTCTTGAATCTGCGCAGTGCGCTGTCCAATGTTTCATTTTCCTTGACTCTGACCTCTGCCATCTGTAATCCCTCCCCCCGCAATAGCAATGCATATGATACAGTCAATGCATCACATTAAATATTATACCGTAAAAAAAGCATTCTGTCAAGAGTTTTTTCATTTTTTGTCAAAATATTTTCTTTTTTCAGCAGAAATGGTTTCGCCCCATCATGGAAGCATTCTGCCGGCTGCCGCATCTCCATGCACTGATACAACCGAAAAAAATAAAGAGCTGCTGCAACTCGGTGCAGCAGTCTCCCCTACGTTTTCCGAATGATTCATTATACAAAATGATTGATGTATAAAACTTAAAATGCGATTGGACTTTGTTTGATTAGTGTTTTCTGTTTTTCACACAAACAACGGCAGCTGCACCCATCATAGCGCACAGTGCAAGAATACCTGCATCTGCGGTAACAGGAGTGGTAGCAGGAGCATCATCTGCTGCGGGAACATTGTCAGCTGCGGCTTCTGCAGCAGCTGCTTCAGCTGCTGCCTTCTCTGCTGCTTCACGTGCAGCGGTCACTTCTTCAATTTTGGTAGAAGAAAGCTCGCACTGACCGTAAACGGTAGAGTCGGAGGAAGCTGCGTCAACAGCGTCAGACCAGCCAAGGCAGACGTTGCGAACGCCTTTGCCTTCTGCGTCGTCGTTATACTGGAAGTCGATACCGAGATAGTTGCCGTCGGAAACAGCAGAAACGTCGAATTCGATTTCGACAACGAAACCGCCTGCGTAAGCGCCGTATGCGTAGTCAATCAGTTCAGCAGGGCCGCTTTCTACTTCGCTGTCAGAGAACCAGCGAATCTGAGATCTTGTTGCGGCAGGATCATCATCGGTGTTGTCATACTGTACAAACAGCTCAATGGAGTCTCTGTCCCAGGGATTCTCACCTACGGTGCTGATTAACTGGTCAGTGACCATATACAGAAGGTACAAAGAGGAATCACCGTCCCAAAGGACCTTAACATCGAGCGTTGCGTAGTCGGTACCGGCAACCTTGGAGGTGTCGCCAAACCATGCGGATGCATTTTCCTTTACGATATCAACATGTGCTGTTTCTGCATCCAGCCAGCAGGAATCAATGACACCGTCAATCTTAACATCCGCAGCGTATGCTGTGATCGTTTTTCTTCCATCAACAGCAGGAGCAGCACTGACAGAAACAGCGCAAAGGCTGAAAAGCATCGTCAGTACAAGGATAAAGGATAACTTTTTCATTGTAATACTCTCCTAATTCTTTTAATTGTCTTACACTCGGAAAATACGTTATGATTAGTATAGCATACATATATGAACAATGTGTGAATTATCTTACATCTTTTGAAAATTGTCGTATATTTTAAATATTTTTAAACGTTTTAATGTAAGTTCGATGAATTTCATAGGACAAACTTCTTTTCAAAAAAAGATTGTCCCAAAACCCTATTTTATCTTTTCTCAAAGTTCACAATAATTTCATACACTATCTGTGACTCTGTGATATAATAAAAGATATATAATGACAGAAATGGAATGGATAGGATGAAACAATATCTGGAAATCGCCCGGGTGATCAATACCCACGGGATTCACGGCGATATGAAGCTGGAGCTGTGGTGTGACGGTCCGCAAACCTTCAAGCACATCGACACCTTGTACTTTGATGAAAACGGCACACACTCTATACAGGTCAAAGAAGCCCGTATGCACGGCAAATTTCTTTTACTCCGTGCCAAAGGAATTGATACACCAGAGGAAGCAGCCAAATATAAGGAACAAATTTTGTATGCAAACCGGGATGATATCCCATTAAAAGACGGTGACTTCTTTATCGCCGATTTAATCGGTACCCCCGTCATTGATGCCGATACCGGCATCACCTATGGGGTTCTCTCCGACGTGATTGACAATCCTGCAAATGATCTTTACGCAGTAGAAACCAAACAGGGAACGGTTTATCTGCCGGCAGTCAAACCGTTTATTATCCGGCTTGATCCCCCCACCGGCATCTATGTCCGACCGATTCCCGGCATGTTCACAGAAGCCGTATGGAATGACGAAAAAGCAAATACACCTTCGGAGGGAGCGGAATGAGATTTGATATCATGACGCTGTTCCCGGAGCTCGTCAACGGTGTGCTTCACACAAGCATCATCGGACGAGCCATTGCAGCCGGACACATCTCCCTTCATACCCATGACATCCGCGACTGGTCTGCCGATAAATGGCGCCGCGTCGACGGCGCACCTGCGGGCGGCGGAAAGGGTATGCTGATTGCAGCGCCGCCTGTGTACAATTGTTTTAAGGGAATTGTAGACGCACAGTCCGACACGAAAGGGATACGCCGGCGCGTTATTTTTATGTCACCGCAGGGAAAAATCTTCACACAGGAAAAAGCAAAAGAACTTTTGCAGTATGACAATCTGGTTTTTCTCTGCGGACATTATGAGGGCATCGATCAGCGCGTCCTGGATGAGATCGTAGATGAGGAACTGTCCATCGGAGACTATGTTCTCACCGGCGGCGAAATTCCTGCCTGCATCGTTGTGGACTGTGTGTCCCGTATGATCGACGGTGTCCTTGCTTCCCCCGAATGCTACGAAGAAGAAAGCATTGCCTGCGGGATGCTGGAGCATCCGCAGTACACACGACCGCTGGAATTTCACGGCAAACGCATTCCCGATGTCCTATTGTCCGGAGACCATGAAAAAGTCGCGCGCTGGCGGTATGAAGAAGCGCTCCGACGCACCAGGGAAAAACGACCGGATCTGCTTGAAAACGGGATCCCCGCATATGAGTTCCGCCGCTCGGAAACATATGGAACCGCACTTCGTAAAGATACAGCATCTGCCAACCCCCAAACGGAGAAATCCACAAAATGAAACAAATCAAACAAAAAAACGCCGTTCTCACCGTACTTTCGATGGTCGTCGCCATGGTGCTGTCCAAGGGATTGGGCCTTATGCGTTCCATGTGTATGGCGTCTGCATACGGCACAGGATACGAAGCCAATGCGTTTTCTGCAGCATCCCGTATTCCCCTCTCCTTCTTTGATTTACTGTTTTCCGCTGCCATTTTAGGATGCTTTATTCCGGTTTACAACAGCTTTGGTGAAAGCGGTGACAAAGCGGAAGCCGAACGCAGCGCCGATGCCTTTGCATGTATCTTTCTGAATTTTATCCTGCTTTTAACTGGTATTCTCTCCGTATTGGGCATGGTGTTCGCGCCGCAGCTTATCCATATCATCACCCCGGAGCTGCCAAAAGAAGCCACAGCATTGGCAATCTCCCTTCTGCGTATGATGTTCCCGATGATTCTGTTCACAGGTGCGGCATATACGTTGGTCGGTATTTTGCAGTCGAAGGAACACTTTTTCCTGCCGTCGATGATTTCCGCCATTTCCAACCTCGGCGTTATCCTGTATTTTCTTTTCCTGAATGAACGGCTCGGCTCATACGGCATTTACGGTCTTGCCATTGCCTATTTGTGTTCCTGGTTTTTGCAGTTTCTGACACTGCTTGTGCCGCTGATCCGGATGCGCTTTCCATACCGATTGCTGCTTGATTTCAAAAATCCCGCATTCCGCCGTGCTATCCGCATGACGCCGCCGATTATGATCGGCTCATGGCTTGCACCGCTCGGTATGCTCATCGGTACCCATTTTGCATCCCGCATTGCAGTTTCCGGCGCTGTCACTGTTTTTGAGTATGCTATCAACATCAATAATATCATCACAGGAATTCTGACCTACGGCATCTGCAATTTCACCTTTCCGCGCCTGTCCCGCATGAATGTCAGCGGAGATAAAACTGCGTTTTCCTCCACGGCACGCACGGGAATTTTATCGGCGCTTGCCATTGTGCTGCCGATTATGACTGCTGTGCTGTGTCTCTCTGAGGAAGGAACCGCGCTGATTTATCTGCGCGGTGAATTTACAGCGGCGGATACACTGGAAACCGCCCGGGCGCTGCGGTATTTTGCGCTCGGTATGCCGGCATTCTGCATCACGGAAATTGTGACACGTGTGATGTACGCAAAAATGTCGGTTTCTGTTCCAATGACCGCCTCGCTCTCCGGCGCTGCCGTCAACGTGCTTGTCACATGGCTGCTTGTCACGTTTTCCGATGCGAAGCTCGGCGTTGGCTGTGCAGCACTTGGAAATACCGCGGGACTTTGGATTTGCGCATTGATTCTGACAGTTGTTATGATGTGGACCGTTCCCGGCGTATTTTCTGTATCGTTCTGGACAAGCGCCGCAAAGCTGTTCCTCCTGACGCTGCTCTCCGGCGGCATCATGTACGGCATTGCACAGCTTTTATCAAACGACGCGGTCACAAGCGGGAGATTCACCAATCTGATCGTCTGTGTCATTGTCTTTCTGCCTGCCGCTCTCGTCTATCTGATCGGTTTGAAGCTGTTAAAAGTGCGTTTTTCATAAAGCATCTGCAATTCGGGATAAAACAGATAATTCCACTAAATAAAAAGGAGTGTATGATAAAACCTTGAAAACCAATCATCATCCGCCAAGGCAAACCAAAGCAAAGCGTTCGTTTTCCGATTATGTTTCAGCAAGCTTGATTCTGCCTTTCTTTTACAGCATTGCACAGTTTTTCTACCGCAGTGTCCGTGAGAGTGCCATTGGAACATTTTTCTGTTCATATGATCAGGAGAATGAAGCCATTGAATCCGGACTGCTTGCGCGTCTGCGCAAAAAGCTGCGCTTTTCGGAACGTGTCATGCGTCCGATGCGGTTTAAAATCGCCGCGCAGTTCGACAACAGCGCTATTTTTTCCAGCCTGCGTACCTACTGTGCGCGTCTTGCAGGCATGTCGCTCGGTACTTACGGTCTTTCCTGCCTGTTTTTCAGCTTTTTTTCCTCCATCATTTATGTATTGCGTTATATGACAAACAAGGATACCTCGTATGCAGATATCCTGATCTCCGGCAGTGTCCTGCTCATTGGCATCTGTTTTGTTGCGTCTCATCAACACCTGTCCGATGTCCTGTGTCAAAGCAAGCTCTCTTCCTTTATTCTCTTCAAGCTATGCGGCGTCAATGAGGAATACTTCCGTAAAGTACCGCATACCCAGGGGAAAACCATTGCCGCCATTTTGGTAGGAGCGCTTCTCGGTCTTCTTACAGCGGCGCTGTCTCCGCTTTTTGTCGTGATCGGAGTGTTTGGCATCGGCGCTGCATTCCTTGTCTATAAAATACCGGAAGCCGGTGTCGTCGCCATCCTGTTTTTTACACCGTTTCTTCCAACTATGGTACTCGTTGCCTTCATGATGTACCTGCTCGTTTGTTTCTTTTTAAAGTATCTGCGCGGAAAGCGCGTCATCCATTTCGCATGGCTGGATTTCGCTGTACTGTTGTTCATGGCGGTACTGCTGTTTGCCGGATTGTTTTCCGCCGCACCGGGAGCATCGCTGTTCCCCGTTCTGGTATTTTTGTGCTTTATGTGCGGTTATTTTCTGGTGGTGAATTTGATTTGTTCGGCAGAATGGATTCATCGCTGCCTGTGGGCAATTCTTTCGTCTTCCGTACTTGTGTCGCTATACGGCATTTATCAGAACTTTTTTTCCGTTGCGGACACCACATGGCAGGATACGGAAATGTTTTCCGATATCTCCGGACGTGTTGTTTCCACACTGGAAAACCCGAATGTGCTTGCAGAATATCTGATCATGATTCTGCCGCTTGCCATCGCCGGATTTTTGATTTCCAAAACCGCAGTACAAAAGCTCTGCTACCTTTTCTGCGCCGGGATATTGGGGGCATGTCTGATTTTTACATGGTCGCGCGGCGCATGGCTCGGTCTTCTTCTTGCAATGATGCTGTTCTTCCTTATGTACAGTAAAAAAGTGCTTGTGCTCGGAATTTTCGGTATTTTGGCGATTCCGTTTCTGCCGTTTGTCCTGCCGGCTTCCATTATGAATCGGTTCTTATCCATCGGAAACCTCGGCGACACCTCAACCTCTTACCGCGTTCACATCTGGGAAGGCGTCACGGCAATGCTGAAGGATCACTTTATCGGCGGCATCGGCGTCGGAGCAGATGCGTTTGGTGAAGTCTATCCGCGATATGCGCTGTCCGGTATCGAAACCGCACCGCACAGTCATAATCTGTACCTGCAAATACTTGTAGAAACCGGAATTTTCGGATTCATTCTATTCCTTGTGCTGCTGCTCATCTTTGTCAAACGCAGCTTCACCTTTTATGCGAAGCCGCTGCCGCTTCGTGAGCGTGCTGTTCCAGCCGCTTTGTTCTGCGGAATTCTCGCCGTGCTTGCACAGGGTATGACGGATTACATCTGGTATAATTACCGTGTATTCTTGATGTTCTGGCTTTTAATCGGATTTTTTGCCGCTGTATGCAGAACAACAGAAGCAGACCACCGTGATATCCTGCAAAAGGCATCGCGGCAGGATGCGGACAATGCAGACATAACCTTGACTGCACCCGTGCGTAAAGGGAAAGCGGCAGAACAGGCTTCCTCAAAAATTGATTGAAAAGGAGATCGCTTTTTTCAAGCAAAAAAGTTGTGACCAGAATTATGAACGAACAAATCAAAAAAGCGCCGCGTCTGAATTTTTTTGATATTCTCTTAATCATTTTCGCGGTTGTTATCATCGGTGTCGGCACTGGCTTTATTTTATTGAAATCCGGACGTACATCAAACGAAACACAAATCGAGTATACCGTACTCGTCAAAGAACTGCCAAAGGAAATCGTCATCAAAGCAACGCCCGGTGAAAGCGTCGTCGATACCATCAAGCTCGGCACCATCGGTCAGGTGGTTTCCTACCAGATCGTCCCTGCTACGTATGATGAATTCAATCAGGAAACCCACGCACTGGTTCACGGTACGTATGACGATATGGTGTCTGTCTACTTCACGTTCACGGCAACTGCAAAACAATCCGATAACGCTTATACCGTCGGCAACATGCGTGTAGCCGTTGGTGCTCAGGTGTTCTTCCGCACGCCGTCTTTCATCGGATACGGCTTTGTCACCGATGTCACGGAAACTGAAAAATAAAGAAAGGAGCGCACAGGACATGAATCAAACACAAATGCAAACCAAAAAGCATCACTTCAATATCATAGACTTTGTCATTATCATTACAATTTTAGCATGCATCATCGGCATTGCCATTCGTTATAACCTGGGCACTTCCCTGCTTCACGGCAGCGATACCGCTTACATCACGGTAAAAATCGACGGTCTTCGTACCGATTACCTGGATTTTTTGCAGGAAGGCGATATGTTTTACTATCAAAAAACGGGAAATACCGTCGGAAAGCTGATTTCATATCAGGCGTCCCCTGCAAAAATCCGGTTTGTCAACCATGACGGCACCATTACCGTATCGCATTACGAAGACCGTGTCGATGTTGTCTGTAAACTGGAACTGGAAGGCTACCTTTCTTCAAACGGATTTATGATTGACGGAAGCACCTATATTGGAGCCGGTTCCAACATTCTTGTCCGTTCCCGCAATCTGGAAACACAGTTTCTTGTGCTTGACATTGAGACAACACCATAAAAATGCGTACAAACGGAAATAATTATCACACCAAACAGCGCGCTGCCGTGCTTTCCTACTTCCAGCGGCATCCGTCTGTGCATCTGACCGCCGAAGAGCTGACCGACGCGCTCCGGGCAGAAGGTACCTCCATTGGCAGATCCACCATTTACCGTGCATTGGACACGCTCTGTGAGGCGGGAATTATTCGTCGGTTCCAGCTGTCACAGGGAGAAGGCGCCTGTTATCAATACATTGACGGAGATGCAGAAATCTGCCGTACTCATTTTCATTTAAAGTGCCTTGTCTGCGGCACGCTGTATCATGTCGACTGCGCCCAGCTGGAAGCGCTTGCCGCACATCTTGGAAAGCAGCACAATTTCACTGTGGATTATGCAAAGACCGTATTGTACGGCACCTGTGAGCCCTGCCGCCGTGCATTGGCAGCGCAGGCGCATGTCCAAAAAAATTGATGTATGGGATTGCCGTCAGTGCCATCGATATGGCAGCGGCAATCCTGTTTCTTGAAAAGGAGCTTCGTTTTATGGCTGATACCTATCAAATTCTTGTTGCAGATGATGACGATTCCATTGTCAATATCATCGAAACCGTATTGAAAGCAGAAGGATATCGCGTGTATACTGCACATGACGGCGAGGAAGCCTGTGATATTGTGAATACCAAACATCCGCATCTGATCATCATGGATATCATGATGCCGAAATGCAACGGAATTCTTTCTACCATGCGTATTCGCAAAGACTACAACATACCGATTCTGATCCTGTCTGCAAAGGCAGAAGGCTCAGACAGAGTAATCGGACTGGAAGCCGGCGCAGACGATTACCTTGTAAAGCCCTTTTATCAGCAAGAGCTGCTTGCCAGAGTCAAAGCACTGCTTCGCCGCTATGATACGCTGGGTTCCATCCGGGAAGCAAAATCTGAAGAACAGATTCAAATCGGCGATATCATTCTGAACATCGATACAAAACAATTGATTGTTCGCGGAGCGGCAGTCCGGCTGACTGCAACAGAATTTAAGATTCTGCATGTGATGATGTCCAATCCGGGACGTGTTTTTTCTGCCGAAGAATTATATGAAAGGGTCTGGAGAAGCGACGCATACGCCGTTGAAAATACCGTAATGATTCATATCAATCGCATCCGGGGCAAGCTGGAATTAAATCCAAAGAAACCGGAATACCTGAAAGTCGTATGGGGGATTGGCTATGTTTTCAAAGAACCGTGAAAAAACGGCATGGCTGCTGCTCCTTGCTTCCGCCATAAGCTGGGTATTGGGACAGGCGATGTTCTATCAAATGGAAACGTTTCCGCTCTTTTTCCGACCGACACAAACCGATACTACATCTGTAGACGATACGGAGACTTCCATTGATTCCACCGCAGTCGAAATGACATACTTTGATATGGATTTTTCAAGTTTCGATGATAGTTCAGAGGAGGTCCTGTACAATAACGATACCCTGCGAGGAACACCAGAACATCACGGCATCAACTTAGACTACCGTGTTGCAAGGGCGCTTGGTATCCTTTTGTGTATTATCTCAGTCATTACATCTGCTGCGGCTGTTTTTGTCTTCCGGCGGAAAACACCGCTGACAGGTCCGGACGGTATTTGTCTGATCATCGGTATTTTGGTCCCCCTCTATGAAAACACAGCAGAAACGGACTATGTCCTTTTAAACCCCACCGATATCGTCCTGACACTCCTTACAAACGCAGTCTTCTGCTTTGCGGTTCTGATTCTCATCCGTGAAGTCATCGGATGGATCTATGCGAAAGCTTCCCTCTCCTGGTGTTTTCTATATCGGCTGATCAAACGCCTTGCAAAACCGCAGACAGCACTTTTGTGTTCCGTCGGGTGGGTTCTGCTGGCATCGGCAGGCGGACTGTATTGGCTGCTTGAAAGCATCAAAGGCGGTCAGGTTCTTTTCCTTCCGATAACAGCATATCTGACCCTGTTTGTCTTAAGCTGCTGCTGCATTTTTAGATATGGTGCAGATTTAAACCATTTCAAACAGCAGTTGGATTTGTATCAGCAAGGATTGCCAATCACCGTCGGAAACGGCGCCTTTTCACAGACAGAAGCACAGCTTGCAGCGATACAGGCACAGTATGCAGAGGCAATCCAAACTGCTGTCACAAGCGAACGGTTCAAGGTAGAGTTGATCTCCAATGTTTCCCATGATTTGCGTACACCGCTGACCGCTATTTTGGGTTACAGCGAACTGCTTCAAAAGGAAACCCTGTCGCCCAAAGGGCAGGAACAGCTTTGCAAATTATATCAAAAAGCCGATTATATGAACGATCTGGTAGAATCCCTGTTTGAAATGACAAAGGTTTCCAGCGGCGCCGTACCATGCAAAAAAGAAGCGCTGGATTTGATACGGCTGTTGGAGCAAACGATTGGTCTTATGGATGATCAGCTGGTCAATGCCGGTTTGACGGTCAAGCGAAATTACCCCAGAAATGCCATTCCAATCGTCACAGACGGCAGCAGAATGTATCAGGTGTTTGCCAATTTATTAGGTAATGCAATCAAATATGCATTGACGGGTACCCGTATTTATCTGGAAGTAAAAGAAGAAGCGCGCGCCTATCTGGTTCGCATGACGAATACGGCTTCCTATGAAATGGACTTTCAACCGGATGAAATCATCCAGCGCTTTGCACGCGGCGATTCGTCGCGATCTACCAAAGGAAGCGGACTGGGTCTGGCAATTGCACAAACCTATACCGAATCGGTCGGCGGAATCTTTACAGTTTCGATAGACGGCGATCAATTCAATGCAATTGTCACATTGCCGAAAACTGAAAGAAATTTTTAAGAAATATATCAGCTTTTGCGAAAGACACCCCCTGTATAATAAAAGCTACAGGGGGTGTTCTTATGACACAATATCAATTTCCGCACTGGATACGGCGTATTCTTCTTTCATGGTTATCTTCTGTTTTGGTACTGTATTTGCTGCTCCCAAATGCACTGCGCAATCTTTGTGATCTGGATGGTCTGGAACAGCTGTCGCCAATTTACATGATTCTGCTAACCGTCGGTTTTTTCCTGCTATATTCTGCCGTTTCGCATCTCACCCAAACAGAAAAGGCAGAACGCCTTGGAATTGCAGCAGTGTTTATGATGATTGCAGCAATTTCTCTCGTTCCTTCATTTACGCTTTCCTATCTCGCAGTCTGCATTTTTATTTTTGTTCTATTGCTTGTCTATGGGATATTTGGATGGAACAATACCGATAAAGCAGCGCAAACCCAACCAGCGTACTGCCGCACGCGAATCATTCTTATATTATCTGTCCTGTTTGTGCTGTTTGTCAGCGCTTGGACCGTTGGCAGAATTTACTGCTTTCAGTCCCCTACGTTTGATATGGGCATCTTTTCACAGATGTTTTATTTCATGAAAGAATCCGGCGTTCCCATGACAACTGTAGAACGGGACGGACTGTTATCGCACTTTGCGGTCCATGTTTCACCAATTTACTATCTGCTGCTTCCCTTCTACATCCTGTGTCCCACACCTGCCGCACTACAAGTCTTGCAGGCGCTGGTACTTGTATCTGCGGTAATCCCGCTTATAAAGCTTGCAAGGCTTCACGGCTTATCCGGAGGATATCAGACATGCATTGCTGCCATGCTGTTACTTTATCCGGCATATTCCGGCGGGACAGGCTATGATTTTCATGAAAACTGTTTTCTCGCACCGTTGATTTTATGGACGCTGTACGGCTTTGACTCCCAAAATTCCGTTTTGACCGTAATCTCAGCGCTTCTCACGCTTACGGTAAAAGAAGATGCCGCTGTATACACGGCAGTCATCGCTTTGTATTTTATTGTAAAAACACTCCTAAAACCAAAGGAGAAAAACAGACGAACACTGATTACCGCGATGATTCTATTACTCCTTTCCATTGGCTGGTTTCTCGCCGTCACCACATATTTGACAAAACATGGCGATGGCGTCATGACATACCGATACCGTAATTTTATGTATGGTGAATCCACATCTCTGCTCACGGTCATAAAGGCGGTCATACTCCACCCTATGAAGGTTCTTTATGAATGTGCTGACGCGCAAAAGTTTCCCTTCATCGGCATGACACTGCTTCCGCTGCTGGGCATGCCTTTGCTCACACGGCGGTATGAACGGTATATTTTACTCATTCCCTACGTTTTAGTCAATCTGATGCCGGATTATGTCTATCAGCACGATATCTTTTTCCAATATACCTTTGGTTCTGCGGCATTGTTATTCTATCTGACAGTCATCAATTTGGCAGATATGCAAAGAAACCGAATGCGTATCATCGCTGTAGCTGCGGCAGCAGCTGTCAGTGCGCTGTGTTTTGGTTTGATCATCATCCCAAAAGGAATTTCCTACCCAGTGCGGGCAATTCAATATTATGATTACTATCAAAATATTCGTGATACCTTGCATCTCATCCCAGATGATGCGTCCGTCACCGCATCAACATTTTATACCACATCTCTATCAAAACGAAAAATTTTGTATGATGCACAGTACTGTTCCAAGGCACATGTATTGGAGACCGAGTACGTGGTATTAAGTATTCCTGCCGATGGCAATGATCAGAATCATGCGGCTGCAATGAAAAAGAAGCAGGAATATACAGCACTTGTAAAATTATTGGAAGAAAACGGATATATCCAATACGCATATATCGATCATGTATTGGTCATCTATCAAAAAGTGTGTAAAAATAGTAACCTATCTATTAAATAAACAAACGGACACGGCATTCATTTTGACTGCCATGTCCTTCTCTTCTTTATTCATATCATTTGAAAAAAGCGGAAATATTCATAATCTTGTGATATAATGATATATATCAAGTGATTTAGAAACGAGGAAAATTGATTTATGATTCGTGTTATGACGTTACATGATTATGATGATGTCTTTGCATTATGGAGCCATACGGAAAACATGGGATTGAGAAGTCTTGACGATTCCAAAGAAGGAATTTCTATGTTTTTAAAACGGAATCCTACAACAAATTTTGTTGCTGTATATGATCATCAAATTGTCGGTGCAATTTTGTGCGGTAATGACGGCCGCAGAGGATACATATATCATACGGTTGTAGAAAGCGACTATAGAAACCGCGGTATCGCAACCGCTCTAATAGACCATGCCGTCCTTGCACTGAAACAGGAAGGGATTACGCGCGTTTGCTTAAATGTTATGGAATCAAACGAAGCCGGAAAACAATTTTGGATCAATCGCGGTTGGGAGAAAAAAGATTTTCTCGGATTTTACAGTAAATCTATCACCGATAAACCGAATGCTCCACTGTTTAAACTATAATTTTTATGTGTCATGTAACGATGCTTCTATCTCCCCTATTTACAAAATAGAGAGGTGTATGACAGTATGGTTAGCATAACCTACGATTTATATATAATCTATCGTTAATAGAACCGTGGTACTCATCTTTTCCTGCCATATGAACGCCAATTATTTTTTGGATATCTCCTGCCGTAAATAAAAATTTTTGTGAATTTTTTGAAAACCTATTGACTCTCACGTTACGTCATCGTGTATAATAGAATCACACGGGAGGGATACATATGCGAACCGTCAATGAAATGAGCAAAGTTACAGGTGTAAGTGTGCGCACACTGCATCACTATGACGCAATTGGACTTTTGAAACCTACAAAAGTAACCGATGCAGGCTATCGGCTGTATGACGATGCAGCCGTTGTCCGATTGCAAAGTATTTTGTTGTTTCGCGAATTGCAGTTTCCGCTGAAAGACATTAAAGCAATTCTTGATAATCCTGCATTTAATGCCGAGGAGGCATTGGCGCAGCAAATCAAACTATTGGAAATACAATATAAACACATCGGCGAACTGATTTCCTTTGCCCGTGAAATTCAAGCCAAAGGAGTTACATCCATGAATTTTCAGGTTTTTGACAAAAATGAAATGGAACAGTATAAAGAAGAAGTAAGAGAAAAATGGGGTAAAACCAAAGCATACAACGAATATACACAAAAAAGAAATTGTGACGACAGCAAAATCGCAAATCAATTGATGTCGTTGTTTGCAGAAATAGGAACACTTCGTGACCTGTCCCCTCGTGATGCCAAAGCGCAGGAGAAAATTCGCGCGCTGCAAAGCTTCATCACGAAAAATTACTACAACTGTACAAACGAGATTTTAAAGGGATTAGGACAGATGTATGTGTGTGATGAACGTTTTCAAAAAAACATTGATAAAGCTGGTGGTGATGGTACGGCTGCATTTGTAATGGAAGCAATTAAGGTGTATTGCGGCGAGGAATAAACGTATCTGCAACAAAACAGAGATCCCTGTTCTGTTGATATCAATATCATTCTCCGTTCACATATGGAAGGAACAAAACGTTAAGCTTCCGATTGATTCTGCCAAAACGATTTTGTAAGCCCAAAACCGCATTCAATTGTAATACAAAAAATCAAGGGGGCTGTTGCAAGTTTTCAACTTGCAGCAGCCCCCTTTTCCATCTCCTAATACAAGCCGCACACGGCGGTATCCATGGAGTGCGTAGTATTAGCGTTTCCCTTTTGTATCTAAGGAACTTCGACCACCATCAAACCTGTCCTCCCTATGCTGATACCTGATGTTTCTTAAATCCAATTCTTGCAATTGGCAGCATAATCATCGTAAGCACCGCATACAAAATGGCTCTCATGGTAAATGCGTCAAAGACTATCCCGCCAAACTGATAGGAGATATAGTTTCCAAGCTCCGGCACAGTGGCTCGGTACGGTAATAAAAACAAAGTTAAGTTATATACGCCTGTTGTCCCGTTAGGTGAGAGAAACAGTGGAATAAAAAGAACTGGCGCAAGCACGGTAAGCACAAGATATGGACTTTTCATTTTTGCTGACAGCAGAAGCGTCAAGCCAATCAGGGCGGACAATACAAGGTAAACCACGCTTAACTGGATAAGCGCAGCCTGCAGGAATGTAAGCGGATACGGTATTGTCGTGTTTGCAATTTGCAGCGGCAAATCCCACCCCTCAAAGCCGAATGCTGCAAGAGGCAGTCCAAGCGCTATGATGACATGGAGCGTAAAGGCTAACACCCCGAACAGATAGGAAGCTATGATTTTAGCCGTGGTAAGCTTTGTTTTTCCATATTTTGCCGATAGAATTACCGCATCTGTTCCGGCTTGATACTCGCCGGAAAAGACAGGGGCAATCACGATGCAGACAGCGAAAAGTGCAAATGTCAGCAGCTCAAAGCTGCTTATTATAACCTCCCATCCTTTGTAGTAGCCATATTGAAACGGTTCATCAACTTTGCTGTTCATGTTTTGCCAATACGTCTTTTGTTTCTCGGACATTCCATTAGAAGAAGCATTTAACAGTTTTTCGATTTTTTCCTGTCTTGCCCGATAGAAGTTTACACCCTCTGAAATGTCCAATTCCGGCAGAGAATTATACCCCACGCTTTCGTTTGGATTTGCAAAGTTTTTGGCAATCATCCCCAATAGGGCTTCCTTTGGCGCAATATTATCCCAATAGGCGTTCTCGATTAAAAAACGCTCGTGACCGTCATACCCCACATAATCGGGATTGTCAAAAAGCTGCTGTACCTCGCGGATTGCTTCGGTGATGTACGTATCTGTCAGAGAGACGGCATACTTCGCTGTCTGTTCCTTTTCATAGTTGATCCCTTCAAATCCTTTGATTACCCCCTCCTGATGATAGGTCTGGAATTGCAGGATCGGCAGACCAAAGAGAAACGCCGTTACAAGCAGACTGACTGCCATGACAATCCGTGTGGATTTTTTTCGGAGTATCTTCAAAAATTCATATTTTACTAACATAACCTGATTCGCTCCTTTCTGTCCCGGCTTCTTCTCCAAAGTAATATAAGAATAAATCTTCTAAACTCGGTTGGACCGTGATAGCGTCCGCTGCCGGAATTGTTTCATGGATCATGCGCAAACGTACTTTTCCATTTTCATGGTGCAGATTAACAACGGAAAAGCGGCTGCTGTATTCTGCGGCTTCCCGGTCACTCACCAAAAGCTCCCATACCTTGCCTCTGATACAGTCGGTTACAGCAGCCATAGGCTCTTGCAGCAGAAATGTTCCGTCTTTCATCATCAAAATGGTATCTGCGATATAGGAAACATCCGATACAATATGGGTAGACAGAATGACAATTTTTTCCTTTGCAAAATCAGATATCAGATTGCGAAAGCGCACACGCTCTTTGGGGTCGAGCCCGGCAGTCGGCTCGTCTAATATGAGAATGTCAGGGGAGTTCAGCTCTGCCTGAGCAATTCCTAAACGCTGCTTCATGCCGCCGGAAAAGAATTTGATTTTTTTGTCTGCTACATGATGCAGATTCACCAATTTTAATAATTCCTCTGTACGGTCTTTTACTTCTTTTTTGTCAAGCCCCTTCACCGCCGCCATATATCGCATAAATTCGCGTGCAGTAAAGTCGGGGTAAAAGCCAAAGTCCTGCGGCATATAGCCCAAATGGGCGTAATAATCTTCCCCCAATTTCTCAATGCTCTGCCCATCCAAACAAATCCTGCCAAAAGTGGGCGCTAAAACGCCGCAGAGCATACGCATTAACGTCGTCTTTCCCGCACCGTTTGCACCAAGCAGACCATACACGCCGGGCGAAAGCGTGGTACTAACATCATGAACCGCGTATTTGGTACCATAGTGTTTGCTTAAATGCTGTAGTTGTAATTCCATAACAAAATCCTCCTTGTTTTAATCATAGGCACACAAAAAAAGGTAGGCGGCCTATGCTTATTAGTATAGACCACCTATCTTATGTGTTGCTTTTGCGTATCTTAATTTCATCTTAATTTGCAGCAGCCCCAAGCGGAAGCAGGATTATAAATTTCGTCCCCACACCGGGACTGCTCTTGACGGCAATTTCGCCGCCATGAAGCGTGACAATCTGCTTTGCAATGGCAAGCCCAAGTCCGCTGCCTTCTGACCGTTCTTTGGTGTTCGTTCCTCTGTAATAACGGTTCCACAAGTCGGACAGTTCTGTTTCGTCCATGCCGCTTCCATTATCGCAAATGGAAATAGACAGGCAGTTATCCGGGGTTTTGTTAACCGTTATTTTAACTTTGGTATCAGGGGGATTATGCACAAGGGCGTTGATAACGATATTCCCGACAGCGCGGCGCAGAAGATCGGGGTCAACTACAGCTATCAGCTCCGACATACCACTTTCAAACGCTATCGTCCGCTTTGAAAAAGCAGGATCGTTTATGATATCGATTACCAACTCTTTCAGGAAACGAACGATCCGTATTTCCTGTGGAGTATAGGGGATTGCTCCAGCTTCGAGCTGATATGTCAGTTTTAAATCGTTCATCAGCGTTTCCATGTAATCTGCATTCTTCAAAATCAGTTTCCCCCAGTCCTGCACCGTCTGTAAATCAAGACTGCTTCCTGTGGAAAGAAGCTCCGCATATCCTTTTATCGGCGAAAGAGGGGTTTTCAAGTCATGGGTAATATTTGTTATCCATTCCTTTCTGGTACGGTCGGTTTCCTGTTGTACCTTCTCACTGCGCCGGATTTCCATATTCATTTTATTCAGCGAGTTGTATGTTTCCCCGAAGATCCCTGCTTCCTTTAAAGGCTTGTAATTGTTTTGCATGATGTTTCTAATACCACCGATCACAGTTGACAGCTTTCGGGAAAGCCAAAATGTATACGCAAAGGCGCAAAAAACCAAAACAGCGGCAGACAAAAACACCACGGTTTTTGTGAATGGTGACAACCGCGCCACATTTTCACCGTTATAATACAGCATATACTTTCCAACAGCATAAGGAAAGCCAATCACATAGTTGAGTGTCCTATCCGAAAGCGTAACAGTATTGATAAAAACGGTATATCCGTTTTCATATCTGCTTTCAGCAAGGGAGATCATCTCTGCCATGCTGTAACTGTCCGGATAGTAAGCAGGCTTGTTGTGCGCAAATCGTTCTTGTCCGTTTTCGTCAACAATCTGTACCCACAAGCCGTATTTATCCAACCGTTCTATGCCGATTTCTTTTACACCGATACTCCCGTTTTTTTCTTCTATCCATTCAGAAAAATTGTCGGTAAAGGTATTCGGCCATGAAGCAAGACTGAATCCTTCTGGCTCTGGAATTGCAAAGACATAGTAAAACATACCGATTGCGAACATAATCAGAATGACAAAAAGGACAACCAATATCACCGCTGTATGAAGAAAGGGATTGTGTTTCAGTTTATGTTTCATGGGGATTTACCAACTTGTAGCCCAAGCCTTTCATGGTGATAAGGTATTTTGGGTAGGCGGGGTTATTTTCAATCTTTTCCCGCAAGTGCCGGATATGCACCATAATTGTATTATCACACCCGTAACTGTCCTCACCCCATACCGTTTCATACAGCCTTTCACGACTTATGACACGTCCGATATTCTGCGCCATGTATTGCAGGATTTCAAATTCGCGGGCAGTCAGTTCAATCTCCTTTCCATCTTTCGTGACCCGGCAGCCCTCCGGATCAATGTTCAATGCCCCAACCTTTATGGACTGTTCTTTCAGTGGATGCTGCCTATACTCTACCCGGCGCAGCTGCGCTTTTACGCGGAAAGCCACCTCTTTCGGACTGAACGGCTTTGTTACATAATCGTCTCCGCCGACAGCCAAACCAAGTATTTTATCCAATTCATCATTCTTTGATGAAAGAAATAAAATCGGGCAATGGGAAAACGCTCGAATTCGTTTGCAGACCTCGTAACCGTCAAGCCCCGGCAGCATAACGTCCAAAATAATCACGTCAGGTTGTAATTCCTTGCAGGAGCTTACCGCAGAAAGTCCGTTGTCTATTTTTATGATATGGCGGAAGCCCTCGACGGCAAGTGATTTTTCAAGCAGCTCCAATATGTCCGGCTCATCATCAACGATCATTATTTTGTATTCATTCATGATTATGACCATAACTTTTACTTTGTAAAAGTTATTTCCTTTCTAATGTGGAGTTGTGGCGTAAGCCACAAAACACGGTCTGAAAAATTTATTTTTCAGACTTGGTTTCCATCTTTTTGAAATATCCCACTTATCCGCATCTTTAGTGTAAGACATATATTCCATCACTCGCTCATCCTTTCTTACCAGTCTATCATTGTAATTATAAAAGTTTTTGCGGTGGAGTTTGAGGAGGTGCTTTTTTCAAAAAGCATCTCCTCATCGAACTCATATTATAATAATTATATATGAAGTGTCGAATAATCGCAAGACTAAAATTGTAAATTATTCTAACCACATAAGAGAACTGTACAGACATGTTCAAGTGAGAAAGGAAACCATAAAAGTCTCCTGTACGGAAATAAACTCAATGCTTTTGTCTTCGTACCAGTCCCATATCCCTGACACGGCGATAAAACGTTGCTCTGCAAATATGGTACCGCGCTAAAATCTCATCAAGTGAAATTTCTCTTTCTGCCCATTTTTCAACATCAATGGCAAAATCATCAGAAACGGTTTTCATCGGTCTGCCAAACTTGACGCCGCGTTCCTTTGCAGCGGCAATGCCCTGCGCTTGGCGGTGCCGTATATTCTCTCGTTCATTCTGTGCCACAAACGATAACAGCTGCAAAACCATATCGCTGATAAACGTACCAAGCAGATTTTTGTCTCTGCGTGTATCAAGCAGCGGCATATCAATCACTGCAATGTCTATCTTCTTTTCTTTTGTTAAAATCCGCCATTGATTCTGGATTTCCTCGTAATTTCGACCAAGACGGTCGATGCTCAATAGATAAAGCAGATCATCTTCTTTCATTCGTTTGACAAGCCGTATGTAACTTGGTCGGTTGAAATCCTTGCCGGATTGCTTGTCTATGTAAATATTCTTTTCTGCTACACCGGCGGCTTTCATGGCAATCAGCTGTCTGTCTTCATTTTGATCTTGTGATGAAACTCTCACATACCCATAAATCATAGTTATCTCCTTTCTTTGTGGAGTTGTGACGCGCCCGCAGGCGGACATCGTTGCTTGAAAAGCAACGAAAGCCACAAAATACGGTCTGAAAATAAATTTTCAGACTTATCACTCCTTCATATATTCAGTATACCATAATCATAGATCAAAAAACTACTGTAATATGAGCAGATCATAGAAATTTTGTGAATGATCATGACGCTTGCACATGCAGCATGTACGGTACATAGGAAACGACTTTTTATAAAATAAAAAACGCAATACCGCAAGTTTTTTCCTGCGGTATTGCGTTTTTTCTTCGTATTAGACGGTATTATTTAATTTTCATAATGATATGACATTCCTTGATATATTGCCTCATATTTTTAAATCCCTTCGTTAAAATACGATATGGGTAGGCAAGAAAGAACAGTTTGGGGTGTAATTTCAAAAAAGGACAATAGCAATTGCACCATACCCGCATAAACGCAGGATCCGGGAAAAAACGTGTTATGATATAGCTCAACCGTACCATAATCGGAACCTGTGAGCTTTGCCCGTTTATTTTTTTTAAATCATTCTGTACACGATGCGTAACAGAGCCATATGTTCCGGATGCAAAAAAGTACGTCAAAGCGTCCTGTTCTTCCGGTAACAGCTTTGAAAAAGAAGGATTATCCGGACACGAAAAAACGTTCCATGCAAGCTGCCGCATTTTCTTTTCAAATGTGAGAATCCCTAATTTTTCCAACTCACATTCCACATAGCACCAATCCAGGGCAGTCCCTTTTACGCGATTGTAGACATAGCAGTCCAAAAGAGAACGTACACCTATACCGCCAAAGCTGTAATGCTTATACATATGTGTTATCAGATAGATATAAAAATCTTCATCACGAAACCGATAGGCATAGTGATGATCGCAAAGAAGTCTGGACTTGATATCGGAATAATATGTATCCCATACTGGATCATGGGTTTTATAAAATAAGTCAGTATGCATTTCAAAGTTCAATATCGGCGGTTTTTGATAAATATCATGGTGGCTCACACCATAAGACTTTGAAGTATACCCTTGTGCAGTAAAATAGTCATGTACCGTTTGCTCATATGCAGCATCAAACAAAATGTCATTGTCTGCCATCTGGCGCATTTCCGGTTTTGGATAAAATGTTTTTAAGACAATCCCTTTCAACGGCAAGTACCATATTTGCTTTTCATCAAGAAAGGCACACAGTTTTGTCCGCTCGATATCCAGCAAAGCGTTTTTTGCAATCGCCTTGTTTTTCGCTTCCTGCCACCGCAGAAAAATCGGTGTGTGATGCAAATTTTCATCTTCTGTCAGCGCAAGCGCTGTAAAGGTAATCGCGGATAAGCTTTGTTGATGACTGATGGCATAGACCGCTTCCAAGTCCATTGCACGTACCGCTGCAATATCGGGTTTTATACCGTGCAAGCCGCAGGCGGTAAGATACAGCATGGCATATTCTGCTTTTAGGTATTGTTCTCTTTTTTCTTCTTTTGACGAATCCGTCTGATGATACGTTTTAACCATGTGATTCCTCTGAATATCATAAGTCTGAGCGGCGTTGTAATTCTCCATATCCATACATATAATAGATACTTTTTGTCAGTCACCTTGAGATAGCTTCCATTTCTGTATATCTCGGTAACAACACCGAGTACCGATGTATGCGGTACTGTTTCCGACGACAGACAGTTATCTCCTCTTGTACGATAATAGGCGTCATGCACCTCAATGATGCGGTGAATGACATATTTTCCGTCGTTACGAAGGAAAATCGGCAATTCTCCTACGCAAAGTGTCCTTTGTACCGGCTGAAGGGTGACAAGGGTTTTGTCTTCATGCAAGAGCGGTTCCATGCTGACGCCGCGCGTTGAAGTCACCACTGTTTTTCCTGCCCGCAGCTGTGCAGCAATCACCGCAGTTTCATCCTTCATCCAAAAGACCGGCTTTCCGTATCTGTGCAATCACACGGTGTACATCGAAAGCAATGACTTCCTTTGGTGCATCATATTTTTTCAGCATTGCTGCAACAATTTTCTCTTCTGTTGTATCTCTTTGCAGCTGCTGAAAGATGAAATTGGCGCTTGCATTGTTGCGAATCATTCCGTGAAACGTCTTTAATGCATCTTCTGTAGCAACCACAAAATGTTCGTCTCCCACATCATGGAGAATAAATCCATTTTTCAATTTCATGTTTATAGCTCCTTTAATTGCGAATATAGCAGGTCTACGGCTTCCTGTGAAATCGTGCAGTGAAGCGAATACAGGGGAAGCTGGGACAAGCATTTTATCAAATCCATGGTTTTGATCATCCCTGTGCTGTCGGCAGGACGGTATGCCTGATTCAGCAGTTTCGGATACGCTTCATGCGCGTTTAATCTGCATACCGTATTCTCCGGCGCCTGATGCAAAAACACAATTGCATTAACTCTGGCACAGGTATTCGTTTGCAGATGTTCCTTGCCTGCATAAGGTGTTCCGTACACGGTAATACAGTCTTTTGTAATCGATAAAAGCGGCTTGTCGTCATTGATTACCGCCAGCCGATTTCCAAATTTTTCACGCCACAACCTTGCATGGGTACTCTTGCCTGTTCCGCTCGGCGCTGTAAACAGATATGCCTTTCCGTCCAGCATAACGGCAGATGCATGAAACAGAAGGATATCATCGTGCAAAAGATACTCACAGATTTTGCGGTAAACGGCAAGGCTTTCCAGATATTCTTTTGAAAATTGGATATCGGCAGTCTGTTCCCTCTCAATTTCCTCCTCTGTCACAGTGATCGGTATGCCGGGTTTATCACATAAATAGCCGTGACACAAGCGTTCAACATAGGAATATTGATTTTGAACTGTAAAGATATGGTTGGCAAGTTTTATGGAAAACATCGTTTTCTCCATTGCGTATATAAGAACACTCTGTATACAGACTATTTAATTATCTGGTATACAGAGTGCGTTTCATTTTATTCTAATGGAATTTCTGGAAGTTCAATTTCATCTGGTGTAACATAATGTTCTTTCATGTTTATACTTTTAAATATCAACTTCGCATTCAAATTCATTATTGCTTGTCGTAATAATATCCTCAGTTTCAAATTCCACAACCTCAATAATTGGGGTTTCATATTGTTCTTTGTTCATCACAGTTCTTCCTTTCTTCTGTTAAAATTATTTTTGATTACGCCACATAAATGTCACGATTTGCGAACGGGTACAGTTTGCATCAGGACTAAATTCTGTCTGAGATGTTCCCGATGTAATATGGTTCTGATATGCCCAAACCACACCGTCACTGTAATATGCATGGCTATCCACATCTATAAACGGATTTATCGAATTTGATGTACTTGGTTTTCCTGCATACCGCCATAAAAATGTAACAGTTTGTCCTCTGGTTACTATGCTGTCAGGACTGAATGTAGTGTCTGATGTTCCTGATGTTAAATGATTTTCCAAAGCCCATAAAACGGCTTTATAATAATAGGCGTCTTCGTTAACGTCAGCAAACGGACATTTCTGTATCGTTGGTTCTGGTTCTTTTGCCAATCTCCAGAGAAATGTTACCATCTGTCCGCGTGTACAGGATACCTCCGGACTGAATGTCTCTTCGCCCGTTCCGCTTGTAATACGGTTTTCAACTGCCCACTGTACAGCTTCATAATAATAGCTGTCTACCAAAACATCGTTGAATTGAACTGTTTTGATAGTAAGTTCCTGCGGCGCTGTTTCATCCGTATCCAGTTCCACTTCCGGTTCTACAATATCCGTTATGACTGATGGAGAGGTATAATTATCAGAAGGCTTTGTTTCTGTTTCCTTTGTACCCTCAAGAGGCAGTTCCGGAAGTTCAATTACCGTAGCATTGCAAATGCGGGAAGATACGCTCATAATAAGAACACAGATAAATAATAAAAATACATAAAATTTTTTCTTAATCAATCGAATCAAGGCTCCTTTGAATAGTGTAAATACGTTTCTGCCGCTGTATGGTAAAGATAAAGCGCATTTACAAGATGACTAAGATGTGGCGTTGAACTATTCAGTTTATTTCTTATATAGGTAAGCGGACTATATACCATTGTAAAACTTTCATCATTCTTAGAAACTGTAATTTCATACTTGACGTCAAGGTCGGCAGCAGATATATTTTCAATCTGTACATATTTTTTACCGTTTTTCTCCCCAAGTATCAATGGCATGTTTTGATTGCCATCTGTTGTTGCCGTAATGGTATAATCCTTAATCGTGCTTCCGGACTCTAAGTCAAAATAATGTCTTAATACGGTATTGGAATTCAATATCAAGCTGGAACCAGCGTAGGACAATCCAAAACCTTCCGGAATTATGGGCTTTACGAAGGCGTATTCGTCATCAATTGATATGAATGCCGTTAGCTCCTCCTCACCGACCTCAGCGGCAAGGCTGTCTATATTTACCTTAAAATACATCTGTGAATATGCACCGTAATTCAGCATTGCCTGAACAAGATTTTGAAGCTTATCATTGTTTTCACTTGGCGCCATGTTTAAAATGGCGTCGGCATAGGTTTTTACAGTATAAGTAAATGTAGAGCTTTGATTTATACCATCGGAGATATATCCATAAATCGGTTCTGTCATCTGCGGTGCGCCAACATGGCAGGGGAATATATAGGTAGATGCCGTGCCAGTCTTTAATGTTGCTTCCGATATCGAAACCGCCTGCTCTTCTCCATTTACCGTAAAGATCATACGGATATCCAGTGAGGGCTGTTCTTTAAATTCTACGATGAAGTTTGCTGCAATATCTCCTGCAAGGCTGAGAGAATGGCTGACAAGCTTTGCTTTGATGTTGTTTAAATATTCGCCGCAAACATCACAGACATTGTCGCAGAGGGTTTCGTCACTACATACATCGTGAGGAGATACTATTAAAGAAAACGTATATGTATCTCCAATCTCATTTACAATATTTTCATAATGATAATCAGCGTTTTCCCAACCGTTTCTGTCACTTTTATAATATAACCGCAGCATATCAGTGTTTACTTGAAGGAAAGCCGTATCAGCAATTCGCGGGGCATCCCCGAAAAAGTTTACAGATTGAAGATTTCCGCATGACCAAAATGCTTTTTCTTCTATTTGCGTCACGTTTCCATAAACTGTTACCATTTGAAGATCGGGGCAATCCCTGAATATTCCTTCAGAGATCACTGTAATATTTTCCGGAAACCGGAATGATTTCAATAGAGTACAATAAAATGCATATTCGCCAATGTTTGTTACAAAATCCGGAATCGTTATTTCCGTGATGGCAGTATGAGCAAATGCCCAATCGCCAATGGATGTCACGCTATCTGGAATGACAATTTCTGTTAAGCTGCCGCAATCGCAGAAAGTGCTCTTGGCTATCGTTTCGATATAGGCGGGAAGTGTAACATATGACAAACCCAAACAACCATTGAATGCATCTTCACCAATAGAGGTTACACTATCCGGTATTTTGATGCTTTTTAACACTTCACAATGATAGAACGCCTGATTTCCAATGGTTTCCAGTAAATCGGGCAACGTTACTTCTGTAAGTGCAGTACAATTACAAAATGCGCCCTCTCCAATTTCAGTTAAACCTTCGGGCAATATTACAGATGTTAATTTTTCACAATTATGAAACATCCAATCGTTAAGCTTTATCAAACCATTTGGAATTGTAATTTCTGTCAAACTGGAACAATCGCTGAATACTCCAGTCCCCATTGTTTCAATAGTCGTCGGAAGCATAACAGAAGACAAACTTACGCAGCCAATAAATGCATCGTTTTCAATATAATTTACACTATCTGGTATTATGATGCTTTTTAACGCTTCACAATGAGAAAATGCTTCACCTCCTATTGTTTCAAGTTCGTTTCCTAAAGTTACAGATTCAAGACTGCCGCAAAAACAAAATGCTCCGTTTCCTATCGATTTCAAACTGTCAGAAAACTGAATCGTTTGGATTATTGTGCTTTGGAAAGCACAAGCGCCGACTGATTCAAGTTGACTCTGTTCAGATATAATTATTTCTTCTAAACCCCAACAGTCAAAAAATACATTTTCGCCAATACTTATTACAGAATCCGGGATTATTATTTTTGTGATGCCAGAATGAGAAAATGCTTCAGCACTTATTGTTTCCAACGAAACGGGAAGCGTTACTTCTGTAAGCGCATTGCAGCTATTAAACGCCCAATCACCGATTCTTTTTACACTATTAGGAATATTGATTGTTGTTAAATTGACACAGGATTGAAAGGTACCGTTTGCTATTTCTTCCAGTTGTCCTTCTTGTCCTTCAAATGTTACGAAAGAAAGAACCTCACAACCCGAAAAGACATATTCTCCCATTTTTGTGATACTTTTAGGAATTGTGATAGTATTCAACGCTTTACAGCCATCAAATGCATTATTTCCTATTGTTTCCAACGAAGCCGGTAATATTACTGTTGTAAGCAATGGGCAATTATAAAACGCCTGATCGCAAATTTCGGTTACGCCATCCGGAATGGCAATTTCTGTCAGGGCACATTCATGGAAAGTACCAAAAGCTATCGTTGTGATATCAGCAGGAAGTGTGGCAGATGATAAATTCCAACATCCAAAAAAAGCTTCTTCACCAATAGAAGTTACACTATCCGGTATTGAAATACGATTTAACGAATTACAGGCGCAGAATGCCCGATATCCTATGGTCTCCAGCGATTTCGACAATGTTACCTCTGTAAGCGCAGTGCATTCAGCAAACGCCTCATCGCCAATATGTG
Organism: Clostridia bacterium; assembly: GCA_017942005.1. Taxonomy (GTDB): domain Bacteria; phylum Bacillota; class Clostridia; order Oscillospirales; family CAG-272; genus RGIG3925. Next base: position 102,334 of record JAGAVJ010000021.1, on the reverse strand, counting down.
TTACTCCATTTGGTATTATGATACGTTCTAATGCATTACATCTATAAAATGCCACATTTCCAATGGTTTCCAGTGAATTTGGCAACATTACTTCTGTAAGTGCTGGGCAATCAGCAAACGCCCAATCGTTAATGTATGTAACACCTTCTGGAATGATGACATTAGTCAAGCTGCTGCATTCGCAGAAAGCCCCTCCAGCTATTGTATCCATATTAGCAGGAAGCGTAACAGTAGATAAATTAACGCAGGTATGAAATGCCTCTTCTCCAATAGAGGTTACACTATCTGGTATTATGATGCTTTTTAACGCTTCACAATGATAGAACGCCTGATTTCCAATGGTTTCCAGTGAGTTTGGCAACGTTACTTCTGTAAGCGCTTTGCAGCTATTAAACGCCCAATCGCCTATTCTTTTTACACTATTAGGAATATTGATTTTTGTTAAATTGAAACAGCAATTAAAGGTACCGTTTGCTATTTCTTCCAGTTGCCCATTAAATATTACATAGGAAAGGGTATTACAACCAGAAAACACACCGTCTCCCATATTTGTGATACTTTCAGGAATTGTAATAGTTTCCAATGCCGTACAGTCATCGAATGCACTATTCTCAATAGAGGTAGTTCCATTTGGAATTTCTATAGATTCAAGTTTACTGCATGTATAAAAAGCATTACTACATATAGTTTCAAGACTGTCTGGAAGTGTTACTGTAGTTAAATTGGAACACCCCTCAAAAGCTCCACCACATATCAATGTTATTTCATCTGAAAAAACAACTTCTGTTATGTCTGTTAAATAGTCCTCTTTATATTCACAAGAAGTCATCTCGCCGCTGCCGTTTATTTCCAAAAGTCCATTGGAATAAAAAGTCCACCTGGCATTTTCGCCGCAGGATGCAGTTTCAACTATCTCAGCTTCTTCTGAAATTTTCGCAGTATCAATGTCCGATTGAACAGTAGTCATTGAGGCTGTCATTGTTCCTCCTTCCGTTTCATATGCCAGGGTTGTCATTACAGCCGCAGCTGTCATACACGCGCACAGAGATGCTAAAATGAGCGATCTTTTCATTGGTGTCAATCCTTTCTTTGACTATCGCCTTACGATAGTTTTTCCAGATAAGTTAAAAATTGAACTTATATTTAAATACAATAAAAGTGTTATGTTCACAGCATTGATTCAAGTACAAGGCCATATGAATCGTATTTAAATGTATACTTTTATTTACATGGGCTGTTTGACAAAATTTTATTGTTATTAATAAGACGTATGAAAAAGCTTTTTGGTTTTACTTTTTTACAAAAAAATAAAAAAATCACCGAAAAAATTTTTCCGGTGACTTTTTATACATTATTTTTCAGGTAAATATTCTGAATATCTGTATCCACAGCTGCACTGATAGGTGATATATTTATCTGACCGTTCCAATTCGTAAAAATCGTGTTGATTATGATACTGCTCCGTTTCAAGAAGATTGTGCTCACAATGTAAATTATAAAGCTCCTTGCATGACGAAAGGTCAAGCTCGGTTATCATATTGTATTCGCATAATAATTCACTGAGGTTATAATTGTACGTCAGGTCGATACGCTCCAAAAGGTTTACTGAACAGCAAAGTCTGGTCAGATACCTCAGACGATTGATGTCAAGCTCTGACAACAGATTTCCATCACAGTACAACAATTTGATATTTTCTGCCCCTGTAAACCTCAGCGTTGACAGTTTATTGTGGCGGCAGGACAGCGTTGAAAGAAATATATCTCCGGTAATATTCAGTTCGGTGAGTTCATTGCCGTCGCATAGCAGCGTTTTGAGCCGTTTCAGTCCGTGTGCATCTATAGATTTTATCGACGACCGTTCAAGCTCGGCAAGCCTGAGACTGTCAAATCCAGAAAGATCAACAGTTCCGCCGACATTCATATCCGAGAGTTTGAGCATTAAAAGCCGGTTATCCTCACCGCCGAATATCATGTGTTCCTTCCAGTCGTCTGGAACGGATGAACCGTCAGCAGGCGCTTTTGTGAGCGGCAGATTGTGCTCCTCGATCATTGTATTAAGAAATGCTATATCGTTTGTATCATAGAATCTCTTGCTGTTGAGCCTTGTATTAGAAGCATTCGGCTCATCGGTGAGTGTCAGATAAGCAAACATTGACGGGACTCCGATATGATCACCGGATATTCCTTCGGCAAGCTGTGTATGGCGTAACATTCCATTGTTGCCCCAGCTGATTACCATAGCGAAGCGATAAATATTTCCATACACTGCATTATCGTCGCTGAATGATTCAAAGGGGACTCTGACCTCGTAAATCACCCGGTCTCCATTCTTTCCCTGAGAAACAGTCACCGAAAAATCATCGTCTTGCGGAATATAGCGGCTGTAGCTGGCAATTCTCGTCCGTTTATCACCGTATGAATTCAGTGCAACGATCATATTCTGATAATCGTTGTCATTTTCTGACGCCGCAATAGAAAGCTGAAGCATACTTTCATACCAAAGCTCACGCTCGATGTCTTTTCTTGAAATACAGTTGTATCCGTCTGTATCTATAAATTCGGTGTATACATAAAGCCAGTCATCATCCCACGACATTTTTAGTGTGAAATCAAGCGCTGAGGTATCATAAGGACTATCCGAATCATATGCGACCGACGAAATCCAATCCTTTGAAACTGGGACATCAAAATATTCGCCTTCGGAAGCAACTCCGTCTGGGGTCCATTCCATAATACGCCGTGGCGCTGATATGTTTATATCAGTCTCACAAACACACGGAGTATAAATATATCGGCCTTCATCCACAGTATATGCGGCTCTGGAATTGTCAAGCAGCGATGTGTGTACAACTTCCGAATCCGGGTTTTCGGTTTCTTTTGGAAGAAATATGTCAATACTTTCAGAGTCTGGCTGTAGATCATCTGGTGGAGATACTATTATCGGCTGCGTGTCTGGGAGTGATTTTTCTGAATTGAGCGAGGCGTTGACAGCATTTTTTGAAACCATCGCCGATATGATAAGAATTGTCGGTATACTCACTGATAATGCAGCGAATATCACTGATATTAGTGAAATCTTCACTATCCACCTTTTGAAGATGAACGGCTGCTTCTCTTCGGTTATATCTGAAATGATGTGAATTCCGCCGTCGGCAGCTGAACCGGCAGCGCTTACTGCGGATAAAACCGATGCAAGAATTTTTACTGCGGTATCCAAAGAGAGCGTGAAATCAGCTACAGGCAGAGACATCATGACACTCAAAGCCGCAGTGACAGGTGAAAGCATCAGTTTTTCGCCAGAACGCCGCTCCTCGTCCAAGAGCGCTTTCTTGAGTGTACGTCTCGCGTAAGCAAGACGGCTTTTGACCGTTCCGACCGGACAGTCCTCAAGCGCGGCAATCTGCCAGACCGTCATCTGACGATAATAAAAAAGGTATATAACTCTGCGTTGTTCCTCTGGTAAAACCGAGATAATACCATCGAAAAGCTCAACCAGATATTTTCCTTTGATCCAATCATCTACAAAATCGCTTCCGTTATCGTCCAAAATGATATCATTGCAGCGATTCTCATGCCTGAGATGATCCTGACAGGTATTTATCGTAATCATATGCAGCCAACTAATGAAGTTATTACTGTCTTTCAGCTGATCAATATGAAGATAAACTTTGATGTAAACCTCCTGCGTGATATCCTCAGCATAATTTTTGTCGCGTAAGATAGAGCAGGCTATTCCGTAGACTATCCGGTAGGTTTTCATATAGAGCTGTTCAAATGCCTTCTGGTCACTATGCTTAACGCGCTCAACCAATATCGATAGGTCGGAATAGTCGATCAAGTTACATCATCCTCTCAACTTCATATTATTTTAATTATAACACACATTTTTCGGGAATGCAATAGAACTTTTGACGATTTTTTAACAACATCATTATTCTTTTTCCGTATTTTCAATTTTCATTGACATTGCAGCCATTTTATGGTAAACTATACATACATCATGATGAAGGAAAAGGAGTGTATATCATGCATCCCGCAATGGAAGAACTGCAGGCAAAGAAAATCGAAACCACAATAGAAAACCTGCGGCGCAACAATATGGAAGCAGTATTCGCAAAAACAAAAGAAGAAGCGCTGTCGCTTGTACGCGGCTATCTGGCGCCCGGCTGTACGGTCGGAGTCGGCGGCTCGGTAACACTTGATGAAATCGGCGCCATACAGCTGCTGCGCAACGGAAATTATCATTTTCTGGACCGCTATGCAGAAGGGTTGACACAGGAGGAACGCAAATTGATTTTCCGCCAGTCTCTGTGCTGTGACGTCTACTTAATGAGTACCAATGCTGTCACAGAAACCGGCGCTTTGTACAATGTCGACGGGAACTCCAACCGTGTTGCAGCGCTGCTGTACGGTCCGGATTCTGTCGTTGTGGTTGCAGGCATCAACAAAATCGTATCGACGGTGGAAGACGCCGTCAAGCGCGTGAAAACGACCGCCGCACCAGCAAACGCAACTCGTCTCTCCTGCTCCACTCCGTGTGCAAGAACCGGAAAGTGTGTTTCCCTGATGCGTACAGGAGATGATGAAATCTGCTCCGGCTGTGCGGCGGAGGAACGTATTTGCGCAAACTATGTCGTCTGCGGAAGACAGCGTATTCCCGGACACATTAAAGTCATTCTTGTCGGTGAAGCGCTCGGTTTCTGATGTTATGCGCAGCGTAATGGTATCCTTATGCACGAATGCAGAACGGCATGTATTTTTGGACAGATATTTTGTGTATTCCCTTCTTTTATGCAAAAATCGTATGAAAAAGTGAAAAAAATTCCGGAAAAGTCCTTGACATCACGCATATTTTATGATATAATAACATAGTAAAATGAAGCAGAACGTTCTCCGTTCTCACCGTCACTGTGTCATGTGCCGGTTGATAAAAACAAATTGCCCTGCTGGATATATGGATTGTATGCAGCAGTGTCATGTTGTGCGGAGACCGTAATGCGGTTTTCGCATTTTTTTATTTTAAATGGAGGTGCTTAGCTATTAGCACAAAAGAACTGCAGATCAATGAGCAGATTCGCGCAAACGAAGTACGTCTGATTGGTGCAGACGGCGAACAGGTCGGTATCGTCAAGCTTGCACAGGCGCAGGATATGGCAGAACAGAAGGGACTTGATCTTGTAATGATCTCCCCAAATGCAGAACCCCCGGTTTGCCGTATCATGGATTACGGAAAATACCGTTTCGAGCGCATCAAAAAGGAAAAGGAAGCACGCAAGAATCAGCAAATCGTCAAGGTCAAGGAAATTCAGCTTTCCTGCACCATTGATACGCACGACTTTGAAACCCGTGTCAATCATGCGCTTCGTTTTCTCGCAGACGGAAACAAGGTAAAAGTCATTGTAAAGTTCAAGGGACGTGAAATGAGCCACCTTGACAATGGACGTGAAGTCATCGCGCGGTTCCTTGCGGCATGCGCCGAAGCCGGAAGCACTGACAAGAAGCCGACACTGGAAGGACGTTCGATGTCTGTCATCCTGTCCCCTATCAAAAATTAACACGTCGTCAGCGCTTATAGCGATAAGAGCTTATAGCCGTTAGGACTTAACAAAGGAGATCACTTTTTCATCAGAAAAAGCGATTATCATAATGATGTTCTGCATCATTCCTTTACAAAATTGATTTTTTGATGTTATCCTGCCCAAACCTGATCGGTCAGTTGCGTGTGAACGCTTCGTACCGTTATTTGTACAAGTTTTATGAAATCAGTCGAAAGGATGTAAAAATTATGAAACTCAAATCCCATAGAGCATCTGCAAAGAGATTTACTCTGACAAAGAGCGGTCTTGTAAAGATGAACCACTCTCACCATCGTCATAACCTCGGTATTAAGACTGCAAAGAGAAAGAGACACCTGCGTACCGGCACATACCTGTCTTCCAGCTTTGCACCTACTGTCAAGAAGCTGATTGCTCCCGCAAGCAAATAATTTCCAAGTAAGAAGACAGACAAAACAGAGTATTACAAAAAACGGAGGATAAAAGAACATGGCAAGAGTAAAAGGCGCGATGATGTCTCGCAAGAGAAGAAATAAAGTTCTGAAGGCTGCAAAGGGTTATTGGGGTGCAAAATCCAAGCACTTCAAGATGGCAAAGCAAGCCGTCATGAAGTCCGGCAACTATGCATTTGCAGGCAGAAAGATGAAGAAGAGAGACTTCCGCTCTCTCTGGATCACCCGTATCTCCGCAGCTGCAAAGATGAACGGTATGAACTACTCCACCCTTATGCACGGTCTGAAGAAAGCCGGCATCACCCTGAACAGAAAAATGCTTTCTGAAATCGCCATTGCAGACGCTGCTGCATTTACTGCAATCTGCGATCAGGCAAAGGCCGCTCTTTAATCATAAACGATACCGAAAATTCTTATACATCAATCCCATATTTGGAATATGTACAGATTTTCCGGGAAGAAAAAAACAAGCGAAAACCAAAGTGTCCATTCGATACTTTGGTTTTGTTGTTGATAGCATACGCATGGAACGGAATTGTATGGAAAAATCCACCCAACCATTAAAAAATAAAAACGATTGTCATCCGCTGATCACATCCCGCACAAATCCACAGATTTTGGCAGCCGCAAAGCTGTCAGACAAAAAATATCGCCGTGAAACAGGCAGCTTCTTTTTTGAAGGCTGGAAATTGTTTTCAGAAGCACGCGCAGCGGGTGTTTCCATCACGCAGGTATTTGTTACAGAAGCTGCATATCAAAAATATACAGACCTGTTTGCAGACCCCGATTTCGACATCTTCCTTGTGACAGATGCCGTCTATGCGAAAATTTCTGCGGAAAATTCACCGCAGGGGATTTTTTGTTTGGCAAAAAACCTTGACAATTTGAATTTTTATCATATAATAGATATAGTGGGTTCACAATTACCTACTATAATTAAGGGCGAGGAAAAAATGCTCATTTGCGACGGTCTTCAGGATCCCGGAAATCTCGGTACCATCCTGCGTACTGCAAATGCGCTCGGATTTGACCGATTGGTACTGTCGAACGACTGTGCAGATGTGTACAACCCCAAGGTCGTGCGGGCCGCAATGGGGGCGCTCTTCCGCATCCGCGTGGATATTACAGACGATATCCCTGCATACATCGCCCTATTGAAAAAAAATGGCTATCACGTACATGCCGCCGCGCTGACCGATGAAGCCATTCCGCTTGACCGCCTGCAGGTATCAAAAAAGACAGTCTTTGTAATCGGCAATGAAGGACACGGTCTTAGTATACAAACCATTTCTGCCTGTGACAGCGCCGTCATGATTCCTATGGCAGAAGGTGCAGAATCACTGAATGCTGCCATTGCAGCGGCATTGCTCATGTGGGAACGCGCAAAGGCCTGAATAAAGAAAGGAAAACCTTCGCACATTTCAGTATAACTGAACATTTCAGCATAGCGGAGCATGCGAAGTTTTGATTATAAAAAATGGAACGACAACAAAGTGAAACCGCCGCAAAGCTGAAAACGGTGTATTGGATTTGGTTTGCACAAGCCTGCGGACCGGAAAGCTCAGTGCCAATCAGTCTCTTTTCCCATACAAACGATATCGAGATGATCTATTCCATGAATCGGAGTGCATATCGTTCTCTCGGTATCCATGACGACACGGAAATAACCGCTTTATGCAATAAGGACCTTTCCAAAGCAAAGCGCATTTTTGAATACTGTGAAAAGAGAAGCATCGGTATTTTGACACTGGAGAGTCCGCTCTATCCGCATCGGCTGCGCAATATTCAGGACCCGCCGGCGGTACTGTATTACCGCGGGTTTCTGCCGGATTTTGACAAGCGTCTCGCCATCGCAATGGTCGGTACACGCGGTATGACCGACGAAGGACGCACAACCGCATACCGTCTGTCCTTTGAACTTGCCGTGACCGGAACAGTTATTGTTTCCGGTATGGCGCTCGGTATCGACGGTATTGCCCAGAAAGCCGCACTTGATGCAGGCGGATGCTCTGTTGCCGTTCTCGGTTCTGCCATTGATCACTGTTATCCGCAGGAACACGTACCGCTGTATAAACGGCTGATCGAGCATGGCGGTATCCTATCAGAATATGCGCCCGGAACCGAAACACGTCCCTGGCACTTCCCACAGCGAAACCGTATCATCAGCGGTTTATGTCAAGGTACGGTCGTCGCAGAAGCAGGCAGAAAAAGCGGTGCGCTTATTACGGCACAATATGCTTATTTGCAGGGACGTGATCTCTTTGCAGTACCCGGTGATCCCCTGAATCCCGCAAGAATGGGAACCAACGATTTAATCAAAGCAGGCGCCATTCCCGTCACCTATACCACCGATATCTTATACAAATATGAATCCATGCACGGGGTCTGCGTATTCCCGCGCAATATCGGAATCAATTCCTTTTATTATGATTATGACGATACCCTGCGATACGGCAACGAACGGGTGGAACGCCGCCGTGAAGAATTGGTGCAGGAAACCGATCCGCCTCCTCTGCTTTCCACCTATCGCATGAAGCCGCCGCACATCCCGGATGAAAGACCAATTTATTTCCACTGTGATGAATCCGGTGAGATTGCTGCACGGGAGGAGCCGATTTCCGCCTGGGAAACCGAAGGTTCTGAAATTGCAGCGCACACCGCCGTGTCAAATACACATTCAAAGGCGGAACAGCTGATTGATGCCGCCGTCCGGTCGGCGCATACGGCAGAAAAACCAATACAAAATGATGCCCCAGACATTTCGTCCATACAGGGACAAGCTTCGAGTCCTCGGACTCAGCAGACAGAGCCTTCTGCTTTGATCGTGGAAAAAGAAAACAGAATTCAAGAAAAAGAATTACAAAAGCAGAAAAAACAGGACTCTTTGTCCGAACGACAAAGTTCTTTGTCTGAACGACAAAATTCTTTGACTGAACGACAGAAGAAAATTCTGTCAATGATTCAGAAAAACATGTCCTTTGACGAAATGTGCGCAAGCGGCATGTCCGCAGCAGAGCTGATGTCGGATTTGACACTGCTTGAAATCTCCGGTCACATTGAGTCAAGACCCGGCGGATATTTATTAAAATGAAATTTTTGCGAACCCCCGATAAAAACCGTATTTTTGCAGTAAAATAGAGATAACGTACAGAAAAAGGGTTCGCTTGCAATAAGGCTGTTTGACACACATCCAAAGTCGTTTCATCAAACAGTTCTGATATACGAAACAAAACGCAGAAAGGAGTTTATACTCTATATGGCATATTTGGTTATCCTTGAGTCACCCGCGAAAGCAAATACGGTCAAAGGATACTTAGGTTCCAATTATAAAGTCGCCGCGTCTGTCGGCCATGTGCGTGATCTTCCCAAAAGCACACTCGGCGTGGACATCGACGATCATTTTAAAGCAAAATATATCAACATCCGCGGCAAAGGTCCGCTGATCAAGGAATTAAAAAAGGAAGCAAAAGCGGCAACCAAGGTCTTTCTCGCAACGGACCCTGACCGTGAAGGAGAAGCAATTTCCTGGCATCTTGCAGCAGCGCTTGAACTGGATCCTGCCAAGACCAAGCGTGTCACCTTCAATGAAATCACAAAAAATGCGGTGCTTGCCGGCATGAAAAACCCGCGTGAAATTGACATGAATCTGGTCAATTCACAGCAGGCGCGCCGCATTCTCGACCGTATCGTCGGTTATAAGCTTTCCCCATTCCTGTGGAAATCTGTGAAGTCCGGACTTTCCGCAGGCCGTGTGCAGTCGGTCGCAACACGCATCATCGTCGACCGCGAGGAAGAAATTCGCTCGTTTATCCCGGAAGAATACTGGACGCTGGACGCCATGCTGTCAGGACAAGGACAGAAAAGCCGTCCCATCAAAGCGAAGTTCTACGGCAGCAGCGAGGGAAAAATTGAACTGCACACAAAGGAAGAAACCGAATGCGTATTAGAGGCAGTCAAAGACAGCCCGTTTTGTGTCACTGCGGTAAAAAAAGCCATCCGTTATAAAAATCCGCCTCCTCCTTTCACCACCTCCACCATGCAGCAGGAAGCGTCCCGCAAACTGTCGTTCCAGTCCCAGCGCATTATGAAGGTTGCACAGGAGCTGTATGAAGGAATTGATCTCGGTCCCGAGTTCGGCGGCGTACACGGTCTGATTACCTATATGCGTACCGATTCCCTGCGCATTTCTACCGAAGCACAGGAAGCGGCAAAGACGTATATTCTCGATAAATTCGGCGACAAATACCTGCCGGAGCAGCCGCGTGTCTACAAGTCCCGTGCATCGGCACAGGACGCACATGAAGCCATCCGTCCTTCCAATATGGATTGTGAGCCGGAAAAAATCAAAAAGCAGCTGACGCCGGATCAATTCAAGCTCTACCGCCTGATCTGGAACCGTTTTCTTGCGTCTCAGATGCAGTCAGCAGAACTGGATACCGTGACCGCAGATATTACCTCCGGCGGGTATCTGTTCCGTTCCTCCGGTTATATCATCAAGTTCCGCGGCTACATGGCGGTATATGAGGAATCCGAGGATGAGGAGCGTCCCGCCTCTGATGCGCCGGAAAAAAGCGCACATCTGCCGGAGCTGTCCGAGGGCGATATTCTGCCTTTAAACGAGGTTCTGCCGGAACAGCACTTTACAGAACCACCGGCACGTTATAATGAAGCATCATTGATTAAATTCTTTGAAGAAAAAGGCATCGGCAGACCTTCCACGTATACCCCTATTATCACCACCATTATTGCACGCGGCTATGTTGCAAGAGAAGGCAAAGCATTGAAGCCGACGCCGCTCGGTGAAATTACAAACAAACTGATGGTAGAATATTTCCCGGACATCGTTGACGTTGCATTCACAGCGAAAATGGAGGATGAGTTGGACGACATTGAGCAAGGGGACTCCTCGGTAGAAGCGGTACTTTCCTCCTTCTATGCAGATTTTGCCGCGCATCTGGAACAAGCAGACGCCAATGTGGAAAAAGGCGCATTTGACATTCCCGTTGAGGAAACCGACATTGTATGCGAAAAGTGCGGTGCCAACCTTGTCATTAAAACCGGCCGATACGGGAAATTTGCCGCTTGTCCTAACTATCCGCGCTGCCGCAATACAAAGCCTCTGAACGCCGACGGTACGGTGGACCTCTCCAAAGCAGAGGAGAAATTCGAACCGACCGATTTGACTTGTGAGCTGTGCGGCGGGCATGTCGTCATGCGTCCGGGCAAATACGGCGCATTCTATGCCTGTGAGCATTACCCAACCTGCAAGTATACCAAACCGCTCTTGCGTGACATCGGTGTTCCCTGCCCCAAATGCGGCGGAAAGATTGTGCAGAAACGCGGCAAAAACCGGATGCTGTTCTATTCCTGTGAACATTATCCGAGCTGTGATTTTTCGTCATGGGATATTCCACAGGCAGAAACGTGTCCTGTATGCGGAGAAATTCTGTACCGCAAAAAAGGCAAAAACTTCATTTTCTGTCACAACAAGGACTGTAACTACAAACGGGAATGTCCGCCGCTGGAAACTGAGACAGCCACCGACACGACTGAAACGCAGAATCCCCCGCCTGCAAATGAAGAGGAACTGTCATGACATCTTATATTGACATATACGGTGCAGGTCTTGCCGGCTGCGAAGCCGCATGGCAGGCGGTACGCCGCGGCGTTCCCGTGCATCTGCACGAGATGAAGCCCCAAAAAACAACGCCGGCGCATCGGTATTCCGGCTTTGCGGAATTGGTGTGCTCCAATTCTCTGCGCTCCAATCAGATTTTCAATGCCATCGGACTGTTAAAGGAAGAGCTTTCCCGTGCCAAAAGCCTGATCATGGAAGCAGCATACGCATGCGAAGTTCCTGCCGGCGCCGCATTGGCGGTAGACCGCATCCGTTTCTCGGACTATATTACAGAAAAGATCAAAACACATCCGCTGATCACGGTCATAGAAGAGGAGGTCACCTCCATTCCGGACGACCCTGATGCTGTCACAGTGGTAGCAACCGGGCCTTTGACCTCCGATGCATTATCCAAAGCCATTGCAGCGCTGACAGGAAGTGAATATCTGCACTTTTATGACGCGGCAGCACCGATTGTTTCCGCGGAATCCATCGATATGGAAAAGGTATGGATGGCCTCCCGCTATGACAAGGGAGACGCGGCATATCTCAACTGCCCGATGACAAAGGAAGAATATACCGCATTCTATCATGCTTTGATTTGCGCAAAAGAGGCTGCGCTTCATGAATTTGATACGCCAACAGATGTTGACACGTCAACAGATGTTGACGCTTCCAACAGTACCGAAAAAGACGGCGGTCTGCAGGTATTTGAAGGCTGCATGCCGGTGGAAGTCATGGCACGGCGCGGTCCTGACACACTGCTCTACGGTCCCTTAAAACCGGTAGGGCTTACCGATCCAAAAACAGGCAGAGAACCCTATGCGGTCGTACAGCTGCGGCAGGAAAATGCGGAAAAATCCATGTACAATCTGGTCGGATTTCAGACCCATCTGACCTGGGAGGAACAGCGCCGTGTCTTTGGTATGATTCCGGGGCTTGAGCATGCAGAATTTTTGCGTTATGGCGTCATGCACCGCAACACCTTTATGAACGCGCCAAAGCTGCTTTCCGCAGATTATTCCCTGCGTACCAGGCCAAATCTGTTTTTTGCTGGACAGATGACCGGTGTGGAAGGCTATATCGAATCGACAGGCTCCGGCTTTATTGCAGGGATCAATGCATCCCGCCGTGTCCTGGGAGAAGAACCGCTCTATTTTCCGCGGGAAACCATGCTCGGTGCAATGGCTGCATACATTTCCGATGAATGTATCACAGATTTTCAGCCAATGAACGCCAATTTTGGTCTGATCCCGCCGCTGGAAAAGAAGGTCAAGGGCGGAAAAAAAGGCCGCAATGACGCATATGCTGCCCGTGCCATTGAAAAAATCGATGAAATGATCGCTTTGGGTCTTTGCGGGGAAGAAAGGTAAGATCACAAGTCTGAAAAATAAATTTTTCAGACAGTGTTTTGTGACTTCGTCACAATTCCACAAAGAGAGGAAATAACTTTCACTTTCGTGAAAGTTATGGTCATATAAATGAAACTGATTATTGACGCCATGGGCGGAGATCTCGCTCCTGACGAAATTGTAAAAGGCGTTGTGGCAGCGGCAAATACGCTGGATTCCAATATCCAGTATATTTTAGTCGGAGAGGAAAAAGCGGTCACAAACAGCCTGAAAAATGCCGGCGGCAAAAAGCTGCTGGGAAACCGTATTACCATCGTCCATGCAGACGAAGTGATTACCATGGAAGACGACCCGTTTGACGTTGTACGCAAAAAGAAAAACTCTTCCATGACGGTCGCATTGAAAATGCTCGCAGACGGAAACGGCGATGCTGTCGTCAGCGCCGGAAACACCGGTGCACTGTATACCGGCGCTACCATGCTGGTACGCTGTGTCAAAGGCATCCGCCGTGCAGCCATTGCCTCCATCCTTCCCTTTGAACGCCCGCTTCTCCTGCTTGATTCCGGCGCAAACATCAATGTCACCGCGGAATACATGGAGCAGTTCGCTTTAATGGGCGCCGTCTATATGGAAAAGCTGTTCCAGATTCCATCACCGGAGGTCGGTCTTGCCAACAACGGCACAGAATCCCACAAGGGAACGCCCGTCTATGTGGAAACCTTTGAACGTCTGACTGCCAATGAAAACATTCACTTTATCGGCAACATCGAAGGCAAGGATATCCCGAAATGCAAATGCGACGTTTTGGTTGCGGACGGCTTTACCGGAAATATCATTTTGAAAACGGTGGAGGGACTGGGTTCCTATTTCATGAAGCGGCTGAAAGGACTGTTCCTTTCCACAGTCATCACAAAGCTTTCCTCGCTTGCATTGAAAAAAGGATTAAAGCAATTGAAAAAGCAGTTCGACGCTTCGGAAACCGGCGGTTCTCCCTTTTTAGGTATCCGGAAACCGGTCATCAAAGCACACGGTTCCTCCGATGCTCGTGCCATTCAGAATGCATGCCGTCAAGCGGCACAATTTGCGTCGACCGGTGTGACGGAAGAAATTGAACGGCGTGCGCAGCTGCTTCCCAAAACAAAAGGATCAGATAGTGACAATGCCGCTGCCGCGAAAGAAAAGGAAGCGTCTGAGTGAGGTTTGCACAGAATCTTACCCATTTAGGGGACTTTTTGAAAAAAGTCCCCTAAAAACCCCAAAAACTTTTTTTAAAAGGAGATTGCATTTCCATTCGCAAATGTGATAATGATATGAATCAAACAACAGAAGCTGTATTCCCGATGCCAATATCCTGTCTTGAGGAAACCATCGGATACACATTTAAAAATAAACAATATATAAAAGAAGCGCTGACGCACTCTTCCTATGCGCATGAGCTGCGTTCCCGCAATACCGGAACAGCGCCCATTGCATGCAATGAACGGCTGGAATTTCTCGGAGACAGCGTACTTTCCATCATCACAAGCGAATATCTTTTTGAAACCTTCCGCTCCCAACCGGAAGGAACTCTGACAAAAATACGCGCCATTCTGGTCTGTGAAGATGCATGCTATAAATTTGCCTCTGACATTCGGTTGGGCGATTACCTCATGCTTGGTCACGGTGAGGAAATGAACCGCGGACGGGAACGCAAGTCGATTCTTGCAGATGCGTTTGAAGCGCTGCTTGCCGCAATTTATCTTGACGCAGGGAAAGAGGAAACCATGCGCTTCCTGCTTCCCTATGTCAAGAAGGAAGCGGCAGGTTTAAAAAACGGACATTCCAAGGATTACAAGACGCTATTGCAGCAGATCATCCAACAAAAACCGGGTGAGCTGCTCGAATATGTACTCATCGGTGAATCCGGTCCTGATCACAGGAAATCGTTTGAAACAGAAGCGCGTCTGAACTCGAACGTGATCGGCCGCGGCAAAGGGTCTTCCAAGCGGGAATCCGAACAAATGGCAGCATACCAGGCGCTGATTCTGTTCGGGGTAGAAAAGGAAGAGGATGGAGAAAATTAAAGGCACGATACCAATGAGACATCCGGCACAGCATTTTGATTTTACCGCTGCGGAAAGGAGCAGACATTGATCTTAAAATCCTTGGAATTGCAAGGCTTTAAATCGTTTCCGGACAAAACGGTGTTAAACTTTGACCTCGGAACGACGGTAGTTGTCGGACCAAACGGTTCCGGAAAGTCCAACATCTCAGACGCAATGAAATGGGTCCTTGGCGAAATCTCGTCTAAAAATCTCCGCGGAAGCAAGATGGAGGACGTCATTTTCGGCGGTACCGATACCAGACGGCAAATGAATTTTGCAGAAGTCTCCGTAACGTTTGACAACAACGATACAGACAGCGGCATGCGGCTTGCGACAGACTTCAATGAGGTCACAGTGACACGCCGCTATTACCGTGCAGGAGAAAGCGAATATTTTATCAACGGAAAACCCGTGCGTCTGCGCAACATCCATGAGCTGTTCATGAATACCGGCATCGGCCGTGAGGGATATTCCATCATCGGTCAGGGTAAAATCGCCGAAATTATTTCGCGGAAAAGCGAGGATCGCCGCGCCATCTTTGAAGAAGCCGCCGGCATTGCAAAATACAAATACAAAAAAGAAGAAGCAGAGAAAAAGCTGCTTGCAGTAGAAGAAAATCTTTTACGAGTTTCCGATATTGTCGGGGAGCTGGAAAGCCGCGTTGGCCCTCTTGAAAAGGAAAGCGCAAAGGCACGGGCATATCTGGAACTTTATGAGCAGAAAAAACAGGCGGATATTTCCCTGTGGCTTTATCAGATGCAGGTACTGAAAGCGGAAATCGCCAAGCTGGACGAAGACACACGCCTGTCAAAAAATGAATATGAGCGTGCCTGTGAAGCGCTGGAAGCGCTGGAAAACCAGAGTGAACGGCTATATCTGCTCTCCCAAGAATACAAGGCACAGGAAGAAGAACTCCGAACCCGAGCGTCGACGCTGACAGAAACCAAAATGCGGTTGGAAACGGAATGCCGTGTCTCTGAAAATGAAATTCAGCATATTGTTTCCCGCTTAAACGAAAACAGCGGGGCGGCGGATGTGCAGGCACAGCAGCTGAAAGAGGCGGAGGCTCGACTTTTGAAGGCGCAGACAGCGCTTGGCGACGCCCGGCAAAAAAAAGCGGAAGCAGAAACGGTTTGTATCCAGGATAAAGAAGCGCTGGACAACGCAGAAAACACCCTTGATACGGCATATCAGCGCTTATCCGCACTCAACGATGAGATTTCCGCCGCTGCCCGTTCGGTAGGTGATTTAAAGGCATCATTATCAGCCCTTGATTCCACCCAAAATGCGGAAAGCAAAAAACGCGCGGAGATCAAGGAAAGCCGCGAGAAGTATCTTGAAAATATTGCACTTTTGGAGGAGCGTTCCAAACGCGCAAAGGAAAGTGCAGAAAAATATAAAGAACGCACCACAGCAAATGAACGGCAGGCGTCTGACACGCGTGCTGCCCTCTCCGATCTTGCACAAAAGAAAAAGGTACAGGAAGGGAAGCAGAACCAATTATTTTTGGATTATACGGCAAAGAAAAACCGTATTGACGCACTATCCCGCATGGAAGAACTGTTTGAAGGATACAGCCGCTCTGTCCGGTTTATTATGAGCGAATATGAACGCGGCAGACTGCCCCGTCAAGTAAAGCTTTACGGTCCATTATCCAAGCTGATCACAGTAGCGCCGAACTATGCAACAGCAATAGAAACTGCACTCGGCGTCAATATCCAAAACATCGCGGTGGAAGACGAAGCGTCTGCCAAAGCCACGATTGGACACTTGAAAAAGAACAATGCCGGACGTGCGACGTTTTATCCCATCACGACCATGCGCGCTTCTGATTTTAACTATTCCCTGGAACCTGCCAAAGCACAGACCGGTTATGTCGGACTTGCCCATACGTTGGTTCGCTGCGATCCAAAATTTGATGTGGTCATTCGTTCCCTGCTCGGCAGAATCCTGATCTGTGACAACATTGATCACGCAGCGGAGCTGGCACGCGCCTATGAATATAAAGTGCGTGTCGTCACGCTTGACGGTCAGCAGATCAATGCGGGAGGCTCGTTTACCGGCGGTTCTGTCAAGCACGACAGCGGTATGCTGACACGGAATGTGGAAATTGACAAGCTGCGTGGGGAGTGTACTGAGCTTGCCGCCCAGATTGAAGCCTGTAAATTGGAGCTTTCCGCACTTGACAAAGAAAGCAGACGGCAAAATGATATCCTTGAGAACATCCGCACCAACACTGCGATGATCACAACGCTCTCCCAAGCAGAAGAAACGCAGCAGCAAGTCTTTTCTGCACAGCTGCGCGGAGACTATGAGATGCTCGCATCCCTTGACGCAGAAGAAGAGAAGCTATCCCGTTCAAAAGATGCGTACAAAGAGGAATATACACGCTTAAACACGCTGTATGAGGAAACGCTTGCACGGGAAAAAGCGCTTGGTACAGAACGCATCGAGACAGAAGCGCTGCGGGAGAATACCGTCAAACAGCGCAACGATGCACAGAAAACGCTGTCACGGCATCAAATTCGCTTAGCAGAAAATACAAAAGATATCGAAGCCGCAGAAAATGCGGTTGCACTGGAAAAACAGACCATAGAAGCACTTTTGGAACGCAGCACGCAGATGCAGAATGAAACGGTCACACTTACGGAAAAAAAGGCTGCACATGAAGCATTGATTGTCAAAAACAAAGCCGAAATGGAGCAGCAGATAAAGGAAGCGGCACAGGCAGATGAAAAAATCCGTAATCTGCGAAATCAAGGACTTGCATGTGAGCAGAAAGCGACGGTACTGCGTACACAGATCAAGGATCAAACGCATACAAAGGAGCTTTTGTATCAGCAATACACCAAAACGGAAAGCAAGCATGCCGCCGCACTTACGGAGGAGGACCGCGCAGTCACCTCTCTTTGGGATGAATATGAGCTGACCTACTCCTCGGCAGCCATGCTGGACTATCCGCCTGTCACAGAAGAAACGCACACCAAGGTGACAGCCGCGGCTGCCTCTCTGCGTGCGCAGATCAAGGAGTTGGGTACGGTCAACGTTTCCGCAATTGAGGAATACAAGCAGATCAAGGAACGGTACGATTTCATGACCGCGCAGGTGGACGACCTGACATCTTCGCGCACCGAGCTGTCCAGTATCATCTATGAACTGGAAAGTGAAATGCGCACCCGGTTTTCCGACGCGATGCGTGAAATCAATCACCATTTCCAAATCGTGTTCCGTGAGCTGTTCGGCGGCGGTCATGCGGAGCTGATTCTGACAGAACCGGACAATCTGCTCACATCCGGCATTGAAATCAATGTTGCACCACCTGGAAAAATCATCAAAAATCTGCTTCTGCTGTCCGGCGGAGAACAGGCATTTGTCGCCATTGCACTGTTTTTTGCACTGCTGAAGGTCAATCCTTCCCCGTTCTGTATTCTGGATGAGATTGAAGCAGCGCTGGATGAGGTGAATGTTGATAAATTTGCCGATTATATCCGCCGCAATTCTGCAAAGACACAGTATATCGTCATCACACACCGCCGCGGCACCATGGAGGTTGCAGATCGCCTGTACGGTGTCACCATGGCAGAAAAGGGCATTTCCACGGTACTTTCCATCAAGGCAAATGAAATCGGAAAATACAGCGATGCCATGTAAGCGTCAGCTACACTGCCGGCGTCAGCTACACTGCCGTCATGAGACGCACTGTAGTCTTAATATCCATCAGAAAATTTTAAATAAAGGAAGCATACTGCAAATGCAATATGCAATATTGGTATTATCATGGGATTCTTTGAAAAACTGAAAGCGGGTTTGAAAAAAACAAAGGACGCCGTCATCAAGCAGGTAACATCCCTTTTCTCCCGCTACACGGTCATCGACGGCGATTTATATGATGAGCTTGAAGAAATTCTGATTACCTCCGACGTCGGCGTCAGCACCACAGAGGAAATTCTGGAACGGTTGCAGGAAACCGTCCGCACGGAAAAAATCACGGAGCCGGAAGAAGCCCGCAAGGCTTTGATGCGGATTCTTGCCGAAATGATCGGCGATGGGGAGCCGCTGAACCTTTCCACCACACCTTCCGTTGTGCTTGTCATCGGCGTCAACGGCGTTGGAAAAACAACCTCCATTGCGAAAATTGCCAATCTTTTAAAAAACGAAGGGAAAAGTGTCCTGCTTGCTGCTGCCGATACCTTCCGTGCCGCAGCCATTGATCAGATTGCCGTATGGGCTGACCGTGTCGGTGTTGATCTGATCCGTCACGAAGAAGGATCAGACCCTGCATCCGTGGTATACGACGCAGTCAATGCGGCAAAGAGCCGCCATACGGACGTATTGATTATTGACACCGCAGGACGGCTGCACAACAAGAAAAACCTGATGGACGAGCTTGCCAAAATCAACCGTGTCATCAGCCGCGAGCTGCCGGACGCCGCCCGCGAAACGCTTCTGATTCTCGATGCAACGACCGGGCAGAATGCTGTCATTCAAGCATCGGAATTCAAACATGCTGCCGAAATCACAGGACTGGTACTGACCAAGCTTGACGGCACTGCAAAAGGCGGCATTGTCTTCTCCATCAAGAAGGAACTTGACATTCCGGTCAAATACATCGGCGTCGGCGAGCATATGGACGATTTGCAGCCATTCTCCGCACCTGACTTTGTCCGCGCCATTTTTGAAGAGGAGGAATAACCGTTGAACATTGTTCGGGAACCATTGAAAATCGTTCTTGCATCACGCAACCAGCACAAAATCAAGGAACTGTACACCTTTTTATCCCAAGTCGACAGCACAATTGAAATTCTCTCTCTGGACGATATCGGATTTTTGGGTGACATTGAGGAAAACGGAACCACATTTGAAGCAAACGCACTGATCAAAGCCCAAGCAGTTGCAGCGCTTGGATATATCGGCATTGCCGACGATTCCGGATTGTCGGTCGATGCATTGGACGGTGCACCCGGCGTGTATTCTGCACGGTATGCAGGCGGACACGGCGATGACCATAAAAACAATATGCTTCTGTTGGAAAACATGAAGGATGTCCCGGATGAAAAGCGGACGGCACAGTTTGTTTCCGTCATTGCATGTGCCTTTCCGGACAATTCTCATGCACCGATTGTCTGCCGCGGCACATGTCCAGGTACCATTCTCCATGCCTACCGCGGAAACGGCGGCTTTGGCTATGATCCCCTTTTCTACTACGCACCACTTGAAAAAACCTATGCGGAAATGACACCCGACGAAAAGAACCAAATCAGCCACCGTGCCAATGCAATGCACTTGTTTTCCGCGGCATTCAAAAAAGAACTGCAAAAATAAACTGCATTGCTGCCGATATGTGCGGCAGAACACCGTTTTAAAACCACGGCACACCGCCGCACTGATACAGGAAAGGACATTTATCATATGACAAGCAAACAACGCGCGTATCTGCGCGCACGCGCATCCGGCGAAGATACGATTTTTCAGATCGGAAAAGACGGTATCTCAGAGGAAATGTGCAATCAAATCGCAAACGCATTGGAAGCAAGAGAACTGATCAAGCTGCGGGTTCTTGACAACGCAGAATACAGCCCAAAGGAAGCCGGTGAGGAAATTGCATCCGCGCTCGGCGCAGAGCTTGTGACCGTTATCGGTACAAAATTTGTTCTGTACAGACCGTCCTCAAAGGAAAAGAACCGCAAAATCGACCTTGCTGCAATCAAATAAGAACCCCAAAAGAAGGATCACCGCATAAAGTATCAATGTAAAACGGAGTTTTCCATTTGCTTAATAAATTCACAGGTAAGGAAGCGTTTCTCATGTGCAGCATATGCCACATGCACGAAAACCACGGTAATTTTCATGTCATCCGCTGAAAAAATCGGTATTTATGGCGGAACGTTTGCCCCTCCGCATGAAGGACACGTCCGTGCGGCACACGCATTTCTTGCGCATTGTGCGCTGGATACTCTATATATTATACCGACTGCCATTTCACCGCATAAACCAATCGATGGAAATGATCATCCTGCGGATCGGCTTGCGATGTGCCGTCTCGCATTTTCAGACGCACCGTCAAACGGCATGCCGATCAACGGCGCCCCAGAGACATCTTCCGCAGTTCCTGAAACCGCAGCCGCGAAAGGTCGCATCATCGTCTCCGATTATGAGCAGCAGTGCGGCGGCAAAAGCTATACCATTTTCACCTTGGAACATTTCCGCGCACAGTCGGAACAACTGTAT
Organism: Clostridia bacterium; assembly: GCA_017942005.1. Classification (GTDB taxonomy): domain Bacteria; phylum Bacillota; class Clostridia; order Oscillospirales; family CAG-272; genus RGIG3925. The sequence continues at coordinate 81,046 of JAGAVJ010000021.1, read as the reverse complement.
CTGCTCTGCGGTACCGATATGTTTCTGACGCTGGACACATGGTATCGCGGCAGTGACATTCTTTCGATTGCAAAAATCTGCTGCCTTTTGCGTGAGGACAGCAGCGAGATGCAAGCCGCCGTCCAAAAAAAAGCCGCATACTACCGCGACCGCTTCGGTACAGAAGTGCTCCTGCCTGCCTATACGCCGCTTGTCGTTTCGTCAAGTGAGATTCGTCTGCGTATCCGCACAGGAAAATCGACTGCGGGATTATTGTCCCCCAAGGTCCGCCAGTATATCAACGAACACCATTTATATACGGAAGTAACCACATGAACGATTATAATGAAACTCTGATTTCCCAAATCAAAAATGAAATTCCCGCTTTCATCGGCGGAAAACGTCTTGCACATACCTATGCCGTGGAACGGGAATGTGCTGCACTGGGCGCCATTTTCAGCCGTCATCCGATCCTGTTTTCACAGACAGACGTGTACAAGCTGCGGATTGCCGCACTGCTGCATGATATCACCAAAGAAAAGACGGTAGAAGAACAGGCTGCACTGGCAGACAAGTACCGCATTCCGCTCACTGCCTATGACATGAAAAGCCCAAAGGTGCTGCATGCCCAAACCGCACCGGCACTTGCGCGTGATGTAATCAATTCCAAATACGTCTGTTCCATGGGCTTTGCTCCTGTGGATGACGCCATCTGCGACGCCATTTACACCCACACCACAGGCTCTGCACGGATGAGCCTGATGGGTAAGCTCTTATACCTTGCAGACTACATCGAAGAAACACGCACCTTTGCAGACTGTGTTACCCTGCGCAAATGCTTTTATGAGGGGTTGGATGCAGTAAAAGACGACGCTGCGTCACTGCTTCTGCACCTTGACAACATCCTCATTTTGTCCTTTGACATGACCATTCGTGATCTTCTTTCTGCCAGAGCACTCATTCACCCGGAAACCACAGCTGCACGCAATGCATTGCTGTTTCAACAATAAAAATTCGCCGCTGCCATTTCAATCATTCAGACAGCGTACCATCCCCCATCACATGCGAAAGGCATGTATTGATACTGTATGGAACAAAATAACAAACAATCACAATCCCCAAACACCCAAGCGCCTGCACAAAACGCTTCTCAGCCGCTGGAACAGCTGACCGAAGAACAGATTTCCGTTTTAATGGAACGTCTGGAAAAACTAAAGCAGCAAAAAGCCGAATCCCAAAAGGAAGCGCAGTCAGTACAAACTACAGAAAATAATCCAAAGGTGTCTCATGCACCCGCGCATGCAAGCGGTAATGATGCCCAGATCTTCCCCGATCCCGCCTGCTTTGCGGAACTGGATTCTGATGCTGACGACGAGGAAGCAGAGAATTCTTCCCTCCATGCAGAGGACGATCCCCTCCAAACGACCCGGATATTCCAAAGCAGCGACTTGCTTATTACAGATGACGCTGCGTCTGCGAATAAGGAAACAGCACCGAATTCCCCTGATGATTTATCCTATCATGCAGAATCCCCATATGATGACGACAATGCGATAGAGGATGACGAAACCATTGCGGTATACAAAGAACGGATTCAAAAAAAACGCAAACAAAGAAAGCTGTATATCATTCTCGGCGTATGCGTCTTTGTGCTGATTTTAATCATTGTTTCGTTTGCCGCTTTTTTAAAATACTATAAGCCGGCGCTGAATCCGAATCCGCCGTCCTTCATCACAGGAAATGACAGCGATCCTCTGACGGTACAGACAAAAGACACGGATTCTTCCGGCAACAAAAAAGACCCGAATGAGCAGGTTCCGCAAATTAACGACACCTATGCACGGCGGGAGGATGTCTATAATTTCCTGGTTCTCGGCATTGACCGCGCTGCCAATCTTTCCGACGTGATTATGATTGTCAGTTATGATGTCAAGAACGACGATATCCACGTTCTGTCCCTGCCGCGCGACACTTATATCAATGTCGGCTCCAACTATCACAAGCTCAATGCCTATTTCTCCGCTTCTTACAACCATTCCGCTTCCAAAGGAGAAGCGCGGTATAAGGATGCAATTAAATCCATGGCAGATTTTCTGGAGCAGGGCTTGTGCATCCGGCTGGATCGGTATGTCTGTGTAGATACGGAAGGCTTCCGCGAGATCATCGATGCGGTAAACGGCGTCGATATGGACGTTCCCTTTGATATGGACTATGAGGACCCGGAGCAGGACCTTTATATCCATCTGAAAGCGGGATACCAGCATCTGGACGGCGCCCAGGCAGAACAGTTTGTGCGATACCGTTCCGGCTATATAAACGGCGATATCGGACGCATTTCGGCACAGAAGCTCTTTTTAACCGCACTTGTTAACCAGATTAAAAATAATTTCAACGTTTCCACGGTTGTCTCTGTTGCAAAGGCTGCATTGCAGTATGTAACGACCGACCTTTCCGCTGCGGATATCGGATATTTCGCAAAATATGCGCTTGGGGTTGACATGAGTAAAATCACGTTTACCACCATGCCGGGAGAAGGCGTCATCAATCCGGATACCGGCGCGTCCTACTACGTCATGTATGCAGAAAATATGCGGCAGATTGTCAACACGCAGTTCAATGTGTATACAAGAGAAATCACAAGGGATGTATTCCTTTCCAATGCAAAGCATTTCACCAGCACAGAATCCTATATATCCTCTGTGTATACAACAGAAATTTCCGACCCTGAAATCCTGTCCGCGGAGGAAATTGAACAGAATACCATCACACTGCCGCTGAAATGAAGAAAAAACAAAAAGAGAAACGGCGCTTCCCGCTTGGATTTTTGTCTGTAACGGCAATTCTCTGTCTGGTTGTCACCTATTTGTGGAATATCTGGTATATTCCCTACCTGCCGCGTACAGAAATTCCGCCGTTTTTGGCGTCTGACAGAAATCCGGTTTTGGACAGTGCCGACAGCAATCAATCGCCATCCTCTGATAAACAGTCGGAAATCGCTGGAAAAATCCCGCAAAATGACAGGGCCACAGCATCGGACGGTATGGGCATCAACGACGCTTCCACTTCTGCCGCCGCGTCCCATCCTGCAAAGGATCAAACCGCAGAAACCGTCCAGACGAGTGTCACAGAGGATATGTACCGACGGCGCAGCGGTGTATATAACATTTTGGTCGCAGGAAAAGACGATGCTGCCGCCAACACCGATGTGATGCTGCTTGTTTCCTTTGACACACAGAAAAAAACCGCAGCCGCAGTGCAGATTCCGCGTGACACCTATCTGGACGGTTATAAAATCAATGCGTTATGGGCAAAATATACGGGGACAGCAAAGCGAAACGGCGCTGTCAATGCATCCGCGGACGGTATGCGTGCACTGTGCGACACCATAGAAGAAACACTGTGTGTGCGTATCGATCATTGGATGCTCATTTCCCTGTCCGCATTCCGCACACTGGTGGATGCCATCGGCGGCGTCAGTGTGGATGTTCCGTGCCAGATGGATTATGATGATCCCGCACAAAACTTGTCTATCCATTTAAAACCGGGAATTCAGACGCTGGACGGTGCTGCATCGGAACAGTTTGTACGGTTCCGTTCCGGATATATCCGCGGAGACCTCGGGCGCGTCGAGATGCAGAAGCTGTTCTTAACATCCCTTCTGTCACAATGCAAGCAGTCCCTCTCGGTATTGGACCTGCCAAATCTGATGAAAATCGCCATAGATCATGTCAGCACTTCCCTTTCCTTTTCTGATATGCTGTTTTTTGCAAAGTCCGCACTGTCTCTTGACATGAGCAATGTCACACTTTTGACACTGCCGGGGACAGACTGCAGAGAATACGGCAATCGGGGGACATGGTATTATATTCTTTCGAGACAGGGAACGTGGGAGCTTGTCAATGCGTATCTCAATGTATATGAAACCGCAATTGACGGCAAGCTTTTTGACCGGCAGTACCGTTTGACCGATACACAAAAGCAGACGCTTTTATCGTATTATCAGACCTATTCGCAGGCTGTTGGCAAAACGACCAGCAATATTGAGGAAAACGGGGTTTCGGTCGCTCTGCTTTCATAAAAGGATTCGTTTTGGAGATATTTGCCGAAAGAAACTTTTTAATGATTTGTAAAATTTATTGAAACGCTTGACAAATATCCGACGACATGATATAATTAAATATATATAACCAAATGCAATGAAGCGGAGCAGTAAATTGCCATTCTCCATACAGAGAGGTGTCGGTCGGTGCAAGACACCAGGAAAATCCAGTCGAACTCGCCGCAGAGCAGCCGCAGTCATGGTTTATTGTAATGCAATGAATTGCAGTGCAATTGATATTGCATGCAGAAACAGCAGCCGCGGTCGGATGACTTCCGTCATAAAGTCACGGTGGTAATACACCAAAAGTGCATTTTTGTCCGCAGATAGGAACGGAAAACGGCTGCGGCAGAATGAAAAAGAGTGGTACCGCGGAAGATCACAGCGCTTTCGTCTCTTTGTTATAGGGAAACCGGGTAACAAACGGATGAAAAGCGCTTTTGTTTTTTTCCAATGCAGTATCCGGAATTTAATTGAAAGGATATCTTCGCCTTTTTAAAACAGGGAACCTATTCTCCCCTATCGTAAAAAAAGGCGAAGCTACGAGGAATACCAAATGAACAACATCACAGAAGAAGAAAACGGCGAGGTAAAAATGCCGGATTTATCCGCAGCAGAACCCAAAGTCTGGGCTGACACCATCGTATCGCTGCTGGATGCGCACAAAGCACAGGAAATTAAAGTACTGGAAGTTGCCGATCAAACCATTGTCGCCGATTATTTTGTCCTATGTACCGGTACGTCCAATACACAGGTCAAGGGGCTTGCCGGCGAGCTTGAATATAAAATGGGACTTGCCAACGTTCCTTATCTGCGCATGGAGGGCTACACGGAAGGCTCGTGGATTATTCTTGACTACGGTTCCGTGCTGGTACACATTTTCCAGCGCGATACACGCGATTTTTATAACCTTGAAAAGCTTTGGTCCGATGCAAAGGACATTGATATCTCATCTCTTTTAAAATAATGTGCGTTTAATGGTTATATAGGGAAAACTTTTCTCCCAAAAAGATTTTTCACATCCATCTTACCCCTTTTCAAAAAACTTTTCACAATATATAATAAAATAAAAATACAAAAGTTTTTGAGGGATGCCTTAGCGGCGGGGCGTTTTTTCAAAAACGCCCCAAGAGCGCGTTCTCATCGAACGCACACTAAAATAAACAGATCACAACGAAAGGATACTTTTGCACAGGCTGCAAAAGAATTGCTGCACATATGAAGTACGATTTTTCATCCATTGAAAAAAAATGGCAGGATAAATGGGAGGAAGCCGGAATTTTTCACGCCTCCGATGATCACACAAAGAAAAAGTTTTACGGTCTTGTCGAGTTTCCGTATCCCAGCGGCGCCGGCATGCACGTCGGTCACATCAAGGCATATTCCGGACTTGAAATTGTTTCCCGCAAACGTCGGATGCAGGGCTACAACGTCCTGTTCCCCATCGGCTTTGACGCATACGGTCTGCCGACAGAAAACTATGCCATCAAAACCAATACCCACCCGCGAATTGTCACAGACCGCAACATTGCAAAATTCACACAGCAATTGAAACGTGTCGGATTCTCCTTTGACTGGACACGTGTCATCGACACCACAGAAGAAGGCTATTACAAATGGACACAGTGGATTTTCCGCAAGATGTTTGATGCAGGACTGGTGTTCCGTGCAACCACACTTGTCAACTACTGCCCCTCCTGTAAAGTTGTCCTTTCCAATGAGGATTCCCAAGGCGGCAAGTGTGATATCTGCCACTCCGATATTGTTCAGAAATCCAAGGATGTCTGGTATCTGCGCATCACAGAATATGCAGATAAGCTGTTAAACGGTCTTGAGGAGGTCGACTATCTCCCCAATGTCAAGTTACAGCAGGAAAACTGGATCGGCCGCTCGGAAGGCGCTTTTGTCAACTTTAAAATCAAGGATACGGACGATACGCTCCGTATTTATACGACACGCTGTGATACCATGTTCGGCGCCACCTTTATGGTCATAGCACCGGAGCATCCGATCATTGAAAAATACGCAGACCGCATTTCCAACCTGGATGCACTGAACAACTATAAGGCGGAATGCGCAAAGAAAACAGAATTTGAGCGCACACAGCTTGTCAAAGACAAAACCGGCGTGAAAATTGAAGGTCTTTGTGCCGTCAATCCGGTCAACGGCAAAGAAATTCCAATCTTTATTTCCGACTATGTCATGATGGGTTACGGTACCGGTGCAATTATGGCAGTACCTGCGCATGACGAGCGTGACTACGACTTTGCAAAGAAGTTCGGCATTGATATTATTGAAGTCATTCAAGGCGGCGATATCTCCAAGGAAGCCTATACCGGTGACGGTGAAATGATCAACTCCGGCTTTTTAAACGGCATCAAGACCAAAAAAGAAGCCATTGCAAAGATGCTTGAATTTTTAAGTGCGCAGGGTGTCGGCGAAAAAGGTGTGCAGTACAAGATGAAGGATTGGGCATTCAACCGTCAGAGATACTGGGGTGAGCCGATTCCGATCATCCACTGCCCCACGTGCGGCATGGTTGGTGTTCCATATGAGGAGCTGCCGCTGCGTCTGCCGGATATGGAACAGTTTGAGCCAGGTGAAGGCGGTGAATCCCCGCTTGCGAAGATTGACAGCTTTGTCAACTGCACTTGTCCGAAATGCGGCGGCGCTGCAAAGCGTGAAACCGATACGATGCCACAGTGGGCAGGTTCCTCCTGGTACTTTTTACGCTATTGTGACCCGCACAACGACAAAGAATTTGCATCCAAGGAAGCGCTCCAGTATTGGATGCCGGTCGACTGGTACAACGGCGGTATGGAACATGTCACGCGCCATATGATCTATTCCCGTTTCTGGCATCGGTTCCTTTATGATATCGGCGAAGTTCCGTGTGAAGAACCGTATGCAAAACGCACCGCACAAGGTCTGATTCTCGGTCCGGACGGCGAAAAAATGTCCAAATCCAAAGGCAATGTCGTCGATCCCAACGATGTCGTCGACGAATACGGCGCAGACGTTCTCCGCGTCTATACACTGTTTATGGGAGAATATGGCTCCGCCGCACCGTGGAGTGAGTCCAGCGTCCGCGGCTGTAAGCGGTTCCTCGACCGTGTCGCAGCGCTGACGGATATGATTTCCGGTGAAGGGGTTACACCCAAGCTGGAATCCGCATTCCACAAAACGGTGAAGAAGGTTTCAATGGATATTGAGGACATGAAGTTCAACACAGCGATTGCTGCCATGATGTCCCTGATCAACGAAATTTATGACGTCGGTTCTCTGACACGCGATGAGCTTGGTATATTCGTCCGAATTCTCTGCCCATTTGCACCGCATATCTGCGAAGAAATCTGGGAGACACTCGGCAATGAAGGCTTTGCTTCTCTCGCCGCATGGCCAGAATGGGATGAGGAAAAAACCGTAGACGCTACCGTAACGTATGCCGTTCAAGTCAACGGAAAACTGCGCAACACGCTTGATCTGCCAAAGGATATTGACAAAGAAACCGCACTTGCTGCTGCAAAGGCGGATGCCAAAATCAAGCAGTTTATAGATGGCAAAACCGTTGTAAAAGAAATTTTTGTTCCCGGAAAAATCATCAACGTTGTTGTAAAATAATGGGGATACGATGAGGAGGTACTTTTTAAAAAAAGCACCTCCTCAAACTCCACCGCAAAAACTTTTTATGAACAATTTTATATAATTCCAGCAATTGGTACGAGATTTTTATTGGTTTATACTGCATATAGTGTTAAATAGCGATTATAAAAACAGGGCTGCCGCATGTGACAGCCCTGTTTTCATTTACACAAAAAATGGGAAAAATGGGCTGCTGCACCTTGGTACAGCAACCCATTTCTCTTTGACAAACGCCAAAGAAAGGTTTATTTTTAATTGCGAGCGTATTTATGTGATCCCTATTACAAAGGATTGTCACATCACGATACCGCAAACGCAATTAGTCTTCGTACAGCTTGACGAACTTGGTCAGTCTCTCGTACTTTGCCTTTGCATTTGCTTCTGCCTTTGCGAACAGCTTTTCTGCTCTCTCCGGGAAGGACTGTGCAAGACGTGCATAACGGGTCTCGGACTTGATGAAGTCTACATAGCTGCCGGTCGGTTCCTTGGAATCGAGCGTGAAGGGGTTCTTGCCTTCTGCCTTGAGTGCCGGGTTGTAGCGGAACATCTGCCAGTAACCTGCGTCGACAGCCTTCTTCATTTCAGCCTGGCAGTTCTGCATACCGCCCTTGACACCGTGCATTTCACACGGAGCGTAGCCGATGATGATGGAAGGACCGTGGTAAGCTTCTGCTTCTGTCATTGCCTTCAGGGTCTGGTTCATATCTGCGCCCATAGCGATCTGTGCGACATAGACATAACCGTAGGACATTGCGATTTCAGCGAGATTCTTCTTGCCGATTGCCTTACCTGCTGCTGCAAACTGTGCAACCTGACCGATGTTGGAAGCCTTGGAAGCCTGACCGCCGGTATTGGAGTAAACTTCGGTATCGAAGACCATAATGTTGACATCTTCACCGGATGCAATGACATGGTCGAGACCGCCGAAGCCGATATCATATGCCCAGCCGTCACCGCCGAAGATCCAGACTGCCTTCTTGGACAGATATGTCTTGGAAGCGAGAATTTCCTTTGCAAGTGTGCATGCATCACATGTGCAGTTCTCTTCGATGCCATCCTCAAGCGCTGCAACAAGTGCTTCTGTCGCTGCGCCGTTGGTCTTGCCGTCGTCGTAAGTTTCAAGCCACTTCTTGCCTGCTTCCTTGATTGCATCGGTTGCATACTCGACAGCAATCAGCGCTTCAACCTTGGACTTGAGGTTCTCACGGATGGTCTTCTGACCGAGGTACATACCGAGACCGTGCTCTGCGTTATCCTCAAACAAGGAGTTTGCCCATGCCGGACCGTGACCGGATTCCTTATTCACCGTATACGGTGTTGTCGGAGCAGAGCCACCCCAGATAGAAGAACAACCAGTTGCATTGGAGATATACATTCTCTCACCAAACAGCTGTGTGACGAGACGTGCATAGGAGGTTTCTGCACAGCCTGCGCAGGAGCCGGAGAACTCAAGCAGCGGCTGCTTGAACTGGCTGCCCTTGACCGTTGCATTGATAAGTTCCTTCTTTTCGGAAACGTTTGCAACAGCCCAGTCGAATGCTTCCTGCTGTGCAGCTTCCTTTGCCTGCGGAACCATTGTGATTGCGGACTTTGCAACAGCTGCCTTTGCTGCTTCCTTTGCCGCCTTCTTGGGATCGTCCGGATACTGCTCATTTGCAGCGGCGGTAGCGTCCTTCAGTGCTTTTGCGGTCACAGGGCATGCCTTGACGCAAAGCGTACAACCCATACAGTCAAGCGGGCTGATTGCCATGGTGAACTTGTAGTTGGTCTTTACAACCGGCTTTGCAGCGAACTTTGTGACAGCCGGTGCGTTTGCTGCTTCTTCTTCGGTCATAGCAAACGGACGGATGGTAGCATGCGGACATACAAACGCACAGTTGTTGCACTGGATACAGTTTTCCGGAATCCAGGTAGGAACCATGACAGCGACACCGCGCTTTTCAAATGCTGCGGAACCCTGCGGGAACTGACCGTCTGCATACTTCTCGAATACAGAAACGGGGAGGCTGTCGCCTGCCATTGCATTGGTCGGCTCAACGATCTTGTTGACAAAGTCAGCGAGATCCGCACGTGCAGCGGTAACCTCTGCCTTGGGTGCATCCTTGCCGGCATCCTTCCAGGAAGCAGGAACGTCAATCTTGACAAATGCGTCAGCGCCTGCATCAATTGCGGCATAGTTCAAGTCAACCATTGCCTGACCCTTCTTGATGTAGGACTTGTAAGCCATCTTCTTCATGTATTCGATTGCTTCGTCCTTGGGCAGGATGTTTGCCAGAGCGAAGAACGCAGACTGAAGAACGGTATTCTTAACCTTAGCATTGCCGATCTGGTTCATTGCAATGGAGGTTGCATTGATGGTGTAGAAATTGACGTCGTTGTTTGCGATGTAGCTCTTGACGGAAGCGGGCAGATGTGCGTCAAGCTCATCCGCAGTCCACTGGCAGTCGAGCAGGAAGGTGCCGCCCGGCTTGATATCGGACACCATATCGTACTTGGTCAGATATGCCTGGTTATGGCATGCAACAAAGTTTGCCTTGTTGATGTAGTACGGGCTCTTGATGGGCTTATCACCGAAACGGAGGTGGGAAATGGTGATACCGCCGGTCTTCTTGGAGTCATACTGGAAGTATGCCTGAATATACTTATCGGTGTGGTCACCAATAATTTTGATGGAGTTCTTGTTTGCACCGACGGTACCGTCGCCGCCCAGACCCCAGAACTTGCAGGCGATGGTGCCTTCTGCTGCGGTATCAGGTGCAGGCTTTTCCTCAAGGGAGAGACCGGTCACGTCGTCCACGATGCTGATGGTGAAGCTGTTCTTCGGTTCATCCTTGGAAAGGTTTTCATAAACTGCGAAGATAGAAGCCGGTGTGGTATCCTTGGAACCAAGACCGTAACGACCGCCGACAACCGTTGCCTTTACATTGCCCTGTGCAAGTGCGGTAACAACATCAAGGTACAGCGGTTCACCCAGGGAACCGGGTTCCTTGGTTCTGTCGAGGACAGCAATCTTCTTTGCGGTTGCAGGAATTGCTTCAATGAGCTTTTCAGCGACAAACGGTCTGTACAGACGAACCTTGACAAGACCGACCTTTTCGCCCTTTGCATTCAGGTAATCGATGACTTCTTCGCAGACGTCACAGACAGAACCCATTGCAACGATGACACGGTCTGCATCCGGTGCGCCGTAGTAGTTGAACAGCTTGTAATCGGTGCCGAGCTTTGCATTGACCTTGTCCATGTATTCTTCTACAACAGCCGGAAGCGCCTGATAATACTTGTTGCAGGCTTCTCTGTGCTGGAAGAAGATATCACCGTTTTCAGCGGAACCGCGGAGTGCGGGATGCTCAGGATTCAGGGCATGTGCACGGAATGCAGCGACTGCATCCATATCGGTCATTTCCTTCAGATCGTCGTAATCCCAAACCTCGATTTTCTGAATCTCGTGAGAGGTTCTGAAGCCGTCGAAGAAGTTGATAAACGGAACACGGCCCTTGATTGCGGAAAGATGCGCAACCGCACCGAGATCCATAACCTCCTGCGGGTTGGTTTCAGCGAGCATTGCAAAACCGGTCTGGCGGCATGCATAGACGTCGGAATGATCACCGAAAATGTTCAGTGCGTGGGACGCAACGCAGCGTGCGGAAACATGGAACACGCAGGGGAGCAATTCGCCTGCAATTTTGTACATATTAGGGATCATCAGAAGAAGACCCTGGGATGCAGTATACGTTGTGGTGAGAGCGCCTGCTGCGAGAGAGCCGTGAACAGTACCTGCTGCGCCTGCTTCAGACTGCATTTCAATGACCTTAACCTGGGTGCCGAAGATGTTCTTCAGCCCCTGTGCGGACCACTGGTCTACGTAGTCAGCCATCGGGGAGGACGGTGTGATCGGGTAAATGCCTGCAACTTCAGTAAACGCGTAGCTTACGTGTGCGGCAGCCTGGTTGCCGTCCATGGAAAGTTTCTTTCTTGCCATGTGAGTGATATCCTCCTAAAAAATATTCAGTATAAAACTTGAAGCTGCTGTTTTTGTGACACATATGTTCTCCAAAAATCCCCAACCTCATTTTTATCCGGATTCCTATATATTGTACCATATTTTCACCCGATTGTAAAGAGATAAACAAGAATTTTGCGGAATCTTTTTATGGAATTTTCGGAAATTTTCTGTAAACAGCACACACCGGAATGTACTTTGTTCCTTTTGCCCGGTTTCAAGTTTTTTGATATGGGTTTTTGGAAAATCTTTTTTTGGGGAAAAGTTTCCCCCAAAAAATCCATCGAACTCACATGATTTTATGTCCGATGCCGCTCAATAAAATCTGCCGCAGGCGCCGGGTCTTCTATGCTGTGCGGATGGTGATCACATCCGGGTTTCACAATTTCCATATAATCATACCCGAGAGAAAACAATGCGTCTGCAAGCCGCTGACCGTTGCGGCGATACTGCACCGTTTTGTCGTCTGCGCCTGCAATCAGCAGTACCGGAACACCTGTTTTGCACAGCGAAGCCACACGGTCTACCGGCTGCAAGTGTTCATCGGCAAAGAACGCATCCCGTGACATGCCGTACTGCTTTGGGCATTCCTCATAGTCAAAGCTGCCTGCATAGCGTGCATCACACGGCCAGTCACGCATGTCGAGCACCGGCGCGTCAAGGTACAGCACCGATACGCATTCCGGATATGCGCATGTAAAATTGAAGGCATATAGCCCGCCGCGCGAAAATCCGAACAAATCGCATTTGGGAGACAGTCCGAATTCCGGTACAAGGAAATTGTAAAAGTGCTTCATCTTTGCAATCGATGCAGGCGAGCCAAACATATTGGACACCGCATAATACACAAGATGCCACCCACGGCGCAAAAGCTCCACATCGACAGAATCAAATGCACCGAGGAATTCTGCACGCCATACCCACGACACCCCCTCCCGCGCCTTTTCAGGGATAATGACTGTTGCCGCATGTCCGGCAAAGGAAAAGTCACGGCGCTCATAACCGTGATATTGTGACAAGGTATACTCAAAAATCATAGCGTTTCCTCTTTTCTATTCTTTAATTTCGATTAATTTCAGATAAGCTTTAAACGCACTTGGAATGGAATACACCGACGTAATTTCATCACTGCTGGCAAAATACAGTTCCTCCTCCGCATTTCCCGCTTCCCCTCCTGTGACCTCGCACAGAAAGCCGCGCATCTGCCACTCGATATGTGTAAAAATATGCTTCGCCGGACACAGCGTCTGCATCTTCACAACGGTAAATCCGCGGTCCAAAATCCATGCCCGGGCTTCCTCTTTTGTCAGAAAACCGTCTGCGGACGGGAATTCCCAAAGTCCCGCAAGCAATCCCTTTTCCGGCCGGCGGCGAATGGCGTACCGGTTTTCCCGACAGAGAAGCAGCACCGTTTTTTCAGCCTGTGTGCGCGGCGGCTTGGGCGATTTCTGCGGCAGTTCCATCTCACAGCCTGCCTGATGCGCAAGACAAAGGGTTTGAAGCGGACAGTCTTCACAATGCGGCGTACCGTTCGGCACACACACCGTTGCACCAAGCTCCATCAGTGCCTGGGTCATTGCGGAAGCTTCCTCCGGAATTCTGGGGTATACCGATGCAAGTGCATCTGTAACCGCGTCTTTTGTTGACTGTTTTGCAACGTCATCCCGACATAAAAGAAGCCGTGTGACCACACGCAGAACATTTCCGTCCACAGCCGGCGTCGGCTGGCCAAACGCAATCGATGCAATGGCGCCTGCCGTATAGGCGCCGATGCCGGGCAAAGAACGAAGTGCGTCCAGTTCCCCGGGAATGGTTTTCTGATACTGTGTCACGATTTCTTCTGCCGCCTTTTTCAAGTTCCGTGCGCGGCTGTAGTAACCCAGTCCCTGCCATACCTTATTCAGCGCATCATCGTCTGCTGCTGCCAACGCTTCCACATTCGGGAATGCACGTAAAAACCGCTCGTAATATCCCTTGACCGCTTCCACACGTGTCTGCTGCAGCATAATCTCCGAAATCCATACATGATATGGTGTCGGTTCCCGTCTCCACGGTAAATCTCTTGCCACTGTGGGATACCAATATAACAGCGGTGTGACAATTTCTGAAAGTATTTGGGTATTTTCCATTTTTTAACAATCTCTCTCGTTCTGCATTGCGATAAACGCAGGTTCTCTTTTTTGATACAATGCCATCTTTATTTCACTTCCATTATACTATAAAGCCTAAAAAAAGTCAAGAAAAAATGCAGAATCGCGAAAAGCAGAAGCATCCAGATTTTTCCTGTATTTCCTGTATTTGAGGGTTGCACCAATTCGTGATATGCTGTATAATAAAAACCGAAGGTAGGATGCATCCCCCTTTTTTCCTTCATTTTCCGCATGCTCTTTTGCCGTACTTCTATGGTATCCGCTATTGAAAACTCCAAAGAAAGGAATTTTTATGAAACACGAACATATCCGACGACAGAAAAACAACATTCGCAAACTCCTTGCAGGATTCGTTATTTCATCCCTTTTATCCGGTACAATCGCGCTGACAGCGCATGCCGCATCCGGCGTACAAATCGATTCCGAAACCTATAAAGCTGCCGCTGTCACACAGACAGAATATTCCGTCACGCCGGTATATCTGGACGGACATGAAACCGGTTATTATGCATACGTCATCCAAAACGGTGTCACCTACATGCCGCTGCGCATCATAGCGGAACTTTTGATACCGGACGCTCATGTATACTGGGACAGCAAAACACAGACGGCAAATGTAAAAACCGATGCGCTCTCCCTATCCGCAAAGCCGGGGGAATGCTACATTACAGCAAATGAACGGTATCTTGCCTTATCCGGCTTATATCCGGCGGAAAATGAGCTGCTCGACGGTACAACCTATGTTCCGCTGCGGACAGCAGTCCGCGCAATGGGCGGCAGCATCGCATGGAACGATGCCAAAAAACGTGTGGAAATCACATCCGGCAGCGGTACCATCCTATCCGGTGACGAATATTATGACAAAGACGATGTCGACTGGCTGTCGCGCATTCTGTATGCCGAGGCAGGAGACCAATCGCTCCGCGGACAGCTTGCAGTCGGCAGCGTTATTATGAACCGCGTGAAAGACGAATCGTTCCCGGATAATTTATACGATGTGATTTTTGACAACAAGTACGCCGTCCAGTTTACACCAACCGTCAACGGCGCCATTTATCAAACGCCATCCAAGGAAAGCATTCTCGCCGCAAAGCTGATTCTTGACGGCTGTTCCCTGTCCCCCGATGCACTTTACTTCCTTGATCCCTCCATTGCAAGCAGCTTCTGGATTGTGGAAAACAGAACCGCACTTTTCACCATCGGCTGCCATGACTTTTATTCTTAATAAAAACGCTCTTGGGGCGTTTTTGTTAAGGATGGAGCATGTAATGCGACAGCCCTCCCGCC
The DNA here is from genome assembly GCA_017942005.1 of Clostridia bacterium. Lineage (GTDB taxonomy): Bacteria > Bacillota > Clostridia > Oscillospirales > CAG-272 > RGIG3925. Next base: position 65,889 of record JAGAVJ010000021.1, on the reverse strand, counting down.
GCTTAGGCATCCCCCAAAAACTTTTATACGATTATATTTATGATAATTATTGTATAAAATGATATACAAAATAAAGTTTTTTGAAAGAGGTTTGCGGGAACTGTTGCAAGTTTTCAACTTGCAACAGTTCCCGTCATATTTCATAAAGAATGGCTGCCTTATCTGTTACCAGATACAGCAGCCATTCTTTGTTATTATGGTTTATACGGTGTTCCCACGGAATCTTGCGCCAAGGATTGCTTTGACAAGCATGCTGTACAGAAGTACCGTTGATGCAAGCAATAGAATCAGACAGAGGTCCGCTGGCGATAAGGGCCAGGTGCGGAAGATGCTTCTGCCGAAATAGATAATCAACAGCTGTACTGCAATAATGCCGGAGAAGATGACCACAAACGCGCGGTTGCGGGACAGTCTGTAAAATGGATTGACATGTGTGGTACGTGCAGAGATGGAGTTTGCGATATCTGCAAAAATAAACAGAGCAAAGAATGCGCCGAGAAAATGTACCGGTGTTTCATAAAAGGTAAAATGTTCACGCATTGCCTCACTGTGTACAAACCACAGACAGAGCGTGAGTAAATATCCGCCGACAAGCGCAATCCGCCATGCCATATAGCGATTCATAATCGGCGCATCCCGCCGCTTGGGCTTTTCCTTCATTGCATCCGGAGCAGGCGCTTCTCCTGCAAAGGCAAGAGAACCGAGCGTATCCATGATCAAGTTGATCCACAGCATCTGCAAAACGGTGACCGGCGTATCAATGCCGAAAATCGGACACAAAACGGAAATACCGACCGCAGTCAAATTGGTGGTCATCTGGAACATAATAAATTTCCGGATGCTTTTGAAAATGGTGCGTCCGTATAATACCGCCTTTGCAATGGAAACGATATTGTCGTCAAGGATGACAATATCCCCTGCTTCCTGTGCCACCTCTGTGCCGCCGCCGAGCGCGAATCCAACATCTGCAATTTTCAGTGCAGGTGCGTCATTGACCCCATCCCCGGTCATGCCGACTGTCATGTTCTGCTCCTGTGCAATGCGCACAAGCCGGCTCTTATCCTGCGGCAGTGCACGCGCGATCACACGCAGGTGTACAAGCTGTTTGGCAAGCGCTGCATCGTCAAGGGCTGCAAGTTCACCCGATGTGAGAATTGCCTCTTCCGCATTGTCCTTCGCTGTCAGAATCCCCGCTTCCCTGGCAATCGCCGCAGCCGTTTCCCTGTTGTCTCCTGTAATCATGACAACGCGGATTCCTGCACGCTGCAAACCCGAAACCGCCTGCTTTGCGCCTCTGCGCAGATCGTCACGAATGCAGATCAAACAGACAAAGACCCTCTCCCCGTCTCGCTCTTCCGTACACAGCGCAATCACGCGCCCCGCATGCTGCATGGTTTTCTGCATTTCCAAATCTATTTTTTTGCGGTCAAAGGGAATACGGCTTCCCGTTGTGTCCGAACCTGCATACGCCGCAGTGCATCCGCGCAGCACCACCTCCGGCGCTCCTTTGATGTATGTGACCCCTCCGACGCGCGCGAGCGAATATTTTTTTTCAGAGTCAAACGGCACCCGCATGGAGACATCATCCCGTCCGGGAATCCCTTCCATATAGCCGGGAACCTGCAAAATACTTTCCAGAATTGCACGGTCTGTTGCATTTCCGCCATGTGCGGTAATGGCATGTGTTTCCCCTTGTACCACATGGCTTTGCGTATTGCATACCGCCGATACCGCATAATGATGCGCAATTCCGGGTACGCGTGTTTTCAGCGTGGAAAATCCCGCATATCGGGTTCCGTCACCTGTGATTACCTCGGTTACAACCGGTTTGCCGCAGGTCAGTGTTCCGGTTTTGTCACAGAACAGGACATTGAGACTTCCGGCAGTTTCAATGCCCACAGGCTTGCGCACAAGAACATTATCTCGCTGCATTCGCTTGATATTAGCAGACAGCACAACGGAAATCATCATTGGCAATCCTTCCGGTACCGCAACGACAATCATTGTGGTTGCAAGCATCAGCGCATGGGTCAGGGAAGACAGCACAAATGCGGGATCGGACAGCAAAAGCTTTGTTCCTGCAAGCGAACATCCGGCATCAATAAAAAAGGTATTGACAAGATAGGAAAGCGCGACCGCTGCCGCCGCACAGTATCCCACCGCCGACATCTGCCGTGCCAGCTTGGATAGTCTTGTCCTGAGCGGACTTTCCCGCGTTTCTGTCTGCAATTCCCCCGTCAGGGTACCAAACAGGGTATTGTCTCCGACACGCAGGCACAGCATCTGCCCTTCACCCCATGTCACAACGGCGCCGCGGAACAACAGCCGGTTGTCATCCGGCGACCATGTATTCCCTTGAAATTCTCTGCCAAAGGAGGACAGTCTCTGTGCGGTCCGTTCCGTTTCCCTGCCTTCTCCGTTCAATGCCGCCATGCTGACGCGCAGTGTACCGCGGATTAAGATGCCGTCTGCGGGAATCCGCTCTCCTGCGGACAACGACACGACATCTCCCGCGCAAAGCAGATCTGCCGACATGGTGACATCCTGTCCGTTTTTTCCGCCGCGTCTGCAAAGGCAGGTGGTTTTTGCAGCCTCTGCCTGTAATTTTTCAAATGCCACCTCCCCGCCGCGCTCCGAAAGCGCCGAAATCAGCGTTGCGCACAGAATTGCAGCTGCAATGCCAAGTGTTTCCCAGAGATCAAAGGTACGGAATAAAAACAAACAGTTGATGCCAAGCGCACAAAGCAGAATTTTGATGATGGGATCACGAAAGCCCTCAAGAAATTTATAAAAAAACGGCGTCCGTTTGGCGCGCGACAGGGCATTGGAGCCATATCGTTTTCTGTTTTCTGCGGCTTCCTCATCGGTCAAGCCAAACAGACTGCAATTTTGTATCGGAATTTGCGGTACAGTTTCTTTTTCCGTTTCTTTTGTACGCTTGCTGCTTTTTCGTGTGCGGAATTTCTGCGGTTGTATTCGTTGTTTCATGGTCTGCATTTCTACTGTATTCTGCATAATGAATCGATCGTCCTTTCTTTTCGGATTTGCAAACAATATATGCGTACACATAACAGTTTATTCTTTTGAGAACGTTCGGAGAGAGGAGAACAAGGAGGGCTGCGCGCCCTCCACCCCGCAAGCTTTTGAAAAAGCTTGACCAAAACTTTTTCAAATTTATTTTTCTTCTAAATTTTAAAGAACTTCAAAAAATCAGATTTTCAACATTCAGAAATCAAATAAAAGACGCAAAAAGCCTTTACTTTTTCATAAATATGTGGTATACTAAAATTAATATGCAAAAACACGAAAAGAAAGGATCTCATATTCAAAATGAAAAAAGTGTTCATTCTGCTCACGGTTTCCGCGTTAAGCGCAGCAGCGCTTTCCTCGTGCGGAAACAACGATGCTATGTACCAATATGATCTTAACAATTATGTAACGCTCGGCAATTACAAAGGAATTGAAGTCAGTGTCGCTGAAATCAAGGAAAATATGGAATCTCAGCACGACTCCATTCTGAACCAGAACAAGTATGACGTTGATACCGGCGCTGCTGCTGAAGATGGAAACAAAATCACCTATTCTCTGACAGCCCAGGTAGACGGCGCCGCTGTCGAAAGTCTTGCAAAGACAGATGCGGTCTTTATCGTCGGCTCCAGCACGACAGACTATGAAGCGCTGACAGAAGCCATGAGCGGCATTACCGCCGGCGAGACAAAGGAAATCACCGTCAAGCTGCCGGATGATTATACAGACGCCGCACTTGCCGGCAAGGATGCCGTACTGACACTAAACGTTGCCTCCGTCACCACCTCAGTCACACCCGACACCCTGACCGACGACATGGTCAAGACCGCAACAAAGGAAAAATATACAACAATTGCGGATTTTGACGAGTACCTCTATTCCAACTTTAAGCAAACCCTTGTATGGGACAAAGTCATCGCAGACACCAAATTTTCCTCCTACCCAAAGAAAGAGGCGGAATCTTATTACAACAACTCTCTCGCGTCTTATCAGTCTACAGCTGCACAGTACGGCGTTACGCTGGAATCGCTCGTTTCTCTGTACGGTATGACAACCGACACCTTCTACAACACCATTGCACAGCAGGCAGTCAACCAGGTATATCAGGATATGACCATGCTCTCCATCGCGGAAAAAGAGAATTTGGTTCCGGACGATGCAAAGCTTGACGAAGTTGCAGCAGAGCTGGCGGAAAGCTACGGCTACGAAAACGTCGATGCGTTGAAAAAGGATGTCACAAAGGAAGCTTTGACGCAATCCGCAACATTTGACATGGTTTTGGATTTCTTGGAAGCAAATGCCGTTGAGGTTGAATAAATCTGAAACTTTTCATATTAAAAATCTTGCTGAAATGATTTCTCATACCGTATCAGAAAGGAAATCGCCTTTACGTTCGTAAATGTGATCGTCATAAAATATGATTGCAAAAGTGATGACCTACAACATTCAAAGCTGTCTGGATTATATCAGCCGCAAAATCGGTACCCAAAAAAAGCTTGCAGATTTTATCCGTGCACAAACCCCGGATGTTGTAGTATTAAACGAAGTACACGATCTTGGTCCCTCAGATCAATACACCGCGCAGGCACAGGATATTGCCAACCTGCTTGGCTGGAATGCATGCTTTGCCAAAGCCATTGAAATTCCCGGCGTCGGTCCGTACGGAAACGCCATTCTTTCTCCGCATCCAATCGAACACTTTTCTGTCACACCGGTTCCGCTGCAGCCTTTACAAGAGGGTGAAATGGAGGAAGGGTACAGAGAAGCACGCTGTATTCTCCGTGCGGAAATCACCAAAGAAGGCAAAACGCTTGCAGTATACGGCTCTCACTTTGGACTGACCCCGGGGGAACAGACGTATGTAGTATCGCTGGCATGCGCACTGCTGGACAGAGAGACTAAGCCGCATGTTTTCATGGGGGATTTCAACATGGAACCGGACGATCCAAAGCTTGCGCCGATCTATGAACGAATGACCGATACCGCATGTACATTTGAAGTATCGAAGCTGAGCTTCCCTTCCGATACCCCGAAAATAAAAATCGATTATATCTTTGCATCCCGTGATACAAAGGTTCGGTATGCGGACATTCCCTCCACGGTCATTTCCGATCACCGTCCTTATATCGCGGAAATAGAGTATTGATTCTTTTGGCTGCTGTGACAATGGAGATACGACCATTCTCTGTCACAACAGCAGCTTTCAAAATCAAAAACCATAAAACAGAACCTGTGATCAATTCTGTTTTATGGTTTTTCTTTTTTTAATGTCTAATATCATCGCCGCAAGTCTTCTCCAACGATATGTTCGGCTCCTTCCCGTTATCTCTTCACTCCACTGCCGCTGTCTGCATCCATAAACAGCATACGGTAGCAGGCATAGCATAGTTGACCGCAGCCTTCCATATAATAATCACGAAATGCAATCGGCTGTTTTTTTAATACAGACAACTGTCGATGACAAAGGATGCAGCTTTCATAATCAGAATGCTGCTTCTGCGTTGATATCTCCGTTTTTTTTAAGTTTTTCATCTTCATGTTGATACCATAACTTTCGCGTTAGGGAAAGTTTTCCTTCAAACTTAATCTTATATTATAAATATGGAGTACATTTTAAAAAAATGCATAGATGACGTAATAAAGAAGTAAATTTTTTTAAAGCGGATTTGTTTCAAAAAACTTTGTCAAAACGTGAGAATCATTTCCCCCAAAAATCGCATAACATATCCTGTACAGGTACGTAAAAAAACAAATTCATGCATATGGTCCTGTATTTTTCATTCTATTGCATATTTTGGTCATAAATTTCATGATAAGAAACCTAAAAAACGTATTTTTTGTAGCATTTGTACTATCGTAAAATTTTAACAAAAAGAATTCTTGAAAAACAATTGCGCAAATACAAAAAATATGGTATAATAATATAGAATGACACGAAAAATGAACCGTTGTCTGAAAGCATTTTACTGCACATACAAAATTAGCATAAAAGGACTTGTGATATATCATGGCTGAACAAATGAAACAGACCGCGGCCTCGTCTCTTGCCGAGCGATATTTCGCGGCCAAACATCATCTTTTTGATACACTTTATCAATCAATGAACGAAAAACAGCGGGAAGCTGTCTACACCGTAAACGGTCCTCTGTTGGTTCTGGCGGGAGCCGGCACCGGCAAAACCACCGTTCTTGTCAACCGCATTGCACATATCATCCGGTACGGCAATGCTTACTATGACGATACCGTTCCAAACGGTCTTACCGAGGCCAATGTTTCCGCGCTGGAACAAAGCGCATCCGTCATGTCCGGAGAAGAACTTGGACAGCTCTGTGAAAGCTTTTCATCAAATCCGTGTCCGCCGTGGGCAATCCTCACCATTACCTTCACAAACAAAGCTGCAAATGAGATGAAGGAACGCCTATCTAAGGTCATCGGAGAAAAAAGTGCAGATATCTGGGCAGGTACCTTCCACTCCATCTGCGTCCGGATTCTGCGCAAATATGGAGAGCGCATCGGATATCGCTCCGGGTTTACCATCTACGATACAGACGATGTAAAAAAAGTCATTTTAGAATGCATGAAGCAGCTGAACATTGACGACAAACAACTGCAGCCCAGAACCGTCATGAACACCATCAGCCGTGCAAAGGATAAACTGCAAACGCCGGAAGACTTCATGAACGAAGTTGGTTCTGACCTGCGTCTGTCTCAGATTGCATCCATCTACGAGCTGTACCAGAAGCAGTTGTTTGATGCCAATGCACTGGACTTTGACGATATTATCATGCAGACAGTCGCACTTCTGAAAGCAGAAGAAGAGGTGCGTTCCTATTATCAGAACCGCTTTAAATATGTCTGTGTGGACGAGTATCAGGATACCAACCACGCACAGTTCATGTTAACCGGACTTCTGTCCGGCAAGTACCGCAATTTAATGGTTGTCGGTGATGACGATCAGTCCATTTATAAGTTCCGCGGCGCGACCATTGAAAACATTCTTCATTTTGACGATACCTATTCCGACGCACATATTATACGTCTTGAGCAGAACTATCGCTCCACCACCAATATTCTGAATGCAGCAAACTCTGTCATCCGCAACAACTTCGGCAGACGCGGCAAGGAGCTTTGGTCGAATGCGGGAGAGGGAGAAAAAATCACCATCCGCAAGCTTGACAACCAGAATGAGGAAGCACGCTACATCATCAATAAAATCATGGATCAGGTCATCCGCGAAAAACGAAAATACAGCGATTTTGCCGTATTGTACCGCGTCAATGCCCAGTCCTCGTATCTGGAAAATATCTTTGCAAAATCAGGAATTCCCTACCGTCTGCTTGGCGGTACGCGCTTCTATGAACGCAAGGAAGTCAAGGATATCATCGCCTACTTATGCGTCATTAACAACCCGTCGGACAATCTGCGCTTAAAACGCATTATCAACGAGCCAAAACGCAAAATCGGAGAAACCACGTTAACCGCGCTTGAAAATATCGCGGCATATGAGGATGTTACCATTCTGGACGCCATGCGCAACGCGGAAAATTATCCGACGCTTGCAAAGTCAATTACCAAGCTGCACGACTTTGCTTATATGATCGATGCATTAACGGAAATTTCCAAAACGGAAAAGCTGTCTGTTCTGTTCCAGCGCGTATTAGAATTAACCGGATATATGAAAATGCTGGAAGCCGCCGGCATCACGGAAATTGACCGTGTGCAGAACGTCAAGGAGCTTGTCTCCAATGCGGTTGCATATGAAGAAGCAAACGAGGATGCCACCCTGTCCGGCTTCCTTGAAGAGGTCGCACTGGTTTCCGATATCGATAATTACGATGAAAATGCGGACGCGGTCGTCTTAATGACCATCCACTCCGCAAAAGGGCTTGAGTTCCCTGTGGTATTTTTACCCGGTATGGAGGAAGGACTCTTCCCAAGCATCCAATCTGCGATGAATCCGGAGGAACTGGAGGAAGAACGCCGCCTTGCCTACGTTGCGATTACACGCGCAAAGACCAGACTGTATGCGCTGCATACCCGTGAGCGTCTGATCTACGGAAAGACCAACTTCAATCAAAAGAGCCGCTTCTTAGAAGAAATTCCAGAGGAATATACAAACATTGAAATACCGAAATCCATCCGTCAGCAGGCAGCAGAAGCGGAAGCCGCAGCAAACGGCGGTACTGTCACAGCCCCCGGGGACCGTAAGAAAAAGGTCACCATGTCAAAGGAATTTTTCAGAGAATCTGATCTTTCCGCAGGCGTTGGCAGAACCCAAAGCTACGACCGTTTTACCGCCGGCGATGTTGTATCGCACTTCACATTCGGCAGAGGCGTGATTCTCTCGGTACGTGAAATGGGCGCAGATATCCTGTATGAGATCGCGTTTGACACGGTTGGAACAAAGAAACTGATGGCAACCTATGCCAAGCTGCGGAAATTTGATGAATAATGCATCGGATTTCAACAAAATTGCACTTGAACCCTATAATAAATCTTTTTTACAGAATTTTAAAATTACCCCTCAAAAGCAGTCGTAAATCGACTGCTTTTTTGTTTTTTTGATTCTGTTTTGTGCATATTATACAATTTCAGAGCCGTAAAGTTGTGCACAATATCAATTCGTTTTTAAAACTGTTGACAAAGCAAAAAAAGTATGATATAATTAAATCACCGAGGAAGGTTTCACACATTCACCAAAAAGGAGATAAATATTATGAAAAAGTTAGGCGCACTTGCACTCTCTACCCTGATTCTTTCTTCTCTCGCAATTTCTGCTAATGCAGCATTTGTTGCAAATACGACCGATGTCGGTTCCATCAAGTATACCATTCCGCAGGGTTATGCTGAGCATAAGCTTGACGGTGTGATTTCCGAAGGCGAATATCAGGAAATCGAGTTCACCACAAATGAACTTTCCTTCGCAGCATATGACGATGCATCCATTGATGCTTCTGCAGGCAACGACATTTCTCTCTACATGTCTTATGATGCAGATTATGTTTACATCGCAGCTACCACAATCGCTAAGGGATATGTCTGCGAATTTGAACCTGGCGACTGCGGCAACATCTGGGGTTCCTATGCAGTTCAGCTGTCCTTCGCAGCAGCTGACGAAGTGGATGCATCCATGAGACTGGAAACCGGTTACGCAAAGTCCTCTACCACAGGCGATCTGCTGTTCACCAACTGGAATGACGGTATGGCAATCGGTTACGATGCAGCAGAAAACAACGACTTTACCGTTGATGTCGGCGCTGACACCATCACATATGAAGTAAGAGTTCCGTGGGAAGCATTCGGCGAAAAGAAGCTTGTCGAAGGCGATTCCTTCCTGTTCTCCATCGTTTGGGCTACCGGTACTTCCACCGGCGGTGCAGCTGATCAGTACATCCACGAGCAGCTCGCATACGGTATCACTGGTGATCCCGGTAAGGATGTCACCGGTCACGCTACCATCACCCTCGGCGCAGCGCTCGAAGCTCCTGTCGTAGAAGTTCCCGAAACTCCTGTAGAGGGTACCGATGCTCCGGCCGCAGAGACACCTGTCGCTCCTGTCACCGCTGACGCAGGCATCGTTGCCGCAGTTGCTGTTATGGCAGCCGCAGCTGGTGTCGTTCTTTCCAAGAAGCACTAATATCCAAACACTGAAATTGAAACAGAAACCTTCCAGACAACGATAGTTATTTTTCCAAAGGGGCTGTCGCAAGTTGAAAACTTGCGACAGCCCCTTTCTCTTTCCTATATGGAAGAATTTTTAATTTCCCCCTTTACAAAATCTGTTTTTTATGATATGATATTATCAACTTGATATTTTTGTAATATCACATCAATTTTTATCATATTCGGGAGAAACACACGCCGGAACGTTTATTTTTTTATAAAACGTCTTTCGGACCTGCGTTTTGCGGTATATGCCGCAGCTCTCAAAAAGAAAGGAAGCGTTTCGTATCTTCGCTATGCTGAAAACTTTCAGCATAGCTGAAAGGTACAGAAACCACGGTCATGAAGTATGAAAGAATCTGTAAATGTCGTATTTGTAGGGCTTGGAGGGAGAGGCTACGGTCTTTTGAATATGGTGCTGGACACCATGCCTGACGTCAATGTCATCGGCGTCTGCGACTTATACGAAGACAGAGTAGAAAACGGCAAAAAGGCAGTCATGGAAAAACGCGGCAATACACCTGCCGCTACCACCGATTATCATGAGCTTCTTGCAATGGACGAGGTGGATGCTGTCATCACGCCGTCCGCATGGGATGCGCATATTCCGATCTGTATTGACGCAATGCTTGCAGGCAAATATGTTGCAACAGAAGTCGGCGGCGCCTATTCTGTCGACCAGTGCTGGGAGCTGGTCAAGACCTATGAAAAGACCAAAGTCCCCTGCATGATGCTTGAAAACTGCTGCTACGGCAGAGAAGAGCTGGCGGTGCTGAACATGATCAAGAAGGGTATGTTCGGTGAAGTCATCCACTGCGAAGGCGGTTATGAGCACGACCTGCGCGACGAGGTGGCGCTGGGACATGAAAACCGTCATTACCGTCTGGACAACTACATGAACCGCAACTGTGACCTCTACCCGACGCATGAGCTTGGTCCGATTGCAAAGTATCTCAACATCAACCGCGGCAACCGTATGCTTTCTTTGACCTCCATGTCCTCCAAGGCACGCGGTGTCCATACCTGGATTAACGAAAAGCGCGGTCCTGACTTTGAAAACGCCAATCACGCTTTCACGCAGGGGGACGTTGTCATCACCTGCATCAAGTGTGCACATGGAGAAACCATTGTCTTAAAGCACGACACGACCCTTCCCCGTGCATATTCGCGCGGAAACCTCGTCCAGGGAACCAAAGGCATCTGGAGTGAGGACAAGTACGGATGCATGTTTGACGGCTCCTGCGAGGGTGCATCATGGGGTCATCGCTTCACCGATATGAACGAATTTTTCCCGGAGCATGAGCATCCGCTGTGGAAGGACTACACCGCTGTCGGCGGTCACGGCGGCATCGACTACCTGGTCATGCGCGGCTTTATCGAAGCGGTCAAGGCAGGCACACAGACGCCAATCGACGTCTACGATACCGCATCCTGGATGGTCATCTCCATTCTGTCCGAGGATTCCATTGCAATGGGCTCCATGCCGGTTGCCATTCCGGACTTTACCAACGGCAAGTGGATCAAGCGTGAGCCGTACGTGCGCTCTCAGTATTGCCTGGAAGAAGTCTGCGAAGACCTGTTCTGATATGGAGAAACGTTCAGGGGGATTTTTGAAAAAATCCCCCTGAAACCCCCAAAAACTTTCTTGGGGAAGAAACCTGTCATGAACTGCATGTACATGATTGCGTTTTTCTAAAGCGAAAAAAGGACGCTGCCTTTTAAACGGGACAGCGTCCTTTTCTTCTCCATTACGATTTTTTGTATTGGAACGGTTGTAAGCCGTTTTTGATGCATTCCTTTGCATATACAAGAAGTTCTGAGCAGAACTGTTCTGTCGCTTCTATATCTTTGCACAAGGTTGCAAGCACTGTATCGCATTCCGCCAAAGCTGCGTTGTATTGAGATTCAGACAGTTCTCCCGACGCATATGCCGCGTCCAATTCATCGCGGTCATCCACAATGACATCTCCCGCAGGCGTAAAGATCACATCCAGATACTGATCCACAAAGACCGCAACACCGTCTGCATCGTATTCCACGTTCTCAATCATATCGACATACCACAGGGAAACAGAGTTTTCGTATTCTTTTCCGCAAACCGTCTTTGCTTTCGGCAGATATTTCGCTGTGATCGCATGCCTTGCGTTATCCGGCAGCAGCTGAAGCCACTGCATTCCCGCTCCGATGATCTGGGTTTTCCCGGCAATCGGCAAATCCCAGTAAAACGGCTCGCCGTCAAAGAGCCTGACAAGGCACAACAATCCATGAAACTGTGCGGTATCAACACGCATCTGATAATACTGCGTATGTGTGATGTGGTTATGACTCCACCAGGAGCCGCGGTCAAGTCGTGTTCGCTTCATATGTATATTATGGGGAAAACTTTTCCTCAAAAAAAGATTTTCCCCAAACCCCTTTCAAAAAACGTTTCATATGGAGTTGATAAATCTGAAAATAAATTTTCAGACCGTGTTTTGTGGCTTAACCGCCTGCGAGCGCGTCACAACTCCATAATGAGAAGAGATAACTTTCACTTTCGTGAAAGTTATGGTAATAAAAATGAAAATTTTCAGCAGCCCCTTCGCATCAAATTCACATTAAAATGAAAACATTCCATCACACAAACGAATTTTGTTTACCCGCCAAAATATTTTCGATCAAGTGATCGCATCTGAATGGCTTCTGCAACGTGTTCCGCACGGATCACTTCCATTTCTGCCATATCGGCAATGGTACGTGCGACGCGCAAGATACGATCATACCCACGAGCAGACAATCCCATGCGGTCAAACGCACTGCGCAGAATCTGCTTTGCCGCATCGTCCATCTGACAGAACTGGCGAATCTGCGGTGCGGTCAGCCGTGCATTGGCAGCGATATCGACTCCGGCACTCTCATACCGTGCTTTCGCATAGGCACGCGCCTTTTCTACACGTGCACGGATTTCCGCAGAGGATTCCTCTTTTCGTTCACTGTTGAGTTCATCAAAGGTGATCGCCGGAATTTCAATCTGGATATCAATCCGGTCAAGCAGTGGACCGGATATTTTGGATAGATATTTGCGGATATCGTCGCGCTTGCAGGTACAGGGAATTGTCGGATGTCCGAAATATCCGCAGCGGCATGGATTCATTGCACTCACCAGCATAAAACGGCACGGATAGGTCACCTTACCTGCCGCACGTGTGATGGTCACACACCCGTCCTCCAGCGGCTGCCGCAGTACCTCCATGGCATCGCGGCTGAACTCCGGCAATTCATCCAAAAACAGAACGCCGTTGTGCGCAATGGAAATTTCACCGGGTGTGGGAATTTTTCCGCCGCCTGCAAGACCGGCAGCACTCATGGTATGGTGCGGGGAACGGAACGGTCTTTGTACAATGAGTGATTTTCCGTCTGGAAGCAGACCGGAAATGGAATGCAGCATGGTGGTTTCAATCGCTTCGGAAAACGTCAGCGGCGGAAGAATGGTCGGCAGACGCTTTGCAAGCATACTCTTTCCGGTGCCAGGCGGTCCAATCAAAAGAACATTATGCTGACCGACTGCCGCAAGTTCCAGCGCGCGCTTGGCACGCATCTGTCCTTTGACGTCTGCAAAATCGACAGCGGTATCATAAGAAAGCGCCTGTGCGGCTTCTCTGTCAAAAATACACGGCGCAATCGGTGTGACGCCGGATAAATGATCGAGTAACTCCAGAGTGTTGCGGACGGGGTACACCGTGACACCTTCAATGACACTGGCTTCCGGCGCATTCTGTGCCGGAACAAACAGCATCGTGCGTCCGGCCGCTTTTGCCGCAATGCACATACACAGAATACCGCGTACAGGACGCAGTTCCCCAGAAAAGGACAGCTCTCCAATAAAACACATCCGGGATAAATCGTTTTGCACCTTCAGCTTCAGCCGTTCCCCTGCTGTAAGAATACCGACGAGCAGCGCAAGATCATAAAAGGAACCTTCTTTTTTGCGGTCGGCAGGTGCTAAGTTGATGGTCAGTGCACCGTCCGGAAACGGGATTCCGCTGTTTGCACAAGCCGCACGCAGGCGTTCTCTGGATTCTCTGACCGCATTGTCCGGCAGTCCTACAATTTCCAGCTGTGGAATGGTATTGACGCAGTTGACCTCCACCGTGACGGAAAAGCCTTCAATTCCCATCAGTCCTGCGCTGTATACGGTTGATAACATGTATGTATGACAATACCGCAGGGTGCCCAACCTTAATGGCAGGCAAATCGCATGGACGGAAAATTCCCCGCGGTTTCCTTTCTTTCTGCAATTTCATTGCGGCGTGCTCTGTTTTGACAAAGACGCCGCAATCTGTGTTTTCATCTATTATTTTTCTGCGTCGTCGTCATTGAAGATGTCGCCGCATTCCGGACAGAATTTCGGCGGATGTGCGGGGTCCTCCGGCTTCCAGCCACATTTGTCACATTTGTACAGCAGCGCTTTTTCCGGTTTCTTCGTTCCGCATTCTGCACAGAATCTACCCTCGTTCAGCTTTCCGCAGGTAGGACAGGTCCAGCCTTTGGGCGTTTCTTTGGGCTTTTTTGCGCCGCATTCCGGGCAGAACTTGCTGTCTGCCTTGTTCTTATGCCCGCACGAGCAGACCCATCCGGCAGCCGACTCCGGCTTTGCACTGCCGCAGAACGCACAGAATTTTCCCGATACGACCTTGCCGCAGGAACACGTCCAGGTATCCTCTGCCTTTTGTGCTTCGGCGTCTTCCCTTGCTTTGGCTTCTGCCTCCTGCTTGTTCTTCTGTGCCATACCAAACAGTTCATTTGCGTTCATGTTTCCGGCATTCTGTGCCATACCCATGCCCATAAAGCCGGTCATAGCGCCGGCGGAGTTCTTTGCGGCTTCCCGCATGGCATCCGACTGTGCGCCGACAAGCGTCGCTGCTGCCATAGAAGGATCCCGCATGACTGCATTCTTTTGCAGATTCTTGATCATCTCTTCGTCTTCTTGCGGCGCCTTAATTGATGCGACAGAGAAGGAGACGATTGAAATACCGCGCAGACCGCTCCACTTTTCGGAAAGCTGATGCTCCATCGCCGCACTCATTTCGCCGGTATGTGCAAGCACCGCAGAATAACGAATGCCCATTCCGGAAATTTCCGCAAATGCAGGCTGCAAAGCGGACAGAAGCTCGGAACGCAGCTGAGAATCGAGTTGATCTCTGGTATAATCCGCGGTGATATTGCCGCAGACATTCTGATAAAACAGCATCGGGTCTGTGATTTTATAGGAATATTCACCGTAGCACTTGACGGAAATATCGACGTCCAGACCGATGTTCTTATCGACAACGCGGAACGGCACCGGTGACGGTGTTCCGTATTTATTGCCGATGATTTCCTTCAAATTGAAGTAGTAAATACGCTGATCCTTCGCAGTATCGCCGCCGTATGTAAAACGCTTGCCGATATTCTTGAAGGTTTCAAGAATGGAGGTACCAAGACTGCCTGTAAAAATAGACGGCTCTGTCGATGAATCCCAGCGGAATTCACCTGTTTCCGCACAGAATTCTACCACTTTTCCTTGCTCGACAATCATCATGCACTGACCGTCATTGACCGCAATGGTGGAACCGTTTGAAATGATATTTTCCTCACCGTTTCTATTGGATGAACGCGCAGACGTTTTCTTTTTGCCTTTTGTCACCAGCACATTGGCAGGCATTGCGTCACAGTAGAAAAACTCCTTCCACTGATCGCCAAGCACGCCGCCAACCGCACCCTTGATTGCACGAATCAGACCCATACTTATAACCATAACTTCGCATATGCGAAGTTTTCCTTTCTTCGGGAATTCGGGGTGGTTTGCGAAACAAGTTACCGCTGTTTTCGTGGCATCAGCCACAAAAATACAGGATACACACGACTTTCAAATCGTTCTCTTCGTTCCTTCCCCCAAAAATAAGTTCTTATCTATTTATATATTATATAACAAAATGGGCAATTCGTCAATAGGCTTGCCGGATTTGCTTTGGTATTTCTTATGGAAATATGCAAAAAGAATCAAAAAGTTTTTTGATTTCTTCAAAATATTCATATCAGCGTCACAAATTTGTTATATACTGTATAAAAATTAATCGTAGTATTGGGAGGTTCCCTTGAAAATGAAAAAACCTGCATTTTCTGCTTCTGCCTTTACTCTTGCATCGCTGCTTCTCCTATCCGCTGCGGCAATTGCTTCCTGCGGACAGTCCGACGAAACCGCCGGGAAAACGGAGACAACTGCGACTACCGACACCGCAGCCGTCACAGAAACCACCCAGGAGAAAATTGATCCTGCCTATCAAGACAATCTCGGCACGTATGATTACCAGGGAGAGGATTTCCATTTCCTGCTTTACGGAGACGGCGACCCCTATAACTGGTCGGAGGTCGATGTTCTGACAGACGGAGAAAATGGAGAAACCATCAACGACGGTATTTATGCCCGCAACCTCGCGCTGGAAGAACGGCTGAATATCAAGGTGACCGGTCAGTTCAGTCTCCAGGCAAATTCCCTTCTGACCAAAGCGGTTCAAGCTGGCGATACCACGTATGATGCAGCGTTCCTGCGGTTATCGGAAGCCGGCGTTCCAACCGCTGCCGGCGCCTTATATGATTTCAACGATGTTCCGCACATTGATCAGAAAAAGGCATATTGGGATCAGTCCATCATCCGCGATCTTTCCATCGGCGGTCATGTTTATATGATGACCGGCGATATCTCTACCATTGACAACCAGGCAACCTGGATTATGATGTTCAACAAAACCATGATCGCAGAGCATGATATGACCTCCCCCTACACGCTTGTGCAGGAAGGCAAATGGACCATTGACGTATTCTCCTCCATGACCAAGGACATTTCTGCTGACTTAAACGGTGACGGAAATTACACCATGAACGATATGTACGGTCTTTCCACTACCATGGATACCGCATACGGTCTGTTTTACGCAAGTGGCTTGACCTTTATTTCCAAGGATGAAAACGATCTGCCGTATTATAATCTTGATATGGACAAAGCCACAAACGTCTTAAAGCTTTCCGGTGAAATTTTTAATGAAGGGAACCGCACCCTGCTTTCCGACCGTATCAAGAATGAAATCGACAACGTCATTACCGGTATCCGCAATGCGTTTGTTGAAGACCGTGCGTTGTTTTACGCAGAGGTCATGTTCCATGTCGCCAATCTGCGGCAGATGGAAGCAGACTTTGGTATCATCCCGCAGCCGAAATATGATGAAGCACAGGAACACTATATCACCTTTGTGAATCCCGCCGGTTCTTATCTCGCTGTTCCCGCTGCCGTGAAGGACTTGGACCGCACCGGTGTTGTATTGGAGGCGATGGCGTCCGCATCCTATCAGTATCTGACGCCTGCATATTACAATACCGCATTGCAGCAAAAATATGCGCGTGACAATGAATCTTCAGAAATGCTGGATCTCTTATTGCAGAACCGTGTTTATGACCTTGCCATGATTTATGGATGGGGCAATATCACACAGGGATATGCCGATCTTGTACAGAAAAACAACAGCGATCTTGCATCCATGACGGCAAAGCGTGAAAAGCAGGTCGTCAAAGCGATTAATAAATTCATTTCCAATTTCGAGCAGTGAGTTTTTTTCAGTTTCCAAAGGAGGACTTTCGTATATGAACCATGTAACGCTTTCCGACCATATGGATGAAATTCTTGCTGTCGCCGCATCGGAACTCAAAGAAAAATCAAGCCACACATGGAAGGAGCCGGGCAACAAGTATTATCACGGCATTCGTACTGCAAAACTGGCGCTCCGTTTAAAAAATGATATGCATCTTGCAGATGATGCCGTCAACCCCGATATTCTGACCGTCGCCGCATGGTTTCACGATGTCTGCAACAGTGAAAACGAGCCGCACCATGAGGAAGCCGGGGCAGCGCTGCTCCCCTCTCTGATCGGATCGTTTTGCGCACCCGAAGAGCTTTCCCAGATTCAGGAGATCATACGGGTCCATGATACACGGCTTGCCGATATCGACTTGCCGAAACGTCTTGAAACGTATTCGCACGCAGTCCTTCTGTTGCAGGATGCAGACTTACTCGACCATGTCGGTACGTATGACATCTGGATCAGCTTTTCCGACCTTGTACAGCAGCACAAGTCTCCCAGCGATTATGTAGAAGTGTTCCAGAACGGCAGGTTTGATCAGTTTGCAGAACGCTGGCGTATCCGCTTCAACTACCCTTACGCAAGAGAAATCTACAATGAAAAAATTGAATATGAAATCGCATTTGCCAGGCGCATGATGCGGGAGCTTGACGGAGAATACTGTTAATCTGAATTCGATGAGGAGGTGCTTTTTGAAAAAAGCACCTCCTCAAACTTCTCCGCAAAAACTTTTAATGAACAATATATCATATAAAGCATTAAAAATATATGATTTTTTGTTAGCTTCCCCAGTTTAAAGTTTTTTGAATGGGGTTTGGGGAAAATCTTTTTTTTTAAAAAGTTTTCCCCATAAATTCGTCAAACTTACGCTAAATAAACAGAGCAGCCGCGTCGCGCAGGTCATGGATCATATAATCCACCTCTGCCGGTTTTCCTGCGTCCATGTCTGTCTGTGAATGCGGGCAATACCAGCAGGTCACAAGTCCCGCCTGTTTTCCGCCCTTCATATCGGAGGTTAGACTGTCGCCGATGATTACGGTTTCCCATTGCAGCACATCCTTTGGAAGACGTGAAAAGCATGCATCGAAAAATTCCGTTGAAGGCTTTGTATACCCAAGCTCCTCTGAAATCAATACCGCATCAAAGAACTGTTCGATTTCCGCGTCATGCAGCCGCTTCCGCTGGATTTTTGCAGAACCGTTTGTCACAGCATACAGGCGGAGATTTTTATGTTCTGCCGCCCAGCATAAAAATTCCCTTGCTCCCGGCAGAAACGCATGCTGCGCGGACAATGCACGCTCATAATACTGCTGTGCAAGCATCGAATCCCGCTTGACGCCCCACTCCGAAAAAAGAACGTCAAACCGTCTTGTCAACAATGCCTGCCTTGTAATTTCTCCGCGTTCCAGCGCCTTCCAAAATGCATCGTTGATTGCGCTGTAGCGCATACATATCGCCTGATCCGCATGCAATCCAAGCGCTTGCAGGGTTTCACGCAGTGCATTGGCTTCTCCCAAGTGGAAATCAAAGACCGTATCATCAAGGTCGAGAAACACATTGCGCAGCATTACTTTTCATTCATCTTGACCACACGCGCGATCATCTGGTACGCCTCGTACCCTTTGCCCTGTGCGGCAGTCACCTGTGCTTGATCGATGTCTGCATTGCCGGTCAGCTCAAGCAGCGGACGAATCGTCATATCCTGCGTATCAAGCGCGGACAGAATCGTCTCCACCGTTTTTTTCGGATCCGCGTCGGCATCTGCAATGACAGCATTGCCGATTTTCAGACCGTCCGGCAAATTGGAGAGCGTGATGTCAGCGCTCACACTGTCACACAAGGTAGACAGTACTGCGCATTCCATCCCCTGAATCTCGCTGCCCCCAGCTGCAATTGTGGACACATCCATTTCAAGATTCAGCGCGGTATTGGTCAGCGTCTGATTGACACGGCTTACAAAGGCTTTGACCGCATCCGTTTTGGAAACCGTTTTGTCATATAGAGGCGCCGTTGTACCGGTATCGGCAGGCAGGGCATAATCCCGCAGCATAATCTCGTCAACCCCTGCGTCCTGCATTTCAGAAAGCAGCGACAATATGTAATCCTGTCCGTCTTCATTGTACACAGAAATCCATCTTGACGCGCCGTCGGAATACCGGAAGCCTGCGGTGTTCATCAGCGCCATTTCCGTGTTCCCCTTTGCTACAAGATCGTCGCGCAGTGCACACACACGTCCGGTCACATACAGCCCGGCCTCATGCAGTACAGAGATAATTTCATCAAGGGAGAGCGCTGCCACAGATGGATTGGCGCCGTAATCCTTTGCCTGTGCAACAGTTGACTTGTAAGCTAATTTTCCGTTGTCGTATTTTAGTTCGACCATAACTGCCGTATACCCCGATGCACGCAGCGCTTCTGCCGCATCCTTCAAGGCAGGCGCTGTCGGATAGTCGGACAGCGCAAGATACCCGCCTTTGTAGTTTGTGACTGTGCCAACATCCGTTGGCGTTCCAACATCAGTTGGTTTTTCTGTATCGGGAGGATTCGGTACATCCGTTTCCGGCGATACAGAAACATCCGGTGCATCCGTCACTGCCGGGAGCTGAGAATCGTCTGTTTCGCCAAGGGGCGCTGTTGTATCCATAGGCGCAGTGGTATCATCCGATATGGGTTCTGTCACTCCATTTGCAGCAGTGGTATCGGTGGTTCCTTCTCCCGTTGTGTCAGCAGGCTTCGTTTGTTGATCGTCTTTGGTCGTATGCGGGTCCTCTATTGCAACAGTATCTGAGCCCTTGACAAGCTTGCCTGTCTGCTCACTGCGGTTTAAAATCACAGCAGCGGACGCACCGCCAATGATGATGACACCCAGAATGGCTGCGGCGGCAATGATAATTCTGCGGTTTCTCTCAGCTTGCTTCGCTTTGTATTTGACAGGTCGTCTCATGGTGATTTACCCGTTCCTTTCTTTATTTCCGTGGATCATAGTACATATCAGGCGTTCTTCTGGCGGTACGTGTTTTCCGCCGTTCTTCCCCTTCCCGTTCTCTTTCCATCGCAGAAGCAGAAGGCATCCTTTCTTGTTGTGGTCGCTGATGCTGCTGCGAATGTGCATACGGTGCATTTTGGTAAGAAGAGGCTCTGCCCGGATACTGCTGCATTTGCGGATATGCTCCCTCTTGTCCGCCTGCGCTTCTCTGCTGCTGTATCTGCTGCGCTCTGCGCCGTTTCTGCTGTGCAAGATATGCCGCACGCTGTCTTCTGCGCTTCCGGCGAATGATCTGTGCACGCAGCACCAAAAGCGCAAACAGAAGGACAAGAAGGAGAAGCACAACCAAAATCCCGACCAATACGTTTACAATCCACGTACCGGACTTTGTATCATAGCGGATTTCATTAATTGATACTGTACCGCCAACCGACACGGTTTCCGTTGAATCGGGCGCACCGTCTGTTCCTGCCACAGTTGTCGTTTTGGTTCCTGTGATTCCGCCGATGAGCAGCTTGATATAATCCGCACCCTTCGCGCCGGTCTTTTTTACAAAATCCGAAACATCAAACGCAAGGGTTGTAAAACTGCCAATCGGTATCTCTGCATCGCCTGCATATAGGATTCTCGTGTCTCCTGCCGTACCAAGCAGCAGCTGCACCGATGCCGTGGTTCCGACGGGCACTGCGTCTGCCGGCGCGTCAGCACGGAGCGTGATGTACAGGGTTTTCAGGTTTTTCGGAAGCTTCTCCGATGTCAACTGCTTTGTGACACCGGCATATGCATAGTCGGATGCCGAAAATGTATCCAATTGCAGCACCTGCGCATTGATTGCGCTTCCGGACACCCCTCTTGATGAAATTGCAGCCGATGCCCCCTGTTCTGTTGGAAGAAAACCATGCAGATCCCCTTCTGTAAAATCCCATAAAAGCGTCGTTTTTTCCTTAAATTCATTTTCTTTGAAGCGTTCCTCGGCTGCCGCCGCAGTTCCCTCGTATCGTGACGCGGTCTGTATTTTCTTTGCGGAAGCATTTTTAATCAGGCTCGACCATTTTTTGACGCCTGCGATTTTCGCGTATTCCGATGCGGTCTTTGCACTGTACTGCGTGTCAATTTTGGCATAAACCGCATAGGAAGGCTTTTCTGTGCCGTCGAGCTGACGCAATCCGAGCGAACAATGTTCCTCCGCGCCGTCTATCACACGATGCCAGATCATAGCGTCGATAAAATCAAGAGATTCTGCTTTTTCATACGCAAAGATCAACGATGCTGCCTGGCGTTCCTGCGATGCGGTGTCTCCCGACGTTCCATGAACAGCAAAATCGTCGATGATCACAGAGCGCATTTTTTTATTGTAAAGGAATTCCTCTTTGGAAAGAAACGATTTCAGAAGTTCCAAATTCTTCATTGTCAGATAAACGCTGTTTTCACTGTTTTGCGCGTTTGCGTCGTCCCAGATACTGTCGTCCATCGGGTCGGACGCATACGGTGCGACAGCAATACTCCATGCCGTACCGCTTCCCATTTCCTTTGCAAACGCGGAAAGAAACGGTTTTGCCGATGCATACAGATTCGACAGCGGTACATATACCCGGCTGTTTGCGCTTACGCGGCGCAGGGCATTGTCTGCAAGACGGAATACCGCGCTGTATGACGCGACCTGTTCCTGTAATTCGTCTTCGGCATAGCCGACATCATACCAGTTTTTCCATTCGTTGACTTGATAGCCGATGATATAATCGAGCGCATCTGCCGTTTCGTCGCCCGCATACCGCTCAGAGAAAAATGTAAAAATATTGTTTGCGGTCTGATATGCCGCCTTTGATTTTAAGGAGATGCCATAATGGGAAGCCTCTCCTGTCGATGCCGGATCGTAAAGAACCGATGCCGGATTTGTGGTGTTCCTTGCACTGCCGTCCAAAAGGAAACGGAAGAAAATATGGACGCCCGTTTCCCGCAGCGATGCAATTTCTGCATCGAGATTCTGCACCATTTTGGGGTCAAAATGATTTGTCAAGCCTGCACTTGACACGGAATACTGCGGATCCCCTGCCATATCGGTCAAATACCGATCCATCACAATCGGTATCACTGCGTGAGAAATCCCTAAAAGCTGCGCGTCTGACAACAGGGACTGCGATACCGTCAGTCCTTTGATGGATGCCTTTGTTGCATGCTTAGATTTGTTTTTGGCAAGCACCTCCGGGTTTTCAACATAGGCGTCTGCCACGACATGATAATCTGCACCTTCTCCAAGTGCCAATCTATATACTGCGCGATACCGCTCTCCTGCATCGTCCGCGATCACCGTAAAGGTTACCGTATCATCCACCACTTTGGTCGCTACCGGTGACAATGTCCGCAGATTTTCCACGCTGTCCCCCGGCGATAAGACAAACAGATAAAGCGTCTCGCCTTTTTTCTGATTTAAAAACGATTCTCCCGGAGTAAGGGTAATATGAATTTCCTCCGGTTTCTTTTCATTGATGACAGCAGCCGTATGAACTGCGCCGAAGTCGGTTTCTACCTCACGCGCATATGCCGTCAACGTGCAGAACAGCATAATACAAAAGAGGAAAATCGAAAAAAAGACAATCCGTTTCGGTAAACGGCAGCGGCTGATTGCTGTTCTGTTTCTGTTCATACCATACCATAACTTTCGGTTTCTTGAAAAGATTCTGCCGCGAAAAATGAAACGATACAAAACGTCGTCAAAACGCATGCGTTTTCAAATGAAATCCTGCGCCCGAAAGTATCCTTTCTGTAAAAAAGACAATGCGGAACTGCCGCACCACAATGTGCAACAGCCCCGCGCCGCCTGTGATAACGGGAAATCAGTTTTAAAATTGGAGCAAACGGGCTGTCGCATTAACATGTCTCCACACGACTGTCGCATGCGACAGGGTTATATTCGGTCTATCGGGAATAACCGGCTGATCATAAATCAGCCGTTCTTAACGATGACAGTAAAATCTTCGGTCTTAAGAGACGCGCCGCCGATCAGACCGCCGTCTACGTTGACCTTGGAGAGAAGCTCTGCTGCGTTCTTTGCATTCATAGAACCGCCGTACTGTACGGTGGTTGCCTTTGCAACAGCTTCACCATAAAGACCTGCAATGACACCGCGGATGATACCGCAGACTTCATCTGCCTGATCTGCAGTGGCTGTCTTGCCGGTACCGATGGCCCAGACAGGCTCATATGCGATGATGATGTTCTTCATCTGTTCTTCTGTCACGCCGCCCAGTGCGATCTTGGTCTGCAAAGAAACGGTTTCTTCGGTAATACCCTGTTCTCTTTGGGTCAGTGTTTCACCGACGCAGACAATGGTCTTCAAATTGCGGGAAAGCGCTGCTTTGGTACGCTTATTCACAGTTTCGTCTGTTTCTGCAAAATACTGTCTTCTCTCAGAGTGACCGACGATGACATATTCTACACCAGCGTCGACCAGCATATCTGCGGAAATTTCACCGGTGTATGCACCCTTTTCTTCAAAGTGTACATTTTCTGCACCGATATGAATGTTGGTACCCTTTGCAGCATCCACTGCTGCGGGAATGTCGATTGCAGGAACACAGAGAACGACTTCACAGTCTGCATCTGCGACCATCGGTGCAAGTGTTTTAATGAATGCAGATGCAGCGGAGGGTGTCATGTTCATCTTCCAGTTGCCTGCAATTACAGTTTTTCTGAACTGCTTATCCATAATTGTTCTTCTATAACTTTTTGTACGCTGCCGTCATTTAAAAATTTTGGAAGCGATAAAAAAGCTATCTCCTTTTTCTATGCAAAAATTTTGAAAGGGAAACGATATACCGCCATGAAATACCCGGCGGTATATCAAAGTCCCGGTTTTTGAATATTATTTATCGTTTAAGCATGCAATGCCGGGCAGGCTCTTGCCTTCGAGGAACTCCAGAGATGCGCCGCCGCCGGTGGAGATGTGGGTCATCTTGTCGGCATAGCCGAGCTTTTCCACAGCTGCTGCAGAGTCACCGCCGCCGATGATGGAAATGGCACCGGAATCAGCGACTGCCTGTGCAACCGCGGTTGTACCTGCTGCAAAATGTTCCCATTCGGAAACGCCCATCGGTCCGTTCCAGACAACCGTGCCTGCACCTTCAATGGACTTTGCAAACAGCTCCTGTGTCTTGTGACCGATATCCAGCCCCATCCAGCCGTCCGGAATGGAGTCGGAGTAAATGGTCATATAGGTGGTGTTTTCGTTGTATTCCTTACCAATGACATTGTCGACAGGAAGCAGGAAGTTGACGCCCTTTGCTCTTGCCTTTGCCATCAGTTCCTTTGCAAGCTCCACCTTGTCGTCTTCACAGATAGAGGTACCGACTTCACAGCCCATTGCCTTGAAGAAGGTATATGCCATACCGCCGCCGATAATCAGGGTATCGACCTTTTCAATCAGGTTGGTGATAACGCCGATTTTGTCGGAAACCTTTGCGCCGCCGAGGATGGCAACAAACGGTCTCTTGGGGTCTTCCAGTGCGCCGCCCATCACCGTGATTTCCTTATTGATCAGGTAACCGGAAACAGCGGGGAGATAGTCAGCAACACCAGCGGTGGAAGCATGTGCACGGTGTGCGGAACCAAATGCATCGTTGACATAAATGTCAGCAAGATCAGCCAGTTCCTTTGCCATAGAAGGATCATTCTTGGTTTCTCTTGCATCGAAACGGACATTTTCGATCAGAACAGCCTTGCCGGGTTCGAGTGCTGCAATCTTTGCCTTTGCATCGTCGCCGACAATATCGGAAGCAAATGTGACCTTTCCGTCAAGCAGCTCGTTCAAACGTGCAGCAACCGGAGCAAGGGTAAACTTCTTTGCGTCATTCTTCTTTGCCTTCTCAAGCAGTTCTGCCTTTGCAGCAGCCTGTTCCTCTGCGGGAAGTGCTTCTACCTTTGCCTTTTCCTTCTTATCAAGACCGAAGCCTTCGGTAAAGATGGCATGCGGCTTACCCATATGGGAGCAGAGAATCACCTTTGCGCCGTTTTCAAGCAGATACTTGATGGTAGGAAGTGCCTCCACAATTCTCTTGTCGGAAGTAATTACGCCGTCCTTTAATGGAACGTTGAAGTCGCAGCGGACAAGAACCTTCTTGCCGGATACTTCGATGTCTTCAATAGTCTTCTTGTTGTACATCGTGAAAAAAACTCCTTTTATTATAAAATTTTCGGGTAGACTAAGATTTTTTTGAAACTGCACGTTCAAACGCGGACCGCAGCGATTGCCGCCCCCCGCAAATGAAACGTCATACCGTTTTGCAATGCTTGTTTATTTGCGCCGCAAATTTATTTGTACTGCAAACGGAATCATGATAATTTATGACAGCCCCTTTTCCAAGGGTTACATATCATCAAGTATATAATATACCACATCTGCCGAAATTTTTCAAGACGATTTTGTGAATTCTTTGTCACGAAATGATATTTTTTTGAAATTCTGCGATGGCTGCCACTTTTTTATCGCTTTCTCCCTCCATCATCTTAATATAACGTAAATTCGATGAGGAGGTGCTTTTTGAAAAAAGCACCTCCTCAAACTCCACCGCAAAAACTTTTTGAATAACATATCATGCAAAACGAACAAAAAATACACAAATTTTTGTTCGTTTACCCAGTTTAAAGTTTTTTGAATGGGGGTAAGGGGAATGGGAAAATCTTTTTTGGGGGAAAAGTTTTTCCCATGAAATTCATTAAACTCACGTTAATATACATATTGTTTTTAGAATTTTTGTGATGCGAAACATCCTAAAATTGTGAAATTTTTGTTTTCCCTTGACGAACCTCACAAACCATGATATAATTAAACAGAATCTTCGGATGATTCACATTTATCCAAACAAGAAAGGAATTTGTCACAATGGCAAGAATCTACGATAAATACCCTGTCTTAAACGGCAAGGACCCCGATGTACGTTCCCGCCGCTATCTCGTTCCTACCCGTATCGTCTGGTCGTCTGCGGAAGACGGCGCGGAAATTATCGGTGCGGAAAATCTGCTTGTCCCCAAGCGCGAACAAATCACCCTGAACCGCAACCAGTCCGACCGCTGCATCATGGCAAACAAGCCCGGCAAGCCTGCCGCTTCCATTCTGCTTGACTTCGGTATGGAAATCCACGGCTCCCTGCGTCTGATGGTATGGGCTTCCCAGTCCTCAGATCAGGTCGGCACACAGGACAACCCCGGCCGTGCCAATGTACGCGTCCGTCTCGGCGAATCTGTCATGGAAGCAATGACGGACCTGGGCGTCAAGAACACCACAAATGATCACGCAAACCGCGATATGGTTATCAACATCGGCTCCCATTCCGCAATGGAAACCAACGAATCCGGTTTCCGCTTTGCACGCATTGATCTGCTCGGTGAAGAGTCTCTGATCACCTTCAAGAGCATCAACGCCACCTTTATTTTCCGCGATATTGAATACAAAGGCTCCTTTGACTGCTCCGATCCCCTGCTCAACCAGATTTGGAACACCGCTGCGTACACCGCGCACCTGAACATGCAGGAGTACCTCTGGGACGGTATCAAACGAGACCGCCTTGTATGGATTGGCGATATGCACACCGAGGTCATGACCATCATCACCGCGTTCGGTTACAATGAAGTCGTACCGAAGTCTCTTGACCTTGCAAGAGAGGAAGCGCCGATTACACAAGACCGTATCGAGTGGATGAACTCTATGCCGTCTTATTCTCTGTGGTGGATTCTTCTGCACAAGGAATGGTATATGGCACACGCAGATCTTGCCTATCTGCGGGAACAGGAAGAATATTTAACCAAGCTTTTGTCCCACATCGCATCGCTTGTCGATGAAAACGGTGTGGAGCAGATGCCCGGTAAATTCCTTGACTGGCCGAACAATGCCAATCCCGAAGCCATGCATGCCGGAATGCAGGGACTTGTCCGGTGGGCGCTGTATGCCGGCGCTGATATGCTGGAGGTACTTGGCAATACCGATCTTGCCGCAGTCTGCCGTGCGTCTGCGGACCGCATGGCAAAGCACATTCCCGACTGCAACGGCTCCAAATCTGCCGGTGCGCTGATGGTACTTGCCGGTCTTTGTGATGCAAAGGAAATGAACGATTCCCTGATTTCGGTCAACGGCGCACACGGTTTCTCTACATTCCTCGGCTATTACCTTCTCAAAGCAAAGGCAATGGCAGGTGACGACGTCGGCGCTTTGAACGCACTGCGTGATTACTGGGGCGGTATGATCAAGATGGGCGCAACCTCCTTCTGGGAAGACTTCAACCTCGACTGGATGGAAAATGCTGCGCCGATTGATGCGCTTGTTCCCGAAGGAAAAGTTGACATTCACGGGGACTGGGGCGCTTACTGCTATATTAAGTTCCGTCACAGCCTGTGCCACGGCTGGGCTTCCGGTCCCTGCCCGTATCTGACACAGTATGTGCTCGGTATCCGCATCGAAGAACCCGGCTGCAAGAAGCTCCGCATTGATCCGCGTCTCGGCGATCTTTCCTATGCAAAGGGTACCTTCCCGACACCCTACGGTCTTGTCACGGTTTCTCATACCAGACAGGAAGATGGTACGATACGCTCTGACGTTTCCGCACCGAAGGAAATTGAAATCATCATGGGCTGATACGCCAATAACCCAAGGGGCTGCTGTATTTCGGTGCAGCAGCCTTATATATTTTTTGACAGCGCGATTTAAAATCTTTCGACGGTTGTTATAAAATTTTGAAAAAAATGCTTGACAAAAATGGAATCCTATGGTATAATATAAATGTTCCAAGCAAAAGGGACAAGTTCATAAATCCTTGCAGGCATAGCTCAGTTGGTTAGAGCATCCGCTTGACGTGCGGAAGGTCTAGAGTTCGAGTCTCTCTGCCTGCACCAGTCCGGAAAACGGACAGCAAATACGCTCCCAGTAAATCGGGAGCGTTATTTCATAAAAATTGAACACAAAAGCTATGATAAGAAACAGTAAGCGTCTTGGATTCTCAGAGAGAAGGCGGTCGGTGCGAGCCTTGATTGAAAAGATGCCCAACCCATCTTTGAGCTGTGAGCTGAAATGACAGTAAGCCTCACCGGGTTCTCCCGTTACAGAGAAATGGCATCGGAATTTTCCCGTGCCGGAAAGTGCGGATTCTATCCGAATTTAGGTGGTACCACGGACATGTTTATCGTTCGTCCTAAGCTGATGTACAATTGGCTTAGGGCTTTTTTGTGTTCAAAAACAAAAAACGGAGATACGTTTGGTGGCTCAAGTGCCTGCGGCACGCCACAATTCCACATGGAAAGGAAGCTTTTGCATACGCAAAAGTCAGGGTTATTGATATGAAACTTGAAAAATTGGTCGGAGACCGTTTCCGGGAAAGACCGTCAGACTGTATCGTTGACAGCCATGCGCTGATGGTGCGCGGCGGCTATATGAAGTATGTGGCAAATGGCATTTTTTCCTCTTATATGCCGCTGAAACGGGTAACCCGCAAGATCGAGCAAATCATTCGTGAAGAGATGGACGCGATTGACGGGCAGGAGGTGCAGTTCCCTGTCGTTATGCCGGCTTCCCTTTGGCAGGAATCCGGCAGATATGAAAGCATCGGCAAAGAAATGGTTCGCTTTCATGACCGCAATGAAAGTCCTCTTGTCCTCGGTATGACGCACGAGGAAGCCGCGGTTCAGCTTGTCCGTGAGTATGGGCAGAGTTATACAAAATATCCTTTTATGGTGTATCAGATTCAAACAAAATTCCGTGATGAGGCAAGACCGAGAGCCGGACTGATTTGTGTGCGTGAATTTACCATGAAGGATGCGTATTCCTTCCATACAAGCCAGGCAGACTTAGAAGCGTATTACGATACGTGCCATAAAGCGTATGAACGAATCTATGCAAGAGTCGGACTGCCGGAGGTCCTTTCGGTTGCCTCCGACTCCGGTATGATGGGCGGCAGTATTTCTCATGAATTTATGCTGCTTACCCCGATTGGGGAAGACTCGATTGCCATCTGTACGGAATGTGATTACCGTGCCAATATGGAAGCGGCAGAGTGTATCCTTCATAACAAGAGAGATGCTGTTTCCGAAGAACTGACTTTGGTACATACCCCGAACATCCACACCATTGAGGAAATCTGTGCATTTCTGCATTGTGATGAACAGACTTCCTGCAAGGCGGTCGTGTATCAGCGGAATGCGGATGACCATTATATTGTACTGTTTATTCGCGGTGATCTTGAGGTCAACGAAACCAAACTCACCAACCATTTGGGCTATGACATCCATCCTGCGATGATCACTGAGGAAAGCGGACTCCATGCAGGGTATATCGGCCCTGTGAATCTGAGTGGTGATTTTACCGTTCTGTATGACCGTTCTCTTGAGAATAGGAACAATCTTTCCTGCGGCGCAAACGTATGCGAATATCATTACACGGGTCTTGATATGCGCCGTGATGTGACCGGTGCGGAATATCATGATTTCGCCAAAATACAGGAAGGCGGCATTTGCCCGCATTGCGGCAAGCCTGCGATTACCATATCCCGCGGTATTGAAGTGGGGAATATTTTCCAGCTCGGTACCAAGTACACCAAATCTATGAATATGACATATATTGACAGCAATGGAGAAACACAGTATCCGATGATGGGATGCTACGGTATCGGTGTCGGAAGACTTGCCGCTTCCATCTGTGAGGCGCATCATGACGATCACGGTCCGATATGGCCTTTGGCGGTTGCGCCGTGGCAGGTACACCTTTGTGCGGTTCGTGCAGATGATGCCGCAGTTCGAGTATATGCGGATACATTATACGAAGAATTGCAAAGTAAGGGGTTGGAAGTCATCTATGACGACCGCAAACTGAGCGCCGGCGTGATGTTCTCGGATGCAGACCTGCTTGGCGTACCATTCCGCGTGATTGTCAGTCCCCGAAATATCAAACAGAATATCGTCGAAATCGTTTCGAGAGATAAGCGCTTTTCTGTCAACGTTTCCATGGATATGGCAGCAAATGAAGTGTTGAAGATCGTATCGGAAGCAAAATAAAACCGTTCTCATTTTCATATTTCGCAAACAATTCCAAAGCATTTCAAAAACATAACAAAGATATCATAACGGGGCTGTTGCAAGTTGAAAACTTGCAACAGCCCCGTTATTTTTTGGGAAAATGCTTGCCGAGATCATAAAGATATTTTCGCCGTTATTTTAAAGAAAAATACTTTTTAATAATTCTCAAACATTTCGTAATTATCTTAAAAACAAAAGAAATGTATAATAGAATCAACAAGTGAGAGATCACAAAAACAAAACATCGTTTGGGAGGTAGTCCAAAATGACCAAAAAGAATTTCGTAACCCTTATCCTCAGCACCATCGGAGGCATCCTGTTTGCAATAGGTATGTGCATGTGCCTGCTCCCAGAATGGAATGCCTTTACTCAGGGTGTAGTTGTCGCCGCAGTCGGCGCAGTCATATTGCTTATCATGGTTATGGTCCGCCGAAAGATGAGCCATAAACCGATTCTTGTGAAGCTCAGCGGAAAGACAATCGGAACAATCCTGCTCAGTGTGGTTGGCGCGTTGGTGCTCGGTGTCGGCATGTGTATGACCATGGTATGGGAAGGCTTAATGGTGCAAGGTATTATCGTTGGCATTATAGGCATTGTACTTCTGCTCTGCCTGATCCCGCTTTGCAAAGGCATCAAAGATTAAAGTGGAATAGTGGAATAGGAGAAATAGAATATGGCAAAATCAAAATTGGTTGAAGTAAACGAAAAAATTGCGGAGCGTGTTACCGACGGTTACAAGAAAATTGAAGATAGCGTAGTCGGCAGTTATAAGAAAATTGAGGACAGTGTGGTCGGCGCATACAAAAAGGTGGAAGATAAATTTGTGGATCAGTTTCTGACACATGAGGGGGAATCAATAGAGGACGCGAAAGCTCGCCTTGCGATGGAACAGAAAGCCCGTGAGCAAGCCGCAAAGGAACGTACCGGTACAGAAACGGATATCGGAAAAAAGTAGAACATTTTATGGGGCTGTCGCACTTTATGTGCAGCAGTCCTTTTTTGAAAAAATTTTCAGAAACCGCAAAATGCAAACAAAACTTTAACATTTGGGTGATATAATGAAAGAAAAAACCATGGAGGTATGACCCATGTTTAAGATATTGGTGGTAGAGGACGACAGAGCACTGAACAAAACGGTCCGCTCTTATTTGAATCAGAACGGTTATGAAACGACAGGCTGTCTTAGTGCAAACGAAGCATACGATGCCATGTACGGCGGAACTCTGTTTGACATGATTATTTCCGACATTATGATGCCGGAAATCGACGGTTTCGAGTTTGCCAAAACGATACGGGAATTGAATCAGGACATTCCCATTCTTTTTATGACGGCACGGGATGATTTTGCCGCCAAACAGCGCGGCTTCAAAGCTGGTATCGACGATTATATGGCAAAGCCGATTGACTTGGATGAGCTGCTGCTTCGGATCGGCGCGCTGCTACGCCGTGCAAAAATTGCCAGCAGCCGCAAGCTGGAAATTGGAGATTTGGTATTGGATGCCGAAGAACACACGGCATATCTGGGGGAAGAGGAAATCCCGCTGACCGTGCGAGAATTCAACTTAATCTATAAGCTGCTCTCTTATCCGAAAAAAACCTTTACCCGTTCCCAGCTGATGGATGAGTTTTGGGATGGCGATACCTCCTCCGGTCTGCGCACGGTAGATGTGTATATGACAAAGCTGCGGAATAAATTTTCGGCATGTGAGGCATTTGAAATCGTTACCGTTCACGGTCTGGGCTACAAGGCGGTGCTGAAATGAAGGCGCGCAGCAAGAACGAAATCGCCCTGTGGTGGCTGTTTTCCCTGCGGCGGTATATCGTATTCTTTTTGCTGATGTCCTTTGTTGTGACCTGCTGTATGCTGTTGTTTTTAAATATCATGGCAAAAAATATGGGGGTTGCACTGACCGAAACATGGATTGAACAGGCCGCCAAGGCTACCTTTTTCAATGTCGTGCTGATCAGCTTTTTGTGTACGGTCATAGACGGAATCCGCCGCAAAATTATGATCGGCAGACCGGTGCGGCGCATTGCAGACGCCGCTGAAAAGGTGATGAACGGTGATTTTTCCGTGCGAATACAGCATTTGAATACGTTGGATCCGCAGGATGGCTTCAATATCATTATCGACTATTTTAATCGAATGACAGAAGAATTGTCCGGCATGGAAACGCTTCGCACCGACTTTATCGCCAATGTTTCTCACGAATTAAAAACACCGCTGGCTGTCATTCAGAATTACGGTACCATGTTACAAGAAACGAATTTGTCCAAAGAAAAACGACTGGAGTATGCAAAAGAAATTACAGATGCTTCCCGCAGTCTTGCCAATCTGATTACCAACATTTTAAAGCTGAACAAGCTGGAAAATCAGGAAATCTACCCGAACACAACCGATTATGATTTAAGTGAACAGCTCTGTGAATGTCTGCTTTTGTTTGAAGATGCATGGGAGAAGAAGAATTTAGAAATTGAAACGGATATTGAGGAAAATGTGACCGTCAGCGCCGACGCGGAGATGCTTTCTCTGGTTTGGAACAACCTGTTTTCCAATGCTGTAAAATTTACCGAACCTGGCGGAACCATCTCTTTGTCCGTGAAAACAGAAGGTGAATTTGCCATTGTAAAAGTATCGGATACCGGATGCGGAATCAGTCCTGAAACAGGTGCACATATTTTTGAAAAATTTTATCAGGGAGATACCTCCCACGCGACCAAAGGCAACGGTCTTGGGCTTGCCCTTGTCAAGCGGGTCATGGATATTATCGGCAGCGACATTTCTGTGGAAAGTGAAGTAGGCAAAGGCAGTATATTTACAGTAAAACTCAGGAGAAGGAGTTTATGGAACGATTCAAGCATATCCTGAAAAAGCTGTTTTTCTTGAAGCCAATGGCAACAATTCTGATTGTGCTGCCGTCCTTTATTCTTGTGTTTTACGTTCTTGGTATGGGGATTGAAGGACCCATTGCATATGTATCGTATGGGCTGTCCGCTTATGCGATGGGAATTACAACAACCGGGGTGATCCGTGTTGTAAAGATCATCCGCGGCGGCATTGACAATCACCCTCTTGTAAAAAAACTTCTGGCACATCCCATCGGCGGACGGTATATCACCGATGTGGCATTTCGTGCTGAGGTATCCCTGTATCCGAGTTTTGTCATTAACATGCTGTATGCTGTCATGAAAATGGTTTCCGGTATTCTGTACGGTTCGGTATGGTTTATTACCCTATCGGTGTACTATATCCTGCTGGCTGTCATGCGATTGTTACTGCTTCGGCATGTCAGCAGAAAGACAATAGGGGTGGATTTGTTCTCCGAATGGCGGCAGTACCGCTTCTGCGGCATTGTACTGCTGCTCATGAATCAGGCACTTGCCGGAATTGTTGTGCTGATTGTACATCAGAACCGGGGATACGATTATCCGGGGCTGCTGATTTATGCGATGGCAGCATATACCTTTTATATTACTGTAACAGCTGTGATCAACCTTATAAAATTCAGAAAACACGGCAGTCCTATCCTGTCGGCAGCGAAGGCAATCAATCTTGTGGCGGCGATGGTTTCCATGCTTTCGCTGACCACCGCAATGCTGGCTCAGTTCGGCGGGAATGAAGCGCCGTATTTCCGGTCAGTTATGACGGGGGCGGTCGGCGGCGGAGTTTGTGTGATCGTATTGGGGATGGCGTTATTTATGATTCTCCATTCCGGAAGGCAGCTGAAAGTTTGAAAGATAATATCTTTATGAGAAATCAATATAAATGATTTCTCATACCGTGTTTTGTGACTTACGTCACAATTCCACATTGGAAAGGAAAACTTCGCTTTCGCGAAGTTATGGTCATAAAAATGAAAGTTTTGTAATTCTGAAACAACTCTTTCACGTTTATAGATAATAAAACGATAGAATCTGTATACATCCAAAAAGGAGCAACTCAAAGTGGAAGATAAAAAAGAAACCTTTACCTATAACTATTCCGCAAGCCAGCAATCGGAAATCAAGAAGATACGAGAAAAATACATCCCAAAAGAAGAAGATAAAATGGAGCAGCTGCGCCGGCTGGATGAAAGTGCAACCAAGCCTGGTACGATGGTCGCTCTGATTGTTGGAATTATCAGTACCTTGATTATGGGTGTTGGTATGTGCTGCTGCATGGTCTGGATGGAAGATTTATTGATTCCGGGCATTGTTATCGGCATCATCGGTATGGCTGGTGTGGCGTCTGCATATCCGCTGTATTCTCATATTACCAAAAAACGCCGTGAGAAGCTGGCGCCGGAGATCATGCGGCTGACCGATGAATTAATGAAGTAAGAAACAAAATTTTTTAATAAGAATTCTTATAAAACTGCCAACCTTTTGAGAAATGCGTGTCTATATGAGTGAAAGCTTTCAATGAGGTACAAACAAGTGGACAGAAAAGATGTAGAAACAATCATAACGGAATATCTCAAGCCGATTTTCGGATTTGCTTTGAAACGATGCAAAAACCTGCAGGATGCACAGGATTTGTCGCAGGAGATTGCCATCCGTGCGTTTCGTGCGCTGCTTGTCCGTGACGATATTGCGGATATGGGAAAATTCATCTGGACGGTAGCGCATCACATGCTGAGCAATTATTACCGCGATACTGCCAAAAGCATCATCGGTGTTTCCATCGATGCAGTTGCAGAGCAGATTGCCGACCCAGAGTCGCTGTTTGATGAAGACGGCAGCGCGGACGAGCTTTGCCGTTTGCAAAAAGAAATTGCATACCTGTCCCGGCTGCAAAGACGCATTGTGATTGCGTATTATTTTGAAAAACGCAGACAGGCAGAAATTGCAGATATGCTTCATATTCCGATTGGTACAGTCAAGTGGCACTTGTTTGAAGCCAAAAAAGAGTTAAAGAAAGGTATGGACACCATGAGAAACACAAGTGAATTGAAATTCTACCCGATTAAGTTTCACTCCATTGGCATCAACGGTTCCAGCGGAACCAAGTCCCCAGATGACATCTTCCATTCCGCACTGCCGCAGAATATTTGTTATTGTGTTCGCAGGAATGCAATGACTGTCAATGAAATTGCCGACGCACTCGGCGTTTCCCCGGTGTATGTGGAATCCGAAGCGAAATTTCTGGAAGAATATGGTCTTCTCAAGGAACAGAATGGGGCTTATATTGCCAATTTTGTCATAGACGAGCCGACAGCGGAATTGCTTGTCATGCAAAATGAGATGTATCGGAAAGCAGTGACGCTGTATGCAAATGATCTATATGATGCGCTGGTGTCTTCTGACATTTTAGAAAGTCCGAATATTGTTTGTAAAAGTACGGACCGCAATTTTATTCTGTGGTCATTGATCCCTTATATTGCGGCTTGGTCAGGCGAGGAGCTGATGGAAAACAACGTTTCTTTTGAAGAGGCGGCAACTCTCCGACCGGACGGTGCGCATAATATTTTTCATGCATCGGTTGTATCGGAGAACACAACTCTCCCGGAAGATTATGTATACATGAAGAATTGGTGCGGTCCTATGTGGAGAGGTGTTGATACACGGATCCTTTGGCGGATTAACTCAGAATGGTCAAATCGTGACAATGATTTCCAGACGTATTCTGAGGATGCAGGCCGTGTGCTGTCACTGTATGCAAGAGATATGGAACACCGTTTATCAAAAGAAGACTATACATGGCTTTGTGAGAAGGGGTATATGACGACCGCCGTAAATGATAATGGAGAATATCAGACCTCGTGGCAGGCTGTAATTTTAACAAATAAGGGGATTCGGGAACAATTGCTTGCGATTGGAACGCATTTAAAAAAAGTGCATCAGGCGGACTTTGACACATTGAAAACAGACTATGTAAAGGCAGTGCTGGATTCTGTTCCGGTGCATCTGCGGAAGATAAAAGAATATGAGCTTCAGTTTCTGTTTTATTCTGACGGCTGGTTCCTTCTGCACTGCATCACCGCACTGCTGAAAAACGGCAAGTTGAAAACACCGACAGCAGAACAACGCGCGTATTTGACAACCATGATCATAAACGATGCTTTTTAAACAGTACAAACAAAAGGGGCTGCTGCAACTTGAAAACTTGCAGCAGCCCCTTTTATTGGTTTGTTATGATATTTTGTTGGTTAAAAGTTTTTGCGGAGGAGTTTGAGGAGGCGCTTTTTTCAAAAAGCACCTCCTCATCGTACTCAATTATCTGTATTCTTTTTCTTTTTTGCGTTTTTTGTACTGTGGTTTTGCAGCAGTGCCCAGACATTGCCTGCAAGGCAAACAGAAGAGTACAGACCTGCAATGATACCGATGATCAGCGGCAGAATGAACTGTCTTATGGACTGCACACCGAAAATAAAGATCATCACAATGGTGAGCAGTGTGGTAATGGTGGTATTGATGGAACGAAGCAGAGTCTGGTTGACGGAGAGATCAATGTTCTGATCAAAGGAATTTTTCGGATACAGCTTGATATTCTCACGCACACGGTCAAACACAATGATGGTTGCGTTGATCGAGTAACCGAGGATGGTCA
Source organism: Clostridia bacterium (assembly GCA_017942005.1). Classification (GTDB taxonomy): domain Bacteria; phylum Bacillota; class Clostridia; order Oscillospirales; family CAG-272; genus RGIG3925. The sequence goes on along the minus strand of JAGAVJ010000021.1, from coordinate 28,979 downwards.
GAAGCGCGGCAATGATGTTGGAGTTCATCGGCAGCTGGAGCAGAGAATAGGCAGTCAGCATGAAGAACAGATCGTGCGCCAGACAGATAACAGCGGCAAGACCGGATTTCAAATCAAACCGGATGGTGATATAGACAAGCATCAAAATGACTGCCAGTGTAATGGAGGTAATGCCGGCACGCCGGAAATCTGCGGAAATGGATGCGCCGATGGAGGTGACATTCAGACGGTCTTCATCAGTGAGATGGTACTTTTCGCGCAGCGCTTCAAAGATTTCGTCACGCATGGTGGTATCAATTTCGGTACACTTGATGAGTACCTGTTCCCCATTGTCGCCGGTTTTCTGTACGGCAGATACCTTTTTTGCAATGATGCCTTCTGTAATGGCAGTGATATCGGCAAGATCATCCGCACTTAACGGCGTTCCGATGTTGATCTGCATAGAGGTGCCGCCGATAAAGTCGGTGTCCCACGCAAATCCGCGGATACCGATTGTAATCAGTCCCAGCACAAAACAGACCAGGGTGAAAATCAAGAATTTCTTGCGCAGGGCAGTGAATGGAATACGGTTCTGTTTCCGTTTGTTTTGCCGCTGCCGGAGCTTTGGGTACCGGTCGGAGCACTGGTCGTAATGGTAGTTACATCATAAATGTTGTTGTTCATTGATGCAGCGCCTCCTTCCGTTTTGCCATATCCTTTTTGGTCATACCCCATTGTTTAGGGTTGGTGATATGCATACCCACCAGCCGTGCAAGGAAGAACCGTGTGACGACAAGTGCGGTAAACATGGAAACAAGAACACCAATTAACAGCGTCTGTGCAAAGCCGACAATCGAACCGGTACCGAAGACAATCAGGACGATAACGGCAATCAAGGTTGTGATGTTGGAGTCAATGATAGAGGTGAACGCATTTTTAAATCCGGCATGGAACGCGGCATTGGTGGATTTGCCGGCACGCAGCTCCTCTTTGATGCGTTCAAAGATAATGACATTTGCGTCAATTGCCATACCAACGGAAAGAATAATTCCGGCGATACCGGGCAGAGACAGGTTGACCTTGGAGACGCAGATGATAACGCCGACAATTCCCACATAGCAACAGAGTGCGATTGCGGAAACAAAACCGGGCAGACGGTAGAAGGCGGTCATAAAGATCATGACGAGGAAAATACCGATGGCGCCGGCGGTAACAGAGGTGGAAAGCGCTTTTTCACCGAGGGTTGGACCGATGGATTCCAGCTGCACTTCCTTTAATGCGAACGGCAGCTGACCGGAGGTGATGATGGACGCCAGCCATTCTGCGCGTTCCTGGTTGAAATTGCCGGTAATGACACAGGACTCATTGCGCAGTTCCTCATGTACAAACGGAGATGAAAGTTCTTCACCGTCCAGCACGATAGAAATATAGTTGGTACGGGAATTGACATGTGCCGCGTCGGAAGCATTTCTCGTTGCTTCTGCGAATTTTTCAACCGCGCTTGACTGGAATTCCAATGTTACGTAATACTGCGGAATGCCTTTTCCGGTGGGATCGCCATAAGAGGAAAGCGCTTTTTTGACATCGCTGCCCTCTAAAACGACGTCGCCCTCTGCATTCAAAAATTCCAGCTTTGCTGTGGAGCCAAGCATCTGCGATGCGGCTTCCGGGTCACTGATAGCCGGAATTTCAATGCGGACGCGTCTGTCACCGGAGAGTGTGACCGTTGCCTCCGTATACCCGAGTGTGGTCAGACGGTTGACCATCATACTTTGAACAGCAGCCATATTGGAAGCCAGTTCCTCCGCTGTGGGTTCTTCTGTAAGGTCTGCTTCATATACGATGACGGAGCCGCCGACAAGGTCAAGACCCTTACGGACACCGTTTTCATCAAGAATACCGTTGATGGGGCCAACGCCGATCAGCGCAACGACCACCACAGCGGCAATCAGCAGAATCGCGAGCACAAAGCCCGCTGCATGTTTTGCCATAATTTGATATAATCCTTTCTTTTGGATATGTTTTACATATAATAATAGTATACCTTTTTTTTTATGGTTTGTCAATTCTTTTTTCAATTTTTCCTTTGGTTTCGAGGAGAGAAATCAAATCATACACAATTGTTCATGCATGTGTCATATTTTTGTGCTATAATCATTTATGGGGAAAACTTTTTTGGAAAAAAAGATTTTCCCCAAGCCCTTTTCAAAAAACTTTAAACCGGATAAAAGGAGGGGCTTCGCCTTTGCGCGGAGTCATGGTTATTATATAATGGCGAAAAAAAGGTCGCGCCGCGTGTATCTTGGCACAACACGGCGGCAGAAGAATACCCTTGTGCACAATATGTGCATTGCTGTTGTGCTGATTGCAGCGGTTGTGGTTGCATCGGCATTTTTTCTTTCCTGGATGTTAAATCAAGAAGAAGCGATGCCGGCATTGCAGCCAAACGGCGGGATGGCGGGCATTGGAACACAGGCTGTGGAAAAAGAACCAAACGAAACGTTTCCGGCGCAGACATCATCAAAAGTTTCTGGTGAGCAGGAAGCTTCGAGCAATCCCGATAAATCAGAGAAAGAAGAGATCGCACTGACAGGGACGCCGTATAAGGTGTTAACATATACGGATACATGGGCGGTCATGCTGGATGCCGGACACGGTTTTGACGATATCGGCACAACCTCTGCACTGCTTGGTGATACCAATGAAGCTGTAATCAATCTCGATATCACCGCACGGGTACAAAGAATTTTAGAGGAAAATCACGTTACCGTATACATGACACACGATACCAATGCGGTGGACGGACGGCAAAGCGCGTCTCTTGGCGGGGAAATGCCGAAAACAGGTCTGGTGCTGTTGCAGCCGCAGGATCGTGCCGCGCTTGCCAACGGACAGGATATCGATTTGTATGTGTCCATTCATTGTGACAGCATTCCGGATCAGCCGGACATCTCCGGGATGCGGATGTATTACTGCAATGCAGAGGCGTTGTCCCAAAAGAGAAACAGCGGCGCTGAAGCACTGTCCGCATCGATTGCAAATGAATTTTATGCTGCATTTGACCAGAACACCGTTCTGCCGCGCATCAGACAGTTGGAGGAAGCGGAGGCATATTATGTTATCCGCGAAATTACCGTACCGAGCGTCTTGTGTGAGGTCGGATTTGTGACAAATAAAGAAGATGCACAGAATATGCTGGATGAAGCATGGCGGGAGCGTGCGGCCGAAGGAATTGCCAACGGGATTCTGTCCTATATCAAGGCGGCTTCTACATAAACAAATGGCTTTTGTTGACCATATTGCTGCATTTTCCAAAATAATGAAAATCTTTAAAGCAACCTTTTGATTTTCTATTGACTTTTCTGCTGACTTTTGGTATAATTTTTATGCTTTCATCATTCTACTTTTAGAGTAAAAAACAGAAAGGATTCATCATCATGGCAAAGAAACGCAAAACGGTGGAAGACCTGACCGAAAGTGGAAAGGGATTTTTCGCTGACTTTAAGAAATTCATTATGAGAGGGAACGTGCTTGATCTTGCAATCGCAGTTGTCATCGGTAATGCATTCAACGCGATTACGAACGGTTTGGTGAAAAACATCATTACACCGCTCATGACATATTTCACAAGCGGTGTTTCCATCAACGAATGGGAAGTCGTTCTGCGTGACGCGGTACTCGACGATGCCGGCGCTGTTGTTACAGAGAAGGTTTCGATTCAGTATGGCTTGTGGCTTCAATCCATTGTCGATTTTCTGATCATTGCGTTCGCGATTTTCGTTGTGCTTCGCATTCTGCACAATGCAGAGAATAAGCTGAACGCAAAAAAGATTGCTGCAGAAGAAGCAGCCGCTGCACAAAAGAAGGCAGAAGAAGAGGCAGCCGCCGCCAAGGCAGCAAAGGAAGCCGAGGAGAAAGCAGCAGCAGAGGAAGCACAGCGCCGTGAATATTACGAAACGGTCAAGGAACAGTCCAGACTTCTGCGTGAAATCAGCGAAAAACTGACAAAATAAATACAAAAAATCCCGATATCTGACAGTCGTTTTACGATTGGTCAATATCGGGTATTTTTATTCAAAATTACTTGCCGCAATACAGCGTTCTTCAAGCTTCTTCTGCTGTTGCAGTCATCATTTTCGCGTGAAGCTCCAGTGCGGCTTTCCGCAAATTGACAATACCGCCTTTTTGGTCAAGGAAGCAGTGCTTGGATTCTCCTGTGCAGCGAACGGTACCGCTTTCACTATCACGGACAGTATATGTAAAGTTGAGGCGGAATCCGTTGTAATAAGAAACTGCGGTTTCAATGTGAACCGTTTCGCCAAAGCTGGTCATGGTTTTATAGTCTGCCTGTACTTGCAGAACAGGAGACACAATCCCCAGCTGTTCTACGACCTCATAGCCGCAGCCGATGGAGGAAAGCAGCGCACACCGTGCCTCTTCAAACCATCGGATATAATTGGAATGATGTACAATCTTCATCTGATCGGTTTCGTAATACTGAACTTTATGTGTATAGGTATATGTAAGCATGAAAAAACTCCCTCTTTTCGTTAAATTAAATTCGTTCGGCATCTTTTATTTTGAATCGGATTTTACAGAATTGCACGGTGTCTGGTTTATGATATGGTAAAGAAGTGAAAAAGCACTGTTTTCACAGTGCTTTTTGGTGCAGGCAGAGAGACTCGAACTCTAGACCTTCCGCACGTCAAGCGGATGCTCTAACCAACTGAGCTATGCCTGCAATACTTTTATTATACCATGAAGCAAACATGTTTGCTTGCACGGACATGTTTGCGATGCCGTCAATCATACAATTGTGCGGCAGCACAAAACGGCAATTTTGCCGCTAAAGCATAATGTAATCATGCTTTCTGCAATTATTATATCATAAACATACAGGTTTGTCAAGTATTTTATAAAAATTTTCAAAGCAAAAAAGACTGCTGCGGGTAAAACGTGCAGCAGTCCTTTTCCACAACATCGTTTACAATGTATCCAGCATAAACAGCACTTCCCTGCGGGTGTCGTCAAGCGCCGCAGGATCCTCTGCAAATGCGCGGAAGGTACGCGCAACACGACATGCCATCGTCTTCGCCAGCGCCGCGTCCTTTTCTCCCAGCTGATGCAGCAGTTCCCATTCCTCCAGTCCCATTGTCGTTGCAAGACCGCGATTGGACATCAAAACGCCCTTATTTTCCGTTTCCGTATTCGGATATACAATAAATCCATCGCCCTTGAAACGTGCATTCGGGGTCAATCCGTACAGAGAATCTTCCGACCAGAAATTAAAGCCCCAGTGTAAAAATCCGCTGATATCCTGCGCATAGCACGCCCATTTGATCATGCGCGCATACCGCGCCGGTAAATCTATGAATTTGTTCAGCCACCACGGCTCCTCCGGATAACAGCAGGAGTAGCACCATACCGCACGTTCTGCTGCACGGTGTGAAGTGTAGTATTCTCTATCGGTGTCAAAGACCTCCAAACGCGGAACCGGAATATCACATGCGTCTCCCAACGCACGTCCGATGCCAAGCGTATCAATCGGTTCTGTACACGGCACACCGGGTGCGGCCTGTTTGCAGATGGTACGCGCCCACAGCCAGGACTCTGTTGTATGCGGTTCATCTTCCAAATGGAATTGCAGCATCGTATGCCATCCCATTTCTTTGCAGTGCGCTGCAATAGAGCCGTAGAACGCTGCTGCCCATGCAGAAGCAGCTTCCATGTCCGCATCCTCTGTGAAAATCGGCATAGAACAGCCTTTCCCAGCCTCATCAATGGCAGTGATCTGTTTTCCGTCGACCGGATGAATGATGCCTGTGATCGTCAGCATGCGAAAGCTGCCGTGTGTCAGAAACAGGTTGACAAAGTGGTCAAACGCGGAAAAATCAAAGTGCCAGGAATGTGCGCCGATTTTTTTCGTTCCGCCTTTGCATAGCAGCGGTACAGCATTGACATACAGGCTGTTGACGCGCAGCTCCCGCATAGCGTTGGCATATGCGATGTTGGTTTCATCGTCTCCTGCCATACGGAAGAAATATTCGTGTCCAAATGCGGAATGATCCGGGGATGGAATTTGTGCTTTGTGCACATACACCTGCAAATATACAGGCATTTCCGTTTCTGTACCGTCTGCATTTGCAATCTGCATAGTGACTGTAATTGGATATAAGCACGGCACGGCCCCCTCCGGCATATCGGTTTTCACGCGAAAAATATACCCCTGCGTCGCATTCGATGCCACTGCAACATCAGTCTTCCCTGTCAGGCGGTCCGGATATGCCAGACCGTCGTTGTAAACCTCATATCCCTGCGCACAGCCGGATACTGTCATACCGTCCGGTACACCATCCACGCGATAGCCTTTGACGGTAAACGCCTGCATGCTGTCCCGAAAGAGTACCTGAAACGCATCCGTCATATTCCGTCCTGTGTGAAGCGTGATACGGTTTGTGTCCTGTTCTGCTCTTTTTGTATGCCGGAACACCGATGCTGTTATCGGTTTGCACCATACTTCCATATGAAAAATACCTCTCTTTGTTTTCTTGTTATGGTAATCGGTTTTCCATTGATGCAACATATTGCAGCAAATGGAAATCATGCTTTATTTATTATACAGGAAAACAGCAGATTGCGCAAGTGTTTTTCCCAGATTTCTGATTTTTGTTAAAAATTTCCCCCTTTTTTTGCAAATTTTCATTTTTCCCTTGAAAAATCACATTTCTTATGATAAAATATATATGTATATCATTCATATTCCATTCAGAAGGAAGGTCGTCCCCGCATGACGCAGGAAAAAATTGACCGCATCAATACTCTTGCAAGAAAATCACGTTCTGTAGGACTGACAGAGGAAGAACTTGCCGAACAAAAATTGCTGCGTGAGGAATATCTCGCATCTTATCGAAGATCGCTGCGCGGCATCCTTGACACCACCGTCATCGAACGCCCTGACGGTTCCAGAGAACCTCTGAAAAAGAAGTCAGAAACAGATTGCACATCCAGATAAAAGAAAGGAACAATATTTTCATGAAAAAGCATGTAAAGATTCTCTGCGGCGCACTCGCGCTCCTGACCGTAGCAGCGCTTTCCGCCTCCTGCGGAGACGACAGTCAAAAGGGTGATCCCAAAAACACAGAAGCTCCGGTAACCGGCAGCACAGAAAGTACCGAAGCCATCACAAACGAGCGCGAACTGATCCGTGAAGAGGTTCCCGCAGACGCCGACTATCAGGGATACGCATTCCGTATTCAGTCCCGCGATGCAGATCATCATAAAAAGGAGCTGTCCGCAGAAGCAGAAAACGGGGAAACCATCAATGACGCCGTATACAAGCGCAATACTGCGGTAGAAGAAAAGCTTAATATCAAAATTGTTCCGATTTATGAGGACGAATCCAATGAAGCCAATCCGCAGTCACTGCTGCGCAAAGCCATCATGGCAAGCGACGATTATGTAGACCTTGCGCTGATGCATACCATCTTGGCAGGTCAGCTGGCAGCAGACGGTCTGTTTTTAAACTGGTACGATATCCCCTATATCGACTTCTCCAAGCCATGGTGGAACTCTAATGTGTCCAACGCATTGACCATCGATGGTCGGTGTTATCTTGCGGTCGGCGACCTCTGCATTTCCGCCATCGACTATGCATGGTCTATGGTCTTTAATAAGAAGCTTGCAGAAAACTACGATCTGGAAGACATTTATCAGCTTGTCATCGACGGGAAATGGACCATTGACAAATTCAATACCATGATTTCGCAGGCTGCCGTTGACTTGAACGGCGACGGTAAATATGACGACACCGATCAGTACGGCTTTGTCACCCATGACAACTCCGCGATTGTCAACTGGATGTTTGCACTGGATCAGCCTGTCACAAAAATGAACGCTGACGGAATTCCGGAGCTTGCCATCAATACCGACCATATGGTGGATATCGTCAACAAGGTGGACGAGGTACTCCATTCCGGTCACCAGACCTTTATCGTCACCGATAAATACACAAGCGGATTAAATACCTCACATGACCTTGCAGTTGCCAACCTGTTCAGTGGTGATCAGGCGCTCTTCGCCGCCCTGCGCATCTACGTTATCGACGAGCTGCGTTCGATGGAAACAAACTTCGGTATCATTCCATTCCCCAAATTTGACGAGGAACAGTCCAATTACTACACACATGTCGACGGTCATGCACCAATGATGTGTCTGCCGAAAACTGCGGAAAACACAGAACGCACGGGCGTCATTCTGGAATGCCTGAACGCAGAATCCTACCGTACCTGTGTCCCCGCTGAGTATGAAATCGTGCTGACGGAGAAGTTCTCCCGCGATGAAATGTCTGTCAAGATGCTGGATATCATTCTCGCCGGCAGAAACCAGAACTTCGGTTACGTCTACGACAGCGGTGTTGATCTGCAATGGTCGCTCACCTTCTTGATGAAGCAGAATTCCACCAACTTTGCATCTTATTATAAATCTCACGAAAAAGGTGCTTTGAAAAAGTATCAGCAGATTATCAAAGCACACCAGGATATCGAAAGCTAATTCTTTCAAACAGCCATCATGAAACGGGCTGTCGCATTTACATGCTCCATCCTATAAAATTCGCCTTTTCGCTTGATAAAGCGAAAAGGCGAATTCGGATCACTTCGTGATCCCGGGCTGTTGCAAGTTGAAAACTTGCAACAGCCCCTTTCGTTATTTTTTTAATGCAGGAATGAGGTAATGCCAAAGTAAAGCAGCACCAGAACACCTAAAATAATCCGGTAATATGCAAACACACGGAAGCTCTTTCTCTTGACATAATCCATAAAGAAGCGAATGACCACAAGCGAAACCAGAAACGCGGTCAGGGTACCGATGATCAGAATGATTGCTTCTGTCGCGGTAAATGCAAATCCGAATTTTATAAGCTTCAGAAGCGAGCCGCCTGCCATAACCGGAATGGCAAGGAAAAATGTAAATTCTGCTGCGGCAGTACGGGATAGTCCCAAAAGCAAACCGCCGATGATGGTCGCACCGGATCTTGACGTACCGGGAAAAATCGCGGCAATCAATTGAAACAGACCGATAAACAGTGCAATTTTATAGGTAATTGCTCCAGTTGCCGTTATGGTCGGCGGACGCTTGACCAGGTAATCCTCAGCAAGCAAAAAGACAAAACCGACGACAATCAGCATCACGGAAACGGTGATGTAATTATACAAATACGGTTCGACAATGTCATCCAGTACAAAGGCATAAATGCATGCGGGAATGCATGCGATGATGATTTTAAACCACAGCGACCAGATATCCCGGCGCAGAAACGGTTCTCCTTTTTTGAAGGAAAACGGAAAAATCTGATTCCAGTACAAGGCAACCACGGCCATAATTGCACCAAGCTGTACAACAACCAGGAACATTTCCCAGAAGCTGTCCGACACCTGCATCGGCAAAAGCTCTTCCACCAGAATCAGATGACCGGTGCTGGAAACGGGAAGCCATTCCGTAATGCCCTCCACAACGCCGTATAAAAATGCTTTGATGTATTCTATGATCGCTGTCATTCGTTGTTCTCCTCCAAAAATGCAACATCTTCGTTTGTCGTTTCCTGTTCACGGAACTGCAAACGGTAGAGCTTTTGATACATTCCGTCCTCATGCATCATCAGTTCATCATGGGTTCCCTGCTCGGCGATTTTGCCTCCGGCAATGACAACGATTTTATCCGCGTTTTTCACCGTTGACAGGCGGTGTGCAACAATCAGGGTTGTTCTGCCGCGGCACAGCTCATCCAGTGCCTGCTGAATCAAAATTTCTGTCGTATTGTCAAGCGCACTGGTTGCCTCATCCAAAATCAGGATTGACGGATTCTTTAAAAAGACGCGGGCAATGGACAGTCTCTGCTTCTGTCCGCCGGAAAGACGCACGCCGCGTTCTCCAATCTGCGTCTGATACCCATCCGGCATGGTCATGATATAGTCGTGGATATTTGCGCGCTTTGCGGCTTCTACAACCGCTTCCTCAGTCGCATCCGGCTTCCCGTACAGAATATTTTCTCTGATACTGCCATTGAATAAAAACACATCCTGCTGCACAATGCCGATATTGGCACGCAGCGATTCCATGGTAATGTCACGGATATCTCTGCCATCAATCTGAATCGAGCCGGAGGTCAGCGGATAAAACGCCGGAATTAAGTGACAGATGGTGGTCTTACCGCCGCCGGACGGTCCGACCAGCGCGACCTTTTCTCCTGCTTTAATCGATAGGGAAAGATCGTTCAAAACACCCTTTTGCGGGTTATATGCAAATACAATATGGGAAAGCGTGATGTCGCCGTGTACCTGTGCAATCGGCTGCGCATTCGGCGCGTCCTCCTCTATCGGTTCGTCCATAATTTCAAGGAACCGCTGAAAACCGGTAACGCCGTTCTGATACTGCTCCATAAAACCAATCAGCGTATTGATCGGACTAATAAACAGGTTAACCGAAATGATAAAAGTTGAATAATCTGCAAAAGTGATCATTCCACGGTACAAAAACATACCGCCGGCAAGCAGAATCACGACATTGAACACATCGGAAACAAAGGTAGAGCTGGAATGGAACTGTGCCATTGCGCGGTATGCATCCCTTCGTGCCTCGATAAATTGGCGATTGCCCCTCTCAAACTTTTCTTCTTCCTTTTCCATGTTGGTAAACGCTTTTGTGACACGAATGCCTGAAATCGAGGATTCAATGGAAGCATTGATGACCGCCATAGACTTTCGCGTCTCTGTAAACGCATCTTTCATCTTCCGGCGGAATTTCATCGTAACCACAACCAGAAGCGGACCGCATGCAAAGATGATCAGTGTCAGAGGAACACTGATTGTACATAGATATGTAAATGATCCGATAATCATGATACCGCTGATTAAAAGATTTTCCGGGCCGTGGTGTGCAAGCTCTGAAATATCCATTAAGTCATTGGTCATGCGGGACATGATTTTACCGGTTTCATGGTTATCAAAAAACGAGTACGGCAGTCTCTGCAAATGGTTGAACATATCGGTACGCATCTGTGCCTGCATGCCGACGCCGATCATATGTCCCCAATATTGGACAAAATAATTCAAAAGCATCCGGACAAAATACAGCACAAGAAGCATGACGCCTGCCACAATCAATGCTCTGATTTTTTGATTCGGGACATAATCCGACAGCATCCTGTTTGTGATAATCGGATACACCATACCAATCAGCGAAATCAGCAGCGATGCAAGCATATCCATTGCAAACAGCTTTTTATGTGGTTTATAATATGCGGCAAACCGTTTCAGTATCATAAAGACCTCCCTTTCCCTTTGAAATGGCTTGAAACAAAATGCAATTCTATTTCAATATTTTACCACATCCGCTGTTTTTTGTCAAGCTGACTTTTTTTATTGGGATACGATGAGGGGAACTTTTGAAAAAGTTCCCCTCATACTCCCCTCAAAACTTTTTTCATCCTGTTTTCATTTTTCATGCGGTTCCTTTTGCAGATGCATGCCGCTGCTTGTCACCAAAGCGATCAATGCACCGGTTTCATCGCGGATTGGAATTTCATAAAAGCAGCTCCGCTTTCCATCCTTGATTAAATGTGCTTCTGCATACAGCATGGTTCCTCTGCATACTGAAACAAAATTGATGTTGGAGGAAACAGTCACAGTCAGTGTTCCGCTGATGTTGGCTGCAACGGCAAATGCAAAATCTGCAAGTGTAAACAATGCGCCGCCCATCACGGCACCTGCGGCATTTTTATGTTTCGGTGTCACAGGCATTACGCACTTGGCATAATTGTCATCCACTGCAACAATAGAAATACCTGCTTGCACACATGCGAATTGATCTTTCTGAAAAAAGCTTTTTGCTTGTTCAAGCGTCATCATGATTACGACCATCGGGCTGTTGCATTTCCATACTCCATACGGCTATTCGCCTTTACAAACCTTCAACTTGCAACAGCGCCATTTCCTTTCTATTAGGAATGCTTGCATTCCACCTAAGTCTGTGACACGCCCGCAGGCGGACATCGTTGCTTTTCAAGCTCAGACTTTTGCATCATACTCCTTTTTTATGATATAGGATATCCTGTTTTCGTATTTTCTACACCTGTTCTACCGATAAACGGGGCTGCAAATTCAGAAAAGAAGAACACTGTCCCATCTCAGATCATTTTGTCATACGATGAGCCGAAAATATCCACTTCCGCGATAACCTTTTCACAACGGCATCGGTCAGCCTCTGACGCCGTCCTTCATCTGGCGGACATATGCGCCAATCTGCTGCGGCGCCTCCACGCCATATTCCGCAAGCAGCTTTACAACCGCAGACCCCACAATCACGCCGTCTGCAATGTGCGCCATTTTCGCTGCCTGTTCCGGTGTAGAAATACCAAATCCAATCGCACATGGAATATCCGTATTTTCCCGTACAATTTTTACCATAGATGCAAGATCGGTGGTGATTTCGCTGCGCGTTCCCGTCACACCGAGAGACGATACGATGTAAAGAAAGCCTTTTGCTTCCTTTGCAATCATCGCAATGCGTTTTTCCGAGGTCGGCGCAATCAGCGAAATAAAATCAAGTCCGTATTTTTCACAAGTCGGCTGGAAGTCTTCTTTTTCCTCATAGGGAATATCCGGAAGAATGATACCGTCAATGCCGATTTCTCTGCATGTCGCGCAAAACCGCTCTGTTCCATAGGAAAACACCACATTTGCATAGGTCATAAACACCATGGGTACGGTAACATCGCGGCGCAAATCGCGTACAAGGTCAAATACTTTGTCGGTAGTGGTACCTGCCCGCAGTGCGCGAATGCTCGCCGCCTCAATAACAGGTCCTTCTGCCGTCGGGTCAGAAAACGGAATACCAAGCTCAATTAAGTCCGCACCGTTTTTTGCAGCTTCTCTGACAGCGGCTGCCGTTGTCTTCAAATCAGGATCACCGCAGGTGATAAACGGAATGAACGCTTTACCGTTTGCAAAGGCTTTTGCAATATTACTCATGGATATCCTCTCCTCTGTAGCGTGCAATGGCGGCACAGTCTTTGTCGCCTCTGCCGGAAATCGTGACAATGATGATCTGATCTGCCGACATGGTCGGCGCAAGCTTCTTTACATAGGCAACGGCATGTGCCGATTCAATTGCCGGAATGATGCCTTCGGTCTTTGCAAGATATTCAAAGGCGTCTACTGCCTCATCGTCGGTCACCGGAACATATTCTGCCCGTCCAATATCGTGGAGGTAGGCATGCTCCGGTCCAACGCCGGGATAGTCAAGCCCTGCGGAAATCGAATACACCGGCGCAATCTGTCCGTATTCATCCTGACAGAAATACGACTTCATGCCATGGAAAATGCCAAGCTTTCCGGTATTGACCGTTGCCGCTGTTTCAAAGGTATCAATGCCGCGCCCTGCCGCTTCACATCCAATCAGGCGCACACCTTCATCTGGAATAAAGTGATAAAAGCTGCCAATGGCGTTGGAACCGCCGCCGACACATGCGACCACAGCATCGGGCAGTCTGCCTTCTTTTGCAAGAATCTGTTCTCTGCTTTCCTTTGAGATGACCGCTTGAAAGTCCCGTACAATCGTCGGGAACGGATGCGGTCCCATCACCGAACCAAGACAGTAATGTGTATCATCAATCCGGTTTGTCCATTCCCGCATTGCCTCCGATACCGCGTCCTTCAGAGTCGCCGTTCCGCTCGTGACTGGAATGACCGTTGCGCCGAGAAGACGCATCCGGTATACATTGAGCGCTTGACGAATCGTGTCCTCTTCTCCCATGTATATCACGCATTCCATACCGAATAGCGCTGCCGCTGTCGCGGTTGCAACACCGTGCTGTCCGGCGCCTGTTTCTGCGATCAAACGGGTTTTGCCCATCTTCTTTGCAAGCAGCGCCTGTCCAAGCACATTGTTGATTTTATGAGCGCCGGTGTGATTGAGATCCTCTCGCTTTAAATAAATTTTTGCACCGCCCAAATCCCGCGTCATTTTTTCCGCATAGTAAAGCCCGGACGATCTGCCTGCATATTCACGAAACAGCGTTTCCAGCTCCGCCTGAAATGCCGGGTCGTTTTTATAATAATTGTATGCTTCCTCAAGCTCGTTCACTGCATTCATCAGCGTCTCGGGGATATACTGTCCGCCGTGAATGCCAAAGCGTCCGTTTGGATTTGTCATGGTATTCAATTCCTTTCCATATTCACTTATTTGTGTCGTTTACATCGTTCTGACTTGATTTATAAATGCTTTCATTTTTATCATGTCTTTCTTATGACTGTCATCGGCTTCAATGCCGGAGCTGACATCCACCGCATATGGATGCAGTACCCGGATGGCTTCTGCAACATTGCCCGGGTTCAGACCGCCTGCAAGAAAGTACGGGCGGTCGAAGGCGCCAAGCAGCGTCCAGTCAAACGGTACGCCGGCGCCTGCCGATACGCCGTCCAGCAAAATCTGATCGGCGGTACTGCTGTACGGTGCAGCCAAATCCGCAGAGCATCCGATTCTGAACGCAGCAATGATCGGTGCAGAACAAATGCTGCGCAGTGCGGCGATATACGCGTCGTCCTCGATACCGTGCAGCTGCACCACATCAATGTTACCGTTCTGTACAAGCGCTGCAACTGTTTGAATGCTTTCATTGACAAACACTCCCACCGCCGTGGTTCCCGGATTCAGACGGGAGCGCAGGACAGAAGCTTCTTTTGGTGTGACATACCGTTTGCTTTTTGAATAAAAGACAAATCCGATATAGTCCGGGGAAAGTGCGTTTGCAGCTTCAATGTCCTGTATGCAGGTCATTCCACAAAATTTTATCAGCGGTGTGTTCATTTTCGATGAAACCGTCACTTCGTGCAGCCGAAGCTTCCTTTCTTTCTCTTGCCTACTCATAGGCGATTCCGCTATCAATGTTCAGACATTCCTGCCATCCGAAATGCGGTAAGCAATGCGCCTTTATCCTCTGCACGCATCAGCGTTTCCCCAATCAATACCGCGTCCGCACCTGCATCCCGCAGTGCACGAATATCGTTTTCGTCCTTGATGCCGCTTTCCGATACAAACAATACCTCAGGCGGAATCAGTTCCCGCAGACGGCGGCTGTTTTCCGTATCGACTGAAAAGTCTTTTAAATTGCGATTGTTGACGCCGATGATGCGCGCCCCAGCATCCAGTGCCATCTTCACTTCACCGGCATCATGCGCTTCTACCAGAGCGGACAATCCAAGCGTATCGCACAGCTGTATCATCGTTTTGAGTTCCTCTTGACTTAATATCGAGCAAATCAAAAGGACTGCGGATGCGGAAAGCATTTTCGCTTCATATATCATATAAGCATCTACGGTAAAGTCTTTTCGCAGACACGGCACATTGACCGCGGCAGCAATTTCCGCAAGATATTCATTTTTGCCAAGGAACCATTTCGGCTCTGTCAAAACGGAAATCGCATCTGCGCCCGCCGCTTCATATGCTCGGGCAATCTCAAGATAGGGAAACTCCGGTGCAATCAGTCCTTTGGAGGGAGAGGCTTTTTTACATTCACAAATAAAGGACATCCCCGGTCGGCGGAGTGCCTGCTCAAAGCTTGGAACTGCATGTACGGGAACCGCACGCGCCCGTTCTGCAAGCGCTTCGATGGGATATTGCGCTTTCGCCTGTTCCACACGTGCCCTTGCATGATCTGCCAGCTGCTCCAATATGGTCATACGTTTGGCTCCTCGCTGTTTGATACGGCAATCAGGTTTTCCAGCACCGCGGCAGCGCGTCCGCTGTCAAGCAGTTCTGCCGCCAGGCGAATTCCGTCCGCCATCGTTTCTGCTTTTTGACCGATATACAGGGACGCGCCCGCATTCATTAGGACGGCATCGCGCTTCGGGCCGCGTTCTTCTCCTGCCAGAATCGCACGGGTGATCGCTGCATTTTCTGCTGGTGTTCCGCCGCAAAGGTCAGACTTTTTGCAGCGTGTCAAGCCGAACTCCTCCGGCGTGATGACATAGTTTTTATACCAGCCTTCCTTAAATTCACATACGGTTGTCGGCGCGCTCATCGAGATTTCATCCAGCTTATCCTGTCCCCAAACGACCATGCCGCGTTTTACACCTAAATTCATCAGTACTTGTGCAAGCGGCTCCACAAGGTATTCATCATAAACGCCAAGCAGCTGCATCTTCGGAGAGCCGGGGTTGGTCAGCGGTCCGAGAATATTAAACACGGTACGAAAACCAAGTTCACGGCGAATGGATGCGACATATTTCATGGAGGTGTGATATTTCTGCGCAAAGAAGAAGCACATTCCGACCTCGTCCAGCAATTTTTTGCAGAGCGCTGGGCTTTGCTGAATATTGACGCCAAGCGCCTCCAGACAGTCCGCAGTACCGCAGGATGACGACGCTGCACGATTGCCGTGCTTGGAAACACGCATGCCGCCTGCTGCCGCTACAAATGCTGCGGTTGTGGAGATGTTGAAGCTGTGGGCGCCATCACCGCCGGTACCGACAATTTCAAACAGATTGTCACCTGCATCGACCTTCGTGGCATGGTCACGCATTGCTGCCGCACACCCTGCAATTTCTACAATGGTTTCCGCCTTCGTGCTCTTTGTGGAGAGCGCTGCCAAAAATGCTGCATTCTGTGTGGCGCTGGTTTCACCGCTCATAATCTCGTTCATGACGGTATACGCTTCGTCATACGAAAGATCTTCTTTGTTTACGATTTTTACAATTGCTTCTTTTATCATTTTTATGACCATAACTTTCGCATGTTCAGCTTTGCTGAATGGTGCGAAGTTTTTCCTTTCATTGTGGAGGTGTGACACCTCATCAAAGTGTCACAGCATAAAACTTCCTATCGGAAAAATTGATCTTTTATCTTTCGGACTTTCATTCCCCGCATTTCAAAAAGTTGGCAAGCATCGTTTTTCCGTCCGGCGTCATGATGGATTCCGGATGAAACTGCACGCCGTATATCGGATACTCCGTATGCTGCACTGCCATAATTTCCCCATCTACGGTACGGGCTGTCACACGCAGGCAGTCCGGCATCGTGTCAGGATCAGCGGCAAGGGAATGATACCGTGCAACCTTTGCCTGCTCTGGACACCCGCGGAACAGTGCAGAGCTTGTATCAAACGTTACGATGGACTGCTTGCCGTGCATCAGCTGTTTTGCATATGTGACCGTTGCGCCAAACGCCGCACAAATCGCCTGATGTCCAAGGCAAACGCCCAGAATCGGGATTTCCCGTCCCAGCGTCTTTGCTGCTTCCATAATAATACCTGCATCCTCCGGCCTTCCGGGACCGGGTGACAGAATGATATGATCCGGATGCAGACCGCGGATTTCTTCGATTGTCATTTCGTCATTGCGGATAACCCGGATATCCGGCTGCAATGTACCAATCAATTGAAACAAATTGTAGGAAAAGCTGTCATAATTGTCAATTAAAACAGTCATCGGTTTTCATCTCCTCCTCAAATATCGTCTTCGTCCTGCGCAAGCTCCAACGCCCGCACAACGGCCTTTGCCTTGTTGATACATTCCTCGTATTCTTTCTCCGGTACGGAATCGGCGACAATGCCGGCACCGGAACGAACAAATACGGTTCCGTTCTTTTTATAGGCAATGCGGATGGCAATGCACGTATCCATATTGCCTGTGAAATCAATATACCCAATTGCACCGCCATAAATGCCGCGTTTGTTGTTTTCCAGCGCCCCAATCAATTGGCATGCGCGTATTTTCGGCGCACCGGAAAGCGTTCCCGCAGGAAGCACTGCTGAAATTGCGTCCAGCGCATCGCAGTCCTCTCTGATTTCTCCGCGCACCGTCGATCCGATGTGCATCACGTGGGAATACCGTTCAATGGTGTGCAGATGCTCGACGGCAACCGTGCCGAATCGGCTGATTTTACCGAGATCATTTCGTCCAAGGTCGACAAGCATATTGTGTTCAGCAAGTTCCTTTTCATCCGCAAGCAATTCTTTTTCAAGCCGTAAATCTTCTTCTTCCGTTTTTCCGCGCGGTCTTGTGCCTGCCAGCGGGAAGGTATGCAGGACGCCGTTTTCCAGCTTAACAAGTGTTTCCGGGGAAGCGCCGGCGACCTCAACGTCTGTTCCGGAGAAATAAAACATATACGGAGACGGATTGATGGTGCGCAGCACACGGTAGGTGTTGAGCAGACTGCCTTCAAACGGGGCGGACAGACGGTTGGACAACACAATCTGGAAAATATCGCCTTCTTTAATGTGGTGCTTTGCTGTTTCGACCATATCGCAGAACGCATCGCGCTCAAAAAGAGGCGTGACAGGTCCCAATAGCTTTCCTGCTGGTTCTTCTTTCTTTTCTCCATTTTTTAACAGGCTGCATAGCTGACCAAGCTCTAACACCGCTTTGTTGTACCCGGTTTCCGGGTCGTCTAAGGACATATTGACAATGAGAATCAACTTCTGCCGGAAATTGTCAAACGCAATTACCTTGTCAAACAGCATCAGATCAACGTCTTTAAAGGCTTCGTGGTCTTCTACCTCCACACGCACGCTTGGCTCGGAATATCCGAGAAAATCATAGGAAAAATAACCGACAAGACCGCCGGTAAAGGAAGGCAGATATTCAAATTTTGGGCTCTTATAAGCAGAAAGAATCTTTCGCAGATACGCAGCTGGGTCTTTTGTTTCAAATTCCAGTTCACCAACCTTCATTTTTCCGTCAATGCAGGTGATTTCCAGCTTCGGGTCGAAGCCCATAAAGGTGTAGCGTCCCCATTTTTCCCGCTCTGTGACAGATTCCAGCATATAGCAGTGGGTTGAGATATTTTTCAATATCTTCATGGCTTCAATCGGTGTGCAGATGTCGGATAAAATTTCACAGCTGACCGGCAAAACATGATAGTTGCCTTCTGCGGCAATTTTCCGGACAGTATCCAGTGACGGTTTTACTTGCATGTTCATTTCCCTTTCCCAATTTTATCGTTTTCCTGATTTGCGGCTCTGTCAAAAAGCAAAACGCCCTTGACAGAAAGCATACATTCTGTCAAGGGCGAATAACGTTCTCGTCTTCTTATGGAACAATTTATCCGTGGTGCCACCTTGATTTCACAGCGTAACGCTGTGCGCTTGATCGGATACCATCATATCCTTCGCCGTTCACGCAGGCGTTGTCCTTTTGAAAAAGCAATTCATTTTTTCATAGTTTCGGCTATGCCGGAACATCAAACGCGATTTCGCTTACGCAAAACTCGCATTCTTTTTGATACAACTTTTCCAAAACAGTTTGCGTTGCAGAATACTCGACACTCATAAGTATTGATCTGTCTTTCATCTGCACCCTCAGCGGTCCATTTGATGACTTGTTTTTCACCTGATTCTCAGCTGCGCAGGCTCTCTGTGGAAGCATCATCACCGTTATCTCCGCCTCAACGGTTTAAACTAATAACAGTATAGCATATGAATGTGCATTTGTCAATAGCATTTTTGAAAATAATACACTTTTTTCTGTGAAGTAAATTCTCAGAAAAATTTTTAAGAGATTTTTTAAAACCCCTTGACAGCAAAAAAATTATGTGTTATAATGTACGCGTATTAAACAATAGCAAACCGTTGAAGCGGAGATCAAACTGCCATGGACGCAATCCAGAGAGTGCATCACAGCTGAGAGATGCGCATGAAAGGTCGGACAGCAAATGGACCGCGAAGGGCTTACCGGAACCGGAGAATACATTCGTTAAATGGATTCCCGCAGTATGGAAGACGTGATTCCGCGTCAGAGAAGCAGGATGTGTTTCGCATCCGTTAAGGGTATCGGTTTTTCAATAACCGATAAAATAAGGTGGCACCGCAGATTTGAAATCAGATCTGTCCTTATGAGCGTAAAAAACCATAAGGGCAGGTTTTTTATTTTCAATGCCCTTCTGCTGTGACGATTGCACAACGGCAGCAGAACGCAAAAATAACCCCAGTGCAGAAAGGAACTTTCAAATGAAACGCATTTTATCCATTCTCCTCGCATTGTCTATGCTTGTGTGCATGACAGTTTCCTTCACCTCCTGTTCTTCTGAAAAGAAGGCAGCAGGCGATGCGAAAATCGGTATTGTTCAGCCAATGGATCACACATCCTTAAACCAGATTCGCGATACCATCATCGCGCGTCTTGTTGAGCTTGGTTATTCGGAAGACCAGATCACCGTCAAAAACGCCTCCAATGACGCTTCCCTGCTCCCCTCTATTTTCCAGAGCCTGATTGCAGACGGCGTAGATATCCTGATTCCGATTGCAACCAATACCGCACAGGTTGCAGCTTCCCAGACCGACAGCATTCCGATTGTTTTCTCTGCTGCATCCAACCCGGTAGAAGCAGGTCTTGTCACTGCATTTGATGCAACCGACAAAAATGTCACCGGCGTTTCCGATGCCGTCAATGTAGAAGCCATCTTCTCCATGATGCAGGAGCTGACACCGAATGTCAAGACCGTCGGCTTTGTTTACAACCCTGGCGAAATCAATTCCTCCACCGCTGTTGCAAGCGCAAAGGAATACTGTGAAGCACATAATCTGGCATTCAAGGAAGCAACCGTTTCCTCCACCGCAGATATCGCACAGGCAGTGACATCCCTTGTCGGTGAAGTCGATGCATTCTTTACCGCAGACGACAACACCGTTGCGTCCGGCATGACCACCTATGCACAGATTGCCATTGATGCAAAGCTTCCGATTTATGTCGGCGCCGATTCCATGGTCATCGACGGCGGTCTTGCAACCGTCGGTATTGACTATGATGTTCTTGCAAAGCAGACCGCAGAAATGGCAGACCGTATCTTGAAAGGCGCTAAGATTTCTGACACACATGTTGAGCGTGTTGCAAATCCCGCAAAAATCATCAACCGCGCAACCGCAGATGCCATCGGCATCACCATTTCCGATGCAATGGCAGCAGAATTCACCGTTATTGATTAATTGCAGTTTTTTACTCAGATTCATTTTTCCATCTGTAAACCACACAGCAGGGCTGTCGCATTTACATGCTCCATCCTATAAAATTCGCCTTTTCGCTTGAAAAAGCGAAAAGGCGAATTCGGATCACTTCGCGATCTCGGGCTGTTGCAAGTTGAAAACATGCAACAGCCCCCTGCATTTTTAGAGCATTGTTTTTTGGGGTTTTCCAATACAAAAGCACAGCATTTCAAAGTATGCTTCTTTTTCATTTCAAACAATAGGAGTTTAACATGATTCTGCTCATTTTCGGCGCAGTGCAGTTAGGTCTGATTTATGCGCTTATGGCAATGGGAAACTATATTTCTTTCCGTATCCTAAATATCCCTGACCTGACGGTTGACGGTTCTTTTGCACTTGGCATGGCAGTTTCCGTGATGACGGCAATTTCCGGGCATCCCCTGCTTGCACTTGTATTTGCTGCACTGGCAGGCGCCTGTGCAGGGCTGGTTACCGGCTTTTTGCAGACCAAGGTCGGTATCAATCCAATTCTTGCCGGCGTTTTAACCATGACTGCGTTGTACTCTGTGAATCTGTTTATCATGCAGGGGAAAGCAAACCAGTCTCTGTTCGGCCATAATACGATATTTTCTATGCTGGAAAACCTCGGTCTTTCCAAAAACGCATCACGCACCGTCGTTGTGCTCGTCATTGCTGTCCTTGTGGCGGCGGTACTCGCCGTATTTTTCAAAACACGGTTTGGAATCGCCATCCGCGCGACCGGCGATAATGAGGAAATGGTACGTTCCTCCTCCATCAACGCCAATGCAACCAAATGTGTCGGCTTTGCACTTGCAAACGCCTGCGTTGCACTTTCCGGAGGGTTGGTCTGCCAGTACAATCAATCTGCGGACACTGGATACGGCTCCGGCATGCTGGTTGTCGGTCTTGCTTCTGTCATCATCGGTGAGGCCGTTTTCCGTCATGGCGGCGTAACACGCGGTCTGTATGCCGTTTTGACCGGCGCCGTTCTGTATCAGCTGATCATTGCGCTTGCGCTGAAGGTCGAGCTTCTGCCTGCTTACGGACTGAAATTTGTCTCCGCTTCCATCGTCACCATTGCGCTTGCTATGCCGAAAATCAAGAGTATCATCGGTGATGTGATCAAGAGAAAGAAAGAAGGCGTATGACATGGCAGCCGTTTTACAGTTAAAAGAAATTTATAAAACCTTCCACAAAGGAACCGTCAATGAAAAACGTGCACTGAACGGCGTCTCACTGGATGTAGAAAAAGGCGACTTTATTACGATTATCGGCTCTAACGGTGCAGGTAAATCGACGCTGTTCAATGCCATCTGCGGTTCGTTTCCGATTGATCAGGGCAAGATTATACTGGACGGTCGTGATATCACACGGCTTTCCGATTACAAGCGCGCTTATGATATCGGCAGACTGTTCCAGGACCCCATGAAAGGAACTGCGCCGCATATGACCATCGAAGAAAATATGGCGCTTGCCTATTGCCGCAAGACATCCAGTACGTTTTTTGCCGTCAACAAAAAAGATTCCGCCTATTTTCGTGAACTGCTTGCACAGCTGGACCTTGGACTTGAGGACCGTATGAAAACCAAAATCGGACTGCTGTCCGGCGGTCAGCGTCAGGCGGTTTCGCTTCTGATGTCCACCATATCGGATCCAAAGCTGCTTCTGCTTGATGAGCATACCGCCGCTCTTGACCCTGCCACCGCTAAAAAAGTCCTTGCAATTACCGTCGATATCGTTGAAAAGACACAGACCGCTACAATGATGATCACGCACGATATCCGTGCCGCATTGGAGCTTGGCAACCGTACCATCATGATGGATGAGGGAAAAATCATTCTCGATATCAAAGGCGAGGAGCGCGCCAATATGACTGTGGAAAACCTTTTGGCACTGTATTCCAAAGAAAGCAAGAAACAGCTTGCCAATGACCGGATTCTTTTTTCCACACAAAAATAACCAAACGGGCTGCCGCATGTTTTCAACTTGCAACAGCCCCCCGTATTTTTTAATTATTTCGCAGCTTCCCTTTGCATATATTGCTCAAGCAGCAGATGAATATCTTCTTCTTTCATAAACGGCAGATATTGCGAAATTGATTTGATTCCATCTTTTTCAAATGCTGTAAATGCAAACGCCTTTAATTTCTCATCACTCATAAACGGAAAATAACACTGTACAGGCTTTCCTGCTGCAAGATCATTTACTGCCATTTCATCAATTATTTCCGTCCTTAAAAATGGCAGAAAGACAGCTATACTTTCACCTTTTTCTCTGTCTTGTTTGACAAACCGATTGATATGATCCTCTCCTAAAAACGGCAGAAATACAGCAATGCTTTCACCTTTTTCTTTGTATTGTTCGGCAAGCTGATTGATATCATCAGCCCCTAAAAACGGTAGAAATGCAGAAAGTGCGTGTGCATTGCAATGCGTCTCCTCCATGATTTCTGCAAGCCTTTCCGGCGGCGTGATGGCTGCGGCTTCATCTGCCTCTATTGATGAACAATGTTCTAAATCCGGTGTTTTTCCGTTTGCAATGTCTGAAAGTACCGTGTTTTCTTTTCCCAGAATGTCATCAATTGTGGTGTGGAATAGCTCCGCAATTTCCGGAAGCTTGGAAATATCCGGCATGGAATTTCCGCGTTCCCAGTTTGACACCGCCTGAAAACTGATGTTCAAACGGTCCGCCAACTCAAACTGTGTCATGTTGTTTTGTTTTCTTAACTCTGCAATTTTTTTGCCAACTTGTTCTGTATGAAACATGTGTATAGATTCCTTTCCGCAAACGCTTTGTCTGCATGATTATGATACCAAAAAATAAAGGAAAATCACAGCAAGTGTCCGTTGAGTTGTATCATTTTCATTCAATTTGCCGTTGAGTTTGTATTGCTCTCCATGCAATCTCTCCGAAAAACAGAAATCCTCGGTTGAACCGAGGACTTTTCTTTTATTTGCGTTTTACAGAATAAAGTTTCAGCTGATATTTTGCTGAAGGCAAAGAACGGTACTCTTTTCGATTATATCGAAAAAGTACCGAGTTTTGCGTAGCAAAATCTCGTTTGACGTTTCGGCAAAGCCGAAACTGTGCCGAGTTTCACCGAAGGTGAAATCTCGCTTGATGTTTCGCCGCAGGCGAAACTGTGTGGAGCGGATTACGGGGCTCGAACCCGCCACCTCAACCTTGGGAAGGTCGCGCTCTACCAGATGAGCTAAATCCGCATCGTAAAAAAAATAAATAAGGGGGAATGTACTTCAGATAACGTAAAAATCCCCGGCTGATCCGAGGACAATTCCACGATGTGAAACCTCACTTGACATTTCACTGAAGACAAAAAACTATACCTTTTTCGATTATATCGAAAAAGTACTGACTTTCGCGTAGCAAAATCTCGTTTGATGCTTCGGCAAAACCAAAACTGTGCCGAGTTTCACCGAAGGTGAAATCTCGCTTGATGTTTCGCCGCAGGCGAAACTGTGTGGAGCGGATTACGGGTCTCGAACCCGCCACCTCGACCTTGGCAAGGTCGCGCTCTACCAAATGAGCTAAATCCGCAGGCAGCTTTTATCACTTCTCTTGATGGATATTATTATACCATATTTTTTTCTGGTTGTCAAGGCTTTTTTTAAACAAAATAGTATTTTTTCAAAACGATTTTATGCTCATCCTATTCCTTTCCATTAAAAATAAATTACCGAATAGAGAAACATAGAATATATTTTTCTTCTATTGACAGCCGCAGTAATGATATGTTATAATAAAACACACATATAAGAAATGGTATTACATAGTGATTCTTTAATAAAATAGATAAGAAATAATTTTCCTTGATTCCATCATAAGGTGCGATACCACCCCTTATGAAACAAACTATAATTATCAGAAATGAGGTAATTGCTATGGCATTAAACTTGAAATCACATCGTATTCGTATCGCAATTTTGGCAGCACTTACAGCAGCGATGCCGCTTGTGTCCTGTGCATCTTCCGATGCAAAAACAGAGCAACCGCAAACGGAATCAACAACCGCCGAAACCACAGCCGCCATTCTGGATGAACGTACTTACCCGGAGGTGGATTACGGCGGTGCGGAATTCCGTATTTTAAACTTCGACCAGTTATGGAATATGTATATCCACATCGACGCAGAAGCTTTGAACGGTGAGGTATTGAACGACGCAATTTTTAACCGCAACCGCAAAATAGAAAAAGCGCTCAATTGCAAAATTATAGAAAAAACGTTTGAAAATG
The DNA here is from genome assembly GCA_017942005.1 of Clostridia bacterium. GTDB lineage: Bacteria > Bacillota > Clostridia > Oscillospirales > CAG-272 > RGIG3925. The sequence continues at coordinate 3,758 of JAGAVJ010000021.1, read as the reverse complement.
ATGCGGCCAATACGGTTACCCGGATTACCGATCATGCCAAAAATTCTATTTTAACAAATGAAAATATTTATGATGTCATGTTTCTTCCGGTAAGCAGCTCGCCGGATCTGATTACGGACGGGTATCTGTTGGATCTCAACAGCATTCCGGAGCTTCATCTGGAAGAAGAATGGTGGGACCAGGATATTATCCGTGAAACAACCTTCCACGATAAATTGTATTTTGTTTCCGGTGCGGCAAATCTGATGGCATTTGACAGTATGTGGTGCTTATTCTTTAATGAAACAATGATGAAAAAGCTTCAGCTGGACTTCCCGTATGATCTGGTGAAAAATGGGAAATGGACAATTGATGAACTGACGATATACTGTAAAACAGCCGCAAATCTCAACGGAGACCAAAATTTTACGTATAAAAAAGATGGGAACTGCATTTGGGGTATTTCTTCTCATCAGAGTTCACCGGAACATTTCTGGTTTTCAGCCGGCGAAAACAGCGTAACGGTAAACAGCCAACAAGAGGTGAGTTTTGCGCTTGAAAATGACAGATTTTATAATGTGATTTCCAAACTCGCCGTTGTGCTTAACGGGAAAGACGGCAGCACGTTAAAAGCAAATAATACCGATTTTGACGTTGAAAACGGTGGTTATGTCCATGTATTTACAACAGGACGCGCACTGTTTATGACTGGAGAAGTAAAGGCAGCGCAGCTTATGCGCGATATGAATGATACCTTTGGAATCGTACCGTTCCCAAAATATGACGAAAATCAAAAACAGTATTACACCAGCTTGGTTTCCCAGCTTTTCTATATGACAATTCCGAATACCAATACCTGTATCGAGCAAACCGCGACAATTGCAAACATGATCACTCGCGACAGTTATTATGATATTCTGCCAACCTACTATAGCAATGTTGTCGAACAGAAGGGACTCCGCAATGAAGAATCCATTGAAATGCTCGGCATTCTGCGTGAAACCCGCGCTGTCGATATTGCAACCATTTTTAATTGGAATATCGATTTGAGAAATGAATTAAATACACGTTTGTTTAACGGCAATGATCAGGTTACATCGTATGTCACATCGCAGAAACGGAGGATTGAAAGCAACATCAAGAAATTTTTTGATTTTCTGGAACAATAATTTTTCGCAGTAAATTCGCATACAAAATAAAATAAAAAACAGCCCGACCATACTGTCGCAATTCTATGGCGCAGCACGACTGCCGTATACAATAGTCCGAAAAATTGTGATTTTAGGGCTGTTGCAAGTTGAACGCTTGCAACAGCCCGGGTTCCTTGTTTTTTAGGATCATCTTCCATCCCCGTAAGATGTTCCCTCTTCCATAGGATTATTGATTTTTTGGTCCTGGTACCATTCGTTTTTCAATAATTCTGCATCTGCACCAAAAAATGCTTCCCCTGCTGACTGATCGCCTTTCAGCCAATACATGAACCATGCGGTCACATACCCATCCGCAAAGTAAAGCATATCTCCGTGGTCAGCCTGATTTCTGCGCGCCATTACTTTGAAAACTTCCGACGGAATGCTCTGATAAATATCCGTTAGTCCATTCAAATTCACGACAAAATTTTCATCGCCCTCTCCGGTTGAAGACATAAGAAGCGTCGGCACTGTGATCTTGCTTTCATCATAAACCCAGTCCAGCGCATTGGCAAGCGCATGATTTGTTGGACTGAGGGAAGCAATCGCTTTATATGCCCCTCCGTTTTTCTGCTCGGTTACAGCATTAAACACGCCTACTCCGCCCTGTGAATGTCCGGTAATACCCACGTTGTTAAAATCAATTTTTCCATAAAACTCATTATGGTATCCGTTAATCTCTACTTTTTCACTATTTAATTTTTGCAGAAACCGCAAGCTCATCTCTGCGGAAAAGCCGTTCCAGGCATATTCTTCCTCAGTTGAAACCGTTATAAATCCCCATGAAGCAAGATGCTTTTGCATAGCCTGATATTTAGAACCTTTCACACCGGTTCCGTTTACAAAAATTACCACTGGATATTGGCAATCTGCTTCTGTGATGTCAGCCGGATAAAATATCTCATATTTTTTGAAAGATGACATCGCAGCATTTTCAAAATAATTGACTTTATAACCTCCGTTTGCTATGTATTTTGCTTCGATTTTACCGCCTGTTTTCACGGTTTCAGTATATTTTTCCGGAACACTTGGCTTATTTGACATATAAGTCAGTAAAACTATCATTAGGACAACAATCATTCCAACGATAATTCCGATTATTTTTAATGCTGTTTTCATATTTATGACCATCGGGCTGTCGTATTCACATGGCTCACTCTGGCTTTCGCATGGAAATACAGCAGTCTCCCGATCTTCCTTTTTTATAGTATTACGATACAGGATGTAAAAGCGTCATATGAGCTGTCATTGAAACAGTTTCTCTGAAAATTCATGTTCAGTTTTATGTTTCATTGTGCTTGACATTGCAATATTATTTTGATATAATTTTATTTATAAGATACGATCGTATCTTTATTATATAAGATAAAAAACGCTTTGTCAATATAGTTACAGGTATTTGATACGCTTTGGAATCATTCGTATCAAAAAAGGAGCGAAAATGGGAAGAAGCAGCAAAACGACAGAATTTTTGAAAGAATGTATGGCAGATGCTTTGATCATTCTGATGCGCCAAAAAGACTTTCAGAAAATCACAGCAGATGATATTGCCGCAGCCGCCGGAGTAGGACGCGCCACATGGTTTCGCAATTTTAAATCAAAAGAGGATGCGATTCGTTACCGGCTGCGCACTGCATGGGAACAGTATGCGGAGGAACACCATCTGTCTGAACGAAATCGATTTGATATTCGGAATACTCCTGCGTTTTTCAATTATAATGCAGAAATGAAGAAAATATTAAAAACAATCTACCGTGCAGGACTGGATATGCTTGTATTTGACGTATTCAAAGAGATTATGATCGAGCCGCTGTCGAACACTCCTGACCAATGGTATCGTGAAAAGTTCTACGCATATGGTCTATATGGATTACTTGATGGTTGGATATGCCGCGATTTTGCGGAAACACCGGAAGAAATCAGTCAAATGACGGTTCAACTGATTAAAAATAATACAGTTAGATAATGCAATTTGTTTCCTAAATCCCCAAGTAAGCCAGCTCTATTATTTTAATATTTTTCCGTATAGTATGTTAATATTATACTATACATTTAAGAAAAAACAACCCCTTTTCTTCATTTTCCTCTCTTTTTCTGGCTTTTTTGCTCTTTTTTCCGCGTATAGTATACTTTCTTGGGGATTTAGTTTTGATATCTGAACTCAACAAAAAGAAAGAACCCGAAAACTTGCAGTTTTCGGGTTCTTTCAGTCTGATACCGCTTTTGTCCAGACACTTTGGAGGCGCCACCCAGATTTGAACTGGGGCATAAAGGTTTTGCAGACCTCTGCCTTACCACTTGGCTATGGCGCCATCTTCAGTTTTACAATTTTAACCTTTTCAAAAAATCATATTGATTATATTCAAAAAGTGCCGAGTTTCACCGAAGGTGAAATCTCGTTTGATGTTTCGGCAAAGCCGAAACTGTGTGGAGCGGATTACGGGTCTCGAACCCGCCACCTCGACCTTGGCAAGGTCGCGCTCTACCAAATGAGCTAAATCCGCACATGGTGCCTCCGGTCGGAATTGAACCAACGACACGGGGATTTTCAGTCCCCTGCTCTACCAACTGAGCTACAGAGGCAAATTG
>JAGAVJ010000020.1 GCA_017942005.1 Clostridia bacterium | reverse complement strand
CGTAGCCGGGCACTCTATCCGCTGAGCTAAGGGCGCATACTATTTTGATAACGTATATATTATACCACAAGTTTCTTTTCATGTCAATTCTTTTTTTGAAAAATTTTGTTTTTTTCGGGATATATCTTGCAAAACAGAAAAAGATGTTGTATAATGATACTGTTCTGTTCCGGATTCCATATACATAGAGAAAAACAGTGTGATACAGCGTACATCGCGATGAAGTGATATCTTTTGCGTGAAATTTTAACTTTCATGAAAACGTTCCCTGTTAAAAATCCGGAAGAAAAGATAGAAAGAAAGGAAACTTTCTCACGGCACGGAACCTGCTGTACCGGAGAAAGTCATTGGTATGATCATGAGCAAAGAAACCCGTTATGCGTTGTTTCAAAATCCGGGTGTGGAATGGCGTGCAAAGCCGTTCTGGTCCTGGAATGGAGAACTGAGAGAAGAAGAAGTCCGCCGGCAGATCGGTGTGATGCAGGAAATGGGACTGGGCGGATATTTTATGCATTCCCGCGCAGGTTTGATTACCGAATACCTCGGCAAGGATTGGTTTGATCTCATCAATGCCGGCGCCGATGAGGGCGAGAAGCGCGGTCTGGAATCCTGGCTGTACGATGAGGACCGCTGGCCCTCCGGCAGTGCAGGCGGAAAAGTCACAGTCGACCCACAGTACCGGATGAAGGCAATCACCATTTTTGAACAGCTTCCTGAAACGTTTGTCCGGGATGCGGATATGATGTTTGTGTTTGCAGCAAAGTTAAATGACCTTGATCTTTGGGGATACTATCCTGTCGCAGAGAATGAGACTGTTTCTGATGTGATCGCCGCACACAAGGCAGCGCTTGCTGATAAGCCCGGCGTCTGGAAGGTGCTTTCATTTAAAATTATTCCGGAAAAGCCCAATTCCAACTACAACGGTACCACATACATCGACACGATGAGCCGCCGTGCGACAGAGCAGTTCATCCGCCTGACCCATGAAGCATACAAGAGCCATTGCGGCGACAAGCTTGGAACGTCCATCAAGGGTATTTTCACCGATGAACCGCACCGCGGCCACGCAATGGACAACTGCTCCGAAAAGGACGGCGTCATCTCCAGCTCGATGTGCTGGACCGACGATCTCTTCGATGAATTTGAAAAACGGTACGGATATGATGCAAAGGCGGTATTGCCGGAGCTGTTCTACCGTCCGGAAGGAAACCGATTTGCACCGATCAAGCACGACTACTTTGACCTCGCCGACAATTTGTTTTTGGAACGCTTTGCTATGCCAATCAACGACTGGTGTATCGAAAACCACATCGAATTTACAGGTCACGTCCTGCATGAGGATTCCCTCACCAATCAAAGCGTCCCGCACGGTTCGCTGATGCGTTTCTATGAATTCATGGGTGCTCCCGGCATTGATATTCTTTCAGAGGGCAACCGCTGCTATTGGGCGGCAAAACAGCTTTCCTCCGCGGCACGTCAGGTCGGCAAGAAATGGCTGCTTTCCGAGCTGTACGGCTGTACCGGCTGGCAGATGTCAATGAAAGGTCATAAAGCAGTCGGCGACTGGCAGGCACTGTTTGGCATCAATCTGCGCTGCCCGCATCTTTCCTGGTATACCATGGAAGGTGAATCCAAGCGCGACTATCCAGCAAGTATTCTGCACCAGTCCACATGGTATCCTTATTACAGCACAGTTGAGGATTATTTTGCCCGGTTCGGCGTTTTCATGACAGAAGGCAGCCCGATTTGTGACGTACTTGTGGTCAACCCGATCGAATCCGTCTGGTCACAGAGCCATATCCGCTGGGCACAGTGGATCAATCCTACAGAGCCTGCCGTCCATAAGCTGGAACAGCAGTATGTACAGACGTTCCATATGCTGACAGATCATCACATCGACTTCGACTATGGGGAAGAACAGATGATGGCACAGCACTATTCCCTCTCCCGTGATGAAAACGGAACACCGCTGCTCGTCATCGGCAATGCATCGTACCGTGTCGTGGTTCTCACCGGCATGGAAACCATTCGTCCTTCTACTTTAAAACTATTGAAGGAATTCACCGATATGGGCGGCCGTGTGATTTTTGCAGGTGACCTCCCCACATATGTCGATGCAAGAGAAAGCGCCGAAGCAGCAGACTTTGCACAGCGTGCATGCATCTGTATTCCCTTTGAAGAAACTGCGCTTGTCAATACCGTCCGCATGTTCTCCGAAAATCCGATTGATATTGTAAAATCCAATTCAGGAGAAAACGCAAATGAAATCTTTGTCGAAATGCGTGATTATGGCGACAGCGCCGGATTTGTCCTGTTAAATACAAACCGTGACGCAGAAAGCGGCACACTGGATGTACGCATTGCGGCAAAGGAACCTATGCATGTGCAGTTCTGGAATCTGGAAGACGGTTCCTGCATGGATGCAGACGGCATCACCTCTTTCTGTGATGGTGTATTGACCATTCATACCGCACTTCCCGCTGCCGGTACAAAGGCGTTTGTTTTAACCGCGGAAAAGGATGAAACACTGCCGGTACTTCCTACAGACAAAACACTTGTGGATACACAGACAATTCACGGACAGTTTGCATATACGTTAAGCGAGCCGAATGTCTGTGTCCTGGATTTTGCACGCTTCCGCTTCAACGACAGTGCATGGAGTGAAGAAAAGGAAATTCTGAAGATTGACCAGATGGTACGCGATACCGTCGGCATTGAGAGACGCGGCGGCGAAATGCTCCAGCCTTGGTATGCAAAGCTGCACGACACCAAGGTATACGGCAAGGTGGAGGTTGCATACACCTTTGATATCGAAACCATGCCGGAACATGAGATTCTGCTTGCCGGCGAGCGTCCGGAGTGGATGCATTATGCCATCAACGGCACGCCGCTTCAGAGTACCGGTATCAACGATTTCTGGATTGACGACTGCTTCAAAACCATGCCGATTCCAAAATCTGCATTGAAGCAGGGTGAAAATACAGTTACCGTTACATGCGACTTTATGCGCACGACAAACCTGGAAGCGCTGTATCTCATTGGCGACTTCGGCGTGAAAATCACAGGTCACACACGCACGCTGACAACACTGCCCAAAACCATTGGTACGGAAAACCTGGAATGTGCCAATCTGCCGTTTTATACCGGTGAGGTGACCTACCTGCTCACACCGGATATGTATGCAAATCAGCTTGCATATAAGGAGGGTGAACGTGTTGTCCTCTCCCCCGAGTCCTTTACCGGAAGCTTGATTCGTGTCGAAGCAGATGGTATGCCGGAAGTCCGCCTTTGCTGGGATCCCTATGAAGCGGATATCACCGATGCCGTGCGTGAAAATAAAACCATCCGCGTAACAGTCGTCGGTACACGGCGCAATGTATTCGGACCGCTGCATTTGGTACCTGCAATCCACAGCGCATACGGACCCGGACATTTTGTCACAGGCGGTGACGCATGGTCAGACGATTATGTACTGATCGACAGTGCATTAACCGGAATCGTGCTGAAAAAATATCGCTGATTCATTCATCCGGAGAAAAAGCGGCAGCAGACCGCGCTTTTCCCGCAATACCATACAACGAACATCATACACACTATTTATAGAGTCGATTTTAAAACAAATCGACTCTATTTTTTTAGAATTATATGCAATTTTTGAAATAGCTCTTGACAGCGAACGCTTGAATATGGTATAATAAGTCCATGAGTTAGCGAATGCTAACCATGGAATTTGCTTTGAAACAAAACTTCATAAAAATTGCATGTCGGTAAACGTGAACATGCAGAGAGGAGAATATATCTGAAACACAAAGTTTCAGACAGAGGTAAGATATGAGTGTTGTAATTGTAGGAGGAAATGAATGTATGGTACGTCAGTATCAGGACTTATGCGGTGCATATCGATGCAAAGCAAAAGTATATCCAAAAATGCAAAACAGATTAAAGGATTTCGGTACGCCTGACTTAATCGTACTGTTTACAAATACGGTTTCTCATAAAATGATACGCTGTGCGCTGCGCGAAACAAAAGGCCAGAATGTCAAAATTGCACGTTCGCACAGCAGCTCTATGGCGGCATTGAAACAAATTTTAGAAGAACATACTTCTTAACATGAGTTCGATGAAATTTTATGGGGAAAACTTTTTTAAAAAAAGCTTTTCCCCAAACCCCATTCAAAAAACTTTAAACTGGGTAAACAGACAACGATTATTTTTTATTCATTAAAAGTTTTTGCGGTGGAGTTTGAGGAGGTGCTTTTTTCAAAAAGCATCTCCTCATCGAACTCACGTTTCTAAAAAAATCCAAAATGAAGGGGTGGCTGCACAGAAATACAGCCACCCTAAAACATTTGGATGCACCTTAAAAATTGGAACCGTTCCAGCCCCAATGCGAAACTTCTTCGTATCGCACATAGATTCTGTCTGCCGGGATATCCAGTGTCTTTGAAAATGCACGCGTCAATGCGTCCGTCATATTGTCCGCATCACTGTTTGTGATTTTTCCAAAGACCTGTACCTCGACCATAGCGCACGGCGCATTATTTCCCTGGAAATAAAGATTTTGATCTCCCGTAACCTGTACCATCAGCCATTCCTCTGATTTTCCGCGAATCAAGGGGATCAGCTGTCCGCATACCGTTTTGCAGGTATCTGCGGTTTCCTTTGTGACAGGTTTGTTGGTCGTTGTCCGAATAAATGGCATAATCGATTCGTTCCTTTCCTAATGAAATGTAAAGCATTTTCTGCAATCTATGTTCTGCTCTGATTGTCTTCCATATATGCATTTTTCAGCATTGCAATTTCCGCTGCATAGCCGTCATTGTCTGTCTGCGGTGTTTCAAGATAGAACGGCAAATGACGGAGCTTCTGGTGATTGATGACACGGAACAATGCCTCTTGCCCAATATGACCTTCTCCAATGCGGGCGTGACGATCCTTGTGTGCCCCGGGAGGATTCATGCTGTCATTGAGGTGTATGGCACGCAGACGGTCAAAACCGATCACACGGTCAAACTCTGCCAGTACATCGTCCAAATTGTGAATGATATCATATCCGGCATCGGAAACATGGCAAGTGTCCAAGCAGACGCCAAGCTTCTCTCTATATTCCACACGGTCAATGATTGCACGGATTTCCTCAAAATGACTGCCGACCTCACTGCCTTTTCCCGCCATGGTTTCCAATAGGACCGTAGTTGTCTGATCCTTTGTGAGAACACGGTTCAGCATATCGGAAATCAATGCAATTCCCTTTTCTGTTCCCTGCTTGACATGGCTTCCCGGATGGAAATTATAAAGGTTTCCCGGCGTGTATTCCATGCGGAGTAAATCGTCACGCATGGTGTTTTCACAAAATTCCAGTACCTTTGGGTCTGCGGACGCCGCGTTCAGCGTATACGGTGCATGCGCCAAAATCACGTGTATCCCGTTTTCCTTACAATATGCATGAAATGCAGCGATATCCTTTTCGTCAATCGCCTTTGCTGCGCCGCCGCGCGGATTGCGTGTAAAAAACTGAAAGGTATTTGCGCCGATACGAACGCTCTCCTTCGCCATGGCAAGATATCCGTCGGACGCAGAAAGATGACAGCCTATGGTCAGCATATGAGTTCTCCTTTTCTTTGATGCACTTATAGGCAATTGTAAAACTCCGTTTTATAATTGGCTATTTGATACGATGTTATTCTTTTTCCGTCAGCACTTCCACGGTCGTTCTTGCATACATGGTAAAGGTGCAACTATCGCCTTCAATATAAGTGGTTTTTGGTCCAATCTGTAAATTGATGCCGACGACCTTATACCCTTTCTCTGCGGTCGCTTTGACAGTAACGTCCGTGGAATCACGGTAGTAAAGCGCTTTGTCACGCTGATTTTCCTGTATGACAACACCGTTTGCTGTAACTGATGCATGGTCTGCTGCTACCGTCACAATGTCAATTGGAACATTCAGCTTCTTGCCGAGTTCACGGATAAAAAATGTGGTACGCTTTGACAGAAAGTTCTCAATTGCATCGATATGATTGTACCAGTTTTCCATGGAACCGTGATCTCCCGGCCAGCGTTGGAAGGTCATATTGATGTGAGACTCCAATCGTTTCACATATTTATCAAGCAGAGGCAGCGTGCGTTCCGGATCAAATACGGAGTTGCATAATTCCGTACAGCGGTCGGCAAATTTCAGACGGTACGCGCCGTTTTTTAGAAGACGCGTCATCAGCTTCCCGCATACAGTATCCTCGGTCAGCGCATGCGCAAACATTTCCTGCTCCGGTATTGTGGAATGCCCGATACCAAAGTCCATATCAGCCAACACCCAGCGCCAGCGCGTATCCAAACCGGAGGGATCGCCAGGCGTTTTATTGCGCCAGACCTTGATGTTGTTGCCGGGCCAGTCTGTATTCGCAAGATAACAGCTTGCAATGAAGAAATCCATGAAATTGTCTAAATCCATGCGTTCCTCAACATATGCAAATGCTTCTGCATCCTTCATATTGTGGCTTGCTACATAATCGACAAGCGCATAAAAATCCTCTTCATCTCCGGGAACACCTTCATTCAATTCATATTTGGTATTCCAGCTGCCGGTGAGAAGCGGCGAAATGGATTCAAGCATGACAAGGTTTTCCGGCAGTACACCATAGTGTGATGCAAAATACGCTTTATCATACCGTTCTCGGACATTGTACACGCCCCAGAATTCCCCATTGATAAATAAAAGAGACGGACGGTATGCCTGTATCGCGGCATTCATATCACGGCAGATTTCCTGCATCAGCGCATCACGGAAATGCGCACAGGAAGCATCATTACCAGAATTGCGTAGAAGAAAGGTTTTGAATTCTGAAATGGCAGTGCCGTTTTTATCGGTTGCCGCACCGTCGAACAAATCAAAGGACATGGTGCCGCCGTCCGCCGCCGTCATGGTATCACGCATGTACACGCGCATGGATTTCTGCTGGAATGCAAGGGAGCCGTTGCCGTTCATGACCAGCTGAACATACCGTTTATCCGTAGCTGTATTCGCTGTATTTTGGGCGTCTATGGCATCGAACACTTCCATATATCCATCGCAGCGTTCCCGATTTTGGAAGATATCCTCGGAGATCACTGCATAAATTCCCTGTTTCCCGGTGAACGACTGCGGATTCAGCGTGATATTGATCATCAGGATATCATCGTAGTCACCGATATCCGGCGTCACAAAATAGGTTTCCGTCATGACAGGACCGTATTCTTTGCCGTTTGTAACGCAGGCGCGCAAAACAGATGCACCGAACAGTTTTCCGGAAGTGGGGCGCGGTTCAACCTGCCTTCCGTATTTTTTTACCAATAATTCCGTTGTATCGCCGTATGTATCTGTTTCTGTATTTTCGATGACGATCTCTTCTCCGGAATACTTCTTGAATGACCGTACATCCGCCGCGGTGTCCGTGGAATAAACAATCTGATATCCGGGCAGTGTGGAAAGCGTAACTTTCACAGGGTCGGAATACCGCCCGCCGACGCAGTCCGCTGTAACCGTTACACCGGAAAGCGGGATATCCGTATTCGGTCCGGCAGCTGCACACGGCATGTAGGACAATATGGAAAGACTGTCCAGTGTACTGAAATCGACAGCAGTCCATGCACGGTTATCCTCTGTGCGGCAGATGACTGTCCTTTTATTCAGCGCATCGCTGTTTTTGGGAAACGGAAAGTCTTTGACAGTTGTTCCTTTGGCACAGGCACCGAAATACGCAAGCGCGTGACCGCTTGACAAATCCTTTTGCGAAAGCGCCGTTTCCGTATCTGCCAAAAGCAGTCGGCAGCGTTTGGAGGAAAGTACAAGCGATGGAATATCCATATCATAGACGGTAAGAGAAAAGCGTTCACATACATCAAGATAGGCTTCCCCTTCTCCGCCGACCGCTTGTGCACAGCGAATCAGATAAGAGCTTTTCCCTGCAATCTCCGCATCTTTCGGAAATGCATAGGAGGTGTAGTCATCGTCATCTTTTTCTGCATACTGCAATGATTTTCCGTCAAGCCGGATTGTCTGCTTTGAGGTGTTGTACAATTCGATATAACTGTACCGCACCGGCGTATCGTTATTTTCTCCAGACGCATACACCGCACGGAAAATCACAGGATAGCCGGAAATGACGTCTGCCGCATAATGACCGTTCTCTCCCTTTGTCAGGTGTACGGAAACACACCCAAAAAGGCAGATGCACAAAAGAACTGCATAAAGCAATACCGCGTGATGTAAAATCGATTTCATGCGCATTTCCTATTTCCTCCGTTGTTCTTCTAATATCAGACAAGTCTTTCATTGCTTTTATTCTAAAATATACACCCGCATTGCGCGGTTTCCGAATTCCATCATGACCTCTTCCGATGCATTCATATAGATATCAATGCGGTATCCCTTGATACCGGAGCCGATATCATCTGCCGAACAGCAGCCGTAATCACCGTAATCGCCTTTGACATATACCTTTGAGCCGAGCGGAATGATATCCGGATCCACCGCGATCACGCCTTCCTTTGCAACCGTTCCTGTGTATGTATAGCGTGTATCCGCATACCCGCCATACGCAGTTGCTGTCACATCAATATAATAAGAATATCGGAAGGCACCTTGATTTCCGTATACGGTTCCGCCAATGCCGCGTTCCAAAACTTCACTGACCGGTTCAGCCACGACCTCTCTTGACAACACCTCGGTGGAAACCAGTTCTCCGTTTTCAAACCGTCTGCGTTCCAGCTGCTTTGCAACACCGTCTGTTCCATAGGAAATTCGGTTTATACTGCCCTTCGGAATGGTTCTGATATCATGATAAACGGTGTCATATGGGATTGCAACCACGTTTTCTGCTTCTTCATATGTCACATGTACGACATCAACTGTCATACCGTCTTCCACAACCGCATCCAGCGGAACATTGATCATGTCAGAATCCTTTGGCGTATAACCGACACCTGCAAGCATGTCCGCAACTGTCATTGCAGGTGTATTCCAGATAAACGCATTGTCCGCGCCAATTTTAACCGTAACCGCACATGTAACACCGTTGATATTCCATGCGGGATTGATGCACAGGTCCGCGCTCTCAAAGACCCTGCTTTGTGTTTCCTGTCGATTTTCAGGCGACCGCAAATCCATTTCCAAAAGGAGATGTGTCATCGCAAATGCTGTCACAAGCATTGCCGCCGCGCAGAACACACATGCCAAAAGATACTGTCTGCGTCTGAATATGCGGTATACATCCACAGAATACCGCCTTCGCAGCTTGTGACGGCGCCATAACCATATCAAAACTCTTTGAAGGTCATATCCCGGTCCGTCTTTGATTTTTCTTTTTTTGTGCGCACCTGTTTTGGTTTTTTGGGAAATTGCTTCCATTGATGTTCCTGCACTGCAAAAACCACCTCCCTTCACAAAACATAACATTCGGACGATGTTCAATAAGGGGCAACGCCCCGTCATTCAACAAGCGACCTGGGGCATTTGCCCCTTAGAATTTCCGTAGGGGATTTTTATCCCCAGGGAATTTTTATCCCCTACGGAAAGACTGAGATGGAACCTGCCGCCTATAAGAGGCGGGGGACATCATGTCGCGGTTATAAGTATACCATGAAATCTATATTTTGTCAAGTTTGGCGTACATTTGTACGAAAGAACATCAAAAAAACTGCACAAAAAATAAAGGAAACAGAATATCCGGGCGAATGATTGAAAAAAACAGTTATTCTCCGCGGCTTCCAAAGGCAACTTCTTTGCCGAAGAGATTACTTTCATAGGAAGTAATCCCGTATTGACCAGATGTTTTGTCTTCCGGCAGAAAATTTCCTTTTATGTAAAAGGAATATCCCATCCCAATATAGCTCCCGGAACCGCCATCATCTGCGAGGTTGATACCAATACAGAAAATAGGTTTATGACGGTACACGCCAACACAGATAAAGTCTGTCAAACACATAATAAGCCAACATAATAGGAGTATCACACAAACTTTAATTACTTTTCTTGTTTTCTTCATCGTATTCCTCTGTCATACGTATCTTTTCGGCATTCCATTGAAGAAAAGAGGCTGCTGCATGCATGTGCGACAACCTCAGTTCTATGAAAATCATTCTACCACAAAAATCAATGGATACACGTCCTGTCCGCCGTCGACGGTGTAAAATTCCACATCGGGATAAGCGGTATCAATGAGATTCTGCAGGGAATCGACAGCATCCGCATTAACATCCTTACCAAGGAACGCTGTAATGATATAAACTTCATTCCCCTCTCCCGCCATATGCGCAAGCAGCTTTTCTGCCGCCGGGATCAGTGCATGTTCCGAAGCAATCATTTCCTTGTCAACAAAACCGATATAATCACCGCATTTAATGTTGACGCCATTTAGTGCTGCATCACGAACAGACGTAGAAATATATCCTGTGGTTACCGTCTGCATTGCTTCAGACAGCATCTCTGCAATGGCATCCGGATCATCGGACTGGAAATTCAATGACGAAATCGCTGCATATCCCTGCCCGAT
>JAGAVJ010000019.1 GCA_017942005.1 Clostridia bacterium | reverse complement strand
TTGATTGACTGTAGGGTAAGCGGGTCATTGATTGACTGTAGGGTAAACGGGTCATTGATTGACTGTAGGGTAAACGGGTCATTGATTGACTGTAGGGTATACAGGTCATTGTTTGATTGTAGGGGATAGGGGTGTGGAAAATTTTTATATCAAATGCGGTTTTTCGCCTTTTTCAAGTGCTTCCCAAACCGGGGACATATTGCGCAGATAGGTGACAACCGCAGGAACGACCTTCAAAATATGATCAATTTCTGCGTCGGTATTGTTTTCGCAGATCGAAAGGCGCAGGGAACCGTGTGCAACTTCATGCGGCATCCCCAGAGCCAAAAGCACATGGCTTGGGTCCAAAGAACCGGATGTGCATGCGGAACCGGAAGATGCTTCAATGCCTTCTTCATCAAGCATCAGAAGCAGCGATTCGCCCTCAATGCCTTCAAAACAGAAGTTGACCGTACCGGGGACACGGCGTTCTCTGTCGCCGTTTAGTTTGCTGTGCGGAATTTTGGAAAGACCACAAATCAGCTTGTCCCGCATCGGGATGATCTTTGCAGCGGCGGTATCCATGGTTTCAACGGCTTCCTTCATTGCCGCTGCCATGGAAACGATGGCTGGGATATTTTCCGTACCGGCGCGCTTGCCGCGTTCCTGTGCGCCGCCTTCAATGACATTCGTGAGAATCACACCGCGCTTGGCATACAAGACGCCGATCCCCTTTGGCCCATGGAATTTATGCGCGGAAATGGACAGCATATCAATGTTATCGTCTTTGACATTGACCGGAATATGTCCGACTGCTTGTACTGCGTCCGTATGGAAGAGGACACCTTTTGCACGGCAGACCGCACCGATTTCACGAATCGGCTGAACCGTACCGATTTCATTGTTTGCATACATGACCGTGACAAGCGCTGTATCGGAACGAATGGCTTTTTCTACCTGCTCCGGTGTGACAATTCCGTTTTCGTGAACATCGAGCAATTCAATTTCAAAGCCTTGCTTTTTCAGCTTGTCCAGTGTATGGAGAACCGCATGATGCTCAAATGCTGTGGAGATGATGTGTTTTTTGCCTTTCTTCGCACCGGTGAATGCAGCGGAAAGAATGGCTTGATTGTCCGCTTCCGAGCCGCCGGAGGTAAAGTAAATTTCTCGTGCCTCCGCACCTAAAAGTGCAGCGATTTCTGCTCTTGCACCCTCCAGCGCTTCTTTTGCCGTCTGACCGGTTGTGTGCAGGCTGGACGGATTGCCCCAAACTGCATCCATCGCATCTGTCATGGTTTTTATCGCGGTTGGACTCATTTTGGTCGTTGCCGCGTTGTCTGCATATACATACATGGAAAGTACCTCCATAAAAACTTATCGTATGAATTCCTATACTTACAGTAGGAATTATACCATATTCCGATTCTTTTGTCAAGCGTTAATTCCTATATTTAAGATAGGAATTTGTAAACATTTCATGACGGAAACGGCTTGCCCTGCATTACATGAATGATGGATATGAAAACCTGATGCTGTATCATACTTATGATTATTGCTTTCACGAAAGTGATAGTGATTTTCTTTTTAATGCGGAGTTGTGGCGTAAGCCACAAAATCACAGAAAATCTTATTTTTTCAGACTCTACGGTCGACAATATCCTGTATGGTAATTGCCGACAGATAGCTGTCAATCATAGTATCAAGCTTTTGCCATAAGGGAAGGGTCAGGCAAGAATCCGCATGAACACATTGACCGTCTGCGCATGTATTTAGACAGGAAACAGGGGCGAGAGAACCTTCGGTCATTGCCATAACCTCCGCTACCGTGATTTCGTTTGCCGGACGAGATAAGCGGTATCCGCCATCTTTCCCGCGCGTACTTTTGACAAGTCCGCCTTTGTTTAACAGCGATACGATTGCTTCCAGGTATTTCATGGAGATATTCTGCCGTTCTGCAATGTCCTTTAAAGAAACACAGTCAGAAAAAGAACAGTCACAGCATGTCGCATGCTGCGCCAAATCGACCATGGTCTGCAAAGCATATTTTCCTTTTGTAGAAATCATCATAACAGCAGCGTGCTCCTTTTTTGTATTTTTAATAGGACTGTTTTATTATTATACCACATTGGCATGTAAAATGCAACGGAAAATGTAAAATCTTTAAAATGAAAGAAAAATTCAGAAAAAGATTGCATGACATTTTTATTGCCATGCAATCTTTTTTATGCAATTAGATCAGCTTGCACACATCAATCCATTCTTTCGGAGAAGCGCAGGCTTCCAGTTCTGAAAGGGAAAGCTCAATTGCGGAATTCGATGATCCGGCGGCGGGGAAGACGGTTTCAAACCGTTTGAGCGATGCATCCAGATAAACGGTTACACCATCATTGACTGCAAAAGGACAAACACCGCCAACTGCATGCCCGATCAGCGTTTCCACCTCATCAGGAGTAAGCATTTTTGCTTTAACGCCGAATTTTGCCTTATATTTCCCATTGTCTACTTTGGCATCCCCTGCGGCGACAATTAAAATTGGATTTTCACCGCATAGAAAGGAAAGCGTTTTGGCAATTCGGGCGGGTTCACAGTGCAGGGCTTCTGCTGCAAGCGCAACGGTTGCACTGGATTCATGAAGTTCTCTGATACGGTCGTCAAGACCGAATGTTTTTAAATAAGCACGTACTTTTTCGATTGACATATCAATATCCTGTAACGTTCCATGTTTAATCGTCTACTTCATTGGAGGTTGCGGCATCATAAATCGCTGTGACTTCCTTTGAAGGCTGCTTATCAAGCAAGGTGACAACGACAGCTGCGATTGTGCCGATGATAAAGCCGGGAATAATTTCATAGACACCGGTTCCTTTAAGAAACATGAGCCAGACAATATCGGTGATGGCGCCTGCAAGAACGCCGGCAACGGCGCCTTTATAGGTAAAGCGTCTCCAGAAGACAGAGAGGATCACAACCGGACCGAAGGAAGAGCCGAAGCCTGCCCATGCATTTTCGACCATGTTCATAATTGCCTGTGCACCCTGGGATTTCGACGATGCGATGAAATAGGCAATGACGGCGATGATCAGAACTACAGCACGGCCGACCCACATGACTTCCCGGTTGGACGCATTTTTACGAAGGAACGGCTTGTAAATATCTGAGGTAAAGGAAGAAGATGCCACCAGAAGCTGGCTGTCTGCGGTAGACATGGAAGCTGCAATAATTGCAGACAGTAGGATACCTGCGATAAACGGGGGGAACAGCTTCCGGAATAATGCAATAAAGACGAGTGACTGCTGTTCGTTGGCAAGAAGCTCCTCACCGATTAAGATTCTGCCGAGATATGCATTCAAAGCAACTGTGAACAGAGCGAGAACGACCCAGACCACCGCAACAATGGTGGATTTTTTCACCATGGACGGCTTTTTGATTGCCATAAAACGGACAAGAATGTGCGGCATTCCGAAATAACCGAGACCCCATGCAAGACCGTTGATGATTTCAAGCGGCGTTGCAGAGAAGACATTGGTCGTGAAGGGATACTGACCGCCAAAGTCATTGGCAAGAACGGAGGTATCCAGGTTTTGGGTAAGAAACACAACAATCGGAACTGCCAAAATCGCAATCAGCATCAGCATTCCCTGGAAAAAGTCCGTCCAGCAGACAGCTCTGAAGCCGCCAAGGAAGGTGTAGATGATCAGAATTGCTGCAAAAATCAGCATGGCAGGTGTTTCATCAATGTTGAAAATCGTGGTAAAGACTGATGTGCCGGCAACAAAAGAGGATGCGACATACACCGTAAAGAAGATAAGGAAAACGACAGCGCAGATAACCTGCAAAAGCTTGGAGGAGGTTGCAAAGCGATTGGATAAATACTGCGGCAGGGTAATGGAGTCATTGGCAGCTTTGGAAAATTTTCTGAGTCTGCGTGCAATTAAAATCCAGTTTGCAGCAGTACCGATGGCAAGACCGATGCCAATCCATGCCTGTCCGAGACCAAACGCGAGAATGGAGCCGGGAAGACCCATCAAAAGCCAGGCGGACATGTCGGATGCCTGTGCGCTCATTGCAGTGACCCAGGGTCCCATCGAACGACCGCCGAGGAAGTAGTCCTTATCGGATTCATTTTTCGATTTCACGAACATGACAATTCCGATTGCCAGCATGGCAGCAAAGTAGATGATCAAAGCGAGTGATTCTAAATTCATAAGTCAAATCCTTTCCGTTGACATAAAAGTCATAAATTGTATATATTATATCATATTTCAAAGCAGAATACAATACAGAATCATGTATAGAATAAAATATAGATGTTCATGCCGTATCATGCAGAATCTGCAAAAAAATAAAAGGAAAATTGATACAGAATGAAAACCTGTAAGGGATAGACAAAAAAAGAAACTGCCGCAAACCGTTACAGCAGTTTCTTACGAATCATTGGTTTCAACCGAACTGTTCTGATAAATAGATGGAAATTTTGGATTGTGCCATGTCGAGCATATCGGAAACGGGACGGTCATCCATGTCAAAATATACATCCCAGAAGATATTGGCTGCCGGACTTGCATAATTCACGCGATTGGTAATGGAATCAAGATAATGGTATAAGCCGTCGGCGTCTTCCTGCGTTACCTTGACGCGCTCACCGATTGCGTCGGCAAGTGCAGGGTCGTCATCGTCAAAAAGGAGATCGCGTTGCTGATCGATTACTACCGTTTTGCCTTCAAATTCTGCAAGCTGTTCTGCAATCTGATGTTTATAAAACGTATATCCGAACACTCCCGGAAAATAATGAGAATACGTTTGTATTTGCGGAGTTTTATCATCAAGCAGCAGCTTTAAAAATTTTACTGCTTCTGATGTTGACTTACAATGCGCAGTGATTGCAAACATATCTCCCATTACATTGTTACAGTACATTTTTTTGTTTTCATTGGGTTCCCCAACCATTACCATCGGCTCTTCAAAAGCCGCCATTGCTGTTTTATAATTCCATAAAGATGTATACGGCATAAATGCAGCTTGCAGTAACCCGTTTGCAGCATCATCACCGCCAAGCAGCTTTGTGTGCTCCATTTGTGCCTGTAACTTTCCGTCATTAAAATTGCAGACAGCGGTTTCCATATCATAATAATCGTCAATGGCAGCATCAAATACCATATATGGAGCATATCCGTAATTTTCACAGATTGTAAGATATTCATCGACGGTAACAGGACCGTCGAACATAGATGCCGCTCCCATATTCACATAAGCCTCCGGCGTAAGCGGAAAATAGATTTGTTTGCCGTCGCTGTGTGTGTACGGTTTTGTGACATACGACAAAAGATCGTCATATTCAAAGGAAGTGTCCGCCTTGAGAATCGGCGTCAGATCTGCAAACAACGGTGTGTATTCCCATGCAGATATGGTTGGATCAAGACTGAAATATTCCCATAAGATAACCATATCCGGAATATTTCCGGATGCAATATCCATTTGAAAGACGGTATAGCGTTCCTCACGTTCATACGTGGTATAATCACGAATGACGATTTGATGGGTCTGGCTTTGACGGTTGAAATAGAACGCCGGAAGCTGATAAGTATACATTTCAGAGAAAAGCGCCAGAGTCAATGTTTCCTTTTGCGGGATTTCGCTTTGCGGCAGCATGGTATACCGTGCAAGGACACGGTCGCCGCCGCTGCCGGACAGATCGTTTGTAACCAGAAACGCAGTTTCGCGGTCTGCCATGCATATCTCATGAATTGCGCTTGGCAGAATGCCTGATGCAGTAAAGTCAAAGACCATTGCCGCATCTGCTGAGCGTGCAGAATCTGTTTCGGTCAGTGTGATTGAATATATGCCTAAATCATTTGTGGCATATAAATTTCCGGCAGTATCGTGCAGAAAGAGAGAAGTCGTTCCCATCGCTGAAAAAATGACAGAGTCATCGACGAAAGCAATGTTTTCCGTTGTTCCGTCTGAAGTGTTTACTGCATACAGGGTTTGCTTGCTTTTTTGTACGGTCAGGTACAGCAGGGTGTCGTCGGTGTATGTAATGTCAACCGCTTTTTTATCGCGCAGGGACCATAAAAGGGTACCGTCCTTATTGTAGGCACACAACCCTTCTGAGGTCAACAGTACATATAGGGTATCGTCTCCCATGGGAACAGCTAACGCATTGGATACCTCAAAAACGGTTCCTGCAAACGGATTGTCCCGGTGCAGATCATATCCAAGATCACTTGCCGGAGACACAGAGAAGTATACGGTATCTCCGTTTCGCAGGACCGCATGTGCATCTGCACTGGATTCGGTATACAGTATTTCATAGGTCAGATAGATATGATCTTCAAAGGTGAAGCTGTCAGAAATGAGAAAATCATTGTAGTATGGGGTGTATGGCTCTACAGGTTCTTCCGTTTGGCGCAGGGTGCCATCCGTGTCAAACGCCGCGCGGACGGTCGTATCTTCTGCCTTTTGCAGGGTAAGGGAGATGGTGTCGCCGTTGTATGAGAGGTTCGCGGGAGCGGCTATCACACAGTCATTCGGCAGTGGGAGGAGCTCTTCTCGGAATACGGTGCTGAAATCTGTTGGTTCTTTGGGTTTTTCTTTTTCACAGGAAATGCAGAAGATACTGAGCATCAGAATGAGAAAAAACAGGAATCGATGTTTCATTGCCTTGAATCTCCTTTATAACAATGATAAGATGTTTCCCGCTCTATAGGCGGCGGGAGACATCTTGATCTTTCAATGAGGACGGGTCTCTCACTGAAAGACTTTGGCACTAACGCACCAGCCGTTTGGCTGAATGATGGGGCGATGTCCCTTATTGAAAATACGTTTCAATAAGCGTGTGTCAGGGGAGATGCTGGAGCTTGAACATGAGTTTTCGGAGAAATCATTTTTATGATGATGACCATAACCTTTACAGGAGTAAAAGTTATCTCCGTTATTAGCGGAACCGATACCGTATCATTATGGGGATAGTATTACAGCTTTGGTTTGATTACCGCATAAAGCCGTCCTGCTGGCAGGGTATCACCCTTGTCATAAAAATCTTCAGGAGAAGTAATTTCTTCTGTGCTGTCACACACCTTAAACCACTGTTCATTAATAGTGGATTTTGGTAAATCGTAGGTAATTGTATTCTCGCTGATTGTGACAGGAACGGTTGTAACACATTCCCGCTTGGAAAAATCTGCTGCATCGGTCAGACGGTACATGGAAGCAGTGGTTCCGTCTGCATTCAGCTTTACGGTATAATCCCAGATTCCCGTTTCTTTGGTACGCAGGAACAGCTGCATACAGCTGCCGCTTTTCTCCTCGGAAAGCGGTGCATGGGTGGTAACCGTGACATAGGTATGATCACTCTCATCGTATGTAACGGTCATAGATTTGAGCGCATTGCGACCTGTGGTGTTGGTGTAATGTGTGTTGTAGCCGTCGTTGTCACGATGGAAGTTTCCGCCCGGTACATGATACCATGTATGCGTGGTTTCTTTTGGCAGTACGTTCTGCCCCTTATAACGGCGGATGTAATCAATAAACTGCAAGTAATAATTATCGAAATAGCCACCGCGCATCATTTCAAGATCACGGCTGTATTCGTAATTCGCACAGTCGACAAACATAATGGGGCGTTCCGGAATGCCCTGCCAGCGTCCGGCAATCCATTCATTCCAGCCGGTGACAAGGACAACCGGCGGGTCACATGCAATCGCACGGTCAAATTGTTCTGCAAAGTTATAGCCATACAAATAGGCATTGGGGTCGGGATCGTTTTTGCCGTTGTGGAACGCACGGCCGCAGTTTGTTGTTTCTCCGTACAAAACGGAATCGCCAAAACGCAGCTGCGGATGCTGTGCCACAGAACAGTTGATCACTTCTTCCACGCCGTCGAGATTTTCAAAAACACGCTGGGGTCTGGTAAAGTCCATCCACGGCCAGCCGCCGCGCTTATCGGGTTCATTCGGCCACTGGGACATCTTGATATTGAAGAATTCCTTTGTTTCTTCTGTGCATTCCTCTTTAACAGCAATGATCAGCGGTTTTCCCTCATAATAGAACCAGGTATCAGGACAGTATCCCGGCTTGTAAATGGTTTCATAAATGTTCTGTACCGTTTTGCCGGATGCGGTATTTGTGTAGAACATGATTTTGGGAATTTTATATCCGGCATCGTGGTATTCCTGGAGGACACGCAGAACGATTTTTACATTTTTTTCATATATGGCCGCATTGGTTGTGTCAAAGAACAGAAAATCAATGTCCGCGTCACAGAACAGCTGCATGTGGCGGCGAATGACCCATTCATCGTCGGAATAATAGTATCCGTAGAACGGTTCACCCCAGTGATGGTAGGTACCGACAGAACCCCATGCCGGAGAATCCGGATGATATCCGGCATTCGGGTCTTCTGCTGTAATTTTGGAGACATCGTAGGGCTTGTGCCGTCCGTGCTCTCCGCACCATAAAAAGTAGAATAATCCGACCAGACGCTGCTTTTGGGGACGCATAACCGCTTCGGTGGTCAGTACACGTCCAAGTGCATCGACAGCACCGAGGGAAGCGGGTGAATTGTATAATTCCATCATGAATATACCTCCTGTATGGGAAAAGAAATTGTGTGTATTTTATTTACTCGACAAAGTCGAATTCAAAATCGTAGATGTTGACGGTATCGCCGTCTTTGACGCCGCCTTCCCGCATTTTCTCAAAGACACCGGAGGAACGCAGGACACGATCAAAATAATTGAGGGATTCACGGTCTTCAAAGTTGACAGAACCTACCAGATTATACAGCCAGTCTGCTTCTACCATCCAGCATTTGTTTTCGCGGCGGAGCGTGATGGAATGGTCGCCGGGTTCGACCGTAGGCATGGGAGCGACATAATCCGCATCATATACGGTCAGTGGCGGCAGGTCTTTGAGCATTTCCGCTGCCATATGGACCATCTGCTTGACATTTTCGCCGGTTGCAGCGGATACATATACGAGCGGTGCGCCAAGGGAAGCAACAAATGCTTCAAATGCGGACAAATCTGCATCCTCCGGCAATAAATCACGCTTGTTTGCAACGACAATCTGCGGACGTACTGCAAGCTTTTCGGAATACCGCAAAAGCTCTTCATTGATCAGCTTGATATCCTCAATCGGGTCTCTGCCTTCACTGCCGGATACATCCACTACATGAAGCAGCAGACGGCAGCGGTCAACATGACGCAAAAAATCGTGTCCGAGGCCAAGTCCATCGGATGCACCTTCAATCAAACCGGGAATGTCTGCGGCAACAAAGCCTGCACCTTCTCCTCCAGTGGAAACAACACCCAGCACAGGGGAAAGCGTGGTGAAGTGATAGTTTGCAATTTTCGGCTTTGCAGAGGAAATCATAGAAAGAATCGAAGACTTTCCGACATTCGGCAGACCGACGAATCCGACGTCTGCGAGCATTTTCAGCTCCAGAATAACTTCCATTTCTTTTCCCTTGATGCCGGACTTTGCAAACCGCGGAATCTGACGGGTCGGAGTCGCAAAGTGACGGTTGCCCCAGCCGCCGTTTCCACCTTTTAAGCAGACATACGGGCCGCAGTCGGACATATCCTTTATGATAGCGCCGCTTGCAGCATCTCGGATGACCGTTCCTGCCGGAACCTGTATCACAAGGTCTTCAGCTGCTGCACCGTGCATTTTATCACCTTTTCCGTTTTCGCCGTTCTGCGCTATAAATTTTCTGTGATAGCGGAAATTGAGCAGGGTATTGGTTCCTTCGTCAATGGCGAATACGATATTGCCGCCGCGCCCGCCGTCACCGCCGTCCGGACCGCCTTTTGCGACATATTTTTCACGGTGAAAGGAGACTGCGCCGTTTCCGCCGTCACCTGCTTTGATATAAATTTTTACCTGGTCAATAAACATTTGTCTGTATCTACTCCTTACTCCCTTTACTGCTGCGTTGTTTGCGTGATCATAGAAAGCATCTCGTCCTGTGTCAGAATGGGAATACCCAATGTCTGCGCCTTGGCCAATTTGGAACCGGCTTCCGCTCCGGCGACGACATACGATGTTTTTTTGGAAACGGAAGAAGAAACCTTTCCGCCGTTTGCTTCAATCAATGCAGACATTTCATCCCGTGTCATGGTTGGAAGCGTGCCTGTCAAAACAAAGGTTTTTCCTGCAAGTACAGCGCTTTGCACGTCGGACTGATAGGTGGTTTTTACGCCGATTTCCTTGAACTGATCGATCAATACACGCACATTTGGGTTTGCAAAGTATTCGATGATATTGTCGGCTGTAATACTTCCGATGTCATCGATGGCGCATAGAGTATCGCGGTCTGCGGAAAATAGGGCTTCAATGCTCCCGAATTGCTTTGCAAGTGTTTGTGCTGCCTTTTGTCCGATACCGGGGATACCGAGTGCAAATATCAGGCGGTCAGCGCCTGCATCCTTGGAGGCAGCGATGGCGCGTATCAGATTGTCCGCCGATTTTTTTCCCATGCGTTCCAGCTCGATCAGATCAGCTTCCTTGATATGATATAAATCCACCGGGGAATGCACAAGTCCGCTTTCTCTTAATTGCTTTAGCAGCTGTGTGCCCAGTCCATCAATATTCATGGCATCACGGGAAACAAAGTGCACCAGACTGCGCAGAAGCTGTGCGGGGCATGCCGGATTGTTGCACCGTGTGGCTGCCTCATTTTCGTCACGCACAACAGGTCCGCCGCAGGAGGGACACTGTGCCGGCATATAGTATTCCGTTTCCGCACCGGTACGGTCTTCTTTTTTTACCCGCAGTACCTCCGGAATGATGTCTCCCGCCTTCTGTACGAAAACGGTATCGCCAATACGGATGTCACGTTCTCTGATAAAATCAATGTTGTGCAGTGTCGCACGGGAAACGCTTGTCCCCGCAAGACGGACCGGTTCCAGGACGGCGTTTGGCGTCAGGACGCCGGTTCTGCCGACTTGAACAACAATGTCAAGCAGACGGGTTTCCTTTATCTCCGGCGGAAATTTATATGCAACTGCCCACTTTGGTGTGGAAGCGGTTTCTCCAAGAACCGTCCGCTCCGAGAGCTTATTGAGCTTGATAACAACACCGTCGATATCATATGGAAGAGAAGCGCGTTTTTCTCCGATTTCCTCAATATAACGGATGATGTCGTCCGCCCGGGAGAGCAGTGCGCGTTCTGTGATGACAGAAAAACCGGAGTTGGCTAAAAAGTCAAGACTTTCTGCATGCCCTGCGAATGTGATGCCGTCTGCTGCCTGTACATTGAATACGAAAATATCCAGTCCACGCTTTGCGGTAACCGCGGCATCCAGCTGCCGCAGCGATCCGGCTGCCGCATTGCGCGGATTGGCAAACAGCGGTTCTTCATTTTCTTCACGTTCCCGGTTCAGCGCTTCAAAGCGGCTGCGCGGCATGTAAACCTCGCCGCGTACCTCCAGATAGGGAATGTCGGCACGTGTAAGAATGCGGGGAATGGAGGTGACCGGAAGGGTCAGCAGATTTTCCGTAATATTTTCACCGACAAAACCGTCTCCTCTCGTGGAACCGCGCACAAACCGACTGTTTCGGTATTCCAGCGCTACGGATAAACCGTCAATTTTGCATTCTACCGAGTATTCCGGTGCATATCCAAGCTGTGCTTCGGTACGCATCAAAAAGGCACGCAGTTCCTCATAGGAAAAAACATCCGTAAGGCTGCCCATTTGGACGTCATGCGTAACTTTTTCAAATTTTTCCGATGCATGTCCGCCGACCTGTTTTGTTGGACTGTCTTCGGTATCCAGTGCGGGATAGGTTTGCTCTATGGAAACAAGCTCATAAAATAGACGGTCATATTCTGCATCGGACAACTCCGGTGCATCGTCTTCATAATATTTTTTCCGGTAATAGTTCAATTGCTGACGCAGTACGTTTGCGCGGTCCAGAATTTCTGCGGTAATCAGTTCCTTTTGATCGGTATTCATTACAGCGCTTCCTCTCCATTTTCGTATACTTATTATTAGTATACCATAAATTATAGTATTTTACAAGATTTTTTGAAAAGAAAAGCAGGCATCGAATCTGGGAATTGCGATACCTGCAAGATTTACGGTTTATATTATTTAATTAACGTGAGTTCGATGAGGAGATGCTTTTTGAAAAAGCACATCCTCAAACTCCACCGCAAAAACTTTTAAACAGAGAAACCAATAAAATATGGATAAATCAAGCATCTATATAAAGTTTTTTGAAAAGGGTTTGGGGAAAACTTTTTTGAGGGAAAAGTTTTCCCCGAGAATTCTATCGAACTTACGTTTAATTAGCAGCGCTTTATATAAAGGAGATACATCAATGCTGATGCTTGATAAGCCCGACCGCCTTTGAAAGCTCAATTACTATCAGCGGAACGAAGATCAGACCTGCGCCGAGCAGATACAGCTTTGCGGGAAGTACTGTCAGACCAAAGAGAGTTCCGACGGGTGTAAACAGCAGCAGACCGACTAAGACAAGAGAAGCCAGTGCGGACAGGTTCAGCATACGGTTTGTAAATACACCAATGGAGAACAGAGAATGATTGGAACGCATATTGTATGCCTGCACAATCTGCGAGAGCGCTAATACCATAAACGCCAGCGTCTGACCGCCTTCTGTGTGTCCAGTCACATTCACGCCGACACGATAGCCGATTAAGGTAATCAATGCAAACATGCAGCCTTGCAGCACCACACGGACACCGAGACCGTGAGCAAAGATTCCTTCGTTTTTCGGCTTCGGTTTTTGCTTCATAATATCGGGATCAATTGCTTCCATACCGAGTGCAATGGCAGGCAGACTGTCGGTAATCAGATTGATCCAGAGCAGCTGCATGGAGAGAAGCGGCGATGTGTGCCAGATCATCATTGCGGCAAACACGGTGATGACTTCACCGATATTGGTACTGAGCAGAAAGCTGACCACCTTGCGAATGTTGTCATAAATTCCGCGGCCTTCTTTGACTGCTTCTACAATGGTTGCAAAATTATCGTCAGTCAGCGTCATATCTGCTGCTCCCTTGGCGACGTCCGTACCTGTAATACCCATTGCACAGCCGATATCGGCAGCTTTGAGTGCGGGAGCATCATTGACACCATCTCCGGTCATGGAAACAATGGCATCTTTTTTCTGCCATGCCTTGACAATGCGGATCTTGTTTTCCGGCGAAACGCGTGCATATACGGAAATGTTTTCCACTGATGCATCCAGCTCTGCATCGGACATGGCGTCCAGCGCAGCCCCGGTAATCGCACGATCGCCATCCTGTAAAATACCAAGGTCTTTCGCAATGGCAGACGCGGTGACCACATGGTCGCCGGTAATCATAACAGGCTTGATGCCGGCTTCGCGGCAAACGGCGACAGCGGCGTTTGCCTCTGGGCGCGGTGGATCAATCATGCCGACCAAACCAGCAAAGGTAAGACCGTTTTCAAGGTTCTCGGAGGTTGGATTCGTTGGAATTTCGTCAATTTCTTTATAAGCAATGGCGAGAACACGCAGCGCCTGTTCACTCATGCTGTCGCATATGTTTCTTGCAGCGTCCATATCGCCTTTGATACAGCGCGGTACCATCATGTCAAAAGCGCCTTTGACAATGACAATCATTTTTCCGTCTATCCGATTGACTGTGGACATCAGCTTACGGTCGGAATCAAAAGGAAGCTCGGCAATGCGCGGATATTTGGCGTTCAGATCATCCTTTGGCATCCCGTTTTTATATGCAGCATACACGATAGCGGTTTCTGTCGGGTCCCCGATATGGGTTTCCTTTTCTTCTTCAAATACGACAGAACCATCACAGCAGAGCGTACCGAGCTTGAGCAGCTTCTTGACTTTATCGGAAGCCTGATCTGTGATTGCGGTTGTTTCCTTGTCGCCGTCGGAATACACGCGGACAAGGGTCATGCGGTTCTGGGTCAGCGTACCGGTTTTATCCGAGCAAATGACGGAGGCGCTGCCAAGGGTTTCCACTGCGGGAAGACGGCGTATGAGTGCATTTTTCGATACCATACGCTGCACACCAATGGAGAGCACAACCGTGACAATGGCTGGAAGACCTTCCGGAATGGCAGAAACGGCGAGGGATACGGCAGTCATGAAAATTTCCATAATCGGAATGCCGCTTGCTGCACCGACGATAAAGATGACAGCACATGCAATCAATGCCATGATTCCAAGGTATTTGCCAAGCTGTGCCAATTTTTTCTGAAGCGGCGTCTGGGTATTTTCTTCACCGTTTAAAAGGTTCGCGATTTTCCCCATTTCCGTCTGCATTCCGGTGGCGCAGACAATGGCGTCACATGTACCCATGGAAACAGAGCATCCGGAAAAAATCATATTGGTTCTGTCGCCGAGCGGTGCATTTTCTGCTACCGCAGCTTCTGCGTCTTTCTCCGAAGGAACCGATTCACCAGTCAGTGCGGATTCTTCACTTTTTAAGCTGACAGCATGCAAAAGACGTGCATCGGCGGGAATAAAGTCACCCGCTTCCAGATGGATGACGTCGCCTGGAACCAGATCCGCTGCATCAATCAAAGATTCGTTTCCGTCGCGGATGACCCGTGCATGCGGGGCTGAGAGGTTTTTCAATGCATCAAGTGCTTTCTCTGCTTTGGATTCCTGCAAAGTGCCCATGATCGCATTCAGCACGACAATAACCAGAATTAAAATCGGCTCAAAGAAATCTTTTGGATTTCCTTCCATACATGCGATAACAAAGGAGACGACGGCTGCCGCAATCAGAATCAGGATCATAACATCCTTGAATTGATTGAAAAAACGCTGTGCAAACGTGATCTTCTTTTTTTCTTTCAATTGATTTTTGCCGTATTTTTCCAGTCTTGCGGATGCTTCTTTGGAGGTTAAGCCTTTTTGTGCATCGGTGGAAAGATTTTTCAGAAGTTCCTCTTTTGACAAATGATGAACAGACAATGTAAAAATTCCTCCTTGTGCGAGTAATATTTTTATTAACGGTCAATTGACTGTATATAACATGCTATAGATTATACAACGCAATCTTGAAAAATGCAATGGGTTTTCCAGATTCGTTACAAAAAATCCATAATTTTTTTATAGTATCCTGCATTTTCCGCTTTGTTATGCAAAAGAAAGCGTATCGGTTGTGGTAAACCAGTACGCTTTCGGAAAAAATCAGGCTTCGTAAGCAAATCGGACGGCTTTGTCAATCCACTCGGAAGCCTCATGCGGTTCCGTAAATGAGCGGTCGTCTGTGACGCAGGTACCGAGGCACAGACCGTGATCTCCATGGAGATAAATGTGCATTTCCACTGGAATACCGCGTGCGGCAAGTTCCGATGCAAAGTCGATGGAATTGCGGATTGGCACACAGGAATCCGCCGATGTATGCCAGATAAAGGAAGGCGGTGTTCGGTCATCGACCTGTTCTTCCAATGACAGCAGATGGCGGAGCGTTTCATCTTCTACTGCGTCGCCCAGCAAATTCTGGAAAGAACCGTGGTGATGGAACGGACCGAAGCCTTTGATTACCGGATAGCATAAAATCAATTTATCGGGACGGTATTGTTCCTTTGCACAGTCAAGCATTCCTTCTGCCTCCAGAAGCTGTAAAAACGCAGGTTTATTCCACAGGGTACCGGTGCAGGCACACAGATGACCGCCGGCAGAAAATCCGGTAGTCGCAATGTTATCCGCACGAATGCCGAACGTTTCTGCATGTTCTCTGACATATCGGATTGCAGCAAATGCCTGCATTTGAGGAATGGGGAAATGAACCGGGGCGCAGCTGTAGTCAAGAATGAAGGCGCAGATACCTTCTGCGGCATATTGCAGTGCAATCGGTTCTGCCTCACCGGAATAGGTAAAGCTATAGCCGCCGCCGGGGAAAATGATTACAGCGGGACGTTTTCCGGCATAAGAGGTTCTTCCGCATACATCCGGAATATAACAGCGCAGCGGAACGGTTATATTCTGTACGGTGATTTCATGGGTGTAAAAGTTCATGGTATTTTCCTTTCATACTTGAAAATCGTTTTTGTGGTTTCATAAGGGGTGCGGTATCGTTCTGTCAGTCCATATCAGGAAGTGATTCCCACTGCCTATAGAGGGTAGGGGAGGATATGCTTTTCGTTGGATGATACAGCGGGATTCTAAAGAATCGGCGTTATTTTTTTGTGCGCAGTCCAGCTAACATCAGCGGCATGACGGAATCTCCGTGTTCGGCAAGGGAATATTCACCGCGGTATAAACACCAATCATATAAAATACCGCGTTCACACATGGCATAAAGCCGAACAATTTCACCGACGGATTTTTCCCGTGTGATTTCTCCGCGTTCCTGTCCGCGCGTGATGATCGTACGCAGGAGCCGGAAATAAACACGGCTGCGGTCAAGAAACTGCTTTTCTCCGCTTTGCGTCAATTGGGTGGCGTACAAACGTGTGAGAAGCTCTAAGTCTACTTGTTGTTCGATCATGGTAAACAGCTCGTGATTTAAGTACAGGAGAACAGAAATGGCATCGGTGTCCGGATCAATGATTTGAGAAAGGGCTTCATATTTTTCATCGAAAAGATACGCCATAGAACCGAGCAGTGCATCTTTTCCGCTGAAATAATGGTAAAAGGAGCCGCGGGAGGTGCCGGATTCAAAAATGATTTCTTCAATTGTAGTATTTTCGTACCCATTTTTATAAAATAATTTCCATGCTGCATCGACGATACGGCTTTTGGTATTGCGTGAATTTTTTGGCATAATTATGACCATAACTTTCACGAAAGTGAACGTTATTTCCTTTCTCAATCGGAATGCATCCATTATAGCAGGTTTTTGGATTTCTTGCAAGGGGAGAATAAAATATTTTTATCTTTTTTTCAAAATCTATTGCTTTTTCTACTGTTATCAAGTATAATTAAGGCACAATGGTACGCAAAAGGGAGGGAAAAGTACCGAATGGAGGTCATGCAAACAGTAACGTGTGCAAACCGCACGGTACGACTGTTTCTTCCGGCAGCTTTGTCGGAGGCGAAAGCCTGTGTATGTGCAGTGCTTCCGGTTGCCGACGTGAGAGAAGCCGATGAAGCTGCGGCATTGATCATGCAGACATCGGAGCATATCATGCTTTGTGCGGTTCCCGTTGATTGGAACAGGGAATTATCTCCGTGGTGGGCACCGCGTGCTTTTGCAAAAGGCGATGACTTCGCAGGGGAGGGCAAAGGATTTCTTACGTATCTTTCCGATATGCTTCTGCCATTTTTGCGGTTAGAATATAGCATGCATACGTTTGCATTGTGCGGATATTCTCTTGCGGGTTTGTTTTCGCTTTGGGCAATGATGGAAGCAACAGCGTTTGACGGATTTGCATCCATGTCCGGTTCTCTTTGGTATGACGGTTTTTTAACGAAGCTTGAAACCGATATCATA
>JAGAVJ010000018.1 GCA_017942005.1 Clostridia bacterium | reverse complement strand
TGATCTGCCGCGTGGACGGCGCGAAAATGCCGTATGACATTGTTCATGCCATCGCGCAGAAAACAATGCGTCCGCAGGCATATAACACATCGCTGGATTACCTGCAATTTACAGCGTGTGCTGTGATCAGAAAATATTATTTGGATTACAATAAGGGGGATTTTGATATGGCTTTGGAAAAAGACAAAAACGACATCAGCTATCAATACGGACGTTTACTTGCGGTTCTTGAAAAAGCGGAGCGTGATACATACAATAACGGTGAAAGCCGTGAACCGAATGCGATCCGTATGCAGTCTGTTTTCTGTACACGACCGGCACAGACAGCCAAAACTGTAATCGAGCAATTAAAGAAGGGGTATCTGCCTAGATTGTCACAAGGAATCAGAATTTTCTATGACAGACTCATCGGCGAAATCTACGAAAAAATCTCCGCATTCCCGGAAAATCAGTGGAACGCGCCGCTGAAGGAAACCTATATCATCGGCTACTATCTGCAGAAAAACGCACTTTACACCAAAAATAACGACATGACCGAAACGGAGGAATCTGAAAATGAGTAAGCTTATGAACAAGATCGATTTTATCGTACTGGTATCTGCAACCATGGCAAATGTCAACGGTGATCCGCTCAATGGCAACCGTCCGAGAACCGATTACAACGGATTTGGCGAAATGTCCGATGTCTGCATCAAGCGCAAGATCCGCAATCGTATGCAGGATATGGGAAACAAGATTTTTGTACAGTCCGACGATAAGACGACGGATGAATTTACCAGTCTCAGTGAGCGTGCGACCAAAACACTTGGAAAGATCAAAACCAAAGAGGAATACGCAGAAAAGGCTTGTGCCGAATGGCTGGACGTTCGTACCTTCGGTCAGGTATTTGCGTTTAAAGCAGACAGTGTTTCCGTCGGTGTAAGGGGACCTGTATCCATTCATCAGGCAGTCAGCGCATCTCCCGTTGAAATTCAATCCATGCAGATTACCAAGAGCGTCAACGGTGAACCCGGAGAAAAGAAAGCATCCGATACAATGGGCATGAAGCATTTTGTCCGCTTCGGTCTGTACAAGATCAAGGGTTCCATCAATGTTCAGCTTGCGGAAAAGACGGGCTTTACCGAAGAAGATGCGGAAACCATCAAGGAATGTCTGCGGACACTGTTTGTCAACGATGCTTCCTCTGCAAGACCGGACGGTTCCATGGAAGTCATTCGCGTATACTGGTGGAAGCACAACTGCAAGGACGGTCAATATTCGTCTGCAAAGGTGCATAAGCTGCTGAATATCACCTTGAATGAAGGTGTCATAGAACCTTCTTCCGCTGACGATTATTCGATTACGGTAAATGAGCTTCCCGATCTTGCCCTCGAGGTGATTGATGGAATATAAGGAAGACAGTTATCTGATGCTGTCTGGAATTCAGCATTTTTCGTTCTGTCGCAGACAGTGGGCTTTGATTCATATTGACAATGTATGGGCGGAAAATGACAGAACTGCAGAGGGACGGATCCTTCATGACAATGCGCATGATGCATACCGTTCCGAGGCGCGCGGTGAGGTCATCCTCTCCCGTGCAATGCCGATTTTCTCGAGAACGCTGGGACTGTCCGGTGAATGCGATATTGTGGAATTCCGCAAAACATCCGGTAACGGGATTACACTGCACGGTCGTGACGGTTTGTTTTCCGTCTATCCGGTGGAATATAAGCGCGGCTCTCCAAAGGAGAATCCGTGTGACATTCTCCAGCTCACAGCACAGGCAATGTGTCTTGAAGAAATGCTGTGCTGCAACATTGACGAAGGCGCACTCTATTACTTTGAAACACGTCACCGTGTCAAAATTGCGATCACAGAGGAGCTGCGGGAAACGGTCCGGGCATATGCGGCTGAAATGCATACCTATTTTGACCGACAGTATCTGCCGCGACCAAAGCGGACAAAGGCGTGTAATGCCTGCTCTCTGAAGGAAGAATGTCTTCCGAAGCTGGAAAAAATCCCATCTGCCAAAGCATACAACGACGAAAATCTTGGGAGGGATACACCGTGAAAAAATTGAAAAACACCCTGTATGTCACTACCCCGGATGCGTACCTTTTACTGGACGGAGAAAACATTGTACTCTCGGTCAATCGGGAGGAGAGAGGACGTATGCCCCTGCATCTGCTGGAAAGCATTGTTGTGTTTGGCCACCCTGGAGCCTCACCAGCTTTGCTCGGAAAATGTGCGGAATATGGAATCGTTGTAACGTTTTTATCGCCATCCGGCAAATTTCTGACCCGGAGCGTCGGAAAAACGTATGGAAATGTCATTGTTCGCCGCACACAGTACAGAGTGGCAGATGATCCGGTACGTTCTCTGCATATTGCCGCAAATATGCTTTCTGCCAAAATGACCAACAGTGCCGCGGTGCTTCGCCGTGCCGTGAGTGATCACCGGGAGCGTGTGGACGCGGAGCTGATAGAACAAGCCGCTGCCGATATCAAATCGGGTGCAGTACAGGCGTATTCTGTAAACTCTGCGGAATCCTTACGGGGATTGGAGGGAGAATGTGCCAACCGTTATTTTTCTGTATTTGATGAACTGATCCTGTCACAAAAGGACTGCTTTCGTTATGACGGCCGCAGTCGGAGACCACCGATGGATCCCGTCAATGCCATGTTGTCATTCGGCTATTCTCTGATGACATCCATCTGTACCTCTGCACTGGAAAGTGCCGGACTGGATCCGTATGTCGGCTTCTTCCATACAGAACGGCCGGGACGCTGTTCTCTTTCGCTGGACTTGTTGGAGGAATTCCGTGCGCCGTTTGTTGACCGATTCGTTTTAACAATGATCAACAAAAAGATCGTTTCCGAGGCATCTTTTCATGAAAAGGAAAACGGTGCAATT
>JAGAVJ010000017.1 GCA_017942005.1 Clostridia bacterium | reverse complement strand
GACCAAGAGCGCGAAATATGCCAAGATGCAGCGCGGTGAGTATCAGAGTAAAATCTGTCCTTACGGCTACCGTAAAAGCGACGATTGCAGAATGGAGCCTGACCCGGAAGCCGCTGCCGTTGTGCAGCTTATCTTCCAGCTTGCCGCAGAGGGCAATAACGGCACCGCTATCGCCAGAGAACTGTTCCGCAGGGATATTCCTACCCCCGGTGAATACAAAGCCGCACGGGGCAACCACACCCACGATATATCCCGCACCCGTGGAATTTGGAGTCCGTCAACGGTTCTCCGTATTTTGGAGGATGAAAGATATATTGGTTCCTATGTGATTGGCAAACGAGCTGTCCTTGAAGTGGGCGGTACTCGGAGCCGAATGAAGGACAGGGACAAGTGGTATATCATCCCCGACCACCATCCGGCAATCGTTGAAAAAGCGATATTTGAAAAGGTGCAGGCCAGCCAGCTCCGGTTTTCTCAGCCCAACAAAAAGAAGCGGGACTATCCGCTGAAGGGCAAGGCGTTTTGCGGATGCTGCGGTCATGCGCTGTCCCGCACGATGCAGAAAACATCGTATTACTACTGCCGCCATTCCGAAGCTGACGAGGAAAGCCGCTGCCATAAAATGAGGGTCAATGCGGTGGAACTGGAAAAGGCAGTATTTATCACGCTGAAAAAACAGATGGAAGCTACCGCATCTCTTAACCCCGATGGCACCGTCCGTCTGGAAGCTGCCGCCCCGGAACGGTCTGAATATGAGCAGCAGATCGAAGAACTCCAGGATGGCAAGCGGTTACTGTATGAACGGTATCTCTTGGGAGAAATCGACCTTGATACCTACAAGGCAGAAAAGGCGGCGTGTGATGAACTGCTTTTGAAAACCAAAAATGCCTATGCCGTAGTATTGGCACAGGCGAAGCAGAAGCAGGAAGAACAGGCGCGGCGCGACAACCGACAGGAAG
Source organism: Clostridia bacterium (assembly GCA_017942005.1). Taxonomy (GTDB): domain Bacteria; phylum Bacillota; class Clostridia; order Oscillospirales; family CAG-272; genus RGIG3925. The sequence continues at coordinate 652 of JAGAVJ010000017.1, read as the reverse complement.
CCGCAAGAGCGGTTTTTAACTCCGAAGGTCTGACTGCCGAGCTGACCGACCTTCTCGTTGACAGGGTGCTTGTGTACCCCGACAACCGCATTGAAATCGCGTATAAGATCAAAGACATTTTCGATTGAGGTATTGACCATGAAGATAGCTTTTTATTGCAGGATCGGAGGAACGGGTTATGGCTTCCTCCTTCCCGAAGATGCAGAAAAGCTCCGCGAGTTTTTCGCAGAGCATCAGGAACCTGCTGCGCTTGAAAAAACTTCAAGCGCAAGCTAAAAATTTTTGTCGTGTGCTTGACATACGGGTGACGTAAATCGTGTACCCGAATCATTTTGACTCCACTTGCTTCTATACCTCGCTTTAATTCCTGCGACAACCACTTCTTTGTTACCGGAAACAATCTTTGCTTTGAGCCTTCTTTTGGCAGTGTGTTTATGTACTGCTGAAGGATAACACAAACCGCAAGCGGCAATACGATTAGACGATTGCTTTTCGGTGTTTTTGGTGGTAGCAACAGATCCCTACCATTCAGCCGTGCATAGTTTTTGGATATCTTTATAGTTTGCGTATCAAAATTGAAATCCTCCGGCACTAATGCCAGTAGCTCACCCGAACGCATACCCGACCAAAACAACAAACTAAAAATGGTATG
>JAGAVJ010000016.1 GCA_017942005.1 Clostridia bacterium | reverse complement strand
TTGGCTCTGGGTTTCCAATAGGGGCGAGAAGCATCCCTGTTGGCACACGATTTTGCTTGCAAAGTCTAGTGTGTTATACCTTTTGCGACCGCTGACGCTGGAAAGGGGCTGTCCCACGCCAGACAGACACTTTTCGGCGGCAGCAGAACAGGCGGATTTTGTGGGCAGAAAGGAACACAAAACGAAGGATTTAGCATGAGCAAAATCCGGCTGTTCGTGTGTAGTTGGCATAGGAAATCTTGAAGCTATGCGGAGAGATTTGCTGTGACAACGGGGGCGCAAGAGGTATATAAAAACCCGCCGCAGCGTCCGTTTCCCTTGTTAATGGAACCACCACGGAAGTTCCAACCACACGTTATCCAACGCCAGCTTCTCTGTAGATTTTGCTCTGCTCTCTGACAAGAAGAAATGCTTCGCTGTCTCCGTCAAGGGATGTTCCATATCGTCCTCAAATCCAAAACGGTACAACAGGTATTCACACTCTCTATTGCTGATTGTATCAAGGGCGGCGTGAAGTTCTTCATGCGTTTCCTTGGCAATATAAATCTGTGCAGGATTGGTCATAGCAGAATCGGGGACGAACGCATGACGATCCCGATTTTCAAATTTCGTCACCTCGTCCAGACTGACGATCTCACCCATGTTCTTTGCTTCAAATGATGTACTCTGACTTCGTATGTAGTCAAGCATCGAATTGCGGATTGCCGGAGCTGCGTATGTCAGAAATTTGTTGCCGCCATCGGGATTAAATTTCTCCACACATCCCATCAGTCCCAGACAGCCCTCCTGCACAAGATCATCAAAGGTAACGCCGAGTGACCGATTGACTTCTATCTGTGCGCTCCATATCTCATGCGCTGTCATTTTGATAAAACGCAGATTATTTTCCACAAGATGGTTCAGCGCATCCATGTCCCCGGTCTGTGCCAGCACACACAGCTTTTCGTTATCAACTGCCGTCATGTTCGTCTTCTGTTGGCTTGACCGTGAGCAGACCGATCAATGCCTGATTAAACTGTTTCAACGCTTCGGGGTCAACACCATCCATACCGCTGACGGAGCCTGTAATTGCACCGGCAATCATTTCGGGCGTGATATTCGGCTTTGTTACATCCTGCCCCTTTGTCAGTTCGGTGTACATCTGTTGTGCCGCTTCTTTGCTCATGGCTTGAGCATCCGAAACATCGGAACCAATCTCTTTCTTGATCTCTTTCAGCACGTTCATAAAGGTATTCTGAATAGCGGTCAGATCAGCTTGATACATCGACATTCTGGAAACGCTGATAGTCTTTGCAGCTTCCGCAATAGCTTCTCTGTTTTCGGGATGCTGTTTTGTTTCGCCCATAAGTAATGCGCTTAATGTGGCATACATCTGATTTTGTGCGGCATATCCAGCGGCAAGGGTATCATCAAAATAGTGTGCGATCATATTGGTCATAGCTGCAAAATTTTTGTTTTCAAGCAGTCGGTTGACAACCTCTGTATTAACCTTGCCTGTGTAAAGATTTTTTGCTGCCTGTACCGACAAACCGAGTTCGGCTATATCGTAATTCATGCGGTCTGGAATATCGGTAACGCCGAGCAGGAAGTCAGTGGATACCTCAAATTCCTTTGCGATCTTTTTGATATTTTCGTCACTGAGTTTGCCTGTTGCATTGCTGATAAAACGACTAAGTGTGCTAACGTCAATTTCAATTTTTGCGGCAAGCTCGCTCTGTGTGATTTTACGTTCTTTCATCAAATCCTGCAAACGATCTCTGAGGTTGCCGGATAAATATTTGCGCTCCATGCTCTGCGCCTCCTTTCCTATCTGTGTTATTCTTTCACTTTGGGCTTGACGTATTTTCCGCTTTTGATTCTCGCATCGGTGGGTTTCTCTGCGTCTTCGGGGATAATCCATCGTCCGCCCGCCCTCTGTGCGCCGGGGATGCGGTTTTCATTACAGAGGATACCGACACGGCGGTG
>JAGAVJ010000003.1 GCA_017942005.1 Clostridia bacterium | reverse complement strand
TTTTTTCAAACTTTTTTCGATTGTTTGAAGTTTTTTTGAAAGAAAAGTTTCTTTCTGGCGCTTCTCACAGCCGCTCAGCTGCTGACTTTATTATTATACCACATTCTTCCTATTCTGTCAATACTTTTTTCAAATTTTATTCTCTAAACATGCAAATTTCAATATATGTATCTTCTGCTGCTTTTATATCCCGGTAAACCATACACCCTTACTGTACCGTTCCTTATAAAATAAAAATAGTATTGTCAGGTACATCCGTTATCGGCAAAGTGAAAATATTTTACGCAAAACTCTTGACAGAATGGACTTTCTGCCGTATAATAAACGAAAACGAATAAGGAGAAAACATTTTACCTGTTCAGCGAATGCCAAATAAGTAAAACGTTATGGTTATAAGCATGTCCATTGTATCAGAAAAAATGTATCAGCTTGGCAGCAAACGATCTGAAATCCGCGAGCTGTTTGAATACGGAAAAAAGCGCACCGCAGAAGTCGGCGCAGAAAATGTCTATGACTTCAGCATTGGAAATCCAAGCGTACCGGCACCGGATTGTGTCAGGGAAGCGCTTGCAAATCTGATTCTGCACGAGGATCCCGTTGCTCTGCACGGCTATACCTCCGCACAGGGAGATGCCGATGTGCGGAAAGCATGCGCGGATTACATCAACAAAACGCACAGCGCAAATGTGAGTGCAAACGACTTTTATATGACCTGCGGCGCGGCAGCCTCTCTTACCATTTCCCTGAACGCCCTCTCGACAGGCGCAAACGAAGAGGTTATCGTACTTGCTCCATACTTCCCTGAGTATAAGGTATTCATCACACAGGCAGGCATGAAGTGCGTGGAAGTAAAATGCAGAGAAGAAGATTTTCAAATCGACTTTGCCGCGCTGGAAAGCGCAATCAGCGCAAAAACAAAGGCTGTGATTATCAATTCCCCGAACAATCCATCCGGTGCAGTCTTCTCAGAGAAAACGATTCAAACGCTTTCTGCCCTGCTCACACGGATGCAGGAAACGTTCGGCACCACCATCTTTATTCTTGCAGACGAACCCTACCGCGAACTTGTTTACGACACAGAGACGGTTGTCCCGTTCATTCCCAATTATTATGACAACACCGTCGTCTGCTACTCTTTCAGCAAATCCCTTTCTCTTCCCGGCGAGCGTATCGGCTATGTGCTTGTTCCGCCGAAAGCAGCCGAACACGACGCCCTCTACTATGCCGTCTGCGGCGCAGGACGTGCGCTGGGATTTGTCTGCGCACCGAGCCTGTTCCAGAAAATTGTACCCGCATGTATCGGAAAAACCTCTGATATTTCCGTGTATAAAAAGAACCGCGACCTGCTTTGCGACGCTCTGACAAAATTTGGGTATCAGGTGGTGCATCCGGACGGCGCCTTCTACTTATTTGTTAAGGCATTGGAACCCGATGCACGTGCGTTTGGCGAAAAAGCAAAGGCACATGACCTCTTGATTGTTCCAAGCGACAGCTTCGGCTTCCCCGGATATGTGAGAATTTCCTATTGCGTTTCCACAGAGATGATCAAGCGTTCTCTTCCGGCATTTGAAGCATTGGCAAAGGAGTACGGAAAAGCGTAATCATCTTCTATACAAAAAACCCGCATCGCTGCGGGTTTTTCTTTTGCTGTTTTAACATAGGTTCGATGAATTTTATGGGGAAAACTTTCGCTCCCCCCAAAATTTTCTCCATTCCCATTGCCCCTTTCCAAAAAGCTTTAAACGGGGCAAACCAACAAAAAAATCATGTGTGTTTTGTTGGGTTTGTATGATATTTCGTGTGATTAAAAGTTTTTTGCAGTGGAGTTTGAGGAGGTGCTTTTTTCAAAAAGCCCCTCCTCATTGAACTCACGTTATTTTACTCGTTTTCGGTGGACTGTGAATCGGCTGTCTTCGCTGCGGCAGTTTCCTCTACCGGATCGTCATAAATACCGCATGCCTTTGCAATGTCGGACATCTCTTCTTTTTCACGGGTCAAACCGCTCTTGCTGTTTTCGAGATCAAAATAGTAGCTCTCCACGCTGTCCTTTTTGACAGGCTTTGCATATGTGCGCTGTGTGCCGGGTGCGTTCTTCGGGCGCATATAATACGGCTTTTTGGAACGCGGACCTGCGGGTGCCTTTGGCGGCTCTGCGGCTGCGGCCGCTTCTTTTTCTGCCTTTGCACGTTCAAACAGCGGGGCGTTCAGTTCTGCGGCTGCGGCTTCCTCTGCCTTATCCACGGTCTTTGGCGGGCGGGTCGGCTGACTCTGAATTTCATTGCTTGGGCGCTCACCTCTGCCGCGTCTGCCATTGTTCTGTGAGCGTCCGCCGTTTCTGCGTTCCCCTCTGTCACTCCTGTCGCCGCGATTTCCACGGTTTCCCCGCACGTCATCACGTGCCGCAGTTGACTCTGCTGCCTCTTCTCCTGCTGCCGTCTCCATAATTCCGGCAGAGGATCCTGCTGTATTGGCAGGTTTTGTGTCCGAAGATACATTTGATATGGATTCGGTATCGGAAGCTTCTGCTTCCGGGCGTCTTCTCTGACCGCTGCGGTAGGAATTTCCGCGCGCAGAACCTCCTGCATTTGCAGCACCAGCAGCATTCGCTGCTGCTACAGAACTGCCTGTCAAACGATTCTCGCGTGCGCCTGTACCTTCTCCGTCCTCTTTCACCGCCTTTTCCTGCGGGTTCTGATTGGTCGGGAAAATCACGATACGACGGTTGTTCTCCGCACCGATGGAGTTTGTGGAAACGCCTTCGATCTTCTGCACTTCGGAATGAATAATACGGCGCTCATAGGGATTCATCGGTTCCAGCGTAATGGACTTGTTGTACTTCAGCACCTTTTCTGCCATACGGTCTGCGAGCTGACGCAGCGTCTCCTCACGTTTTGCGCGGTAGTTTTCCACATCCACGGTAATCTTGGTATAGCCGTGCTCATCTTCTTCTTTCTTGTTTGCGGCAAGATTGGCAAGGTACTGAATGGCGTCAAGCGTATCGCCGTGATGGCCAATCAAAACGCCGGCATTTTCTCCGGATACCACGATGCGGTGACCGTCCGCTTCCTCTGTCATAACGGCAGTAACAGACAGCTCCATATCGGAAAGCAGCGTCTTGACAAAGTTCAGCGCCATCTCATCCGGTGTTTCCGTATAAGAAACGCGTACCTTTGCCGGGGCAGCGCCAATACCGAACAATCCTCTTTTTCCTTCTTCCAGAACTTCATAGGTAACAGCGGAAACATCGACGCCCAATTCCTTTGCACCGAGTGCAACAGCAGCATCTACCGTTTTCGCCTGCTGAATGGTTTCCTTCTTCATAACTGGTTTGTTTGATACCCTCTCCTGCCATTCCCATGTGCAGGAAAAGGCTCCTTTCCTTTTAAACTAAAAATGATGATATCAATGCTTTTGATCTTCTTTTAAGGGGGCTGGCGCTATCACAGAGGACTGCACACCGTCATCGCCAGCACCGTCTCCGGCGTCAGAAACTGCTTCTTTTGAGCCATCTGCCGCAGAAGCATCTTCTTCAGAAGGTGTTTCAAGCTTTGGCTGCGGCTTCTTCTTGCCGCCATTTTTCTGCGATGCAGATTTCGGCTCTTCCGGATAATCGTCGTCGTCAATATGATGCAGAGAACGCGCTTTGCCATTTCCGCCTGCGTTTTGGCTGCTGCCTGTGCTGATTGCCTTCGACTTTCCTTTATCCTTGTCCCCCTTGGTCACTGCCCGAACGGCTTCCTTCAATTCTTCCTCTGTAAAGGTTGGATAGGGGTACATCTTGGAGAGAATCCACTGCTGCGCAACGCCGAGAATGTTCTGGAAAATCCAGTACACACCGAGTGCGGCAGGAAGCTGGAACGCCATCCAGAAAATCATCAGCGGCATGGCGATGTTCATAATCTTCATCGACATATCTGCCTGGGTTTGCTCCGGAGACTGATATGTCATCTTGCGCGTAATCTTCGGCACCAGCCATGTGGTGACAAGGTTGAGTACCGGAATCAGCAAAAGCACGTTCAGGGCAACCGTCGGTGTCTGCGACAGATCCAGCGTACCGCCAAATACCGTCATATTCGGCCAGTGGTTGACAAGGACATCCTCAATACCGGAAATAATTTCGCCTGTGCAGCCTTCAATGGAACCGAGAGAGGTCAGGACGGAGGGAATCCCCTGTTCGCTGATTGCGCGGAGCAGCTGGATTTCGTTGCCGACAAAGTTCTCCTGTCCAAGCAGCGACGCGACGCCTTCGCGCAGAAAACCAAGCGATTCTGCGGTCATACCGCACAGATAGGTCAACGGACCGTAGACAATCCGGTAAATTGCCCAGACAATAATCAGCTGAATAATCATCGGACCGCAGCCGGAGGCGGGATTATAATTTTCGCTCTGATACAGTGCCATAATCTCGTTCTGCATTTTCTGCTGTGTTGCCTGATCGGTGCGTCCCTTGTACTTCTCACGGATGGCAGCTTCTCTGGGGCGCAGCATTGCCTGCTTGACCATATTTTTCTGTGTCTTGATGCCAATGGGGAACAAAACCGCCTTGACAACAATTGCAAACAGCAAAAGGGATACCATGTAGTTATCCGTCAGTCCGTAGAAGAACCGCATCACGTAACTGAACGGAAGATTGATTAAATCGAATAATTGTGACATAAGACCTTTCGGTGGATAAAGCAGACTGTGCGTTATCCGCCATTTCCTTTCTTTCTGTAGGTCTGTGCTGGTTGGGCGGATACGTAACAAACGTTTTTCCCGCAGTTTTTTAACCGCCTGCTCCTGTCTTTTGAAATGCGATGTTTATGTATGAACCGTTCGTGTCGGGGCAGACGAATGACGGGATGCATTTTCAGACGGAACAAACGGAAGCGTTTGGGTTTGTATACGTTCGATGTGAATTCTGTTAGGACGGGCGATATGCGGCGGCGGGAAATCGTATCCGCCAGGACAAAACGGCTGACAGCGCATAAGCCGCCCGACAGTCATAATACCTCCCCTAATCAAGCCCCAATCTCTCAATACCCTGATCGCATAGAGAGAGCAGGTCGGATAAAACCTGCAGGTAGGCTTCCCTTTCAAGGGAGATATAAATTTTCGGTAAAAGCCAATGATGGCAATCGCAAGATACCGCATTTACTTCTGCGTGTTCTGCATGGATTCCGCACGCTGTACGGATTCTGCACGCTGTGCAGGTTCCGCATTTGGTGTGGATTTCGTATTTTGTGCGGGTTTTGGCTTCGGCATGGATCCTGGCTGTGCGGATGCATGACATGCGGACTTTTTTCGGTTCCGTTCCGGCTTTCGGGTTCCTTCCCCCTGCCCCTGATACGGCATTCCCTCGATCATGCGGAGCTTTCGCATCGCCGCACGCAAATCGGACAAAATTTCCGGTGTCCCAGCTTGTACCGCAGCATCCCGTGCGACAATCACGACAAGGAAGCCGCGCTTGAGCGGACTTTCGCGGTCCAGCTGCCGCAGTCCCTCACGCAAAATCCGCTTGACCCGATTGCGTACAACAGCGCCTCCAAGCTTTTTTGTGACAGTCAGACCGACTCGGTTTTCCCGTTTTTTCTGTGGATGTGCTTTTTGCAGACGCGCTGCGGCATAATCGCGCAGGACATAGACGACAACGGTTTTCGCAACCGCTTTTTCGCCGCGCGCATACGCCTTCTGATACAAATGGTTTTCGCCGATGGCTTTGTACTTCATACTCTTTTTTGGGGCATCCAATCGTCCCGCGTCTGCCGTTCATCCTGCGCCTGCTTCTGTTCACAGAAAAAAACACGACTGCCCGTATCGCAGCGCCTTCCTTGTGAACGCGATGCCACGGGGCATTGATAGGAGTGGGGAATGAATGCTGTTATTTCTATGTGATAAAAAAAGCCTATGACTTGCGGCACAGGCTTTGGCATCGTGCTTGTCTGCACGAGATTCGGATATAGGGAAAATCAATAGGTCAGTCTTGCTCTGCCCTTTGCACGTCTTCTCTTTAAGACCTTTCTGCCGTTAGCAGTAGCCATTCTCTTTCTGAAGCCGTGTTCGACCTTTCTCTGGCGCTTTTTCGGCTGGTATGTTCTCTTCATGCACTTGCACCTCCCTCAAAGATAGGCATTTTTATCTATCTGTTGGTTATTTTTTAATAAATTAGAAGCAGAATGCCGTACCCCGATGGATTTACATCATACGACACTATATATTATACTATTTCCTTGCGTATTTGTCAAGAGGTTTTAATAAATTTTTTCATTTTTTTGGCAAGGTCGGTTTTGTAATTTTATACAATTTTTTATCTGGATAAATCAGGAAATACTATTGACATCAGATAATTTTTATGATATACTGTAGTCAGCACGACGGTAATTCGTACAACGGCTTTCCGTCTGATTGAAAATAAACGCAAAGAGGCGCCCGTTGATCTTATGAATGGAATGTACGCATTCCTATAAAGAAAGGAACGAACCTTTACTTTTGTAAAAGTTATCATAACAATTATGAAAAAACATACATTCTGCCTTCTTTTTATACTGACAATCGCCTGTATCCTGATTACAAGCTGTAAAAATTCAGAATCGAATTCAAAAGCAAAGAAAAACAGTCCGACAGCCACTGCAGAAGATTTCATCGCAGTCATTCCGGAATTGGAGAATATCACCGTCAACGACATGTATCTGTACGGTAACAATGCATACCTTGTATCCGACGAATTCTGCACGGTATTTGATTTGACAACAAAAGAAGCAGTGCAGCATCCCTTCGGCGGTTCTGCCATCTGCGTCGATGCGGATTATATTTATATCGGCTCCACAGAAGACCGTTCCTTAACGTTATATTCTGTACAGGACTTTTCCGCCGTGAAAACCGCAGCGTTGGATATCCCAAAAGACGCTATTGAACGTATCTGCCGCATGCTTCCTATGAAACAGTCGATTCTCTTTGAGGTATCATATTTAAACGATGCGGAGTTTTCGGAAAGTCATATTTTTGAATACCATCTCGACAAGCAAACCATCACGGATCATACCGCATACTTTAAAGGAAACGATTCCTATGCAATGGTAAAATCCATGGATGCAAAGGATGAGAATACCGTCGTCTTTGTAACCATCGCCAATATGAGCTTTGCAAACACCATTTTCAAATCCTATACCTACAATCTGAAAAAACAAACCGTACAAAATGAATGTATCCTTGATTTTATCCCCTCATACAGCGCCTACGATCCACTTTCCAACAGTTATATTTACAGCGAAGACTCGTATACCTTAAAACGCTACCAACCGGATAACAATGAAATAACGCTTTTGACTGCATTTACAAAAGAAGCACTTGGAGAAACTTCACATATTGACAGCTTTCTTCTAAGCGGGGGTTCTGTTTTTATCTTTAAAAACAGCGCCAATCTTCTGTGTGCTGCCGATATCAACGTGAAAAAGGATACACTGCATATTTGGGCATATGAATCCATATGGGATTTTGACCTTCAGACCGTTGTAGAGCAGTTTGAAAAGCAGTATCAGACCAATGTCACAATTACATATTACGATTCCGCGGTGTTAAAAGATCGGCTGCGGACACAATTATTGTCTCAGGGAGATGACTTTGACATTGTATTTGTGGATAACCCTACAGAAGAAAATTTTTTAACAAGTGTCATCAACTATAAGTTATTCGCTCCGCTGAACGAAAAGGAAGAGATCACCGCCAATTTTGAAAAGATGTATTCCGGCGTTTCTGAGATGATCTCCGCAGACGGCGCCATAATCGGCGTCCCATATCACATAGAAATCAACGGTCTTCTCCAATGTAATGATGCATCCCCTCTCAAGCAGCCGCTTGATTTTCGTCCGTCGTATTCCCAGATATGGGAGCTTTGCGAACAGTTTGCACAAGAGGAAAACTACGTTGTGTTCTCCGATTCCTATCATGTCAATCCCTGGATTTTAAGAATGATACAGGATCAGATCAATGCCGGCGCACTGGATCAAAAGGCGCTTGCCGATTTTCTTTCCACTGTAAAAACCTACTATGACAAGGGCGCTCTGTTTGGTTCCGATTTCAATTCCAACTCGAAAAGCAGCCGTACTCCACTGCTGTCTAATATAAATGGAATTTTCAGCACGATTATGAGTTCTGATCCATATGAATCCCCTGAAAACGGCATCCTCTGCGACCCGTCGGAACAAACCACGCATGTTTTTCTGCGCGGTCTTGCAATGATGAACCGTTATGCTGCCAATATCGACTTGGCATACGATTTTATCGCCTTCATGACCGGAGAAGAATTCCTTTATTCCACCGGCACAAGCGGCGGTATTTATAGATTTACAATGTTAGGCAACCAGCCGGAAAAAAATACGATTGATTCCTCCCTTTCTCCCGATAAGCGTGCTCTTTTCTCCGTTTTGCCGCAGCTGTTTGAAAATGCCTGTATTTTTACGTATGATTATACTTTGCTTTTAGAGTATATCCTTGACAACCTTTTAGAAGATTTCTACTCCGGCAAGCTTTCGCCGGACGATATGGCAAAAAACATCATCACCTTTGTAGAATATACGTATTTTGAATGAAGTATGAATAAAAAAATCACAATCATCTTTACAGTGATATTCACTTTGTCCATTTTGGCGTCTGTTGTTTTTGGGAAAACCATTCGTGATGCATTGTCTCCGCAGGTCGTTGTCATGTCTCCCGTTTTCTATACCTTTTCTGACGGGAGCGTGACAGTGACCGGTCTGTCGTCTCAATGCTTTCACAGCACATCCACTCCAGACAACGGCGATGCAGGAGACATTCAGACCTTTGCATTGATTGTTGAAAAAAGAAATGATACCGGCGAAGAAGCCTACTTTGCAAAAAAGATCGACGTTATAAAAGGAAAATCAGACGGCATCTGTACAGAACTGTTAAAGTCCTCTCAAATGAATGCCATGTATATCTGTTCCGCTGACAAAACGCTGGAAGACGGCGACAGAGTGGTTATCTTTAAAATTATAAATACACCGTAAAAGGCAACCTATCATTTTAAATCAACAATCGGCCATAGATATTATCGAACAGGAGATAACTTTCGCTTTCGTGAAAGTTATGGTCATAATTATGAACAATAAATATTGGAAGCTTCTGCTGCTCCCAAGTTTTTTGGGGTTTTTGGTGTTTTATATCATCCCTTTTCTGTATTCACTGACCTATGCATGGCAAAACGATGCCTTCCGCAAAGAATTCTGCGGGTTACAGAATTTTCTAACCATCTTAAAATCCGACTATTTTTTACTCGGCATGAAAAACACACTGTGCTTTACTGCTATTGCCGTTCCCTTAATCCTTTTGATTTCTTATATCATTGCCTTTCTTTTGGCGTTTGTCGTGCGAAGGCTGCGATTCCTGCAATCCGTTGTTTTTCTGCCGTATCTGCTCCCTTCCATCACTGCCGTGATGATATGGCAGACCTATCTTTCCGATGTCCCGCCGTTTTCCTCCCTATTGTTTCTGTTTTTGTGGAAATATACCGGTCTCAATGTCATCCTTTTGACCGCTTCCTTTTTATCCGTCCCAATGGAAGTCCTGGATTCCGCACAAATTGACGGCGCATCCACATTGAAAACCATGACGCACATTCTTCTTCCAAACAGTGTCCCTATGCTGTTGTTTACGGGTATTCTTTCCTTTGTAAATTCCTTTAAAATTTACCGCGAATCTTATTTGATGTGGGGCAATTATCCTGATAAAGCGGTATATATGATTCAGAATTACTTAAATAATCATTTTGAAAAATTAAATTATCAAAATGTTTCTACTGCTGCCACGCTCTTCTTTTTAGGCATCTTCTTGATTGTCACCGTACTTTTATGGTGCGAAAAGAAATGGAGTGATCAGGTATGGTAAAAAAAACAATCTGGTACAGCCTTTTCTGTTTTTTTCTTTTGTCTGTTGCGGCAGTTATGATTGCCCCCATTTTACTATCCATTCTTTGCTCTGTAGGCATCAACTTTCGTGATATCATTTCTCCTTCCCTTGACGGCTATTGGGACTTTTATATCGCAAAGCCGCTCTATATTCATGCATTGCTTCGTTCCTTTCTCGTCGCAGCAAGTGTAACACTGGGATCGCTTCTTGTTTCGGTTCCTGCTGCGTTTGTGTTTGCAAAGGCAAAAATGAAGGGAAAAACACTGCTGTTTACAGCGTATATCATCGTTATGATCATGCCCTTTCAGGTTACGCTTTTGCCCCATTATATCGTTTCAAAGCAGCTGCATCTATACGATACCTTGTATGCGTTGATTCTTCCCGGCATTTTTTCCTGCCTGCCTGTGTTCCTTGTGACCCAAGTCACAAAAACGCTGCATAACGAAATCATAGAATCCGCAACACTGGAAACCTCCAATGTATTCCGTATTCTTTGGTCCATTATCCTTCCGAATATCAAGCCCGGCATTGTGTGTACTGCAATTTTAGTCTTTGCAGAACAATGGAATCTGGTCGCAGAACCGCTGATTCTCATAGAAACAGAAACCGTCTTGCCGCTTGCGGTGATTCTGAATTCGTTTTCCTCCCAGACCTTGTATGATTTTGCCGCAGTGGTCATCTTTCTGCTGCCGCCATATCTTCTGTTTTCCCTGTTCAAACAGGAAATTCTGGAAGGACTTGGAAATTACAATCTCAAATGACTGTCCTGAAAATATACTTGAAATTTTCATCATAAAATGGAGAAACCTATGAAAAGAACCCCTCTTCACTGCATATCCTGTCTGCTGCTGCACATCCGGTGATTTATGGACGCTCGGACCTTTTTAAAACAAAAGAAAAAACAAATCATTATACTTTTCACTTTAATCACCGTAATCATCGCGCTCATCATTTATTATCAGCCAATCCATACTGAATTTACTGTATCAATGTCAAAAGCAAGTAATATAGATGATGACACGGTGTATTATCAGTTTGATAAAGAAGCGACGGTACGAGTTTCTCTATCTGTACAGCGCAGAATATGCAAAGACAGGGATTATGTAACTGGAACGGTAGATATAGATGGAGAAGTGTACACTGTAGAACAAGGTGCCCATCACTTCATGTTTTATGAGGTGATAAAAAATCTGAACTATTTTTTCAGAACCGGTGAAATGAGAGAATTTCGGTGTTGTAATTATGATAATCATCAATATACCGTCCATTGCATCAGAGATGGAAAAAAATGCGACTTATACATTTTTACAGATATCGGTTATCTTTATATCATAGACTACATCACAAAAGATTTAAACGCAAATGTGAAAGACTTTTACACAGAAAAAGTTGCATTTTACGAAGTAAAACTTAGCGATAGCCAATGATAAAATAATACATCGCAACGGTACTCTCCAATACATTCCAATCAACAGCAGCATCGGCACACAAGCCGATGCTGTTTCCGTTCTCTTTCTATTTCCGACGCAGAAAAAACATTCTTCATAATAAAATGCAAATAATTCATATTTATGTAATTTTCACAAAAATCCTTTTATAATCTGTGAGTTTTTGACATATTGTAGTTATATCATAGGATATTATACTGTGGGATTAGATATCATATTTTATATCGTTTCATAAGTAAGATAATGCTTTTCAAAAAAACATAAATCTTTCTCTCCGGAAAAAGTAGTAATACAGTGGTAATTGAAAAAAGTACAAAAAAATTAACGAGTTTACAATCTTACGCACCGTCTCATAGATCGTCTGGGAAAAATCCTATACTTCCATTCTGTTTTTATTATAACGAAGTGACCGAACATGGTACATATACACACTTGGTTCTGCCATATATAAACTTTCACACAAAATTATAAAAGATGGGTAATAGCAGTATTCCTTGTATCACAATTACTGCCGCAGAATTTTTGCCTGATCGCTTGGCTAACATAATTACATCTTGATGGCAACATGCATCTTGTGTTATATTTTTTATGAGAATTCCTCCTTTGATATGGTTAGTTGGTTGGTGTTCTCTTTTTATTAGTTCATATCATTCACGTTTTAGAATTTTTTCTTTTTTCGTGAGAATTCTGTTTATTACAACTAAATATATTTGAAAATTTTATCAAATATAAACATTAACAGTTAAAGGATTAATTGTCGAATAATAGATAAATTATAATTTTTTTATCGTATATAAAACATTGACTCATTGTAATTTATATGATATACTGTTCTTAATTAGATGGAATATCGTACAAAATGTCCCTGCAACACCCAATTTGATATCAATCTACGAAAGAGGTGAAAGGAAACGGTGAATCTATACAACCCTGCGATTGCACGAAACTACATTTCATATTTATTCCCCTGCCATCCCATGCGAATTCATACGGATAACAATATGATCCATATTCCACCATATCCGATGAAACATATTTTTGGTCGCGCATAAGTTGGCTGCAAGTACAATTGTTTGGTAGTTTCAATTTATGCGCCATCTACTCATTATTACATTTTATGAAATATCATTTTAATTATATCTGGAAAGGAAACTTATATGAAAATTTTATTAAAGAAAAAGATTATTTCTATCATCTTAGTAATTTCATTAACATTCACATTTTTAGCTATACCAACAGTAGCTACTAATATTAATGTTACCAACGCAGCTACATACTCTATAAAAATTGATAATACACTTTTTAATGTTACTATCACTCCTAATACGAATGGAACAAAAACAATTACTGTCGTTGGTGGCGGTAATGCTATTTCATGGTCCTCTGCCAAATTGGAGAAGGAAGATGCTGTCCCAATGAGCGATAGAGTGACTGGTTCCTATGACTCCTATCGTTACATTTATTGCAGTACAGCTGCATATGTTTGGCATTTAGACAGACCATTACAAAATGATGGTAGCGCATGTTCGAAAGGTGTTATGAGTGATTCATCTTCTTGCCGCTCATTTGCTAGAGAAGTAGAGTCCATGAAAGCTTCTGAAGAACGAATTAACAAGTATTTAGCAGAAAAAAATTTAGCCCTCACCGAAGGTGCTCAATTAATATTAGCTGGTGCAGGTAGCGCAGCAGGATTTTTAGTAGCCAGCACATTAATTGCTTCAACGGTAGCAGGAATAGTAGCATATATTATGACATCATATACAATTCCATCAATGTGGGAATCCGCTATAACAATTTTGGTGGAAACTGAATATAATAATATAAGAAATGCAATGATAAACGCTAATTATTATTTTGAAAAAGCTTAAATTGTATTGTATAGAGAATATACATCTAACCTTTTAATAATACTGAGTTATTTTGAACACCTCAAAATTTGAAAAATGAAGTAGGAATAAAATAAAATGTTCTATATTGTAATGTTAACTCTTTTGCTCCTACTATATCGGTACATCGCATTACTGTCCCCTAAAAAAATTTTTGTAACAGGCGGTGTGTTCTGTATTCTCTTTGGACTGTTCACTATAATCTACGGCGTCGAATATCAGCTCTATCGTAACGATATCATTTCGCTTCCTTCTTTAGTACAGAATCATCCATGGAAGGCACATCTGTGGAATGTACCAACCGTCCTGTATGTACTGTTCAGCATTCTTGTCGGTGTACTGTTCGTATTCCGTTCAAAATCAACGCATTCTGAGAAAAATGAAGTCTTTTTACTACTCGCTTTCATGGAATGTATTGCGTCAGTATATGCCATATGTACGTTTTATTCCATCGGAATTCCGACCACATTTTTAATGCTGCTCCCTACTTCCATTGCACTTGTGATAGGTGTTGTCAAACAGCAAAAAAATAATCACGCAGGTGACAGAAAACGATAATCTGATCAGTACATTACAATACAGCCAATAACAGCGCCGACACATACGTGCCGGCGCTGTTTCTTGCCTCCAATATTTACGCCCCTTCCAATACAGGAAACAAATAATTCATGTTTTTGTAAAAACTTTTTCAAAAACCCTTTGCAAGACGCGAATTTTGTGGTATACTGTAATTATATTGTAGGATATGAATTTGTTCCATCAGAGGCAATGTCCCATCATGGAAGCAAACAACCAATACATTGTGATATTGTTTGAAAAAATATCGTATGATATCTTATAACGTTTTTATCAAAGATGACGTTTTCCAAAAACAAAAATTCTCCCCCTCTGAAAGGCGGTAATTTACATTGGCAATCGAAAAAAGCACAAAAAAAATCAAACGGCGGTTCGGCGACCGTGCGGAGGGCCGACGGGTACGTTCCATCTCTCCTATGGCGCGTGTTTCCCCGTTTATCATGAAAACACGCAACACCAGTCAAAACTACATCCGCGACGAAATCATCACCAACCATATTGACGCCTACGTCAAAGAAAAGAAAGCGGCAGGCATGCAGGGCTTTAATATGATGTACGTCTTAATCGCCGCCTATGTGCGGACGCTTTCCCAATACCCAGGGTTAAACCGCTTCATTGCCGGGCAGGAAATTTTTTCCCGGTTCAATATTGAAATCTGTCTTACCATCAAAAAGGAAATGGACTTGAATTCGCCTGATACCGTTATCAAGGCAGAATTTGAGCCGGATGCGACCGCAGTCGAGGTCTATCAGAAAATCAATCAGATTATTGAAGAATACCGCAATGCGCCCGGCGGCTCTTTTGACGGTGCGGCAAAGATTTTGTCCTATATGCCGGGACTGCTTATGAAGTTTGTCGTATTCCTTTTGCAGGTCATTGATTATTTCGGTTTTCTGCCGCGGTTTCTGTCACGGCTGAGTCCGTTCCACGGATCGTTCTTCATCACGTCCATGGGTTCGCTTGGCATTCCGCCGATCTATCATCACCTCTATGACTTCGGAAACGTTCCGGTATTCATGTCCTTCGGTGCAAAGAAGCATCGCTATGAGCTTCAGGCAGACGGGTCCACCCGGCATGTGCCCTATGTCGCATATACCTTTGTCATGGACGAACGGATTGTAGACGGCTTCTATTACGCCTCTGCGCTGCGCTATCTGCACAAGATTTACAAAAACCCGTGGCTGCTTGACCAAAAGCCTGAAGTTGTCGTCGCGGATATTCCGTAAAAGCACCGTTTGCGTTTATAAAAACAACCCATACGAAACTACATGCAGAAGGAGAAACGTCTGAAAATATATTTTCAGACTGTGTTTTGTGACCTACGTCACAATTCCACGATGATATGAAGTTGATAGAAAATTTGGTTTATCAAAAGGAAACCGGCATACGCGGTTTGTATGATTTCTATTTACCCCAAGACGAAGGCGTCCCCTGTAACTCCCTGTTTTTCTATATTCACGGCGGCGGACTGGAAGGCGGCAGCAAGGAAGACATCCGTCCAACCCTACAGACTCTTGCAAAGGACGGCATCGCCTGCGCTTCCATCAATTATCGTCTGTTTGGAGACGGCGCTGTTTTCCCGCAATTTATTGAGGACTGTGCCCTTGCGCTGCATACCGTGATGACTGACGGCAAAAAACGCTGCCCGTATCAAAAACTGTTTGTCGGCGGCTCCTCTGCCGGTGCGTATCTCTCCATGATGCTGTTCTGCAATCCCGCATATCTTGCAGCATACAACATCTCGCCGTATGACATCGACGGCTGGTTTTTTGACGCCGGACAACCCACATCCCATTTCGGGATTTTGCAGCGCAGCGGGCATCATCCGCTTGCCGTGCGCATCGATGAAACCGCGCCGATGTTCTATGTGGATAAACCGTTTGAAAATCCTGCGGTTCTGCCGCGCCTGCACTTTGTCTGGGCAGACCGCGATATGCTCTGCCGTCCAGAACAAAATCAGCTGATGATCTCCCTGTTAAAGAGCTTTGGCTATCCAAAGGAGAAAATCACCTGTGAATGCGTTGAAAATTCCGCACACTGCCAGTATAATTTTGATGCACCGCATTTTGCCGGTATGATCAAAGCATTTCTTCAAGACACCGTTCCAAACAATCCATAACAAGAATCCTACGGGGCTGCTTCACCAAAGTACAGCAGCCCCTCTAAATTTTCCGAACACTTCCAGAACCGCACTTGCAACATTTACGATAATATGGTATAATACTATATATCGAAAACGCGAATGCATACAAAGAACCGGCAGACACATTCTTTTCCTGTCCTGTCGATTTTTCCTGTATGCATGCGTGCATCACCCTACCATAGGAGGAACCACCATGGCAAAATACAGACGCGACCGCATCAATGAAGAAATGATGCATGCGGTCTCTGAAATTGTGCGCGGCATCAAGGACCCGCGCGTGTCAGAACACTTTGTTTCTGTGATCCGCTGTGAAGTCACACCGGACTTGAAATACTGCAAAATCTATTATTCCGTTCTTGATGCAAATGACGGAGAAAACGGCTTTGACGAAAAGGCGTTGAAAAAAGGACTCATTTCCGCACAGGGGTATATCCGCGGACAGATTGCGCAGCGCTTGAATCTGCGTATCACGCCGGAATTGCAGTTCATTTATGACCCCTCCATTGCATACGGCGCAAAAATCAACACGATTTTGCATACGCCGTCGGTCAAGGACGACATTCGCCGCTTTGAGGAACGCGCAGAGCTGGAAGCCAAGGAAGCAGCCGCAGCTGCTGCCGCCGCGAATGCCTCCGATAGCAACAACACCTATACTGCGAAAGAGGACGACGAATATGACGACTGATACCGCCCCCAAGACCGCATTGTCAGCACAAAGTGCGTTGGAAGAGCCGTGTTCCGCCTGTGCCGAAAAGCCAAAAGAGGACACTGCCGCTTCCTGCAAAATGCTGACCGTCAGCGAAACCGCCGCATGGCTTTCTACGCACCACAATTATCTGATTATCATGCATGCGCACCCGGACGGCGATACGCTGGGCTGCGGTATCGGTCTGCGCAATCTTCTGCGCCTGATGGGAAAAACTGCGCACTGCATTTGTGCAGACCCCATTCCCTACCGTTTGCAGGGGATCACGGAGGAACGGGAATTTTTGCTGGCGGAACAGCTTCCCGACGGATTTTTCTGGGATAAGGTCATCTCCGTGGACATTGCGTCCCCCTCTCTGATGGGTTCTTATGCCATTCCGTTCGGAGAAATGGGACGGGTAGACCTTGCCATTGACCACCACTGCACCAATACGCTGTTTGCAAAGTATGCGTGTGTGGATGGTTCTCTTGCTGCCTGCGCCGAGCTGATTTTTGATATCGGATGCGAATTGTTCCGCTGGAATGAAGGAGATCGCCGCATGCCGCAGAATATCGCGGTGCCGCTGTATGCCGGACTGAATACAGACTCCGGCTCCTTCAAGTTCGGCGCAGTGACGCCCGTCACCCATCACCGCGCAGCGATTCTGCTTGCGTCCGGTATTGCACATACCAAAATTACAGAACGCATCTATGGCAGCCGCTCCTTCTATCAGGTAATGGCGGCAAAAGCCGCATACGAAAACCTGCGGTTCTTTTTAGACCGGCGCGTGTCGCTCGTTTCCTTTACCGAGGAGACCATGGCGGAATACGGTCTGCGTGACGAAGACATCGACGATATTGTCAACATGATCCGCGGCATTCGCGGTGTGCGTGTCGCCGTACACATCCGTCCGCGTGCCAAAAATGCGTATAAGCTGTCCCTGCGCTGCGAAGAAGGCTTCAACGTCTCAAAAATTGCCGCACAGTTTGGCGGCGGCGGTCATGTCTGTGCTGCCGGCTGCACCATCACAGGTGATATCCACGCGGTAGAACAGCAGATCATCGATGCGATTGCAGATGCATTTGACGCGGAGGCATGTGCAGCTACCGCAGCACGTGCGGATATCGCAGACTCTGCCGCAGCGACGGAAAAAGCAGGTGCATCACTGTGACAAACACTCCGAAGCAAAATTCAGCCAACCGCACTTCTACCGCAGAGCCGGACGGCGTTTTAATCCTTGATAAGCCGGCGGGCATCACCTCTCATGACTGCGTATCGAAAATCCGGCGGCTGTATCATACGAAAAAGGTCGGTCACACCGGCACGCTGGACCCAATGGCGACCGGTGTACTCCCCATTCTGCTCGGCCGCGCCGCAAAAGCGGCAGAATACGTCACAGCAGAGGACAAGCACTATCTCTGTACCCTGCGGCTTGGCATGACAACCGACACGGAAGACACAACCGGCACCGTTGTGACTACGTCCGACAACATTCCAGAAGAAGCCGATGTCCGCCGTGTGATTTCGTCTTTTATTGGAGAAATCATGCAGGTGCCGCCGATGTACTCCGCACTCAAGGTCAACGGACAAAAGCTCTGCGATCTTGCCCGACAGGGAATCACCGTTGAGCGGACGCCGCGTCCTGTCACCATTCATTCGCTTGTCTGCACAAATCTTGATGCATACACATATTCCCTTGACGTGCGCTGTTCCAAAGGAACCTACATCCGCACCCTGTGTGCCGACATCGGCGCCGCCCTTGGCTGCGGCGGCTGTATGGCGTCCCTGCGCCGATGCGGAAGCGGGAGCTTCACCCTCTCTCAAGTGCACACGCTGGAAGCGCTGGAGGCGATGTCCGACGCGGAACGCATCGCCCTGCTTCTTCCAACAGAGTCGCTGTTCCAAGGGCTTCCAGAACTTCATCTGCCCGCGTTTTATGAACGGCTGTGCACAAACGGTCAGGAGATCTATTTGGAAAAGCTGTACGGTAAAAACAACCGGATACCGTATCCATCGGGACAGCGTGTCCGCCTTATCGGAGAACAAAAAGGCTTTTTTGCACTCGGTGAGGTCGGTATCTATTCCGGCGGCACAGCAGTCAAGGCGGTCAAGCTGTTTGTACTGTGATAGGATTTTCTCAGGGGGCTTTTTTGAAAAAAAGCCCCCTGAAACCCCCAAAAAACTTTTTGATGGGGAATTACTTTAATATGATCGTAATATTGTGCCATTTCTTTTGATTTTGATCTGACAGCTGCAAAAAACAGCTGTCTTTTTTCATCAGAGATTTTTCACGGCTGCGGCAGGTTATTCTCTGAATCCGGCAGGTTATGCAGAATCGCTTGCAAACCGGATGTCGGTATGATATGATATTGTTACCGATTACCCGCACGGTCATGATTTTTGTATGGGAGGCAATCACTTGAAAATCACCATTCAAACAGACGCTGCACTGACAGAGACGGAAATTTTCGTCCGTGCCCCCGCACTGACGCCTGAACTGGAACACATTCTCGAAGCGCTCCGGCTGGTGGACAATCAAATCACCGTCACCAAAAACGGAGAAACCCACATTCTCGACTGTGCAAAAATCGCATACATCGAATCGGTCGACCGCAGAACCTTCGTCTATACGGAACATGATTGCTTTGAATCCCGCCTGAAGCTGTATGAGCTCGACGCAAGACTGTGCGGGCAAAGCTTCCAGCGCATCAGCAAATCCTGTATTGTACACATCCGCTATATTCACACACTCCGCGCCGAGCTTGACCGCCGTCTCCGCATCACGCTGGAAAACGGAGAGCAGTTGATTGCATCCAGGCAATATGCGGACGAACTGAAAAAACGACTGGGAATATAACTCTTCCCCCTGTTCCGGCGCACAGCTTCCGCATCGTTTGAAAGGAATGGTTCCATAATGGAAAAAAATGTTTCTGTTTTAAAAATTTTAGAGGAAATCTGTACGATTTTCGGTGTGACAACCATATTGCTTGATGTGTTCTGTCTTTTATTCGGCACATCGGCATACGGTTTTTCCTCTATTTTCTCGCTTGGAGAACGCGGCGTAAGCATTCAGACCAGTCTGCAATTCCTGCTTGCGGTCACAATCATCATTTTATGGAAAACGCTGTTTATGACCGATATGGTCATCCGGCATATGTCCACACCTGTGCGTATCACACTTCTATTTGCAGGCGCATTCGCAACAATTCTCGTTTTTGTATTCCTGTTTGACTGGTTTCCAGCCGACATGCCGCTTGCCTGGGTGATGTTCATTCTGTGTTTTGTGATCAGCTGTAGTGTCTCCACCCTCGTCTCCACCCTTGCAGAACGGCAGGAAAACCGTCGGTTGGAAACGGCTTTAAAGCACTACAAAGAACAAAGGTCAAACACAACGATCAAAATGGAAACGGAGGAACTGGAACATGGTAAAAGGCACTGATGCACCTCCGATTCTCATCGCACAGGATATTGTCATGTCCTTCCACGGCAAACGGTGTCTGGACGGTATTCGTTTTTCGGTGCAGCGAGGAGAAATTTTCGGTCTGCTCGGTCAAACCGGAGCCGGGAAAACCACGCTCATCAAAATTCTGACGGGGCAGCTGCCCCCGGACGCCGGCAGTGCCACACGGGATTCATCCGCATCGATTGGCATCATGATGGACGCCTTCGGCGTATATGAGCGTCTTTCTGTCTATGAAAATTTAAAAATATATGCCGCACTGTACGGCACCGTACATCCAAAGGAAAAAATTACTGATATTTTAGAGAAAGTCGGACTTTCCGAAGCGAAAAAAACCGCCGCCGCAAAGCTTTCCAAAGGGATGCAGAGCCGTCTTCGTCTTGCGCGGGTTCTGCTGCGTGACCCCGATATTCTGTTTCTCGATGAGCCGACAAGCGGTCTTGATCCTGCGACAGCCGACTGTATCCGGCAGATTCTGTACACGGAAAAAAAGCGGGGAAAGACGATTTTTCTTGTCACGCACACCATGTCGGAGGCAGAGTCGCTGTGCGACCGAATCGCGCTTTTGTGCGGCGGCAAAATCATAGAATGCGGAACGCCAAAGGAAATCTGTGCAAGACACAACCGACAAAAAAGCTTTGCGCTGCATCTTTCAGACGGCACAGACCTGTGTCTTCCGCTCACCCCGGACAGCGCCGACCGCATTGCAGACCTCATCCGTGGGAGATGTGTGGAGACGCTGCATACGACAGAGCCCGACCTTGAAACCGTCTTTTGCGATTTGACCGGAGAGGAGAGAACACCCGCACCATGAGATATATTACAGCGATTTTCTATAAACAGCTTCTTGACACAAAGAAAAACAATGCGGTACTAATCCAGTTTTTCATGTTCCCTCTGATGGCGTTTTTCATGGAACACATGATACAAATTGCGGAAATGCCGCCGCATTTCTTTGCTAAGATGTTCGCCTGCATGTTTGTGGGCATGGCGCCCCTTGTATGCATGTCCTCTGTTCTGTCTGAGGAAAAGGAACGCGGCACGCTGCGTGTCCTGCTGATGAGCGGTGTAAAGCCGTGGCAATACCTTATCAGCATCGGCAGCTTTATTTTTTGCATGTGTATGATCGGGACCGCGGTATTCACACTTTTATGCATGTATCGCGGATGGGACGCGCTCGTCTTTGTATGCATCATGACCGCCGGAATCGTCCTCTCAGAGCTTGTCGGCGCTGTCATCGGTATCTGCTGCCAAAACCAAATGGCGGCAACCGGCGTCATGGTTCCTGTGATGCTGATATTCTCCTTTGTGCCGATGCTGTCGGAATTTAATACGACCGTTGCCGCGTATACAGACTTTCTCTTTTCCCAACAGATACGCACGCTGATCAATCATATCGGCGTCACAGCGTTTCCCACAAAAAGCATTTGTATCCTTGCAGGAAACTTTTTCGCCGCCCTGGCAGTGTTTCTTTTTGTCAGCCGGAAAAAGGGGCTGGAATAACAGCAGTACGGAGGGAAAGGAACGATTAGGGGGATTTTTGAAAAAATCCCCCTAAAACCCCTAAAAACTTTTTAATATATATCACTTGGGACGATGTTCTCACCCTCACATGTCCTCTAAAAACTTTTTTCTTTGGTCTATTGCCAAATGGACATTTTTATGCTAAAATAAATTCTGCATAAGATAAAAAAATCGCTCATATATTTGAATGCAGATACCGTTTCATTGCCCCCCTGCTTTACGGTCGCATTTTGAAAGGACAAAAGGACATGATGCTTCG
Organism: Clostridia bacterium; assembly: GCA_017942005.1. Classification (GTDB taxonomy): domain Bacteria; phylum Bacillota; class Clostridia; order Oscillospirales; family CAG-272; genus RGIG3925. The sequence continues at coordinate 213,634 of JAGAVJ010000003.1, read as the reverse complement.
CCATGAAAAAGGACACGCGGTCTGGTTCTCCTCCTCTGTGCTGGATGCCTGTGGAAAACCGCGCGTTTTGCCATCTTTTCCACAGGATGTGTACAACTCTGTGGAAAAAGCGATCTCTGTGTGTGGAAAACCATGGGAACAACACAGGGAAAATTCCACAAACCCCGACAAAAAGAAAATCGTCCATGGATTTTCAACAAAATACGGCGGTATCAGCACACGTTTGCACTTATCCGATCTGAATTTCGGTTTTTCCGTCGGAGAAGCGCGGGAGACCACGCTGTCAAATTATCGCTGTTTTTCGCACGCCTTACATATAAACCCCGCTTCCATGCTGTGCGCCAACCAGACGCACACCGCGCGTGTCCTGACGGTAGACCGCAGCTTCTGCGGCATGGGACTGACCCGCTCTTATCAAGAAGTTCTCACCGGAGCATCTGCCGACCATAGAATTTCGGATTCTGAAGGTATGAAAGCCTTTGATGGCACCAAAGGCTTTGATGGTTTGGTCACGCGCGACACCGATACCGCCCTTGTCATCCGCGTGGCAGACTGCGTGCCGATTCTGTTCTGCGACCCGCTGCACGGCGTAATCGGCGCCTGCCATGCGGGATGGCGCGGTACTGTCGGCGGAATTGCTGCAAATACGGTCTCCGCCATGTGTGCATTGGGTGCACAAACGGACTGTATCCGCGCAGCCATTGGTCATGCAGTCGGGCTTTGCTGTTATGAGGTAGACGACGGCTTCTACAGAACCTTTCACGAGATGTGCGGGTCTGCAATCTGCTCAAAAATTTTTCATAAGTCGGACGCCTACCCCAATCCAGACCGCTGGCACTGTGATCTTTCTGCCTGCAACCGTCTTCTGCTGCTGCAATGCGGCCTTCTGCCGGAACACATTGACGTCGGAACACTTTGCACCTGCTGTCACCCAGAGCTGTTCCACTCTCACCGCTATGCCGTGCAGCATCACGGCGGCGTAAGAGGACTGATGGCAGCGTGTATCGTCCAATATTAACGTGAGTTTGATGAGGAGGTGCTTTTTAAAAAAAGCACCTCCTCAAACTCCACCGCAAAAACTTTTTTATACAAGAACACAATATTTGTCTGGTTACCCAGTTTAATGTTTTTTTGAATTGGTTTGGGGATTAGAATATTCCCCCCAAAAAAGTTTTTTGGGAAAGGGTCCGGGGAAACCCTTTTTTTCAAAAAAGGGTTTCCCCGGAACGTCCTCCCCCTCTTACTCTCGGTAAGAGGTCAGCGACAAATTCCGCACCTGCATGGTGTGGTCAAAGGTCGCAATGGTTTCCCAGCCCATATTCATGCCGTTGATGCACAATCCGGAAAGCGAATCCGCCTTGAAGTATCCGTCGGCAAGACCGAGGGATAGCATCTCCTCCAAATACGGCTTTAAGTCAATCTCCACATGTACCCAGTCGGAATGCGGATTCGGCGCACCGTTTTTCCACAGGGTTGCATCCTTTTTTGTATACAGATATCTGGAGCCAATGGAGTAAATCATCGCGCCGGAAGCATCCGCTTTGCCGCCGTCATATCCGACGTAGTTGTCATTGCGTTCCCAGCGGTTGTCAAACAATTGCAGACCAAACCAGCAGAAGTCGTCCGTTTCAATCCCTTTGACATAAAAATATAAAAGGAACTGTGCGGCTTCTACCCAGTCGCCGTCCTTTGGTACGGCGGAATAATCGGTCAGACGCAGGTCAAGCGAAACCACCATGCGGGAAGAATCACAGCGGAAATATGCCTTTTGTTCCTCTGTACGGTTTGTATAGTCAAAATCGCCCTGTTCAATTAAAAGATGCGGCCAAAAATCCCCCAGCGCCGCCGGACGGTCCTCATAGTACAGTGCGGTGTCCAGCTCAAAGGTCATGATATTGTCTTTTTCATCAAAGGCGAATGTACGCCCCACCCCATCGGTGATACGGTTTGCACCGATGTCCGTTTGTCCGGACAGGCTTTGCATCATCTGATACAAGCACGGACCGGAGTCCCACTGCGCAAGCATCCAGCGGGCATTCGGCGCTTCTCCTCCGGAATAAAAATCGTGTGTGCCAAGCACAGAAACCGCGTCGCCGTTGGCGTGATCCTTCTGGCTTAAAATCGAAATACCGCCTTTGAATGATAAATCTGGTATCAGCTGCATATGTCCATCCTCCACATCATAAAAAATTGGGTTTGGCTCTGGAAATGCTTCCGTCTTCTGCACGGTTTCCTCGCTTAAATTACTGTTGAAAGCGGAGGATTGATCCGGTTTTTGGATATCCGTTTCACCCGTGTGACAGGCATTCAGACCAAATATTGCGGCTGCACACAAAACGGTGAGCAATCCCCCGCGTACATCCCGCCTTTGTTTTTTCGTCATCATAGTACCGTCGCTTTTGCGTTGTAAAAGCGTCCCTCTCCTGGTTTTTATTTATAACTAAAAGTAAGATGTCCTTCCCTTCCCGCCCTCTATAGGCGGAAGCCACTTACTTTTTCTGGTGGCGGTACAATCACCACCGGAACGCCCCGCGTTCCTGTTGATACTGCTGTAGGAGTTCATTGTATCATATCAGAGGAATGTTGTCAAGACAAAATTGTCAAAACAAATGGGTAATTTTTTCATGGGACATACCTTTTTCAGTCCAGATACTGCAAAACCGCCCCCGGTTCTTCCGCATGGAAAACACCAGCCATGCTGTCCCGCTTGTTCGGATGCTGATTGGTATACCATTTTGCCTGTACTGCTGTCATTCCGACCGCGCTTGCACCTTCCAGCTCATGGCTGCCGCCGTCACCGACAAATACACATGCCGGTATCGGAACGCAAAGCCGTTCTGCCGCCAGCTGGTATATACGCGCGTCCGGCTTCCGTATCCCCTCCGCGTAAGAGAGAATGATAGCATCAAAATACCGGCAAATGTCGCTTTCCCGAAGGACTTCAACCTCCTCAGAGGAACAATTGCTGCAAAGCGCCAGACGCATTCCCCGCGCCTTTAATTCTTCCAGCAGCTGGTATACCTCCGGCTGTACACAGGAAAAACACGCAGCCTTTGTTCTCTTCCGCTTCTCAATTATTTTTGCAAGCAACGCATCGTCGCAGGACATGCCGCACCGCTCGCATACATACCGTATAGAGTCCGAAAAGCAGATTCCTCCCGTGTAGCGAAGCTCCTCCTTTTCGTCCCAGTACAGATCAAATGCGGTTCTGTCAATCTGCAGGTCCGCACACATTTGGTTTTTTGTGTATTTTTCGTGTCCCCATTCGGTAATCAAGGTTTCAAACAAGTCAAAAATGACGGCCTTCTTTTGCATATGCATGTCACACCTTTCGTTTTATAAAATTTTTTTGATTCATATTTGGATATCCGACACGGCTTTTCCTCTTTTTTTGAAAAACCTCTTGCCAAGCGTGAAAATCTGTGATATACTGATTTCAAATCCAATTTTTATAAAAAGGGAGAAAAAACAATGATTGCAAACTTAGTATCCGTTCATGTCAAAGAAGACTGCATCGAGCAGTTTAAGGAAATTACCGCCTACAACCACGAAAACACCCGCAAAGAACCCGGCAATGTCCGCTTCGACGTGCTGTGGAACAAAGCCGACCCTACCCGTTTTACCCTGTATGAAGTATTTGCAGATGACGCTGCCGCTGCGTTCCACAAGACCACCGCACACTATCAGAAATGGCGCGATACCGTCGCTGATTATATGGCAGAACCGCGCAGCGCCGTCTCCAACACCCCGCTTTGCTTTGACTGATGAACACAGCAAACGATCTCATCCCGTAATTGATGACAGAAAGGACTGGCTCATATCATGACATTTCTAAAAAATGAAATCGAGCTGCGCGCTTTGCCGGATGTATTCACCCATACGGACGGCACCCGCGTAACAAGAGATACCTGGCAGCGCCGCCGCGATGAAATGCGCAAAATTCTTGCAGAAGAGGAATACGGCTTTGCCCCAACCGGACGGCTGGATAATCAGCTTGACGACCCCACCGTCGTCTCCTGCCGTGAAACCAAAAAGCCGGATATCAATCTGTGTGCCGGCAAGGTACGCGGGGAGTGGTTTGACGTTGCATTTCCGACACCGACAGGAGAATTTTCCTTTCCCGTCTGCCTGTTCGTTCCCAATTATAAAATCGGCTGCCCCTCCAACAGGAATTTAAACCGGGACAAGTGCCCGCTGATCCTTCACATCAATTTCCGCCCGGATGTCCCGGACAAATATTTGCCGCTGGAAGAGCTTACCGACGCCGGTTTTGCGATTGCACAGATTTATTACAAGGACGTCACAAGTGACGACGGCGACTATACAAACGGTCTTGCAGGGTGCTACCCGGAATACGGAACGATGGAGGAAAACCGCACGCCGACCGCATGGGGCAAATTGCGGATGTGGGCATTTGCCGCCTCCCGCCTGCTCGATGTACTTGTGCGCCGGGATGATATTGATCCCGACAAGATTGTGGTTGCAGGGCATTCCCGCCTTGGCAAGACCGCGCTTCTCGCCGCCGCTATGGACGACCGCTTTGCAGGCGCATGCTCCAACGACTCCGGCTGTTCCGGCGCTGCCATTACAAGGAGTAAAATCGGCGAAACGGTGGAAGCCATTACCCGTGCTTTCCCGTTTTGGTTCTGCCCCAATTACAGGCAGTACGCAAACCGTGAATACGAGATGCCCTTTGACCAGCACTTTTTAACCGCTTTGATCGCACCGCGCCCCGTCTGCATCGGCAGTGCGTGGGAAGACTCCTGGGCGGATCCGGCAAGAGAATTTCTTACCGCCGTTCTGACCGGCGGTGTCAATACCTTCCTTGACAGCGGTGATGTTCCCACCTATGACAATGTGCAGGATAACCGCATGCTCTCCCTTCCCTTTGACCGCTATCCCTGCGCAGGCGAAGCCTACACCCTCGGCGGCGGAAGTGTCCAAGCAAGCGGACGGGTCCACTACCACCTGCGTCACGGCACACACTATTTCTCCCGTGAAGACTGGAACCACTATCTTGCGTTCTGGAAGCTGAATTTTTTTAAGTAAAACATACAAGGGAAAAACTTTTTTGAAAAAAAGCTTTTTCCCTTGAACCCTTTTCAAAAAACTGTTTGGGGATAAAATATTTACTCCCTTTTCGGAAAAGTGTTCCCATTGCTTAAAACTTGAAGTAAAATGCATATTTACACATGGGTTTATTGAATCTGTACTTACCTAACAGTCCTTCAAACTTGAATTTATTACAATAAATAAAATTTATAAACGCTTTAAACAAGCATGTTTTTCGTTAATTGAGAACCCATTATTTCTATAAAAATTCAATGTACTTTCTTTATTTGAACCTGTTTCAAGCGAAATTTTATAACATTTATGTTCTCTTGCAATTTCTGACGCTTTTTCTAACAAAGCCGATGCATAACCCTTATTTCTATAATTAACATGCGTTACTACATTTTCAATAATAGCAAATGGTCTAACATTATGGGTTAAACTTTTAATTATCGCCATTTGTATGGACGAAACAACTTTTCCATCTTCTTCTAAAACCAATAGATACATCTTTTCATCTTTTTCAAACTCATCAAGAAGATTTTGCCACATCATCATATCTTGTTCTTCTTTTGGTGGAAAATGTGTCAAATAATCAAAGTATAGTATTTTTAAATCATTTGCATCTGTACTTTTAGCTTTTCTTATAATCATCAGGTACCTCCATCATTTACACAACTTACGATTTATATACTTGATTATAAAATATATGTCTGCTGAATGCAATGTATATTTATAAGCTCATTTTCAATGGGCACACAATTCCGAAAAGGGAGAATATTTAAAACGGAGGTTATCAGATGCGGTATAAGGCGATCTTTTTTGACCGTGACGGCACGCTTACCTATTTTAATAAAGAAAAGGAAGCGTGGCGAGATCAAACCATCAGCCAATGGAGCGGTAAACCGTTTGACTTGCCTTACGAAAAAATGATGCTTCTTTTCGGACTTGCAAGTGAAGGGAAAACGCCGTGGTATCAAACGCTGGATGATGAAAGAGCATTTTTCAAAAGGTACTATCGCTATTTGCTTATCGGTGAAGGAATTGAGGAGAAGATCAACGAGCGGGCAGAGATGCTATTTGATGCGTTGTGGTGCAATGGTGACCGCGTTTTATTCCCCGAGACGACAGAGGTTTTGGAGTATTTTTACAGCCACGGATACAAAATGGGTGTCATCAGCGATACGTCCCCATCACTCGAATACACGCTGCAACAGTTGGGTATTGCAAAATATTTTACCTCCTTTACTGCCAGCTCTCTGGTAGGTGCCGGAAAGCCCAGCCCGATTATTTTCAATGCCGCCCTGAACGCGCAGAATGTTTCTGCCGAAGAGAGCTTATATGTTGACGACTATCAGCCGGAAGCAGACGGCGCAAGAGATTTGGGCTTTACTTCCTTTCTAATCGACCGTACAGGAAACTCTGAAAATAACAGATGGACGATCCAAAATTTAAAACAGTTAATTGATTTTGCAGAAACAGTATGAAAATGAGAGATTCTGATTAAGAACAACGATCCTTGCCAAAACAAAAAAGGAGTTCGATGAATTTCATGGAAAACTGTTTCTGTAAAAAAGGATTTTCCCATTTCCCTGTACCTCTTTTCAAAAAATGTTAGACTGGGTAAACGAACAAAAATCCGTGTTTTTTTATTCGTTAAAAGTTTTTGCGGAGGAGTTTGAGGAGGTGCTTTTTTTCAAAAAGCACCTCCTCATAGTCTTCTTATTCAGCTTCAATGGTAAAGGTATCAAGGTCTACAGCTGTCTGTTCCCCTGTTTCCATGTTTTTCAGCTGTGCCGCGCCGGCTGCAAGCTCATTGTCACCGAGAATCAGCGTATAGCGTGCGCCGATTTTATCGGCGTACTTCATCTGTGCCTTCAGGCTTCTGCCGACGATATCGGATTCTGCCCATGCACCTTTTGCCCGAACACGTGTGACAATTTCAAACGCCTTCAATGCCGCCGCATCTCCCATGGAAGCGATGTACAGAAGTGGGTGCGCGGTGTTCTCAATATTCACGCCGGATTTTTCCATCGCATCGATCAAACGGTTGATACCTGCGGCAAAGCCGATTCCGGACAGTGCGGGGCCGCCCAGCTCCTTGACCAGACCGTCATACCGTCCGCCGCCGCAGATGGTGGACTGCGCAGCGCCCGTAATCGGTGCGATAAACTCAAACACAGTCTTTGTATAGTAGTCCAGTCCTCTGACCACACGCGGGTCGACAACATATGGCACAGACAGCGTATCAAGTGCTTTTGTCAAAGTCTCCATGTGGGTCGCGCACCCCTCGCACAGGTGATCAATCGTTTTCGGTGCGCCATCTGCAATTTTTGCGCAGATGGGAGACTTGCAGTCCAGAATACGCAGGGGGTTCTTTTCCAGGCGTTCCCGGCAGGTATCGCATAGCGCGTCCCTGTGCGCATAGAAATACTCCTTGAGTGCGGCATGATACTTCGGACGGCATTCTTTGCAGCCAATGGAGTTGATATGCAGATTGACGCCCTTGATGCCGAGTGTGGAGATGACCTCATGCGCCAGTGCAATGACGTTTGCATCCGCAAGCGGAGAATCTGCGCCGAACATTTCTACGCCGTACTGGAAGAATTCGCGGAAGCGTCCTGCCTGCGGCTTTTCGTAGCGGAAACAGTTGATGATATAGCAGAACTTCTGCGGCATAGCGTCAGAGCATTTGCCATTTTCAATTAGAGAACGGACAATACATGCCGTCCCCTCCGGACGCAGTGCATACCGCGCTTCTCCATTGCCCTTCTGCTCTAAGGCGTACATTTCCTTCTGCACAACGTCCGTGGTATCGCCGACGCCGCGCTGGAACAAATCGATATTTTCAAAGGTGGGAAACCGAATTTCACCGAACCCGTATTTTGCAGAGATTTCTCTTGCAGTTTTTTCAATGTATTGCCATGCCGCGACCTTTTCGGGCAGAATGTCCATCGTTCCCCGCGGCTTTTGAATATTGGTTGCCATATTGATAGTATTTCCCTTTACAATCGTAAAAGCTACGCCTGTAAAAGGAATCTCCTTTCTTAATGAGAAAGTTTGCCTTTTATTGTATTCTGTGCCTGCCTCAAGGCACAAAGTTTATGTTCTGTTTTCTCCGAAACAGTGGATTTATCCGCGGATTTTCATCATGCGGATATCCGTGCCGCAGAAGCGCATATTGATATAATTCCCAAGCAGTCTGGACAGCACGCGCTGCGTGTATCGCCGCTCCATCTCCTGATGCGTCAGGTTGGTGCTGATGATGCACGACTTCCCTGCGTTCATGCGGCTGTTGATCAGATTATATAAGCACGATACCGTAAACTGATTGGAAAGCTCAGCGCCGAGGTCATCCATAATCAAAAGCTCGCAGTCAAAATAGCGATCTGTTTTTTTGCCTTCCGTGCCGGAGTTATAGGAGCGGTTAAAGCGTTCATCCTCAAAATCTTCAAAGATGTTTTGCGCTGTCTCGTACACCACATCAAAGCCGCGGTCGATGATTTCCTTTGCCGCCGCCGTAGAAAGATGTGTCTTTCCAAGTCCCGTCTGTCCGAAAAACAACAGGTTGTTCGGCTTGTCCGTGCTGAACTGTGCGGCATACCGCTTGACCGTTTCCAAATTGTTTTCCATGACGGCACGGTCTGCGGGGTTTGTGTAGTAATTGAGAGAAAAATTCTCGAAGGTCTGTGTCTTCAGCAGCGCGCCGATGCCGGAGGACTCATATCCGGCAAGTACCAGCGCACGGCGCATGCAGCTGCACAGGCGCGTTCCGTCATCACAAAAACCGGTATCACGGCAAGCCTGACATTCGTATTGCAGATTCAGATAATCCCGCGGATAACCGCTTCGCTCAAGGATGTCGCCGCGCGCTTCCAATAAATCGCGGTTGTCCCGTTCCAGGGCGGCAATCCGTGCTTCCAATCCCTCTTTTCCGCCGAGTGCCGCACGGAAAATACGCATTCCGGTTTCCGAGAGCGCACGATCCACCTCCCGCAGCTCCGGAATTGCAGCTTCCGCTTCCTGCATCCGCTTTTGCTGCCGTGCGCCCGCTTCCAGATGTTTATTGGTAAATTCCCGTTTGATGCGGCGGTAATTTTCTTTGTTGAACAAGACGCTCCCTCCTTCCCTTTGCGAAATAACGATATAAAGTACGCTGTAAATTTTATGACGTGTCGTATTACGACGTATCGTGCTACGACACGTCATAATATGACAGTCATATTACGGCTTTGTGTCGTCACCGTCAAAGCTGCGCTTCATTGCCAGCTCCAAAAATTCATCAATATCATAGCTTGCACTCGGTGCGCTGCCGGATTTTGTCTGTGCCGTACCGCTCTTCCCATTTTCTGCATGCGGCAGTGAAGCACCGCCCTGCGCTGCATACTCCTTTGGGGGATGCTTTGCGCGGAACTCCGCTGCATCTGCCCGCACTGCTTCCAGTGTATTCAAACCCGCTTCATGCCAGCGCTGCAGCATTTTATTGACATAGTTCAGCCGCGGCTTTCCAATCGCTTCAATGGTCATTTCGTATGCGCAGGAGATCATCTCAAACGACATGTTCCATGTGACGGTCCAGTCAAAGATGTACTGCTTTTCCGCTTTGGTAAACGCACGCTCGCCGATGCCGAACAGATTTCTGATCCGATATTCCATTTTATGGCTGCGTTCCTTTGCGGCAATATGCGCTTCCAGTTCTTCCTCGGTACGGATACCTTCATCATAAAAACCAAGCGCCGTCCGTACCGCATAGGCAACGGAGTTCTTTTGCAGCGTGGTTTTGCAGTATGTCAGCACCATCAACAGGTATGCCCCGTCCATGCCGTAGGAAGTATACAGTGCGGTAAGCTGTTCTCTTTCACTTAAAGACAGCATTTTTCCTGCAATGCGCGCGCACTCATCAAGGGTTTGATGCAGACCGTTTGTTTCGGAAATGATTTCTGCAAGCTCTGCTTCACTGTAGTGCGGCAGCGCTGCGTATCCGTGCTTTCCTGCCGGTTCCGCATTCTCTGCTGTGTGTTCCGCTGTGGAATGTCCTGCATCCTGCGGCGTTGTTTGCTCCTCACATGCCGCCATGGTTTGTACATCTTCCATAGCAGAAGCAGAATTCCCGATAATGGTATTCGTGTCAGCAGCGGCATCCGGTTCTTTTTCAAAGATTCCGGTATCCAGCCAATACGCAACCGCATTTCCGACCAGCTGCTCCGGCAGATGGCATTCTGATGCCACAGCATGAATCATCGTATCGCTGCTCTGCAAAAGCGCCGGATTTTTGCATACGGCAAGCAGCACATAAAGATAGCTGATATCCGGCGGCATCAAATCGGGATATACTGCTGCCGGAATGCTGATGACGCCGTAACCGTACTTCAGATTCAGCTTCATATCAGGATTCACCCAGCTGCTCGTTGTTGTTGATTTCATACATCAATCGCATCAGAGAATCGCCCATATGCACATTCTCGACCATGATGTTGTAACGCTTCATATCGATTTCGGTGCTTGTGAAATTCCAGATGCCGCGTACACCGATTGTGGCAATCGCCTCCGCCGTTTCCTGCGCAGCTTCCTTGGGAACGGTCAGAATGGCAATGTCAATCGGGCATTCCAACGCAAACTGCGGCAACCCCCTCATGTCAAGAACGGTATAGCCGCCGATGTCCTGACCGATGATCGCTTTGGAAACATCGAAAATACCGACCAGCTGCATCGACCGATGCTCAAACATATTTGAGCCTGTAATCGCACGGCCTAAGTTTCCCGCACCGATGATGACCGCGGTAAAGCGTGCAGACACGCCTAAAATGTCGCTGATCTTGCTGTATAAATACTTGACATTGTATCCATACCCCTGCTGACCGAATCCGCCGAAGCAATTCAGATCCTGCCGGATCTGGGATGCGGTGACATTCATCATTTCAGACAGCTCTCCTGAGGAAATGCGCAGGATATCACGGCGCAGAAGCTCACGCAAATACCGGAAATACCGTGGAAGACGCTTTACAACCGCTGGGGAAACCGTAGAATAATCACGCTTACAAACGGAACCGCTGTGAGAAGAAGCGGAAACCATGGCTTCCCGCTCCCGCCCACGATATCCGTCTCCGTCGCAGCTCTGTCCCTTTGCCGCAGCTTTGGCAGCATCCGGAACACGACCTGTTATTTCTGTGACGACCTCATAACTGCCGACGGTGCGTTTTTCTGCGGCAGCATCCGACCGGGACAACGGCGCAGAAGGTGACTTCTGCGTCTGTTTTCCGGAGTCGGCGTTTTTTTGGAATTCGGTTTCTGTCACTTTATCGTACCTCAAATTTCATGTTTGGTAAAAGAAGTATTTCTTTGATTTCCTGGAAATCAAAGCTTGATATTTTCCATGACATATTCTGTGAACTGATCACAGGTTGCACCGGTGTCACGTCCGGTCATCTTGTATTTTGCATCCTCAAACATGCAGAAGTCCAGCGCACGTTCCAGCGCGTCTGCCTTGTCCTGATAGCCAATGTGGGAAAGCAGGAGAATGGAAGCACGGAGCATAGAGCAGGGATCGGCATAGATGTCGCGTCCTTCTGCAACCATACGGGGCGCCGAGCCGTGGATGGCTTCAAACATTGCATACTTTTTACCGATGTTTGCAGAGCCTGCTGTTCCGACGCCGCCCTGGAATTCCGCAGCTTCATCGGTGATGATGTCGCCGTAGAGGTTTGGAAGAACAAAGACCTTGAAATCGGTACGGCGCTTTTCATCCACAAGCTTTGCGGTCATGATGTCGATGAACCATTCGGTGGTGCGAATTTCGGGATATTCCTTTGCCATTTCTTCGCAGATACGCAAAAACTTGCCGTCGGTTGTCTTGATGATGTTTGCCTTTGTGACGATAGAAACGTGATCCTTCTTGTTTTTGCGGGCAAATTCATATGCCAGACGTGCAATTCGCTCGGTTCCCTCGGTTGTCGTAATGCAGAAGTCGCATGCGACCTCGTCTGTGACGTTTACGCCCTGAGAGCCGACCGCATAGGAGCCTTCGGTATTTTCACGGAAGAATGTCCAGTCGATGTTCTTTTCCGGAACCTTGACCGGGCGGACGTTGGCAAACAAATCAAGCTTTTTGCGCATCATGACATTTGCAGATTCAATGTTCGGCCAGGGATCGCCTGCGCGCGGCGTCGTTGTCGGACCCTTTAAAATGACATGGCACTTGTACAGCTCCTCCATGACATCGTCCGGAATTGCCTGATTGTGTGCAGCACGATTTTCGATGGTCAGACCTTCAATGTCACGGAACTCGACTTTTCCCGCCTTGACCTCGTCGGCAAGCAGGAATTCCAGCACGCGGCGTGCAGATGCGGTAATACGCGGACCAATGCCGTCGCCGCCGCACACACCGATGATGATTTTGTCAAGTGCGGCATAATCAATAAAATCCTTGGATGCGCAGATTTTTTCGTTTCGTTCCAGCTGACCGCGCAGCATTGCTTCAAATTTTTCGACGGCAGCACGGATATTTTCTTCATAATTTCTGTTCATGTTTTTGTTCTCCTATGATTCTATGATTCGGTTTATGGATGGATATGATTTTTTATTGGGGTTTGTCCCGACATTGGGATACCGCACACAGTGGTTGGTTCTCGCTGTCACAAGGCTCCGCCATGTGCAAAAAATTTTGCAATTTAAAAAAACGACATGTGTATAACATACGGTTTTCCACATCATCAACAGGTTTTTCCACAGACCTTTCCTGTCAAAAAACCGCACAGCCGGGGGATTTTTCCGGATTTATCCACAAGCGGGAAATGTTTTCAACATGATTTTCAACACCTGTGGAAAAACGCTTAAAAAAGCAGTGTTTCTTTTACAAAAGGAAGTTTTGCGTCATGTGCGCCGGCACGTGCAGGTACAATTCAGGTATCCATTGTCGCCCGCGCATTGAGTGTGGTATCGCCGCGTACACCGTGTAAATATTCAAAATATGCCTGTGCGCCGATCATGGCGCCGTTGTCACCGCACAGCTTTTTCTCTGGCAGATAAAGCGACACATGCGGGTGCGCGTGGCAGTACTGTTCCAGTGCGGTACGCAGGTGGGAATTTGCCGCAACGCCGCCCGCCAAAACAAGACGCAGGTTTTCTGCTTCTATACCCGTGTCAGCAGTTACCTCTGCAACAGCAGGTTCTGCTGCTGCAGGTTCTGCTGTAAAAGAGGGAATGCGGTGCAGCGCAGCATCCAGCTTCTTTTCCACCGACGACACCACAGCCGCAGAAAAGGAGGCGGCAATGTCAGCGCGGGAATAGGACAGCCCCTTTTGGGAAAGGGTATTCAGGTGATTGATGACCGCCGTTTTCAGACCGGAAAAGGAAAAGTCCAGCGTATCGTCCGCAATGGCAGCGGACGGCAGCTTCAGCGCGGCAGGATTTCCTTCATAGGCGAGGCGGTCCATTTCCGCACCGCCCGGATATGGGATGCCCATCACGCGCGCCACCTTGTCAAAGGCTTCGCCGATTGCGTCGTCTCTGGTTCTGCCAATGGTTTCAAACGCCCAAAAGCGCTTTGCATAAAGGATAGAGGTGTGTCCGCCGGACGCAACCAGTGCAAGAAACGGCGGCTTCAAATCAGGGTGTGTAAAGTAGTTTGCCGCGACATGACCGTATACATGGCATACCGGTATCAGCGGAATATGGTTTGCAAATGCAAGCGACTTTGCAAAGTTTACGCCGACCAGCAGCGCGCCGATCAGACCGGGATACGCCGTCACACCAATGGCGCCGATGTCAGATAGCCGCAGTCCGGCTTCCTCCAGCGCTTCATAGGTCAAAGTCGAGATTGCCTCCGTATGAGCGCGGCTTGCAATTTCCGGCACGACACCGCCGTATATCGTATGCAGCGGAATCTGCGATGCGATGCGGTTGGAGAGAATCCGGCAAACAGGCTTCTGCCCGGAGCAGCCTTGCAAAAGGGAGTCTTTTGCAGCGGGAGTCTGCGTAAAAACGCCCGCCTGTGCTTCTGCAAGCGGATGATACATCTCCACCACCGCGGCAGACGTTTCGTCGCAGGAGGATTCGATTGCTAAAATATACATAACGATTCAATCAGTCTTTCTTTAAGACCCGGCTCATCAAAACCGCGTCCTCTGTGGGATTTTTATAGTATCTGCGGCGCACGCCGTCACGCACAAAACCAAACGCCTGGTACAGCGCCATTGCCGCTTCATTGGACGCACGTACCTCCAAGTGGATTGCCATCTCCCCCGCGCAGACCGCTTCGCCGCACTGTAGTTCCTGTGCGAAATGCAGTCTGGCGCCGTCCACAAGCGCGGAAAGCACCGCACGCGCAAGTCCCTGCCGCCGATAGGCAGGCAATGTCGCTATGTTTGTGATGTCCGCATCCCCGCCGAGAAAATACAGCCCGCCGTAGGCACAGATGCGTTCCGCTTCGGATTCCCCGTCTGTAATCACGGCACAGACCAGATATGCATAGGGATTTGACAGCGTCTCTCCGATTGCCGTTTCACTCCACGGCTCAGAAAAGCATGCCTTCTCAATTGCGGCAATACAAGGAACGTCCTGCATCTCCACCCGGCGCACACGGACAGAATGATGCGTTTTATCGCGATCCGGTACAGAAATGGGACAATCTGTCTGACCGTGAGCGGGGCAGGAAGCCTGCCTGTTTTGAAGCAGCGTTTCAGTCTTCATAACCAATGACTGTTTTAAAGCGTGAAACCAGTTCTGCCACCGGCATCACACGGCCCGAAATGGATTCTCCAAGCTCAAAAAGATAGGGACCTTGATATCCGGCAGCTTCCATGCGCGCATAAAAATCCTTCCAGTCAATTTTGCCATCGCCGGGAACAAAGTGGCGTTCGTCCACGAAATCATAGTCAGAAATGTGCGTCGTAATGATGCGGCTGCCGGCATTCGCGATAAAATCGGTATGGGACTCCCATAACAGATGATTGACGTCAAAGTTAATAAACGACACCTCGCCGTCGGAAAACGCCATGCATTCCCCGGAACAGTTTCCCATACACAGTCTGGGCAGCACTTCTACCGTGATGCGCATGCCGCGTGCCATGGCGTATTCGCCAAGCTTGCGGTATACCGCTTTTCCGCGTTCCATCCGTGCGCCGCGCTCCGCCTGATCAAACGGTTCGGTGGAGGCGTGCGTTGTGATGACCTCTGCTCCCCAGCGTGCGCCGGCATCAATCAAAAGGCGGTATCGCTCCTCGATTGCGTCAAATTGGGAGGGATCCGGACAAGAAAGGTCAAACGGACGTCCAAACGGTATATGAATGCTCCAAAGATTCAGTCCCGCCGCACGAATATCTGCTGCCAGTCCCTCTCCCTTTTCCAGATATTCATCCACAGGGCAGTTCATGGATATTTCGATGTCATGGATGCCCGCGGCTTTTGCTTCCACCCATTTTTCGTATGTTTTTTCTTTAAAGTAACATGTAGATAAACCCAAACGCAGCATACAAGCAGTCTCCTTTTTCTATCTGTGATTTCAGGCGGTTTTATCCGTATATCCCTTCTTTATACAAGGGCATTGCAGCATGGCAGTATGCAGTATGTATTTTATAAAAGGCACTGTCCTGTTTTTAGTCAAAAGATACTACAGGATTCTGTCGAAGACATAGCGTTTCATGACAACACGGTCCTGTATTTAGTCAAAAGACACTACAGGATTCTGTCGAAGACATAATGTTTCATTACAGCACTCCCCTGTTGTTAGTCAAAAGACATTACAAGCTCTCCGCCCTCGGAAAGTGTCTCTCCGGTGCTAAGCTCCCCGGCAAGCTCGTCATCTCCGCCATACATCCAGCCGTCAAATACGGCATAGGGAATCTCCGCACACTTCTTTTCCCCGCGGTCGTAGAGAAACACCTGCCGCTCATCCCCTTCTCCGCGTTCAATATACAGCACATTGTAATAGATGCCTTCATAATCGTCGGATAAAAATTTCATGGAGAGCGTCATCTCGCCGTCCTCCGGCAGCGGAACATTTTCCCCGTTCTGAAGATAATACACCGCGTCGCTTACAACTTTTGCGTCGTCGATTTGCAGAATACAGGAGGTCGCCATACCGCTCGTGCAGACATATATTTCGTCTGGATGCAGCGCCTCAAGGCTTGGCAGCGGGTTTTCTCTGTTGTACAAAAGACCGCCAACGCCTGTCCATTCCTCCGTCAGAAGCTGCTTTGGAGAGAACCCCTTGACCTGGTACAAAACGGTGGATTCCCAGTCGGCATATGCATCACCGACATATGCCGGCTCATAAGATACGGATGCAAACGCATAGGCAATGCCGCGTTCCTCATCCAATAATACGTCTGACGTGCTGTCGTAGGTCAGATGCGCTTCAATTTTTGGGCTTTTCTTGTCGCACCCTGAAAAACTCAGCATGCAAAATACAAGCAGCAGCGCAGTGACGCCTGCCCCTCTGATACGCTTCCTCGTTTGCGTTTGATTCATGAAAAATACAGTTCCTTTCCATTTCCACAGACCGATGACAGCGCTGCTACCTGAGCGCTGTCCGCACGCTGCGGTCTTCAATCAATATCCGAAGGAGCCTTCCAGGCTGTCGTCGTTTTCAATCCAGTCGGAGACACGGATCATACGGTACTCGGTCTTTGTGTCGCGTATGATCACTGTTTCAATGCCTGCGTTGATCACCGTTCGCTTACACATGGCACAGGAACAAGTCCCGGATACCACACTGCCGTCCGCAGGATTTGTACATGCGATATAAAGCGTCGCCCCCAGCATCTGATCACGCGGCGCAGAGATAATCGCGTTTGCCTCTGCATGAATGGCACGGCACAGCTCATACCGTTCTCCGCGCGGAATTGCCAGCTTCTCTCGGATGCAGGTGCCAATATCCACACAGTTTTTCCGTCCGCGCGGTGCGCCATTGTAGCCGGTCGCAACAATCACGTCGTTTTTGACAATAATCGCACCGTACCGCTTGCGCAGACAGGTCGACCGCTCCGATACCGTTTCTGCGATATCTAAATAATAATTGGTTTTGGAAACGCGTTCTTGCATTTGGAAGCTCCTCCTGATGGGCAAACTATCAGCATTTTATCGTACTTTATATAATTATACACCATTTTCAAGGAGAAATCAAGGTCTTGCCGTGTAAAAGTTTAGAAATAAACTGTGTCTGGTTTTAAATGAAGCCACATTGACCAATCGCCCCCTGTTTTCGCTTTCATAACACAATTTTTAAAACTCCCCCCTCTGCATCGTTTGCGTCAATCTGCACGATGTGTTTTGGACAAGCCGTCGCTTGTTTCCAATTCGTAAACTTTAGGAATTGTTCTTGCATTCTTCTTTTATCTATGATATAATATAGGTTAGCATATTGCTGCTGAAAATCACCGTATATTTTTGGGAGCAATTTCCAGTTATACGACACGATACATGATCTCTTCTACTCATTATAAGAAAGGATTTCTACCTGACATTATGGGCAATAACAGACGTGAAATTATCAGAGGAATGCTCTCTGAGCAACCGTTCATTTCATTAAAAGAACTCTCCGAGCGCTTTCCTACGCTTTCCAGCATGACGCTGCGCCGGGATATCGAATACTTTGAGGAGCAGGGTGAATGCATCAAGGTGCGCGGCGGTGCACGCTCCATGAAATTTATCACCACCTCGCTTGAAGAATCCTTCAATCTGCGTCTCCATGCAAATTCTGCTGCCAAAGAAGCCATTGCACAGCGCGCCGCTGCTATGATCGAGCCGGGACGTTCCATCTTTCTCGACTCCGGCACAACGGTACTGCGCCTTGTCAATGTCATCCGCGATGAAAGACTTACCATCACCACCTCCGGTCCCAATGTGGCGCTGGAGCTTTTGAAAAAGAATATGCCGATTGTCAATATCGTAGGCGGTATGATCAACCGTGACAATATCTCTGTTTCCGGCACGCAGGCCATGCACTTCATGGACGATATCAACATCGACATCGCCTTCCTGACGCCGTCCGGTCTGACATTGGAGGACGGCTTTACCTGCGGCAACTATTCTGAAGGAGAATTCAAAAAGCTGATTGTCGCAAAAGCACGCAAGGTCGTGCTTCTGATGGACAGCTCTAAAATTGATAAAAGCTTACCCTACACGTTTACACGAATGGGCGAAATTGATGCCGTCATCACCAACCGCGAACTGCCGCCGGAAATCTCCCGTTTGGCAAAGGAAATGAATACAGACGTCATCATTGCAAGACCGGAATAATCTTCTTTTGACAATCGCCGCATTCCTGCCTTCTCTACCCCCTCTTTTGTGAGCTTCCCCGCAAATCACAAAGGCAGCTTTTGCTGACGCAAAAGCAATGGTCATACTCTATTTTCCACAAGAAAGGATTGTTTTTATTGAAAACCATCATCACCATCGGCCGTCAGTTTGGGTCAGGCGGCCACGAAATCGGACGTCTTCTGGAAAAAAAGCTCGGCATTCCCTGCTATGACAAAGAACTGATTCTTCTCGCCGCGCAGAAAAGCGGCATGTCCGTTGAAGTTTTTTCCCATGTGGACGAAACTGCCACCAACAGCTTTTTGTATGCCATTTCTGCCGGAGGCTTTTCCGGCAGCACCCCGATTGGCGCACCGCAGAATCTGCCGCTCAACGACAGGCTGTTTATCGTGCAAAACGACATCATCCGTGCAAAGGCTGAGGAGGGACCGTGTATTTTCGTGGGGCGCTGTGCGGATTTTATTTTAAAGGATCATACGCCGATCCTCAACGTTTTTGTCCGTGCCGACCTTTCATTCCGTATCGCACGCATTATGGAGGCGGAGCACTGCACAGAAAAGGCTGCCGCCGACCTGATTGCAAAAGCAGACAAAAAACGTGCAAAATACTATAATTTCTACACGCAGAAGCGTTGGGGTGCAGCGGACAGCTATGATCTTGTCTTAAACAATGCAAAGCTTGGCGCCGACCGGGCAGCCGATCTGATCTGCGACTTTGCAAAGAACCTGTTCTAACATTAAAAAAACAATCGCATTTACAGATATTTCCCCAAAAGAAAGGAAAAACTCCGATTGCGCGGAGTTATGGTCATATCTATGACAAAGCATATTATTCTCTGGCAGCTGCGCGACGAACTGTCTCCCACAGAAAAGCTCCGTGTCAAAGCCGGTATCAAGGAAGGGTTGGAAGGACTGCTTGGAAAAATCCCCGGTCTGACCGAAATCAAAGTTTACACAGAGGGGCTTTCCTCCTCCAATGCGGATGTGATGCTGTACTCTGTTTTTGAGGACGAAGCATCGCTTGCCGGTTATGCCGTGCATCCTGCGCACGTTGCAGTGGCGGATGGCTGTGTGCGTCCGTATACCAAGACACGGCTGTGTCTGGATTTCAATGAGGAGCAAACGCATGGCGTGTGACACAAGCGGCGGCAGTCAGGACACATCCTGCGGGCAAAACCTGTGTACGGAACCCCTGCATCCAGACCTTCCTGCTGCCGACAGCTTCTGTGCAGAAACGCTGAACGGAAGCGTTCTTGCATATTTCGGCGACGCCGTATTTGAGCTGCTCGTCAGACGGCAGTTATTGTCTACGGGAATTTCCAATCCCGGAAAGCTCTCGGCAATGGCGCTCACCTTTGTGCGGGCGACCGCACAAAGCGCGGGAATGGAAGCGCTGCTCCCTCTTCTGACGTCAGAAGAGGAAGCCGTTTACCGCCGCGGACGAAACGCGGCGGGACCGCACCCAAAAAGCGCGACCGTCGGAGAATACCGCCGTGCGACGGGGCTGGAGGCACTGTTTGGCTATTTATATTTAAAAGGAGATTCCGCGCGGCTGGAAACGCTCTTTGCATGTTATTACCAAGACCGCAGCAGCCGCGAAAACGAGGAGCATCCATAAACCATGCAAATGAAAAAAAGCAAAAAAATTGCCCTGTGCGCCATTTTAAGCGCGTTCGGCACACTGGCGCTGTTCGCAGGCGCTGTGATTGATGTCCTCAGTATGACCATGACGGCGGTGGCATCGCTGTTTATTGTGGTCGTCATGATTGAAATCGGCGGTCCGTACCCGTATCTGGTGTGGGGTGCGACCTCTGCACTTTCTATGATACTTCTGCCGAACAAGCTGCCGGCAATCCTGTATTTTCTGTTCGGCGGCATTTATCCGATCCTGAAAGCACAGTTTGAACGCCTGCATTATGTTGTCTCATGGATTTTAAAGCTGAGCGTGATCAACTGCGCACTGCTTCTCATCGTTACCGCAACGAAACACATCTTCTATTTAAACGATCCGTCGTTTGACTTTACCGTCCCGTTCCTTGTACTCGGAAACGCTGCGCTGGTACTGTACGATATCGCATTGTCAAAGCTGATCCTTTTGTACATCGTGAAAATCCGCGGTCACATGGGACTGAAAAATTATTTCAAGAACTGATTTCCCTTGCAATACCAAACTGTTTGTGATATAATAGATATATAATACACAAAAAAAGCTGCGCCTGTAACTGTAAGCATGTATTTTTCTCCTGCCAGAACCGTTCCAATGCAGCAACACGAAAGGAAAATCTTCGCACCGTTCCGTATAACGGAACATGCGAAGTCATGGTCATAATTATGAGCGTCATCATTCCCGAAGGCTACCACTCCTCACTTGATATCCGGCAGACAGAGATTGCCATAAAAAAAGTAAAGGACTTTTTCGAGCGCGATCTCGCCATTCAGCTGAACCTGACCCGTGTTTCCGCTCCCCTGTTCGTGGACCGTACAAGCGGTCTTAACGATACACTGAACGGTGTGGAACGTCCGGTCAGCTTTGACATCAAAGGAATGGACTGCGACATGGAGGTTATTCAGTCTCTTGCAAAGTGGAAGCGTTATGCGCTGGGACATTACGGTTTTCGTCCCGGTGAAGGTCTTTACACCGACATGAACGCCATCCGCCGCGACGAAGACACCGACAACCTGCACTCCGTATTTGTCGACCAGTGGGATTGGGAGCGCATCATCAAAAAGGAAGAACGTACCACCGACACCTTGAAGAGCATGGTACACCGTGTTTACCGCGCGATTCGTCATACGGAACGTTATATTTCCGAGGATTATGCCTTTTCCGACTGCATTCTGCCGGAGGAAATCACCTTTATCACCACGCAGGAGCTGGAAGACCGCTATCCCGACTGCACGCCAAAGGAACGGGAATACCGCATCGCAAAGGAAAAGGGCGCCGTATTCATCATGCAGATCGGCGGTGTGCTCAAATCCGGCATCATCCATGACGGACGTGCGCCGGACTACGACGACTGGTCGTTAAACGGCGACATCATCGTGTATTATCCGGTACTTGACATCGCGTTGGAGCTGTCCTCCATGGGTATCCGTGTTGACGAAGAAGCGCTTCTGCGTCAGCTTGCAATCCGCGGATGTCCGGAACGCGCAGAGCTGCCATTCCAGAAGGCACTGCTTTCGGGAGAACTTCCCTATACCGTCGGCGGCGGCATCGGGCAGTCCCGCTTGTGCATGTTCTTTTTGCGCAAGGCGCATGTCGGTGAGGTACAGTCGTCCGTCTGGAGCGATGAAGACCTAAACATCTGCCGCGCACACGGCGTACAGCTGCTTTGATTAAAACAAATATATGGGGAGGAACTTTTTTGTAAAAAAGTTCCTCCCCATACCCTTCTTCAAAAAACTTTTATAGGAAAGCGCTTTACCAAACGTTTTTAGGAAAGGTTTCAACGTATAATTATCGAACACACATGTTTTTTAACATTCTGTAAATCAGGACATTTTATGGGAACTTTTTCTTTTTTTCTGCGTCTAATAATACAGAATCCGTTCCATGGGAACAATCAAAAGAAAAGAAAGAAGGATATACTGCAATGAAATGGACGCAAAAATGGATTTCCGCACTGTCCGCAGCGCTGTTGTTCTGTATGCCGCTGTCTGCAAAAAATGCCGCTGATATCAGCACTGCTGACATGTATACCATTCAGGTAAACGGTCAGTACATAGACCTGAGCAACCTGCCAATGCCCCCTTATGAGAAAGACGGCGTCTTTATGGTTCCTCTTCGCATCATTGGCGAGGCGCTCGGCTATACCGTTGCTTGGGACCCTGTATCACAAGCCATTACCATAGATGACGGCATCGTTCAGAAAGCCACTCTGTATGACGGAACCGCCTCTGTCGTCTTTGAGGGAGAGCTGCAAGTCATCGACATGAGCCGTACCGTCGAAAACGCTGTACCGACGGTTGTTTACGAGGGATATACCTATGTACCGCTGGAATTTTTCCAGGAGTATTTCAATGAAACTGCCATAATGGATACGGTCATTACCATTGCGCCGCAGATGTGTGAGCTTGGCAATGAAACATAAGCTATGGGGAGGAACTTTTTTTGAACAAAAGTTCCTCCCCATGCCCTTCTTCCAAAAACTTTTATAGGAAAGCGTTCCTGCAAAAAATTTTTTTGGTATTACGTTAAAGGATTGTCTCCATTCCGGTTTTCTGCACCTGCATGCCCATGCGCCGATAAAACGCTTCTGCGCCGGGATTGCATGCCCAGACGTTGAGCGTCAGGTTGTAGCAGCCGATTTCCTTTGCATATGCCCGGACATATTCATAGAGTGCGCTTCCGATGTGCCTGCCGCGGCACGTCTCCTCCACGCAGATATCGTCGATATACAGGGTGCGGATGGGCGTAAGTACGTGCGACATTGCGTGATCCTCCAACATGCAGAACGCATATCCGAGTATCGTGTGTTCCGCGTCTGTTTCTTCTCCCGTTTTTACCTCTGTGCAGACGAAAATCGGGCGGACGGCTGCTTCTTTTTCTATGATATGGTACAACTCTTCATCGCTGTATTTCTTTTCGCCTGCGCAAAAGAGATCGGGTCTTCCCGCAGCATGTACATTTGCTACCTGATATAACAAACGGTTGATTTGCGGAATGTCATCCGTTGATGCCGCTCTGATCTTGATTTCGTTTCCCGTTTCTCCGCACAATTGCGTCTCTTGCTTTTGCTCTTGCATTACTTACTGCTCCACGCCAAAGCGCACAAACGCATACCGGTCGACATAGCCGCCGCAGTGGTTGTTTTCATCCCAGCCATTCTCCATGGAGAAGCTGCCGGGACCGACGCCCCACGGTTCCGGATCATGTCCATGATGCGGACCGAGCAGATTGCGGTTGGAGTTGGTCAGTGCAAGCGTAATCGTGTTATCGCCTTCACGGAGATACGGAATCAGGTTGATGTGATCTTCAAACATCAGCATGCCGGCATAGTCACCGTTGACCCAGACCTCGCAGGTTGCATATCTGCCGCGCACATAAAGTTCGCCTGCACTTCCGGCTGTGTAGGTATAGGTGGTTTCCAGCTTGAGGGTGCCTGCAAAGAACGGATATCCGCATGTAACAAGATTGGATGCGTCAAACGGAACATCCTTCTGCGCTGCAATTGCAAATTCCGTGCTGTTATAGATGCAGCTCTCGCGCACGCTGTCCTCAAATGTACCCGGGGTCTTGAGTGCAAAGTGACCGACCAGATAGAAGCATTCGATTTCCGTATCAAATACGAGACAGTTGCGCAGTGATTCGCTCACACCGCCATACAGGACATAGTATACATAGTCGCGCTGCCAGTAGTCAAAGGTACAGGTGATTTCGTTTTCACCAAGCTTGATCTCGTTCAGCACATCGGTACGGCGGAAGGAACGGTCAAGCCACCAGTCATCCCCAATGGAAAACGGTTTTCCGTTGATGGTGTAGGTAGCGTCTGCAAGCGGCTCTGTGACAAGGGACAGGGAAGCAGGCATCGAGTCGACTTTGAAAACAGCCTTCAGGGTAACAGATCCGCGGTACTTGTCGCGCAGCAGTCTGTCACGGATGCATTCCAGCGGTCTTTGCTCGGAATAGGTTTTTCCGCCGTCAAAGGAAATGGCAAAATGATCGATGGTCAGCTGGTTTTCGGGCATTTCCGCAAGAGAGAGAGGACGGTTTGGCACAATAGCGGACGTCTGCATTTTCTCCTTGCATGGACAAATGGGTGCAAGGGATGCATCGTCTCCCTCATATTCTACATACAAATGCGATGCGGAATATGCAAAATCCTGTGTGATCACAAACGCGCCGTCTGCCATTTTTCCGCGTACCGGCTTTGCGTCTCCGGTATGGAGATCAATTTCCACCATGCCGCGGACACCAGAAACGGAAATGGTTACGTCGGCAACGTCTTCCTTGTCGGTATTGAGATTGAGAACATAGACAAGTTTTCCGGAAGCGGTATTGCGCACCATCTGACGGAAGCCTGCCTGCTTATCACCTGCATGGAACTTGACCGGGGCAGCGTCTGCAATCTCCGCAAGGGAAGCGGTATTGCACAGGAACGCAAGTGCGCCCGCCTCTGCCGTTTTGCCTTCAATTCGGGTCGGCATTTCCCCATAGCACCAGACCTTGCCGCCGTTTGCAAGGAATTCCTTTAACAGCTTGACAGTGCTTCGGTCGATGGTTTCCATAGACGGCACAATCACGTAATCGTAGGTGCACTTGCCAACACGCATCTGCTTTCCTTCGACCTTCGCCATTTTCTCCATCATGCATTCGTCGCCGAAGTGGAACGGAATCTGCTTCTGGGACAACAGGTTTGTCAGCGCGTGGAATGCATCCTCCACGTCCTTGATGGAGTTATATTCCTCCTGCCGCTTGTAAGTCAGATATGCCGCATGAATCGGGTGAATGACCAGTGTATTGGTATCTTCCTCACCCAGCGAAAGCAGATAGCCCAAGTTGTTGAAGTAGTTGTTAAACACCTTCATTTCCTTCTGCCATGGCAGGTGTTCGGAGTAGTTTGCGGGATAGTCGCGCTTGCGCTGTCCGCGAATCGAGTAGGCGTACAGATGCTGACACATGATGTTGACGCCGCCGACATACTGCAATTCCGCAATGCGCTTGAGTTCCGTCGGGGTAACGTCCCATCCGCAACAGGCGAACATCTCGGAGAGCACCTTTTTCTTGCCAAGCTGCGCACATGCACTGCCAAGCTGCTTCGGCGCAACGTCGTCTGTCAATCCGCGGCCCAGATAGTCCATGCCCGGAATGTGTTCGTATTCATAAAACGGCATAACACCGCCGCAGCACATCATCTGTCCGGCAAGAGAGGTTTCCTCAACGGCATGTCCGGTCAGGCGGCAGCCGTTCCGCTCACACCATTCATAGACCGGCTTGACCCAGTGACCTATGAACAGCTTGTGGCAAAGCTTCCAGTAGTCGTAGCGGAACTCCTTATCGCCTTCAAAATCTATGAACAGGGCAGGGAGGTAATCAAAGACATCATAGCCGTATGCCGCGCGGAATTCCGCGGGCATTTTCTCGCTCCACACCGTTCCCCAGCGGTAATACTGCGGCTCGTCGGTAAAAAATCCAGGCATTGCATGACCAAAGTCATCCGCATTTCCGCGCTTTTTGTATTCCTCATGCGTTTCTTTCAGAAACTTTTCGGTAATTTCCGCGTCCGTCGTATCGACATAGGATGCATCCCATGCCTGGATAATGACGTGATATTCGTCCACGCCGTCAACAGGGGCAGTCACGCGGGAAATATGATTGTCCACAAGCGTATACACAGCAAGCACGTGCTCCATATCGGTTGGATAGGATTCGGTCTTTGCATATTTTAAGTAAGTCGCATGATTTTTAGGGTCTTCCAAGAGCTTTCCGCCGGCAAAACCGGAAGGCCAGCCGTTTTCGTCGTAAGACCACGCCTCCATGCCATATTTCTTTGCTTCGTCGACACATTCGTCTACACAGTCAAACCATTCGTCGCTCAAATATTCCGTCTCAAGGCCGCCGCGCGCATGCATGAAAAAGCCATTCATGCCAAGCTCGTGCATCACGCGAATCTGACGGCGCAGCTCCTCTCCGCCAAGCTTATCATTCCAGCTCCAGAAGGGAATGCTTCCGTGTGTAATCGCATGTTCTTTTAAATCAAGCAAAAAGTTTTGTAAATCCATTGTGCAGTTCCTTTATTAAAGTAGTAGCTTTTTTTCGGGGAAAACTTTTTTGAAAAAAAGCTTTTCCCCGAACCCCTTTCAAAAAACTTTTTTTGAGGGGATTTATATTTTTTTCAAATAATATTGTTTTTTATTAAAATAACGCGAATTCGATGGATTTATGGGAGAAAACTGTTCCCTCAAAAAAGATTTTCCCCATACCTCTTTCAAAAAACTTTCATTAGATAAAATAACAAAAAGTTTGTGTATTTTTTGTCATATTTATACAATACATTGTCAAGTTATTCGTTTAAAAGTTTTTTGGGGATGCCTAAGCGGCGGGGATTTTTTTCAAAAAATCCCGGGGAGCGCGTACTCATCGAACTCACGTTAAAACAGGATCAGTGAGAAGTAGGTGACCGTTTCGGAACCGTTATTGTATTTGACGCCGGCAAGGCGGGAAAGTGTCACCACATCCATTCCGCACGCTTCCATCGAACGCTGCATGAGATCCGGATGACGGCAGGGGGCTGTGGGATACGTGCATGTCGTGCATAAATCGCATGTCCCGGCGCCGAGCAGAATATGAGATATGCCGGCATCACGAAGCCGTGCAGTCACACTGCGGTCAAGTGCTCTGTGCATCTTCTTTGCCTCTGCCATTCCCTCAATATCAAAGGAATCCTCAAGCTGATAGCATGTGGTGTAGAGAAATGCAGCGTCCTTCGCCTGATAGGCGTCCCGCAGCGTCTCCCAATCTCCGGCGCCGGGCGGACAGGACCAGGATTTCCCATACATCCCGCAGCGGTTTGCCTCACACATACCGCGCACATCGGCAGAAAAGGGAAGGCACTTTGGATCAACCCACGTGTACTCTTTGACCGGATGTGTCAAAAATGCATCCTTCAGTACGGCTTCCATGCTGTTCTTATCGATCATGGCAGTATCCATCAAATCTTGATTTTCTTGATTTCTTCGGCATAATACTGCACAAGCTCAAACTTTGTACCGGGCATCAGACGGTGATCTGGGCAGGGCAGAAATCCGCCAAGGGATGCAAGACGGCGCATGCGCTCCAGCTCTGCATCGACCGCAGCGCGGTCTTTTCTCAAAACAGTCTTGTCCATACCGCCGACGCCAAGCATACCGCGTCCAAACTTGTTTCTTGCAGCCTCGAACTGATCGCCCCACGTGCCGACCTCAATCGGGAACATGGTGTTCACGCCGGTTTCAAACCATGTCGGCAAAAGTTTTTCCGTCACGCCGTCACAGTCAAGGGAGATGATGTCAATGCCATACTTGTGGCACAGATCATTTCGCTTTTTGTAATGCTTTCTGCACAGCTCATCAAAGATTTCCGGGGACAGAAGGGGACCGGAATTGTAGCAGATATCCTCCCAATAATGGGCAAAGTCGAATTTTGCACCGGTTTTCAGAATTTCCTCCACACACTGATACTGCATGTCGGCGAAGGTATCGACAATATCTGCAAACAAATCTTCATCTTCATCGTACATTAAATAGCTCATGCCGATGACAGAAACGATATTGCGGATACTCCCGAGTACGGAACCAAGATGCACGCCGATTGGAATATCCTTGCGGCGGGTTTCATTGAAGGTACGGAAATAGTCGTAGTTTACACGAGAAGGATCAAACTGCATTTTGGGTACATACAGTTCTTCAAACGCCGCACGATCCTTTAACAGATAATCGTCCTCTGAGGGAATGGAGGTTACGCCGGGACGAATGCGTTCAATCATGCCGTCGCCATTCTGTACACGCATGGTTCCATCCGGGAGGGTTTCCAGTACCTTGTGCTCAAAGGGGGGCATCAGACCGTTGTTTGCGCCGACTACATGAGACCAGTTGAAGTCCCAGCCAATGATACGGTCCAGCTCTTCATCCGCCGCATTTCCGTCTCCCCAGCTCTGTGCAAGGGACATCGGAATCTTTCCCTGTTCTGCCCACTCCACGAGCAGCTCACCCCAATAGCCGAAATGCACCGCAGGCATCCGGTCAATCGGTTCATAATGTAAAATGCGCATTGCGCGTTCACGGTTTGTCATAGTGATCAATCATATACGTTTCGCATGTGCGGTTACACGCAGCTATATTCTATTCCCTGGAACACATGCGAAACAATTCCTTTCTGTTATGGAATTACGGCACGCTTTGCATCTCAAACAAAAGTAAAGACAAATTTGCCGTATATTACATCATTACTGTTTCAAAAAGACAGGACACGGCGTAATTCCGCCTTCCTTGTGGGTGACCTTGTTTGCGTATTCAAACAAAAGCGATACGTATTCCCGATACAATTCCAGCGGCACATCGGGCGGCGTCTGGTGGTCGACCGATGCAATCACCTTTCCGCGCTGCATGGCAGGCAGAATACGCTCGAATTCTGCGCGCATGGCTTCTTTTCCGTGCTTCATGCACATTTTGTCATAATGACCGAGAAACGCCATATCTGGCTGTTTGTCCAGATACAGAGACACATCGACGCCAGCCTGCCGCTCCAGCGGGAACATTCCGTCCGCGCCAACGGATGCATACCAGTCAACTGCCATTGTAATATCGCCGTCGGAGTCGATAAAGACCGGAATGCCGTACTCGTGGATCACGGGAATCACTTTTTTGTAGAACGGCGCCAAAAATTCATCAAAGGTGTCCTTTGAGATCATCGGACCGTTGTTGTAGCTCATATCTTCCGCAAAGCTCATAAAGTCAAAGCGGAAACGGGAAAAGACGTACCGGAAGAGCGTCACAAGCCAGTCGGCGTATTCCTCGCACATACGCTTGTAAAGCTCTGGATAGTCATAAAAGCTGTAGAGATGATTTTCAATGCCGAACAGGGTGCGCGGGTACCAGAAAAATCCTTCCACGGTGAAGAAACGGATGGTATCACCGCGTTCTCGTGTTGCCGAAAGTGTATCAAAGTATGCCTCGGAGAACATCTCCTCCGGCTTTGGAAAGAGTGTTGGACGGACAATGGTTTCATAGTCATGTTCGTCTTCCATGATACCCAGTCCGTTTCCAGGAGGGGGAGGCGTTGCGCCGGTTTTGCAGCTTACACCGGTCTGCAGGCAGCGATCCAGTCCAAAATATGCCTGTAATTCCTCATATCCCGCGTGTTCTGCCGGAAGTCCATCTCCCTTCCAGCGCTCCACGGTCAGATGCCACCACGGCGCCCATTCGATGACCGGCATTCTGTCCACCGATTCACCGCTTAAATATCGTTTAAAGCGTTCAGATGCATTCATCAGTACGACCATCGTTATCGCACGTTCTGTAAACACAAAGCAGTGCGATGATTTCCTTTCTTGTTTTATTTTTCAAGACACGTTTCTGCTGCTGCAAAAAATGCGTCGATGTTCTCCCATGGAGATGCCGGCGGAATGTCGCATCCGGACGACAGCACAAAATTCGGGTGTGCTTTGCATTCGCTGCAAAGGGCATTTACGTCTTCCGTCATTTTCTCCGGCGTACCGTTCAAAAAGTCGTTTGACGGGGAAATATTGCCGCAGACCGGTCTGTCGCCAGGCATTTTTTCAAGAATCTCCTTTAGGCTTACCGCGTCGCCGAAATGATATGCCGCAGCGCCGTTCTGATACAGGGACTCTGTCATCAGCGGCGTGTTTGGTCCGCAGTTGTGGTAGATCACAGCAAAATGATCGTCCTGCACCGCGTCAATGATCTCCTTGACATAGGGAGCGGAGAATTCTGCCTCCAGCGCAGGAGACAGAAGTCCTGCAAGCGGCTCTGCCATGACAATCCCGTCCACACCTGCCGCCTTATAGGCTTTTGCGTATTCCTTTAAAAATGCGGTTGTTTTCTTCAGCGCCACATGGACAAAGTCCTCGTCCGCGATACAGTTGACCAGCGCTTCGGAAACGTCCATCAGTCTGCCGGCAAGGGAAAACGGTCCGATGATGCCGGCAAGTGTGGGGCGATCCGCAATGCGGCTTTTTGCCATGCGGGCAGCGTCGAGATACAGTCCGGTTCTGCCGCAGCCTTCTCCGATTTCCGGCACGGCAAGCGCATTCGCTTCGTCCTCATCGGAAATCAGGATGCCCGTTATCGTCGGCACCTCGTTTTCCTCTGCCTTGACGGTGCAGCCAAAAGCTTCCGCTTCGACGGAAAGATCCATCATGCAGACGGCCGCTGCCGCGTTTGTACGCTCTGCAACACGGACAATGCCTTCTGCCTGTAATTCTGCACTGTGTGTAAACTGATATACCGTCGCACCGAGCAGTTGTGCAGACGGGAATGAGAGCAGCGGCATCGGCTTGCCGCTTTTGGGAAGGGATTGTACCCATTCTTTCATATTGAATTGCATAGATAATTCTTACCTTTCTTTTTTATGGGGAAAACTTTTTTGAAAAAAAGTTTTTCCCCAAACCCCTTTCAAAAAACTTTTATATGGGATTATTTAACCTATATTATTAATACAATAAAAGTTTTTGGGGGATGCCCAAGCGGCGGGGAATTTTTTCAAAAATTCCCCAAGAGCGTTACCGTTTGGCATGTTATGCCGTTTTGGCATATTTTATGCCGTTTTGCCTTCCAGAATCAAACGCTTTGCCGCCTTTGCAGCGGAAGCTGCGTCGAGGGTGTAGCAGTCTGCGCCGATTTCATCTGCAAACTGTTGGGTTATCGGCGCGCCGCCGACCATCACCTTGACGTCGTCACGGATACCGGCAGCCACAAGTGCATCGATGACATCCTTCTGACCCATCATGGTTGTGGTGAGCAGGGCAGAGAGGCAGACAAGCTGCGCATGGTTTTCTTTGACGGCAGCAACAATGACTTCCGGGTCAACATCGACACCAAGATCGATGCAACGGATGCCCTGTCCTTCAATCATCATCTTGACCAGATTTTTTCCGATATCGTGCATGTCCCCTTTTACTGTGCAGATAACAGCCGTTCCAATCGGTTCAACGCCTGCGTCGGCAAGTACGGGATTCAGAATTTTCAAGCCTGCGTTCATGGCTCTTGCGGAGACCAGCACTTCCGGCACGAAAATGGTATTATCGCGGAACTTGTCGCCGATGATGTTCATACCGGCAACCAGTGCGTCATTCAAAATCACGTCCGGTGCAATGCCTTCTTCCAGTGCCTTTGTGACAAGTGCAGAGACATCCTTTGCCTTGCCGCGCTGTAATTTTTTCAGAAATTTCCTGTAAAAGTTCTGTATTCATCCTTGTTTCCATACGGTTTCGCCCGTGTTCTATATTTTAAGAACATTCTTTTTGGGAATTGTGGTGCGCCCGCAGGGCGGTTAAGCCACAAAACACGGTCTGAATAATAATATTCTCAGACTTTTTACCGTGCGAAACAGTTCCTTTCTGTTTTTTTAATTTTTTCGCTTTCTTTTTCATCCGTTTTTTATTCGGCTGTTTTTGTGAGAAAGCGATGTTTCCTATATTCTACCATATCAAAATACAAAAGGGAAGGGGTTTTACAAAATATTCATACTTTCTTTTGAAAATTATTTCAAAGCGGATGAAAAAACGCGGAAGCTTATGTAAACGATTTCATTTTCATAAGCTTCCGCATATTTTTGATCTGTCCAACGCTTGAAAGACAAGCGCTTTTTGCGTTTCGCTTCCGATTCCAAACGAAAAATATTTCAAATGAAAAATTTTTTCAAACGGAAAGAAACGAGGGACCTCTCTTCCGTCTTAAATCGATTCGATCTGATATGGCGTTGTCTGATACACATAATAGTTCAGCCAGTTGGAAAACAAAAGATTTGCATGGGCACGCCACGTAACGCGCGGGGGTTTGGTGTCATCGTCACCCGGATAATAGTTTTCCGGCACTGCAATAGGCAGACCCGCGTTTTTGTCGCGCAGATATTCCTTCTCCAGGGTATCCGCGTCATATTCCGCATGACCCGTGATGAAAATCTGGCGGTGCTTTGCGCTTTCCACGGCATACACACCCGCCTTTGGCGAAGAAGCAACGACCGTAAGTGCGTCCACCGCTTCAATGTCCTCACGGAGAACGGTAGTATGGCGGCTGTGCGGCGCATAAAAGACATCGTCGAAGCCGCGCATCAGGGTGTTTTCCTGTGTTTCCACCACATGCGGAAAGACGCCGAACAGCTTTGCATCCAGCATTTGCTTCTGGATTCCGTAATGATGGTACAGTCCTGCCTGCGCCCCCCAGCAGATATGCAGCGTGCTGTGGACATTGGTTTTGCTCCAATCCATGATTTCACACAGCTCGTCCCAGTATTCGACCTCTTCAAATGGCATCTGTTCCACCGGTGCGCCTGTGATAATCATACCGTCGAACTTCTCCCCCCGAATTTCGTCGAAGGTCTTGTAAAACATCAGAAGATGCTCGGCCGATGTATTCTTGGATTTGTGCGTGGCAGTCTGCAAAAGCGTCAGCTCTACCTGCAAAGGGGAGTTGCCCAACAGACGAGAGAACTGCGTTTCCGTGACAATTTTGGTCGGCATCAGATTGAGCAGCAGAATCCGAAGGGGTCGGATATCCTGCGTCACAGCACGGTTTTCCGTCATCACAAAGATTTTTTCCTGTGCAAGGGTGCGCACCGCAGGCAGTCCGTTTGGTATTTTAATCGGCATAAAAAGGAATTTCCTTTCTCAAATCTCAAATTTGATCGAGCGCCTGTGCAATATCGGCAATCAGGTCATCGGCAGATTCCAGACCGCAGGAAAGGCGTACCAAATCCGGCGATACACCGGCTGCAAGCAGCTCTGCGTCGTTCATCTGACGGTGTGTGGAGCTTGCCGGATGCAGACAGCAGGTACGTGCATCTGCAACATGCGTTTCAATGGCGGCAAGCTTTAAGTGTCCCATAAACGCCTCCGCTGCATCCCGTCCGCCCTTGATGCAGAAGCTGATGACGCCGCAGGTTCCCTTCGGCATGTACTTCTTTGCAAGCGCATAGTATTTGCAGGAGGGCAGGGAAGCATGGTTGACCTGCGCAATTTTTTCATGTCCTTCAAGGAAGCGTGCGACTGCCGCTGCATTTTCACAGTGACGCTGCATGCGGACATGCAGAGACTCCAGCCCCATATTCAATAAGAATGCACTCTGCGGGGACTGAATGGAGCCGAGGTCACGCATCAGCTGTGCGGTTGCCTTGGTAATGTACGCGCCGCCCAGACCGAAACGTTCGGTATATGTGATACCGTGATAGCTTTCATCAGGCGTGGTCAGTCCGGGGAACTTGTCTGCGTGGGCGTTCCAGTCAAACTTGCCGGAATCTACGATGCATCCGCCGACGGCAGCGCCGTGACCGTCCATATACTTTGTGGTGGAATGGGTAACAATATCAGCGCCAAATTCAAACGGCCGGCAGTTGACAGGGGTTGCAAAGGTATTGTCGATGATCAGCGGAACGCCGTGTGCGTGTGCAGCATTTGCAAACTTTTCAATATCCAGAACGACCAGTGCTGGGTTGGAGATCGTCTCGCCGAAGACCGCCTTGGTATTCGGACGGAACGCTGCGTTCAGCTCCTCCTCGGTGCAGTCCGGGTCGATAAAGGTAAAGTCAATGCCCATGCGCTTCATGGTCACGGCAAACAGGTTGAACGTTCCGCCGTAAATGGTAGAGGAGGAAATGATGTGGTCGCCGGCGCCTGCAATATTGAATACGGAAAAGAAGGTTGCCGCCTGACCGGAGGAGGTCAGCATGGCAGCGCTTCCGCCTTCCATTTCGCAGATTTTTGCAGCGACAGTGTCGCAGGTCGGGTTTTGCAGGCGGGAATAGAAGTATCCGGAAGCCTCCAGATCAAACAGCTTGCCCATTTCGGCGCTGCTTTCATATTTGAACGTGGTGGACTGGATGATCGGAATCTGTCTCGGTTCTCCATTACCGGGCGTGTAGCCGCCCTGTACACATTTTGTTTCAATCTGATAGTTGTTTTTCATGTTTTTTCCTTTCTGGGGGCTGCGGACGGGGAGATGCTTTTTGAAAAAAGCTTCTCCCCGAACCCCTCTCGCAAAAACTTTTTTCGGTTATGCTGTTTCCAGTCATTTTTTTGGGACAATAAAAAGAACCGTCCCAAAAAAACACGCTGTCGTTCCTGTATTTGCTGGAACATGCGCCATTTCTTTGAGACGGGAAAACGTACTGTGTCACGTTCGGTTACACATTTTTACCCGCGGTACCACTCAAATTGAAGTTTTTTCAGGCGGTGTGCACTGGAAAACCATATTTGCAACGCACTGCCTCAAAAACCTCCGCTCATTGTTTCGGACTCTTTCAAGTCCTGTGCTTTAACGCAGCCATACGGGAAAGCCTGACCCGACTCCGACAATCATATACCGTCCTCGGCTTAGCACTCCGGCTCAGAAGCCATAAACAATCCGCCCTCGCACCGCCCGGCTTGCACCATCCGCCGTCTCTCTGGAATGGGAACCCTTTTTTAAAAAATTCGAGATTCCAATTCTTGTGCGTATTCTCGGTTGTCCTCTTCGTCACAGCCTTTGATTACAGCATTCCGCAGAATTCTGTAAATACAGTTTTATTATACTATAGAATCAGAAAAAAGTCAATAGATAATTTTAAAATTTTCAACCATATGTAATCCATGCATCCAATCTTTCAAAACCGATTCTATCTGTACGATAAACTGTATTGAGAAAAACAGCGATGATCAGCCGTTTATATCGTTCAGATGATAGGTAACCACGCTGTTTCCCGACGAACTTATAAATCGGGAAAAGGAAATACTTTGCTCGGATAATTCTAAAATTTCAACGGTATCTTGATATAGCTGCATTTGTTTCCCCACAACGTCCGCTCTGACAAACAGATCATATCGGAAATTTTGCAATTTTAGCTGTATATTATTCAGTATACTGTTGGACGTATAAATGTCATATCCTTTTCCAAGCGACGACATGCTGATGTAATCGGTATCGCCAACTACAATCGTTCCTATGATTTGTGTTGGTCTAAAAAGACTTTTCCATCTTTTTACAGATACAGATACGTTGACGGTATCATCCGGATCATATTCAGATACTGCAATCCCCTGAATCTCAATTTGCTCGGGAATAGAATACAATATGAAAAAAGTGACGAAAAGCAATATTCCAACACATACAACAATCTTACATCGTTTTTTCTTTTTTAATGCAGGAATGAATGTCGTCATGCTCATTTCTCCTATAAAAAAGCGAATCGGTTTGCTTGAAAAGTATACGAATTCGTATGCATATTACTTTTTCTGTATATGATATGCATTCCGTTCCTTTTCCTTTAACGCATCGTAAAGACAAAGATAACTGGTATGTCTGGATTTGGGAATGCGTTTTTCGCTAACCGCTGCCAAAATGGCGCAGCCTTCTTCCTTGGTATGGGTACAGCCGGAATACCGGCAGTGTCCGATGTACGGGCGGAACTCACGAAACGTATACGCAAGCTCCGCAAGGGAAAAGAAATCAAACCGTGCAAAATCCAAAAGCGAAAAGCCGGGCGTATCGGCGATATAGCCGACGGCGCCGTGCAGCCGCTCCTGCTCTGGACCTTGAATTTCCACAATCGGGAACAGCGACACCGCACGCGTGGTGTGCTTTCCCCTGGCGATTTTTTCACTTAAATCCCCGGTTTCAAGGGTCAGAGACGGGAACAGCCGGTTCATTAAGCTCGACTTTCCAACGCCCGATGCACCGCAGAACGCAGCCTTGAAATCATGGCATGCGCCTGCACGCTCTGCAATGTATGCGGAAATGGCATCGTCCTGTGTCAAAGTATTCTGGGACGTGACAAACACCGTAAATCCGCATTTTTCATACTTGACACGCAGCTGTGCGGCACGCTGCATATCCAGATCCGCTTTCGTTACAACCAGTATCGGCAGAATGTCCTGAGACTCCAAAATGCACAGCATCTGATCGAGAAACCGCAGCGACGGCTCCGGCTCTCTTGCCGCACAGACAACAAACATCACATCCAGATTCGCTACAGCCGGACGGATCAAGACGTTTCTGCGCGGCAGAATCTCCGTAATCCATGCGCCCGCGTCGTCCCCCAAAGCATCTGCGCCGTCCTGTGCCACGCAGACCGCGTCTCCGACCAGAGGCGTCGTCCCTTCATGCCGGAACGCCCCTCTCGCCTTGCACTGGATGACCGTCCCATCGTCAAGACGCACACGGTACAACCCGCCCACACCGTGCAGAATCAAACCCTTTCGTGTCATTCTGTTTCCTTGACGGGTTCCGTCTCATCGCCCTTCGGCTTGTTTTCCGCTTCCGGATCATAGTTCGGTCCGCCGGATACGATAAAGTCAATTTTGGTTGCCGATTTCGGCACGCTTTCAAACTCCGGCTTTGACTGGGTTAAAATCGTTCCGATGGGCTGATCGGACACTACAAACTTCACCTTTCCAAGGGCAAGGTCGTTCTCAATCAGAAGCTTCATTGCTTCATCCTTGGTTAGTCCCATAAAGTTTGGAACCGTCACATATTCAATCTTCTGTCCTTTTGAGACGTACAGCGTTACGGTATCGCCGCTGACCACCGTCTCTCCTGGCATGGGCTCCATTTTATATACATGCCCCATCAGAGCCGTGTCGTGGAATTCTTCTACGATTTTGTATTTCAGCCCCATCCGGTCCAGCGTCAGCTGTGCTGTCCGATATTCCTGGCTTGTCAGGTCGGGCAGCTTGAACGTCTCCGCACCTCGTGATACCGTCAGTACAACAGCACACTTCTGGTCGTGCTTCTGACTGACCTTGCGTGCCGTTCCTTCCGTAGGCTCCTGTGCAATGACCGTATTTTCCGGCGTATCCGCATCATATACGGGATCGACCGTAATGTCGTAGTAAACACGGTTTTCCATCTGGTCTGTCATCGTGTCGGAGTAGGTCAACCCGACAAAATTTTCCACCATAATGGTTTCGTAGTCTTCATCCTCCGCCTGTTTAATCATTGTGGACAAAACATAGAAAATCGCCGCACCCATCACAATCATAAAAGATAGAAAAACACCTAAAATCACAGGGAACATGGAGCGGCTGCCGCGCCTTCTGCGTCTTCCGCTTTCCCCCGTACCGCTTTTTCCGCCCGGGCTGACCCGGTTCCGCTTTTTCTCACCGTTTTCGTCGTAAACGTCGTCTAAGGGATGCTTTGACGCAAACTGGGCATCCGGTCTTGCACGCAGCTGCATCACGCAGTGCAGCATTTCCGCGGCGCTTTGATAGCGGTAATCCGGCTCCTTTTCCATGGCGCAGAGGATGATCTGTTCCAATCCGCGCGGCAGAGAAGGATTCAATTCTCTTGGCGGTATGGGGTCTTCACTGACCTGCATCAGTGCGACGGACACAGAAGATTCCGCATTGAAGGGCAGCTGTCCCGTCACCATTTCATACAGCATGGCGCCAAGCGAATAGAGGTCCGAGCGCGGATCAATCGGCTTGCCGGACGCCTGCTCCGGACTGATATAGTAAACGGTACCAATGGCCTTGTCGGTCATCGTGACCGTTTCCGTGTTCGGCAGCTTGGCAATGCCGAAATCTGCCACCTTGATCACGCCGTTTTTCAAAAGCATGATGTTCTGCGGCTTGATATCCCTGTGAATAATGCCTTTTGCATGGGCATGCTCCAGTCCCTTTAAAATCTGCTCCATATAGGACAAAGCTTCCTTCCAGCCGATCACACCCTTGCGGTTCATATAGTTTTTCAGGGTAATGCCATGGATATATTCCATAACAATATACTTGATGTCGTCTTTCACAGACACATCATAGATATTGACGATATTGGGATGATTGAGCATCGCAACGGCGCGGGACTCATTGATAAAGCGTTTGACTGCCTGTGCGTCGTTGTTGATTTCCTCTTTGAGCATCTTGACGGCAACCGTGCGGTTCATCAGCATATCATGCGCTTCAAAAACAACCGCCATCCCGCCGATGCCGATGATCTTATTGATCTTGTATCGCCGATCAAAGACCTGACCTACATATTTATCAAACTGTTCCATGCAGCGTATCCTTTTCCGACATGATGTTTTTTTGTTTTCTGTCTGTTTTTCCGCAGATGCGGATTTTGCAGTCTTTAAAAAGCCAGTGCTGTCTGTTAGAGACGTTTCCCCGTCTATCAAAGCGCCTCCTCTGTTCTGTATCAAAGTCTTCGCACCGTGAACCCCCTCTGTATGCGGAACATGCTCCAAAAAACGAATCAGCAGCACCGTCACATTGTCAATGCCGCCGGCGTGATTTGCCATATCTACAAGCGTCTGTGCCGCAGCGCCGCCGTCATATTCCGGACGTTCCACCGCTTCCCTCAGGACGCTGCAGATGACGTCTCCCTCTACATAGCTTGACAGACCGTCTGAGCAAAGCATAGCACACGCGTCTGTATCAAGCTCGGATAAGTCGATGGAAAAAATGTCTGCTTCAATGCCGCGTTCAATGCCGACCGCGCGCGTAATAACGTTGCGGTTCGGGTAGTCCTTTGCTTCTTCTGCCGTCAGCTTGCCGCTGTCAAGAAGATACTGTACCAGGGAGTGGTCACGTGTGATCTGCGTCATGCGCCGACGGTTGTATAAGTACAGTCTTGAATCTCCGACATTGACGGCATACAAAACGTTTCCTGTCACAAGCGCTGCCACAAGGGTGGTACCCATGCCCTTCAGCGTTTTATCCTTTTCGGTGCTTTTATACACCGCTCCGTTTGCGTCCGCAACCGCGTGGGCAAGCATCGTGGAATAGTCTCCCTCCGTTGCATAGCCGCGTTTTACCGGTTCTGTTTCCATAAAGCGTTCCACCGTGCGGACAAAGGTTTCACACGCAAGCGCACTTGCAATGTTGCCGCCCATGGCACCGCCCATACCGTCGCAGACAACACCAAGTGCACAGCCGATATCGTCCCAGAGACGGATGATAAAGCTGTCCTGATTGTTCTTGCGGCGAAGACCAACGTCGGTTTTGCCATTGAGAATCATAGCTGAATTCACGCTCCTTGATTGATCGATTTCTGGTTTTCCCGATTCCGCAGCTGTCCGCAGGACGCGTTGATATCCGGACCGAGGGTACGGCGCGTGGTAGCTGTCATGCCGTTCTTTTCCAGATACTCCGCAAATCTGCGGATATTTTCCGTATTCGAGGAATGAAAGTCACGTTCTGCGATCGGATTGACAGGAATTAAATTGATATGAATGGGCATTTTTCGCCCTACGTACGTTTTCATGGCAGATACAAGTGCAGCTGCACCTTCTTTTGTATCGTTTTTGCCTGCAATCAGTGTATATTCAAAGGAAATGCGGCGTCCAGTCTTCTCAAAATACCGCACCGCAGCGCCGAGCAGCTGCGCGATGTTCCATTTTTGATTGATGGGCATAATCTGTGACCGCAGCGCATCGGTAGGTGCGTGAAGCGAGATGGAAAGCGTAATTGGCAGATTCTCCTCTGCCAGACGGTCAATGCCGTCTACAAGACCGCATGTGGAGAGGGAAATGTGGCGATAGCCGATATTCAAGCCCTTCGGATGATTGACCAGATGCAGAAACCGGATGACATTGTCATAGTTGTCAAGCGGTTCTCCAATTCCCATCAAAACGACGCCTGAAATGCGCTCTCCCATATCGCGCTGTGCCATAATGACCTGTCCAAGCATTTCGGCAGGCAGAAGATCGCGCACCTTGCCGCCCAGTGTGGAAGCGCAAAACGCACATCCCATTCTGCACCCTGCCTGTGTGGAAATACAAATGGTATTGCCGTGGTGATAGCGCATAAACACACTCTCCACATTCTGCCCGTCATGCAGCCGCCATAAATATTTTACGGTACCGTCCTTTTGGGACACATATTTTTCCGCAATCTCCGGATAAAGAAGAACGGCTTTTTCCGAAAGTGTTTCACGCAAAGGACGGGATAAATCGGACATCTCTGCAAAAGCTGTCCCCAAATGCATCCAGCGGAAAATCTGTCCCGCGCGGAACTTCGGCTCTCCAAGTCCCCTGCAAAAGTCTTCCAGTTCCCCCATTTCCATCGACAAGAGGTCTGTTTTCATCGCATCATGATATCCTTTCGGCTGTTATTTGAATTTCGTTTTTTATAGGAAAAACACGCAACATGAAATGTATTTGAGGATAATTTAAGTTTCTGTGCGTATCAGCTTCGATACAAAAAATCCGTCGCATCCGGGAAATTCATCCGGGAAGATGGTCAGCATTCCATCTGAAACCGCTCTTGTGCCAACGGTGAAGGGAAAAGGGCGAAATTCCCTGTGAGATGCAAGGAAACGTCTGATGTTGTCTTCATTTTCTGCGGGATTCAGGGTACAGGTGGAATAGACCAGCACACCGCCCGGGCGTACATAGTCTGCACAATTTTCAAGAATTGCATACTGGATATCAGGAAGCCGCTCCAATTCTTCCTCCTGCTTATGACGGATATCCGGTTTTTTGGAAAGCACGCCCAGCCCGGAACACGGAACATCGCACAGCACACGGTCCGCAGAAGCTGCAAGCTCCGCACGGGGAGAAGCGCTGTTCTGCTCCTCCGCGCTCAAAATGGAGATGCCGAGCCGCTCTGCTCCCTCTGTCACCAATTTCAATTTGTTTCTATGCAGGTCAAAGGCAAGAATGTGTCCCTGATTCTGCATCCACATGGCTGTGGAAAAACTTTTTCCGCCGGGGCATGCGCAGGCGTCTATCACGGTTTCGCCGGGGTGCGGGTCAAGGACGGACACCGCAATCTGCGACGCTTCATCCTGCACAAACCACTCCCCCTCTGCAAATCCCGGAATTTTTTCAAGCGGGCAATGGCAGGAAAGGCGGACGCCGTTTTTTACATATGCGGTTTCTGCACTTCCTATCGTCTGTGCGTGAAGTGCCTCCAACAGCTTCTCCTGCGTTGTTTTCAGCGTATTGACGCGCAGTGTGATGGGCGGATTCTCTTCAAACGCACGGAAAATGCGCTCTGTTTTCGACATTCCAAAGCATTCAAGCCACTTTCTGCACAGCCACGCAGGATAAGAATAGGTGACGGAGAGATATCCGACGGGGTCACGCTTCCCATCTGGGAAGTGGATCGTCCCCTCCTCGCGGCGATATGCACGCAGCACCGCATTGACAAAAGCAACAGCGTTTTTGGCAGCAAAACGGCGGCAAAGCTCACAGGCTTCGTCAATCACCGCATAATCGGGAACGCGGTCAAGGTATTTCATCTGATACAGCGACATCCGCAGAATGATACGGACAT
This sequence comes from Clostridia bacterium, assembly GCA_017942005.1. GTDB lineage: Bacteria > Bacillota > Clostridia > Oscillospirales > CAG-272 > RGIG3925. Next base: position 172,428 of record JAGAVJ010000003.1, on the reverse strand, counting down.
TTGCGTCGATTTCTCCGCGTCGGTCGGACAGGCGGTCAATCAGATAATCCAGCGTGATTTTCCGCTCTACCGTACCGTAGAAAATCGCGGTATACAAGGCGCGGTCCGCGCCCTCCAGTCCGTTGCGGCGAATGGCGGTATCTGCCTCTATATTGGCAAACTTTTTATTGTTTTCGTATTTTTGCAGCGATACAAACGCCGCTTCTCTTACTGTCATGTAATTTCTTTCCGGGGAAGGTTATCGGGGAAAACTTTTTTGGAAAAAAAGCTTTTCCCCGTACCCCTTTCAAAAAACTTTTTGGTGGGGGGAATTTTTTTCTTTGTTATATTTCAGCGGTACTTCTTTTGTTTTGTGATAGGAAGCTTGATGGAAAGACGCACAGGGAAAACTTTTTTGAAAAAAAGCTTTTCCCCGCGCCCCTTTCAAAAAACTTTTTGGTGGGGGGATTTTTTTCTTTGTTATATTTCAGCGGTACTTCTTTTGTTTTGTGATAGAAAGCTTGATGGAGAGACACACAGGGAAAACTTTTTTTGAAAAAAAGCTTTTCCCCGCACCCCTTTCAAAAAACTTTTTTGAGAGGAAATTCTTCTTTTGCTTTGTGTTGAATGATGAAAAAAAGCAAAAAAGGAACACACAGAAAAAAGCTTTTGCGGGTTTTTAGGGGACTTTTCTCGAAAAGTCCCCTAAACGGGGTATGGGGCAGCGCCCCACGTTCAATTTCGTCTTCTGCGGCTGTTATTTCCGGAAATAATGATCCACAGACGCAACAGCTGCACCAGTGCGGAAAGCAGCGCTGCAACATACGTCATGGCTGCTGCGGAAAGGACGCTTCTTGCGCCGGAAATCTCATTGCCTGCAAGGGAACCGCTTTCCTCCAGCGCATGCATCGCACGGTTTGACGCATTGAACTCCACCGGCAGCGTCACAAGCTGAAAAAATGCAATTACAGCATACAGCCAGAAGCCGATACTGGCAACAAGACCGTTTGAAATCAAAAGTCCGAGCAGCAGAATATAAATAGACCACTGCGATGCAAACTGTGTCACGCCGACAATGGAAGCGCGCAGCTTAATCGGACCATATCCTTCCGCATACTGCACCGCGTGACCCGCTTCATGCGCCGCAACTCCGACTGACGCAATGCTGTTTGTACTATATACACTGTCCGAGAGACGGATGACATTGGTTTTCGGGTCATAGTGGTCGGTCAAACTGCCGGAAATGTGTTCTATCTGTACCCCATACAGTCCGTTGCGGTCGAGAATCAGACGCGCCGCATCATAGCCCGTGAGTCCTCTTGTATTTGTAATCTTATTATATTTCTGAAAGGTACTTTGCACCCGGAACTGCGCCCAGATGGAAAATACCAGAACAGGGAGAAAAATCACCAGATAAAAGCTATAATCCAAAAGATATACCTCCTTTTATCCTACTATCGTTTTCAATCGCCGAACCAATCTCCCGGAGCAATTTTTCTGCCGCGGATAAAGTCACCGGCATGCATTCTGCCCTTACCTTCCGGAACAACGGCGGTCATACACAGTGTGCTTCCATTTCCGCACTGCACACGGATTTCGTTCTTTTTTGCGTCCAGAGAAAGCACCGTTCCGCATACGGCACTCGCATCCGTGTCTGCGGTGTCCCCCATGACAGAGGCTGCAATCTTGATGCGCATCGGTGTCCCTTGATGGTACAGGGTCGTATAGGCAAGCGGGGCAGGGGAAAGCGCACGGATACGGTTGTGCAGTGCTTCTGCCGGAAGGGAGAAATCAAGCGCACATTCCGCTTTCTCAATTTTCGGCGCGATGGTCGCACACGCATCGTCCTGTGCGGTACGGCATGCCGTACCATTTTCGATGGCAGGAATGGTTTTCAGAAGAAGTTTGGCGCCGGATTTTCCCATACGGTCATAAAGCGAACCAAAGTCCTCGTTCTCCCCGATTTCCACGCGATCACAACTGATAATGTCGCCGGTGTCCATTCCTTTTGCCATATATTGGATGGTATTTCCCGTCACACGCATGCCGTCCATCATCGCTCTTTGAATCGGCGCTGCGCCGCGATATGCGGGCAGAAGCGAGCCATGCACATTGATGCATCCGTACTTTGGATAAGCAAGTACCGCTTCCGGGAGCATTTTTCCGTATGCAGCGACCACAATCAGTGCGGGGTCAAGTTCGGCGAGCAATGCCAAAAATGCCTCGTCCTTCACACGTTCCGGCTGATAGACCGCAATGCCGACGCTTTGGGCATAGGTCTTGACGGGTGTTGGAATCATCTTGTAGCCGCGTCCCTTGGGTTTGTCCGGCTGTGATACGGCGCCGACGATCTCCCAGCCGTAGGTTTCCCGGTTCTCCCAGAGCGCCGAGAGCTGCTCTCTGGCAAATTCCGGCGTTCCCATAAACAGTATTTTCATCCGACCCCTTCTTTCATTCGACGTTTGACGTTTCTTTCATTTTCTTTTAATTATCAATCATTTCCGCGTGATCGATATACAGAATTCCGTCCAGATGATCAATTTCATGGCAGAACGCGCGCGCAAGCAGGTCTCTGCCTTCATAGGTCACGGGATTGCCGTTTCTGTCGAGCGCTTCTACCTTGACATAGGCCGGGCGGTGGGTATATCCGCTCTTGTTCGGAACGGAAAGACAGCCCTCTACCTCATGCTGATCTCCGCTTTTTTCGACAATGACGGGGTTGATCAGCTCGTATACCACACCCGGTTCTGTTTCTACAACGACAACCCGGCGCAGAACACCGACCTGCGGCGCTGCCAGTCCGCAGCCGTCCGCCTCACGCATGGTTTCGGTCATATCGTCCAAAAGCGTTTTGATTCGGTCATTGACCTCTGTGACCGGACGGCTCTTCAGCCGCAGTACCCGATCGCCTTCCGTTACTATATGCAGTTTTGCCATGATTATGCCCATAACTCCGTATATTCAGTTACGCTGAATATACGGAAATTCCTTTCTTCCGATATTCATTCAAATGCCCTTGTATTGTCAAGGATTGTGCTATAAATTGTTCGGGTTGACATCCACGCTCAGTACAACGCGCTTCTGGTTCCGTGCGGACGATTCTGCCATGACCTTTTGTATCAGCGCACGGGTGCGTTTGTTTAATCGGCACTTTGCAATAATGCGCATGCGGTACCGCTCATTGAGCTTATAAATCTGCGCCTCGAACGGACCGAAAAGGATGATGGGAACATTGTAATATTCTCCCGTCGGGGCAGTCAATTCTGTCAGTGTGCTAAAAAAACGCTGTGCCGCCTGTATGGTTTCCTGTTCCTCCGGAGAGGAAAACGTGAACAGCACCATTTCGCAGAACGGCGGAAATGTCATCGCCTCGCGCATCCGGATTGCGCCGCGGTAAAAGGATTCATAATCCTGTGCCGCCGCCAGACGGAGTACCTCATGATCGGGATCATAGGTCTGAATAATCGCACGTCCCGCCAATGCGCCGCGTCCTGCCCGGCCGATGACCTGCGTAATCAGCGAAAACGCTTTTTCCGTTGCGCGGTAATCTTCTCCGAACAGCAGCGCGTCTGCCGACAGCACACCGACCAGCGTCACATTGGGGAAATCATGTCCCTTTGCTACCATCTGCGTTCCAAGCAGAATATCCGCTTTGTGTTCCCGGAAGGTATTCAGAATCTCCTCATGCGCAAATTTGCTCTGCGTCGTATCAAAGTCCATTCGGACGGTGCGTATCTGGGGAAACCGCGCTGCAACATCTTCTTCTGCGCGCTCTGTACCGTAACCGAACGCATGCAGGTGTTCACTTTTGCATCCCGGACAAACCTTTGGAGGTACCATCTTCTCTCCGCAGTAGTGACAGGTCAAAACGCCTGTCAGCGTTCCGTCCTCATAGGTTTTCAAGGGGACACCGGCTCCGTCCTCCTGTACCCCTTTTCTCTGGTGCAGTGTCATTGGAACAGAGCAGTGCGGACACAGTATCGGCTGTCTGCACGACAGACATGCAATGTATCTGTGATATCCGCGCCGGTTGATGAACAGAATTGCCTGTTCTCCCTTTTCCATTGTTTCTTTGATGGCACATGCCAGTGTGTCGCTGAGCGGTGTACCATCCTGCGTTTGGCTATCGTGCATGTCTGCCATAATCACTTCTGGAAGACATGCGCCCCCGTATCGGTTCTTTAATTTGACCAGCGTATAAAAACCGCGCTCCGCCTTGTAGTAGCTTTCCAGGGAAGGCGTTGCAGATGCAAGCAAAAGCAATGCGTTGTTCTGTGCACAGCGGAACCGTGCCGCATCCCGCGCATGGTATTTCGGGGAGAGATCGGACTTGTAGGTATGCTCCTGCTCCTCGTCAATCACAATCATACCAAGACGTTTAAACGGTACAAATACGGCAGAACGTGTGCCGATGACAAGATCGACCTCCCCATTCCTTGCGCGTCTCCACACGTCCAGCCGTTCTCCGGCAGACAAGCCGGAATGCACGACCGCCACGCGTTCTCCATAGTAAGCACAGAAAATGGCAACCGACTGCGGTGTTAAGGAGATTTCCGGGACAAGCATGATCACCTGCCTGCCGTCGCGGATGACCTCATCCATCATCGCCTTGATCACGCGCGTTTTGCCGGAACCGGTTACCCCATGCAGAAGCGCAGCCTTTGCTTCTCCCGTTTGGTACAGCTGCGACAGGGTTTGCCGCGCCTGCTCCTGTTCCTCACTCAGAATATTGTCATCCGGCGGTGCAAGACTTGCCGCGCCTGCATAGGGATTGCGGTAGTCCTTGATTCTGCGCACAGAAAGGATTCCGTCCTTTTCCAGGTCTGTGACCGTTTTCCACTGGACGCTGTCATCGACGGTCAGGTCTTCCCGCGAAATTTCACTGCCGTGCAGCTCATAGATTTTTTTGAGCAGATTCCGATAGTTTTCACTTTTTCTATTGTAGTGATAAAGTGTTTTTTCGGGTTTCCGATTCATGATCAGCGCATACAGCGCGTCTTCTGGAATCTTGCTTTTGACATATTCCCGCACAACGCTGTTTTCGGTTCCTGACAGGTAGGTTTTCCGAACCAGAATCCCTTTTTTCAACAGCTTCTCGGCAACAGTACGGCTGCCCTCTCCAAAGCGCTTTTCCAGCATATCCTGTCGGACACCCTTTGTGCGCCGGATTCCTTCATAAAGTTCACGCTCCGGACAGTCAACCTTTCCATAACGCTCCAGATATAAGGCATAGGCGCCCTCATCTTTTGCCGTCTCATACTTCTGATACAGCTTGCGCAGTGCGCCTGTCGGAATCACTGCCCGCGCAGCGTCTCCATACGTACAAAACGTATTTTCCATGAGAAAGCGGCACAGAAGCAATAACTCCTCTGTCAGTACAAACTCATCCGAAACCACTTCTGCTATCGGCTTGCACTTCTCCCGCTTCACACCTTCCGGCAAGTCGCGGAAGGTTTCCGTGACAATCCCCATCACACGGCGGTTCGCGCCGCCGCCAAACGGTACTAAGACAAAGCATCCGGAAAGCACACATCCGGAAAGGGAAAAGGGGATATAGTACGAGTAGGGTTTATCCACATGGTACGGAACGTCTAAAATGCGTACTGCCGCATACTGTGCATCCGTTATTCCGCGTTCTCTGTCTGCGGTTTCCACATTCACCATTGTTCTCCTTTTCCCAGGCTGTCACATGCTTCAGCCTATAAAATTCGCCCATTCGCTTTTCTATGCGAAATTTCACCGTATATGTTCAGCAAAATCTACGCCGAAAACGCGGATCAGATATCTTCTTCTGTGTCGTCGCCTTCATAATGGGACTCTTCACCGTCATCGATTCTGTCGTCGTCAAGACGGTCCTCATCGAGATCATTGTCGTCGTCCGTTAAAATTTCATCTGCCAGGCGCATAGAATAAGAATCGTAAACATTATGCGGAATTTTTGCCGTTCTGTCCGGTCCCTTGTCCTCTTTGATCACATATTCGCCGTTATACAGACGCTTAATGGCGGTTTTGACCGCTTTGTCGTCACGGATTTCGCGCTTGATCATGGAGGCTAAGCTCTTGTCGGTTTCCTTTGCGGCAAGCATTTTTTCTGCAATTTCTCTCTGCGCCACATATTCATCTGTGACAATGCGCGCGCATTTCGCAGTCGCAATGCAAAGCGTATAGCGGTTGTACTGACCTTTGGTAATTTCATCAATGGACGGATAAATCATAATGGATTCTTTCTCCTTTAACAATTTTTTCTATATAAAATGAAATAGCAGAACCCCTTTATACACAGGGTTGTGAATATCTCAATTGCGGATACCATTTTTTGGGGAAGCGGTACTGTTATGCCTATGCCAAAAAGAAATTCGCAGCAATTTCCTTTTGTCGGCAGACCCTTTTCTGTTCTGCCGAAAGGATTTCCGCGATTTCATCGGCAGCAGCAGCAGCGCCTCCATCCTCATTGACAATGACGTAATCATAGTAGGGCAGCATCTTGATTTCCTCTTTTGCACGGGCAAGACGTCTTTGTATGTCTTCTTCGGTATTGGTACCGCGGCCGCGCAGACGGGCTTCCAACGTTTCTGCGTTCGGCGGAAGAACAAAAATCAGAAAAGCTTCGGGCAGCAGCTCTCGGACGTGCATTGCGCCCTCCACTTCAATTTCAAGGATGACGCTGCGTCCCATCTCCGTATGTGCGTACACCTGTGTCTTCGGTGTACCGTAGTATTCGTTGCTGTAGGTTGTGTACTCAAGAATATCGCCGACAGCAATTCTTCGCTCAAATTCTTCTTTGGAAATGAAGTAGTATTGGACGCCGTCTTTTTCTCCTTCTCGCTTTTTCCGTGTGGTTGCAGAAACAGACAGCGCAAAGCGTTCCGGATATTTTTCAAGCAATGCCTTTACAATGGTTCCCTTGCCGCAGCCGGAGGGTCCGGATATTACAAACGGGATTCCTTTTGTGAATGCATGTTCCTTTGCCATATTGTTTTTTTAATCCTTTCTTTCGGATGTTTTCTTGAAATTGTCAAAACCAAGTTCTGTACGGTCAAGTGTCGTCGGCGGCGTCTGCCCCCTCATGGGATTCTGTAATGTCTGTGCCCGTGCAGTCCCCGTCAGGAAAAGCTTCTGCATCTGTTCCTGCTCCTGCCTCTGTTTCCGTCTCCGGCTTGCCGTTTAAGCGGGCGGTAACGGTTTCCGGCTGCAATGCACACAAAATCACATGCCCGGTGTCTGCAATCAGCACGGCGCGCGTTTTGCGTCCTGCCGTCGTATCAATGGCACGTCCATCCTCCTTTGCGTCCTGAATCAGACGCTTGACCGGGGAAGACTCCGGCGTGACGACGGCGACAATGCGGGATGCCGCAACGGTATTGCCGTGTCCAATGCTGATAAACTTATTCATGCCTTTTTATTTTTCCATTTCCCATTCCCATACAGATTTGAAAGACGGTGCGACGGTTTATTCGATGTTCTGTACCTGCTCCCGAATCTTTTCAATCTCATTCTTCATATCCACAACAATCTTTGCAATGCGCACATCACACGCCTTGGAACCGATGGTATTGGTCTCCCGGTTCATTTCCTGAATCAGGAAATCCAGCTTTCTTCCGACCGGTTCTTCACTGTCAAGCATTTCGTCAAACGCGCGGAAGTGGCTGTCCAGACGCACGGTTTCCTCATCCACTGCGACCTTGTCCGCGAAAATGGCGCATTCCGTTAATATGCGCGACTCTTCAATTTTTAGGTCACGGTCTGCAAGCACCTGCCGCAGACGCGCTTCCAGTTTAGATGCATATCCTGCGGTATCCTGTCGTGAGAGGGCTTCGATTTCCGGCACACGTGCTGCAAGCGCTTCTTTTTTTGCAGCAATATCATCCCGCAGCCGTGCGCCCTCCGCTTCCCGCATTGAAAGAAATTCATCAAGCGCTTCGTCAAGCACAAATTTTACATCGTTCCAATCCCCTTCTGTATCTTCATCCGGTTTTGTAACGGCAAAAATGTCTTTGTTTGCTGCAACCCGCATGACAGAGATGTCATCCCGCAATCCAAAGGTATCGCGCAGACGGTACAGCGCTTCCAGATAGCTCTGTGCATAAGCGCTGTCCAGCGAAACAGAAACGCCTTGTGTGTCAATGAGATCAATATTGATATATACGTCGATTTTGCCGCGGGAAATCCCTTTTTCCTTGATATAGGATTTGACGCGCTCCTCAAGAAATCCATACATCCTGGAAATCTTTACGGCACAGTCCAGATAACGGTTGTTGACAGACCGGATTTCCACGGTGATATCCTTACCGCCCGTCTGCTGCTTTGCGCGCCCATAAGCGGTCATGCTGCGAATCATACTGATACTTGTTCCTTCCCTTTTTCCATCGTCTTTTCACATCATTTTCTGATGATATATATTTTATATTTTACTCCGATTTTGGGAATTTGTCAACGTGATCTTTACAATATTATAATATTATTTACTTTTTCGCATCCATTTTTCCTTAATTTGGCAATGAAAATAAAAAAATAAAGGAAAACCCCTTGACAAGTTCATAAAAATACATTAAAATAGATATGTTATAATAATTCAACCAAGGAGGAAACAGACTCCTCTTGACGCCCACTGATACACAGATTGTGTATCACAATTGTCGATGTCCGTGACAGTTTCTGTCATACAGTTCCTGTCATACCAACGGCAATTTTTCACATGCAAAGGTCGGGTCTTTAAGGGCAGTCTGATACACAAACAAATGATTCATTATGTGTGTTACCCCTTGATTGCTGTAATTTGTATCGTCGCGGGCGCACTTGGCGGCTACTTCTATCGGAAAAAGGTAGGGGAAGCGGAGATTGGCTCGGCTGAGGAAAAGGCTGCGTCAATTATCGACGAAGCAAAAAAGCTCGGTGAGACGAAGAAAAAAGAAGCACTGATTGAAGCCAAGGAGGAAATCCTCCAGACGAAAAATGAGGCCGAACGGGAAATAAAGGACCGTCGTGCAGAAATTTCCAGACTCGAACGCAAAATTGCCCAAAAAGAAGAGACCTTGGAACGCAAGCACGAGGCAGCAGACCGCAAGGAAGAAGCTTTAAACAGAAAGATGAAAGAGAACACCGAGGCAGCGGAAGAAATCGAACGCATGAAGGCACAGGAAGTCACCGTGCTGGAACAGCTTTCCGGTCTTACCGTTGTCGAGGCAAAAAACGAGCTGGTCTCCCAAATTGAAGACGAAGCCAAGCTCGAGGCAGCCAAGCGTGTCATCGAAATCGAACAGCAGTCAAGAGAAGAAGCGGACGCAAAGGCCGCCAACATCATCACGCTTGCCATCCAGCGTATGTCCGCCGATCTGGTATCGGAGGCAACGGTTTCCGTTGTCAACCTGCCCAATGACGAAATGAAGGGACGCATCATCGGCCGCGAGGGACGCAACATCCGTACCATTGAAACACTGACGGGCGTTGACCTCATCATCGACGATATGCCGGAAGCAATCACACTTTCCAGCTTTGATCCCATCCGCCGTGAGGTTGCACGCTTGGCGCTGGAAAAGCTGATCGCCGACGGACGCATTCACCCCGCACGCATTGAGGAAATGGTGGAAAAGTCCCGCCGTGAGGTAGATGCGATCATTAAGCAGGCAGGAGAACGCGCCGTCTTTGAGGTCGGTATCCACGGCATCAATTCCGAGCTTGTACGTCTGCTTGGACGGCTGAAATTCCGTACCAGCTACGGGCAGAATGTCTTAAAGCACTCCATTGAAGTCGCTATGCTTTCCGGTATGATCGCAGACGAACTCGGCGCCGACCCCGTCATTGCAAAGCGTGCCGGACTGCTTCATGACATCGGCAAGGCACTGACGCAGGAGGTTGAGGGCTCCCATGTACAGCTTGGCGTCGATATTGCACGCAAGTATAAGGAGAGCCGCGAGGTCATCCATGCGATTGAAGCGCATCACGGCGACGTAGAGCCGCAGACCCTGACCGCCATGATTGTAGATGCTGCTGACGATCTTTCCGCAGCGCGTCCCGGCGCAAGAAGGGAAGACCTTGAGAATTATATCAAACGTCTGGAAAAGCTTGAAGAAATTGCAAACAGCTTCCCTGGCGTTGAAAAATCCTTTGCTACCCAGGCCGGACGCGAAATCCGCATCATGGTCAAGCCGGAGGATGTATCCGACGAACGTATGGTACTGGTTGCAAAAGAGATTGTCAAGAAAATTGAGTCTGAGCTTGAATATCCGGGTCAGATAAAGGTCAATATCATCCGCGAAAGCCGCGCCGTAGAATATGCAAAGTAACGTACCCCATTTCCTGATTTCCGCCTGATTTTCTATCACGAAAAACCAAAAAGAAAAGGGAAACCACGCTTGCAGAAGAAAACGGTACCGCAAAAAGCAGACGGCGCATTTGACCAATGCATCATTTGCTGTCCATGTGCCGCTGTCATTGAAGAATCTGCATCTTACAGCATGAAAAGCACGGCAATCAAATCCAAGTCATGAAACGGACCGCTTCCTGTCCCTTTTACTGCGTCAGGGTGCGGTCCGTTTGGTTTTTTCCGCCATTATCACGCAAACCACACAGGAGACATCTATTTTGAGCAAACTCCGTATTCTTACCATCGGCGATGTTGTCGGACCGTGTGCCGTCGATGTGTTATCCAAACACCTCTTTTCCCTGCGCAATACGCTGCGCGCAGATTTCGTCATTGCCAACGGTGAAAATGCCGCCCCCGGCAACGGTATTGATATCCAGAGTGCAAAAGCACTTCTGTTTGCCGGAGTCGACGTCATCACAACCGGAAACCACATCTGGCAAAAACGCGATATCCGTGATTTTCTCTGTACCAATGAACAGATTCTGCGTCCGGCAAATTATCCCGCCGCGTGTCCCGGCTCCGGCTATACTGTCTTTTCCGTGATGGGATACCGCTTCCTTGTCATCAATGTTCTCGGTACCGTTTATATGGATGCACTCGAAAATCCGTTTTCTGCCGTTGACCGCATTTTACAGCATGAGGCAGGACGCTACGATTTTGTCTGCGTTGACTTTCATGCAGAAGCAACAAGCGAAAAACGCGCAATGGGATTCTATCTTGATGGGCGCGTGAATATCGTATTTGGTACGCATACACATGTGCCGACCGCTGACCTGCAAATTCTTCCGCTTGGTACAGGCTACATCACAGACCTTGGCATGACCGGTCCGTGTGACAGCATTCTCGGAGTACGCAGCGACATCATCATTGAAAAGCTTATTACAAAAATGCCAGTGCGCTTTGAACTTGCAGACACGCCGATTATGCTCAATGCAGCGGTATTTACCTTAGACACCGACGCAAAAAAGATCATCGGCACAGAACAAATCATCACACCGTTTGATAACTGATCAAACCGTTTGATGACTGACACAATAAAGAAAAAAATCCCTTTAACAGAAAGGAATTCGATTATGTTTGAAAATGAAAAAATCAGTATGGTTATCGGCCGTCAGAAAAATATCGCTCTGATCGCGCACGATTCCAAAAAACACGATATGATAGACTGGTGCAAAAAGAACAAGTCCATTCTCGAGTGCCATTTCCTGTGCGGCACGGGGACAACCGCCCGTATGGTCGCAGAGGAAACCGGACTGCCGGTACGCGGCTATAATTCCGGCCCGCTCGGCGGCGACCAGCAGATCGGTGCACGCATCGTCGACGGCAAAATTGATCTTGTGATCTTCTTTTCCGACCCGCTTGCCGCACAGCCGCACGACCCGGACGTCAAGGCGCTCCTCCGCATTGCGCAGGTCTACGACATCCCGATTGCCAATAACCGTGCAACAGCAGACTTTGTCATCACATCTGCGTATATGTCGGGAGAATATACGCACGATATCATCAACTTCCGCAAAAATATTGAGGATCGCGCAAACACCCTTTGATCCCTGAAACTGCCATGAAATATAAAGCTTTATTATTTGATTTAGACGGAACACTGTTAAACACACTGGAGGATTTATACCGTTCTGTCAACTATGCATTGGAAGCGTTTCAGTTTCCCCTGCGTTCTCTTGACGAGGTGCGTATGTTTGTCGGCAACGGTGTGGCACGGCTGATTGCACTTGCCGTACCGGCAGGGACACCACCCAAGGTTACAGAAGAGGTGCTGTCTGTCTTTCGAGGGCATTATGCAGAACACAGCAGAGAACATACCGCACCCTATGAAGGAATCCTTCTGTCCCTGCATGCGCTGCATGACAAGGGTTGGAAGATGGCGGTCATTTCCAACAAGTTTGACGCCGCTGTCAAAGCGCTGAACGCCGAATTTTTCTCAGACTACATTTCCGTCGCGCTTGGAGAACAGGAGGGACGCCGCAAGAAGCCTGCCCCCGATGCTCTGTTCGACGCGATGGAAGAACTTGGTGTATCAAGGGAGGAATGCATCTACATCGGTGACTCCGATGTGGATATTGAAACAGCAAAGAACGCCGGCATTCCCTGCATCGGCTGCGCATGGGGTTTTCGCGGACGTGACTTTCTGCGGGAACACGGACTCCCCGATGACAGGATTTTGGACGATCCTGCGCTGCTGTACGCCTTTGTACAGAAAAATTTCACCAAGTAATTACAACATAAAAAAACAACAGCACTTTTTGTTTTGTTCCATCTATGGGAGCATTGCAGAAGCCTGTTGTTTCTTTTTTTGTCATTTTCTATTGGAACACCCTCTCCCTGCTCCTCTATTGTACGTACCTCTTTTGGCATAACATCCTCCCCCTATTTTTTATGATCCATAACCATTCTCATCACACTACATTATTTATATTAACGTGAGTTTAATGAGGAGATGCTTTTTGAAAAAAGCACCTCCTCAAACTCCTCCGCAAAAACTTTTAAACAGAGAAACCAATAAAATATAGATAAATTCTTTTGAAAAGGGTTTGGGGAAAAGTTTTCACCCGAGAATTCTATCGAACTTACGTTATATTATACTCCAAAATCATTCTGATTTCTTGTACGATATCTTCATTTTTGCGTGCAAACAGAAAAGACTGCCTTCCAGACAATGCACAAAAAAGCATATCGCTTTAAGATGTGCGTATCAAAAAGGCAGTCTATTTCGATTTGACGGTTTGTTTCCGTTGGTCTCATTCATTCGGATTGATAAACGCAAGATAACTCTTTAAATAGTCAATACCGGACCATACGGTCATAATCCCCATGAATGCAATGGTGATCCATGAAAAAATGAACATGGAATCAAACGGCAGCAAAATCGGCTCCAATATCATCACAAGGATGCAGACAATCTGCGATACGGTTTTTACTTTGCCAAGCCAGCTTGCAGCCACCACAATTTTTTCCGCAGAGGATGCAACCAGCAGGCGCAGGGAAGTGACAGCAAGCTCCCGCAGGATGACGAGAATGGTCACCCACACCATGACAGGACGGAACACTGCATACTGTTCTGACGCACACATGGTCACAAGCATACCGATGACCATAAACTTGTCTGCCAGAGGATCCATAAATTTTCCGAAATTCGTAATCAAATTGTACTTCCGTGCAATTTTGCCGTCGAGCATATCGGTCAGCGATGTCAGAATAAAGACAACTGCCGCAATACAGCGTGCAGCGGTTTCCCCTCCAATGGGAAACATGATGAAGATCATGGCAATCGGCGCCATGAACACACGAAGAATGGTCAGTTTATTGGGTAGATTCATAAACATTCTCCAAAAAAAACAGTTATTCAATGAATGTACGTTAAACAAAGAAGCCTGCAAGAAATGAGATAATTCCTCTTTAAAAGCTTTTGAAGGGTATCGGGGAAGCTTTTCACCGAAAAGTTCCCCGATTGGGGTATGGGGCAACGCCCCAAATGTCCCATCATCCGTTCACGGCTTCTCCGACCAGATCATAATCGTCATAGCAGTCGGTAATTTTGACAAGCACAAACTGCCCTTCCGTGAAGCGGCTGCTGCCGATGGCATTGGAGAAGAACACCTTGCCGTCAATGTCATAGGCATCCGCATAGGTTCTGCCAAAATAATTTTCGGACACAGCGTCAAAACCTTCCACAAGCACCGTTACAGTCTTACCGATCATGCGCTCTGCACGGGCGCGGCTTTGGTCGGCAAGCTCCCGCATCAAAATATCATAGCGATCCTGCTTTGTCTGTTCGTCAATTTGTTCTTCAAAATCATACGCGGGCGTTCCCTCCTCGCGGGAATAGGCAAACACACCGGCACGGTCAAAGTTCAGCTTCTTTGCGCCTTCACAGAGAAGCCGGAAATCCTCTTCCGTCTCTCCAGGGAAGCCCACGATAAACGTAGAGCGGATAACCATCCCCGGCACAGTGCGCAGACGTGCAACCGCGTCGTAAATGGTACTGCTGTCGCCGCGGCGGTTCATGCGGTGCAGAATCTTGTCAGACAGATGCTGTACCGGAAGGTCGATGTATTTGACCAGACGCGCATTGGTGCGGAACTCCTCCACCAGTTTATCTGTGATTTTATCGGGATAACAGTACAGCACGCGGATCCACGGAATGGCAGTTTCCCGCGTGATTGCCTGGATCAATTCCACAAGGCGGCTCTCTCCGTATAGGTCCTTGCCGTAAACAGTGGTGTCCTGCGCAATGAGCACAAGCTCTCTGGCGCCAAGCGACTCCATTTCCTTAGCTTCTGCAACAAGCTCTTCCATCGGGCGGGAATGCAGCGCGCCGCGAATACCCGGAATGGCATAATAGGTACAGCGGTTGTCGCAGCCTTCCGCAATTTTTAAGTAGGCAAGGTATTCCGGCGTCGTCACCACGCGGTCGGACGCAGTTTCCATGTCAGCAATCTCGTCAAAGGAGGAATACCGGCGGCGGCGTTCCACCGCTTCAATGGCTTCTACAATATGATGCAGAGAACCAACGCCGAGCACAGCGTCCACTTCCGGCAGTTCTTCAAAGACCTGTTCCCGGTACCGCTGTGCGAGACAGCCTGTGACGATGATTCCCTTTAAATTGGCATTCTTTTTCAGCCATGCTTCATCAAGAATGTTGTCAATGGCTTCCTGCTTTGCGCTCTCAATAAAAGCGCAGGTATTGATGATGATAATATCCGCTTCCGTGTCGTCCGGCGTGATTTCATATCCCGCCTTGACCACATCGGCAAGCATGACCTCGGTGTCCACTTGATTTTTCGGACAGCCAAGAGAAATAAATCCGATTTTTGATTTCTTTTTCATGTATGTGTGTTTGTCTCCTTTTTTCGCTGCTTTTCAAGAAGCGATTCAAGGCTCCGCCTTGAAAATCCGCAAGCTGTTGAAAAAGCTTGACCAAAACCGTTTGGCATTATTTTTGTTTAAAACATATCCTCGTCAAAGCATGCATCTTCCTCCGACGCTTCCCAATCGCTTCCAGCGCCAAACACCGCTTTGACCGCCCTTTGAATCTCCGAATAGGAAAATCCCAGCCGCAGCAGGGAAGCGGTCGCACGCTTTTTTTTGTCAGGAGCGGAAAATGCATCTGCCCCCAGCTTTTTAACGCGGGAACGCACAGCACTGTCAAAATCAAGCGTCTGCGCCATATCGGAAAATACCGCCTTGACCGCACGGTCGGAAAATCCCTTTTGGTAAATCTCCTGTCTGATACGGCGCAGTCCGTATTTTTTCCGTGTGCAGAGCATATCCATGAAGCGGCGCAGCTGATCTTCTTCATCAATATAATGCTTCTCGACACAAAAACCGACCGCCGCCGCACATGCTTCCTTTGGAAATCCCTTTCTGCACAGCTTTTCATAAAGCTGCTTTTCGGTATTGTCTCCATAGGCAAGAAAATCTGCTGCCTTAAGCGTGGCACGTGTACATGCATCCGCAAATACAAGCGCCTCATATTCTTCGGTATTCAGGAATTCCCCTGTCGCCGGCAGAAGTCCGAGAAACGGTTCCCGCTTCAAATAATACAGGAACACAACAAAGTTCCGTATCTCTTCACGGCCGTTTCTTTCGCTTTCAGCCTCATCAAAACCATTCACTCCCGCCGACAGCTTTACACCGATGTCGAACCGTCCGCGCTGCATCTCCGACGGCACAACGCTGACGACAACAATCTGGATTGGATTCCGACTGCGGCAGCGTACTGTGTCCTCAGGTTCGAGTTTCCATATATTACTTGCAGGGGGTGTTTCCATCATAATACCTGCATGATGCTTTTCTCTCACAATGGCGGCTTATTCTCCATCGATATCGGAAATTTTCAGAGAATAGTGTCCGGTTTCATCGTCGTCTTCATCGGATTCCATCCCCATACCGCCGGTAAGCGTGATCCCCTCTCCTTCATCGTTCAGCGACAGGGTATCATCTTCATCGTCTGCATCATAGTCACCGTCTTCCACGACAGTGGCATTCTTGGACTGTTCTCTGACCCGATTTTCAACGTCTGCCATCAAATCGGGATGCTCTTCCAGAAACTTCCGCGCGTTTTCCTTGCCCTGACCGATTCTTTCTCCGTTATAGGAGAACCATGAACCGCTCTTCTGAATGATGTCAAGTGCCGTTGCAATTTCAATGATCTCCGAGGACTTGGAAATTCCCTTTCCATAAAGAATATCAAACTCTGCCACACGGAACGGCGGCGCCACCTTGTTTTTCACGACCTTGACCTTGACATGGTTGCCGTAAACCTCATCGCCGTTTTTCAGGTTTTCGGTTTTCCGCACATCCAGACGCACCGATGCATAGAACTTCAGCGCCTTACCGCCCGTTGTCACCTCCGGGTTTCCGTACATGACGCCGACCTTTTCACGCAGCTGGTTGATAAAGATTACGATACAGTTGGTTTTAGAAATCGCGCCTGCAAGCTTGCGCAGAGCCTGGCTCATCAGTCTTGCCTGAAGTCCGACATGGTTTGCCCCCATGTCCCCGTCGATTTCCTGCTGCGGAACCAGCGCTGCAACAGAGTCAATGACGCATACATCCAGCGCACCGGAACGCACCAGTGCGTCTGCAATTTCCAGCGCATCTTCTCCGCAGTCCGGCTGAGAAACAAGCAGTCTGTCGGTGTCCACGCCCAGCGCCTTTGCATAATTGGGATCCAGCGCATGCTCTGCATCAATAAACGCTGCGTTTCCGCCTGTTTTCTGCGCTTCTGCGATGATGTGCAGGGCAACGGTCGTTTTACCGGACGATTCCGGACCGTATATTTCGACGATACGTCCTCTCGGAACACCGCCGATGCCAAGCGCTAAATCCAAAGTCAGCGAACCGGAGGAAATCGCCTGTACATTCATCTTTGCATTGTCACCCAGACGCATGATGCTGCCTGCACCCTTTGCTTTTTTTATCTGTGCGATGGCGGTTTCAAGCGCCTTATTCTTTTCATCCTGCTGTTCTAATGCGGATACAACTTCCGCCTTTTTGGATTTGGTTGCCATGGATTGTCTCCTCTTTTCAATAAGGGGCGTCGCCCCGTCATTCAACATCCGTAAGTGGCTCCCGCCGTCTATTGAGACGGGGACATCCTACGTTTCGTTATATAAAATCAAAGTCTGCTTTTAGAACAAATATTCTATTGCTATTATTATAGCGGATATCAAAGAAAATTGCAATAGGTATCGGGGATTCTTTTGTATAGTTTACATTTTTTTCATATTTATGACCAACGGACTGTCGCATGCGACAGTCCACCAAACATCATCAGACAACACCTTGCGAAAAGGAACGTGTGTGATGGAGAAACGGAAGGGGATCAAATATCTCCATCCTCTTCCTTGTCTGCATCCTCATCTTCATCAAATCCAAGAAGTTCGATTTCATCCGCATCTGCACGGTTATCTGTGCTGTCATCGGAAAATTCGTCTTTCAATGTCTCGGTATCCATATCGTCCTGTTCCTGTACCAACGCCGCATTTTCCTGCGCTTCCTTGGCTGCTGCTTCCTCATCGCGGACAGGTGCAAAATTGACGATGTGTGCGCCGTCCGTCATACGCATGACAATGACGCCCTGACTTGGTCTGCCGCAGACACGAATATCTGAAACAGGTGTACGAATCATGGTTCCCTCGTCTGTAATCATCATGACGTCATCCGTCATGGAAACGGTCGATATGCCGGCAAGAAGACCGGTCTTTTCCGTGATGGCATGGCAGATAATTCCTTTGCCGCCGCGCTTATGGACAGGATATTCTTCAAACGGCGTCAGCTTTCCGTATCCGTTCTCCGCAATGGTCAAAAGCATCATCCGGTTCTGGTTCTGCGGCATTTCGTCAGCAGCTTCCGCATTGTCTGCAAACAGGGAAGGCGTTTCTTCTGCATTCAAGGTCAGCGGTACCACTGCCGCGCCTGTGATATAGTCTCCTTCTTCCAGGGTCATGCCTCTGACACCTCTTGCGCCGCGCGTCATGATACGCGCCTGTGACTCATGGAATCGGATTGCCTGTCCGGTATGAGACGCAAGAATGATATCATTATCGCCGGAGGTTCTGCGGACAAAGTCGAGGGAATCTCCTTCATCCAGATCCAGTGCAATTTTGCCGCCGCGCCGCTGAAATTCAAAGTCTTTGACCGCGACACGCTTGATCACACCCATACGTGTGACCATCATCAAATATTCATTGTCCCGGAATGCGGGAATGTCGATAATTGCCGTCACCTGTTCTCCCGGCGTCAGCTCCAGAACATTGACAACGCTCGTCCCCTTGGCAGTTCTTCCTGCTTCCGGAATCTGGTATGCCTTCCGCACATAGGCGCGTCCGTAGTTTGTAAACATCAAAAGGAACGCATGGCTGGGGACGATATGCACATCGGCAACCGCGTCCTCCTCCTTTGTGGTCATACCGATGATACCCTTTCCGCCGCGTTTCTGCGACACATAAGCATCTGCCGGCTGCCGCTTGATATAGCCGGAATTGGTCATCGTGATAACGCAGGTATGGCGTTCGATTAAGTCTTCCAGCACAATTTCATTTTCGGCTGCGACAATCTCCGTTCTGCGTTCATCGGCATATTTGCGCTTGATGGCAAGCATTTCTTCCTTGATGATTTCATGAATTCTGCCTTCGCTTGCAAGAATCTCCTGCAATTCTTTGATCAGCGCTTCCTTTTCCTTCAATTCATCTTCAATTTTGATGCGTTCCAGTCCTGCCAATTTACCAAGCGTCATATCGACAATGGCCTGCGCCTGCATGTCAGTCAGGCTGAAACGGGTCATCAATGCCGCCTTTGCGTCTGCAATGGAAGCATTGGAACGGATCGTCTGTATGACCTCGTCGATATCTTCAATTGCAATCATCTGTCCTTCTAAAATATGGGCACGTGCCAACGCCTTATCTAAGTCAAAGCGGACACGCCGTTCAATGACCGTCTCCTGATGCTTGACATAGTGGTGCAGAATCTGGGGCAGAGACAGGCATTTCGGCTCTCCGTTGACAAGCGCAATCATATTGACGGCAAAGGTGTCCTGCAATTGGGTATACTTATAGAACTGATTCAAAATCACCTGACCGTTTGCATCGCGTTTGTATTCGACGACAATCTTCATGCCGGCACGTCCGGACTCGTCGCGGATTTCTGTCACGCCTTCAATGCGTTTATCCTTGACCAGATTTGCCATGCTTTTGACCAACATCGCCTTATTGACCGCATAGGGGATTTCCGTGATGACGATGCGGTGCTTTTCCTCTTCCACTTCCGCCTTGGAGCGCACCATAATCAGACCGCGTCCGGTCGTATACGCTTCCACAATCCCCTGTGTGCCGTAGATGGTCGCATAGGTAGGGAAGTCCGGACCCTTGATATATTCCATCAGGTCGGAAACCGTAGCGTCCGGGTGTTCCATAAAATAGATGGTACCGTCAATGACCTCTCCCAGGTTATGCGGCGGGATATTGGTTGCCATACCGACAGCGATACCGACAGAGCCGTTGACAAGCAGGTTGGGGAACCGTGCGGGCAGCACATCGGGTTCTTTTAATTTATTATCGAAGTTCGGGGAAAAGGAGACAACGTCCTTTTCGATATTTTCCAGCATTTCATTGGCAATTTTTGCCATACGCGCTTCCGTATAACGGTATGCTGCTGCGCCGTCGCCGTCGACGTTGCCGAAGTTTCCGTGTCCTTCAATCAGCGGATACCGCATGGAGAAATCCTGTGCCATACGCACCATAGAGTCATAAACTGCGGTGTCGCCGTGCGGGTGATACCGACCAAGCACATTACCGACTGTTGTCGCCGATTTCCGGAACGGCTTATCAGAGGTCAGATGATCTTCATACATTGCGTACAGAATGCGTCTGTGCACAGGCTTCAGACCGTCGCGCACGTCCGGCAGGGCACGAGACACAATGACGCTCATGGAGTATTCGATAAAGGACTTCTTGACCTCCGTATCCATCCGGATCGGCACTATTTTCTGGTTTTCAAAGGTGATATCCTTTGATAATTCAGGATTCGTTTTCTTTGCCATTCTTCTTTATGCTTCTTTCTCTGATTTTCTTCGGTGACACGCTCGGGAAAAACTTTTTTAGAAAAAAGCTTTTTCCCGAACCCTTTTCAAAAAACTTTCTTTTGGGGTAAAGTGATTTATATGTTTATATGTGCAAAAAGTTTTTGCGGGTTTTCAGGGGGCTTTTTTCAAAAAGCCCCCTGAACAGGGCTTGGGGCAGCGCCCCGATTGATTAAATACTCAGTTTTTCTGCCTGTACCTTTTCTGCAAACCGCATCATCGCCTGCTTGTCAGGCATTTCCGTACCGGCAAGCTCTACCTTTGCAGCTGCTGCGGACGATGCAAAACAGAGAGCGGATTCCACATCGCTGCCGTTCTTTTCATAGGCAAAGACAAACGATGCAAGGAAGGTGTCGCCGGCGCCTGTAAAGCCGCGCATGGTCACGTGCGGGGCATTGACGTAATAGGCGCCGTCCGCATTCGTATAAACCGCGCCATCCCCGCCAAGTGTACAGAGTACATTGGTACCATACTGTGCATGGATGCGGCGGGATGCCTTTGCGGCGTTTTCTGCCTTTTCCAGTGCGGTTCTTCCGGTAATTTCATAGCCGATTAGCCCGGACAGCTCCGCACAGTTCGGCTTGATCAGCCATGGGGATGCGGTGATTCCCTCTCTCAGTGCCGCTCCGTCTGCATCCAGTATGAACCGCAGCTTTCCTGTTCCAGTATGTCCTGTTCCAAGACTGGACAGCTCTTTAATCAGCTGCTTGTAGGTATCATCCGGCAGTCCATTCGGAATACTTCCGCCGGCAAATAAAATGATGTCTTCCTCGGCACTGTTTGAATGCGCGGAACTGCACAGATGTGCAGAGGAAACAAGCTGCGCTTTCAGTGCTTTATATTCTTCCTCTTGAATCGGTCCGCCGCACTCGTTTGCCTCGGTGCAGACGCCAGTGGCGTCAATGAGCTTGATGCACATTCTGGTATCGCAGAGGGTTTCAACAAAATTCGTTTGAATATCCTCTTTTTCAAGCAGCGCACGCAGCATATCTCCCGTCGTACCGCCTGCAAATCCCAAAGCCTGTACCCGGATGCCCAGCTTGCGGTAAATACGTGCGACGTTAATGCCCTTTCCGCCTGCACTTGTTACAGAATAGGCAGCACGGTTGAGTCCGTCTGTACGAAAAGAAGTATTGAAATACAGGGTTTTATCAATACACGGGTTTAAGGTAAGTGTTGCTACGTTCATATAAGATGATCTTCTCCCTTATTTTTACTGAACTTTTTCAAAAGGCAGGAACAGATGTGGGACAACGGAGAATATGGGAAAGCAGCTGCCGTTAAATATCCAAATTGGTCGCAAACTTCGCGTTTGCCTCAATAAAGGCGCGCCGCGGTTCCACCTTATCGCCCATCAGAATGGAAAACGTCTCGTCACAGGCAAGGGCATCTTCAATGTTGACCTTCAAAATCGTTCTGCGCTCCGGATCCATGGTCGTCTCCCAAAGCTGATCGGGGTCCATTTCACCAAGACCTTTATAGCGTTCTGCTTCCGCGTTTCCGCCAAGCTGCGCAATGCATGCATCGCGTTCCTCCTCGGAAAAGGCATACAGCTGATTTTTGCCCTTATAGACCTTGTAAAGCGGCGGCTGTGCAAGGAAGATATGACCATCCTCAATCAGCTTGCGCATATGACGGAAGAAGAACGTCAAAAGAAGGATGCGGATATGCGAGCCGTCGACATCGGCATCCGCCATAATGACGATTTTTCCGTACCGCAGTTTTGTAATATCGAATTCTTCCCCGATGCCGCAGCCGAGCGCCTGTATGATCGGAATCAGAGACTGATTGGAATAGACCTTGTCAAGGCGGGTCTTTTCAACGTTAAGCACCTTACCGCGCAGGGGCAGAATCGCCTGGAAGCGAGAATCCCGGCAGTCCTTCGCACTGCCGCCTGCAGAGTCTCCCTCCACAAGATACAGTTCTGTGACGGCGACATTGCGTTCGTGGCAATCCGCAAGCTTTCCGGGCAGGTTCGAGCCTTCAAGGACGCTCTTTCGTCTCGTCTGCTCACGCGCACGCCGTGCGGCTTCTCTCGCACGTGCGGCTTCCAGGGATTTTTCGAGAATCATTTTGGCTTCGTTCGGATTCTCGTCAAAGTATTCTTCCAGCTTCTGTTTTACAATGGAATCGACAAACGTGCGCACCTCGGAATTGCCGAGCTTTGCCTTGGTCTGGCTTTCAAACTGTGCGTCTGGAAGCTTGACCGACACAACGGCACAAATGCCCTCTCTGACATCCTCGCCTTTTAAATTGTCATCCTGGGACTTCAAAATCCCTTTCTTGCGTCCATAGTCATTGAACGCCTTTGTCAATGCAGATTTAAAGCCGGCGTCATGGGTACCGCCCTCGACTGTCGCCATATTGTTTGCAAAGGTATAGATGGTTTCTGTATAGGAGTCGTTGTACTGAAGTGCGACCTCCGCGGTCATATCGCCCTTTGCACCGCGCACATAGATCACGTCCGGATGAACGGGGTCCGCATGCTTGACATGATTCAGATATTCGACAAAGGACTTCAGACCGCCTTCATAGCACAGGTCGTCCTCCACCACTTCATCGCCGCGCAGATCGTGCAGACGGATACGCACACCGGCATTCAGAAACGCCTGCTCCCGCATACGGATCAATACCGTTTCATAGTTGAACACAACGGTTTCAAATATTTCCTTATCCGGCTTAAAGCGGACATACAGGCCGTGACGGTCTCCGCACGGTCCCTCATTTTTAAAGGGAACATCGACCTTGCCGCGTACAAAGCGCTCGGTATAGCGCTCACCCTCGTTGCAGTTTTCCAGCTCCACCCATTCGGACAGGGCATTGACGACCGAGGCACCGACGCCGTGCAGACCGCCGGAAATCTTATATCCGCTGCCGCCGAATTTACCGCCTGCATGCAAAACGGTATATACGACCTCCAGGGTCGGGATACCCATTTTATGGTGAATGCCGCCGGGTACGCCGCGGCCGTCGTCCTGCACGGAAACGCTTCCGTCGGGATAAAACGTCACATCGATGGTGCTGCATGCACCTGCCATGGCTTCATCAATAGAGTTGTCCACGATTTCATAGATCAAATGGTGCAGTCCACCCTCCGACGTCGTTCCGATATACATACCGGGACGCTTGCGGACAGCTTCCAGACCTTCCAAAACCTGAATTTGATCATCATCATAAACCGGCATCTTGATTTCTTCAGACATATTGCTCCTTATTTCCTGACTTTCTTTATTTTGCTTCTTTTTCAAGTAATGGGGCATCACCCCATATATAGGAAGACACTCCGCTCAAGGGAAACTTTTTTTTAAGTTTCCCTTGAGCGTGGTTTCCCTTCAAAACTTTTTCTCTATTTTCTTTTGTTAACACGGTAAATCATTTGATGGGCACCGTTTCCTTCGCTTCTATTTACAAGGCACCGCCCAGTCGTTCTAAATCAGCCTCCCGTGTGGGAACCGCTGCTTCTCTGTAATAGCGTCGCCGGTGCAAGCTGCGAAAGATATACCGTTTCCTGCTTCTCTTGCGTATCCTGTTCCGCACACACCGCCTGTTGTTTTTCCGCGCGATTGCTTTTTCTGCGGCAGACGGCGCTTTGCATCATGCAGGAGCTTTTTTTTGCCACAACAAATGATTTCGGCAGCTCATCGGCAACCAACTGCACACGGTTTCTGCGCTGGGCGGCATTTAAATATTTTTTTGTCACAGGCGACACCGTGGCAGAATCCATATCGAAAATCCCGATGATATCGTCCAGCTTCACCGTGGTATCTGCACCGAGATGCAGCCGCTTCCAGCTGCTTTCCTGCGATGGGAGAAGAAGATGTTTGATCATAGCAGATGCTCCTTCCTACATGATACGGTAAATTTTCAAGGACGGGATCCGTGGAAAAACAAGCGTTTCCTACGTCTGTACATTGGTATAAGCCCCTTCTGTACACCGGATCATATGCACATCCATTCCCGCAAACAACGAGGGATTGCAGGACGTTAAAATCACCTGTCTGCCGCCCAGCCGCTGCATCAGATACTGTCCGCGCATTGTGTCAAGTTCACTTAATACATCATCAAAAAGGAACACGGGATATTCTCCTGTCGCTGTGCGGGACAATTCGCCCTCTCCCAGCTTCATTGCAAGCACAATGGAGCGATCCTGTCCCTGACTGGCATACAGCCGCGCTTCCCGTTCGTTGAGCAAAATTGCCATATCGTCGCGGTGACAGCCATGCAGGGTGGTTTCCGCCGCAAATTCGCGCGCAGCATAGGAACAGCAAAGCTCATAAAACGCCTTTTGTATCTCTTCTGCACCTGCACCTACACTTCCGCCGTGTGCTTCCGGCGCAGCATCGCTGACATAGGACAAAGTCACATGTTCCCGTCCGCCTGTCATGTCGGAAAGAAATTCGTTGACACTTTGGGAGAGCAGGCGAATGTACTTCATGCGGGTCAGCACAATGCGGGTATTCAGAGCCGCCAGCTGTTCGGTAAGCACTTCGTACAGAGGCATACGGGCGGAAACACTGCGCGATGCATCCTTTAACACCGCATTGCGCTGCTTTAGAATCCGGGCATAATCGGACAGCGCGGCCAGGTACTGCGGCTTCAATTGGCAGATGGCAGTATCAAGGAACGACCGTCTCAGCTGCGGCGCTCCTTTGATCATAGAGAGGTGTTCCGGGCAGAACAGAACGGCATGAAATACGCCGACAAAGTCAGACGATCTGCGGATGGGTACGCCGTTGCGGCGCATCCCTCTTGTTTTTTCGGAAGACAGCTGCAGCCCGAGACACTGTTCCCGTTTGGCATCGGTAAAGTGCAGCTCTGCCATGCCGTATGTACTCCCGAAACGCAGAAGCTCTTTGTCACGCACGCCGCGGAAGGATTTTCCGCATGCAAAGCAATAGATTCCCTCCAGCGCATTGGTCTTTCCCTGTGCATTGTCCCCCCATACAATATTCACGCCAGGGGAAAATGTAAGCTCCGCGTTTTCGATGTTGCGGAAATTCTGATAGGTTACGGTATTTACATACATGTTTCTCACGATCACATTCCGACATGGAAACGTGATTTCTTTTCTACTCTACTTTGAAATGATTGGGAAAGCGGCACAAGGGAAGCGTTATCACTCACGCAGATGGCATGGCACGGCAAGATGCGTATAAGATTCGGACAAAATGCCTCTTTGCTCCATCTTCTCCTCCTTTGCTTTGCGTTCCTCATCGGTCATACGGTCGGGGTCTTCCGTGATGACCATGGAAACCAGCGGGCTGACCAGCGCTAAGCGCAGATTTTCCGTATCACAGGCACGCAGGGCGTCAAGCAGGTACCGGCAGTTGAAGCCGATTTTCATATCCGGTCCGGTTTTTTCGACAGGAATCTGATCATTGACGGTACCGTTGACCGAAATGGCTGACACCTGCAAAAGATTGTCCTCCAATGTGAACTTGACAGACGATTTTGCCTGGCCAAGCGCACGGTCCTCCGTCACAAGAGAAGCACGTTCCAGCGAACCGCGCAGTGCTTCACAGCTGACGGAAACATAGGTGACTGGATTTTTCGGTATGAATTTTTCATAGTTCACATACTCCGCGTCAATCAGGCGGGAGAAGAAGCACAGGTTGTCCATCTCAAAAATGATATGCTTGTTTGTTGCCTGGATGCGGACGGGAGTATCGTCGTCATGCAGCATTTTCAAAAGCTCTGCAACGGTTTTTCCCGGTACGATCAACGCAAAGTCGAGGGCACCGGTCTGCTTGCTGTTTTCAAAACGCATTTCCTTTTCGCAGAGCGCAAGACGGAAGGAATCGGAGGACACCAGGGTCAGCGTATTGTCATGCAGCTTGAACAGAATTCCGTTGAGTGCCGGGCGCGGTTCATTTTGTGCAACCGCATACAGCGTTTTGACAATGGCATCACGCAGCTCACTCTGCGGCATTTCAAACGCAAAGTCTCCTTCCAGCACCGGCATATTGGGGAATTCCTCGCCGGGCATGGCATTGATGGTGAACTCACTCTTTCCGCTGATAATGCGTGCGCGCATCCGGTCGCTGACTTCAATGCGGATATCCTCCGGCATAGAGCGGATAATCTGGTTCAGCTTTTGTCCTGCGATAATCGACGATCCCACCTCTTCAACCTCGCCGTGTATGATACAGCGAATTCCTTTTTCTAAGTCAAATGCATTCAAAACGCAGGTACCGTCCGCATTTGCAGTGATACAGATGCCTTCAATGGCAGCAATGGTATTTTTGTTTGAGACAGCAGCCATAGCCGGTGCCACTGCTGCCATCAGGATATCCTTATCAAACGTTACGATCATAGGAATTATCGACTCCTTTTTTGTGATATAGAATTTTGCTGAGGGAACGAACGGGGCAGCGCTTTTTGAAAAAAGCGCCTCCCCGGACCCCTCCGCAAAAACTTTTTTATGGGGGATACGGATATATGAAGGTTTGGATTGTACAATCTGAAGATTTTTGCGTGCGGGAATTGCTTTTGCTTTATTGAAGCTTTTGCAGGAAATCCTGCAAAAGCTTTTTTGAGGTGAGGTGAAAGCATAACGAGTGTTTTTGGGACGGCAAAGGTTTTGACAGCGGCTACTCTGTTTGGGGAGTTTTCCGACGGAAACTGTATGCGCGCTGGGACGCATGCAGTGGAAGTCGGAAGAAAGAATAGGAAAAGAATAAAGGAAATAGCAGAAGTCGCCGCCGTAGAGCATGTGCAGAATGTGGAAAAGCTGTTTTTACTTGCAATATGGGCATTTTTTACTTATTCTGCCGAAATTTTCTGTGGAGCGGCAAAAGAAGAACCTGTGCAGAAAACCGTCTCTTTTCACATCCCCCTCTCACAGCGAAACTTTTCAGAGCTTCACACTTTTGGGGTGTGGATGAATTGGGGAAAATGCACCTGTTTTTTCTGTGGATATCCAAAACCGGATGTGAAAAAACGGAACGCGTACTTTTTTCGTATCCTTTTGATCTGTGAAAGGTGTGGATGAATGTTATCCACAGGATGTTGACAACGCTGTGGATAAATCGGACGCCAAATGACGCATAAATTCCGTGATTCTTGCGGTGCAGCGGCTTTTTGCCTGTGTATAAACTGTGGATTGTGTGGAAATGCAGAGATTCTGCGAACCGGTATTCCCATATACGCTGTGAAAAATCTGAGGAAACTACGCGCAGCCGATACGTTGCACCTTTGGCTGTATGCAATCTAACCCAAAGAAAGCCATTTAAAAATCCCACCCCCAAAACAAAGTTTTTGGGAGTTTTTAGGGGGCTTTTTTCAAAAAGCCTCCTAAACGGGGCTTGGGGCAGCGCCCCACTTCCGTCAAAGCGGTTTATTGATTGGTAATTTCTTTGATCAGCGCATCGATGTCGTTTTCGAGAAGTGCATCTTCACGCACCCGCTTTTGAATTAAGTTGACGGAGTACAATATTGTCGTGTGATCTTTACCTCCCATCACCTTTCCGATGGCGGGCAGGGACATGTCTGTGATTTTCCGCATGATGTAAACGCAGATGTGCCGCGCCTGCGCGATTTCTTTGGACTTTCTTGTTCCCTTGATCTGCTCCACGGTGACCCCGTACTTGTTTGCGACTGCGTTGAAGATTTTATCCTGTGTGACTTTAACCGGCTCTGCTCCCGTCACGACGTCCGCAATGTTGTCCCGCGCCATGTCAATGGTAATCGGCTGCTTGGTTAAATTGGAGTAGGCGCCAAGCCGCTTGATGACGCCCTCAATCTGCCGGATGTTGCTCTTAAGCTTTTCCGCTAAGAAGTTGAGAACCTCATTGGAAATTTCAACGTCCATATACTGCGCCTTTTTCCGCAGAATTGCAATGCGCAGCTCCATATCCGGCGGCTGAATGTCTGCAATCAGTCCCCATTCAAACCGCGTTTTCAAACGATCCTCCAGTGTGTTGATTTCCTTTGGCGGCCGGTCAGAGGTCAAGATGATCTGCTTCTTTGCGTCATACAGCTCGTTGAAGGTATTGAAGAATTCCTCCTGGGTGGATTCCTTGCCGGCGATGAAATGAACGTCGTCGATGAGCAGAATGTCCGCAGTACGGTATTTTTCGCGGAAGGCGGGCATGGACTTGTTTTGCAGCGATTCAATTAAGTTGTTTGTAAAGCTGTCACCCTTGACATACACGATGTTTGCATTCGGCGTTTTTTCGAGAATGCGGTTGATGATCGCGTACAGAAGATGCGTTTTGCCAAGTCCCGACGGACCGTAGATAAACAGGGGATTGTATGCGGATGCGGGATTGTTTGCGACGGCGACGCATGCGGCATGGGCGAATTTGTTGGAGCTTCCGACAATGAAGTTGTCAAAGGTGTATTCGCTGTTGACAAAGAGCTGCTGCTTCTGCACTTGAGGTAAGGGGGAAGACGCATTTTGCTGCGGTGGTTCCGTATGAACTGTACCTGCCGTATTGGGAATGGCTGGTGTGTCGCCAATGGTTGACGTACTGCCAGGCGCTGGCGTGCCAACGTTTGGCGTGCTGCTAACTGTTGGCGTACTGTCAGTTTCCGTTATACTGCGTTCCGTACCGAATGCGTTTTTGATATCTGCTGCCTGTGCTGCATCCGATTTCCCTGTTCCTTTAGGCGCGGTTCCGCCCGGAGCAGACCCAAAGGGCATACTGTCAGGTAAATTCCCCGGCATAATCCCTGGCATGTTGCCAGGCATGCTGCCGTTTGGCTCAGCAGAAACCGGATACCGACCCAAAATGGCGTCAAGCGGCAGTCCCATGAGAAGATCGTGCTGCAGCTGTTCGCGGTCGATGGGAGCTGTGCGGTTTTCTTCCGACACAATTGCCACCTCTACCGGAAATCCGAGGATGTCTTCAAAGGTTGCGGCGAGTGCATCCCGATACCGTTTGCCGATGATTTCAGCCTTCATATCGCTGTCTGAAATCAGCACGACCATGGTATCACTGAGCGCGGCCAATTCCAGATGATTGAACCACAGCTCCATGATGGTTTCTGTAAATTTTTCCGCTAAAGCCTTTCTCACAGGCTCCCAAATGTCGTGAAACGATTGCATGCGGTGTCTCCTTGTTTGTTTCTTAATTATATATATACCTATATTATATATTATACCACAAAGCGTGCTTTTTTTCAAGGAAAAAAGAGAAAAATTTATGCAAAAGAAGGACAAAAAAGATGATGAAACGAAAAAAAGAATTGCCTTCTCTCACAAACCGTTTTTTTCTCATGAACAAAGGCGCACACCGGATGTTTTTTTGAAAAAATAAAACGGCAATTGCGCCGGTACGCTGCACAGTGTTTTATGCCTGTGCGGTACTTGCGCAATTGCGGAAAGGTATCATGAGAGGACAAAGGAACCGCTCCATCTCTGACGGTTTGCTTTTAGTTATAGTTGCGATAGCTTGCAATGACCTTTCCCAGAAGCACGACGTCCTTTACGATGATGGGATCCATCGTGCTGTTTCTGGGCTGAAGGCGGTAGTGACCGTCTTCTCTGTAGAACTCCTTGCAGGTTGCCTCATCTCCGACCAGTGCGATGACAATATCGCCGTTTCGCGCATAGGAGGTGCGTTCTACGATGACAGTGTCGCCGTTCATAATTCCGGCTTCAATCATACTTTCTCCCTTGATGATGAGTGCGAACAGATTGTCGATGTTATAGCGGCGCTTGTTGACATGGTAGTCGACATAGCCTTCAAAATTTTCTGTAGCAAGAATCGGCTGACCGGCAGCAACACGGCCGAGGACTGGAATTTTATCGCTGGTTTCCTGCTCTTTGTTTTCGACGCGCAGCGTACGGCTTTTTCCGGATTCCTTCTGGATGTATCCCTTTGCTTCCAGTCTGTTGATATAATGATGTACTGTGGAGGTACTCTTCATGCTGACGGCCTGTGTGATGTCGCGCACGGATGGAGAATAGCCTTCACGGCGGATGGTGTCCACAATAAAGTCGTAGACGAGTTGTTCTTTTGGTGTGAGCTTTTCCATAAGATGACTCCTTTTGTGGTTTTTTGGTTTCAATATGCAAAATGGTGTTTAAACGTTGATGCTGCCCGGGGCTGAGAATTGTTTGGCTGACGCAGTTCCATATACAGCGCTTGTTGTCCTTGGGACTTTGGGAACGCGGAACTTATGAGCTGAACTTTCTTTCTCATAAACAGCGGTACAGTCTCTTTTTTTGGTAGTGCAGTTTTTATTTTTACAATTGTCTTTGGTTTTTACAATTGCCTTCGGTATTTTTGTTCGGAATATCGTCCGTCTTCTCACGAAGAAAATCGAACAATTTTTCTGCCTGTAATAATTATACCATAGATTTCAAAAAATTGCAAACAATTGTTTTTAAACATTGTGATCAAAATGTAAATTTATTAAAAATAAAATTTGAATTGTCATAGGAAACCGGGACGAAGAAAAATCAACAGCCTGTGGAATATTTTTCTCGTGATATAGAGAGGGGCTGTTGCAAATTAAAAATTTGCAACAGCCCCCTGCATGATATTGCGGTTTACACCGCAGTTCTTCAAAAAGATTTCCGTTAAACGTGTTAAAAGATATCTGTTTCTTAGGTTTGAGACAGCGTTCCGTGCGTTTCTCCCGTTTTACTCGTTTTACCCGTTTGCAGCGGCATTGGCGTCACCGAAACTGTCCGGAGCGGTATTATCATCTGTGTTGTTTCCAAGGTCGCGGACCAAAACACCGTTTTCAAATCTGCCTTCAAAGGTTCTTCCGGAAGCAAAGCGATAGGTGCCTGTCCCGTTCATTTCGTTGTCTTCAAACGTGCCGATGTACTCGTCTCCGTTGGCCCAGGTATAAGTTCCCTGTCCGGTACGCGCATCTGCTTTGAACTCGCCGGAATAGACGTCGCCGTTGGCAAAGCGATAGGTTCCGGTGCCCTCTTTCAGCTCGTTGACATATTCTCCTGTATAGGAGCTGCCATCACTCCAGATGTATACGCCGTTACCATTCTTTTTGTCGTCGGAGAATTCTCCTGTGTAGGTGCTTCCGTCAAACCATTTGTATACGCCCTGACCGTTCTTGCCGCCATTTAAAAATCCGCCTTCATAGACGTCTCCGTTTGCATAGCGGAACACGCCATTGCCCGAGATAACGCCGTTTTCAAATGCGCCTTCATAGACGTCTCCAGTGCTGTATTCCAGTTTTCCGGTGCCCTCCATACGCAGCGACGCATTCAGGGTGCCTGTATAGGTATCACCGTTTGAAAACGTGACCTTGTGGTTGAGCATGTCCACCTTTGCGGTAGTGCCGTCAGAGTAGTACAAATCTCCTTTGAACGGATTGCCTGTACTGTCTACCGTGCCGAAGAACTTGACATAGCCGCCGATTTCCGTGTTCAGCTTGATATAACGCAAGCCGGATGCATAAATGGCAGCAAAGACCAGTATGACACAGACCAATGCCGCAATCAAGGTGTAGAGGAGAATCTGTGCGGTACTCAGGTGCTTTTTGGGGCGCCGTGTGCGCCTGGGCGGGGTGGGGACACCGTCTTCCTGAATATCGACTTCATATGCGCCCATAAGACTATACCGTCCTTTCTGTTATGTATATGCAGTGTTTTACGAGAAAACCTGGCTGAACATGTCAATCAGCTTCGGTACAATGAAGGTGGAGAGATATGCAACCACCGCGAAAACGGCAATGCTGAGCAGCACCATCCACATATTGGCGCCTTCCGAGGCTTTCTCGGAATACATCTCCTCCGCGCGTTTGCGTTCCGCGGGATTGATGTAAAGCGGGATGTCTGAAAGACCGACCTTCTTTTTGCGGTCGGATACGCTTTTTGCGTCAGCTTCCGGCGTGTCCGCAGGTCTGTCTGCCGGCATGTATGCCATGCATACAATGCGCTGAAAGGCAGCGTTGTGTTTGAGGGTCAGGCGCAGAAACAGATTGAGATCCTGTTCCGCATCACGCAGGGTCTTTGCTGTTTCCGGGGAAAATGCCCCTTCCGCCAGCAGATACCGGATCAGTCCCCCGACCGTGCGGCGGTTATAGACGGTCGCAAAGCCGGCAAGACACGCGCCGATAAAAAACGCAAAAATCATCAAATTCAATGGCAGCAGCTCCGAGCTTTGAAACAGTGCAATGATTCCATCCATGATATGCCATCCTTTCTATCGCCGTTTTGCAAAAGAGAAAACACCGATTGGTTCTCAAAAAAATTACTTTGCCGGCGTGATGACCGTCTTGCCGCCCATATAGGGACGCAGTACCTCGGGAATATCTACGCTGCCGTCTGCATGGAGATTGTTTTCAAGGAACGCGATGAGCATTCTTGGCGGCGCAACGACGGTATTGTTGAGGGTGTGCGGAAGATACATTTTGCCGTCTGCTCCCTTGACGCGCATTTTCAGTCTTCTTGCCTGTGCGTCTCCCATATTGGAGCAGCTGCAAACCTCAAAATACTTCTGCTGTCTGGGGCTCCATGCCTCAATGTCGCAGGACTTGACCTTCAGGTCAGCTAAGTCTCCGGAACAGCATTCCAGCTGTCTGACCGGAATATCGAGCGAACGGAACAGCTCTACGGAATACTTCCACATTTTTTCATACCATGCCATGGAATCCTCGGGCTTGCAGATGACAATCATTTCCTGCTTTTCAAACTGATGAATGCGGTAAACACCGCGTTCCTCAATGCCGTGCGCACCTTTTTCCTTGCGGAAGCAGGGGGAGTAGGAGGTCAATGTGTGGGGAAGGCTTTCTTCCGGAATGATCTGATCAATGTATTTTCCGATCATGGAGTGCTCGGAGGTACCGATCAAATAGAGGTCTTCACCTTCGATTTTGTACATCATCGCATCCATATCGGTCTGGCTCATGACCCCTTCTACAACGTTGCCGTGAATCATAAACGGCGGAATGCAGAAGGTAAAGCCGCGGTCGATCATAAAGTCGCGCGCATAGGCAAGCACTGCCTCGTGCAGGCGCGCAACGTCGCCCATCAGGTAATAGAAGCCGTTGCCGGAAACACGTCCTGCGGCGTCCATATCAATGCCGTTCAGCTTTTCCATGATTTCGGTGTGATAGGGGATATCAAAGTCCGGTGTGCGGGGTTCGCCGAACCGTTCCACCTCTACATTTGCGCTGTCGTCGGGACCAATCGGTACGCTTTTATCGATGATGTTCGGAATGACCATCATGATACTGTGAATTTTCTCGGAAAGCTCCGTTTCCTTCTTTTCCAGTGCTTCACGCTGTGCATCTGCATCGGTGACTTTTTTCTTCATTTCTTCGGCTTCGTCCTTTTTGCCCTGCCGCATCAGATTGCCGATTTCCTTGGAATAGCGGTTTCTGTCGGCACGCAGATCGTTTGCCGCTTTGATCGCAGCTCTGTATTCCTCGTCCAGTGCAATGACCTCGTCTACCAGCGGCAGCTTCTGCTCCTGGAACTTGTTGCGGATGTTCTGCTTTACAATTTCAGGGTTTTCTCTTAAAAATCGAATGTCAATCATAGTTGTATATCGTCCTTTCGGTGGATGTCAGATGATCGTAGTTTTAATGTAGGCTTGTCTCTCTCCTTGGCAGGCAAGCCCATGGTATCGGCAGACCTGAATTTCTATGTATAAAAATTACAGCAAAGGAGAGGGAAATGGGGGTGGGGGAACACTATCATCAGGTTTCCTTGAAAAAATCCGCTCCGCACAAACGGCAGAGCAGGGATTCCAGATCGTCCTGCGCGTTGTAGGTAATCTCGATTTTTTTTGGCTTGCCTTCTCCTGCATCGAGAATGCGGAAGCGATAGCCGAGGTTGGAGGATACGCGGCGTTCCAGTGAGCGGAGATAGCTCTGCGCCATCTGTGCCCGATGTTCCTCTTCTTCATTTCGTGCGGAAGCTGCATCCGGCTCTACTTCTTCGTTTTGCGCCTGTATGTTGAGCGCCTTTGCAGCGGCTTCTGTTTCTCGAACCGACATGGATTTTTCTATAATGCGCTGTGCAAGCAAAAGCATGTCTTCCTGCCGGGTCAAAGAAAGGATCGCACGTGCATGTCCTGCGGAAATGCTTTCGTCTGCGACCATTTCGACGACTTCTTCAGGAAGATCAAGCAGTCTAAGCGAATTTGCCACGGCGGAACGGCTTTTGCCAATCTGGTTTGCCGTGTCCTCCTGCGTCATGCCGTAGTCTCTTATCAGCGTTCGGAAGGCAAGCGCTTCTTCAATTGGATTTAAGTCTTCCCGCTGCAAATTTTCAATCAATGCAAGCTCTGCTGCACGCTTGTCGTCCATGTCATAAATGATTGCAGGAATTTCAATGAGTCCCGCCATTTTTGCGGCTCTCCAGCGGCGTTCTCCCGCGATGATGCGATAAAAGCCGCTTTCATTTTCTCTGACCGCGATTGGCTGCAAAAGTCCGTGCCGCGCAATGGAGTCTGCCAACTGTGCAAGCGCTTCATTGTCAAACTTTTTTCGCGGCTGTGTCGGATTCGGTTCAATTTCAGAGACGCGCAGCATGGAAATGGAGCTTTTGTCTGTCTCGTCGTTTTCAAGGAACAGGGAATCCAGCCCGCGGCCTAAGGAATTTTTCTTTGCCATGTGAATAGGATGATCCTTTCCGTTTTCAAATTGGGAACGCGTCAGATGCGCTCCAGAAGTTCTTTTGCAACTTCCATATACAAGGACGCGCCTTTTGAATATTTGTCGTAATAATAAACCGGCATGCCGAAGCTCGGCGCTTCCGAAAGCTTGACGTTCCGTGCGATGGCGGTAGAAAAGATTTTATCTGCGTAATACTTTTTCAGTTCTTCCATAACCTGCGAGGATAAGTTCAAACGACCGTTATACATGGTAATCAGAATGCCTGTCAAATTCAACGAACGGTTGAAACGCTTCTTGATCTGCTTGACGCTCATCATCAACTGGGAAAGACCTTCCAAAGAGTAGTATTCGCATTGCATGGGAATGACAAGTCCGTCTGCTGCGACCAGCGCGTTGATGGTAAGAATACCAAGCGACGGCGGACAGTCAATTAAAATATAGTCATATTCCCCCACAATGGGGGAGAGTGCCTGCCGCAGGCGGGATTCTCTGTTTTCCGCCATGACAAGCTCAAATTCTGCACCGGCAAGAGAAATGTTGGCACAGATGACGGAGATATTCTGAAAAGCGGTTTCAATAACCGCGTCCTTTGCTTCTGTACGTCCGATCAGAACATCGTAAATGGTATTCACTTGGGACTTTTTGTGAATACCGAAGCCGGAAGTCGTATTGCCCTGCGGGTCACAGTCGATGACGAGTACACGCTTGTCAAGAATCCCCAGCGACGCTGCGATATTGACAACGGAGGTCGATTTGCCGACACCGCCCTTTTGGTTGGCAAACGTAACGATACGTGCATAACGGGAGGGGGCGGGGTCCTGCGCGGCAAAAGCATCTGCATTCGCTGCATTTGCTGTTTTGACTTCCGCGCTGCACATCTCATTGTCTGTACTTGTATCGAGTTCTTTTTTCATTCCGATGACCGTTTCCCTTCCTTCTGAATGATATGAATATATAATATTATAGCACGTTTTCGTGCTGCGGTCAAGGAATGTTGCAGGATTATTTTTGTACAAGCAGTAAATTTTACGATTTCAGATCATACGATGCTCCACACAAAAGCAAAGGCAGAAAAATTCGACCGTTTATGCGGTGTGGGAGTGGAGGGGAAGGCATGCATGTTTCACGTGAAACAATAGGAGCGTGGAAATGCTGTTGTGAACAAATCCATGGTGCGGCATTATGGATTGGAATGGTCTGTACCTGCTTCTTTACGCAATGCAGCGGTTTGGAGTGCCGGTTCTGAGGCCGTGTCCTGTGCCGTGGTGTTGTGCATAGGAATTCTTGGAAGAACCAAAATCATTCGGATTTCGTTGTCGGTTTCCACGCGGTCTTCTTCTATAGGAATTCCCGCTTCCTGCATCATACGTACTGCGTTGTTCACCGTGTTGAAGAAGACACGAAAATCTTTTACGATCAGTTTGCGCGTTTGCTTTGTTTGTGTGTCAGAGACAGGAGCGGCAGTATCCGTATTAGAAGCAGGAGCTGCCGCATTGTCTTCTGCACATTCCGGATGTGTGCTTTGCGCAGGTACGGTCTGCACGTATGCATCCGGCACCTGTGCAGACGGTGTTTGCAGTGGTGGTATTTTTGTATCCTGTGTGGTTTGTATCGGCGCAGTTTGTACCGCTTGTGCCGTTAATACCGTTTGTTTTGGTTCCTCTGTACAGCTGTCCTCTATGGAATCTTTTGTCAGCATCCGGTCGATATACCGTTCCGTCTGTGCTACAT
Organism: Clostridia bacterium; assembly: GCA_017942005.1. Lineage (GTDB taxonomy): Bacteria > Bacillota > Clostridia > Oscillospirales > CAG-272 > RGIG3925. Next base: position 135,718 of record JAGAVJ010000003.1, on the reverse strand, counting down.
TGAGGTGGTGCGCGGCGGTATATTCGACAGTGCTTTTACGCAGGGGCAGTTCCTTAATGCGCAGAAATGCTCTTGCATGGCGTTCTGTCAGATGATTTTTGAGAATGATATCCCGCTCAGCTTCGGTCAGACGCAGAATGCGAAGCTTGTTTGCCACAGCGGACTGGGAGCAGGAAAGGCTTTTGGCAATTTGTTCCTGTGTCATAGCGTGAATGTCAATCAAAGAGGCGATTGCGCCTGCCTGTTCAAACATCGAAAGATTTTCGCGCTGAAGATTTTCAATCAGTGCCAGCTCTGCCGCACGCTGGTTGTCCGCTTCCAGTACGATACACGGTACACACTCCATATGTACCGCACATGCGGCACGCAGACGGCGCTCTCCTGCGATCAATTCATATTCCGCAGGCGATACCGCGGGTGCAGCTGTATCTGATTCCGTATCAAGCTTTGGTGCGGTTATAGCGGGTTTTAGCCTGCGTACCGTCAGCGGCTGCAGAATCCCGTGGCGGCGAATGCTCTCGGCAAGGGAATACAGCGAAAGCTCTTCAAAGGTTCTGCGCGGCTGATAGGGATTCGGCAGAATGCTTCCGACCGGGATGTAATGAATCCTGCCTGCATCCCACCGTTCACTAAGCGACTGTTCCTTTTCATGAAGTGTCCGGTTGCGTTCTGAAAGTGTGCGTTCAAAGGATGCAAGCGCCTTTTCCATGGATTTCAGCTGTTCTTCTTTTTCACAAAGGAAAAAGAGAGGCGTGTGTTCCGTTCGTTTTTTCGTCGTTTTTGGATCCCTGATGTCGTCATTTATAACAGTATCATGATTCTGCATGGTATTGTCGGTTTTGATGCTGTCATACTTGACATTGTCATACATGACACTGTCATACATTACATTATTTTCGCTTGCGGCAATCGAATCCTGTTTCGGGACAGTTTCTTCTTGTGGGGGGAGCCGTTTGACTTTTTTCGCAGATTTTGCTGCAAGGCCGCACTTTGCGGGGATTGTCAGAAGATTTTCTATGACCTGCTGTACAGGCTCAATGACGCCGGGGTAAATGTGATCCATGGTATAATTCCTTTCCATAACAAAAAATTTGGGAGCGGGAAATGGCGGGAAACCGGTTTCATTTTTGATGTATATATGATACCATAAAGTCATAGAAAAGAAGGGCGGAATGTGTATGCGAAAAATGAAAAGCATTCCAAATAAATCCGCGGTGTTTTCCGTGAAACACGATTTTCTGCATCTGTGCCGCACGGGTGGACTGTCTTAAAATGAGGGGATGTGCGGATAAAAACGAAAGGGACGGCGCGGAAACGGAAAATGAGCAAAAAAAGACCGCCTTTTTCTTCTGATCGAAAAAGGCAGTCAGATTTTGTTGCTTCTATAGGCAGGGGATTTGCGAGGACAAAATCTGCCGATCGTTTATTGCTTCTTTTTGCTGCGTTCTATTTTTTTATCATCTGCGGCTGCCCAAATCGTCCAGCCGATGAAACAGATGAATGCCATAAAGCCAGAAATTGCGGAATAACAATAATAAAGCCATCGGTTCTCTTCAACAATGGAAGCCAAGATTAAGAAGAATAAGATGAATGCAAAAGAAAGGAGAATCGGAATGAGACGAATCACGAAGCTTTTAACTTTAAAGCACAGCAGCAGTTGAATTGGCAAAAGAATTGCAAAAGCAAAAATGAGGACAAATACTTTTGATTGAATATCGGTACCCATAAACCATAAATATAATAAATAAATGAAAAATTCAAACATATGACTGACCATAGCTTTTGCGCGAGCAAAAACTTCCTTTTCACATATCAAAATGTTCATTGCAAAGAAATGTATGTATAAATGCGTGGAAGGAAGGTTTATCCTGACAATCGGAGGTTATCGCATTACAGCGGTTTTTTGGATGTCTGTGCGTTGTTTCTCGGATACTGCTTTGGTGTCTGTTTTATTTTGCGGATGAGAATCAGACAGCGGCGCATGGCTTCCTCATCCTGTTTTGCGTCAGTGCGAGCGGTATCCACAGGCTTTGGAATTTTCTGCGAGGATATTTTTTCATCGGAATCGTTTTCCACACCCTGTGCAAGAATTGTTTGATCCGTGGATTTCGCAGCCGGGATTTCTGCGCCCGCATCAAACGGGGATACCAGCAGCTTTTCCCGGCAGAACAGCGTTTCTCCGCCGAGTATGGAAATTGCACGCGCAGCTTCTGCGTGTTCCGAGGCGCCGTTTTTGCCCTTCATGGCGAGAAACAGACCGCCGGGCTTGACAAGCGGCAGACACCATTCGCACAGGACATTCATTCTTGCGACAGCACGTGCTGTGACAAAATCAAACGTTTCGCGGAATGTGGGACTGCAGCCCAGCGACTCCGCGCGCGAAGCTTGCACGGTCACATTATTCAGACCCAGAAGTGCGGCGGTATTCTTAACATAGTCTAACTTTTTCTGTGTGGAATCAACGGCGACAATGTTCACATCGGGGCGCAGAATTGCAATGGGAAGTGTAGGGAACCCGCCGCCGCAGCCAACGTCACACAAAACGGCGTTTAGGGGAATATAGGGAACGATCATCGCACAATCCGCATAATGCTTGACGAGAATATCGGGGATTTCTGTGATGGCGGTGATGTTCATATAGCGGTTGACACGCAGCATTTCCTCTGTCAGAAGATGAAATTTTTCCGCATGTTCCGCGGTAGCATATGAGGACAGCGCGGAATCGTTTTCTGTCAGTGCGCGTGTAAAATCGGAAAGCGTAAAAAGTGCTGCATTCCGGCTGGAAGGGAGAGAGGAGGGGGAAGAAGAAGTCAACATGCGGCATCCTTTCAAAAATCGGAAAAGTCAATTGTAATGAACAAGCCTTACAAGCCCTTGTGCAATTGCACGCACATCGTTGACAAAAAGCGCATTTGCAGATGGCGATCTGTCTTATATCATGCAATTGCATAGACGGCACTGTTTTCCACAGGCTGTGAAAACGTTTTGATCTGTATAGAAGAAAAGTCTTACAGTTTGAACAGCGGAAGGACGAACATCGACAGCATATCAATGGCACAAAGCAGCAATACGGGAACCATGACTACCATCAGACGCCGTGCAAAGCTTTTGCGGATGCGGTCGTTTTCAAGGAAACGGTTCTTGTGTTCCTCTGTCCAATGCGCGGGAAGATTTTCACGTAAAACAACGGTCCGTGAAAATCCGCCGTTGATACAGAAAAATGCAAGGAACAGCACTGCCGCCAGCGTGTACAGAACCGGAGATGCCCACATCACGTACATTCGGAGCAGCACGTAATAGGTGATGCACAGCACGGCAAAAATGCCAAGCATCAAAAGTGCAAGCTTCCATTGAAAGGCTTTCAATGTGCGGACAACCTGGGCTTTGGCGGCATTGTACTCCTCAGGAGAGGACGCCGCCATAGATTTCTTTTTCTTTTTTATTTTTTTATGAGACATAGTGGTGGTGATTGTATTAAAGTGGTATTGTGGTCGGGGGGAAGCTATCGGGATTTCATCCCGAACCCTGATACAAGGGACTTTTTGAAAAAAAGTCCCTTATGAATCTTCAAAAACTTTTTTCGTGAAGTGGTTTTTTGGGTTATATTATAGAATAAAACATTTTTGTTGTTATAAAATTAAGAAATGGGAAGAATATTTTGGCAAAACTGTTTCGCCAAAGAAAAAGGTTAGGAAATACGTAAGCCCATTCAAAAGACCTTAAACCTGGGTAAACAGACAAATATTGCGTTTTTTATTCATTAAAAGTTTTTGCGGTGGAGTTTGAGGAGGTGCTTTTTTCAAAAAGCATCTCCTCATCGAACTCACGTTAAGAAATAGGAGAATATTTTGGCAAAACCTTTTCGCCAAGTAATAAAGTTATGAAATGGGAGAATATTTTTGGCGAAACCTTTTCGCCGGGTAACAAAGTTAGGAAATAGGAGAATATTTGGGCGAAAAGGGGATGATTCTTGACAGGATATAATTTGAGACGAACATTCCCTGCGGGGTAAACGCCCAGCGTCCGTTTTCATGTGTCATGAAGCCGCGGTCGACATATACCTGAAGCTTTTTGCCAAAGACGGTATCAAAGCTGCCGCCGAAGCGTTCTGCGAAGTCCTCAGAGGAAATTCCTTCATTCAGGCGCAGGCGCAGCATGAGGTATTCTGCAATTTCTTCTTTTTTATCGATGGAATAGTTTTCTTCCAGCAGAGAGGAAGGAATGGATTTTCCCTTGACCTCCAGTGCTTTACAGTATTGTGCCAGGGAACGGCGCAAAGAGAAGCGGTTATGTCCAAAATAGCTATGAGCGGCGGGACCGCAGCCGAGGTATTCCTCTCCATGCCAATATTTCAGGTTATGACGGCATTCTCTGCCTTCTTTTGCAAAATTGGAGATTTCATACTGCTTGTATCCCTCCGATGCGAGATAGGCAATACCGTCAAAGTACATGTCGCATTCGGTGTCCTCGTCGGGAAGCGGGAGCATATGCTTTCGCTCTCCAAACGGTGTTCCGTCTTCAATGCGCAGATTGTACATGGAAATATGTTCCGGCTTCATGGAAGCAACAAACGCAAGGGTGTCCATAAACGATGCTTTTGTCTGCTCTGGTATGCCGTACATCACATCAATATTGATGTTGTCAAATCCAGCCTCCCGCGCCATTTGGAAGCACTCTGTAAAGTCTCCCGTGGTGTGAATACGGGAAAGCGCTGCAAGCTCGTGGTTGTGTGCGGACTGCAGACCGATGGAGAGGCGGTTGACGCCGGCATGGTGCAGTTTTTTCAGCATATGCAGATTTGCGGTCGCGGGATTCATTTCCACCGTGAATTCGTAGCCGTCTTCCAAGTAGAAGCAACGGTCGACTTCCTTCACGATTTGAAGCAGGAGCTTTTCCGGCAGCGCAGTGGGGGTTCCACCGCCAATAAAGATGGTATCGACATTGTACTGCGTTGTGCGTTCACTGAAAATGCGCATCTGATTTTTTAACGCGTTTACATACAGCTTCATTTCTTCCGGAGTTTTATGACCAGAGCATTGAATTTTATCTGTGGAATAAAAATCACAATAGGCGCATTTGCTCTTGCAGAAGGGGATATGGATGTAAAGACCAAGCGGTTTATAGGGTTCCTCAATCAAACTATCGATGTCAGAATTCTGTGACTGTTCCTCGTCACGGTCGTTATCCTCTGTAATATCTGCTTCCTCTTCTATGGGTTCTGCATGCTCATTTTGCGCATCGTCCATGTTCATCTCTGAAAAAACTGTGGAAGATGCATCATCGGCAGATTTTTCATCTGTGAATAGAGCGGCAGAGGTATCTGTATCCTGGGTTTCATCCAAAGTGACATCTGCTGTTGCAGAATCTGGCAGGATATCGGTTTCTGCATTTCCCGATACTGCATTTCTTTCTGTAGTATCCTCCGGTTCTGCCTCAGGGGCATCTGCGGACAGCTGTGTTGACAGACGGTCCTCTAAAATGGTCGGTTCGCCGTTGTTGGATGGTGGTGCTGCGGTTTCACAGGATTCTTCTTTTACGTGCGGTGTTTCCTCTATTTGGGGAGAGGCGGTGTCGGCAGCAGTGGGGGCAGCCATGGCGGAATCTGGCGCGTTTTCAGCGCTCATGTCAAAAATTGTTTCACGTGAAACAGCTGAATAAGCGTCGTCAGGGGCTGTTTTTGTCTCGTTTGCCGCATCCTGGGCAGTGTCTTGTTTTGAAAAAACAGAGGGATCATTGTCATTTTCTGTTTCAGAAAGGAGCAAGTTTGATTCCGCAGGATCAGCTTCGATGGATGCTGCCTGCAATAACGCATCCATTTCCTGTGTGGTTTCACCCTTTTGCTGCAATGTGAGATTCTCTTTTGAGGAATTTGCAGAAGGATTTTTTTTCTTTTTGTTATTTTTTTTCATGATGATGACTGTAGCTTTTACAAAGGTAAAAGCAATCTCCTTTCTACATTAGAAATTCAGCGTTTTCAACGTAAAATTTCTATTTGGAGTTTTCGTTAACGGAGGGGGTTAAAAGCAAGGATTAGGGCGCGCAGAACATAGATAAAACTTTAGAAAAAAGTTTTCATTACAAAACAAAGCATAAAAATCATTCCCCAAAATAAAAGTTTTTGGGGGTTCCAAGGGGACTTTTTTCAAAAAGGCCCCTTGGGTATATATAGTCGTCCCAATCAAAAACAGCGGCAGCTTGTGCGTCAGTCCTCGTCGTCCAGCTTAAGCACCGCCATAAAGGCTTCCGGCGGAACCTCGACAGAGCCAAATTGGCGCATACGCTTCTTTCCTTCCTTCTGTTTTTCAAGCAGCTTCTTTTTGCGGGTAATGTCACCGCCATAACACTTGGCAAGCACGTCCTTGCGCATAGCGCGGACGGTTTCACGTGCAATCACCTTGCCGCCAATGGCAGCCTGCACTGGAATTTCAAACAGCTGGCGCGGAATGTTGTCACGCAGCTTTTCCACGATTTTTCTGCCGCGGGTATAGGCGTTGTCGGCAAACACAATAAAGGAAAGGGCGTCTACGAGATCGCCGTTTAATAAAATATCGAGCTTGACCAGTTTCGACGGTTCGTAGCCGAGCAGCTCATAGTCAAGAGAAGCGTACCCCTTGGAACGGCTTTTAAGAGCGTCAAAAAAGTCGTAAATAATCTCATTTAACGGCAAATGATAGTGCAGCTCAACACGGTCGTTTTCTATATATTTCATGTCGATGAAGGTACCGCGCCGATCCTGGCACAGCTGCATGATGCTGCCGACATAGTCGTTTGGCGTGAGAATGCTTGCCTTGACAACCGGTTCTTCTGCAACCTCAATTTCTTCCGGTACCGGGAATTCCAGCGGGTTGTCGATCATCAGGACTTCGCCATTTTTCTTTGTAATTTTGTATATAACGCTGGGAACGGTTGTGATTAAATCCAGGTTGAATTCGCGTTCCAGACGCTCTCCGATAATTTCCATATGCAGCAGACCCAAAAATCCGCAGCGGAAGCCAAATCCCAGCGCAGCAGAGGTTTCAGGCTCAAACGTTAATGCGGCGTCGTTCAATTGCAGCTTTTCCAGTGCTTCCCGCAGCTCAGGGTAACGGGCACTGTCCGCAGGATAAATGCCGGAATAGACCATAGGCTGTGCCTTTTTAAAGCCGGGGAGTGGTTCCGCTGTGCCGCCTTCTACGGTCGTTACGGTGTCGCCGACACGGGTATCTGCAACATTTTTGATGGATGCGGTGATATAGCCGACGTCACCTGCCGACAGAACCTCTGCGGCACGAAGACCGAACGGTTCCATAGAACCGACCTCAACAACGTCAAATTCTGCGCCGGTGTGCATCATGCGGATACGCTGTCCTGCACGCAGGGTGCCGTCAAAAATACGAATGTTGACGACCACACCGAGATAGGGGTCATAATAGGAGTCAAAAATGAGTGCCTTCAAAGGTGCGGACGGATCACCCATTGGCGCCGGAATATCGGTGACAATCCGTTCCAGTACATCGCCGACGTTTTGCCCGGTCTTTGCAGATATCGCAGGGCAGCCTTCTGCCGGAATGCCGATGATGTCCTCAATTTCTGCCTGTACACGTGAAACGTCCGCCGAAGGTAGATCGATTTTATTGATAACCGGGAGAATCTCCAGATTGTTGTCCACTGCAAGAAACGCATTGGCGAGGGTTTGTGCTTCCACTCCCTGCGTTGCGTCTACAATCAGGATTGCACCCTCGCAGGCGTTCAAAGAGCGGGAAACTTCATAGTTAAAGTCTACATGACCGGGAGTGTCAATCAAATTGAGTGCATACACTTCTCCGTCAGAGGCAGTATAGGAAAGGTGTACGGCGCGTGCTTTGATGGTGATGCCGCGTTCGCGTTCGATATCCATGTTATCAAGCAGCTGCTCTTCCATGTCGCGTTGGGAAACGGTGTCGGTTTTTTCCAGAAGACGGTCGGCAAGCGTCGATTTGCCGTGGTCGATATGTGCGATAATACAGAAATTTCTGATATGATCCTGATTTGCCATCGATTGTGTAATCCTTTTTCTCTATATTTTTTTATTTACGAATATGCATTTCATTATATCGTCTTATTATATAACAAAATGACAGACAGCGCAAGGCTTTGAGCGGATATTTTACAAAAAAGTAAAACGTTGCGATGACATTCCGGTAGGATTGCTGTCGCTTTTTAGACTTTTGTGCTTTAAAAAGGGAATTGTCTGGAAGCGAAATGCAGGCGGGAAAACAAAAGCATCAAAATCATGTCAACGGAGTTGCAGTATGCAGGGTTTTTCTGGAATCGTTGGAAAATCTATGTTTCACGTGAAACACTTTAAAAACGAGACGGTCAGAACACAATTTACGAGGTAATAAAAGTCGAATACTTCGGTTTTTACGAAAAAAGCACTACTGCGAATTTAAATTTGCAGTAGTGCCGATGTTTGTTGTACCATGAAGCAAAAATGTTTGCTTGCAAGGCTTTCTGTTCATATTATAAATACATATGCGCGCCAATGGCTGCATTGACCTTGTCTGCGGGAAGGAGATAGCCTTTGCGCAGTGCTTCTGCCATGATATAGCCGCGTGCGAAGCAGCAATTATCGATAGCAAGCCCGCACTGGTAATTATCCTCGCGGAACAGCTCCGGCAAATCGGACCGGATGTTGTCGGCAACGGTATGATACAGCGTTTCCATTTGACAAGCTGCGTCTTCTGCCAGTGCTGTCAGTGTCTTTATGGTATCACTGTCAAAGGAACGGATACGTTCTTTGATTTCGTCTGTTGAAAATACGAGGATGTTCGGTGTGTAAGAATCGCCGTCTTTGTTCAGATATCCATACGTATACAGTCTGGATGCCGTTTCACGCTCCGTCTGGGATTCTGTTTTTGTGACATAGCTGCGAAGGACGCGGGCTTCTTCCTCTGTCAGAAACGGCGGTGTACGGTCTGCAATGCCGTCGAACTCATATCGGAATTGCTGGAAGCCGCTGCCGGAGCCGTGGTTTCCGACAAAGTTCGGTTCTGTGACGCCGCAGCATTGATACCCGATGAGGTCCCACATGCCGCCGTCCGGACGCGCGGTATACGCACGCGCGGCAAAGGCGTTTTTTTACCGCATTTTCAGAAAGGTGCAGTGCATCGGCAATTTCACGCAGCCGTTTTTGTTCCATGTAATAAGCAACCAAAAGACTGCGGTATTCATTTTTGATAAATGCAAGCTCCCGTCGGAGAAGCGAAAGCTGTTCTGCGTGAATCAACGTGTCAGGTACGCTTTCTCCTTCGTCTTCCATCTCGTAGTCGCCGATGTCAGAACCGGTTACGGTCTCTGCGCTTTGATGCTTGCCGTTTGCCCATACCGCATAGCGGTTGCGCGCGATCTGCCAGACCCATGCGGAAAATGATGTGGGGATTGTTCCGTGTGAGAGTGCAGATAAGATTTGCAGTGCGATGTCCTGTGTTAAGTTTTCTGCATCGGTATTGTTTCCGGTTTTTTTCAGACAGAAGTAGAAAAGCGTTTCCATATAACTGTCGGTAAATTTCCGTATCAGCGCCTGTGTCATGGTGTTTGCGTCATTTCCAGCCATGCGTATGTCTCACTCCTTCCTGTGATTGAAAATTTCTTTTCATAAATATAGTGTGTAAAAAATGAATTTGGTTCCTGTCTTATTAAAAAATTTTTTTATGGGGATGCGGTGTGCTGAGATAAAAAGAGGGGAGACAGTGTGTAAAACATCGGTTGGAAACACTTAGGAGAACCGTCCGTCATATCCGCACGGCGCTGCCTGTTTTCATTATCTGCATTCCCTTTATGATCTGTTTTTAACGTGAGTCCGACCGGGCTGTCGCATTTACATGCGTCAGCCTTTAAAATTCGCCTTTTCGCTTTTCCAAGCGAAAAGGCGAATTCGGATCACTTCGTGATCCCGGGCTGCTGCAAGTTTGCAACTTGCAGCAGTCCCAAACTCCACCGCAAAAACTTTTATCCAAAATATCGCATTCTCAGCCTGTGTCAGGCAGAAAAAAGCCATATTCTCAGCGCCTGACCTGTACAACTCCTTGAAATCATGGTATAATGATAGTCAAGAAAGGAGGAAAACCTTCGCACCGTTCAGCAATGCTGAACGTTTCAGTGAAGCTGAACATACGGAAGGTAGAACAGACAATGAATCAACAAAAAGTAAGTTCGTTTTTAAAGGAACTGCGGACGGAAAAAGCCCTTACGCAGACCGCGCTTGCAGAATTGCTTGGTGTATCGAACCGGAGTATTTCCCGCTGGGAAAACGGAATGACCATGCCGGACTTGGATCTTTTGATCGAGCTGGCAAACTACTATGATGTCGAGGTTGGCGAAATTTTAGAAGGAGAAAGGAAAACAAATTGTATGGAAAAGGAAACGGAAAAATTGATGCTGAATATTGCAGATTACAGCAATGAGGAGAAACGCTTTTTTTCAAGAAGAATGTGTATCATGTTTACCATTTCACTGATCGGAATCGTTGTGTATGCTGTCATTGACCTGATGGGGTTGTCTTTGGTGGAGCCATATGAATCTATCATTAATGTTGCGCTTGGCTTTGTGACAGGAACCCTGCTGACGGGGGTCCTCTATACCAGCCGCTACGGTGCAAAAATTCGCGCGGCAAAAGTGCGTCTGCTCAAGAAACTGCGGAATCTGAAAGGCTGAACGGCTGAAAGGTTAAAGGCAAAAGAGCCGCAAACGCAGAAAGGAACGTTTCAAAAAAACCGGACATCACAAAAGTGGCGTGATGTCCGGGTTTTTTATATAAAATAAGATTTATGCCTTGTCTTCCGGCTTCTTTATTCCAATGGAAAGAATTGCGTTTGTGATGATGCCGAGAATCAGCGCGGTTGCAATGTTGGTCAGGGTGATTGCGCCAAAGTTCAGGGTCAGACCGCCGATACCGGGAACAAGAATAGAAGCGACGACGAACAGATTGCGGTTTTCACCCAGGTCAACGTTCTGAATCATCTTCAGACCGGAGACTGCGATAAAGCCGTACAGTGCGATGCATATACCGCCGACAACACAGTTGGGGATGGTGTTGACAAACTGTACAAAGGGATTAAAGAAGGAAAGGAGCATGGCTAAAATTGCTGTGGTGCAGATGGTATAGATTGATGCATTTCCTGTAATTGCGACACAGCCGACACATTCGCCGTAGGTGGTATTCGGGCATCCGCCGAACAGTGCACCAGCGATGGAGCCGACGCCGTCGCCCATAATGGTCTTGTCAAGACCCGGATCGGTGATCAAATCGCGGTCAATGATCGTGGAAAGATTTTTGTGGTCGCCGATGTGTTCTGCCAGTGTGACAAATGCAACCGGCGCAAACAGTGCGGCAAGCGCTGCAATGGCAGCACCGTCAATACCGGAAAAGCCTTCCTTGACGGCTTCTGCAATGGTAAACTGCGGCACATGGAGAATGCTTGTCATGGAGGTCAGCGCGGTATAGTTGACCAGCTGCATGGACGGAACATTTGCAAGCGTTCCAATCAGGGTCAGAAGCGATGCAAAGACATATCCTGCGCCGATACCGATGATAAACGGAATCAGCTTCATCATACGGGAACCCTTGACGGATGCGATGACGGTGACAAGAAACGTGACGATACCGGTAAGAATTGCAAAGAGGTTATAGTCCCCAGCGGCAGTATTGTTTAAGTTGTTGACCGCAGAACCGCAGAGGGAAAGACCGATCAAAGCGACGGTCGGACCGATGATCACCGGAGGCAGAAGCTTGTTGACCCATGCCGTCCCGGTAAAATGCATAATGACGGAAATGATAACGTATACAAGACCGGCGATAAAGGAGCCGACGATGATGCCGCCGAAGCCGTAGGCGCATGCGCCGATCAGAGGACTGATAAATGCAAAGGATGATCCTAAGAACACAGGGCTTTTGCGTCTTGTGATGAGGATGTAGCACAGGGTTCCGACACCTGCGCCGAACAGTGCTGCGGGTTGGTCCATGGTGAGGGTACCGCCGTTGGAGAGGTTGACCAGCGTTGGGACAAGCAGAGTCGCTGCGATAATTGCCAACAGCTGCTGAATCGCAAAAACGAGATTCTGTCCGAACTTTGGTTTTTCGTGGATGTCATAGGTCAGTTTCATGTGAAAAATTCCTCCATTGTAGATTTCCATATATATGATGCACGTCCCATCACGCATGGCGGGGGCGTAAAATCATCAGTTTTGCGTTTCCCGCGTAAAAAATGGCCGCGAACGGCTGTCGCAAAGATACACCGCAGTATCTCCGTCCACTTCCGTGATGTGTACGTCAATGGATTCGTCATGCGAGGTTGGAACATTTTTGCCTACATAGTCCGGACGGATGGGAAGCTCTCTGTGACCGCGGTCAATCAAAACCGCAAGCTGAACCGCTTCCGGTCTTCCGCCTGCAAACAGCGCTTCTATCGCTGCACGAATCGTGCGTCCTGTGTAAATCACGTCGTCCACCAAAATCACGGTCTTGCCGTGAATATCTGCATCGCCGGATGAAAAGGGAGACGCACTTTTGGATAACGGCGCAGCTTCCTCTGTGTTTTTTGGCAGATCGTCGCGGTACATGGTAATATCCATTTCCAAAAGCGGTACGTTTACGCCTTCTACTGCTTCTAAATTACGCCGAAGCAGCGCCGCAAGCGGAACACCACGCCGCCGGATGCCGACAAGGCAGAGATTTTGGCAGCCCTTGTTCCGCTCAATAATTTCGTGTGTGATGCGCATGAGCGCCCGCCGTACACCGGCTTCGTCCATCAGTGCTGCCTTAATTGTCCGTATATTTTCTGTCATCGCTGTTCGCATGCCCCCTTGCACTCCACGATTTTTTGCAAAAATAAAAGATCCTGCTGTATCCCAATCAAAATTACGTTTGGATACACGGCAAGATCGCAGTCGTCCGCTTTCCGGAGACGGTATTATGCGGCTTTTCCGTGATCTATCGTTACCCTTCACCTTTGGGGACTCGGATGTGCCATACCATTCATCTCGGATTTTTTATATGAAAAAAACTTGCCGGTCTCTCTGTACCGAATTAAAGCTTCTGTTTACAATATTATTATAACAGATTTTTCAACATTTGTAAAGACTTTTATTTGATTAACTTATACAAATTTTGACATCTATATTTGTAAAAAGCGCACAAAGAACGGCTGTTCTCTGTGCGCTTTGAAATTCTATACGGGATTGTGTCGCAGTGTGGAGTTCCGTTATTTTTCCGCAATCTGCTCGGCAAATTTTGCAATATCCCCCGCACCCATGATGACCAGAAGGTCGCCTTCCTGTGAACTTTCCTTCAAATAGGAATATAGGTGTGCAAGGTCCGGATCATACGCTGCATGCGGGATTTTTGCGGCAAGCTGTTCGGAGGAAACGCCGAAGGTGTTTGTCTCACGTGCCGCATAAATATCGACAAATATGACCTCGTCGCAGGCGTCAAAGGCGGTGCAGAACGCATCGAAGAGTCCGGCGGTTCGTGAATAGGTGTGCGGCTGATAGACACAGCGCAGACGGCGGCAGTGCATGCGGCGCGCACCCTCCAGCGTCGTTTTGATTTCCGACGGATGATGTCCGAAGTCATCGTATACAGGCACTTTTACTGCACAGTCCCGCAGATGTCCTTTGTATTCCATACGTCTGCCTGCTCCTGTAAAGGAGGAAAGTCCGGATGCAATGGTATCGGCGTCAATACCGCATACGTCCGCAGCCGCTGCACAGGCAAGGGCGTTTGAAACGTTGTGCATGCCGGAAACGGAAAGCGCAATATGGCAGAAGGGGACAGAAGAATGCTCCGCATCTTTTTTGTATACAGTGAACCGTCCGCAGCCGTCGTCTGAAAAGGAGATATCACAGGCACGGTAGTCGGCGTCCGGATTTTGAATACCAAAGGTAATGCGCCGGGCAGAGACGCCCTTTGCACTTTCCAACACATTTTCGTCGTCGCAGTTGATGATATCGCAGCCGCCTTCGCCCGGAATCTGCATATACCGGTGAAAGGAATCCCTGATCTGTGCAAGCGATTTGAAGTAGTCCGGGTGATCCATTTCCTCGTTCAGCACCACCGCAACACTGGGGTGAAAGGAAAGGAAAGAATCCTTGTATTCGCAGGCTTCAAAGATGAAGTCATCCCCACTGCCAGAGCGGAAATCGTGCCCGATTTCCGGAAGCTCTGCACCGATCAAAATGGCAGGATCACGGTTTGCATACAGAAATAGGTGGGAAAGCATGGCGGAGGTGGTTGTTTTGCCGTGCATGCCAGCCACGCCAATGCCGTGCTTGTAGCCGCGCATCAGAAAGGACAGAAAGCAGGATCGGTAAATAAGCGGCAGCCCCGCTTCCTTTGCCGCTTTGTATTCGGGATTTTCTTCTCCGATAGCGGCGTTGTAGATGATGGCATCGTAGCCTTTTATGTGGCTTTCGTCGTGGCTGTCAAACACCGTAATACCAGCATCCCGCAGCATTTCTGTATTGTGAGATACTGCCCGATCCGAGCCACCTACCGTGTAACCCTGTTCTTTTGCAATCATTGCAAGCGCACTCATGGAGACGCCGCCGATACCGATAAAGAACAGCCGCCGATCTTTTGGCAATAACGCTTCCAGCTGTTCTATGGAATGCATAATTATACTTTTCTCTGTATGTTCCATGTATGTGTTCTCCCATTCAACATATTGTGTGAAGATTCTTTCACTTTCGTCAAAATGCCGTCACATTCGCAGATATGGTCATAGACAGGTCATAAATTATTCAGAAAGACCTTACTTTTCATAGATATACACGTCACAATTATTGTGTATAATAATAAATGCGATAAGCGAAAGAAACCAGTTTCGATTGGCAGGCGAAGCCTATGCGGGTTTGGATGCCACCGACACCTTGGGTGCCGTGTGGGGCTCTCCGGACTTTATGCCTATGCTTGGCGATTTGTCAGTCCCTGTGTTTTTGCTTCATGAAGCTGTCATAAAACATCGATAAAGAAAGGAAGTTAAGTCATGACAATCACAGATATCAAAATCAGAAAGCTTTTTGATGATGGTCCGATGAAGGCGATCGTCTCCGTGACCTTCGACCATGCGCTTGCTGTGCACGACATCAAAGTCATTTATGCGAGAGACAAGCATTTTATCGTCATGCCCAGCAGAAAAAATCCGGATGGAACCTTCCGTGACATTGTGCATCCCATCAATATGGATTTCCGCGCTATGCTGGAGCAGGCGGTCATCGCCGCATACCATGCAGAACGGGAAGCCTATGACAATGGGACAAGCGTTTTGTGCCATAAGGATGAAAAAGAGACAGACGGAAGCTTTTCGCTGTAAATATCTCGTCTCCATTCTGTGTGTATCCCAAACGTTTTTTTTACACAGTCTCAAAGTCTGAAAAATTTATTTTTCAGACCGTGTTTTGTGACTTAACCGCCTGCGGGCGGTCACAACTCCACAATGAGAGGAGATAACTTTCACTTTCGTGAAAGTTATGGTCATATGAATAAGAAAAGAGTACCGCGCGTGCAGAATCAAACTGTCAAGTGTGGTATTCTTTTTATTTGTCTCTTTATTTTGAGTGAACTTGCGGGCTGCCACAAGTTTTCAACTTGCAGCAGCCCCGCTGTACGTTCTCCTGCGAACTATAGTATAGCACAGAATTATGAAAAATATGTGAGCAAATGTATAGAACTTTGGAAAAATGATCCGACAGAATGCGGCATTACTCTATGTCCCGAAAACCGTCCAGTACAAGGTCAAGCCGACGCTGTGCGGTTTTTTCGTACTTTTTGTACATTGACGCCATGTCCTTTGAGCCCTTTTTCTGCGTGAAGTTCATGCGGGAACCAAGCAGATGCGCAAAGCCTTCCCAGTTGTCATAGCAGTATGCAAAGGAAACCGTCAAATTGTCGTTGATGATTTCAAGCATTGCGACGTCATCGCTGGAATCGGCAATTTTGCCCTGCATGGTCAGCTCGTAGTACGCAGGAATGATGTCATAGTAGCCATAGTAGGTCATCGCTTCCAGGACAAAGCCTGCAAGCTCGGCGTTTTGACAGGTCTGCGGAATCGAGAACAGGGAGGGGCAGGCAAAGACATAGTAGGAGCTTTGCGCTTCGTCATACTTTGGCATGGGTGCAATGCCGTACTTGATATCCGAATTCCGGTAGAAATCCACCGCTTGTTCCAGATGACCGAACGAGTATACCGCGTGTCCGCCGCCGAAAATATTAGCGATAAAGTCCGGTTTGTCTCTTTCATAGGATGCAAGGAAGACGTCGCCGGATTCATAGTACCAGCCGTACAGTTTTTCCACAAGGTTGACCATCTTATCGGACATGACGGCAATTTCGCGTCCGCCGTCTGGGGTCGGCGCAAGAATCTGTGCGTCGCAGGAGAGGAGGAAGCCGTTCTGCGTTGCGTAGGAGGTAAAGCCGTACAAATCGTCAAGATCGCGCTCACTGTTGCCGTTGACATCCTGGTAAAGTCCCTTGGTCGCGGCGATCAGACGATCCATGGTCCAGGTGCCGTCCAGAACGGAGGAATAAGGGGTTTCCAGATCGTGTGCGGTCAAAAGGTCCTTGTTGAAGAACAGTACCTTGGATGCAGCAAGCTGACGGTAGTTGATGCCGGAACAGATGGTATACATTTTATCATAGACGGTCATCTGTTCTACAGACTGTGCAGGCCACCACGGCTGTGTGAAGTCAAGGTACGGAACCTCGTAAAGATTCTTGTAAAGATGAGAAATCGCGTTGTTGCAGGTTGCAACGACGTGTCCGTATATCAGCTCATAGGCGTCATCGTTGGCAAGAATCAAGGTGGAAACATTTTGATTTTGTACGCTGTAATCCTCGGTAGAGTCGATTTTAATTTTAAAGTTATATTTTTCCTCAAGCATGGAATTGCGCGCATAAATCGCATCGTTGACAGCTTCTCCGTTTGTGGCGTCGGTATAAAGCGAAATCAAGTCTGCCTCCTGATAGCAGGAGATGCGGTACGGCGCACCGCCGAAGTCCCGATCCTCCAGCTGCAATGCGGGATGGTTGTCGCCTGGTGTGGGTGCAGCGGATTCTGCGGCGGTTTCTGTGCCTGTATTTTTGCTGTCGGACGGATTGGTTTCGGTATCGTTTCCGCATGCGGAAAATGCTGCTAAAAGCAGAAGGGCGGATGCAGCGGTGAAAAGGCGGCTGCGCATAGATGGCTGTTTTTTCGTCATAAAATGGTTCCTTTCCAGGGTTATAAGAATTGCATATCGTTTTCATTTGCAGACAGCTGCAATGATTTATCTGAAAGCTACACCTTATTGTATCATATTCGGCTTGAATTTGCAATAGATTTTCCTCAAAAAGCCACAGATTTGAAAATACATGAGTTCGATGAGGAGATGCTTTTTGAAAAAAGCACCTCCTCAAACTCCACCGCAAAAACTTTTAAACAGAGAAACCAATAAAATATGGAGAAATCAAGCAAAAAAACGCACAGTTTTGGTTTGATTTCTCCATATAAAGTTTTTTGAAAAGGGTATGGGGAAAATCTTTTTTGGGGGAAAAGTTTTCCCTGAGAATTCTATCGAACTTACGTTAAAATTGTTGCGGTACCTATTGACAAATATATCGGCATATGATATAATAATATCACGATACAACGGTCGACGATATATCGTGATGCGATATGTAAAAGGAGGAAGGATCATGCAGCCAGCATTAACGGAAGGCGTGTATTATATTCTGCTGTCATTGCTCCAGCCCATGCATGGATATGGCATTATGCAGAATACAGAGCGTCTGTCCGGCGGAAGGGTGAAGCTTGCGGCGGGAACATTGTACGGTGCGCTGAATACCCTGCTTGAAAAGGGATGGATACGTGCAGTACCCACTTCCTGTACAGAAGGAAGAAGAGAAAAAGAGAAAGACAAGGACAGCCGAAAAAAGGAATACATGATTACAGACGAAGGACAAAAAACGCTTGCGGCGGAGGTGGAACGCCTGACGGAGCTTGTCCGTGTCGGTTCATCTGTAATAGAGGAAGCATCACATCAGAGGGGAGGGATACAATGAGAACTACAATCAAAAAAAGTTTTTCCATGTGGAATTTTGATCGAGAGGAGCAATGGCTGGGCGCCTGCGCGGCAAAGGGGCTTGCGCTGGTTTCGGTAGGCTTCCGCAAATATGAATTTGAGGAAACCGAACCGGGCGCCTATTATGTGCGCCTGGAGCTGCTGGAAAACGCTCCAAGTCATCCGGAAAGCGTGAAGTATTTGCAGTTCCTTGAGGAAACAGGCGCGGAATATGTCGGAAGCTACCGCAATTGGGTGTATCTGCGCCGCCGTGCCGAGGCTGGACCGTTTGATCTTTTTTCCGATTATGCGTCAAAAATCGCGCACCTGTCAAGAATTCTCTGGACGCTGTTTGCACTCATGATGGCGGAATTCTGCATGGGGGTGGGAAATCTGATGATTGGCTTTGGCTTGAAATATCCGCTTAATTATGGCTGCGGCGGCATTTGCATCGTGTTTGGCATTATCATTGCGGCAGGATACTTTAAGCTGCGCCGAAAGAAAAAGCGTCTTGAACAGGAAAAGCAGATTTATGAATAAAAAGGGCTGCCGCAAATTTTCAATTTGCAACATCCCTATAATAATTCCTCCCCAAAAAAGTTTTGAGGGGAGTTTGAGGGGCACTTTTTCAAAAGTGCCCCTCATCGTATTCTCTATTGTTTATTTGTTCTTTAAGTATTCGTCAATGGCCTTTGCAGCGGTCTTGCCTGCACCCATTGCGGAAATAACGGTTGCCGCGCCTGTAACCGCGTCGCCGCCTGCGTAAACGCCCTCTTTTGTGGTTGCGCCGGTGGTTTCCTCCACGATAATGCCGCCGTGAGAGTTGACGTCAAGACCTTTTGTTGTGGACTTGATCAGCGGGTTGGGAGAAGTGCCGATGGACATGATGACCGTGTCCACATCGAGAACGAATTCACTGTCCGGAACGGGAATCGGACGTCTTCTGCCGCGCGCATCCGGTTCACCTAACTCCATGCGGATACACTTCATGCCGGTGACAAAGCCGTTTTTGGGATCGCGGCGGTCGTCCGGATTGTGGTAGCCGAGAATTTCTACAGGGTTGTTGAGAACGAGGAATTCAATTCCCTCCTCCTCTGCATGCTCGACTTCTTCTTTCCGTGCAGGAAGCTCTGCCATGGAGCGGCGGTAGACGATATAGACATGCTCCGCGCCCAGACGCAGTGCGGTTCTTGCAGCATCCATTGCCACATTGCCGCCGCCGACAACAGCGACATTTCCGCCCTTCATAATTGGGGTGACGGGGTCTTCCTTGTATGCCTTCATCAGGTTGGAACGGGTCAAAAACTCGTTTGCGGAATAGACACCCTTCAGCGACTCGCCGGGAATGCCCATAAAGTTCGGGAGTCCTGCGCCGGAACCGATGAAGACAGCTTCATAGCCCATTTCAAACAGCTCGTCAACCGTCAGGGTTTTGCCGATGATGATGTTGGTTTCCACATCGACGCCCATTGCGCGCAGGTTGTCCACTTCCTTTGCAACAATCGACTTTGGCAGACGGAATTCGGGGATACCGTATACCAGAACGCCGCCGGCGGTGTGAAGCGCCTCAAAGACGGTAACCTTGTAGCCTGCCTTTGCAAGATCACCTGCGCAGGTCAGACCGGAAGGACCGGAGCCGACAACCGCTACCTTGTGACCGTTGGACTCTGGAACAGCGGGTACCGTATCGGTATGTGCATTGTGCCAGTCGGCGACAAAGCGTTCCAGTCTGCCAATGCCGACCGGCTCGCCCTTGATTCCGCGGACACATTTTGATTCACATTGGGTTTCCTGCGGGCAAACACGGCCGCAGACCGCAGGCAGGGAGGAGGTGGTGTGGATGATCTGGTAGGCGCCTTCAAAGTCGCCTTCCTTGATTTTTGCGATGAACTCCGGAATGCGGATGTTGACCGGACATGCGCTGACACACGGCATGTTTTTGCAGTTTAAGCAGCGGAGCGCTTCATCCAATGCCGCAGCTTCGTCATAACCTAACGCCACTTCGCTGAAATTATGGGCGCGAACCTCCGGTGCCTGGGTCGGCATCGGGTTTTTCTTGGGATTCATGTTCGGCATCTCACTTTACCTCCTTATGAAACAGATTGCAGGTTTTCTCGTATGCATGACGCTCAAAATCGCGGTACATCGCACCCCGTGACATGGCTTCGTCAAAATCGACCGCGTAGCCGTCAAAATCGGGACCGTCCACACAGGCGAATTTTGTGACGGTCTTGCCGTCCGCATCGTGCAGCGTCAAACGGCAGCCGCCGCACATGCCGGTACCGTCGATCATAATCGGGTTCATGGAAACCGTGCAGGGAATGCCGGTCGGACGGGTTGCGGCAACGACAAACTTCATCATGATCAGCGGACCGATGGTGATGACTTCATCAAAGGTTTCACCTGCGGCAAACAGCTCGTTCAGAGGCACGCATACGTTGCCTTCTCTGCCGTAGCTGCCATCGTCAGTCATCACATAAAGACGGCCGGATGCCGCCTTGAATTCATCTTCCAGAATCAAAAGATCCTTGGAACGGAACCCAATGATGGAGGTCACGTCGCAGCCCTGTGCGTGCAGTGCCTGGGCAATCGGAAGCGCAATGGCACAGCCGACACCGCCGCCGACAATACAGACCTTTTTCAGTCCGTCCAGCTTTGTGGGCGTTCCGAGAGGGCCTGCAAAGTCCTCAATATAGTCGCCTTCTTCTTTCTGATTGAGACATGCCGTAGTTGCGCCGACAATCTGGAAAATAATGCGCACGGTACCGCTCTCGCGATCATAGCCGGCAACGGTCAGCGGAATGCGTTCTCCCTCTGCGTCCACACGCAGAATGATAAACTGACCCGGCTGTGCCTTGCGCGCAACAAGAGGGGCTTCAATGTCCATCATTGTGACGGTTAGATTCAACGGTTTTTTGTGAATGATTTTATACATATATAAAACTCCCTTTTTGAATGATAAAAGACAGAATCATTTTCTGCGGCAGTATTTTTATAACGGGAAGAAAACCGTTCTCTGTTTTTCCTGCAAAAGCAAACGCCGCTTTGGGAATGAATCGTATATCTATAAAGTATATTGTATCACAAATTTACTGTTTTTTCAATATGTTTTACAGAATTTTAAAATTCCTTTTGCGGTTCTCTGCCACAGGGAAAGCTATTGATATATAAAACAGCTTATGAGAACTATCAGCGGTGTGATGTCGGCAATGGAGTTGCCGTTGAGATACAGCAGCGCTAATTGCGTTAATCCTGCAAGCGGGAGAAAAATTGATTGCGTTAAAATCTTTTGTGAAAAACGTAATCACTATTCCTGTTTCTCAATCCGAAGGGTACGCACGTAAATCTGTCGTTTATAGCCTTCCGGTGCATTTTGGGCAATCTGCTCCTTGGGGTCGTCGAAGATCATGGTGATCTCGCCCGGCGCACTTTCCACAATCGTGTTGTAGCCGGAGGGACTGTTGCCCCATTTTCCGTAGCATTCTTCTACGATATAGGGTTCACTCCATGTTTTTCCAAAATCGTCCGAAAACAGAAGGAAATTGTGTTCATGACCGCTTGCGCATACCAGTGTTCCGTTTTTCATCATGAGCAGTTTTGGAAGAACGCCCCATGCGCAGATTTCATAGGGCGCCTCCCATGTTTTTCCGTAGTCATAGGAATGGGTGCAGTACAACGGCGATACGACCTCATGACCGCCGGTACGGAGAATGGCACACAGATGTCCCGGTTCCACTTCCAGACAAAACGGCTCGCAATAGCCTTCCGCATTGACATCGGCAATCGGAT
Organism: Clostridia bacterium; assembly: GCA_017942005.1. Lineage (GTDB taxonomy): Bacteria > Bacillota > Clostridia > Oscillospirales > CAG-272 > RGIG3925. The sequence goes on along the minus strand of JAGAVJ010000003.1, from coordinate 113,875 downwards.
AGGTGTTGCAGTCTGCCACGGTGGTGCCGAACTCCCATGTGTGTCCCATATCATGAGATACCACGGTCCATACGCGGTACAGATAGAATTTGTAGCCGCAGTTCTGATCAAAGTACGGACACAGAATCTTATCGTCTTTGAACTGTCCGTACATCATGGCAATGATGTCGCCGTTTGACATCTGGTAGAGATAATCAACGCATCCGGCGCATCCGTTTCCGGAATCGCCATAGCCGCAGGAAAGACCCGGAATATCGATCAGCGCAAGAGAGGTTTCTATCTTGCCCTGAATGATATCGTCGATGGATGCGGCGCGGTATATGGCTGCACAGTATGGGATTTTTTCCTGTTCTGTTTGAAACAGGAGACCATACGCGGCGTTTTCAAAGCCCATTGCGATAAAGGTTCCGTCTGCAAGACGGATAAAGGGGAGCGACACCTGTTTTTTGTCTTTGTCAAATTCCATTTTGACAAATGTTTTGCCGCTGTCCTCGGAATACAATGCATAGTCGCCGTCTTTGGCGGAAACGGGGACAAAAATTTTTCCTGTACCGATTTGGTCGTTTGTTTCGTTGCAGGCATAATGCCCAAGACCAAAGCATTGATTGGAAAGTGTAGTAATTTTATACTGCATAATGGGGGGATTCCTTTCTCTTGACGATGTTGTATAGTAATGGGAGTTTTATGAGGGGCTGTTGCAAGTTGAAAACTTGCAACAGCCCGGGATCACGAAGTGATCCGAATTCGCCTTTTCGCTTGGAAAAGCGAAAAGGCGAATTTTACAGACTGTCGCATGCGACAGTCGTGAGGAGACATGTAAATGCGACAGCCCGTCAAACTCCTCCGCAAAAACTTTTAACCAAAATATCATGCGGAATGAATCAAAAATACACGAATTTTTCTTGGTTTACCCAGTTTAATGTTTTTTGATAGGGGTAAGGGGAATGGGGAAAGCTTTCGCCATGAAATTCATCGGACTTACGTTTTATCTATGATAGCTGTGTTATGTGACGATCACAATAATCCCATGATGTACCGGATACGGAACATGGTCAGAACACCGGCTTCCGCTTTGACTGCATCCTCTAAACGCAGGATATATTCAGCGAGGGCTGCAAGCTCCTCTCCTGTCAGAACCGCAGTACCGAACTCGTTCTTTTCGATGATGGAGAGTACCGCACCGGCACCGTTTGGTGTGTCCTCCCCCTCTGCACTGTGCAGCCGGAAGCGGCAGTCCAGCCGTTCTGCAAATGCCGCAGGCGTTTCGCCTTTCATCGGTTTTACACCAAACACTGCGGTCAGCCGCCGCATACTGTCATAAAGCGCCGACGCCGCTTTGCCGCGTTCGTTTTCGGCGGTCAGCTGCCGTTTTGCATCGCGCAGAAGCGTCTCATGCTGATAGCGCATTTCGGCGCGGGAGGTGAAAAACCGTTTCAAAAGCCAGATACACGCACAGAGGACAGCAAGACCGAAGATGCACATGCACACTGTCGGTCCCCAGACGTCCCAGAGCGTTTCTTCATCGTCCTCCTCTTCTGTTTCTTCTGTGATTTCGCTTGCTGATCCATCTCCGCTTGATTCACGGAAGCTGGTTGTATAATCAATCGTTTCATATGGGTCATAGAGATCGCTGTAATACGGCGTTGTGACCTCTGTGGTCAGCCAGCCGTAATACGGGAGATAGATTTCGCACCATGCATGTGCATTGGAATCCTTGACCTCACAAATGTAGTTCCCGACACGGTTTTCGTTGCGATTGCGCACAAACTTCGGCGCAATATACCCTTCCACATACCGGGTCGGCACACCGAGGGAACGCAGAAGCAGCGTTGCAGCAGTTGCATACTGCACGCAGTAGCCTTCCTTTGTCACAAACAGAAACCGTTCTGCCGCCGACATTCCGTCGACCATGCCCTCCAGCGTCGGGTTCAGCGTATAGGTCATGTTTTTAGAAAGATATTCTGCAATGCGCTGTGCAAAGGCGGTATAGTAAAACGATTCGATATCAGAATTGGAAACACTGTAGATGTTATATTTCAGCTGTTGATAGAATAATGACTCACACCCCTCTGTCACACGGTATTCGATATCGCTCAGCGAACCGTCGTCCCCGCGAATCTCTGTCTTTGTAAGAATCGGCTGTGCGGCAAAGGCTTTGACTTTTTCCTCCAGCGCATCAAGCGCGGCGGCGTCTGTATACGCCTGTTCGTCCCTGTTTGCATCTGTACGGTAAACAGTCCCTATTGTGACATCATAAGGACGGAGCGCCTGGATTTCACGGTTGTGAAAGGTCTCTTCTGTGATACCGTAAATCAGCACCACCGTTTCATCCGCCGGGAAGCCGATATCGGCTGTGCCGATTTCAGAAATGCCGTTCCGGTCGATGATGTACAGATTACCGGCATCTGTTGCCGCAATTCCATACACCAGATCTCCCACTGTCAGGGACGAAAGTTCCTCTGCGATGATGTCGGTCATGTCGGTAACGGATTCCGTATCGCCTTCACCCTCCTGCACAACGGTCAGTCCGGTATCCGGCAGCGGCGCGTCAAAGACAATCTGCAGCGCCAGCGCACGGAGCTTTCGGTTCAGCGCTTCATCCTCTGTCAAAGAGGTATAGCGGCCTTCGTCCATAATATAGTTGTGATACTGGTAAACCTCGAAAAGCTCCTCTGAAAAGAGGGACTTTTCTTCTTCTGACAGCGCCGCATGGTAATCTGCAAATCGGTCGAGAGAATCATGATGAAGGGTACAGAATGCATGCTGACGTTCCAGCGCCGCAGAAAGGTCGTCTTCGCTGCCGCTGTTCCAGCGATTTTCAAGGAATGCCGCCATGATATCATGATAGGCTGCAAGCTTTTTGTTGAGCGACTGCATCCATCCTTCGTCTTTATATAAGGGAATGTTTGTCACAGCGGAATATCTTGCACCCTTGTGGAAGGCGCGGGAATACGCGATGCCGTCGAAATAGTTGATCCACTTCTTTGTATACGGTTCGTCAAGGCTTCCGTATGCGAGCAGGGAACGCGCGGAATCAAAGCGCGACGGCAGAAACAGGATATTGCCTGCCACCCCCATGTTTCGCAGAGAAACCAGCGTTGTCATGAAGCCGTCTTCCTCATGGTTTGCATAGGATGTACGGGAGTTGAACCTTACAAGCCGGGGATTCAAATTGCGGTAAAACCGATATGTGATATCCTCCGCGCGGAAGTCATCGGAAAACATCTGGTCAAACGCGTCCCTTGTCGTTTCATCCGCCACATGCCATAAATCATCTTTGTATGCAGAGGAAATCCACGAACGCAGGTAAATGGGCTGCGTAAGGTTGGACTGTACCTCAAGTACCGTTTTCCCCGTAAACGAACGCGGTGTTGCAATGGCGGAACGTGCATTCAGAATTTCCGCGGCGCCGGTCAGACCAAGGTCTGCAATCTGCATATCCTCACCCGTGATCAGCGCCATTTCATAGGAACGGATGGTTTCCATCACGGTATCAATGGTATCATAGGTTTTCCAGCTGTTCTTGACCTGCGATGCGGGAAGTGCAGCCGCAAACAGTGCAAGCGCGGTACAGAATACCGCGGAATAACCGAGGGCAGCGCTGCTTTTTCGGATACTGCCTTTTTTGCTTTTGGGAAGTGCAGCCGCTTCCGCTTCTTTGGGGCTGTCCGATGCAGCGATATCCAAAGATGTTTCCGCCGCCTTTCGTGTCAGACGGTCTCCGCCCCAAAGACATAGAAGACCGCAGATGCCGGCAACGGCAAAGGCAAGTCCCCATTTCGAGGTGGAAATATTGTATAAGAACACCAGTGTAAAGTCAATTGCCGTCACAGCGGCAATCGGCCACACATGGACACGCTTTGCACTGCATGCTGCACAGAGCGCGGAAAAAAATAGCTGCAAGAGAAAGAACGCAAGCTGCCCATACAATAGCTCCGCTTCTGCGGACAGCGGACTTTCTGCCTTGAATACATAAAGCACGCCGTACCCGACGGTCATCATATGGGAAATTGCGGAATTATAAAGACTGCGCAGAAGCGTCCATAAAACGGTGTGCGGAAGAACGCCGTGTGCCGCTGCATACCCAAAGAATGCAGCAACGCCGCCGGAGAGCAGAAGAATCCCCAGGATGCGGACAATACGGTTCCAGCACATGACGGAAACGAGCAGCAGTGTAAAGAAGATTGCAATACCGATAAACACACGGTCTGTCTGCATTCCAAAGGCGTTGTCGGTAAACAGATACAGACCAAACACCAGACAGAACGACGGCACCAGCCGCAGAAGCAGTCCCGCATAGGTCATCCATGTACCGGAAAGCTGCTGCTCTCCCGGGTTTAAAAACCTGCGGTTTTCCTCCCTGCGATTGGAAATCGCAGCATCCGGGCTCTTTATTTCTGACGCAATCTTTTTTGTTTTCTGTTTTGAATGCAAAACCAATTCTCCCTTCTTTTATCCTTCACGGAACATCTCCATAGAATCAAAAATGACGACGTCAATTCCAACAGACCGCAGCTGTGCAGTGATGCGCTCCATTTCGTCCCGATGTGCCGCACGTGTTTGGGGGTCAATGATTTTCCGTGCGGGATCGTAGCAGTAGACATGTACGCCGCCATTCAGCACCGCGGTGGAATAGTCACGGATGGACTCCTGCATCTGGGCAATCAGTGTTTCGTCAAGATGCGATGTCACGATATCGTAGGAAACACCTTCACCCTCGATCATAAACCTTCCAAGAGAGGCGGCACAATAGGCTGGATCGTGCAGCGGTGCGGTTGCAAAAGAAGAATACGCACGTTCAAAGTCCAGCGTGTTGTACATAACCTCGGAAAAATAACCGAGTCTTTCTCTGAATGCACCTGTTTTGACTGCCGTTTGAACGTCGGTTCCCCGGGATTTCCCCAGAATGTCCTGCTGTGTATTTATCCCTTCCGCTGCTGTTGTGCTGTTCCAAACCGCACGGCGGTCATACCAGAGCAGGGTACAGACATTGTTTTCACTGCGCAGCGCGGAGAGCATGCGCGCAATGGTCATTTCAATCACAGCGTCCGCAGCGCAGAGATTGATATCTTCTTCATATAATCCTTTTTCCATCGGATCGGTATAATGTGCGCCGAGATCAGGCAAAAAGCACATCGAGCGGCAGGCGTTCATACCGTAATGCTTGACCATGAAGTCCTGCGTTTTGGACGACAGCTTCCAATGGATATCGCGCAGACCGTCTCCAATCTGATATTCCCTGATCTCGGTCAGCTCTGTACGGTCCGAGCCGCGCAGATTGCGCACCTCCGTCGTGTTGATTTCACTTGCCGCGCCTAACCCCTCCATGGTGACAACGTGTCTGCGCGGCATCACAAATACAGGGCGCAGATTATCGCGCCGCATCCGGATGCGGAAGAGCCGCAGCATATCGTATGCATACACATCGCAGATACCGATTTCATATCCGCCGCGGTAATGGAACACCGCCCGATCCCGGATACGGTACGTTCCCATCGGCGCAAGCGAAAATCCGACGCGCTTTGTATCGCAGTGCACACCGTCTTTTGCAGGGTAGCGCAAATCGGCTTCCATATACGGATACGGCAGAACGCCGTTGTTGGCAAGCATCAGCTCATAGGAAAGCGGCGTTTCCTTTTGCACGGTTTCCGCTTCCACAGTGTTTGAATCACTGACAAACGCAATCGCCGTTAAGGCATACAAAAATAAAATCGGCGGCAGCAGCATTGCAAACAGAAACAGCACAGACGAGAGCGGTGAACGCAGCGCCTGCGTAAAGAGAAACGCAAACACAAAGAAGCCTGCATACCAAAGCGCGTTTTTGGTAAGGGAAACGGTCGGATAAGACTTTAATGCAGCGCGTTTTTTCTCTTTTTGCAGCGCTTTCAGCCGCTTTTTCTGTTCTTTTTCTTTTTGTTTTTCCGCTTTGCTGCTCGTTTCTTTTTTGTCAATTCCTGTCATGTCCGGTCTTTACCCTCTCCGCTGTCTGCATCTGCACCGCGTTCTTTTTGTGTTTCGGCAGAGACAGGTGACGCATCGGAAGCACGCGTTCCAATAAACGGGACCTCGGCGGCACGGAGAATTTCACGCAGAATGACCTCCGGGGTCATACGCTGCAGCTTTGCCTCCTGGCGCAGCATGATACGGTGTGCAACGGTATTGACAAAAATCGCACTGACGTCTTCCGGGATGACATAATCCCGTTTGTGCATCAGGGCATATGCCTGTGCCATTTTGGAAAGCGCCAGGGATGCGCGGGGAGAAGCGCCGAGCGCAAGCGCACTGTGCCGTCTTGTTGCGCCAATCAGACGGACAATGTAATCGTAAATGGCGTCATCGACATAAACGTCGGCAGCAGCGTTCTTTAACTGTATGATTTTTTCCGCGTCGGTTACGGCTTTGACATGGTCTATGGGATTTTCATGCTTCCGGGTGCGGATGATGTTGATTTCCTCTTCTGCGGTTGGATAACCGATGGAGATTTTGACGGTAAAACGGTCCAGCTGTGCCTCCGGAAGCGGATAAGTACCGACAAATCCGGTCGGGTTCTCGGTTGCAATGACAAAAAACGGTTCGGGAATATGGAAGGTCGTACCGTCTACGGTAACGTTGGCTTCTTCCATAGACTCCAAAAGAGACGACTGTGTTTTGGGAGAGGCACGGTTGATTTCATCAGCAAGCAGAATATTGGTCATGACAAGACCTTCCCGGAACTCGAAGGATTCTGTCTGACGGTTATAGATATGAAAACCCGTAATATCGGACGCCATGACGTCCGGTGTGAACTGTGCACGCTTGAACTTCAGTCCGCAGGCAGCGGCAAGTGCCGCAGCAAGCGTGGTTTTTCCAACGCCGGGAACGTCTTCAATTAAGACATGCCCACCGGCAAGCAGTGCTGTAACAAGCATGACAATTTCATGTGTTTTACCGATCACAACCTTTTCTACCTCGGCAACAAGAGCGTCTGTCATCGCGTAAATATCACGGAAAACGGTCTGCGGCGCGTCCGGAATCTGGGTCTTTTGCTGCATAGTCTCTATCATGCGGGTACCTCTCTTTATGTCTTTTTTTATTCCATTTTATCATATCTGCACATTGCTGTCAAGAGTGTTCATACAGAATTCAGATACTGTTTTTTGTTTTCACAATTTCGGCACAAATTTGGTGAGACCGTTCCTATTCCATGAAAAAACGGAGGCTGCTGCAAGTTGAAAATTTGCAGCAGCCCGTGACATCTTCAGGCGATGCGTTTATTCAGACGATCATCCCGTTTTACCATGGTGTTTTTTCTTATTTTTAATGTGAGTACGATGAGGAGATGCTTTTTGAAAAAAGCACCTCCTCAAACTCCACCGCAAAAACTTTTAAACAGAGAAACCAATAAAATATGTATAAATCAAGCAAAAAACGTACCGTTTTGATTTGATTTATACATATAAAGTTTTTTGAAAAGGGTTTGGGGAAAATCTTTTTTTCAAAAAAGTTTTCCCCATGAATCCGTCTAATTACGGTTTGCAGGCGATATAGATATCCATGCTGTCTCCGTCCGTTTCAAAGCAGGGAATCACATCACGTGCCGTATAATCCGGCTCCAAACCGTTGACACGCATATATTCCGACAGCGTTTTATATCCGTTTGGAATGGTGACAAACGGATTATCAAACGGCGTTTCAATATGTACCGCCGCGTATTTATGCGCAGCCTGCATATGAATTTCCATGTTTGGCACAACAATGCCCTCCGGCAAAATCCACGCCGTTTCATAGCCATGCATATGGAAAACATTGATCTGTTCATTTGACAGATTGGGGAAATCCCAGCCAATGACACGGGGATGCTCCACGCCCAAGTCACGGGCAATGTTAAACATTCTGTTAAGTGCGTCCCCCTCTGGATCGCAGCTGATCACTGCATACTTGATATAGCGGAATGCCGGGACAATCTCAATCCGCAGATTGGTATAGGCGTCGCTGAAAGCATCCATTTCTTCCCGGAACAAATTATCTAAGGAACAATTGAACACTTTACATAACTCTATCGCCTTGTCCATTTCAGGCTGCGCCATATCAAGCTCCCACTTTGATACGGTCTGGCGGCTGACATTCAGCTTTTCTGCCAAAGCTTCCTGGGTGATATTTCCGCGCAAATGTCTTAAAAACTGCAAATTTTTTCCGAAGCTCATTCCAAATTCTCCCTTATGTAAATATATTGCGCTGCACAGCATGATAATTATACCATGTTCTTTGCGGTATTGCAACCAACCGGTTTGTGCAATTTTTTTGGACTCCGCAACTCTTGGGTGCGGAGGCTTCATATGGACAAATCATAAGGAAAACATGCTTCGATACCTTGGTACTTGGTACGGATGCATTTATACAACCTGAAACATATAGAACTTCAGATAATCGGTCTCGGGGACGGTCCATAAAATCGGATGATCGGGCGCCTGTTTGCGCGCTTCAATCTGGCGCAGTGTGACGTGGGCGTCGTAGGCGGCTTCCCGCAGCATCCGGCAGAACAGGTCTGCGGGCATAAAGTGCGAGCAGGATGCGGTAGCAAGGTATCCTCCGCGCGGAAGCAGCTGCATTGCGCGGCGGTTGATTTCTCTGTAGCCTGCATAGGCGTGCTTCACTGTTTCGGTGCTTTTGGTAAACGCAGGCGGGTCAAGGATGATCATATCGTATTTATGCTGCTTCGTTTCTTTTAATTCATCTAAATATGCAAACACATCGGCGCAGATGACATCGATTTTATCGGAAAGTCCGTTGCGCTGGATGTTCCGGCGCGTCATCTGGACGGCATCGGCGGAAATATCGACTGCATCTACATGTGCAGCGCCGCCCCTTGCGGCATTTAGTGCAAAGGAACCGGTGTGTGTAAAGCAGTCAAGTACCTGTTTATCGCGTGCAATACCCGCTGCGGCAAGGCGGTTGTACTTCTGATCAAGGAAGAAGCCCGTTTTCTGACCGCCGATAAAATCGACATAATAATAAATGCCGTTCTCGCAGATTTCCGTTTCTGTCATCGTGGGATTTGCATCCAGTCCAGCACAGTGATAGAATCCAACCGTTTCTTCCATGCCCTCTAGTCCGCGGATGGCGACATTGTTGCGCTCATACAGTGCACGCACGGGGACACCCATGTCGGCAAGCGTCTGCACAATGGCGGGAAAGATGATATCCTTGCGCTGCTCCATGCCAAGCGACAGGGTTTCTGTCACCAATACGTCTCCAAAGCGGTCGACCGTCAGCCCCGGCATCTGATCTGCCTCACCAAAAATCAGCCGGCAGCAGAGAAAGTCCGCGGCATTTGCCATTACTGTGCGGCGGTATTCAATGGCATATCGCACGCGCCGTTCCCAAAACGGTGCATCAAAACGGTCGTTTGCGTTGAACGACACAATGCGTACCCGGATTTTCGACGCTTCGTTATAAAATCCGCTGCCTAAATACCGTCCGCGCCGAGAATAGACGTCGCAGATCGCGCCATTTTCCGGTACTTCTTTCATTTCTTTGACATCGGACGCATAGACCCATACATGCCCCGCGCGCAGACGCGCTTCACAGCGATCGTCCACCACAACGGCGGGATAATTTCTCTCTGACATAAAACTGTATATCCTTCTACTTCCTTTTTTTATTTAAACAGATTTATTATACTACAGAACCCGCAGTTTTGCAAGAGGTTTTTTCGCGGAGGGGAAGAGGACGCGCTCAGGGGGATTTTTGAAAAAATCCCCCTGAAACCCCTAAAAACTTTTTTGGGGAAATGGAATTTTAAAACAGATCGCATTATAATGGAAGTTTTATTAATTCCACTCTATGGAGCAAGCTCTTTGATTGAAAAACACCGCAAAAACCGAATGAGAAAAAATTTTCCCCAAAAAGGTTTTTGCGGTGGGGTTTGGGGAGGCGCTTTTTTCAAAAAGCGCCTCCCCATCGTATCTTCGTACCCATCGTACCTTTTATTGAATTGCTTTATCCTTCCATTTTCCGCGCAGATAAAAGGCTGCGGTCAGAAGCGCACCGATGACCCATGAAACGAGCAGGGAAATCTGAATACATTCCTGGCGGCCAAAGGGAAGCTCCTCGGTCCTTGTTAAAAACGAAATGCCGTATGCAACCGGAACACGCACGGCAACAGTGGTAATCAGGGAAATCCACATAGGTGTCATGGTGTCACCCGCACCGCGCATAATACCGGAGAGACTCTGCGTCACCGCCATGGCGATGTAACCGACGGCAAGAATTTTCATCAGCGAATAGCTCAGTTCCACAAGGGACTGGGTGTCGGTAAAGATGTGCATCAGTCCTTTGCCGAACAAGAGGATCAGAATTGTGATAATTGAGGAGCAGCCAACTGCCATCAGCGTACCCTGCTTTGCGCCTTGTGTGACGCGGTCAAACTTTTTCGCGCCGATGTTCTGTCCGGCATAGGTGGTCAGCGCTGTGCCGAAGGAAAAATTCGGCATCATCGCAAAGCCGTCCACACGCATGATTACCACGTTTGCGGCGATAAACTGTTCGCCGAAGCTGTTGGTTAAGGACTGCACAATAATCATGGCAGAGGAGAAAATTGCCTGCGTCAGTCCGGCTGGAAGACCGAGACGGACAATTGTCTTCATATAGCTGCCAATCGGCTTTAAGTGCTTTAGAGAAAGATCAAAATTTTCCCGCATCCGTGCCAGCTTGACTACACAGCAGACAGAGGAAATCACCTGTGCAATAACAGTCGCAAGCGCAACGCCTGCAACACCCATTTTCAATACTGCTACAAAAAAGATATCGAGGACGATGTTGATAACCGTTGCTACCAGCAGATAGATGAGCGCGGAAACGGAGTCGCCCATACCGCGGATGATACCGGAGAGAATGTTGTAATAGGCAAGTCCGCCGATACCGACAACGCAGATTTGCAAATATGCGGTACAGTCCGCAAGAATGGACTGCGGTGTTTTCAATAAAACCAGCAAAGGCTCGATCAGCGGCAGCATCACCACGATCAAAGCGACACAGCAGAGCGCCGTAATGGTAATGCAGTTTCCGACCGTATGGGAAAGACTTTCTCTGTTGCGCGCACCATAGTATTGTGCAGCCATAATGGTTGCACCGGCGGATATGCCGATGAACAGCACCAGCAGCATATTGACAATCGGACCGGCAGAACCGACCGCGGACAGCGCATTGTCACCGATGTATTTGCCGACGACGATAGTGTCTACCGTATTGTACATCTGCTGTGCAATGTTGCCGATGAGCATGGGAAGAATAAAGATGGCAATGCTCTTCCACGGTGTTCCGACGGTCATATCGGTTGGGGCAAATAATTGTTTCAGTATGTTTCGTCTCAACTCGCTTACTCCTTTTACGTTTAAAATAGAATGTCAAAAAAAGAACATGCATCATATAGTATATCATAAAAAGGAGAATTTTGCAAGAGCGAAAACGCAAAGAGAAACAAACAAATTTTCGTCGTTAACTGTAGAAATTTTGAATTTTGTGCGGATTTGGCGCAGACTGCCTTCCGCAAAAATTCAAATTCGCATGCCGTCGTGGGCGACGGTAACATGGGCGTCGGCATGAATATCCATATACTGCTGATATTCTGCGTGGGAAAAATGCTGTACCTGATTGATGTGCGTCAGGTACACCCGCGTGTGGTCATCAAGAGCGGATACCGCTCGCAGATCGGAAAACTGACGGCACAGCTGGTACACATCCATATGACCGCTGTTTTGCGGCAGCGCGTTTGAGCCGAATGTACCCTCAAAGATCATCGTGTCGAGCGCCCCGTGCTTTTGTGCATACGCATTCAAAAATGTGAGATTTTCCGTGCCGTATAGGCTGGTGTCCGCCGCATACAGCCAGATGCCGCGCTCCCATGCAATGATGTAGTTGAGCGCAGTTTCACCCGTTCCGTATCCGCGGTGTACGGTTTTAATCGGTGTGACGGTCTTTGTGCCGATGGTATAGGTTTCATATGGCTTCAGTGCATGAAATACGATCTTCTTTTGGGAAATCAGGGAGCAAAGCATCTGCCCAAACGAACCGGTTTCCTCCTTTTCAAGTTCCATCATGGCATGCACCCATGCAAAGCCTTCTTCCGACAGATAAAAATGAATCGGACGTACCATATCTGTCATGGTCAGAATGGAGAAGGTTGCAGAATTGAAATGATCCTCGTGCGTGTGGGTGACAAGCACATGCTCCACATCGGCAAGCGGAACGTCATAGTGCTGAGACGCGGCGGCAACATCCGGTCCGAAATCGATCATCATGGTTTCATCAAGCAGAAGCGATGCACGGAGACGTGTCTCGTGATTTTTGCGTGCGCGGCGGCATACGTCACAGCCGCAGAAGGGATTGGGGTACAGCTCTGCCGCACCCGTTCCGAGAAATACAGATTCTGTCATAATGATGCTTCCTTAAATTAAAAGTACGCTAATATGCGCTCTTTGGGCGTTTTTGAAAAAACGCCCCGCCGCTTGGGCATCCCCCAAAAACTTTTAATCTGTTTTATTCATCTTAAAGTTTTTTGAAAGGGGTTTGGGGAAAAGCTTTTTTTTAAAAAAGTTTTCCCCATAAAATCTCTCGTTTAGTAGAGTATCAGTTCTCTGGCATAGCCCGCGTAGCCTGCGTGGGTGCAGATCTGCATCACGCCGTTTGCAAGCGGTTCTTCAAAGTTCAGATGCACATGTCCGGCGAGTACACAGCGAATCTGCGGTTCCGATAAAATGTAGTCGATCATTTCCAGCGTTGCGCGGTCAGGGTTTTGCTGGAGGCGGCGGTCGTTGGGATATTTTGTATAGATATCGCGCGGTGCACCGGTGACATAGGCGCAGGGATTGTGCGCAAGAACCGTCTCTGCAAGGCGGGGGGTATACAGCGGCACATGCATGCAGAGGAGAATCGGATACCCCTTTGCCGCTTCTGCGCGCAGCATTTCCTCCTGTCCCTTGGAAAAGAGATAGTAGCCGTCGTCAAGTGTGACAATGTTCAGACCGCCGATGATACGGCTGTCAAAATACAGGTTCTGCTTCACATGCGGCTGTACCTTTTTGAGGTTTTCCCATTTATACGGATAGTCTTCAATCGCACGGCCGACAAAATGGCAGAAATCGTGGTTTCCGGCGGCATAGATATAATCTGTGTCCCGCAGGGTTTCGTCCATATAGGCGAAATTGCCGTGAGAGAGGAAGTCGTATAAGTCCCCTGTGTGGACAAGCGGAATCTGCTCGTGCTTTGCGTAGGCAAGCGCCTGCATATAGTAGGATTCCGTCTGTTCCTCCCCGCCGAATGCATTTCCGCGGGAGAGGGCATGTTCGACAATCTCAGGATTCTGTGCTGCATCCACATTGTCCGCACGGCAGATGTGGGAGTCTGTGACGTGCAGAAGGCGCAGAGGGGCGGAGCCGCCCAGTCCGAGGTTCAGTTCCGTTTTGATGATTTGCAGGGTATTCATGAAAATGTTGTCCCGGTCTGCCGCAAATTTTCAATTTGCATCAGACCCCTCCTTCTTAAAATTCGACAATCATGCCGTCATATGACACAGAAAAGCCTTCTTTTGCTGCGAGCAGAACAAAGTCATCGTATACCACCGAGATACCGTTGTGGGAAAAGTGATTGCAGAAAAACAGGGTATCCTCATCTGCAAAGCCACAAGCGTACATCCGCTCCCGCACCAGCACATTTTCGTGCAGTCCCATATGCCCGACATAGGTCAGAGGCAGGCAGGCGTTGGTGCAGTCAAGAGACACAAGATCAAAGTGTACCTTGTGCGAGGAAAAGTATTCCCACACGTCGTCACGGAAATAATGCGTGTCGTGTGCGTAGAGAATGGTTTTCGGCTGTCCATTTTTGTTCTTTTCTGTCGGATTTTCGATCATGTAGAACACAGGACCGGCGTTTGGGTCATGGATGGAGGGGAGCGCTGTCACCGTATATTTTCCTGCGGAAAACGTTTCAAAGGGGTGAATCTCGGTAAAATGCGCAAGATTCTGCCGCTCTGGGGCGGTGATGGCGGGCAGTACCTTTTCACCGACCTTGTCTGTGCCGAAGATGGAGAGGTGATAGCCTTCCTGCACATGGGAAAAGCCGGGGGCGAGCATAGAGAGATCGGTCGCATAGAGGTGGTCCGAATGGCTGTGGGTAATGATGCAGTCCGTTACTGCGGTCAGATCCAACCGGTTGTCAAGAAAATGCTTATAGGTGTCGGACGGAAAGTCGATGAGCAATGTGTCGTCGACAATCGCTTGGGAACGGGTGCGCACGGCGCGTCCGCCGAGGGTACGGGAACGCACGCAGCGCTCACAGCGGCACCACAGTGCGGGAATGCCTTCCGCCGCCGCAGTACCGAGAAAACGGAATTTCATAGAGAGGTTCCTTTCGTTGTTTTGTAGATATCGTTTGCAGAGGTGTATGTTGCTCCATTATAACCGCGACATGATGTCCCCCGCCTCTTATAGGCGGCGGGTTCCATCTTAGTCTTTCCGTAGGGGATAAAAATCCCCTACGGAAATTCTAAGGGGCAAATGCCCCAGGTCGCTTGTTGAATGACGGGGCGTTGCCCTTTATTGAAAACAAATGCGCAGACATATGTAAGCGGCAGCATCCGCTTTTCGCCGTCAATCCTCGCTTTGCGACTATTATACCGCACATCCTTTACGGTTGTCAAGAGAAAACGTCGATTTTTTTCCATACAAAAAGTATGGGAGCAGATGAAAAACGGAAAGGGGGAAACGCGTATCTGCTTTTTCTGATTATTCTGTGAAAAACCTTGCCGTTTTGGTAAATTTATGATACAATTATAGTAATTGTATTTGTTGTGCAGATTCCCGTAGCAGTACAAATGCGCCGATACTATCGGCATGCCGAACATGTCTGCGTGCCGAACGTGTCGGCGTGCAGGGCGTGTAAGAACCATGTGCTGTATCTGGATTTTCCAAATGCTGCACAATCCATAGAAAAGGAAAGGAAACCAAGCAAGATGTTTTTATTTTCCCAGACCACAGAACCGCAGCCGAATCCGGCAGAAAACGATCAAAAAATAAAAGAAGAAAATGCCAAAATAGACCGCTCCATTCGTATTTTAACAATCGTCGTCATTGCGCTTGCGGCGGTATTTCTCATCAACATGCTTGCGCAGAACGTCATCCGCCCGTCGCTCAATTATAAAAACGGTACGGCAGCCATGCAGAACGGACGTTATGCCGACGCCATTTCCTATTTTTCTTCCGCCGGCGACTACAAGGATGCAGAAGAACAGACAAATCGCGCAAAGCAGCTGCATGCAAACCAATTGGCAGGCAAGGAAGGCGCCCTTTCCTATACCAGTTCGGCAATGCCGTGGTATGCTGTCGGTGAGGACGGCATGTTCTCGTTTGCAAAGGATACCTATGAGGATCATATTGCCGCAGTGCTCGCTCCCGGTGAAATCATCATTCCTGATGTGCTTGACGGCATCCTTATCACGTCGATCAAGGAAAAGACGTTTTTGAATGCCGATATGGTGACAGTCTTGCAGCTTCCGGACAGTGTCACAGCCATTCCCGACAGCTGTTTTTATAACTGTACCGCGATGGAAACCGTGATTCTGCCAAACAAGCTTGTCTCTCTTGCGCAGCGTGCGTTTATCAATTGTTCCGCTCTGCGCGAAATCACATTGCCTGAAACGGTTTCGGAAATCGGTCTGCGTGCGTTCAACAATTGTCATGCGCTGGAGCGAGTGACCATTTCTGGCACAGCGCTCAAAGCATTGCAGCCGTACACGTTTTCAGACTGCTATACACTCCGCGAGATCACCATTCCCGCATCGGTGGAAACGATTGCCGAGAACGCATTTTTAAACTGTCAGGCATTGGAAACGGTGTATTTCGGCGGAACAGAAGCGCAGTGGAACGCGATTGCAGTCGGTGAGGGCAACGAAGCTCTTGCAAATGCAGCGATTGTCTTTGCCCAATAATGGTGGGGACAAAAACGCGGCGTAAAGCTTCTCTATGGTAATTTGTATGCAGAGAATATGCCGTTTGGCGTATTTTCAGAGAATTTTTACACGTATGGGCCTTTGTTCGAGGACAGGTCTATTGACATTCCCCGGCGAATCTGCTATAATTTTAACAGTACGAACATATAAAATGCCTGTGTGATAAAAAGAAAGCAATAGTTTGCATGCAGCGCGCGTTTTATATGCATGCAGCGATATTGCTGTACAAAATCCTTCAATTATTTTTAAAACAAGAAAACAGCTGTGAAAGCAAAGGCGATGGAGAGGAATATGAAACTGGAACTTCATGATTATGACATTTATCCAAAGGTATTTCCTGTCGGGGAAAAAACGGACATTACGGTAAAGCCGCTCGGCGTTCATACCGCATTTGCAGGAAAGGGAGAATACAAGCTGGTCGTACAGCGTCTGGACAGCGGAAGCATTTCGCATCCCTTCACAAGCGGAAACCATACGGATTATACGCTTGCGGCGTCGGATGACGGCTGTCTGCACTTTGCCTATACCGCAGAAAAGGAAGGCGAGCTTGCTGTCCGCATTTACAAAGAAGACAGACGTGTCGTGCAGCTGAATCTTTATGCGCTTGACGCTGATCTTGCCGACCGTATCCCCCTGCGCGGAGATCTTCACATGCACACCTGCCGTTCCGACGGACATGGAGACCCTGCGGTGGTATGCGCAGACTACCGTATGCGCGGCTACGACTTTATTGTCATTACCGACCACTACAGATACTATCCGTCCCTGGAAGCGATCAAAGCCTATCGGGATGTAAAAACATCTTTAAATATTCTGCCCGGAGAAGAGGTACACCTGCCGCAGACCGATGTGCACATTGTCAACGCAGGCGGAACGTTTTCTGTCAACGGTCTGTTTGCACAAAGTCTCAATTATAAAGAAACAGACGGGATGATTGACGGCAGAAGACTGGATGATACCGTTACTCCGCCGGAAATTGTGTCTGAGGAAACATATAACCGCGCGCTTGACGCAATTGAAGCGACGCTGACCGACTGTCCTGCGGATGTCGACCGCCGCTGGTACGCCGTGTGCGTCTGGGCGTTTGACAAGATTCGGGAAGCGGGCGGACTCGGTATTTTTGCGCATCCGTACTGGATTTCCGATATGTGGCAGATTCATGAGCCCCTCACCTATTATATGCTGGAAAAGCATCCGTTTGACGCATTTGAAGTGCTGGGCGGTGAAAACTACTATGAGCAGAACGGCTTCCAGACCGCCATTTATTATGACGAATACCGCCGCGGCAGGGTTCATCCGATTGTCGGCTCGACAGACTCCCACAACTCGACCGAAAACAACCGCAACGCTGCCATTTGTTCGACCATCGTTTTTGCGCATGAAAATGACCGCGCGGACATCATCGCATCGATCAAAGACAAGTATTCCGTCGCTGTGGACACCATTTCAGCAGAATACCGTCTTGTCGGAGAACACCGTTTCCAGAAATACGCATGTTATCTGATGGAAAACTTCTATCCCCTGCACGACAGAGAGGCGCGTGTGGACGGTGAGATTATGCGCAAATATTATTTGGGAGAAGCAGACAAAGAAACACTTGCCGCCGTATCCCGTATTTCAGACGCCATGTTTGATAAATATTTTAAAAGAAAGCAGTAACCGCTGCTTCACAAAAGACATATATATTAAAATAAGGAACAGCGTCTGAAAACGAAACGGAGAATTTGATTCTCTGATCACGCTGTGATTATGTTATGCCGCAAAATTTCAATTTGCGGCAGCCCCTTCTACAAAGAAAGGAGACCCCTTTTACCTTTGCGTAAAAGCTTTTGTCATAAAAACGCACACTATGATCTATAACAATATTTTAGAAGCCATGGGGCATACGCCGATGCTCCGCCTGCATCGACTTGCCGACCCAAACGGCGCTGAGATTCTTGTCAAGTTTGAAGGTCTGAACGTCGGCGGATCCATCAAAACGCGCACCGCATTCAATATGATACGAGATGCGGAGGAGCGCGGGCTGATTCATGAGGACACCATTATCGTCGAACCAACCAGCGGCAATCAGGGAATCGGGCTGGCGCTGGTCGGCGCAGTACGCGGCTACAAGACAAAAATCATCATGCCGGATTCCGTCAGTGTAGAGCGCAGGCTGCTTGTGGAGCACTACGGTGCGGAGGTCATCTTAATCCATGACGCCGGCAATATCGGCGCCTGCATTGAGGAGTGTCTTCATACCGCACTGCGCATGAAGGACGAAGACCCGCGTGTCTTTGTGCCGCAGCAGTTTGAAAATCCGGCAAACAGTGCCATTCAGCGTTCCCAGACCGGACAGGAGATTTTAGAGGACGTCGGCGGACCGATTCACGGATTTTGTTCCGGTATCGGCACAGGCGGTACCATCACAGGCATCGGAGAAGCGCTCAAGGCGCAGAATCCTGATATTGTCATTTGGGCAGTTGAGCCGGAAAACGCGGCGATTCTGTCCGGCGGTTCCATTGGCACACACATCCAGATGGGCATCGGCGACGGTGTGATTCCCGGTATTCTCAACCGTGAAATCTACAACGATATCTGCATTGTCAAGGATGAGGAAGCGCTTGCAGTTTCCCGGGCACTTGCAGAAAAAGAGGGGATTCTGTGCGGTATTTCCAGCGGAACCAACGTTGCAGCGGCGCAGAAGCTGGCAAAACTGCTCGGACGTGGAAAGACGGTCGTGACGGTTCTGCCCGATACGGCAGAGCGGTATTTCTCCACACCGCTGTTTTCCTGAAAGGAAGAAATCCATTTGCATCTGATTCACAGAAATATTGATTTTGAAAAGGACAGAGAGTACGTTTTAGAGCGTCATTGCCGCATCAATTACGCCTGTGAGAGTCCGTGGAAACGGGAAATGTCCTACCCGGATTACCGCTCGGAATGGTTCTCACTGACAAGTCAGGTTTCCGGTTTTTACGGTTATCTCGAACGAACCGCACAGGATAACCGCACCGTTGCAGAGATCATTGAAGAGGAGCACGGGCGCACCGTAGGCTATCTTTGGATGACCTTTTGTGAGGATAAGGAAATGGACTTTCGCTTTGCGGAGATTGAAGAAGTCTATATTGAAGAAGAATTCAGGCGGCAGGGTGCAGCGGCAAGATTATACGAATACGCTGAGGCGAAAGCCAGGCGCAGCGGCGCAAACGTTATTCGCGCAGGAACCGGCATATGCAACACCGCCTCTATAAAGCTGCATGAAAAGCTTGGCTTTGCTCCCTATCGGTATGAATTTGAAAAATTGCTGATGAGCCAAAACGGGAAAGCGGCACATCAGCAGTCATGATCTGAAAAGGGAGAAAATAAAACATCTGAAAATGAAATGTTCAGAACTATGATTACGATGCGGGAACGGGATAAACGCAACGCCGTTTCCGCTGTTTTTATATGGAAAGGAAAAAAGCGTTATGTCAAACTTCTATGTTTCACCAAGCGTTTCCAGGACTGCACTGAACCGGTTCTATTCCCATTTTAAGGCGGATGCCGAGGAACTGCACACCCTGATGATTTACGAAAATGACGCGCTGCTTGTGGAGAGTGCGTCGGCGCCGTATACAACGGAGGACAAGCGCGAAATCTATTCGCTTTCAAAAAGCTTCTGTTCCACTGCGATTGGATTTTTGATCGATGCAGGGAAGCTGTCGCTTGACGACCGCATCATCGATCTGTTTCCGGAGCAGACGCCGGATGTTGTCAGTGAAAACCTCGCGGCGATGCGTGTGCGCCATGTGCTTTCGATGAACACAGGACATGCCGCCTGTGTCATGGGCGCTATGGTGCGGGAAGAAGACGCCGTCAAGGGGTTCCTCTCTCAGGAAGTTCCTTATGCGCCGGGTACGCACTTTGCCTACAATACTGGCGCGACCTGTCTGCTTTCCTGTATTGTTGAAAAAATTACCGGCATGAAGCTGCTCGACTTTTTGTCCTGGAAGCTGTTTATGCCGCTGGATATCACAGGGGTACGCTGGAACCAGATTGATGACGGACACAACGAGGGCGGATGCGGCATTCACGTCAGCGTACAGGATATTGCAAAGCTGGGACTTTTGTATCTGCACAAGGGAATGTGGAAGGGCAAACGGATTTTGTCGGAGGAATGGGTCAATGCCGCTTCCTCTCCCATCTCCGACAACAGCTGCAACGGTACGCCGGACTGGTGCGCAGGCTATGGCTATCAGTTCTGGGTGAATGCAAGAGAGGGCTTTCGCGGCGACGGCGCATGGGGACAGCTGTGCGTGGTGCTGCCAAAGCACAACATGGTATTTGCCCTGCAGACCGAGCTTGGCGATATGCAGAGCGAAATGAACGCGATTATGGAGCTTGCGGACCATATCCATGACGAAGATCAGGGAGAGCCGATTGTATTACCTGCCTACCTGCCGGCAAAGTCGAAGCAGAAGACGGCAGGAATCGAGCAGATATGGTATCAGCTGGATAAGAACCCGATGGGATTCACCGGCATGTCGGCAGGATACGATGCTGCGCGCGATGCGTACCGTATTACGTTTTCCACCGGCTGTGATCAATTTATCCTTTGGGCAGGGGACGGTCATTGGGAAAAAAGTATGCTGATCGCACCGATGATGAAACCGAAAATTGTCGGACTGATGAGTGCAAAGCAGCCGGAGCGGCAGTATGTGGCAGCGTCCTATGAAGCGGAAGACGGAGTGGTGAAGCTGCATGTACGGTATTTGAATTGTCCGCACAGGGAACTGATTACCGTGGAAACAGAAGGCGACCGTATTTGTGTCCGCTTCCATGCACAGGACAAGCTTCCGCCGGAGTCCCTGCAATTGCAGGGAGTACGCAGGGGTATGATATGAAAAGTACAGCACAGGGAAACGGAATTTTTTCCGGATTTCTTCTGATTTCCGATATGGACCTGACCCTGACGAATGACAGCGGCGCCATTTCCGACGGAAACGCGGATGCGATTTTGCACTATCAGGCAGAAGGCGGACTGTTTACGGTCGCGTCCGGACGATATCCGAGCTATATTTTAAATGTTCCCGGCCGTGCAAAGCCGAACACCTATGTCATTGGCATCAACGGGACCGAGCTGTATGACCCCAAAACAGGGGAAACAGTATATTCCTGTGTATTGGAAGATCATGCGGATATCCGCAGCATTATCTGGGATATGGTGCAGCGCTGTGAAACACTGACAGGAATTGTATTCAGTACGTATCGGCATGAGGAAACCATCTCTCGTACAGACTTTACGGACAGGGCGACGCTGTGGGCACGGCTTGACGCATTGGAGGAAACCTATCCGGTCTGGCACCGATTGATCTTTGTGCAGAATGCAGAACATACCGCCGACAATATGCAGGTTTTACACAAGCTTTGCGGGGATCGCTATGCGCTTGACAGAAGCTGGTCGGAGGGGATAGAGCTGCATGCCAAAGGCAGCGGAAAAGGGGCGCTTGTGCCGGAAATGAAGCGTCTGCTTGCAGCAAATGGAACGCCGATTCACACCGTGGTATGTGTGGGGGATTACGAAAACGACCTTTCGATGTTCCATACCGCGGACATCTCTTACGCTGTTGACAACGCCATTCCGCTTTTAAAGGCGGCGGCAGACCGCATTACCGTTTCCTACTGTGAGGATGCAATTGCGCACATCATCACGGATTTGGAAACGAGATGTGGGGAGGCGCTTTTTTGAAAAAAAGCGCCTCCCCACGCCCCTCCGCAAAAAACTTTTTTCGGGGGGGTAAATTTTTTTGTGGGTTATTTTTTGCCGATCAAAATTTTTTGAAAAGGGTATGGGGAAAAGCTTTTTTTTAAAAAAGTTTTCCCCATAATATTATTTTGTTGTTTTATTTATTCTGTAAACATGGGTGTGGAGAGATAGCGGTCGCCGGTATCGGGAAGCAATGCGACGATATTCTTGCCGGCGTTTTCGGGACGTTTGGCAAGGGAAATTGCGGCAGAAAGTGCAGCGCCGGAGGAGATACCGACCAAAATACCTTCTG
This sequence comes from Clostridia bacterium, assembly GCA_017942005.1. Lineage (GTDB taxonomy): Bacteria > Bacillota > Clostridia > Oscillospirales > CAG-272 > RGIG3925. Next base: position 91,873 of record JAGAVJ010000003.1, on the reverse strand, counting down.
TGCGTCCGATATCACGGCCTGCGGCAAAGGCAGCTTCATTTTCAATGGGAAGAATTTCGTCATAGACGGCGGTATCCAGCACTTCCGGAACAAAGCCGGCGCCGATTCCCTGAATCTTATGCGGACCGGGTGCGCCGCCGGAGAGCACCGCGGAGGTGGCGGGTTCTACTGCGACGATTCTGATTGCGGGATTCTGTTCTTTTAAGTATTTGCCGACGCCTGTAATCGTGCCGCCGGTACCGACGCCTGCGACAAAGATATCGACCTTGCCGTTGGTATCTGCCCAGATTTCAGGCCCTGTCGTTTCATAGTGCGTGCGCGGATTTGCCGGATTGACAAACTGACCGGGAATAAAACTATTCGGGATTTCCTTTGCCAGTTCTTCTGCCTTTGCAATGGCACCCTTCATGCCTTTCGCACCTTCGGTGAGGACAAGCTCTGCGCCGTAGGCTTTCATCAGCTGTCTGCGTTCTACCGACATGGTTTCCGGCATTACAATGATAATACGGTAGCCGCGCGCGGCGGCAACGGAGGCAAGACCGATACCGGTATTGCCGGAAGTCGGCTCAATGATGACGGAATCGGATTTCAGAACGCCGCGTGCTTCTGCGTCGTTGATCATTGCCAGCGCGACACGGTCCTTGACCGATCCGGCGGGATTGAGGTATTCCAGCTTTGCAAAAATGTTTGCATGCAAAGCGTGTTTCTTTTCGATGTTGGTTAGTTCCACAAGAGGCGTATGGCCGATTAGCTCAGCGGCGGAATGATAAATAGACATGGTAGAAAATGCCTTCTTTCATTTATGAGATTCTCTGACGGTTTTATCAGAATTGTATTTTTGGGTTTCCTTCTGTATGATATTTCGTTGATCAAAGGTTTTTGCGGTGGAGTTTGAGGAGGGGCTTTTTTCAAAAAGCATCTCCTCATCGAACTTCCGTTATATGATGGCGGAGGACTATTGCTGTATGCAAATTCAAAAGTAGTTCATTACAGGGCAGCGACCGCTGCAAAGCCTCTCTCTAAGTCTGCGATGATATCGTCGATATGCTCAGTTCCGATGGAAAGGCGAATGGTGTTTGGCTTGATGCCCTGATCGGCAAGCTCTTCCTCGGTCAGCTGGCTGTGGGTCGTGGTCGCGGGATGAATGACCAGACTCTTGACATCTGCAACATTTGCAAGCAGGGAGAAAATTTCCAGGTGGTCAATAAAGGTATGTGCTTCTCTTACGCCGCCCTTGATTTCAAAGGTAAAGATGGACGCGCCGCCGTTGGGGAAGTACGCTTCATAAAGGGCATGATCGGGGTGATTTGGCAGAGAGGGATGGTTGACCTTTTCCACCAGCGGGTGGTTTGAGAGATAGTCGACCACCTTTTTGGTGTTTTCCGCATGGCGTTCAAGACGCAATGACAGTGTTTCCGTTCCCTGCAGCAGAAGAAATGCGGCGAAGGGAGAAATGGCTGCGCCGGTATCGCGGAGCAGAATGGCGCGGATGTAGGTAACAAATGCGGCCGGACCTGCGGCAGCAGTAAAGGAGACGCCGTGGTAGCTGGGGTTCGGTGCGGCGATGGCGGGATAGTTGCCGGATGCTGCCCAGTCAAATTTGCCGGAATCTACGATGATGCCGCCAAGCGTTGTGCCGTGTCCGCCGATGAATTTGGTTGCGGAGTGGACGACGATATCTACGCCGTGTTCGATTGGGCGGATCAAAAACGGTGTGCCGAAGGTGTTGTCTGCCACAATCGGAATGCCGTGCTTGTGTGCAAGTGCGGAAAGTGCGTCCAGATCGGGGATATCACTGTTGGGATTGCCGAGTGTTTCGACGTAGATGGCGCGGGTATTTTCTTTGATTGCGGCTTCTACCTCTGCAAGGTCGTGAATGTTGACAAAGGTCGCCGTCACGCCAAATTGGGTCAAAGTATGTGCAAGCAGATTGTATGTGCCGCCGTATATGGTTTTCTGTGCGACGATGTGACCGCCGTTTTGTGCAAGGGCTTCAATCGTATAGGTAATAGCAGCAGCGCCGGATGCGACGGCAAGTGCCGCGACACCGCCTTCCAATGCGGCGATGCGGGTTTCAAATACACCTTGTGTGGAATTGGTCAGTCTGCCGTAGATGTTACCGGAATCACTTAAATTAAAGCGTGCCTGGGCGTGTGCGCAGTTTTTGAATACATAGGATGTGGTCTGATAGATCGGAACGGCACGTGCATCTGTGGCGGGATCAGGCGTTTCCTGACCTGCGTGAAGCTGAAGGGTTTCAAATTTATATTCGGACATGATAAGGTTCTCCTTTACCGGTACAATGGTATGTTATGTTGTATTTCACGGATGCGCTGCATGCAGCAGTAATCTCTGCGTACAGAAGCGCTTATGTATACAGTCCATGCTGTATATAGGAAATCGTCATTATAAAAAAATACACATTCGTCCGTATCGGAAGTTCTGCCGCAGGAGTGTGTACAATCGCAGAAGCATGAGCTTTTACCTACCTTGTTGCTATGTTGATAACATTATAGCATGTAAATCCTATTTTGTCAATAGGTTTTTTGGAAAATCCCTTGCTTTTTTTAAAATTCTATGGTACAATAATACTTATAGAGTTTATAGATACCAATAGCCGATTGTAAAAGTCATAATTTTATATTGCCCGTAGGGCAATATATCAATAAATGCGTCGTTATGACGTAACACGTCTGACATAAGACGCCAAGCGTCTTATGTCGTGCGGGTACTCCCGCCAAAAAAGACACCTTTAAAGCGACCAAAGGGAGCCATCGGACTGCGTCATTACACTGATTCAGCAAGCTTCATCAGTCCGATGAAACCAATTGGAAAACGAAGTTTTACAATTGCCTATATAGATACCAATAAAAGGAGAAACTTTCGATTATGATTTCCACAAGAGGACGCTATGCGCTGCGCGTCATGATTGATATCGCAGAGAACAGCTATGGAAAATACCTTCCGTTAAGTGAAATTTCCGAGCGGCAGAACATCTCCGAAAAATACCTTGAAAGCATACTCGTCATTTTAACGCGCGGAAATTTGTTAATCGGACTGCGCGGCAAAGGCGGCGGCTACAAGCTGACCCGTGACCCGTCGGAATACACCGTTGCCTCTATTCTGCGTCTGACAGAGGGGTCGCTCGCACCGGTCGCATGCCTGAAGGAAGGCGCTGATCCCTGTGACCGCATTGAGGACTGCCGCACCATTTCGGTCTGGCAGGGACTGAACGATGTCATGAATACCTATCTGGAAAGCGTGACCATTGCAGACCTGATGAAAAAGGAAACCGCAGAGGATTCTGCCTGCCTGTAGGGAGGGGGGTATCTCGATTTCCTGTAGGGAGGGGATTTGCCACAATTCCTTGTAGGGAAGGGATTACCATTTTTGTTTGCTGAGAGGGGATTCTCTATTCTGCAATGCGGAACAAGGCAGCTGCATGGGTGACATGGCGACGGTCTGCAAAATGCGCAAAAGCCAAACAAAGAGAAAAGAAAAAATCCTGCATAGTAAATGCAGGATTTTTTGGTGACCCGTAGCAGAATTGAACTGCTGTTACTGCCGTGAAAGGGCGGTGTCTTAACCTCTTGACCAACGGGCCGGACGCTGTATGACGATGATGTATACAGCTGGTAGCGGAAGTTGGACTTGAACCCACGACCTATCGGGTATGAACCGATTGCTCTAGCCAGCTGAGCTATTCCGCCATAGTATTTGTTGAAATGTTTTATCTAAGACTTTGCAACTCCTTTTATATTATATCATAAAATTTCTATGTTGTCAATAGAAAATGAAAAATATTTTAAAAAACGCTCTGTGACGTAAATAGATATAACCGAATGAAAAAATTTGGATAAACCCCTTGACAAAATAAAAAAATTCCTGTATAATAATTAAGGTCTTAACAATCAACATCTGAACTATCAACTAATTAAGGATTTCAAAAGCCAAAAGACAGGACTGTGAAAAACCAAAGCAGCCGTTTCACAAAAGGAGAGGAGAAATGTTTTGTGAGTTTTGACAATATGAAAGAAACTGAGCCGCTGTGCCGTGTTGTATGGGAGCTGATGCGAACCGAGCGCATGCATAAAACCATTGTCGACTCCCGCATATCTGCACTGGGACTGCACCGCGGTCAGCACCACATTTTAATGGAGCTGCGCCGCGTAGAATGTACGCCGGGGGCAAAAGCGCTGTCACAGAAGGATCTGGCAGAAAAGCTGGGCATCAGTGCGGCAGCCGTTGCGATGACCATTAAAAAAATGGAGGCGGACGGATATATCCGCCGGGTACAGTCTCCGCTTGACAGCCGGTTGAATGAGCTGTATCTGACGGATCTCAGCCGGAATATCCTTGAGCGCTCACACAGTATTTTCCGTGAAGTAGACCGTGCGACATATGCAGGTCTGACGGAGGAAGAGATGGACGTGATGATGCAGTGCCTTCAAAAAATGCAGGACAATCTGAGAGCGATGCCGGAGATTAAGGAAATGGACGGCATCTGCGGTATGCATGACAGGGAAAAAATTCCAAGGGAAAAATTTCCAAAAGAAGAAAATTGAGAGGAGAGATTTTTATCAAACGCTGGTATAAATATGTAAAGCCGTACCTGCCGTATTTTATCATTGGTCCGATTTGTATGATTGTGGAGGTCATTGGCGAAATACTGATGCCGAAAATGCTTGCCATGATCATTGACTATGGTGTGGGCGACAAATCTTTAGAGGAAGCATCCGGCTTTGTGCGCTGGATTTATTCCGTTTGCGGAGAACAAGCGTCTCCATTTGTTATCGCCGTTATGGTCGGTATGATTCTGACCGCGATTATCATGATGGTCGGCGGTGTCGGCGGTGCGTACTTCGGCGCAAAGGCATCGGTGAATTTTGCAGCCGATCTGCGCGAGGATATCTACAAAAAGGTGCAGACCTATTCCTTTGCCAATATCGATAAGTTTTCTACGTCGTCTCTGATCACGCGTTTGACCAACGACGTGACACAGATGCAGAACTTCATTATGACGCTTTTGCGCATGTGTCTGCGTGCACCGGGTATGATCATCGGCGCGATGATCATGGCACTGCTTCTGAGTCCGCGTCTGTCCATTGTACTGGCGGTGGTCATTCCTCTGCTTGCGGCTGCCATTACCCTGATTATTTCCCGCGGTTTCCCGCGCTTTGGCGCGATGCAGACCAAAATCGACGCGCTGAATGCAACGGTACAGGAGAACATCACCAACGCCCGTGTGGTCAAATCCTTTGTCCGTGAGGATTTTGAAAAGAAAAAGTTTGCTGCTTCCAACAGTGACTTAAAGCAGGCAGGCATGGCTGCTGTCGGTGTCATGATCTTCATGTCACCGGTCATGAACTTTTTTATGAATATCACAACCATTGCAATTTTGTGGTTTGGCGGCAACATGGTCGTCAATACAGCGATGTCAGTCGGTGACCTGTCCGCATTTGTGACCTACATCACACAGATTCTTTCAAACCTGATGATGGTATCCTTTATGTTTATGCAGCTTTCCCGTGCAATGGCGAGTGCGAAGCGTATTTCCGCCGTGCTTGACGAAAAGCCTGACATTGATGACGAGAATCTCACAAAGGAAGAGCAGGCACGTACCATTGCACACGGTACGATTGATTTTGAAAACGTTTCCTTCCGCTACTACAAGAACAGTGAAGAAAAGGTGCTTGACAACATCAATCTGCACATTCCGGCAGGATCGACGGTGGGCATTATCGGTTCCACAGGCTGTGGAAAGACGACGCTTGTCTCAATGATTGCGCGTTTGTATGATACAGACGAAGGGACTGTGAAGATTGACGGTGTGGATGTGCGCCGGTACAGCCTGTATCACCTGCGTGAAGGCGTCGGCATGGTGCTCCAGAAAAACACGCTGTTCTCCGGTACGGTGGAGGATAACCTCCGCTGGGGCAATGCGAGGGCAACGATGGAAGAAATTCGTGCGGCTGCGGATCATGCGCAGGCAGACGGATTTGTCACCAATTTTGCAGACGGCTACCAGACCCAGATTGATCAGGGCGGTACCAACGTTTCCGGCGGTCAGAAGCAGCGATTGTGCATCGCACGTGCACTGCTCAAGAAGCCGAAGATTCTGATTCTCGATGACTCTACCTCTGCGGTCGATACCGCGACAGAAAAGCGCATTCGCGAAGCATTCCGCGGAGAACTGAAGGATTCCACAAAGCTGATCATCGCACAGCGTATCGGTTCTGTCATGGAAGCCGACCAGATTATCGTAATGGATAACGGTACGATTACCGGTATCGGCACCCATGAAGAGCTGCTTGCAAACAATACAGAATACAAAGAGATTTACAGCTCTCAAATGGAAAGCCAGAGCGCACCCATTCAGTCTGCGCCCCCAGCAGAAAACAATCAGAAGGAGGTGCTTGCATAATGGCAAAAATTAAAACGAAATTTGACAAAACGGCAGCAGACAATAGGACTGTTTCCACGGGTGTAAGAACGCTTGAAGAATTACAGAAGCAGTATGCAGGCGCATCTGCATCTGCAAAGGGCGGCATGGGCGGCGGTCCCGGTCCGGGCAGACCAGGCGGCGGACCGGGACACGGACGCGGACCTGGCGTCCGTGCAAAGGGCAAGCCGAAAAACATGCGCGCTACGGTCAAACGGCTGCTCTCCTATGTTGCGGCATACAAAGTCGGACTGATATTTGTGTTCCTTTTCATGATCATCAATACCGCGACCTCCCTCATCGGCGGCTATGTGCTGCGCCCGATCATCAATACGGTTGCAGATGCTGCAACACCCGCCGCAGAACGCATTGCATACCTTGCATCCATTCTGTTGGTGCTCGGCTGTGTTTATGCGGTCGGTATTATTACCAACTACCTGCAGGCGCGTCTCATGCTGCGCATTTCACAGAATGCGACGGAAGCGCTGCGCCGCGATTTGTTCAATGCCGTGCAGGGATTGCCGATCCGGTTTTTTGATACCAATCCGACCGGTGAGACGATGTCACGCTTTACAAACGATATCGACAATATCGATATGATGATCAACAACTCTCTGACGCAGATGGTTTCCGGCACCATTTCCTTAATCGGCACTTTTGTAATGATGCTGTATACCAATGTCTGGCTGACGATCATTACCATTGTATTCATTCCGATTTTTGCAAAAGGCGGCGGATTGATTGCAAAGCTGTCCACACGGTATTATTCCGGACAGCAGGCAGCGCTTGGCGCCGTCAACGGCTATATTGAAGAATCTGTTTCCGGACAGAAGGTCGTAAAGGTATTCAACCATGAACATATCTGTGAGGAAGAATTTACTGCGCTGAACGACGATATGCGCGACAAGCAGTTTAAGGCGCAGTTTTGGGGCGGCGTCATGGGACCGATTATGGGCAATACCTCCCAGATTTCCTATGCGCTGACGGCAGGCATCGGCGGCTTGCTCTGCCTTGCCGGCAGGTTTGATGTGGGCGGTCTGTCCCTCTTTGTCAACTATTCCCGCCAATTCTCCATGCCGATTAACATGATCTCTCAGCAGATGGCGACCATTCTTGCCGCACTTGCCTGTGCAGAGCGTGTGTTTGCCGTTATGGATGAAAAGCCGGAGGAAGCAGACCGCGAAAAGGCCGTTCTGTTTCCGCAGGAAAGCCGCGGCCGCGTGGAACTTGATCACGTTACCTTTGGCTACAATCCCGACAAGGTCATTCTGCGCGACATTACGCTGACCGCAGAACCGGGACAGAAAATCGCATTTGTCGGTTCTACCGGCGCCGGCAAAACCACCGTTACCAATCTGCTGAACCGATTCTACGACATTCAGGAGGGTGAAATCCGCATCGATGGTGTTCCCATCCGTGACTACAAACGGCAGTCTCTGCGCAGCGGCATTGCAATGGTCTTGCAGGATACACACCTCTTTACCGGAACGGTCATGGAAAACATCCGCTACGGACGTCTTGACGCAACAGACGAAGAGGTGGTGGAAGCCGCGAAGACCGCATCCGCGCATTCGTTTATCATGCGTCTGTCGGAAGGGTATCAAACCCGTTTGGAAGGGGACGGCGCAAACCTATCCCAGGGACAGCGGCAGCTTTTGAATATTGCCCGCGCAGCGCTTTCCAAAGCGCCGATACTGGTGCTTGACGAAGCGACTTCCTCGGTCGATACGAGAACAGAGCGCCACATCGAACACGGTCTTGCACGTCTGATGCAGAACCGCACGACATTTGTCATCGCGCACAGACTTTCCACCGTCCGTAATTCCGATGCGATTATGGTACTGGAACACGGTCAAATTATCGAGCGCGGCAATCATGAAGAACTGCTGGCGCTGAAAGGCAGATATTACGAGCTGTACACCGGCGTCAAAGAACTGGATTAATTTTGTAGTACTGCTCCTGTATGGAACGATACCCATATAAAAGTTTTTTGAAAGGGGTTTGGGGAAAACTTTTTTTCAAAAAAGTTTTCCCCAAAATGTTCTTTCCCATGATACACAACTGATATCAAAGAAAGGAATCTTATCTATGTACTGTGCAAATCCCAACCGTTACGATGAAATGCCCTATCGCCGCTGTGGAAAGTCAGGCTTGAAGCTTCCTGCGATTTCTTTGGGGCTTTGGCAGAATTTCGGCTCCAGTGTCCCGCTTGACCGTGTGGAGGAAATGATTCACACCGCGTTTGACGGCGGCATCACACACTTTGACCTGGCAAATAACTACGGTCAGCCGGTCGGCGGCTCTGCAGAGGAAAACTTTGGATATGTCATGGCGCGTTCCATGCGTGTGTACCGCGATGAGCTTTGCATCTCTACCAAGGCAGGCTACGGTATGTGGCCCGGTCCCTACGGCTGCGACGGCGGTTCCCGCAAGTATCTGATTTCCAGCCTTGACCAGAGCCTGAAGCGTATGCAGCTGGACTATGTCGATATCTTCTATCACCATAAGCCCGATCCCGAAACCCCTGTGGAAGAAACCGCGCTTGCACTGGATCAGATCGTCCGTTCCGGCAAGGCGCTGTATGTGGGTATTTCCAACTACAACAGCGCACAAACAAAGGCGATATTGTCGGTGTTCCGTGAACTGCACACGCCGTTTGTTATCAATCAGCCGTCATACTCCATGCTCAACCGCTGGATTGAATCCGACGGTCTTGACCGGCTGGCAGTGGAAGAAGGATTTGGTATCGCAGTCTTCTGTCCGCTTCAATCCGGACTTCTGACGGATAAATATCTGGACGGCAGCATTCCGGACGGCTCCCGTGCGTCCCGTACCGGCTGGATGCGCGACGACGTCCTTCGCCAGCACGATAGACTGTTACGGCTGAACGCCCTTGCAAAACGCCGCGGACAAAAGCTGTCCCAAATGGCGTTGGCATGGTGTCTTTCCAATCCGGGTGTGACAACGGTCCTGACCGGCGCGTCCAGTGCGGCACAGATCAAAGACAATCTTTGTACGCTGAATAACCTCACCTTTACCAATGAGGAAAAGGCGGAAATTGCGCAGATTCTTGCCTGAGATCAGTCAAGCTTAGTATCCCATAAAACATAAAATATTGGCTGCACCGTTTGGGTAGTTCCAAATGGTGCAGCCGATTCTTTTCATGTGAGTACGCTGAGGAGGTGCTTTTTGAAAAAAGCATCTCCTCAAACTCCACCGCAAAAACTTTTAAACTGAGAAACCAATAAAATATAGGTAAAGTTTTTTGAAAGGGGGTTGGGGAAAATCTTTTTTTGGGGAAAAGTTTTCCCCAAAAATACTATCAAACTTACGTTATTTATGTGTTTTTTGTTTGCAGAATAGAGGCGGTGATAGCGGGAATTTCTTCAAAATTGCAGACGAGAGAATACGGTTTCTTTTCCGGATCATCCATTTTCATCGGAACAAAAGAAATATGTTTGCGCGTGTGCATTCTTGCAAGATTTTGCAGATTTGCCGACAGTGCATCGTTTGTGGCAAGCCCGATTAAAACCGGGCGGTCTGCGCGCAGCTGTGCCTTTGCCGCCATGGTAACAGTAGTATCGGTAATACCGTTTGCCATTTTTGCAAGCGTATTTCCTGTGCAGGGGGCAATGATGAGCAGATCAAGCGGCAGCATGGGACCAAGCGGCTCCGCAGCGGCGATGGATTTGATGACGGGACGTCCTGTAATGTCCGAAAGCGCCGCCAAAAGCTCCTTTGCGGTGCCGAACCGGGTATCTTGTGTGGCGGTAATTTCACTGACAATGGGCTGTATTTCATATCCCTGTTCCTTTAAGGTGCGCAGTGTTGTCAGTGCGCGGCTGTGGGTACAAAAAGAGCCGCAGATGGCATATCCGATCATGGGTTTGCACTCCTTTCCGGCTGATTTGTCGCCTGGGCGGTTTCCTTGCAGCACGGACTCTGGGGGCAATTGCAGCTGCATCCAGGGGCTTTTTCTGTGTGCTTCTGTTCCTTTAAAATACTGCGGATGCTTTCACCGATGATTTTTCCAGCCGTTACCGGGGCGGTTTTTCCGGGCAGAGACAGTGCCCAGACGATGTGATAGCCGTGCGTTTCTGCATAGTCGCGGTCGATGCCGCCGGGCGCGGATGCCAAATCGAGCAGCAGCACATCCTTTGGCAGACGGGACAAAAGCGACGCGCCGACAATCTGTTTCGGCACAGTATTGAATACGATATCATAAGAGAGCGGACCGCCGTCATCGCACAACAGGTCCTCCATGGAAAGCGCTGTATGACCGTTTGAGCGGATCCATGCAAGGTCCTCAGCCTTTCTTGCTGCCACTGTGACGTTGGCACCGATTGCAGAGAGAGTATGGGCAAGGGTTTTGCCGATGCGTCCGTATCCAAGCACCAGACAGCGCGCACCGTGAATGGTATACGGTACCTCTGCCATGGCAATGGCAAGCGCACCTTCTGCGGTAGGAACCGCATTTGCAACCGCAAGTTCTTCTCGCTGTAAATAATCGCTGACGGTAATACCGTATTCAGATGCCAATGTGCGTACAGCTTCTGTCACCTTCCCGCCGATTACCTGCTGCCCCGGCGTGAGTACACAAAAAATGTCCTTCAATAAAATGTTCTTTTTTGTCAGGGGACAGTGCAGACGGATATCGTCCTGGGTAACGGGCAGCGGCAGCACCACAAGATCGGCGCCGCAAACGGCAGAACAGAGGTCAGCAGCGCGTGTTACGCCTCCCCAGTCCCCGGCATACGTATCAATGCCCCATACAGCGACCTCATAGCCATCCTCTGCCAGCGACTTTGCCGTGACCATCTGCCGCAGATCACCGCCGAGCAGGGCAAGCTTGACAGTGCATGTATGATCTATATGTGTAGATTCCACGATATTTCATCATTCCTTTCGTATAGGATCAATTCCGCGCTTTTACTGTATATGGATTGTAAGGGTCAGTTTCAGTGTATTCCGACGGACAGCAGAGTGTTCATAAGAAGTTATGGAACCCGTGAGATATTGGACAATTGACAGTCGGCGGCAGCTTTGGACACACAGATACCAACATGCAATATCCCAACATGCAGCAGTACCGCAGCAAAGGCCGTAAAAATACAAAAAACAGCAGGATATGTCTATCTTTTTCGCAAGATTGGTCATTGCAAAAAATCCGAAAATACAGTATACTAAATACAGTCACTTATGGTCATAATCAAGTAAAATAACCCCAGAGCATGGGGAGAAAGGAGATAGGGCTGTCGCATTAACATGCTCCATCCTATAAAATTCGTCTTTTCTCTTGATAAAGCGAAAAGACGAATTTGGATCACTTTGTGATCCAGGGCTGCTGCATGTTTTCAACTTGCAACAGCCCCATAATCATGATCATGAACGCATATCTTACAGTAGACTTGCAAAATCCGGTTGCAAAAATTGACAGCCGTCTGTACGGTTCCTTCATTGAACATTTAGGCAGAGCCGTTTATGGCGGTGTGTACGAGCCCTCGCACGAAACCGCAGACGACATGGGCTTTCGGGGGGATGTCATCGACATGGTAAAACAGCTGCATGTGCCGATTGTGCGCTATCCCGGCGGGAATTTTGTTTCCGGCTACAACTGGGAGGACGGCACGGGAGACCGGTCAAAGCGTCCCAGACGGATGGAGCTTGCATGGCAGTCCATTGAAACGAATGAGGTTGGAATTGACGAGTTTCAGGAGTGGGCAAAGCGTGCGGATACCGAGGTCATGATGGCGGTTAATCTCGGTACAAGAGGCAGTGCAGAAGCGTGCAATCTGGTTGAATACTGCAACAGTGAAACGGACTCCTATTATGCCAATCTGCGGAGAAAAAACGGCTTTGAAACACCGTTTGGCATCAAGGTCTGGTGTCTTGGAAACGAGATGGACGGCGAATGGCAGATCGGCCATAAAACCGCGTATGAATACGGCAGAGCGGCATGCGAAGCGGCAAAGCTGATGAAATGGGTCGACCCGACCATAGAGCTTGTTGCCTGCGGAAGCTCCAGTATTTATATGGCTACCTTTGGAGAATGGGAACGCACCGTGCTGCGCGAATGCTATGACTATGTGGACTACATTTCCCTGCACAGCTATTACGGCAATCCGTCAAACGATACGCCGGCATTCTTTGCATCGGCGGTCGACATGGATCGCTTTATCAAGCAGGTTGCAGCAATCTGTGATGAAATCAAAGCGGAAAAGCATTCCGACAAAACTGTAAACTTGTCCTTTGACGAATGGAATATCTGGTTCCACAGCAATGCACAGGATCAGAAAATCAAAAAATGGCAGGTTGCACCGCCGCTTTTAGAGGACATTTACAATTTTGAGGATGCCGTTGTCGTAGGAGATTTACTGATCACGCTTTTGAACAACAGCGACCGCGTCAGAATTGCATGCCTTGCACAGCTGGTCAATGTCATTGCACCGATTATGACAGAAACCGGCGGCAGAATCTGGGCGCAGACGATTTTCTATCCGTTTATGTACACCTCCGTATATGGCCGCGGAACGGCGCTGCGGTCTTTCTGCGAATGTGAGACCTATAATGCCGGAAGCGGCAAGGAACACGTCCCATATATCGATACGGCGGCAGTCCTCTCCGATGATGAAACCACTGTGACCGTGTTTGCGGTCAACCGTTCGCTTGGCACCAGCTGTACGCTTGCACTGTCCGTTTTGGGGTATACTCCTGTCGGGCAAATTGCGCTGGAAGGCGATGACCTGAAAGCGGTCAATACGGCGGATGAACCAAACCGTGTGATCCCGACAGAAAAACCTGTTACGGGGGATATTGCCCTTTCCCCGCATTCCTGGAATATGATTGTGTACAAAAAAGGTTGAAGGTCTGAACTTGATTTAACGTGAGTTCGATGATTTTCACAGGGAAAACTTTTAAAAAAAAAAGCGTTTCCCCAAACCCCATTCAAAAAACTTTCAACTGGGTGAACAGACCAATATTGTGTTTTTTGTAACTGAAAAGTTTTTGCGGAGGAGTTTGAGGAGGTGCTTTTTTCAAAAAGCATCTCCTCATCGAACTCATGTTGATTTAAGAAGAGGCTGCTGCAAATTGAAAATTTGCGACAGCCCCTTCTGCTTGTATGGAACAGCGGTTTATTCAGTTCAGGATATCGTTGACAACGGTTTGCGCCGCAGCATTGTCTGTAGAAATAACATATACCACAATGGTATCGTGTGTCACAATCACAGGATCATCCAGCTTCGGCACCTGAGATGCAGCATATTTTGCATATTCTTCCGCTTGATAGGCGACATAGGCACGCAGTTTGTCTGCAATTGCTGCCGTATCGTCTGTGCTGACGGCTTCAAAAACAAACACTTCCTCCGGAATGATTCCGGACGGCACATATGCCGCATAGGAAACGAGCTGCTCCTTCAGTGCGGAAAAACCGAAGGGGTGAGTATCGAGGTAAACGTCATTGCGTGACAGCTCCTCGGAAAAGGTACAGCCTGCTGCAATTTGGTCTGCAAGTTCGCCGACAGAGAGGGGCGCTGCTGATTCTGCTGTATCTGTGATCATTTCTGTATGTCCGTCGGTATCCGGATGATCCGGTGTGGGATTGCCATTACAGGAAGAGAAGGAAAGGGCAGCCGCAATGTTTGCTGCGGCAAGCAGCGCTGCTGTAAGACGTGCTGCGGCAAGACGTGCTGTGGCACGCTTCATTTTTGGACACGGTACAACCGTATGAGGATGCTTGAGGGGGGAGTGGTTCATGGGCGGTGATAGATTCCTTTCAATCATTGAGGGGGTGGAAGGGACGGGCGGGGGAAGGGGGAGTATTTGAGATTTTTATGTTTTATGAAAGAAAAGCAGCATCCCGCACCATGGAAGGCAGCAATGCCGCTTTTTCTGACTTTATTTCCGTTTGTGTGTGCAGAAGCTGCTGTCTCCCTTATGCAGAGGGGGATTCATAAAAGATATGCAGATCAACCTCCGGCACCGTGTGTGTGACAAGGTAGTCTTTCCACATCTCTAAATACGGTCTCGACAGATGAACGCCGTCTGCGGTGGCGTCAGCTTGCAGCTGCCCGTCTGCGTCGGTCATCATTTCACCCGGCGTCAGCAGCACAACATGCCGGCTTTCTGCAATTTCTGCAATTGCTTCATTAAACTGCCCAATACGCGCATTGTTGCAATAGGAAAACGCATTGCCTGACTGACGGTAAATGCTTTCGTTGATCGGCAGAATCGTCTGTACATAAATGATTGCATCTGGGCGTATGGTCAGGATGGTGTCAATGATGGTTTCATAATAGGAAACAAACGAGTCAAGATTGTCCCATCCAAGCTCATTGATGCCAAACATCAAGTAGACTTTACCGAAGCTGTCGTCACGTACCAGCGCTTCTGCCGCGGTGACAAGCTCCGATGAGCCGTTGTCCGGGGCGGGGAGAAATGTTTTTTCAAAAAATTGACGCACGGAAAGCCCGATATTGGCGTAATATGTTGCGGGGATGATTCCGGTTTTTTGCATGCCGACAATCAAAGAGTTGCCAATGATGACAGCATCATCAAAGTAGTCGTCTGCAACAGGGGATTGTTCTGTAGGTGTGATATCGGTCGTTTGTCCCAGCATGGGTGTGACGGGCGTCCCATAGATGAATACATTCCCCTCTTTATCAAAGGTGACCGCATTACCTGTATAATTCTCCGGTTTGGAAAGACCCGGACGTACATAGATATCCTCCTGGGGAAGATTTTCGTCGGGGAGATTTCCTTCAGAAGGGACATCGTTTTTCGTCTGCTCATCCGATCTGTTCGATTCGTCCGCAGCTTGAGACAGCAATTTTATGGTGCTTTGTTCGTCAAGCGGCTGAATGGAGTTCAGCGGCTGCGGCTTGTATGCAGGGACCGACATGGAATGCAGTTCCTTTTTTGTGGGCAGTTCCGCGGAGAATGGCGGGACTGCGGTATTCATCTGGTCGGTATCGTTGGTTTCATCCAGTGCATAGGTGATATTGCGGAAATCTAAGCGCGTCGACGATACAATCAGAAGACAGGCACAGACGCCTGTGATTGCAGTTTTCATCAGTCGAACCGCGCAACGCATGCCGCTGCTGCGTTTGGCAAGCTCATCCAGTTTATTCATTTGTCGTTATCGTCTTTAATTTAAATTTATAAAAATCTCTCATTTTGTTCCGCATGACGGCGCTGCGTCCGATTGGAGTTTGCGTTCCGATCCGTATGGTTTGGTGTGCGTGTCAGCAGCTCTGACCGTCTGCGGTTTGTCGGTATGCTGTCGGATATCCGACAGCAGGAGATGGAAAATCAGCATTTTGGTGCGAGAATATGAAGGAATGCTTTCGCAGCTGCTGTACTCTGTGATACAGTGGATTGCTGAAAAAACGGCGACAGTCAATGCTGTTATCCGCCGAAGAAGCATTCTTTTTTTGTTGGGACAAATACGTCGCAGAAATTGATAAATCCCGATTGGATTTCCTGTGAAAAACGGTTTCGACATGCTTTGTCCTTTTAAGAATATTATATCACACAAAACCGCATAAAGCAACAGTTTTTCTAAATTTTTTGACTTTTTTGATATGCACCGCAAAAGTTGGAAATATAGGGAGGTGCATGTCATTTTAGAGGAGCTTTTTTTATCATCATTTTGTAGGAGGGAGCATGTAAAATGCGATAACCCGAGCACGCGGCAGCATCGCAGAGCACGCGGTATAACCGCAAAAAAGGGAGCTGCTGCAAGTTTTTCAGCTCGCAGCAGCCCCCGTGGGATACCCCTGCACGGTTGCAGCAGTATGCTTTGAGGGGACAGTCCCGATTACCGATTAATCGGATTCTTTTCCGATGTGGAAGAACCGCTTTAAAAACGGTACCAGCATGCGGGGCGATTTCCATACAACGACTTTCATGCGCAAAAGTTCCGTCCTTTCTGCAATCATCTGCACACAGATATTTGCACGGTGGTTTTTACTGTTGACTTTGATGTAGAACCAGTGCGGCGGCATATTGCCGTCATCTGTTTTGGAAAATGGAGATGCCGTGTTTTTTTGGAGTCTCTATCCTCCAAAGACAGTATATGCGCCGATCCTGTCATCGGTGTCAAAAACGGAACATGCAATGCTTTCAACGTTCAGCCGTTTGAAAAATCAAATAGCGTATGATTGGTTGTTTATCCCTGCATGGGTGTACTCATTACGGTACCCGCAGCAGGTACTGCTGCTGCAGGTACTGCTGATGCTGCGACCGTAAGCGGTTTTACTGCGGGCAATTCTGCTGCCGGGTGTTCCGCTGCCGGAAGCTCTGTCGGCAGATCACCGACAGCCGGATATCCTCCGGGATTGTGCGGTACTGTCGGTTCTTCCTCTGTATATCGCTGCCCCGCATGGGCACGGTCTCCGCCAAGTCCAATGGAAACGGAAATGGCTTCATTGACACGTGTCATGACGCTGTCGTCCAGATGACCCATTTTTTCTTTTAAGCGCCGTTTGTCGATGGTACGTATCTGCTCAAGCAAAATCACAGAATCCTTGGCAAGACCGAAGCGGTCCGCATACACATCGATGTGTGTCGGAAGCTTTGCTTTGGTCAGCTGACTCGTGATTGCGGCTGCAATGACAGTTGGACTGTATCGGTTTCCAACATCGTTCTGAATAATGAGTACCGGCCGCAGTCCGCCCTGCTCAGAGCCGACAACGGGGCTTAAATCTGCATAATAAATATCACCGCGTCGGATTGGCACGGTTTTTCTGGGACTCGCGCTCATCGGCGCGTCTTCTGTCCCTGTTTGAAACCCTGTTTTCAAACTTCACACTCCCCTGTTTATCAACAATCCTCGGATGCCAAAAGGCAGAGCCGTTCATACCAAGAGTATTTCCCATCTCCGGTAGTTTCATGCACCGGGAATGAGATATGGTATCGGAGACGGTATTTTCAAAGTTTGCGTTTGCAGCAAAGCTGCCTGCGTATCATATACCGTCCCCTGTTATTGTATGACAGGGATCATGGATTTGATTCATGCAAAATAGGCAATTGTAAAACGCACGTGAGTTCGATAAATTTCATGGGGAAAACTTTTTTAAAAAAAAGCTTTTCCCCAAACCCCATTCAAAAAATTTTAAACTGGGTAAACAGACAACGATTGTGTTTTTATCTGAAAAGTTTTTGCGGAGGAGTTTGAGGAGGTGCTTTTTTCAAAAAGCACCTCCTCATCAAACTCACGTTAAAATAAATCATCTGCAAGCATTTCGGCAAACGAGCTGATACTGCGGTCGGAAATGGCGCAAAGCAAGTCTTTGTTTGCCGTTTGTGCGTCGTCATAAACGGCGACGGTGTAAAAACCGCCTGCCGCCGCTCCGCGAATACCGGGGACAATGTCTTCAAATACAACGCAGTCTTCCGGAGAATGCCCCATTTTCTCCGCGGCACGCAGATAGATGTCGGGGCTGCCTTTGCCGTGGGACACCTCTGAAAGTTCCGTTATAGAGGAGAAGCAGGACCAGATGCCAAGCCGCTTCAGCGCCGGCATGTAAAACTGCGGAAGTGATGCGGTTGCTGCGGAAATGGGAATGTGCCGTTTTTGCAGAGACACAAGATATTCCTTTGCATAGGGTTTGAGCGGGACGCGCGTTTCATAGGCTTCTGTTGCCAGCGCATTCCATTCTGCGATGATGGCAGATTCTGTTTCGGGCAGTGCAAAGCGATTTTTTGTGTATACGGCAGCGGCGGCAAATCCCATGGGCGCAAGCGCTTCGGCATAATCGGCAGGAAGCGCAATATTGCGGCGTGCAAGAAAGATTTCATCGACTTCATACCAGACGTGCATGGAGTCAAGCAGTGTGCCGTCCAGATCAAAAATTGCGGCTTTCTTTTTTCGCTGCATGGTCATATCGGTTTTACGATCAAAGCAAGACCGTCCTCCACGGTGACACAGGCAGATTTTCCCGGCAGAAATTCATTGGAAATCCCAAGCGCAATGTCGGGTTTGAGTGTATAGCGGTCGAGCGGATATTTTAGATTTTCCAATGTCACAACCGCATCTCCGCCAAAGGCGATGACCGAGAGATAGCCGGCAGCGTCCGATGAAAAACGGCAGGATGTCCCCATAACTGCGGAAACATAAGAGGCATGCATGCCGTCCTGCGTTTCCTCAAAAGCATACCCGACCGCACCGGCGCGGGTCAAAAACGCGATGGTCTGCAAGGTTCCGACCGTATGGTCAAACCGCCCGCCGAACATGCCGTATAGAAGAAATTTTTGATATCCGAGCTGTAATCCGTGGCGGACCGCAAGCATGGTGTCGGTGTCGTCTTTGATCGGACTGTAGCGCTTGGTTTCCGCTGCGATGACGGTATCCCCGGGCAGGGAGTCAAGATCGCCCATCAAAAGGTCACACCGAACGCCGCGCTCCTGCAAATACCGATAGCCGCCGTCTGCTGCGATGACGAGATCATTTGCCTTTGGTGTAATCGGCGCGTGTCCAAGGTCTCCCGCTCCGACGATGATGCAGGCGGGCACATCGTCATGAAAAGACAGAGGCAGAGAGGAAAATAATACGTTGTAGTCGATCATTATATGACCAAAACTTTCGCGTTAGCGAAAGTTTTCCTTTCTTAGTGGAATTGTGGCGTAAACTGCAAACTACAGCCGGAACCCCTTACTTTGCCGGTTTTCCTTCCATAAACAGCGTGGCTTCCATATCTGCATTGTGCAGTGCATAGGCAAGCGGGAACTTTTCAAATGCATCACTGACAAGACGGACGTCCTCTGTAGAGGAAAATCCCATATGGAAGCGGATGGCAAAGGCCTCTTCCCGTGTCAGGCGCAGAAAGCCGGACAGAATGTATACGGATTTTTCACCGTGACCGTAGGGAAGTGCGTCGTCAAACTCATAGCTTGGCACTTTTTCCCAGACCCCTTTCTCGTTTTTGACGTTGCGGAAAGAGCGCTTGTAGACATTGATTTTGCACAGATCGTGCAGAAGGGAAACAATCGCACAGCTTTCCTCAGAGCAGGTCAGATGATACAGCGACGAAACGCGTTCTCTGTGCATATAATCGTAAAGACAGTCGTAAACGTTGAGGGAATGCTCGCAAAGTCCGCCTTCATACGCGCCGTGATACCGTGTGGATGCAGGCGCTGTGAAAAAGTCGCAGTTTGGAGAGGCAAGATAATCCAGCAGCTTATCCGCGCCTTCCCGCTTGATATTTTCGGTATAAATCTGGTAGAACCGTTCTTTTGCAGTCATATGGCTGTGACTCCTCGTTTCCATAAAAATCGTGTTGTTTTGATGCATGGCTTATGTGCCATTTTTGAATATGATGTAAATAGTATATCAAAAAAAGTCTGGAATGTCAAGTGTCGTGTAATCACGAAACAGCGCAGCCAGATTTCCTTACCCCCAAAAAAGTTTTTGAGGGTTATAGGGGACTTTTTTCAAAAAGGCCCCTAATCGTATCCCCTGTATCCCCCGTATCCCCCGGCAAAACGCTTTTTAAAATTTTTGTAAAAGCCGAAAAAATATGAAAATCTCCTTGATTTTATTGCACTTTTATGCTATACTTATCCTATATCAGATGAAATGAGAGGATGGTTTTCAAAATGGCAGCTCAAAATGCACAGATTCTTTCCGCAAATTATGATAATATCCGCACAACAGGTGCGGCTATCTACCAGATGGCGCCTTGTACATCGTCGCAGATGATGGGGTATGTGATCCGGAGCACCGACGGAAAGCTGTTCTGTATTGATGGCGGAACGACAGGGGATACAGAAGGATTTTTGACATTGGCAAGACGCGCTGCCGGTTGTCCGGACGATGCGGTTCTGCACATCGACGGATGGTTTTTGACGCATCCGCACTCGGATCATATCAATGTATTTCTGGAAACGGTCGCACGTTTTGGGGATACCGTTCAGTTTGATCATGTCTATTACAATTTCCCGCACACGGAATATCAGGAAAAATACGAGCCGATTGAAGCGCATACAATGCGGGAATACGATGCCCTGCACGCTGCTTTCCTTGACCGCGAGGTCATTGTTCACGCAGGAGACCACTTTGACTTTGGCGATGCGGTATTTGATATCCTGACAGAACCGGATGAATCCATTACCGTCAACACGGGCAACAATGTGTCCGTTGCCATTCGTCTGTCGCTCTGCGGACAGCGTATTCTGTTCCTTGGCGACATGGGCGTTGAGGAGGGCAACGCAATGATTGCAAAGTATCCAAAAGAGGAACTGCATGCAGACTTTGTGGAAGCGGCGCATCATGGACAGAACGGCGTCGATTATCCGGTCTACTTTGTCATTGCGCCGCGTGCCGTTTTGTGGTGTACACCAGAGTGGCTGTGGACGAACAATGCAGGAGGCGGTTACGGAACGGGTCCGTGGAAGACTTTCCATGTGCGCTGCTGCATGCAGGATATCGGCGTCACCCATCACTTTATCGAAAAGGACGGCATCTGGGAAATTCCGCTGCCGTACAGCTTTGATTGAGCCGCAGCGAAAAGCAAAATAACGCAAGCGAGGCTTTGGGTTATACTATTTAGAAAGAGAGTCCTGTGATATGGCGAAAAATAAAAAACAAAAAGAGCCGTTCTCCATTGACGTTGATGTGGAGATCAGTTTGGCGGAGGATATCCGCAACACGGTACGCTGGGGTGCAGAATACTTAAAGAGCCATGCAGGCGAGCTTCCGGGCGCCTATACGCTGTCTGCCATGGCAAGGGAGATTCGAGACGAGGTGCGTGTGGTAAGAGAACGCGATCCCGCCGCAAAAAGCGATATTGAAGTTCTGCTTTTGTATTCCGGACTGCACGCGGTATTGGCGCACAAGCTTTCCCATAAGCTGTATCAAAACGGTCATACCTTTGCGGCACGTGCGGTCAGCCAGGCGGCGCGCGCTGTGACCGGCATTGAAATTCACCCGGGTGCAACGATTGGAAAGGGCTTTTTCATCGACCACGGCGCAGGCGTTGTGATTGGTGAAACTGCGGAAATCGGCGACAACTGTACGCTGTATCAGGGCGTGACGCTGGGCGGTACCGGCAAGGATGTGGGAAAGCGTCATCCGACACTCGGCAACAACGTGATGGTTGGGGCAGGCGCGAAGGTACTGGGACCGTTTAAAATCGGAGACAATGCAAAAATTGCGGCCGGCGCTGTTGTGTTGGAAGCCATTCCGGAAGACTGTACCGCCGTGGGCATTCCGGCACGTGTTGTACGCTGTAAAAACGAAAAGGTTGCATGCGACGCAAATAAAAATCTTGACCATGTGCATATTCCGGACCCTGTATCGCAGGAGCTTTGCCGTCTGCGTGAGCAGCTGCGGCATCTGCAAAACGAAATCGAGTGTCTGAAACAGGCGGAAGCGAAAACGGAGTAATCAATACAGCATTCGGAGAGAAAGCCGGGGAACCCATACGGCAATCGGCGTCCTGTTTTGTACAAATCAGAAGGAAAAAGACGCCGGGAAAGGAAAACAGAACAATCATTATGAAACTATATAATTCGCTTACCCATACAAAGGACGATTTTGTAACGCACACACCGGGCAAGGTGACCATGTACACCTGCGGCCCGACCGTGTATCACTTTGCACATATCGGCAATCTGCGTTCCTATATTATGGAAGATGTATTGGAAAAATACCTCGGTTATGCAGGATATGACGTTACGCGTGCCATGAACATCACGGACGTCGGGCATCTTTCCTCTGACGGCGATACCGGCGAGGATAAAATGCTGAAGGGCGCAAAGCGTGAGCATAAGACGGTCATGGAAATCGCACAGTATTATACCGATGCCTTTTTTGAAGACTGTAGGAAGCTGAATATCAAAATTCCGGAAATCGTTGTGCCGGCGACCTCCTATGTCGACCACTTCATCAAAATGATTGAGAAGCTGATTGATACCGGTTACGCCTATGAAGCGGGTGGGAATATCTATTTTGATACCTCTAAACTGAAGGAATATTACGTTTTCAATAAGCAGAATCAGGAAGACCTTGCGGTCGGCGTGC
Organism: Clostridia bacterium; assembly: GCA_017942005.1. Classification (GTDB taxonomy): domain Bacteria; phylum Bacillota; class Clostridia; order Oscillospirales; family CAG-272; genus RGIG3925. Next base: position 69,410 of record JAGAVJ010000003.1, on the reverse strand, counting down.
GCGAAGGCGTAGAGGAAGACAGCAACAAGCGCAACAAATGCGACTTTGTCCTGTGGTTTACGAAATCCAAGTTTGAAGATCAGGAACTAAAGTGGGATTCCCCATGGGGTGTCGGTTATCCCGGCTGGCACATTGAGTGCTCTGCGATTTCGCTTGATACCTTAGGCGAATATCTTGACCTGCACTGCGGCGGCATTGACAATGCGTTCCCGCATCATACCAATGAAATTGCACAGTCGGAAGCCTATCTCGGTCACCCCTGGTGCACCCACTGGTTCCATGTCCTGCACCTGAACACAAATGACGGCAAGATGTCCAAGTCCAAAGGAGAATTTCTGACGGTTTCTCTTTTGGAGGAAAAAGGCTACAATCCGCTGATATACCGGTTTTTCTGCCTGCAGTCCCACTACAGAAAGGCGCTGGTGTTCTCTTATGATGCGCTTGACAATGCAAAGGTGTCCTACGACAAGCTGACGGACAAAATTGCCGCACTCAAGCCCGGCGGAGATGTCAGTAGGGATGCCTGCAAGCCGTATCTTGATGCATTTGCAGACGCCATGGACAATGATCTCAACACCGCCATGGCAATTACAGTACTGTATGATATTATCAAGGCGAAAATATCCGATGCAGACAAGCTGTGGCTGTACCAAACCCTTGATACGGTGCTGGGGGTCGGATTGCTTGCGGCAGCAGATAAAAAGCGCGAGGCGCTTGCACAGGAGAAGGCGGCGGCAGAAGCAGAAGCCGCGGCAGAACGCGCCGAAGCGATGAAGGATCCGTTGATTGCCTCTATTTACGCTGCCATCGATGAACGCACCGCCGCAAAGAAGGCAAAGAATTATGCGCGTGCCGATGAAATCCGGAATGAGCTGCTTGCACGCGGTGTTACGCTGATCGATACGCCGAAGGGCACAACCTTCAAGCTGGAAGGGTAAGGCAAGGACGGCGGCAATTGACAGGAAAAGCGTGCCGTGCGTTGATCTGTTGTGACTTTGTCACAACGCCACAAAGAGAGGAAATACGGGCTGTCGCAGGTTGGAAACATGCAGCAGCCCCATGGTGATTATTATGAAAACGATCACTCCGGAGCAAGGCGGAATTTCGTCCAAAGCCATTGAAACGTATTTGAGCGTCCTTGAGGGGGCAGGACTTTCCACGCATAACATCATCATTGAACGCGGCGGCAAGATTCTTTTTGAAAAATATTACCCACCATTTCATGAGAACTTTCTGCACCGCGAATATTCACAAACCAAAAGCCTGGTCGCGCTTGCCGTCGGATTCGCCTTACAGGATGGACTGTTTTTGCTTGACGACCCGATTGGGATGTATTTCCCAGAAGAGACAAAAGGCATTGCAGACACCGCCATGGCACAGCAGACCATCCGGCAGATGCTGATGATGAGTACGCCAAAGCGCGGTGAAAACTGGTTTGCAGCACGTACAGACGACCGTGTTCGGCATTATTTTGCCGCGACACAGACAAGCGCCGCTCCCGGAAGCCGGTTTTCATACGACAGTACCGGTTCCTTTATTCTGTGTGCACTTGTGGAACGGCTGACCGGAATGCGTTTTATTGCGTATCTGCGCAAAAAATTGTTTGATAAAATCGGTGTTTCCGAGGGAGTAACCTGTCTCAGTTGCCCCGGCGGGCATTCTTGGGGGGATTCTGCCGTTCTGGCAACCGCCAGAGATATGATGAAAATTTGCCGGTTTGTACTTGATGGCGGTAAAGTCATGCAAGACGATGGTAGTGAGGAACAGCTTTTAGATGCATCGTTTTTAAAAGAAGCAACCTCCGCTTTGATTCCGACCGCGGGTATCGAAACCCATTGGAGAGACCAATTCGGGTATGGATATCAGATATGGAAGACGCAGGGGGACGGATTCTTTTTCAACGGTATGGGATGTCAGTTTTCTGTGGCAGTTCCGGAAAAGGATATGGTCTTTATTTATAATGGAGACAATCAGGGAATCGATATTGCCGGGGATACGATCATCCGCAATTTCTTTGAAATCATTGTCGCCGGGGCAGGTGATGCCGGGGTATGCAATACCGGGGTAAGCGATACCGTAAAGCCGCTTGAAGAGGCTACCCAGGCACAACAGTCGCTGCGCACGTATGCAGACAGTCTTTGTCTGATGGCAGCACGCGGAAATTGCACCTCTCCGCTGATATCGGAAATCAACGGTGTGCGCTTTTGTCTTTATGAAAATCCCATGGGAATCCGCTCGATGCTTTTGACCTTCGGCGACAATAGCATGCTGACATACGAAAACGCACAAGGCGAAAAGTGTATTCCCTTTGGAATGTGTGAAAATCGCTTTGGCGTATTCCCGGAAGAAGGATATGCGCGGGAAGTCGGTTCTGTTCCCTGTCCCGGGAACTTCTATCAATGTGCTTCTTCCGCCGCATGGCAGGATGACCATACACTGCTGCTTGACGTTCAGATCATTGATGCGTATTTTGGGCGGCTTTGGATCACACTGTCGTTTGAGGGCGACCGTATTCATGTAGAAATGCGCAAGGTCGCGGAGGATTTTCTGTGGACCTATGAGGGGAATGCGGCAGGAATTCGTGAAGCTTGCATGTTGGGTTGAAGCCGGAGCCTAAAAGGGGCGACGCGCTTTTTGAGGGTTGCTGTATCTGTGTGCAGCAACCCCCTTCTATACAAATAAGATTAACGTGCGTTCGATGAGGAGATGCTTTTTGAAAAAAGCACCTCCTCAAACTCCACCGCAAAAACTTTTAAACAGAGAAACCAATAAAATAGATATAAATCAAGCAAAAAAACGTACTGTTTTGATTTGATTTATATATATAAAGTTTTTTGAAAAGGGTTCGGGGAAAATCTTTTTTGGGGGAAAAGTTTTCCCCGAGAATTCTATCGAACTCACGTTAATATTACTATGGATTACGGTACCTTAAATTCATAAAGGGGGTGGACGGAACTTGCGGAAAAAGACGGCTTGTATCGGAATACTGATATGCCTGTGTATGCTGTGGTTTTGTGCATGTACACAAAGGGATCCCATCAAACCAATTTCCGATACAGAAACACGGAGAAGCGAAAAAGACGCGGATGCCTCCGTTCTGATTCAATATCAGATATGCAGAACCGGCGGCGGAACCATTGAGGGGTGGTGTTCCCAGCACGGAAAACCGGGGGAAACGGTAAGGGTTCCTGTAACGGCTGTGCCGCGCACGGGGTACGTGTTCCGTGGCTGGAGTGACGGCGTGACGGAGCCGACACGTGCGGATGTTTTTGGTGAGGAGGATTGGACGGTCACCGCCAATTTTTCCGTGGACCGCCTCGAGCTGCCAATTGTTACCATTACGACGGCGACAAACCGCGATGTTTTCTCCAAAGAGGAGTACATCGGTGCGGTTGTGTCCGTATGCAATACAGGCAATGTCTCGTATGAGATGAGTGGTGTGGAGGCACAGATTCGCGGGCGCGGCAACGGCACGTGGGAATATCCGAAGAAATCCTATCGTTTAAAGTTCACGCACAGTCAGAACATGCTGGGACTGGGCACGGCAAAGCATAAGCAGTGGATTTTAATGGCAAACCATGCAGATCGTTCCATGGTGCGGAATTATTTAGCGATTGATCTTGCCAATCGCCTATCCGGCATCGGATATAACAACCATGCGGCGTTTGTAGAGCTTTATCTGAATGAGGAATACCGCGGTGTGTACCTTTTGGCAGAACAGATTGAGGATGACGCCGACCGTGTGGATATCGGAACGGAAACGCTTGCCGACCCCAATGCGGAGGACGCGGGCTTTCTTGTGGAGTTGGACGAATACGCAAAGGAGGAGGATCGGTTCTGCATCGATGGGCAGCCGTTTGAAATCAAGAATGCAAATCTGAATGCCGCACAGCGCGCTTATGTGGTGCGGTATATCGAGGATGTAAATGACGCCATCAAGGATGGAGACCGAGAACGTCTTGCCGCGCTGACTGATCTTGATTCCTTTATCGATGGATATCTGCTGGAAGAATTCTTTAAAAATATCGATGTCGGCTGGTCGTCCTACTATATGCACAAAAAGCCTGGAGAAAAAATGGTGTTTGGACCGTTCTGGGACTTTGATCTTTCGGCTGGCAACAACATCAGCTTGGATGGCGGTGCATGGGACGGTATCTATGTCGGACGGCGCACCGGTTTTGCACAGGAGCATTTCTGGTACAGCAGAATCACACGTAATGCATGGTTCTGTGATGCGGTGCGTGCACGCTGGACGGAGATTCTGCCGGATGTCAATGCGACGATTGCAGAATTGGAGCGTATCCGTGCAGCGGCGCCCAAAGCCTTTGCACGCAACTATGAAGTGTGGCCGATACAGGATGAAACCCTGTGGCATATCCCAGACGACCAAAAACCGTTGACGACCTGGCAGGCGCATATCGAGTATCTGCACGACTGGCTGACCTCCCGCCGCGACTTTCTGACTGCATATTTCAACTCTGATGATGCGTATGCGTTTCAAAGGCGTGCGCGATGAGACAGAATGCGCAAACCGCACACAGACAAACAACGAAAAGGCACTCCCGTCAAAGGACCGATCTGGATATCGGTGCAGCATGACGGGGGTGCCTTTCTTTGGACGAGACCGCGGTACAGGGTATGACCTGCGTGCGGTTTTGGTGGTATCAAACGACGTGTGTGCCGGTTGCCGGTGCGGACATTTATGGCGTTCTTCCGCGTATCGGCAGCACAATGCCGCCGCTCACTTTTAGTATACCATGGTTTTGCCGGAAATTCCAGTCTATTCGTACATCAAAGTTGCGGCTTTTTCGACACCGGATGCGGGGGCGGTGCGGTTTTTGATTGATAATGTCTGTAATACACGTGAGTTCGATAGAATTCTCGGGGAAAACTTTTTTGAAAAAAAGTTTTCCCCGAAGCCCTTTCAAAAAACTTTATACGGGAATATGAAATAACATTTTTCATAAATTATTTGTTCAATTTGATCCATACTATATGATCTCCTCTGTTTGAAAGTTTTTGCGAAGGAGTTTGGGGCTGTTGCAAGTTGAAAACTTGCAACAGCCCGATCAAACGCACGTTAATACAGAATGAAAAAGCAGCTATGATTGATGCCCAAACCGTTTTTTGATGCGTTTCCATTGCAGGGGGGTATCCTGTGAGGAGAGCCACGCGCCGACGATCATGAATAGCAGCGCCAGGAAATAAGAAGCGGTAAGCGTCTCTTTGCATATTACCATGGAGAAAATTGCCGCGATAAACGGCGCAACTGCATAGTAGGCGCTGGTACGCGCCGCACCGAGCAAACGCTGTGCATAGACATAAAAATAGATACTCAGACCGTATGCGACAAATCCGATGATCAGCGCGGCGGCAATCCTCCACGAGACGGTGATCTGTTCTCCAATGCCCAGTCCGATGATCAAAGAGCCGGAACCGGAAAAGAGTCCTTTCAGCAGGACAATCTCCAGCGGGTCTTTGGAGGACAGTTTGCGCGTGCAGTTATTTTCAAATCCCCAGCACACAGCGGCAAGAAGCACAAAAAGCGAGCCGTAGGAAATATGGAAGCTGGAAATATCCTCAAAGGACAAAATGGCGCAGGATACGGTGATAAACAAAATTCCAAACCACAGCCGGGGTTTGATTTGTTCTTTGAATACGGCAAGCGCTATGATTGCGGTTGCCGCAATTTCAAAATTATTTAACAAGGAGGCATTGGACGCGGTGGTCGCCCGAAGACCGATCAGCATACAAATCGGGGCAGCAATGTCTAACAGTATCATCGCAATGGTGTACGGCAGCTCTGCTTTTGTCAGACGCAGCTCCTTTTTTTCGGTCTTGCGCAATTTTCGGAAAACGGCGATGAACAGCATTCCGATTCCGGCACCGATATAGAGAAAGCCTGCCATGAGTGTCGGCGGTATCCACGCAAGCATGCGTTTGGAAAATGGGGCGTTGATTGCATACAGCGCTGCCGCAAGCAGTGCAAATGCAATTCCTTTTTTTCGATTTTGTTCCATGTATGTTTCTTCTTCAAAGTGATCGAGGGGATTCCAATATCAATTTATTCTGTCTTTTTGGTATCTGCTTCTGCTGTATACGGATCAGAATCTGCGTCGAAGGACTGCTTTGCCTGTTCCAGATCAGCAATACGCTGCTCAAACATGCGGATATGAGAGGGCTGCGGCAGCATCGGACAGAACACCGTTTGCAGATAGCCAAGCAGGCGATCCGGCGCAATCACAGACTTTGCGGCTGCGGTCATTTGCCCAAAGGAAGCCGTATCCTCTGATTCAATGCGAATCGGTTCAACACGAACCATTTCGCCGGGGAACGGCGCATATGCGGGAATCTGCTCATATCCTGCTCCCTCCAATATCTCGCAGGTATGAAGTGCATCTGCGGTACTGTCTGTAAACCGTACCGACTGCACGACATCGCGCGGCATCCGGCGGAGATATGCCGTTTCATTGGTGGAAATGGCGTCCGACCAGATCCAGGGGCGTGAACCGTTGTGCATTGTGGTACGGATAAAAAAGTCGAGATCATGCCACCAGGCTTCCCCCTGCCTTAAAATGATGGGATGAACTCCGCGCTGGTTTTCTGCCGTTTCTGCGCACATGCCGAGATGGAATAGGCGCGGTTTTGCAAAGACTTCGCAGATTTCCGCGATGAGATCGGCGCAGAAGCGGTAATAGGACGTGGTGGAAACCATACGCCGCATCTCTCCCATCCATGCATCGTGACAGGCAGAAAAGTCAAGCTTGGGAACAGCTTCAATACCGAGCATCCGCAAGTTGAACAGTTCCTCCTGCAAGGCGTCCTTTGACAGCGCGCCGCGGCATGCAATTTCCGGATGACTTTCATAACGGAAGCCTTCTCCGATATCAAGCACCAAAAGATTACAGCCCGCTGCCGCCAGCTTTTTTGTCATGGAATGCCACAAATCGAGATCAAACCGCAGGTCGTCTTCTGCACAAAAGATATTTTTTCCGGGTACCAATGTGTGATCGCAGGCATAGGGAACGCCGTTTTGGTCACGCACGGGGTCGGCAGAGTGATTAAAGCCGAGATGTGCAAGAAATGCCCAATGAAAGGTGGGCTGTTCTAAAAAAACGCTTTGTTCTATCATAAGAATTCTGTTTTTATACCCTTTGCCTTTGCATCAACAGACTGCCGCAGTCTGTGCCGTCTTCTGCAAAAGCGGGAGAAGCGTTTTGTCCAGGTGTTCTCCCTCTGTGATATCGTCCGGCAAAAAGGAATTGCCGACAGGGGTGCTGTGCAGAAGCGTTTTGTACCAGACGCAGGCAAGCAGGTATCTGCCATACAAAAGATGCATATGGAACTGGTCGCGGTAAAGGGACTGTCCGCCTTGGGCGGGGTCAAACTGCGGCAGTTTTTTTGCCGCGTGAATCACCTCACCGGACGGAATGATTGTCAGATCGTTTTCCTTTGCCTGTGCGCGGCAGGTGTTTTTCACACGTTCAAACATTTCGTCAGGATCGCAGTGATATTCCGGGAATCCGCCGTGCGGAGAGCCTGCTTCATATTCCCATGTCTCCTGAAAATAAAGCGCTGCATCCGGACACATGGCACGGATGGCGGTGACAAGGTTGGAGAGGTACGGAGAAAAGCTTTCCGGCTTGCCTGCCAGATGGCTGACCTGCTGTAGGGTGATCATGTCCCACGTTTCCGCCATCAGTCCTTGTGACAGGGAATATTCGTTTGCGACCCATTCGCCGTCCTTTTCCAATGTGTATTTTTTCTCGTCGCCGACAAAATTGTTCCAGTGTTGTTCCAGTGAACAGCCGCCGATACAAAGGTTGTATGTCAAAATCTGCTTGCCGGACGCCTTTGCAAAACGTGTCAGATATCGCTGGGCATCTTGGGAAAAACTGTTTCCAATGGATAAAATTTTTAACATGATAAGATCCCTTTCCAATGAAAAAATTCGTTGCTTTTAGTATATCATAAAATAAGAAAAGATGCAAGACATCGGAATATATTTTTTCATTTGCATGATTTTTGCCGCAGCCTGTGAATTTCAAAGTCAGATTTCCATGCCGGTACGAAAAAATTTTTAATTCCCACAAAAATTATAGGAAAAGGTCTTGACAAATACCCCCCGAGGGTATATAATAGTATACAGGGAATGAGAGATACCAAATCGGGGTATCCTATAGGAATCATCAGAATATAGATCGTTCCTTAATAAAACGAAGAATAAGATGGTGCTGTTGCATGCGACAGCCCGACTTACTTCTGTTGAATGAAGAGGTGGTACTGCCTTTTATTGAACAAATAACATATGTGTTTATATTTATTTTACCCAATTTAAAGTTTTTTGAAAGGGGTTTGGGGAAAAGCTTTTTTTTAAAAAAGTTTTCCCCATAAATCATATGGAAGAACAATGCTGCTGTCATAAAACAAAACAGCGGACGGAAGAAGAACGCAGTGCGCTGATCCACCGTCTGAACCGCATTGAAGGGCAGATTCGCGGCATCCGCGGTATGGTGGAAGAGGACACCTACTGCGTCGATATTCTGACGCAGGTAGCGGCAGCCTCTGCCGCACTGCATGCATTCAGCAGAGAACTGCTTGACGCACACATCCGCAGCTGTGTCACAGAGGACATCCGCGCCGGGAAAGAAGAAACGGTGGAGGAGCTGCTCGGCATACTAAAAAAATTGATGAAATGAGGGGGCGCAAACCGTTTCCTCATAAAATACGAAAGAAGGAAACTTCCTTTAAAACAGGGTAGGGGTATGGTAATACGATGAGCCAGATGATACAATACAATGTTACCGGAATGAGCTGTGCCGCATGTCAGGCACGGGTGGAAAAGGCAGTGAATGCCGTTCCCGGCGTCACCTCCTGTGCGGTCAGTCTCCTGACCAATTCTATGGGTGTGGAGGGCGATGCAGATGCGGCGGCGGTCATCGCGGCGGTAGAATCTGCCGGATACGGCGCCACGGAAAAACAGTCGGACAAAATGCACCGTGAGGGTGATGCCGCAGCTGCGCAGGCGTCAGGCACTTCGGGAGGTGAGGACATCTCCGCTGCGTTTGAAGAAGAAGCCGTACACCTGAGAAACCGTCTGCTTGCGTCAATTATCCTGCTTGTGCTGCTAATGTATGTGTCTATGGGACATATGATGTGGGGCTTCCCGCTGCCCGCAGCACTTGCAGAAAATCCGATGGCAATCGGTTTGACCGAGCTGCTTTTAACTGCCGCCGTGATGGTGATCAACGGACGGTTTTTTATCAGCGGTACAAAGAGTATTCTGCACCGCGCACCAAATATGGACGCACTGGTAGCACTCGGTTCCTCGGCTGCGTTTTTGTACAGCACGTGGGACTTGTATAAAATGTCCGCCTTTTTATGCGCAGGCGATACCATGTCCGCGCACGAATGCCTTCACAATCTCTATTATGAATCTGCCGCAATGATTCTTGCCCTGATCACCGTCGGAAAGATGCTGGAAGCGCGTGCAAAGGGAAAAACGACCGATGCGCTGAAAAGCCTGATGCGGTTGACGCCAAAGACGGCGCGCGTGCTGCGCGATGGCACAGAGACAGAAATTCCGGTGGAGCAGGTGCGGGTCGGCGACCGGTTCCTTGTGCGTCCGGGTGAAAATATTCCGTGCGACGGTGTGGTTGTCGAGGGTGTCAGTGCCGTCAATGAAGCGGCGCTGACCGGAGAAAGCATTCCGGTGGATAAAGCGGCAGGCGAAAGTGTTTCTGCGGCGACCTCAAACCTTTCCGGTGTTTTGACCTGCGAAGCGGTGCGCGTCGGGGAAGATACCACCCTTGCGCAGATTATCCGCATGGTCAGCGACGCGGCGGCAACCAAGGCGCCGATTGCGAAAATTGCAGACCGTGTTTCGGGAATTTTTGTTCCCACAGTCATCGCCATTGCACTTATTACGGCGGCAGCATGGCTTATGGTGGGGCAAAGTTTTGGATATGCGCTGGCAAGAGGGATTTCCGTGCTGGTTATCAGCTGTCCCTGCGCACTGGGACTTGCAACCCCGGTTGCAATTATGGTCGGCAGCGGCGTCGGCGCCAAAAATGGAATCCTATATAAGACTGCCGCATCACTGGAGAGTGCGGGACGCGTTGATACGGTTGTACTTGACAAAACGGGAACGATTACAAAGGGCGAGCCGCAAGTGACGGATTTTCTGTGTGCGCCGGGCATCTCGGAGCGTGTGCTGTTCACCCTTGCTGCGTCTCTGGAAGCAAACAGTGAGCATCCGCTTGCAAAGGCGGTCCGCAGCCGTGCGGAACAGATGGGGATAACGCCGCTTCCCATTCAGAATTTCCAGATACTGCCGGGCAGCGGCTTGATGGGTGATATCATAAATCCGGATATTGAAACATTGGGCGATACTGCTGCCGCTGATAAAAAGAAAGATCAAACCTCTGGTATCGAAGCGGAAGAGAGACAGATACTGCATCTTATTGGTGGGAGTAAGGAGGGGAAAACCTCCGGTGCCGATGCAGAAGTGATGCAGATATTGCACCTTATTGGTGGTAGTATGACCTATATGGAAAAAGCGCTGTCGGACTTTTCTGCGGAATGGAAGCAAAAGGCGGAAGCGCTTGCCGGAGAGGGCAAAACGCCGTTATTCTTTGCGCAAAACGGTGTTCTGCTTGGAATGATTGCCGCCGCTGACGTAATCAAGGAAGACAGCGCCGACGCGGTGCAGCAGCTGCGGGAGATGCACATCCGCGTGGTGATGCTGACCGGCGACAATGCCCGTACCGCACAGGCGATTGCGAAAAAAGTCGGAGTCGATGAAGTGATTGCAGGGGTTCTGCCCGACGGCAAGGAAGCGGTTGTGCGCAGTTTGCAGGAAAGCAAACGGCGCGTGATGATGGTAGGCGACGGCATCAATGATGCGCCTGCTTTGACCCGTGCGGATGTCGGCTGTGCCATTGGCGCGGGTGCGGATGTCGCGGTCGATGCAGCGGATATTGTGCTCATCAACAGCCGTCCTGCGGATATTCCCGGTGTGATTCGTCTCAGCCATGCGGTTCTGCGGAATATTCACGAGAATCTTTTTTGGGCTTTTGGGTATAATATCATCGGGATACCGCTGGCGGCAGGCGTGTTCATTCCATTGTTCCACTGGGAAATGAACCCAATGTTCGGTGCGGCGGCGATGAGCATTTCCAGCTTCTGCGTCGTGACAAATGCCCTGCGGCTGAACCTGTTCAATATCAGAAAACACAAACCGTATAAAACCGATGCTTCCCATGCGGAAACACCGGAAATGATAACACAAACCACAGAGGAGAAAGGAGAACTTCGCGCAAGCGAAGTTATGGTCAAGCGTATGAAGAAAACACTGAAAATTGAAGGTATGATGTGCCACCACTGTGAAGCACACGTCCAAAAAGCATTGGAGGCTATTGATGGCGTCGAGCATGCGGAAGCCAACCACGAAACCAAAACGGCGGTCGTCACCATGACAAAGGATGTTTCGGACGATGTGCTGCGCGATGCGGTTACCGCCTGCGACTACAAAGTAACAGGAATCGAATAAGAGAACGATGGAAACGATGGGGAGGCGCTTTTTTGTAAAAAAGCGCCTCCCCAAACCCCTCCGCAAAAAACTTTTTTGCGTGGCGTTATATCACAGTAAAAAAATACACTTCGATAAAAAAGTTTTAAAAGGAGTTTCCCTCATCGTTCCCCGTTCCCTGTTCTCCGTATTCTTAAATATCAAAATCAGCGCCGCGCTGTACCATGGTTTTATGGACGCGGACACCAATATTGTCGTGTGCGGAGCGTGCTTCTTTCGCACAGATTGCGGCGCCGATGCCGGCAGCTTCTCCTGTAGAACGGCAGGTCGGCATGATGCGGATGGCAGCCTGTACAAAGAAATCACAGCCGATGCAGCGTCCGGCGACAAACAGATTGTCAAGATCGCGCACCACAAGGGAGCCAAACGGAATTTCAAAATACGGCTTGTCTGTTTCTATTCCCTTGACATGTTCATCGGTATATTCATCGCCGAACCCGTGAATGTCAATGGGATAATTGGTCTGCGCGACGGCATCCGGGTACTTTGTGTACTGCGTCGCCTCTGCAAGTGTCATGATATGATCTGCGGCGATTTCACGCGATTCACGAATGCCAACCATCGGTGCAAAGCCGGAAATATATGCTTTTTCAAAGCCGTGGAAGTATTTCTTATAAAACGCCAGCTGACGCATTGCTGCCTGTTTGCCGACAAGCTGCGCATTTGTGAGATCATGCGGGTCGGTACCGTCCACATAGTCAAAAATTTCGGGACAGTTACAGGCAAGGGTGTCGGGACGGTTTGGAAGGGTAAAGACCTGCCAGTAGGCGAGGTCCTCCGGGGTGAGATCGCCTGCATCGCGTGCGTCTGCCATGATTTTTTCCACACCGTTGTGCGGAACCTGTACGGTACAGGAGGCATAAGCGCAGCCGTCCCAGAGGGAGATACTGTCGGGCGCCGTTTCGTGGAATGCCTGCATGTCAACGCCTGACACCAGATAGCGCAGGGAGATGGGCTGGTTCTTTCCGGTTTTCGGATTGCCCTTGGTATAGGCAGCGCCGGCAAGTACGGACAAATCACCGTCACCGGTACAGTCCACAAACATTTTGCCTTCTATGACATGAATGCCCGCTTTGTCCCGGACAAAAATGCCGCGGACGGCAGTTCCTTCTTTTACGACGTCAATGACATCGGTATATAAAAACAGCTTTACGCCGGCGTCGGTCACCATTTGTTCCAGAACGACCGGAAGCAGCGTCGGGTCATAGTATCGGGATACGCCGCGCAGTGTCATTGCACCGGCTGCAAGTGCACGTGTTTCCAGTTCTTTTCCGAGATAGGAATTCTGCGGTGCGCCCTCCACACAGGTGCTCATGGTCGGCGTGACAAGTGCCATTGTCGCAGAGCCGCCGAGCGAACCGAATTTTTCTGTGAGTATGACGGAAACGCCCTCCTTTGCGGCAGCGACAGCGGCAAAAACACCGGCAGTTCCGCCGCCGACAACGACAACGTCGGCAGATGCGCATACATCGCATGTTTGATTGAATACATATTGTTTCATCTTATGACCAAAACTTCGCGCAAGCGAAGTTTTCCTTTCTTTGTGGAGTTGTGACGATAGTCACAAAACACGCGGGCTGTCGCATTTACATGCGCCATCCTTTAAAATTCGCCTTTTCGCTTTTAAAGCGAAATTTCATAGTGGATTTTGACAAAAATCCACTATGAAAACGCCGAATTCGGATCACTCCGTGATCCCGAGCTGTTGCAAGTTTATAACTTGCAACAGCCCCTTATGACCAAAACTCCGCATGTTCCGCTTTGCTGAACGGTGCGAATGTTTTCCTTTTTATCTGTTATTCGTTTTCCTTGAATGCCTCATTGATTGCGTCAATTTCGGACTGGATTTTCTTTTCCTTTGTCGCCATCATGGAGGCAAAGGAGTTCTTGCCGTTTGTGATGAGGTTGGTCATTCCGGTCAGAATTTCACCGCAGTTGTAGAGGTTGCCCAGGTCACACCAGCGATTTTCATAGATCAAATCAAGCATTGCCTGCGATTCCTCATCACGGGCATATTTGGTTTTCAGTGCGGTATCATAGTATGCCGGCGTGATAATTTCACGCGCATAGTAAGCGGCAGCGTCCATAAACAGCGCGGTTTCCTCCGGCTTTTGTGCGGTAATCGGAATTGCTGCGGCGGAGGCGGACCAGGTATGGACATAGGAGTAGTAGCGCTCCTGGTTGGTGTCGTATTTCGGAATCGGAAGAATACCGAAGTCACCGGGCATTTCACGCATCATGGGGACGTTGTTCATCGTTCCAAACAAAAACAGTGCTTTATCAGAGGAGAACAGATTTGCGCCGCGCTCGACGTTGGTATAGGTGCGGTAGATAGCGTCCATCAGCGATGCATTATCGCAGTTGAGGGTAACGCTTTTTGCGGTATAAATGTCGTACAGCTTGTTCATGACATTGATGCTTTCCTCCGTGTTGCCTGTCCAGGTCAGTGCGCCGTCCACGACGGTAACAAGCTTGACGCCGGTGGCAGCAAACATGGCTTCCCCGGAGTTGTAGAGCATTGCAAGACCGACATTATCGCCGGAGTCCATGACGCCGTCGCCGTTTAGGTCTTCTGCTGCCGCACGTGCCATTTCCATCATGGTATCAAGTGTCCATGTTCCGTTATTCACAATGGTGTACGGGTTGTCAAGATCATATTTGGTAAGTACGTTTTTATTAAACAAAACGGCATAGGCTGCACGCATGAAGGTCAAACTGATATCGCCGTTTGCATAATAGGATTTGCCGCCGATGGAAATTGCCTGGTCAAAGACCTGGTTCCACCAGGGCTTGTCAAGATTGATGCCGTCTATCATTGACAAATCCCACAGCATGCCGTCCGCCGCAAGCTTTGCGCAGTCCTGAATCGGCGGCATGATCATATCATAGGTGGTGTCGCCGGACTGAATCAGCTTGGAAATCGTTTTATACAGGGTGTAGGAGAACAGACCGCCCATGTTTTCAAAGTGATTTTCAATATTGCAGTTGAATTTTTCTTCAAGGGTCGCGTTGCGTGCATAAATGGCGTCGTTGACGGTATCGCCGTCCGCTTCCATAATCTTGAAATCCTCGGCGGTCCAGCGTCCGGTTTCGTCGCCTTCCATTTTGGTCAGAATATGGAAATCGCGTCCGCCCATGTCTGCAACGGGCGGATCATATGCAGGTTCTGTACTTTCCTGTACACGTTCTGTGACAGCTGTGTTGCCTTGCGGTGTGGTTTCTCCGGTATCGGTTTTCTGACTGCCGCAGGAAATGGCAGCTGTACTCAAAAGCAGAACTGCCAGACAGAAATGAAATGTTTTTTTCATATGACGGAATTCCTTTCCTTTATCGGTTTGTATTTTATTATTTAAATACTGCGGTGAACACCTACAGTAGAGTTCAGCTTCAAATGATATCCTACAGGGGCATGATACAGGTATGCTGTGCAAATACAAAGCACGGAACGGCGCACATTTTTTATAGGTTAATTATAACATATTCTGGTGGGGATTGTCAAGACACTATCATGCATGTCTTGAAATTGAGCCGTACAGCAATGTCGAATATTTGCATGTTCTGACAAAGCGCGATTGGATTTTTTCGTATGATAAAAAAAGGGGCTGCTGCAAATCAATGCGACAGCCCATCGGAAGGGGGAAGGGAGAAGGGGGAGGGGATAAAACCTGTTCTCAGCCCTGTTTTTTATCGAAAGCGGGGTTATATGCGAAGAAGTTCTTTTCGTTCAAACGATCCTGTGTGCGGCAGAGAAGCTCGCCAAAGCGCTGATAATGCACAATTTCACGTGCGCGCAGGAACCGGATGACATCATTGACGTCCGGGTCGTCACTGATGCGCAGAATGTTGTCATACGTGGTGCGTGCTTTCATTTCTGCTGCAATTTTATAAGTACAACATCTCAAAAAAACGTTCAAACACCGTTTTTTGCTGGTGTGAGTGGGGTGTGCCTGTACCTTAGCAGGAGCAGCAGATCAAAAATTCCAATAAATATCAATTGATGGAAGTTCCTTTTTTGAAGTTCGTTTATAGACGACAATATGGTCAACCATGGTATCTACAAATTCTCTGTCAAGATGTTCGATTGAAAGATATTGTTCCATCAGTTCCCGACGGTTGTCTCCCACTGCCATTTTTTCGTCGATCTCAACGATATGTTTTCGGCAATCCACGATTCTTTGTTCCAGTCGCTGCCGCTCCGAGGAAAAATCCTTTGTCATTTCTGTAAAGTCCTGATCGTTGATCAAGCCTTTGACCTTATCCATATAGACATCGTGAATCCCTTTTGTATATTCCTCTGCCTTTTTCTCATATGCTGTGATATCTGTTTGCAGTTGGAATTTTTGTTCCTTTAAATTGGTTCCGAATGCAATGTGCTGTTCCAGCTCTTCCCTGGACAGATATACTTCACAGAGACGCCTCATTTCTTTCACGACAAGCTGTTCCAGCAAATCGACGGAGATAAAGGCGCCGATGCAGGAATCTGCCGCAATATGGCGCCGGGAGCATTTCAGATAATAGTTACCCCGGTTTTTTGTGGAGCGCATGGTATAGCCGCAATTCGCGCATGTTACCTTTTTTGCAAAGATACCGATTGTGCCGACGGTAAACGGTTTTGCTTTCTGCGAGATCAAAGCCTGTGTCCGATTCCATAAATCCTGATCAATAATCGGTTCATGTGTTCCTTCCACCCGATACCATTGGCTTTTTGGACGCGGTTTGTTTTGCTTGGTTTTATACGAGATGCTGCCGTATTTTCCCTGTACCATATTACCGATATAAATTTCATTGTTCAGCATATCCGATATGGCAAAATACTGCCATAACGTGCTGTTTTTGTTTGTCGGCTGCTTGTAGCGCAGCCCGTGCAGACGTTTATATTCCGTTGGATTTGGAATACCGCGGTCGTTTAATATGCGGGCAATGGCACTTTTTCCATACCCTTGTGTAAAAAGTGTAAAGACTTCCCGCACGACCGCAGCCGCTTCGGGATCAACAATCAGATGTCCTTTTTGGTTAGGGTCTTTGAGATAACCGTACAGCGCAAACGCACCAATATGATACCCGTTCACTCTGCGGTTTGTCAGGACGCTTTTGATATTTTCAGACATATCCTCTAAGTACCATTCATTGACAAGACCGTTGATCTGTCTCGATTTTTTATTTCCTTTGTTGTTTGTATCCGCGTTGTCGACGATGCTGACAAAACGGATTCCCCAGATTGGAAACAATCCATGGATATATTTTTCAACCAATTCCAACTCACGTGTAAAACGTGACTGTGTTTTGCATAAGACGATTTGAAAACAGTGTTTTTGCGCATCGGTAAGCAGACGATTGAATGCCGGTCTTTTTCTGTCGGAACCGGTATAATCATCATCGCAGTAAATATCGTATATCTCCCACCCCTGTTCCATTGCATACTGTATCAGCATTGCTTTCTGATTTTGAATACTAACAGAATCATCTGTTTCAAATTGTTTGTTTCTGTCTTCCTCAGACAGGCGGCAATAAATTGCTGCTTTTGGCTTCATATCTGCTCTATCTCCCTTTGAAATAAAACAAGCCGCCTTTGCTATATTCGCAAATGCGTCGGCAAAAGCGGGTTCGCTGTCAGCTTTTTGCCGTCAATAGCCGCATCGCGATTATGATACCACAACAGAGCCAGCTTGTCATTATGATTTCAAAAGATTTTGGCTTTTATTTTTTTCGGCGTGATTGATATATTCAATCCATTTTTGCGTAAAACGAATTTTGATATCATCCTCATTGCCGCCTTGAAAAATGCTTTTACAAGCTTCGTTTCTTTTCTCGGTTTGTTCCACCTGGTATCCCTCCCTGCAAAATGGTTGTTAATCTTTATGCGCCACAGATTGTCCATTATGTGAAGACCATAACATACGGTCCGCTGTTTTGCCGCGCGGGACAATAGAAAAAATACCTCCTATGGCAGAATAGAATGTATCTGCCATAGGAGGAATTCGCGTACTTTTTGTTCATTGAAAGTTTTTGCGGTGGAGTTTGAGGAGGTGCTTTTTTCAAAAAGCATCTCCTCATCGGACTCCGGTTAAATTACTTTACCGGCGCCGACTGCTCTGACCTTCAAAACGATGCATGCGCCTTCTCCGAATGCGCCGTCGATCAGTGCACGGTATCCCGGGACGTCCTCGTTTTTCACAAACGCCTGGGTCGTACCGGCAAATCCGCCGCCGTGTACGCGCCATGCGCCGCCCTTGTCACAAAGATAGTTTTGAGACAGTGCAAGCGCCAGAGACAGTCCCTGCTCTGCGACGTTCTTTGTTGTGTAGACGTTCTGGAGATATTCAAAGGAAGAATTGCCCGATGACAGCACGCCTGCAAAGAATGCGTCAAGATCACCCTTTAAAAGTGCTTTTGTCTGCGCCTTGACACGCTGATTCTCATTGATGAAATGGAACGCGCGGAGAATGGCTCTGTCACCGGTTTCCTCACGCAGTGCAGAAATTGCAGCGATCAGTTCCTCCATTGTAACGTCGCGCAGGATGGGTTTTCCAAAATGTGCGGCGACTTTTTTCATTTCTGCGGGAACAGATGCGTAGTCCTCGTTTAAGTCGGCATGGTTGCCGCCGGTGGAAACAATGCAGAGACTGTAGCCGTGCGCTGTCAAGTCAAAGTTCATCTTTTCGATGATCGGCTTGCCGGGGGTACCAAAGTCGATGGCAACAAAGCCGCCGACCGCACAGGCGACCTGATCCATCAGACCGCAGGGCTTGCCGAAGTATTTATTTTCTGCAAACTGAGAAATCTTTGCAATTTCTGCGTTGTCGATGCTGCCGTCGTTGTAGAAGTAGTTGAGAATGTTGCCGACCATATCTTCAAATGCGGCAGAGGAGGAAAGCCCTGATCCTTTCAGCACATTGGAGGTGGTGTAGGCACGGTAGCCGCCGACCTTGTAGCCGTGGTCGGAAAAGCCCTTGCAGACACCTGTGATGATGGCGCCGGAGGTAAAGAACTTGTTTTCGTCGACCGTTTCGTCGGTATAGTCGATGACATCTTCAGGAAATCCCTCGCTCTTGATACGGATGATGGTGTCGTCGGTTTTTGCAGCGACTGCAATAATGTCAAGATTGATGGAAGCGGCGATGACACAGCCGAAGTTGTGGTCGGTATGGTTGCCGGAAATTTCACTTCTGCCTGCAACGGTGAAGACGCTGACGTCTTCACCGTCGCCGTAGGTGTCACAGAAGCCTTCCACAGCAGCAATATAACGTGTGCGCTGTGTGTCCAGCATATCAGCGCCATATAAGGCAGTGAGCGCCGCGTCATGGGTGCCTGCTTTGAGTGCGGCGATGAGCGCTTGTGTATTCATAATGAAAAATGATAACCATGGCTTTCGCATGTCCCGCATTTGCTGAACATGCGAAAGGCTTCCTTTCTGATAAAGATGTGGTAGAATTTATTGAATGTTTTCTTTGATCAGTGCGTTGATCTTCGCTCTGGTTTCATGGATGTAGCCAATCCCGTGCGGGTAGCGGGAGAAGGTGATCTTCTCATCCGCGGGCAGGTCGCCCTCGATGGCGTTCATCACGGCGTCACGGCCTGCAAGTGTTTCTGCAAGCTGCATGGCGCGCTGATCCTGCAATGCGTCATAGAAGACGCATGCGCGCAGAGAATCAATTGCCTTGCCGTCTCTGCCCGGATAAACAGAGAAGCAGTCACCTGCCGGTGTAAAGTAGTCGCCGTCGTTGATTTCATAGGGGTTGATCGGGAACGAAGACCCTTGGCTAAAGTAGAAGTTATAGCCCCACTGTAAAAATCCGACAATGTTGTACTTGTAGAACTGAATGCCGATGACACGGTTGCGGTCGGAGGGCATGGAAAGGAAACGGTTGGAAACGTCCTTGTGCTGTCCGCAGCAGTAATAGGTCCACAAATTCGGCACGTGGTTTTCGATAAACGGCTCGATGCTGTTGTTGGAGGGAATCGGTGTTTCCAGTGCGCCGGATGCGTAGAATTCGTAATGGGAAAGGGCGTCCATGATGACATAACCGTCAAGCAGATCGCGGACAATATCCTTTGCAGCAACATAGGATTGCAGCTGTTCGACGTTCGGTTCATCAGAAATATGGAAGTAGCAGTTGTGATCGCATCCGAGCTTTTTCATATATGCAAGGAATTCTGTGACGAACTGGCGCAGGAAACGGGCGTATTCCGCACCGGTTGCTTCTGTTTCCCAGCCGAAAATACGCTTGTAAACGCCGTCAACCGTTGCCATGACCTTGGGGGTGTGAACGGCGCCCCACTGGGAGAAGAAATGCGCAATTTCAAAATTTTCAATACCGCACTTGTGTGCTGTCTCAACCCAGCGTCCGACCTTAGAGAACTCAAAGGCGTATTCTCCGTTTGTCACCGTGACGTCCACTAACTGTACTGTTGGACGTTCGCCGCCAATCACCGTATCCAGCGTCGGGGTAAAGGTCGGCGTCAGAATCAGGTTGATACCGTTTCTGTGCGCATTCATCATGAAGTTTTCAACAATGCTCCAGTATTTTTCCGAGAATACGGGTACATCATAGTAAACAGAAAGACAGTCGGTGTGGAACCATTCGGTGTAAAGGGTCTTCTGCTTTGGCAGTTCTGCCGCCAGAATTTCCAGCGTGAAGGTGTCCTCGCTGCGGACATTCCCGGCAGCATCCTTCAAAACGATGGTAATCGGATAAATGCCGGCAGGAACCTCTCCCTTTGTGTCGACCTCGACCCACAGGGCATTTAAGTCCCCCGGGAGAATGTTGAACATCCCGTATTCTGCGTAGGGGCGCAGAACGTCGGGATACAGACCGGGCGTGGTGCGCAGATAGTTGTCGTAGGCTTCCGGGGGATTGTTGCGGTATACAGGAAAGCGCACGGGAACAGACTCGACCTTGTAGAGGGTCACATAATCCGCAAGGGGACCCTCTACATCGGCAAGCAGCGGGATGCGTCCCCAGGTATGTGTTTTGTTATCGTCCACAATGGCGAGTTGATAGGAGTAGCGTTCATTTTTCAGGATGGTGTCGTGGTCAAGTGCATATTTTGCATCAATGGAGTCATCGAGGAAGCATTTTTCCAGTCCTGAAATCAGTTTTGTCTTTAAGGTGGTATCCATAGAAATTCCTTTCTTATGATTCAATTGAGAATTTACTCAAGTTCTTTTAAGAAGATGTCCAGCACCTTTTCATAGTGCTTGGAAACGGCTTTTTCATTCTTTGCGTAGAAGGAAGCAAAGTCGGAGTTGCCGACAAGCAGTGACTGCATTTTGAAGACCCAGCCGTTCCAGCCGTCGTAAAGGTACGCAAAGTCGATGACACGGCTGTTGAAAATCGTATCAAGCATGCGTACAGTGCCTTCATCGTTTGCAATCTTGGAGTCCATGACGGTATCGTAGAAGGTCGGCATCACGGATTTCCACGATTCTGCGGACAGCGCTTCTACCACAGCGCCGATCATTTCGGTGTTTGCGGCAGTAGTAGGAACCGTCAGAACAGAAGAACCTGCGTCAATGGCGGAGTAGTAGCTGTCCTGCTCCTCGTTCCATTTCGGGAACGGCAGAATGCCCCATTCAAAGTCAGATTCCCGCACCTGGTACAGAGAATACTTCAGAATAGACGGTGAGAAGAGATATCTGCCTTTTGCAAAGGCTTCTGCTGCACCCATGGTGGTGATGCCTTCGGTGACAGTCCAGACATGGTCGTTATTAAACAGGTTGTCACGCAGAACGCCAAGCGCTTCTACCGTTTTTTCAGAGTTGACGTCCATAGAAATGGCATTGTTTTTAATGGAAGCATAGGGCTGTCCAAATCCATAGAAGTAAGCAGAAACCGTACAGCCATCAAGCGCTGCAAACATGCCGAACGTATCGTCCTCGGACACATTGTTGGAGCTGTCGCTGTCGACATAGACTTCTTTTGCAAGAGAAAACATCTGGTCAATGGTCCACTTCCCATCATCTACCATTGCGTACAGGTCGGGAATATCGTATTGGGAGGCAAGCGCCTTGTTGTAGTAGACACAGTAGGTGTAAATGGTGTAGGAGAGGGACAAATCAGAGGCGATGATGTACATTTTGTCATTCACCGTGGCTTCCTTGACTAAAGACGACGGGTACCATGGCTGATTGAAGTTGACATAGGGCAGGTCGTACCAGTTTTTGTAGTAACCGCCAAGCGCATCCTGTCCGGTCTGCTCCATTTGTCCGATGACAAGATCATAGGCGTCATCGCCTGCGCTGACCGCTTTCTTAACATAGGAGGAAATGTCGTTAAAGGAAACGGCGAGTACTTCGTCAAACTGGATATTGAAGCGTTCCTCTACCGCGCGGTTGCGGTAGTAAATGGCGTCGTCCAGAACATCGCCGGTTTCTGCTTCGACCCAGATATCGTTGACGGTACTGTCCTGCGTCATGGAACGAAAATGTGTGCCATTAAAGTCAAGCTCCGGAATGTTGTCGGAAACGGCGCGGCGAACGTCTTCCTCAGAGGGTTCCGATACTGCTTCGGTTTCCATACCCGCAGTGCCGGTTCCTTTGACATCGGTGTTCTCGTTCCCCTTGTCGGAGGCGTCGGAACAGGCGGTTGCAGCCAGAGAGACGGTAAGAATGGCAAGAAGGAATAAGGCGGTGCGATTCTTTAGATTCATCATCGTTGGTTCTCCTTTATAAAGTATTTATTAGGCAATTGTAAAACTTCGTTTTCCAATTGGTTTCATCGGACTGACGCAGTCCGATGGCTCCCTTTGGTCGCTTTAAAGGTGTCTTTTTTGGCGGGAGATACCCGCACGACATAAGACGCTTGGCGTCTTATGTCATAGCGACGCGTTTATTGATATATTACCCTACGGGCAATATAAAATTATGACTTTTACAATCGGCTAAAAGTATTTATGTTTCTGATTGTGTTTGTGCGGACTCTCCCGGTTGGAAAACTGCACCGTTATGGTAGCGTCGGTTATTGTAATCCTCTTTGATTTTGATCCATTTTTCCAGTTGAATGTCATAGAGATTGGCAATGCAGAGCGTATAGTACATAACATCCCACAGTTCTTCTTCGATAGAACCGCGGAAATCGTCTTCCTTTGCAGGAGTGTTTCCCTTATGTATGGCGCGGGATAGCTCGCCCACCTCTTCAACAAGCTTGAGTACATAGCCCATTGGATTGTCCGGATTGAAATCCTTGCCTTTCAGGTATTCCTGTAAATAGGAGACAGTAACGCCGGAGGATGAGGGACGGTGCTTTTCTTCCATAATAATAAAAATCTCTTTCCTAAAAAGTTTTTGAAGATTCACAAGGGACTTTTTTCAAAAAGTCCCTTGTGTAGGGTTTGGGACAAAGTCCCAAATACGCTCCGCTCCAGAATTACTTTATCATGCCGCGTACAAGGTCTGCGACAGCGGCAAGCGCTTCGTCGATTTTATCGGCGTTCTTGATGCCGGCAGTTGCAAAGTCGGGACGTCCGCCGCCGCCGCCCTGTGCGATCTTGGCAGCTTCACGGACGATGTTTCCTGCATGCGCGCCGCGGGCAGCTGCCGCTTTGCCGCAGCCTGCAACAAGATTTCGCTTGCCGCCGTCGTTGACGGAAAGCACAATGCAGAGATTTTCCTTTTGGGAACGCAGATCGTCGATCATATTCTTGACCGTGTCAAGATTCATGCCTTCTGTTTTATGGGTGACGACGCATACGCCCATCACATCCACAGCGCCTGCCATGATGTCTGCGGTCTGTGTGCTTGCAAGTTTTGCGTTCAGCACTTCAATTTCGTGCTTTTCTGCCTTCAGTTCGTTTTGCAGCTGGGCTGCACGCTTGGGCAGGTCCTGAACATTGGCAGCCTTCAGCTCCTGTGCTGCGGCGTGGAGGATGCCGTCCTTTTCTTCCAGCAGTGCAAGCACGCCGGTGCCTGTGACAGCTTCAATTCTTCTGACGCCGGCAGCAACAGAGGATTCACTGATAATTTTGAACAGACCGATATTGCCGGTAGAAGCGCAGTGCGTACCGCCGCAAAGCTCCGTCGAGAAGTCGCCCATTTTCACCATGCGGACGACGTCGCCGTACTTTTCGCCGAACAGCGCCATTGCTCCCTGTGCACGGGCGGTTTCAATGTCGGTTTCTGTTGTGACAATGGCATTTGCTGCGAGAATATTCAGGTTGACGAGCTTTTCTACCGCAGCAAGTTCTTTTTCGGTCATGGCTGCAAAGTGGGTGAAGTCAAAGCGGCAGATGTCTTCCGATACATAGGAGCCTGCCTGTTCCACATGGTCGCCAAGTATACGGCGCAGAGCAGCCTGCAGGAGGTGACATGCGGAGTGATTGCGTGCAATGGCAGGACGGCGCATGTCGGCGATGTCCGCGGTGACGGTATCTCCAACATGGAATTCACCTTCGACAACGGTGCAGAGGTGCAGATAGACGCCGTCCTTTTTCTTGGTGTCGTAGACGTTGATCATCTTCTTTTCTGCATAAATCGTGCCGGTGTCGCCAACCTGTCCGCCGCCTTCTCCATAGAAGGGGGTACGGTCGAGAATGACGGTGCAGTCGCCTTCCGAAACAGATTCCACAAGGGTATCTTCCGCAAGGATCGCAATAATTTTTGCAGGGGCACGGTATTCGGTATAGCCGTTGAATTCAGTTTTGGGCAGACCCTTCAAAAGATCGGTGGAAGCTTCACTCCAGCCGCTGATGTTGGCACGCGCTTCTCTTGCGCGCTTCTTCTGATCCTTCATCAGCATGTCAAAGGTTTCTTCATCGACAATCAGATGCGATTCCTCCGCAATTTCTTTGGTCAGATCAATCGGGAAGCCAAAGGTATCGTACAGCTTGAAGACTTCTTCACCGGAGATGGTGTCCGCATGCTTTTCCACAGCACCGCGAATTAAGTCGGAGAGAATGGAAAGACCGGCATCGATGGTTGCGTCAAAACGTTCCTCTTCCATGGAAAGCACTTTTTTGATATAGTCCGCACGCTGGGAAAGCTCTGGATATGCGCCGCAGGATTCCTCAATGGCAACGGTCACCATATCGACTAAAAATGCATGGTTAATGCCCAGCAGCTTGCCATGACGGCATGCACGGCGGATGATTCTGCGCAGGACATAGCCGCGTCCTTCGTTGGACGGAATGACGCCGTCCGCAATCATGAACATTGCAGAACGGGTGTGGTCGGTGATAACACGGATGGAGATATCGTTGTTTTTGTCATCACCGTAGTGCTCGCCGGAAATCTCGCAGACCTTGTCAATCACACGGCGGATGGTATCGACTTCAAACATATTGTCGACGCCCTGCATGACGCATGCGAGACGTTCCAGACCCATACCGGTATCGATGTTCTTGTGCGCAAGCTCCTCATAGGTGCCGTCGCCCATATTATTGAACTGGGAGAACACATTGTTCCAGATTTCCATATAGCGGTCGCAGTCGCAGCCCGGCTTGCAGTCCGGTTTGCCGCAGCCGTATTTTTCACCGCGGTCAAAGTAAATTTCCGAGCAGGGACCGCAGGGACCGGTGCCGTGCTCCCAGAAGTTGTCTTCCTTGCCAAGACGCACGATGTGTTCTTCTGGTACGCCGATTTTGTCGCGCCAAATGGCGTATGCCTCGTCGTCCTCCTCATAGACGGACGGCCACAAGAGGTTTTCCGGGATTTCCATGACACGCGTCAGAAATTCCCATGCCCACGGAATGGCTTCCTCTTTGAAGTAGTCGCCGAAGGAGAAGTTGCCGAGCATTTCAAAGAAGGTCCCGTGACGGGCGGTGTGACCGACACGCTCAAGGTCGGGGGTACGGATACACTTCTGGCAGGTGCAGACGCGGTTCTTCGGCGGGGTGACTTCTCCTGTAAAGAATTTCTTCATCGGCGCCATGCCGGAGTTGATGAGCAGAAGAGACTTGTCTCCCTGCGGAACAAGCGAAAAGCTTGGCAGGCGCAGGTGTCCCTTGCTCTCAAAAAACGATAGATATTTTTCTCTGATTTCGTTAAGTCCAGTCCATTTCATGATGGGTTTGATTCCTCCGTA
Organism: Clostridia bacterium; assembly: GCA_017942005.1. Classification (GTDB taxonomy): domain Bacteria; phylum Bacillota; class Clostridia; order Oscillospirales; family CAG-272; genus RGIG3925. The sequence continues at coordinate 43,802 of JAGAVJ010000003.1, read as the reverse complement.
TGTCATGATACTGTCCATAGAAAAACAACGAGCCGGAAAAAGAGCGCAAAAGCAATTCTTTGCACGGGTTGGTTTTATTGGAACAGTGCATTTGATTTCCTATAAATAATATTATATCATAGAATGTACCGCCGGGTCAAGATTTTCTTTGGAAATAATCGAAGCAACAGCATATATTTTTGAAAGATACCACAGAGTAAGGGAGTACGGTTAGGGGACTTTTTGAAAAAAGTCCCCTATAACCCTCAAAAACTTTTTTTGGAGGGAGACGGTTGGGAGATTTTTATGTGTTCAGGCTTAAAAAAGGGATGGGGGTGTTGCATGTTTTTAACTTGCAATAGCTCCATTGGTTTCTCTGAAAAAGAAACTTCCTTTGCTGCGCTTGTTCTTGTGCGTATACTTGACGTTTTTCTATCATTTGTGATATAATATAGGTATCAAAATCAAACGAGAGGAACACACTGCGCCCATGCGCGGTTATGGTGATCCGTATGAACATCAAAAAGACGGCGGTTCTTGTCATCGCCGCAGCACTTTTGCTTGTTGTCTGCACAGCGGCAGCTTCTGCTGTAATGTACAGCACTGCAGTGAATGCCTATGTGCGCGGTTTGAATGCAGGGGCGGCGCTGCTTCTGGAAGAAGGCAATACCGCGTCGGCAGAAATGCTTGCATCGTGTGCGGAGCAGCGCAGGGAAAACAAGCTTTCCCGTACTCTGCGCGTGCTGGCACGGGGATATGCGGCGGACTATGACGGTGCGTCTGCACTTGCAGGCAATGCCATCGCAGGTGTCGCAGATGACCGTTTTGACAAAAAGGATCAGCGGCTTGCGCGGATATTGGCAGTCATAGAAGCTGCAAAGGCACGAGTAACGGCGGTTCACGGTGCGGACAATGGCGGTACGGCACCGGATGAGACGACGAAACGTGCACTGGACGAAATTTTGGCGGACGTGAAAAAAGAACTCCGCGCAAATACGCTTTCCGGAACAGAAGCAGTGCTGTACGGTTTGTTCTCCACGGAAAGCGCACCGTCGCCGGCAATGCTTTGGTTAAGTGAAGATTCCCTGCTTGCAAAGCGAACCAATTTGCTTTCCGCTGTCAAATATCAAAACTGGCAAATGGCATATGAGGCGGCAGAAATTCTGTACCGTTCCGATAAGTCGCCGGAACACCGCGCCATCCTTGCAAATCTTGCGGCGCTTGGATACCGTCAGGATAGGAACGCAGACGGCAGCGGTTCAGACAATCTGCCGCTGAAATCGGCGGAAATGGCGCGGCGCGCGGTCAATTTTCTGTGCGAGAAAACACCGTTATCGCATAAGGACAGCACTGCGTACCGCTTGACGCTGGCGCACCTGCATTTCCGCGCGGGAGATGAAAAAGCGGCGGCAGCGTGTATTTTAACACTTTTGAAAAAGAACGCCGACGCTGCGGACTCAAACCGTGCAGCCGTGCAGATTGCATCCGCTGTAGATCCGGCGGAAGAAGCCTTTTTGACATTGGTCAAATACAGTCAGTCGTCCGCATACGGCACTGCACCAGATGATGGTGCGGAGTCTGCCTGGGAGCGGCTGACATGGATGCTCGGCTTGTGGGAAATCCCATCTGATGCATACAGCGATATCCCCGGCGGGGACGCAGAGGCGGTTTCCAGGGGCGACACAGAATCGGAGTCTTTTTTTGCGTTTGTATGGAAGCAGCTGCAAACTGTTTATGGGGGATTGGTGATTACCGATGTGGATACCACGCAGTTTCCGGCTGTAACGGTAACGGTTCAGATGGCGTCCGCACTTGGCACAAAAAACGGAAAGCCGCTTACCAAAAAGGATTTTATTGTAACCGATATGGGGAGCACCGTTTCCGCCGCGGTCAGAATGTTGGAGACAGCGCCCGATTCCACCAGTGAAGAATCCGTATTTTACGAACTGACATTTACAGCGGAAACAGCGCTCGAGACGTTTACACGGAATCTGCATATAGAACAGAAACGGTTCCATGCAATCGCGGAAATTCGATATGGCGTCGCCAGCGCGGAACGTTAAGCGCCGCCATGCCAAACGGGATGAAACCCGGAAAAGCAGCTTTGGGAGGAATTAGGAAGTGAAGCATCAATTAAACCCCAAAAAACGTTTGGAGGAAGAACTTCAAGCGCAAAAAGAAAAGGACATACGTGCACAAAAAGAAACAGTCTTGAAAAGCCGTCGCAGAATCGGTCTTCTTTTGTGTGTCCTCTCGTGTTTGCTGCTGTGTGTCGGCATTACCATGTACTGCATGACCTTGGGCACACGGCTTTTGTACTGTTCCGCTGTCATGGGACGGCTGCTGCGGCTGTATCCTGCGGTACTGCTGCTTGGGATGGTGACTGTTGTCGCTGCGGTATGCGTGCTTCTGCTTACACGGAAACGGAAACCGCTGCAAACGCGTCCAAAAGAACAAAAACAGAAAGATAACGACAGCGTACAGCGAAAATTGCCGCAGAAAAAAATTCCACAGGGTGTGGAATCTGCGCAGGATGCAAGGCGTGCAGGGGATGTAAAAGCTTCTGCGGCGAAACTGCAGGATGTGCATAAACAAGACAATCAAAAACAAACGATGCAGACACCGCCATATTCGGGACAGCCGGATACCGTATCGTCTGATCCGATTGCGCATTCATCGGCGGCATCGGATTTCGTGGTATCATCTGATACCGTGGTATCTGACGATACCGTAAAGCCTGCGGCACCAAACGCATCTTCTGCCGAACCTGCACAAAAGGAAACATCAAAAAAAGAAATTTCACCGAAAGAAACGTCCAAAGATACCGTTTGTCCTGCATGCGGCAGTAAAGGCATTACGCCTGGTGACAGATTCTGTTTGACCTGCGGCGTACCGCTGTTTTTGCCAAAGGAACCAAAAACAGAGACGCAAACGCAGAAGGACGGAGAATAGGAGATATCCGAAATTCGGTTTGCTGTCGCAGATAAAACTGAATCCAATGAAAAAGAGGAAAAAACAATACAATGTACGAATTAAAACAACTTACAGACCGCAGTTATTATATCAATTGTCCCGCCAAAATTGGGATTTACCGTGCAAATGAAACCGATGTCTATTTGATCGACAGCGGAAACGACAAGGAAGCGGGGAAGAAGGTGCGCAAAATACTCGACGCACAGGGATGGCAGCTCAAGGGTATCATCAACACGCATTCCAATGCAGACCACACCGGCGGAAACCGGTATTTGCAGCAGCAGACCGGGTGCATCATCTTTGCATCCGGCATAGAAACGGCATTTATTGCACACACGGTACTGGAACCCGCGTTTCTGTACGGCGGATATCCGATGCGTGACCTGCGCCACAAATTCCTGCAAGCGGAGGAAAGCGAGGTCAAAGACATTACAAGTCCGGATTTTCCCGATATGCTGGAGGTCATCCCGCTGCCCGGTCACTTTTTTGATATGATCGGCATCCGTACCCCGGACCGTGTCGTATTTCTGGCGGACTGTATTTGCAGCAAGACGACATTGGAAAAATATCGTGTCACGTTTCTATATGACGTCGATGCATACAAAAAGACGCTCGATTTTGTGGAGGAGATGGCGCAGGCGCATGACGGCACCATTTTTGTCCCTGCCCATGCGGACGCATTTTCTGCCGATGAAATCATTGAACTGACACAAGAAAACCGCCGCACCGTCGATGAAATTGCCGCCTGGATCAAGGAGGCGCTGCAAACACCGAAATCCTTTGAAACGCTGCTAAAGGAGGTCTTTGATGCGTTTGGACTGCGCATGACCATGGAGCAATATGTTCTGGTTGGCAGTACCGTGCGTTCCTATCTGTCATGGCTGCGGGACATAAACGTCATCGACATCTGTATCGAGGACAACCGGGTTTTATGGAGGAGTTTATAGCGCGCAAAAACTAATATTCGTGAAAAGTTTTTACAGAGGAGTTTGAGGAGGTGCTTTTTTCAAAAAGCACCTCCTCATCGTTCTCTTCTGCTCATTTATGAGCGATCCAGTACCCGTCCAGTTCATCCAGAGTGCCGAAGGTGTAGCCTTCTTCCTGTAGTGTTTCGATGATCCACGGCAGGATGGAAATGGTTTCTGGGGAGGTATCGTGCATCAGCATGATTTTCGGCCATGCGGGAGCGGCGGCACAGTTTTTGAGAGAGGAGAGGGTTGAAGCTTTTAAAAATTCTTCAATCGGCTGATCTTCCGGTTTGCCCTTCAAATAACGGTCGTTGTCGGCAAACGTCCAGTCAAACGAACGGTAGCCTGCGTCTGTAATCGCCCAGAAAATTTCCTCAAAACGGTTGTCGTCCAGATAATAGGTGGTTGTACCGCCGGGAAAGCGAAAGACAATGTCGTCATCTACCGGTTCGTTGAGCGCCTTTTCCACGGTTTCTTTCCATTGTGCGATTTCCGCAAGTGCGGCGTCTGCCGATGCATACAGGCTCTCATAGTCGTGGGAATAGGAATGACAGCCGAGCAGGTGTCCGCCGTCCCGGATGGCACGAATGCGTTCCGGATAGATGTTTGCATAAGTGCCAAGCGTAAAAAAGGTTGCGTGGATACCATATTCCTCTAAAATGTCAAGTACGGTGTCTGTCCCCTGGCAGGGACCGTCGTCAAAGGTGAGATATATGCGCTTTTCGTCCACTGCTGTCACATTGCTCTTTTGATGATTTTTTTTACTGACCGTCAGCGCAATAGGATGTTCCCCGTTGACACGGTAACAGTCTTCCTCTACTTTTCCCCAGAACTGTGCACGCAGAACCGTACCTGCTGCTGCCTGTGCGGAATATTCTTCTGTTACCTCGTATGTCAGACCTGATTCTATGAGAACGGCTTTCGCTTCTGCAAGCGTCATGCCGCGCAGCTTGGGAATGCGGATGCGGGAATCGGGTTGTACAGGCAAATCCCCGGTTTCCGTGTCCGCAGCGGTAGAGATTGCCTCTATTGGCGTTGTTTCCTTTCTATCGGATGCATTCGTTTCAGATATCTCTGGTTCGGATGTTTCCGATTTGGATGTATCTGGTGCAGATGTATCTGGTGCAGTGCTTTCGATATCAGACGGTTCTGTGTCGGACGTTTGGGGAGGTGATACCGTTATGCTGTCCACCACTGCGGTGTCCACCGCTGCAGTGTCATGCGGTGTTTGCCCGCGGCAGGATACGATCTGCGGCAGACACAAAAACACAAAGAGCATCAAAGCACAAACGGATATGACATGGCGGAAACAGAAGGTGGAAGAAGTACGGGGTGGGTGATTTAAGGAGAAGCGGGACTTCATTTTGGGCGAATTCCTTTCAAACCGGATGATTTTAAGACAAGGCAATGGCAGGGCGATATCTCTTATTGAACATAGTGTAGCATATTTTCTGTGGAAAATCAAGGGAAATAATTGAACCTTTTATTTAAGAATGGTGAACACCGGCGAAAATTCTTCATATAAGAACTACGAAAAAGCATTGTGAGGACGAAAGCATGCCGCAGGCTTTGCTTTGTGCTGCTTCTGGCTTAAAAAACGTGAGTTCGATGAGGAGATGCTTTTTGAAAAAAGCACCTCCTCAAACTCCACCGCAAAAACTTTTAAATAGAGAAACCAGTAAAATATGTATCAATCAAGCAAAAAACGTACAGTTTTGATTTGATTGATACATATAACGTTTTCCCCGAGAATTCTATCGAACTTACGTTGAAAATAATTCCGCCGATTTTAGATTTTCCCTTGCATTTCTGCTCTTTCAATGCTATAATAGTCGCATAGCGATGATTGACAGCCACCCAAAAATTTCATTGGAAAGGAAGCTTTTGCGTAAAGGTACCATGCAAAAGCGAGGTTTGCTTTTATGAATACGACACCCCTGTGGTTACAGGACGCAGGTATTTTCCCGGATACGGGAAACGATATGGCAGATGCGCTGCAGTCTGTTTTTGACGCGATCCGGTATGACGGCGAAACACCGGTGCATGTTCACTTTAAAAAAGGAACATATTACATCAGCCGCCCCATTTTGATACAGGGAGCGGTACACCTGCACATCCACGGAAACAGCGCCACCCTTGTGACACACTTTGACGGCACGGGGCTCATCTGCGAAAACAATGACGCCTTCCATTTTGCACACTGCAAAGACCTTTGTATTTCCAACCTGTTTTTTGATACCGATCATCCCATCGGCGCCGCGGGAACGATTACTGCCATTGACGATGCAAACGGAACAGCGGATATGCGCATTGACGATGCGTTCCCGGTCACTGGATTTGAGCACTTTTGCGGCACGAACAGCTTTGATGAAAAGGGCTCTCCCGATTATGCGCTCGCCACTTACCACAATACCCCGACAGAAACGACGGTGACGCTTCCCGACGGAAGCAAAAAAACACGCCTTGTCGGTCTTGATTATGACGTGATAGGCGCGCAGACCGTGCGTATGAAGCTTGGCAGAATCAGCGATAAGCTGCATATCGGGCACAGAATCAATATTCGGTATGAAATCTATGGCAATTCTATTTTCAATTTTCTCTCCTGCGAGCGTGTGACGTTAAAAGATATTGTAATCTATTCTGCCGCAAGCTTTGGCGCAACCATCCGTCCGCGCAGCCGCGATTTTGTGTTTGACAATTTCTGCATCCGAGTGCCGGACGGTTCTACCCGCTTAAAGGCAGCAAATGCGGACGGTATCCATGCGCTGGGACTTGCAGGATCACTCGTTCTGCGGCACTGCAATATGGAGGGCATGGGTGACGATACGCTGAACATCCACGGCACTGCCGGCGGCATTCATACGCTGGATGAGGAGCACCGCACGATGAAAATGATCTGTCCCCGGCATCATGAAGTACATCCGCTGCCCGATGGCTGGGCCGTACCGGGCGACACCATTTATGTGTATGATTCCGATACGTTTTTAAAGAAGGGCTCCTTTGTTGTGGAATCGGTCGATGCGGAAAACAACGCGGTTTACAAAGATGTCCGCGGAACGCTTTCTGTCGGAGATACGCTTGCAAATGCGGAATATTTTGCATCTTTGCACATTGACAGCTGCTGTGTGCGCAATACCCGCGCAAGAGGATTCCTGGTACAGACACAGAATGTCTTGATCGAAAACAGCTATATCTACGGGATGTCGCTGGCGGCATTGCTGTTCGCGCCCGATATCCGTGTCTGGTGGGAGGTCGGACCGTGCAAAAATGTGGAGATTCGGAACAATGTCATCGAATACTGTGCGCATATTGACAGTGGGGCAAATCAGGGAGCGATCATCTTCAAGGCATGTCACGACGGCAATACTTCGGAGTACCCCGCCGGCGTGCATGAGAATCTGTACATCCATAATAACCGTTTTATCGATATTCCGCAGAGTGCGATTTTCGTCTCCTCTGCAAAGCATGTCCGCATTGAGGACAACCAATTCACAAACTGCTGCTATGCGCCAAGGGACAATGTGGCAGCATATGCAAACTTTGATATCGCCTGTGTCAATTGTGAAGATGTGACGGTTTGCGGCAACCATTCCGACCGTGGGGAAGATACGGTTGCATATATCGGATAAAGGCGTTTTGAGATCGTGAGCGCTGTGTATTGCTGTTATGCTGCACGATTTGCATGCAGGGAGCAGAGAAATGGGTAAAAAACATCTATACCTGTTTTCGGTATAGAATCGGCGCGGTTTTTCTGGTAAAATAGATGCATGGAGACTGGGACGGGGACGGTCAGAATGATCGTGAAAGAAGCAGGGAGAGGGGGGAACCACTTGAAGTACGAAAACGGAAAAACACTGTTCCCGCCGGAGCTGCTGCGAGAAATTCAGAAATATGTTTCCGGCAGGCTTGTCTATATCCCATCCGCAGACCGGAAGCGGTCTTGGGGGGAGACTTCCGGCTATAGACAGTATCTTATGGAACGCAACTGCGATATTCGGGAGAAGTTCCGATGCGGGGAACGCATAGAGGATTTGGCAGATGCCTACTTTCTCTCCACAGAATCCGTAAGGAAAATTATCTATGCAAAAAAGGAGGAACCAATCGTGCATGTAAAAAAAGAAGAACCGATTCTAAAGTATCAGGACACGTGCATATCGGCAAGGGAATATGCAGAAGCAGGAAGGCTTGAGGAATGGGTGCATCTGTACCTGTTGTCGGACGGTCACAACCAGCCGTTTTCGGAGGGCTTGAAGATTGTTGACCGGTACTATCTCGGCCCTGTCCGGATGCCGTTGTCCCTGTTTTGCCGCTGCTGCGGTCCTGAGGAGAATATGAAGTGGCGGGTAGAACGGGAATGGTTTTACAAACATGTCGCCGAACTTGAAGAAATTATCAAAAGCGGTGCGGACCTGCCGCCGCTGATCGTACACTATTTTATGGATGATGCACACAAAGAGGGGGCGTTTGAACTGAATGACGGCAACCACCGTTTTGAGGCATACACACGCCTTGGTATCAAAACACATGATGTGATCCTGTGGATCACGGAAAAGCACGAATACGACGCATGCAAGGCAGAGTATGCAGAATATTTTGTTTGATAAAACAGAAATGGGATTGCTGCACGAAAAGAGCAGCAGTCCCAAAAAATTCTCTGCATAATGTCTGAAGCGATGCCTGAATCACTCATCTTCCACGGTTTTGCCTGTATACCTCAAACGCTAAAATCGATGCTGCGGATGCTGCGGACAGTGCGCCTTCAAACGGTCTTCCGTAGTCAAGCCGAACTACCGTGTCTGCAAGATCAAGAACCGCACGGGAAATGCCGCGCTTTTCACCGCCGACGATTAACAGCAGAGGACGGCGCAGGTCAGCGTCGTACATGGAGACGGAATGCTCCATGTCTGCACATACAATTTGATAGCCGAGTCGGCGAAAGATGTGTACCGCATCCATGCTGCTTTCCGCACACCACATGGAAAAGCGTTCCGACGCGCCGGCAGATGCACGGCAGACTACACCTGCGGCGCTCATCCAGTTGCGCGGCGGAAGAATCACGCCGTCCACTCCCGCGGCATAAAGAGAGCGCATTGCATAACCGAAGTTGTACGGATCCTCAATGCCTTCTATCATGACATAAAATCCGTTTTCCGAAAACGGATTTTTCGCTGTCTGTTCTGTATTTTCTGCGGTTTTGGTTTCTGCTGCGTTTGAAGCGGCATTGGCAGCCGAAACAGCAGCTGCTGACAGTGGCGGAATTGTCCGCGCTGTACACTGTGCTGCAATGCCGCCGTGCGTATTTCCGATACAGCGTGCGTCGATTTCCGCAGGCGGGCAGAGCGTGACCGGGAAACCGTATTCCTCGCCGCGATGACAGAGCCATGCATATTCCCGTTCCATCTTATGCACACGTTCCTCAGATAAGAATATCTCTATGATGCGGCGGTCGGAGGTTTTCGCAGCCATGCCGTCCAGCACTGCGCGGACGGAGACCATGCCTTCCATAAGATTACTGTCGATAAATTTACTTGATTCTTTTTTTGTATTGCTTTCCATACTCATGATTATGACCATAACTTTTACTTTGTAAAAGTTATTTCCTTTCTAATGTGGAGTTGTGGCGTAAGCCACAAAACACAGTCTGAAAATTTTATTTTCAGACTTATACCTTCGCGCAAGCGAAGCTTTCCTCTCTATGTAACGTTGTGACGCGCCCGCAGGCGGGGAAGTGTTCCTTATGTAAGATGGGCTGCTGCATTCCGCGCACAGCAGCCCAGATTTTTAACCTGATGTGAGTTTGATGAATTTTCATTAAGAAAAGTTTTTGCGGTGGAGTTTGAGGAGGTGCTTTTTTCAAAAAGCATCTCCTCATCGAACTCACGTTAATCTGTAATTTTAAGATACCGCAGGTTTTTTTGCGTCCCGATCATTGTCATGCGTCATTTTGGACATTTGACGCTGTGCCATGACGAGGTTGTAGTAGATACCCTGCATCCGGATCAACTCCTCATGTGTGCCGACCTCGGCAATTTTGCCCTTGTCGATGACAATCAGGCGCGTTGCGTTGCGCAGCGTGGAAAGACGGTGCGCGATGGCAAGCGTGGTACGATTCTTTGACAGCTGCTGGAGTGCGTCCTGAATCTGCTTTTCGGTTTCGGTGTCAAGAGATGCGGTTGCTTCATCAAGAATCAGAATGCGCGGGTCATGAAGCAGTGCGCGCGCAATGGAGATTCGCTGCCGCTCACCGCCGGAAAGGGTGTGACCTCGTTCTCCGACCTTGGTGTTGTAGCTGTCCGGAAGCTTCATAATGAACGTATGCGCACCTGCAATTTTAGAGGCGGCGATGATTTCTTCCCGTGTAGCATCCGGTTTTGCATAGGCGATGTTGTCGTAAATCGAGCCGGTAAAGAGGAACGTTTCCTGCAAAACGACGCCGATTTGTGAGCGCAGACATTCCTGTGAGATGCTGCGGATATCTTCACCGTCAATTCTTATGGCGCCTTCTTCAACGTCGTAAAGACGCATCACCAGATTGATGAGAGTGGATTTGCCTGCACCGGACTTACCGACAATGCCGATAAATTCTCCGGGCTTGATATCAAGATTGATGCCCTTAAGTACTTCTGTCGCATCGTCATAGCCAAAATGCACGTTGTCAAAAGAGATATTGCCTTCAATTTTGATGTTCTTTGCGTCTGTGCTATCACTGATGTCGACTTCCTCATCCAGCAAATCGAAGACCTTGACCACCGAGGTAAACAATCTGGTCATCTGACGCTGTAAATTTGCAATCAGAAAGACGGGACCGGAATACAGCATGCTGACGTATGTGGAGAACTGCGTCATTTCACCCAATGTCATGTCGCCGTGCAGGATGGCGTTTCCGACGTAGAAGAGCAGAAAGAATTCGCCGGACTGCATGAAGAAGTTGACCACAGGGTTCAAAATGGAATAGAATTTTTCATTTCGTGCGGAAATTTCCGACTCCTCATAGGTGACGCGGTCGTATTTCTCCATTTCAAAATGCTCCATACCAAACGCCTTTACGACGCGGATTCCGGAGAAAATGTCGTGGAGAATGGTGTTTGCCTTTGCACCGATTACCCACTGTCTGTGATAGATTCTGTTAATGTAGTTCCAGAACAGACGGAAGGAGAGGGACATGAGCGGGATAGGCAGGATAATCATCAGTGCAAGCTTCCAGTCGGTCACAAACAGCATGATGGAAATGCCGACAAAGATCAGCGACTGCTCGATGATATCGGATAAACGGTATACCACAAAGTTTTGAATTTCTGCGGTGTCGCCTGTAACGCGCTGCATGATTTCACCGGCGGTACGCTTGGAAATTTTGGAGATGGACAGCATCTGCACCTTGTCAAAGACCATTTCCCGCAGACGCACGATGATCTTGTTTCCGGCGGAAATCAGCGCCATACCGCGGAAAATGGAGATGCCCTTGATTGCCAGATGCAGAAGCAGCATGGAAAGAATGACCATACAGAACCCGGAAAAGGCACCAACGGCATGCGGCGTAATGTAGTCGTCCACCAGCACGCGGTTGATGTACGGGTTGATCATGTTTAATCCGGTGATGACCAAAAAGAGGAGAATGGAGAGAAACAGCGTCCATTTATAGGGACTTGCAATTTCCCAGATGCGTGCGAACATTTTCTTTTTGTCGACGCAGTGCATGCAGATATTGGAACCGTGACGGTACTTTCTGCCGCATTTCGGGCAGTAGCGGTTATAGGTTTTGTCGTATTGGGGGTCCCAAAGGCCTGTTTCCCTGTAATGGTTCAGTCGTTTTGCAATGGTGGCATATTCACTCTGGTGTGACATGTCGCCGCGGCACAAAACGAGAAGACGGTCTTTATGCCGGCATTCCAAAGAAACCTCACCGATGCCGGAATTGGCATGAAATTCCGTTAAATCCTTTAAGGGATAGTGTGCTTTTTCTGCCTCTGCTTCTATTACATACAAAACATCGTCGACCATGCAGACATATCCTGTCTGCCGTGTGCAGTCGGCAACATTTAAATTGGAGGAAAGCACCATCTGAAAGGATTTGCCGTTAAGTGCGGGCAGAATTTTTATGATTTGTTCTCTTAAAAACGCTTTGCGTTCCGGAATTTGAACCTTGTGCGCGGTATTCATTTTCAAGGGGGAGCTTCACCGCCTTTCCTTTTATTTCGTCGTTTTCAATCGAGTGGCTGCTATTTATAGATAAAGCTCAATTTTTTTATAGCTTGCGCGGTCCAATGCTTCTACGTCCGGAATTTCAAACCGGTTGCCGTCTACATCGTTGACAAAGATATGCGTATGTGTGACCTTCAGCATGGAGCGGTATGTATCCTGTACTGTAAAGGAAAAATCCTTGGCATCGGTCAGATCGACGTTCCAGTAGGAGAAACCGTAGCGTTCCTTGACCGACAGAATGCGTGTGATGCGCGGCGCATAATATTTCCGCGCAAGCTCTCTTTGCAGAATCTCCTGCGTTTCTTTTTCACATGCGGACAGCTCCCGGATCATGCCGATTTCCTTCTGGTCCTTATCAAGGACGGATATGTAGGCGTTTGGCATATCAAAGGGAAATGCCGCATGCAAAAACACGCGCTCCCATTCCTTTTCTTCCATTTGATTGGTTTCTGTATTCAAAACGGTTGCTCTGAGCGAAATAAAGCCGTTTTCTTCATGGAACTGTGCATTGGTTTCGTCAAGATACTGAATCTGCGCCACAGCGCCAAACGCGGAAGACGGTACTGTGGGTGTCGTAGTTGTTTCCATTGAAAATCCTTTCTTTTGAGGGGGAACGTTTAGGGAAAACTTTTTTTAAAAAAAGTTTTTCCCCAAACCCCTTTCAAAAAACTTTGATGAGGGGGAGATTTATGTTTTGATACGAACATTTTTTTATGTATTCGTACCAGATGTGTTTATGATGTCATGCTTCAATACCACAACATTCTTTAGCGCTATCCGCACCAGATGCGCTTATTTATGTTATGCTTCAATACCAACATTCTTTAGCGCTATCCGTACCGGATGTGCTTATTTATGTCATGCTTCAATACCAACGTTTTTCAGCGCATCCGCTTGAAGTTTATACAGCTTATAGTAGATGCCCTTCTTTTCCAAAAGCTCTCTGTGCGTGCCGAACTCCGGCATTTTGCCGTTTTCAATGACAATCAGCTTATCGGCAGAACGCAGTGTGGAGAGGCGGTGGGCGATCATAATGGTGGTACGGTTCTTCGTAAGCTGTTCCAATGCGGACTGAATCTGCCGTTCCGTTTGGGTATCCATTGCGGCGGTCGCTTCATCCAGAATCAGAATCTTCGGGTTGCGCAGGATTGCACGTGCAATGGAGACACGCTGGCGTTCTCCTCCGGACAAATCGCGGTAGCCAAAGCCGATTTGCGTTGCATAGGCATCGGGAAGCTTGATGATAAAGTCGTGTGCGCCTGCAATTTTCGAGGCTTCCAGCACCTCTTCATAGGTAGCGTCCGGACGTGCATAACGGATGTTGTCGAGAATGGTACCCATGAACAGGTAGGTTTCCTGCGAAACGATGGCGACATTTTTACGGATGTCCTCAAAGGCGAGGTCGCGCACATCGATGCCGTCGATCATAATAGAACCCTTTGTCACGTCATACAGGCGGATTAAAAGGTTTGCAAGCGTAGATTTTCCGGCGCCGGTGTGACCGACAATGCCGATTACCTTGCCGGGTTCGATATCAAAGGAGACGCCGTCAATGACTTTGCGGTTCTTGACATAGGAAAATTCCACATCCTGGAATGTCACACGTCCCTGTACCTCCGAAAGGCGCACGGGGTTTTCGCGCTCCATGACCTCGGGAACTGCGTCCATGACCTCCAGAAGACGGTTGACCGCATTCAAGCAGTCCGCACCCCAGTTGACCATATCGACAAAGAAGTACATCGGTCCGTATACCATGTTCATATAGGCAACAAAGGTTAAGAGGGTACCGTAGGAGATTTTTCCCTTGACACACATCCAACCGCCGACTGCCCAAACCATGATATTGCCGATAAACAAAAGCAGATCAACCATTGGGAACGCCCAGGTTTCAAAGCTGGAAAGCGTTTTATCGTCGTGTGCTAACCGTTTGGATTTGGAATGGAAGCGTCCGATTTCGTCGCGTTCCTTGGAAAATGCCTTGACGACACGCACGCCGGACAAAACATCCGAGAGCTGTGCGTTCATGGCACGGCTGGAGGAATACCGTTTTGCCCACAGCTTATCCAGTTTTTTGAAGATGACGCGGATGGAAAGCACAAAAAGCGGAAGTGTGATCAGAGACAAAAAGGCAAGCAGCGGATGCGCCGCAAACATCAGGATCACAATCACGACAATCATCATGACGTTGATGATCACATGCTGAAAGCCGTCGACAAAGAACCAGTAGATCGAGTTTGCATCACTGTTGACCTGCGTCATCAATCCGCCTGTCTGCCGTCCGGTGAAGAAGGAGAGGGAAAGGCGCTCGATGGATGCAAAAATGGTCTTTTTTAAGTCGTATACAACCTTTGCTGTGATGCGGGAGCTGATGGTTCCTGTGATCATGGAGAAAATCTGTCGGAGTAAACGCGTGCCGATGATAATAAACAATACAAACAGGATATTGCCATAAAAGGAGCCTGTTTTTGACAGAACTTCATCATAGAAGAATCCATTTGAGAAGTACGGTGTGATGACCGACAGCACCGACGACAGCACCATGATGACAAACAGAATGAGAATGCTTGCCTTGTACTTTAAGAAGAAGCCTGCCATACGCTTGATGATTTTGCCTTTGTCCATACAGTGCGGACAGATTTTGCGGTTTGCGTCCGGATAACGGCGTCCGCAGGTTGGGCAGAAGATGTTTTGATTGAAGTCTTCCTCATCCGGTGTAACACTGCCCTTTTCCTTGATCTGATTAAAATATTTGATGAACAGGTTGGCAGAATTTTTTGCGGAGCCTGACAGAAAGGACAGAAGCACCATTTTGTCTTCACTGTCATCGGACTCCTTGTAGCGTGCGGTGATGCGCGCATCGGAAATCAGGTTTTCCACCGCCAGATCGTGCAGGCGGGATACGGAATACTGCTGTGTTTCAATTTCCGCAAAGTCACAGGTGATGCGCTCTGAATGAAGCAGCTGTTCTGCCGGCGTCATGTTTTTTGGAACAATCGTTTTTACGCCGCTGATCAGAATGAGGTCGTCCTTTGTAGCGATAAACCAGTTGTCGCAGTAGACATGTGCCGGAGAGATATCCGTTTTGGCACACAAAAGGATGCTGTCTTTGGGAATTCCGCGCTTTTCCAGCAGGGCAGCGAGCGGTGCAGGAAGCTTGTCAATTTCCAGCATGAATGAATTCCATCTCCTTTCAGTTGGAAGTTTTTTCGGGGGGATTAAACATTAGTTTCTTTTTGTTAATGATATTGTACCAGATTCTTCAGAATTTGTCAATCCTTATAATCAAATTCCCCCGTAAAATGTAAATATTTTTTCATCTGCTTGAAAAACGCGGTGGGATGTGGTATACTGTATACATATTCAGAA
Organism: Clostridia bacterium; assembly: GCA_017942005.1. Taxonomy (GTDB): domain Bacteria; phylum Bacillota; class Clostridia; order Oscillospirales; family CAG-272; genus RGIG3925. The sequence continues at coordinate 28,317 of JAGAVJ010000003.1, read as the reverse complement.
CGCAGGAGAAGGGAGAGAAAAGAAGAGCATGAAGGTTGCATCCTTTGTTATCAGCGTAACCGCGATGTGCTGTTCCATTGTTGCGCTGATTTTTGCACTGGTCAGACACGAACACTAAGGCTGGCGCTGAAAGTGGCGAAATCCCGAATAAAAGCAAAAAAACAGCAGGACGCTTTGCGCAGGTCCCATGATGGGATATGCGGCAGTGCGTTCTGCTTTTTTTATAATTGCGGCTTTAAAGAACCCGCATGTAGATGTTATCGATATCGCCGCTGTAGTTTTTCAGCGTATCGATTTTGGTAAAACCGCATTTTTCATAAAAGCCGTTCATGTCGGAAGCGGCAGGGATGTAAACGGTTTGAAATCCTTGCTTTTTGGCGTAGTCCATGACAGCTTCAATCATTTTATGGCTGATTCTGCGGCCTCTGAAGGCTTCTGTGACAAAAATACTGCTGATCCATGGGGAGTAGCGATTTTCCGGATAATAGTCTTCTTTCAAAAACGTGCAGTACCCGATGATATTTTGGTCTTCTGCCGCGGCGAAGCACGCTTCCCAGTCGGAAAAGCAGTTTTCCCGCAGCAGTGCGGCGAAATGTTTGCCCGCAATCCAGGAGCATTTTTCTGCAAAGACAGCGGTTTGTTCCCACAGCGGGGAACCGTATTGCAATTGTATGATTTCCATTATTTTATATCGTTTAACGTGAATTTCCAAGGGGAACCTTTTTTGAAAAAAAGGTTCCCCCTGGACCCTCTTCAAAAAACTTTTTTGGGGGGATATGTATTAACGAAAAACTTTTCAAGAGATAACAACGGCGAAATTTTTCAAATCATCTCCCAATAAAAGTTTTTGCGGAGGAGTTTGAGGAGGTGCTTTTTTCAAAAAGCATCTCCTCATCGCAACCTCACGTTAGCTCCTTTCTATTTTCTTGTTAAGTGGGGATATTTTCTCCGCAGCGCGCGCTTTCTTGCCTTTTCTCTGTAGACCGCGGTGAACAGCACGTACAAAAGCGCAATCAAAAGGGAGATGCCGACACAAATAGCAAATGTTCTGCTGGTAACGACGCGGCGGACAATGGTCAAAAAGTTCAGAAATTCACTGCGTGTAATTGATCCCTTGGTGACAAGATTGACCGCTGCGACCAGTTCTCCGTCGTATTTGACGGTCAGCATTCCTGCAATTTCCCCTTCGGCGACAGGCGCCTCTATGGTATCGGACAAAAGAATGTGGTTCAGTGTGATTGCGGTGTCGATGTCGATATCCTTTGGCAAAAACATTTCAATCGGTTTTTCGGGCAGCAGCGTGACATAGTCGACATCCAGCGACAGCTCCACAGGAATTTCACAAATCATCGTCGTGTTGTCCACAACAGAGACAAAATCGTAGTTGTTGTATGCCCAGTCGACAAGCGTTTCGCAGTCAGAATAAGTATAAATGAAGTTTTCTTCCTCATTATAATAGGAATTCATGCAGACGACGATGTAGGTACAGCCCTGTTTGCGGATGGAGGTGACAAGACAGTAGCCGCCCTCCTTGGTATTTCCCGCATTCATACCCTTGGCAAGGCTGTTATAGTATTTGGTATAATATTGTGTGGAGACAATGAAGTTCCGGTTGACGATGGTGCGTTCCGGGCGTTTGTTGGTTTCGGGAATGATATGACGTGTCTCGGAGGACATCGCCATAAAATTGGAATTTGTATAGGCGTACAGTGCAATGCGCAGCGTATCCCGTGCGGTGGTGCGCATGTTGTCGTCGTGCACGCCGGTACAGTTTGTATAGACGGTGTCGCGGCAGCCAAGTTGCTGCGCCTTTGCATTCATCTGGTTGACAAAGGCAGTGACGTTACCGGCAATGGTGTAAGCAAGCACACATGCCGCATCGTTAGCACCGCTCATCAGGACCGCATACAAAAGGTGGCGCACGGAAATCTCTTCACCGGCGACAAGACCGATGACGTTGCCGCCCGCACCGCTGATGGCTTCCATTGGCACGGTCAAAACCGTATCAAGGTTGTCCGCATAATATTCCAGCGCCAGCATGCCGAGGATGATTTTGACGGTAGAGGTTGGAAAAACGCTGGTATCAATTTCGCGGCCCCATAAAATGGAATCGGTTTCGAGATTGTATATCAGGCATGCCTGCGAGGTCAGATTTTCGGGGTCGTCTACCGCATGTACACAAGGGATAAGCGGCAAGACAGACAAAACGGTCAGAAGCAGGCAGAGAAGCCTTTTTATAACGGAACGCCGGTTGTTGTTTTGTTTTGCGTGACGAAAAAGAGACAGCCGTGCGCGGCTGTTGTCCGGCATCTGCAAAACTGTGTTTTTATCCATAGCAAAGCTCCTTGTGTTCGTGAAAAGAGGCATTGGAAGCATCGATATCACGTGCAATCTGCGCCTTCATGGCATCAAGAGAGGGAAAGACTTGCTCATCGCGCAGACGGTGACGAAAGTACACGCGGATGGATTTGTCGTAAAGCCAGCCGCGGTAGCCGATGATGTGCGTTTCCGCATTGGGTGTGTGACTGTCGTTTTCTGTTATGGACGGGCGGATACCGACGTTTGTCACGCCGGGATACAGAACGCCGTCCACAGAAACCGTCGATGCATAGGTGCCGCGCAGAGGGGTCTGCCGCTCCAAGGGGAAATTCTGATTGATGGTGGGAATACCGATTTTGCGTCCAAGCTCCTTACCGTGTACGACGGGAAGGGAAACGGAATAATATCTGCCAAGGCACTGGGCTGCATATTCCGTATCGCCTGCATCAAGCAGGGCGCGAATGCGTGTGGAGGAGACGGCTTCATCCCCCTGTGTCACCTTTTGCGTAATCAGAACCGGCGCATGTGCATTTGCCAGTTCTTTTTGCAGAAAGGCGGGCGTTCCCATCGCGCTGTGTCCAAACCGGAAATTAAAGCCGCAGACGGCGCCCCGTACACCGCATCCCGCAAGCAGAATCTTAGATACAAAGTCCTTTGGCGGAAGCATTTGCACGTTTGAAAATTCCTCTAAAAATACATACCGGATGCCTGCACGTGCAAACAGCGAAAGTTTTTCCTGTAATGTGGTCAGATACTTTACACGACCCCGAAACGGCGGTTCAAAAAACGTCCAAACTGCCGGAAAAACATCGCTGCCAAGCGATGACGCAAGGGTGCATGCCTCCCGCAGCAGTGCCGCGTGTCCGATGTGAACGCCGTCAAAGGTGCCAAGCGCCGTGACCGTGGCAGGAATTTTTTCCGCAGTCATCTGTTTGTTTGTATTTTGTAAATCAAAAACGGTCATACTCATACCGATCTTTCTTTGGGTTTGTAAAAAAGAGATATAGTAACGTGAGTTCAATGAATTTTATGGGGAAAACTTTTTTAAAAAAAGCTTTTCCCCAAACCCCATTCAAAAAATTTTAAACTGGATAAACGGGCAAAATTGAGTTTTTGTTTGTGCTGTATGATATTTTATATCTCAAAAAGTTTTTGCGGTGGAGTTTGAGGAGGTGCTTTTTTTAAAAAGCATCTCCTCATCGAACTTACATGATAGTATTATCATACCCGATTCCGCGTGGAAAGTCAAGGGGAAACATGTAAATTGTTATGATAGGTCTGAAAAATAAATTTTTCAGACCGTGTTTTGTGGCTTACGCCACAACTCCACAAAGAAAGGAAAACTCCGCTTGCGCGGAGTTATGGTCATATGTCTGAAAAATAAAATTCCCAGTCTTTTTTTCATTTTCCAGATTTTGAGTGCGCTCTTCTGCACATTTCATCACCTGAAAATAACTGTGTTCCGTATAAATGCAGTCTTTTTACAGATAATAACATTGCACAATGCAAATAAAAGAAAAATTTGAAGGATTCATCGTTCAAATTGTGTTTTGCGGCTCAAATGCCTGCGGGCGCGCCGCAATTCCGTATTATAAAAGTGATTGTCGTATTTATATGTGTTTGGATACAAGATCATCCAAACGATGTCTTGCCGCTTTTATCGCAGCAATTTTGTTTACAAACTACCCCTATTTTCACAAGAAAGGAAACTTTTGTTATGCAAAAGCTATGGTCAAAGAAATGAAAGCTACAGGTATTGTTCGCCGTATCGACGATCTTGGACGTGTTGTCATTCCAAAGGAAATTCGCCGCACCATGCGCATCCGTGAAGGAGACCCCCTAGAAATTTACACCGACCGTGAAGGAGAGGTCATTTTTAAGAAGTATTCTCCCATTGGAGAGCTTGTGGATTTTGCTTCGCAGTATGCGGAAAGTCTTTACAAGACCTGTGGGATTCCGGTTGCGGTCTGTGACCGCGACAGTGTGGTTGCCGCTGCGGGAATCTCGAAAAAGGAGTTCCTTGACAAGAAAATTTCACAGGATGTGGATGCAATTATAGAAGGACGCAGTTTGTACACTGCTCCGACTGCCGTCGATTCTGCGGAAAGGATTCTTCTGAGTGAGGACGACCGTACCGGAATCTATGTCGTCTGTGCACAGCCCATCTTTACAGAAGGGGACATCATCGGTTGTGTCGCTGCGGTGACAAGCGAAGAGGATTTCCCTGCACGTATAGAAAAATCTGCGCTTGAAACCGAGGTCAAACTGATTCAGACTGCCGCCGCGTTTCTCGGCAGACAACTGGAAAACTAAAGCAAAGCCTCCAAAATGTCAACAGAATACCGACCGCATACGCGTTTTTAGCCGCTGCGGTCGGTGTTTTTTTGTCGGACGGACCCAGAAGAATGGCATTTCTATGGATTTTTTGAAATTTACAAATTGTTCATAAAAAGCGAAAGTATCATCTTGACAGATTCTATCAGATATGGTATAATACTAAAGTATATAAAATCTTGTATACAATCCTTTCAGGATGACATGCATCCTGACATACGTCCATAAGGAGGTGCAAAGCACATGGAAAAGATTATCGGTTCCTATGAAACATTGTTTATCGTCAATCCTCAGCTCTCAGAAGACGACACCAAGGCTGTTGTCGAAAAGTTCACAGCGCTGATGGCAGCAAACGGCGAAGTGGAAGCAGTCAATGAATGGGGCAAGCGCAGACTTGCATACCCGATCAATGACTTGAACGAAGGTTATTATGTCCTTGTCAATCACAAGGCAGATACCCAGTTCGTTGCAGAACTGACCCGTCTGTTCAACATCAACGACAACATCATGCGTGCCATGACTACGGTCAGACACTAAGCGTGAGGTGCAGCTATGCCAAGCCTGAATAAAGTCATCCTGATGGGAAATATGGTCGCTGAACCGGAACTGAAGCAGACGCCCAGCGGCGTTGCAGTGTGTTCGTTCCGCATCGGTGTCCAGCGCAGATTTAAGGATGCAAACGGCAATTACGCATCGGACTTCATCAATATTACAACATGGAGAACACAGGCAGAGTTTGTTTCCAAGTACTTCCATAAGGGAAGCTCTATCATTATCGTCGGTTCGCTTCAGAGCCGCGAATATACCGATCAGCAGGGAAACAGACGCTATGTCACCGAGGTCGTCGCCGACGAGTGTTCCTTCGGCGCAAGCAAAGGTGACAGTGCCGGGGGTGCAGCTGCGTTTGGCGCAAGTCCTGCATTTGCAGGCATGAGCGGTGACAGCGGTATGGATACCGGTGTACCGGCACAAAATGCGTATTACGCACCGCAGCAGAGTGCATCTGCTGCAAAGCCAGCAGAAAAACCGGCGGCGCCCAAATTTGAAGACATCGGCGGAGATGAAGATCTCCCGTTTTAAGCGGAAAAACGTCTTCCATACCATTGAATTGACGAAAGGAATGAAACAAATTGGATAATGCAAAGGAAGTAAAGACCACAGCGCCGGCAGCAGAAGCAAAACCGGCAGAGGTCAAGGAACAGAGAGAAGCCAAGCCTTACCGCAGCCAGCCCCGCGGAAAGAGAAGAAAGGTTTGCCAGTTCTGTGCAGAAAAGATTGAACATGTCGACTATAAGGATGTCGGCAGACTGAGAAAGTATATCTCCGAACGTGCAAAGATTCTTCCCAGAAGAATCACCGGTACCTGCGCACTGCATCAGCGTCAGCTGACCGATGCCATTAAGCGCGCGCGCATCGTTGCACTTCTGCCCTATATCAGCGACTGATTGAAAGCCGCTTTGTCTCCTCTCAAAAAACAACCAAAAGGGTTGCTGTACGAAATTACAGCAGCCTTTTTTTATGCTTCTGTCCGTATTTCCATCGCACCGCTGCTTTGATTTTGAAAAAGCGTGTTGTTTTTTTCGTTTTGTTTGACAGCGGAATAAGTTCCGTTTTGTATGACAATACTTCCGTCATCATAAAGTTTGTTATAGGAATGGGACATGATTTTGAAAAAGTATCGTATAAAGCGCTTGACAACAAGCAATAAATATGTTAGAATAAACAAAATGATTGGGACTCCACATGCGTTACAAATGAACAAAATAGCAGAATCTACACAGATAGAAAGGATGAAATGTCATGAAAAATCGTTATTTTCTTGTGGTACTGTGTTTGCTTTTGACCTCGTGCGGAGAGGAAGCGATTTCCAATGCGCAGACGGAAACCGATTTGCAGACGGCAGTTACCGAAACTGCAGAAACGACCGTAGAGCAGGAAGCGGTTCCCATACTTCCGGAAGCCGATTATAAGGGAGATGATTTTTGTTTTCTGAACGGCAATACGGCAAGCTGGATGACAACCTACGTTGTAACGGCGGAAGAAGAGGTCGGAGAAGCGGTCAATGACGCCATTTTCCAGCGAAACTGTGCGACAGAGGAACAGTTCAATGTCAAAATCACGGAGATATCTACAAAAAACCTTATAAAAGACGCGCAGAAATCCATTCAGGCAGGAGATGACACCTTTGACGTCATTCTGATGACGATGAATCTGGACTTGATCGTCAATAATATGGTTCTGGATTTTACCGAAATCCCGCATCTCGATCTTTCGGCGCCGTGGTGGATTCAAAAGCCGATGAAGGATTTGACAATTTGCGGAAAAACCTACTGCGGTATGAGCTTGTTTGACACCACACATTACGACAGTACACGCCCGGTGCTGTTCAATAAAAAGCTGATTGCAGATTATGATATGGAGTCCCCCTATGCGCTTGTGCGGGACGGCAAATGGACGCTTGAAAAATTCCGGGAAATGGGCATGACAGCGGCAAAAGATATTGATGGCGACGGCACTTGGACAGAGGCGGATCAATACGGCTTAACCACATGGTACGGGCAGTACAGTTGTACGGTTCCCACCGGTATTGGCGCCATGATGACGGTGACAAAGGACGAGGAGGACCTGCCGTATTTCGATTTGAATACGGCGTATTATATCGAACGCCTGACTGCTGCCGCTGACCTTTATGTCAATTATCCCGGTCTGCGCAATCCAGCAGGAAATGCGGACAATAACGGAGGTGTTGAAGTCTTCCGCGAGGGACGGGCGCTGTTTTATATTGAAGGTCTTGGCAATGCCCAGAAGCTGCGGCAGATGGATATTGATTTCGGTATCGTTCCCGCTCCGAAATACAATGAAGAGCAGAAGGACTATATCAGCCACGGCGGGTATCCGTTTTTTATGATGATTCCGACCACCAATTCCGATCTTGATCGAACGGGTGTGCTTTTGGAATCATTAGCGTATGAATCCATGAAGACCGTCAAGCCCGCATTTTATGACAATATGCTGATGGGTAAAATTGCACGCGACAACGATTCTGAGGAAATGCTGGATATTGTATTTTCAACGCTCCAGTATGATTTGCCAATTGCATTGACAGAGGTATTTTCCCGCGTTGCGGAACAGTATATTCAAAAGGGCAATACTGATTTTGCTTCCTATTTTACCAAAATTGAAGACAAGGTGCAAAAGCAGATTGATGATGTTGTAGATGCATATAAGGCGAATGTGAACAGCTGAGAGGAAAATTGATGAATCTTTATAAAGAAAAGGAACGTGTCGTCTATATCGGCGATACCATGGAGCAGCTTTCGTGGGGGTGGGTGCAGTTTCCCAAACTCTATCCGATGAAAAACGGGAATATCGGTATATATATCCATGACGATGACGATGCATGGGTGTGCTTGGACGGCGATACCGCCGGGAAATGGCTTGTTACAGAGGATGTGGGAGAACACTGGCGTCCGGCAGCAAAGGAAGACAAGGATATGATGGGGACGCAGCTGCCAAACGGAGATGTTCTCCGTTCTGTCCCCAATCTACCGACAAGTTTGATTGGCGTGAAGGAAGCGCCTTGGGCTTTTGCAACATATCATATTCCGACCGATTCTCTAACACCGCAAAAGCCGGATTCTGCCGATTGTCTTCCGTTTCCCATTACAATCTATTCCGATATTTTTGGCTCCCGATACAAGGTATACTGGCTGGATTCCATTCCGGATGGGCTGATTGAAAAACGGTTTTGCTTCCACCGACTGGAAAACGGAATGACAGAAGGAGTTAAACAGTACGCAAACGTCGATTGGAAGTACCGCACAACTGTCAGCTTTCCGCCGTCTCATGCGCAAAGAACGGACTTGGAATCTGTGATGCTTGCCAATGCCGGATTGTACAGCTGCCGTGACGTTAAGGTTGCACCAGACGGGACGCTCTATTTGGCGCATTATATCGGAAACGGCGCAAACCCGTTTACAGGCGTATATGAAGGAACGACCAATTCTTATATTCTTCATTCTGCCGACAACGGAAAAACCTGGCAGCTGCGCGGGTATATTCCCTACAAGGAGCCAGATGAAGAGAAGGACCCTCTGGCGCATCTGAAGAGCGGCTTTGACGAACCGAATCTTGCGTTTATGCCGGATGGCTCGATTCTTTGTATTTTGCGTACCTGCGATGTTTTTCACGGTGCTCCGGAATGGGGTCCGACCTATTTGTCCCGTTCCGAGGACGGCGGCAGAACCTGGTCAAAGCCGGAATACTTCAAAGATCGCGGCGCACTCCCACAGTTATTGCAGCTTGAAAACGGCGTCACGCTTGCAGTTATTACACGTCCCGGTATTTTTGTCTATGCCAGTATGGACAGCGGACATACTTGGACGGATGCCCTTGAAGTCATGACGGACGGCGACCGCAGCGTCCTTGCCAACAATCCGCCTGTGCGTCCGAATTTTCACCAGTGGGCAGGAAGCTGCTGCAACTGTACCATTTTGCCTATTGCGGATAACCGTGCGCTGCTCGCATTCAGCGATTTTTATGTTCCGGATGCAGAGGGTGTGAAGCATAAAGGCATCAAGACCGTGGAAATTGTTGCAGAACTTTCATAAATGAAACCGCATGAAAAGTCGAGGCTGCTGCAAACTTTCAATTTGCAGCAGCCCAAAATTTTAACGGTATCTGAAGGAATGCTTATTTAATTGGAATATCAATAGCTGCGTTTGCGGTCAATATACGCTTCACGTTCCGCACCGACGGAAATATAGCGAATCTTGCAGCCGACCGCGCTTTCAATATAGTTTACATACTTCTTTGCATTTTCCGGCAGGTCCTCAAAGGTTCTGCAAGCGGAAATGTCTTCGTTCCAACCGTCGAAATATTCATAGATCGGCTTTGCACGGTCAAGCGCTCCTCCGGTCGGGAAGATATCGGTTCTCACGCCGTCCACTTCATAGGCGACACAGACGGGAATCTTGTCAAGATAGGACAGAATATCCAGCTTGGTCAGCGCAATTTCATCTGCCCCCTGCATACGACAGCCATAACGACTTGCCACCACATCAAAACCGCCGACGCGGCGCTGTCTGCCGGTTGCAGCGCCGTATTCTCCGCCGGCTTCTCTGAGCGCATTACCCGCATCACCGAACAGCTCTGCGGTAAACGGTCCTGCACCGACGCAGGAGGAATATGCCTTCATAATACCAAGGGAATAGTCGAGCTTGTGTCCCGGAATGCCCGCACCGATGGGCGCATATGCCGCAATGGTAGAAGAAGACGAGGTAAACGGATAAATGCCGAAATCGATGTCGCGCAAAGCGCCCAGCTGTGCTTCAAAGAGGATGTTTTTGCCTTCCTTGACGGCATTTTCAAGATAGGTGGAAACATCGCAGATGAAAGGCTTTAAAATAGAGCCATAGGTTTCAAGGTATGCCATCATGTCGTCGACGGAAACCCCTTCCTTGCCGTATACGCCTTTCAGCGTCAGGTTCTTCCATGCAACGATGTTTTCGACTTCGGAGCGGATGGAGGCGGTATCAAACAAGTCCCCCATACGGATTCCTTTTTTCATATATTTGTCGCCGTATACATAGGCAATGCCGCGGCGGGTAGAACCGTATGCGCTGCCCGCAAGACGCGCTTCTTCCAGCGCATCCTGTTCTACATGGTAAGGCATGCAGACAATCGCCTTGTCGGAAATTTTCAGATTGTCAGGAGTTATGATGACGCCCTTGTCCTGCAAAGCCTTGATTTCTCCGCAAAGATGCTTTAAGTCGATGACCATGCCATTGCCCATGACATTGACCACCTCCGGGCGCAGGATACCCGACGGCAGGAGATTCAATATGAACTTTCCAAGATGATTGATGACGGTATGTCCGGCATTGTTGCCGCCTTGATACCGGCAGACGATATCACTCTGTTCTGCGAGCAAATCTACCATTCTGCCCTTGCCTTCGTCTCCCCAGTTGATGCCTGCAATTGCGTTTAACATAGATACGATACCTCTTCCTCTGTAACTGTAACGTGCGCTTTTTTTCATTTGTAACGTTGTGATATCATGTCACACACGCTGTACTCCATCCCGAATTTCCTGTGCGTTTGCAATGTGTTTTAAACAGTTTTACGGAAATACCAATGTACATATATTATTATACTGAAAATTCTAAAAAAAGCAATAGGAGAAAAGCAAGTTCTAATAACGCAATTTCTGATATGAAGCATAAAAGGGGATTATGGAGTGAAACAATTCCATAATCCCCTTTTATTTAAATGAACCGCAATATCTTACTTGTGGTTTGACACAAGCCATTCGATCAGGTCGGTTTCCTCAAATGCATTGTCCCAGCAGTTGTGATCGTAGCCATCTGTGGGGAAAAACGTCACATGGGCGCCGTTGCGTTTGGCTGCTTCCACCATCTGTACAGAATAGGAAAACGGGACACAGCCATCGTCTACAGAGTGATAGACACGGATATGCTGTCCGCGCAAAAGGTCTGCACGCCAGGAAAGACCGCCGCCGCAGACTGGAGCGCCGCAGGAAAAGTAATCCGGGAAGGTGCAGAGCATTTCCCATGTGCCGAATCCTCCCATGGAGATACCGCAGATGGAAATGCGGCTTTCATCGCCATTGTATTCCTTCACAGCGGAACGAATCCAGTCCATTGCCGGAAATGCAAGGTGGTTCCAGGTCATGCCCTCCGGGCACTGCGGGGACATGGTGATGACGCGCAGTCCATGATAGTCGGGGTCGCGTACAAACAGTTTCGGAATTGCATGGCGCAGAAGGAGGTCGGGAGACATGCCGCGTTCTCCAGCACCGTTCAGAAATACGATAACAGGCAGCGATTCCTTGGCAGGATCAAAATTCGTTGGTGTGGTGATGATACCGGAGAGCTTTCCGGCAACCTCGACTTCCTTTGTGTATACAGTATAGGTGTTCATAAATATGACCGTAACTTCGCGTAAGCGAAGTTTTCCTTTCTTTATAAGGCTTTGACGACAGCCGCAAACGCACGGTGCAAAACCAATGAAAAATCGTTTTCCTATACTATTGTATCAGCATTTTTGGACTGTGTCAAGTTTTTTTTGAAATCCCTTGCTTTTTTTTCGGAGTTATGATATACTTGTAGTATCCGATTCAGAAGAAAATTACCGTATGTTTGTTATGAAGAAAGGAATGCTTCTTATATGCAAATGCTGCGGATCAGCGGCAGTGTATGACGATGTGGCTGTATGCAGCACGGTGTTGGAATATGGGAAGTTATGGTAAACTGATATGAACAAGCAGCAGAGACAAATGCAGTATACGGCAGGTTGTATTCTTGCGGCAATGCTCCTTTCCTTTGCGGTGGGATGCGGTCAGAAGGAGGATACCGATACGTCTGACACGGCGCAGAATGCAGGAAATGACAGCGCTGTGACAACAGCTCTGGCAGAAGAACAGCCGAAAACGCCTTTATATGAAATGGAGCCCAAAGACTTTGGCGGCAGGGATTTCCGTATTTCCGTCAATGAAAAGTATGAAAGTGAAATGTGGGTTCCCAAATACAACAATGATGTGTGCAACGACGCTGTGTATGCACGAAACCTTTTGATTGAAGACTATTTTAACGTTAAAATTAAGGTCGTGACCACGCCAAGCACCTCCAATGAAGGGCAAGTGCAGGAAATTCAGCGAAATTTAATGGCAAACGATGATGTCTATGATCTGACTGCCGCATATACGTACCTTGCGGGTGTTCCGGTATTGGAAGGCTTGTACTATGACTGGCACGATGTCCCGGTCGTTGATTTTTCCCGCGAGTGGTGGGTACAGAGTGCAAACGAGGCATTTTCCATCGCGGGAAAACAGTATGTTGCGGTGGGGGATTTGTCGATTACAACGCTGCTTCTGTCCTATGGCGTCTTCTTTAACCAGCAGCTTGCGCAGAACCAGGATCTGCCTGACCTTTATCAGATGGTACTGGATGGAAAATGGACCATTGATCAGCTGATCACCCTGTCCAAGGACGTCTATCAGGATCTGAACAACGACGGCAAGGCGGATGCAGACGACATGTTTGGTTTTGCAGCGGATAAAGTGACAAACCTCGACGCGTATTCGGCAGCATTTGACACACCGCTGATTGGACTGGATGACAGCGGTCTTCCTACGATTGTATTGGATATGGATCGGTTTACGCGCGGTCTTGATAAGGTGCTTTCGCTGTACTATGATTCCCCCGCATATGTCAACGGTAAGACCGGCTCGGAAATCGATGTGTTTGCAGCAGGCCGTGTACTGTTCCTCACCACATGGATGAATAATGCGTTTACCACCTTCCGCGAGATGAAGGACGACTATGGCATTCTGCCGTACCCGAAGCTGGACGAAGCTCAGGAAAACTACTATTCCAATGCCATGGACAACTATTCACTGCTGGGTGTGCCGAAGACGGTACAGGATTTAAACTTTGTCGGTACGATTGTGGAAGGAATGACAAGAGAAAACCACACCTCTGTTGTTCCGGCTTATTACAATGTGGCGCTGACCGACAAATACGCGCGGGACGAGCAGTCGGTCGCCATGCTTGATATCATCATGAACGGCAGACAGTACGACTTCTCCATTCTGCACGGTAAGAAAATGGCGGATTTCCCGTATATGTTCCGCAGCCTTGTTGCGGCAAAGAATAACAATGCGGCTTCCAAATTTGAAAAAATCAGACCCAAAGTGGAAGCTTCCTTGAAGGAACTGATAGAGACCTATCAGAGCCTTGAATAAACCAAGCGGTACCACGATTTTTCACAAAACAGCATCTTATAAATATTTTATATATAAGGAGAAAACATTATGTTAGCAATGACACCCCCTATGGGCTACAACACATGGAATACCTTCGGTACGAACATCAGCGCCGATCTGATCAAGGAAACTGCCGATGCCATGGTCGACGAAGGACTTCTGGACGCCGGCTACAAGTATCTTGTTATCGACGACTGCTGGTCCAAAAGACAGCGTGACCCTGTGACCGATAAAATTGTTCCCGATGAGAACAAGTTCCCGAAGGGTATGAACGACGTCTCGGACTATGTCCATGCAAAGGGCTTGAAATTCGGTATGTATTCCTGTGCCGGTGTGCGTACCTGTGCAGATTATCCCGGTTCCTTTGACCATGAATTCTTAGATGCAGAGACATTTGCAGAATACGGCTGCGACTTTTTGAAGTATGACTTCTGCTTCAAGCCGGAAGGCATTGACGGTCCGCTTTTGTACAGAAGAATGGGTATGGCGCTCAAGGCATGCGGCAGAGAAATCCTGTTCTCCGCCTGCAACTGGGGCTCTGACAATGTCGGCACATGGATCCGTGCGGCAGGTGCACATATGTACCGTTCTACCGGCGATATCGTCGACAACTTTAATTCTGCAAAGGATATCGCGCTTTCTCAGGTACAGAACTACTGCTATTCCGCACCTGGCTGCTTCAACGATATGGATATGCTGACCGTCGGTATGTACGGAAAAGGCAACGTCGGTTCCTCCGGCTGCAATGATACCGATTACAAGACCCAGTTCTCCCTGTGGTGCCTGTTCGGTTCTCCTCTTATGATCGGATGCGACGTGCGCAAGATGACCCCTGCAACCAAGGCGCTGCTCACCAACCGTGATTTGATCGCCCTTAACCAGGACCCCGAATGCCGCGGCGTCATCAATGTCACCACACATCCGTGGTCAAATGATCTGAAGGTCTTCTTCCGTCATCTGTCAAACGGCGAATATGCCATCGGCTTCTTTAACTTCTCTGACCACGACGCGGTTGTTCCGTTCTATACCTTCAATGCAGGTCTTGTCGCCGGCTGCGGACGTGCGCTCCAGTTAAAGGAACTGTTTACCGGCGAAGAAGTCGGCCCGATCAAGGATTACTACAATCCGACCGTGGCTTCTCACGACTGCAAGATTTTCCGCGCACAGGTGGTTCGCGTATAAAATGTCTGAAGCATTCAGACGACCCGTGGGCGTTGCACACTTGACAGCAGATTCAGAAAAAACGGTGTCTTCCAACGATGGGGAAACAGCAGTGCAGAAAAACGCAGCATCTTGTATCCAATGCGGTGCTGCACTGACCCGTGACGATATCGGACTGACCAAAAAGCTTGTGAATCGCGGCGCTGTGACTTTTTTCTGCAAAGCGTGCCTTGCACGGAAATTCGACATGACCGTCGAGGACTGCGATACGCTGATCGCACATTTCCGCGAGGCAGGCTGCCACTTCTTTCAATAAAAAAGGGAAACGATGGGGAGGGACTTTTTGAAAAAAGTCCCTCCCCAAACCTCTCCTCAAAAACTTTTATAGGGAGAGGATTTGAAAAATTTCGCTGTTATTAACGCTTGAAAATTTTTCATTAATATATATCCCCCCCAAAAAAGTTTTTTGAAGGGGGTCAAGGGGGAAACTTTTTTTCAAAAAAGTTTCCCCCTTGCGTATCTCTTAATCAAAGCGGTAGAGCTTCATCTGACCGGGTGCGAGCCAGTCGCCGCCGATGACCTCTGTCTCTGTTTCACCGTAGAAGGCATCCCAGCGGTCGGTTTTCATATCGCCAAATGAGTGATCCCAGTTCTGACGCCATAGGGTGGTGCCAAGCGGTACATGCAGCTTGAACAGTCCGCTTTCTGTCGTACTGTTGTTGACCACAGCGGCATAGCGGTGTCCATCGTGCGCAAAGATACCGACAACGGCAGGAAGACCGTGATCACAGGTCACGTCCAGAAGGACGGGATCGGTTTTACCGGATAGAAACAACGGATAGCCGCCATAGGCTTTTCCGACATGATAGGTTGCGATATGCTTCGCTTCCATGAAGAAATCGCCGAATTGGTGCAGAAAATGCCGATTGACACGGGACATGTGCGCAAATGCTTCGGTGCGCTCCCCGAATTCGTCAATCGGCGGCACACGGTAGTTGGCTTTCGGTGCACGCTCATAGACAAAGAACCAGAGAATTCCGCGCATACCCGATGCAACGGCGGTGTTCAGCTGCCAGCGCATGTCGTCCTCACTCGGTGTACGATAGCGGAAATGTCCGACGGACAAAAGGGTCGTCCATGGGGTGATGCCGGTTGCGTCGGCTGCTTCTGAGAATTTGCGGAGATTGGTGTAGTACATGTGCACGCCATCCTCTCCGGGATTCATCTGCGCATAGCAGTCATAGCAAAGAATGCGCAGATCGGCTTTGGTGACCATATTTTTTGCCCAGTCAACAAAGGTCGGCGCGTGAAGAATGGACTGTTCCTGTCCTTCCCAGTACGGAAGGAAGTTCAGATGGGGCGTCAGGTGCGGCGCCATGCGGAGCTGGATGTTGTGCGCGGCGATGCAGTCTGCAAACGCAGTTTCATCGCTGGGTTCGTCGCCGACATGGAAACCGAGTACGGCGGGATGATTTCCGAAGTCTGCGAGTGCTTCTCCAAACCGCTTTTCATAGGCGGCTGGGTCTGTGGACGCACCGTTCCAGTGTGCTCGGCTGTCGCAGAGAATGACCTTGATGCCTTTTTCGGCGCATGCGTCGAGAACCTCCAGCATTTTCTGCTTGTCGCAGCCTGCATGGAAGGTCGGGCTGTTTGCCATTGTCATGCCGAGGTCTGCCCAGTCACAGACGTCCTTTGCGCCCTGTTCTCCGCATAGGGTGTAGTTCCAGAAGCCGATTGGGAATTGTTTCATTGTGTGTACTCCTTTTTGTTATAAAATGCGTATGTATGATTTTATTTCAGTTTTTTGGGGATAGCCCTTTTTCTAAAAATTCTTTGACGAGATGTGCAAGAACCGCTGCTGCAAAACTTAGACTGAGGTAGAATAATGCATACATCACAAATGTAAATTCAAACGTGGAATAGGCGCTCCACATGCCTGCAAGATAAAATGCTGCCGGTATAAACGGATGGAACCAGGATGTATGCAGCGTCCTGCCGCAAGAAATACCGACGATGATAAATGTCAGTGGATTGATGATGAAAGACAGCAGCAGAAACATCGGAATATCATAACCATAAGTAAAGTATCGTGTGCCAAAGGGCAAAAGCAGCATCAAACATGCGGATACAAAAATGCAGAGCAGGGTCTTTTTGGTTTTCTGTGCCATTTTTTTGACCATAACGTTTTCTCTCCTATTTTCTGATTCCAAAATACTCCTATCAAATCTGTGGAATCATTATATCATAGATGGATGCATGTGTCAATCTGGTAATTTATGAATATACGGTAAAAATTTATTCTCCTGTCGTTTTCATGCATTCGTTTTTCTGCTGTGATCAAACAAAAGGGAGTCTTTTAAAACTGTTCGCGGTACGGGTTGACGGGACCGTTTTTATGTTTAACGAATTCCGGAAAAAAGAAGCTGCTGCAAATTTTTAATTTGCAGCAGCCTAAGCATATGCGGAAATGAATCCGTTTTTTTATTATCTGTTCAGAATCAGTTTTGTCAGCTCGACCGGCTCGACAATCTTGCCGTCCTTGTAGACACGCATGTTGCCGGAAGCGATTTCGTCAATCAGAATGACTTCATCGTTGTTGTAGCCAAACTCAAACTTGATGTCCCAAAGATCAAGACCAATGGACTTTAAGTCGTCAGCAACGATCTTTGTGATTTTAAGGGTCTGCTCTTTCATGGAAGCAAACATTTCGGGGGTCATGATGCCGAGCGCTGCAAGACCTTCACATGTCACCAACGGATCGCCCTTTGCGTCGTTCTTGAAGGTGCATTCGACATAGCCGCCTTCCAGAGGCGTACCGTCTTCGATATATTCACCGTAGCGGCGGACAAAGCTGCCGGTTGCAACGAGACGGCAGATGACTTCCAGACCGTGACCGAATACGGTTGCAGGAAGGACTTCCATGGTAGCGTCTTCCACATTTGCGCTGACATAGTGGGTCTTGATGCCAGCCTTCTTTAAAAGCTCAAAATAATGGATGGAGGTTTCAAGATTTGCACGGCCGATGCCTTCAATGGTCAGACCGACTGAATTTTCGCCGGGATCGAATACGCCGTCTTTTCCGGTGCAGTCATCCTTGAACTTCAGCATGACGTTTCCGTTGTCAAGCGCAAATACGTTTTTTGTTTTGCCTTCGTAGATTTTTTTCATTATAATGGTACCTTTCCTTTCAATTCAGAGCTTTTATTACATAGATACAGTAATATTCTATCATAAAATTACGGTTTTGTACAGGTTGAATTTTACCAAAATTGGTCAGTTTTTGAACAATATTTTAGAACAAATGAGAAAGTCGGTCATATCCCGCAAAGAAGTCAATCTTCAGTCCCCGCCATATCGGACGTGACCGTAATATGTCTGATGAAACCGCTGAACAGCGGCGCAGATACATACTGCATTCTGCCAGGCGCAAATTCGCCGGTGTGTGCAAAGTGCAGATGTCCGGCAAAGATGGCGGCGACATGACTGTTTTCTGCTTTGACCAGTTCCGAAAACCGCTGCGCGTTTTTGGTAGAATCCTCTGCGCCAAGCATAAAGGACGGACCCCAGACCTGCATGATCTGTTCTCTGTTTGCGGGGGTACACAGCGGAATGTGCAGAAGCAGTAAAATCGGTCTGCCGTCTTCTGTCACGCGCTGCATTTTGCAGAGCTGCCCGTCTGTGATGTTCCGGTCGGAATCATCCACACCAACCACAAGGAATGCGCCGAAATCGCGCACCCAGAAGGCGGGAGCGTTCTGCATGACGGCGGCATACAGGGGATAGCATGCGCGGATGTCTGGAATGTGCGACGTATAGCTGCCGCCCTCGTGATTTCCGGGAACATAGAGATATTCTATCGACTGCTTTTGCAGCATTTTCTGCATAAAGATTGCGTTGCTCTCACTGTAATAATCCGTGCAGTCTCCTGCCATGAAAACAGCGTCCGGTTTTGGAGACAGCGTTTCTGCATCGGATAAAAACGAAGTGAAGGCATCAATGGGTGCGACCGCATGGAGCTTCCAGCGTTCTGTTTGTTTTGCTGCAAATTCTTTTTCCGCGTCGCTGTCACAGTCTCTTGCGTAGGCAATATGCGCGTCCGAAATGTGCAGAAAGGTGTAGCTGCGCGCAAGTCCCGGCAGTCTTACAACAACGTCTTCTGTGTAATTCATAGGATGTCCTTTCTTTATAGAAATGCTTGCATTCTGTGGAAATTTGTGATCATATGTAGATGATTTGGCTGTAAAAGAATAAATTAATCCCATCCCCAAAAAGTTTTTGGGGGGATTGGGGGACTTTTTTCAAAAAGGCCCCCAAACGTATCCTCGTATCCCCCTTACATGCGCCGCGCTGTTTGCAGCGCCATCCACAGTGCGTGAGAGGATGCACGGTGGCGGATATATTCCCGTGCTTCCATGGGGGAACGTTTGCCGGGAGCAAGCTCTAAGCACACCGTCTCACAGTGCGAACCGGCATCAGCCGAACCGTCTGAAACAGCCGAACCGTCTGAACCGGCATCAGCCCATTTGGTTGATGCCGAGGCAAGGAAAACCGTTCCGGCATTCAGCACTTCCTCCTTACCGTGGTAGATACGCGTATCACCATCTACGCCGGCGATACCGGTCACACCGATGCCAATATCGGCGCCGACCGCAGACAGACACCCCTGTGCCATTTCTGCTGCGACCTCGGAAGAATAGACAGAGCATTCTGCAAGTGTCTCGGGCTTTACTGCCGCAAACGCCATTTTTGTTTTCTCCGCATACGTCACAAACGCGCCGTCCAGTACCTCCGATGCACCGGGAATGTTTGTAATCCGTTTTGCAATATAACCGCCGGTACACGATTCCGCACAGGAAATATGAAGCTTCTTTTCGCGCAGAACGGTAACCAGTGCTTCCTCAAGAGAATTGCAGCCGATGCCGTAAATATAGTCATCCAGTACACCGGGACGGTACGGCGCACACGAAACAGACCGGATTTCCTCTGCGGCAGAGAGACACAGCGCGTGACAGTGTTCCTCCGTATCCCCCCGTGCGGTAATACGCAGCCGTACCTCACCTTCATTGCAGTACGGTGCAATGGTGGGGTTCTGTCCTGACTCCATTTTGTCCCGCAAAAGCGCTTCCACAGCAGCTTCTCCAATGCCGTAAAGACCGATGTTCAGGCTGTAAATGACACTGCCTCTGCCGCTGTTGTCATCCGCCGTGATGCGGGCAAGGTAGGGACGCACACGTTCTGCAAATAACGGTTCCAGTTCTCTTGGCGGTCCGGGCATCAGAATCATCAGTTTGCCATGCGCGGCATCCTCCATTGCAAATGCAGGTGCGGTGCCGTAATCGTTATCAAAGACCACCGCATCCGGGGGCAGCATTGCCTGCTTTTTCTGATTGTCAGTCTCAGTCAGTCCGCGTTTGGACAGCACTGCGCGGATGCGTTCATAGGAATGCATGTGCAGAGACAGTGTTTTGCCCATGAGCGCCGCGGCGGTTTCTTTTGTCAGATCGTCGCAGGTCGGACCAAGACCGCCTGTCAAAAGAATCAGATTGGAACGGGAGAGGGCAAGGGACAGCACGGAGGTGAGCCGTGCCGGATTGTCGCCGACAACAGACTGGTAATAGCAGGGAATGCCGAGCGCGGCAAGCTCTCTGGCCAGATAAGCAGTATCGGTGTTCACAATATCGCCGAGCAGAAGCTCTGTGCCGACAGAAATAATTTCAGCGGATATCGTGTCGGACGGAAAATGAAAATTCATTGGTATCTCCTTTTCTTTCATAGGGACGTCGTTTTTGCAGTTAATTGCCGGTGTAATCCGTTTCAATTCGGATGACGGCACGGTAGCGGGAATCTGCCTCGGAAAGCCGACGGCGGATTTCAGAAGCGGCGCGAACAGAATCGTCTGCGTCCTCCGAGAGGGGAACGACTAAGTCAAAAATCAAATTGATGCGGTTTTCCCCGTCCGTAATACGGAAATCATGAATGCGGTATGCGGCATTTACCTCGGAGACAATCTGCTCTGTTGTCGTGCGAATGCCATCGACATAGGCGTTTCCGACGGTGACAGGATCGGTGTGAATGACAGCAATGATGCCTGTTTCATTGTAGATGCGCCCTTCCAGCGCGTCGATGACCTCATGAACGTGAATGATATCGGCGGTGTCCGGTACCTCTGCGTGGACAGACGCAAATTTTCTGCCCGGTCCGTAGTCATGAATCATCAGGTCGTGCATGCCTATAATCCCGTCACCGGAGGATACAATTGCTGTTACTGCCCGGACGGTTTCGGGGTCGGCAGGTGCACCGAGCAGAAGTCCCACTGTTTCCCGCATGATGGAGATTCCGCAGCGCAGAATCAGAATGGAAACAAGAATTCCGAGAATACCGTCCACAGGGATGGGAAGGGAATCCGGCAGAAACATGCCGAGTACAGAGGAAACGATAACGACGGTAGAAGAAAGGGCATCGCCGATGCTGTCTGCTGCCGCTGCGCGCAGCACAGAGGAGTCCGTTTTTTGCGCGATATAGCGGTTATAGGACCACATCCAGATTTTGACTAACACGGATAGGACAAGCAGTGTGATCGTAACGACGGAAAATGATGGTTTTATCGGATGGAGCAGGCTGTCAAGAGAAGACTTTGCCAGTTCCAGACCGACAAACAGAATGAAAAACGATACAACAAGCGATGCGATGTACTCCATTCGCCCATGGCCCCATGGATGTTCCTTATCCGGCTTCTGTGTGGCGAGTCTGGCGCTGACGATAGAAATCAGGGAGGAACCGGCGTCGGATAAGTTGTTGAATGCATCAGAGAGGATGGCAACCGACCCGCTGAGCGTACCGATGATCAGCTTGGTTATAAACAAAAGCAAATTACAGAGGATACCGAGCACCCCGGCAAGCATGGCATACCGTGTCCGCACGGCGGGAAGATGGGTTTGCTGCCAGTCCGGGACAAAGCGGCGAATCAGATAACGGATCATAGGATAGATAACCTCTTTCCAAAATATGGTTTTTTGAAATATATCTATTGTATCATATCTTTGTGACATTTTCAAGTGGTTCTACAGGTTTCTGTTTTTCTTTTTTGCAAAGGCATGCAGATTTACCGCCGTTTGATTTTCAAAAATAAATAATATTAATTTTATACTTAAAAATATTGATTTTTATATTGACAAAATTAATAATACGTTGTATAATGTTTATGAAAGATAAAACCAATAAAAAAGGAAGGATTGTTTATGGCAGAATATCAGTATCCGGGACGGTGTATGGTGTGCGGTGGGACGATGCATGTTACGCGCCTGAAGTGCGACACCTGCGAAAGTGAACTGACGGGACGCTTTGCGCCGTGCCGGTTCTGCTCACTTGATCCGGAAATGCTCGCATTTCTGGAGGTTTTTATCAAAAACCGCGGTTCCATCAAGGACATCGAACGGGAGCTGGGCGTTTCCTATCCCACGGTGCGCGGCAATTTGGACAATTTGCTTTTGGCGTTGGGATACGGTGATAAAGCGCAGACCCAGACGCGGAAGCCGAGCAAAAAGGAAATTTTGAATCAGCTTGCAAAGAAGGAGATTTCCTCTGCCGATGCGCTGGAAATGCTTGGAGAATGCGATAAAAATCAAAGCGACAATGAATCTGATTTTTTGAATGGAGGAGAACCATGAGCGCAAAGGAACAATTATTAAAAATCCTTGAAATGGTGGAAGACGGAACACTGACCCCGGAGGAAGCGGAGCTTCTGATTGCAGAGCTTGATCAGGAGAAACCGGAAGCGGACATACAAAAACAACCGGCGGAAGAGAAATCGGAAAGCAGCGAATGGAATACAATCGGGGATATGGAGCCAATTGCACCGATTGAACCCATAGACCCAATTGCGCCCATAGAACCCATTGAACCTATAGACCCGATTGAACCTATAGAACCCATAGCACCGCACACGGAGCCTGAAAGCGATATCCATGCCGAAAGTGACAGCAGTGTCGAAAGCGACAATAGTGCCGGAGGCGACAGCAATACCGCACAGGATTCAAACACCGCACATGACAGAAGCGACGGCGATTATTTCGGTGATATTCAGGATGATCTTACGTTTGACATTGCCGGAACACTGCACGGCTCGGTTCACGGAGATATCTGTTCCGGGGTGACGGTCGGCGGCGATATTCTCGGCAATGTACACGGTGACCTCCTCGGCTGTGTCGGCGGTTCTGTGCACGGATGGGTCGGAGAAGATGTGCTGGGCAAGGTCATGGGTGATATTGAAGGCGGTGTTCGCGGTGATGTGCTGGGAATGGTGAGCGGCTGTGTGCGGCAGGGCATCAACGGCGATGTGCTTGGCATGATTTTGGGCGGCGTGACCGGAAAAATCAACGGTGACGTGCTTGGTGCAATCAATGGTGATGTGACCGGAAATATTAACGGCGATGTGCTTGGTAAGATTGACGGCAGTGTCCGCGGGAATATCCGGGGAGATGTTCTCGGTGTGATTGGCGGATGCGTGACCGGACAGGTCGATGGTGACGTGCGCGGTATGGTGTGCGGCGGTATCCTGAACAACCGTGCCCCAAGCGAGGATGCACCAAAAGAACCCAATAAATCTCCTGTACAGGGAATGACGGTAGTACAGGATGCTGCACAGGAGATGCGAAAAGCGGCACAGGAGCTTGCATCACATACGGTTGCAGACCATATGAAAAAGGCGATGCAGGTACTGGAAAAAACAAAAGCATATCTGGAAGCACGGACACAGAGGGCGGTATCACCGGCACAGACACTGAAAACGCAGACAGACGGAAATGGAACGGTGGGTTGTGACGATACAATAGATGGCGACATGAACACGTATATTTCCGGTGACTTTCATGGACATATAACAGGCGATATGAACGGAATGATTGACGGCGATATGGCTGGAATCATAGACGGAAGCTTAAACGGTGCCGTCAAAGGCAGCATGACCGGTACGGTCATGGGCGATATGAACGGTCAAATCGACGGGGATTTGAGCGGTACGGTGGAAGGAACGCTCAACGGTCGGGTATCCGGCGATATGAACGGACACGTCTGGACGGTCGGTGACCATGCTGCGATTTCAGGAGATGTTACCGGCATGGTTCACGGAAACTTCTGCGGACATGTAGACGGTAATATTGGCAGTAATAAGACAGGAAATGCCGATGAGGACAAAAACGGTATCATAGAAGGCGATTTTACCGGTACGGCAGACGGAGACATGAACGGTACGATTATGGGCAATATGATCGGAACCATTGATGGTGATCTGAACGGACTTATCAAAGGCGATGTAACCGGGTACATTGACGGTGACGTAAACGGCATTACACAAGGAGATTTTGCAGGAACTGCGGACGGCGACCTGAACGGAACGGTCATGAAGAATATGACCGGGACTATCGACGGCGATCTGAACGGACTGGTCGAAGGGAATGTGACCGGGTACATTGACGGTGACGTTAACGGCATTGCACAAGGAGATTTTGCAGGGACTGCGGACGGCGACTTGAACGGAACGGTCATGAAAAATATGCTCGGTGAAATCAACGGCGACCTGAACGGAGTTGTAAAAGGCGATGTGACCGGCGTGATCCATGGTGATTTGAACGGCATTGTAGAAGGCGCGATGCGCGGCAGTCTTCATGGGGAAATGAATGGCAGCGTTTCCGAGTGCGCCGATTATGATGCGGACAATGCAGCCGAAGCGATTTTGGACGGAGATGAACCTTGTGAAAATGCATGGAATCAGGGGATCAACGGTGTGGTACATGGGAACTGCAATCTTGTCTGTCATGGCGACATGAACGGTACCATCAAGGGAGATATGCTGTGCAATATTGAAGGTGATTTAAACGGCATCATCGAAGGAAATATGCTTGGTACCATCGAAGGCGATTTGAACGGAAGGGTCAACGGTAATGTCGAAGGCGATGTGGAAGGCGACCTGAACGGATATGTACAGGGAGACGTCAAAGCAAATATCCGCGGCGATCTGCTGGGCTATATTCATGGCAGCCTATGTAGTCCGACCAGTGATACCGGTAACGAAGGAATCGGCGGCGATCTTACCGGTATGGTGGACGGTAATGTCAGCGGGAATATTCAGGGAGACTTGACAGGCTGGGTAAAAGGCTGTCTTGCCGGATATATCGGCGGTGACCTCAGCGGAAGAATTGACGGTAATATGGCAGGCGATATCGAAGGAGATGTCTGCTCCGGCGCGATCATTGGCGGCGACATGGCAGGAAATATTGGCGGCGATTTCGGCGGCAGCATCGGCGGCACGATGGCAGGAAACATCGGCGGTGATATTTTAAACGGCGCCGTGTTTGGCGGGGAATTTACCGGACAGTGCTTTGGTGAGGACGAACGGCATTGAATTCCGTTCATGATATTTGCATATAAAAACAATCAGGGGCAGCTGCAAGTTGAAAATTTGCAGTTGCCCTTGTGAATTCAATATGTCCAGTTTAAAGTTTTTTGAAAAGGGTTTGGGAAAAATCTTTTTTTAAAAAAGTTTTTCCCAAAAACGTCCCCCCGTCCTCACAGCATTCCGGTATGGTTCCAGGTTTGCAGCCGCCATTTTCCCCCGCGGAATACAAACACCGTAACCGAGCAATTGTCGCATGCAAATGCGGATTTGTCAATCCGGTTGACTTTGGGCAGCGGCAATGACAGATTGGACAGTTCTCCGCCGATGAGCATATCAAGGGATGCGTGAATTACGCCGCCGTGGCAGAAGGCGGCAGTATTTTCTGCGCTTCCGTCTGCGACCTCTGCAAAGAATTCCCGGATGCGGCAGCAGAACATTTCATACGTTTCTCCGCCATAGGAGGAAAAATCCATATCGCGCCTGTGACGCTTGTATGCCTCTCCGTATGCGGCTTCACAGTCTGAAACAAGACGCCCTGCAAGTGACCCGACGTTGATTTCCCGGATACGTGCGGAGAGAATAGGCGCTGTGTTCGGCAGCGCGATTTTTTGCGTCTGCTGTGCGCGGAGCAGGTCGCTTGTGTATACCCGGTCAAAACTGCCCCGGTCAAACTTGCCCCGGTCAAAGCTGTCTGCCTGTCTGCGTGCGGACAGGATATCCCCTGCACGCTGTGCTTCTTTTTGTCCCTGTGCTGTCAGGGGAACCTGTGCCCAGCCGGCATGTGCAGCGGAAAGATTTGCCTCGCTTTGTCCGTGCCGGATCAAATATAAAGTCTTCATTTGTCATTCTCCATATCTTCGCAGTGCATAAAGGAAACCAGCTTAAAGATACTCCAGACGCTGAATGCGGAAACCACAGCAAGTGCGGACAGCATGGCGGTATTCGACTGGAGCTGTCTTCTGTGAATGCGGCGCGCAAGCGTTACATAATTCGGCATCGGATGTTCGTTTATCAGTGCCGCCGCGGGACGTACCGCCTGTGCTGCTCTGTATCCGGCATACATCTGTCTGCACGTGGGACAGGTGCGCAGATGAGCGCGTACCAGTTTTCTGGTGTCAGGACTGGCAATGCCGTCCTTGTACACGGCGACTAAATCCATGATTACGTCACACGTGATACGGGGATTTTCTGTATCGCCTGCAATTTTTGTCTGATTTTCAGCGTGTCGGTCTGTTGTGTCGGCACGTATGCTGTTTTCCCATTTCCGTTCTTCTCCGGCGTTACAGTTTGTATTCATCCTTGATTTCCTCCATTAATAATTTCTTTGCGCGATGATAGATGACCTTTGCGGAGTTTTCGCTGATTTTTAAAGCGGCGGCAATTTCTTCAAACGGCAAATCCGCATACATTCGCAGCATGACCACATCCCGGTGCTTTTCAGGAAGCTTGCGAAGCACGCGCCGTACCGATTCCTGTACGGCATGGCGTTCTGCAATGATTTCCGGATTGGAGCTGTCCTCGGTACAAATGGCATCGGTGACAAGGTCGAGATTGATGGCTTCCAGCTGAAGCCGGTTCTTTCGGAGATACGCATAAAAGACATGTTTTGCAATGGAGGCAAGCCATGTGAACAGCTCGCTGTCTCCGCGAAACCGATGAAAGGAGGTAAAAACCTGCAAAAAGGTTTCCTGCGTCAGCTCCTCTGCGGTATCTCTGTCACGGCACAGCCGATAGAGGAACGCATACACGCGCGGAAAATATTCTTGATATATCGTTTCAAAGGAATCCATCGTCATGACCGTATCTTTTGTTTATTCCGTATTTGCATAACAGGCCAAAAGAATATTCCTTTCTTTGCGGAATTGCGGTATAACATGCTGCTGTCACATAATGCGCAAAAGCGCCGGACACAGGCGCATACAACGCCGACGTACCGGACGAAAAATAAATCCCACCGAAAATTTATTTTCAAACGTCCACTCCTCTCTCTATTTGGTATGTGTAAAAAAACTGCAAAAAAATTACAGAGAATCACAAACAAAAAATTTATTTTTATTTTTTTGAAAAAGATGTAACTTTTTCCTTTTTGCCTGCTACATACTTTGTAGAACCGATAATATGTGAGAACAGGAACAGGAAGGAGATTCCCCACAAAACGGGATTTTGTAAAGCAGATGAGTTTTATGATACGCGGAACGGGTATGTACGTTCCGGAGAAAATTGTGACAAACGATGATTTGTCGATTCTTGTGGAAACCAACGATGAGTGGATACAAAAGCGTGTCGGCATTAAAGAACGTCATATCGCAGTCACGGAAACAACCTCCGAAATGGGATACCGTGCGGCGCAGGCGGCGCTGGACAATGCAGGATTGCAGGCGGATGCGCTGGATTTGATTCTGTGTGCGACCGTTTCGGGAGATACGGTTTCTCCGTCCCTTGCGTGTATGGTGCAGAACAAGCTTGGCGCGGACTGTATGGCATATGACATCAATGCGGCATGTTCGGCATTTTTGTTCCTGCTTGAAACCGCAGAAGGCTATTTTGCGCGCGGAAAGTGCAAAAATATTCTTGTCGTCGGTGCTGAGCGGATGAGCCGGATTGTCGACTGGAGCGACCGCGGTACCTGTGTGATTTTCGGGGACGGCGCGGGTGCGGCTGTACTGACAAAGGCAGATGCCCCTTACGATTCCGTATTTACAGTACACGGCGGCGACAGCGTCATCAAAATTCCTACCTACCCCGGCAAATCTCCGTTCTGGCAGGGCGATGTCTCCGAGAAGCCGTATGTTTATATGAACGGGCAGGAAACCTTTAAGTATGCGGTAACTGCCATTGCAAACGACGTCCATACCTTGCTTGATAACAACGGCTTGACGATGGATGACATCCGCTACATCGTGCCGCATCAGGCAAACTACCGTATCATTGATTCGGCAGCCAAGCGCGGCGGCATTCCCCTGGAGAAGTTCTACTTGAATATTGAACGCTTCGGCAATACGTCCTCCGCATCCATTCCCATGGCATTGGATGAAATGAACCGTGCGGGACTGCTTACACGCGGCGACCGCCTGATCCTTTGTGCATTCGGCGGCGGACTTGCCAATGCGGCGTGTCTCATTACATGGTGAGATGCACGCGGGGGGATATATTGGGGCGCTGCCCCAAACCCCACTCAAGGGACTTTTTTCAAAAAGTCCCTTGAGAATCCCCAAAAACTTTTATGGGAAGTGTTTTTGGC
The DNA here is from genome assembly GCA_017942005.1 of Clostridia bacterium. Classification (GTDB taxonomy): domain Bacteria; phylum Bacillota; class Clostridia; order Oscillospirales; family CAG-272; genus RGIG3925. Next base: position 84 of record JAGAVJ010000003.1, on the reverse strand, counting down.
GTAAGACCTTCTGCGACTATTATACCATGAAGCAAAAATGTTTGCTTGCAAGGACATTTTTGCGAAGCCGTCAATGAAGCAGCC